>CAWKNQ010000026.1:0-164917 GCA_963850995.1 uncultured Gaiellaceae bacterium | reverse complement strand
GGGGAGCGGGCCGCTCCTACACGCGAACGCCAACGCGACGCTGGCGGACCTGCTGGAGGACGGTCGTCCCACGATCGGCGGCTTCGAGCGGGCGATCGTGACGCTCCTCGACGGGCTCGACGAGCGCTTCCCCGGCCGGAGGCTCCGCATCTTCGGCGAGATGGTCGACCTCCTCACCCGGCTGGGAGCAGTCGAGGAAGCCCGCATGCTCGAGGAGCTCTGGAACGAGCTGGCCGAGAAGCGGAGCATGTTGCTGCTCTGCGGCTACCAGCTCGACGTCTTCGACCGCGAGACGCAGGTGGGCGTGCTGCCGGGCATCTGCAGGACGCACTCGCACGTCCGACCGGCCGCAGATCTCGAGCGCATGCAGCGGGCCGTCGACGCCGCGATCGACGAGGAGCTCGGCGATCGGGCGGGACAGCTCTACGCGATGGTCGGTGACCAGATCCGGCAGCGGCGCGTGCCCGCCGCGCAGCTCGCCCTGATGTGGGTCAGCGCGAACATGCCCATGGTCGCGGAGCGGGTCCTCGAGTCCGCCCGCACGCACTACCTGCGCGAGCGCTACTCCGCCTGACGCCTCGACCCCCCCCCCCCGGACGGTTCGAAAAAACCGCTCGCGCCAACGACTCGTACCACCGGATGGCCCCTCTGTCTCCGACCACGCCCGTCGATACCGGAGGTGCAATTCGTGACGTCTCACATCCGACACGCTCTGGCGGCCGCCATGCTCGGCGCCGCCATCCTCGCGGCGCTTGCCGCCTCGCAGGGCCAGGCGCAGGCTCCGCTTCCGACGCTCGTCGATCCCAACCTCGCGGTGCGCGAAGCCTCACCGCACCTGTCGCTCCCGATCGGGATCGCCTTCATCGGCGCCTCGGACATGCTCGTGCTCGAGAAGGACACCGGCAAGGTCCAGCGCGTCACCGGCGGCGCGCTCGCCGGAACCGTCCTCGACCTCGCCGTCAACTCCGCGTCCGAGCGCGGCCTGCTCGGGATCGCGCTGCACCCGCAGTTCGCGGTCAACGGCTTCGTCTATCTCTACTGGACGGAGAGCACGACCGGCGACCGACTCCGCTGTCCTGGCCGACGTGCCGCTGCTCGGCAACCGCGTCGACCGCTTCCGCTGGAACGGCTCGACGCTGACGTTCGACCGCAACCTGATCCGGCTGCGCGCCTTCCAGGCCGACGCCGGCCAGCCGCTGCGCGGCAACCACAACGGCGGCGTCATCCGCTTCGGTCCCGACGGCAAGCTCTACATCGTCATCGGCGATAACGGCCGGCGCGGGCTGCTGCAGAACCTCGTCAACGGCCCGTTCGGGCCGGGGATCGACGACGACCAGTTCGGCGGACCCGAGCCGGACGACGCCCACCTGACCGGCGTCATCCTGCGCCTGAACGACGACGGCACGACGCCGACCGACAACCCGTTCTTCGCGGCCGGAGCGACGATGCCCGGCCAGGTCGGCGCGAACATCCAGAAGATCTTCGCCTACGGGCTTCGCAACAGCTTCGGGATGGCGTTCGACCCCGTTTCCGGGACGCTCTGGGAGCAGGAGAACGGCGACGACAGCTTCAGCGAGCTGAACATCGCCGAGCCCGGCTTCAACTCCGGCTGGATCCAGATCATGGGCCCGCCCGAGCGGATCGCGCAGTTCAAGGCGATCGAAACCGACCCGACCGCGCCCCAGCCGTTCGCCGCCGGCGGCTACTTCGGCCTCCAGCAGATCCGCTGGTCGCCTACGAACATCGCGGACACACCCGCCGAAGGGCTCTCGCGGCTCTTCATGCTGCCGGGCGCTCACTACAGCGCTCCGGAGATGAGCTGGAAGTTCGAGGTCGCACCGGCTGGGATCGGCTTCCTCTCGAGCCGCGCGCTCGGGCCGCAGTACCGCAACGACCTGTTCGTGGGCGGTGCGCGCGCCTTCCTGGAGGGCGGGCACCTCTTCCACTTCAACCTGACCGGCAACCGCCGGAAGATCGGCGTCGACGATCCGCGGCTCGAGGATCGCGTCGCCGACAACATCGAACAAGTGGGACATCACCGAGAGCGAGAGCCTGCTCTTCGGCCGCAACTTCGGCGTCGTGACCGACATCCAGACAGGACCGAACGGCAACCTCTACCTCGTCTCGCTGTCGAACGGCGTCATCTACGAGATCTTCCGCCCGTAGCGTCCGTGATCGCGCCCGCTCGGCCCACCTCGGCCGGGCGGGCGCAGGCCATTCGAAGCAGGAACGGGCGTGGTCGGAGCGAACCTGCCCGCGTGCACGACGAGAGCCAGATCGAGGACATGCGCGCAGCGGTCCGGGGCGACCGCGAGCGGGCCGAACAGGCCCGGCAGCGGTCGGAGGAGAACGTCCGCGCGCTCCTGACGGAGCCGGATCCGGAGCCCGCGCGCGAGCCTGATCCCGAGCCGGATCCCGAGCCCCGCCGGTCCTTCCTCAACCGCCTGTTCGGCCGCTGACGCCTCGCTACGCTGGCCGTGTGAAGCGGCGCGAGCGCGAGCGGATCATGCGCCAGGGGGTCGTCCTGCCCGAGACACCCCGCGACCGGCGGAACCTGCAGGGCCTCGCGGAGGACGTGCGCGACAGCCCGCTCACCGGCCGGGCGCTGCCGTTTCGGCTGCGCAACTTCCGGCCGGACGCGACCAGCTACCTCGCCTCGCTCGGCGGCCCACGGCCGTACATGCAGAGGCTGCGGGAGATCGCCGCGCTGACGGCGGCGCACGAGCAGGCGCTCGCCGAGGCGTACGACGCGCAGCAGGGCTCGTCCGCATGGCGGGCGCTCGCCGAGAGCTGGGACTTCGGCGACGTCAACGACCTGATCGAGCGGCACAACCGCTGGTACCCCGTGGAGGCGCGGCTGCCGATGGACCCGCGTACGGGCGACTACGCGCTCGTCAACGGCGAGCGCTACTCGAAGGCGCCGCTCGACGCCGCCTGGATCCTCCAGCGCTTCCCCGTCGCGGCGAGCGTGAGCGCGCACAGCGCTCCGCCGAGCAGGTAGGGCAAGGCGTCTCCGGCCGCCTCGGCGAGCGAGCCGGCGATCGCCGGCCCGCTCATGTTCCCGAGCGCCCACGCCGTGTTCATGATCCCGAAGCCGATCGCCTGCGACAGCCCGGCGGCCTCGCTGCGGTCGGAGACGAGGGCCATCCCGGGCGTGTAGAAGGCGCCGAACGCGATCGCAGCGAACACCGCCAGCAACGAGACGACGTAGGGGTCGCGCGCGGCCGCGAACGCGACGGCGACGACAACGGATGCGGCCAGCGCGAGCCGGATGGGGAGGAGGCGGCCGCGCCGGTCGGAGAAGCGGCCGAGTACGGGGTTGACCGCCACCTCGACCAGCCCCGCGGCGAGGAACACCGTGCCGATCGCGAACGGGGCGAAGCCGCCGTCGTCGAGCCGGAGCGGGACGAGCACGACGAGCATCCCGAAGAGAAGCGCGGGGAGGGTGTTCAGCCAGAGCCCGCCGACGAAGCCGCGGTCGGAGAATGCGCGTCCAACGGCGCCCGGCGCCTGCTCCTCCGGCCGCAGCGCCGGCCTCGAGGCTGCCCACAGCGCGAGCGCGACGGCGCCCACGCCAACGGTCGCGAAGGACGCACGGACGCTGACCGCGTCCGCAACGGCGCCGAACATCGGCCCGAGGATGGCGCCGAAGACGGCGGCGCCGAACGCCGTCCCGATCAACTCACCACGGCGCTCGCGGGGCGTGGCCACGGTCAGCCACGCGAGCGCGCCCGCCCACGTGACCGTGCTCGAGGCACCCTGGACGAAGCGCGCCAGGCCGAGCGTCCAGGGACCGTCGGCGGCGGCGAAGGCGAAGCTCGCGAAGGCGAGCAGCGCGAGCCCGGAGACGACCGCGAGCTTCGGCCCGAAGCGGGCGGCTGCAAGCCCGCCTGGGATTCCGCCCAGCAACGCGCCGGCGCCGAACGCGCCCACGAGCAGTCCGGCGCCGGCCTTCGAGAGCCCGAACTCCTCGGCGTAGCCGGGCACGAGGGGCGCGAGCGCCCCGAACAGCATCGCGTCGATGAACACCACCGTCGAGACGAAGACGACCAACCGGCGCATCGTGAGAACGTACCCACGGCCCCGTCACTAGGCGATCAGACCATCGAGGCCGCGGCCGCACCCGGCTCGTCATTCGCCGTTCTTGCGGCGGCGACAGACGACGCCTTCAGGGATCTTGCGCGAAGGCCGGGCCGCTTCCGCGGCCCGGCCTTCTTGCGCCAATAAATTCAGCGAGCCGGTTGCGGTTTCGTCCGCTCCTCCGACTGACGATTCGGCTTCCGCCTACCCGTCCTCCGGTGGAGCCTCGACCTAATCCCGCTCCGTGCTCGCTGCAAGGGGGAAGCTACGGCCGGGGCGGGCGGGCGTCAAGAGCTCGAGCACGCCGCTTCTCGCAAATTGCGACTTTTTCTTTGTGCAGCGGCCTATTTTGCCGATCGTCTCGAACGCTCTAGGTGTCTTGGAGAGGGTTTTCGCGGGCCGTGGGGAGACGAGAGGGGAAGGCCCGGGCGAATGAGGAATCTATGCTCCGACCCGCTGAGCCGCAAACACGAACTTGTCGCAAAGAGCGACATTCCGGAAGGGGACCGATGCAGAGACTCCTCGGTAAGCACGTCGTCGTCACCGGCGCAGGCAAGGGGATCGGGAAGGCGATCGCGGAGCGGCTCGCCGACGAGGGCGCCGCGCTCAGCTTGCTTGGCCTCCACGTCGAGGCGCTCCACGAGGTCGCGGCCGCGCTCGGCGCCGGCGCGACGGAGTGCGACATCCGCGACCGCGGCGCAGTCGACGCGGCGTTCGCTGCGGCGGCGGCCGAGCGCGGCCCGATCCACGCCCTCGTTGCGAACAGCGGTCTCGGGGGGCCGAACGAGGACGGGCCCGGCGACCGCTTCGACGACCTCGTCGCCACGAACCTCGCCGGCACCTACTACTGCGTCCGCGCCGCGGTCCGGAACCTGGCGGCCGGTCCGGACACCCGCCACGTCGTCGTCATCTCCTCGATCCTGGCTCGGATCGCCGTGCCCGGATACACGGGCTACTCGGCGTCGAAGGCGGGGCTGCTCGGCCTCGTGCGCTCGTTCTCGGCGGAGCTGGCGGGGGAGAACGTCCAGGTGAACGCGATCTGCCCGGGGTGGGTGGACACCGACATGACGACGCAGGGGCTGGACGCGCTCGCCGAGGCGATCGGCGGCACGCGCGACGACGCCCTTCGCGAGGCGATGCGCGACGTCCCACTCGGGCGGATGGGTCAGCCTGAGGAGATCGCAGGCACAGTCGCCTGGCTGCTCTCGGACGACGCGCGCGGCGTCACCGGCCAGGCAATCGACCAGAACGGCGGCGCCTGGGTCGGCTGACATGGGAAGTGGAACGCTCTTGCGCCGCGAAGCGGACCCTTTAGGGCGTTGGCCCGGCGGATCCCCTTCCGCAGATCCCCGCCTTGTGCTTTCAGGCCGCAGGCTCGGGGCGCATGCGGGTGGAGTCCTCGAGCCGGCTGCTCGAACTGCTCGAGCTCCTCGTCGCTGCCCATGCGGACCCGTCCTTTGAACCACTTGTTGCGGAGAGGGCCACCAGCCGCCGAACAGCAGCAGCGCGCCGCCGACGAGAAGCGGCGCGTAGTTGACCGCCTCCCACGTCCAGCCCGTCGTCCCCGGAATGCCCGCCTTGTGGGCGGCAGCAGGAAGAGGATCGAGATGAACGCGACCCAGACGATCGCGATCGCGTCGATCCACTTGTAGTGCTTGCCGAGGCTCCAGGCTCCGTGCTCGAACTAGTCGCCCATCGGAAGCGCAGGATACACCGGGATGAACGCGACATAGAGGCCGATCACCGCGATCCCCGTGCCGACGAGGTAGCCGACGAGGTAGTTCCAGATCGCCGGGATCATGACTGCCGCCGCGAGGACCGCGATCGCCGCGCACGCCAAGCTGCGGCACCCGGTTCTTGCCGACCTGCCGCCACAGCCGGTGGCCCGGGACGGCGCCGTCGCGCGAGAACGCGAAGAGCATCCGCGACGCCGAGGTGAGCGACGCCGTGACGCAGAAGAACTGCGCGACGACGCCGATGAAGAGCAGTATCTCCGCCCAGTTCTGCTCATCGAGCTCCCAGATCCACGGGACGGGGAAGCCGAGGTTCTCGACCACCGCTGGTGTCGGTATCGCCAGCGTCACCGCCACCAGCAGGATGAACCCGAAGATGACGGAGACGACCACGGACATGTACATGCCCACGGCGGCCATCCGTGAGGCCTGAGTCGTCTCCTCCGCCATGTGCGCGGAGGCGTCGAAGCCCGTGATCGTGTACTGCGCCATCAGCAGGCCGGTCGCGAAGACGTACCAGAAGATCAGGCTGGACCGAAGTTCATCGCCCGAGAAGCCCGAGGCGTTGACCGTCTCGCCGAAGACGTAGCCAGGTGACTGGTGGTTGTCCGGGACGGCCAGCAGCACGATCACGATGAAGATGACGCCCGCGATGTGCCACTAGGCGGAGATCGTGTTCAGTCCGGCGCCGTGAACCTGACCCGCGATCGAGTTCACGGCCAGCGCCAACGCGAGGAAGACAGAGTAGAGGACGTAGATGTAGCTCCTTGGTGTTCGGGTACTCGAACCAGCAGTTCAGGACGCCGTCCCGAACTCGCCAGCCCGTAGCCGATCGCGGCCGTGACCGCGATCTGCCGATCAGGTTGAACCAGCCCGTGAACCAGCCCCAGGCGGGGCTGCCGAGCTTCGAGGCCCAGTAGTAGAGCCCGCCGGCCGTGGGGAAGGCGGACGCGATCTCCGCCATCGCGAGCGAGACGATGATGCTCATGCCGCCGACGAGCAGCCAGCCCCAGCTGACCGCGACCGGGCCGCCCTGACCGTAACGCGATGTAATACGACGTCAGGCACCCGGCCAGGATCGAGATGATCGTGAACGAGATGCGAAGTTCTGGAACCCGCCCATCGCCCGGAAGAGCTCCTGCGCATAGCCGAGCTTGTGCAGGGTCTGCTCGTCCTCGTCGGTGTGGTAGCTGCCCGCAGGTGGTGCCGTGCTCATCCAGCCCTCCTCGACGTGTGTCGTGGTCAGCGCTATTACGCGCGTCTGCCGGGATCGTTGTCAACGTGCCGGACGGCACGAGGGCGTAGGATCGCTCGGTGCTGAGCTTCGACGAGCTGCGGGCGGACGTCGGGTCCGGCGCGATCGACACCGTTGTCGTGGCGTTCACCGACATGCAGGGCCGGCTGATGGGCAAGCGGCTGCACGGCGAGTTCTTCGTCGACGAGATCGGCTCCGGGCATGCGGTCGAGGGCTGCAACTACCTGCTCGCGAACGAGATGGAGATGGATCCGGTCCCGGGCTACCGGCTCGCGAGCTGGGACACCGGCTACGGCGACTTCGTGCTCCAGCCCGACCTCGCGACGCTGCGGCGGATCCCGTGGCTCGAGGCGACGGCGCTCGTTCTCTGCGACGTCGCCTGGCACGACGGCTCGCCGGTCGCACCCTCGCCACGGCAGGTGCTGCGGGCCCAGGTCGAGCGGGCCGAGAAGCTCGGGCTCACGCCGATGGTCGGCTCCGAGCTCGAGTTCTTCCTGCTGCGCGAGACCTACACGGAGGCGCACGCCAAGCACTACCGCGATCTGACGCCGTCGGTGCCCTACATCCTCGACTACCACGTGCTCGCGACCACCTACGACGAGCCGTTCATCCGCCAGATCCGGAACGGGATGCACGCCGCGGGGATCAAGGTCGAGACCTCGAAGGGTGAGGCCTGGCCCGGCCAGCAGGAGATCAACTTCCGCTACGCCGACGCGCTCACGATGGCGGACAACCACGCCGTCTACAAGAACGGGGCGAAGGAGCTCGCGCACCTGAACGGCTGCTCGATCACGTTCATGGCGAAGCCCGACCACACCTGGATCGGCAGCTCGTGCCACATCCACTCGTCGCTCTGGCGGGGCGACCGGAGTGCCTTCGCGGGCGAGAGCCCGACGTTCAAGCGGTGGCTCGCCGGCCAGATCGCGAACCTGAAGGAGCTCGCGATCTTCGTCGCCCCCAACGTGAACTCGTACAAGCGCTTCGCCGCGGGCTCGTGGGCACCGACGACGCTGGCCTGGGGCCACGACAACCGCACGTGCGGGTTCCGGATCGTCGGGCACGGCTCCGCGCTGCGGACGGAGACGAGGATCCCCGGCGCCGACGCCAACCCGTACCTCGCCTTCGCGGCGATCATCGCGGCGGGCCTGGATGGGATCGAGCGCAAGCTGCGGCTCCCGAAGGCGCTCGAGGGCAATGCGTACGAGTCGGATGCCGACCGCTTTCCGCACTCGCTGCGCGAGGCGATCGCCGCGCTCGAGGAGGGGACGATGGCCCGCGCCGCCTTCGGCGACGAGGTGGTCGACCACTACCTCAACTACGCGCGCACCGAGCAGGAGCTCTTCGACCGGGCCGTGACGTGCTACGAAAGAGAACGGTTCTATGAACGCGGGTAGACCGGTGATCGGGATCACGGCCTATGCGGAACCGAGCGTCCGCTGGGGCGCCTGGGACGTGCCCGCCGCGGTTGTCCCGATGGCGTACGTCCACCAGGTCGAGGCGGCCGGCGGCCGCGCCTTGCTCGTGCCGCCGAGCGAAGAGGGGATCGAGGAGACGTTGGACATCCTGGACGGGATCCTCTTCTCCGGCGGCTCCGACCTCGACCCGGTCGAGTACGGCCACGAGGCGCATCCGGAGACGAACGGCGTCCGGCCGGAGCGGGATCGCGCCGAGCTCGCGCTGCTGACGGCGGCGCTCGAGCGCGATCTGCCCGTGCTTGCGGTTTGCCGCGGCTCGCAGGTTCTGAACGTCGCCCGCGGCGGCGACCTCGTCCAGCATCTGCCGGACGTCGTCGGCGACGAGAAGCACAAGCACACGCCCGGCGCGTTCGCGGACCACGACGTCGACGTGAGGGCGGACACAAGGCTCGCGTCGCTGCTCGGCGACCGCGCGCCCGTCAAGTCCCATCACCATCAGGGCTTCGGCCGCATCGGCGAAGGGCTCGTCGAGACGGCGTGGGCAGAGGACGGCACCCTCGAGGCGCTCGAGGATCCCGGCAAGCGCTTCGCCGTCGGCGTGCTCTGGCATCCCGAGGAGGGCGAGGACGACGCGCTCTTCCGCGCCCTCGTCGACGAGGCGCGCGCGTACCGCGCCGCGAAGGAGTAGCCCGGTGCTGACGGTGGTGAATCCGGCCACGGAGGAGCCGATCGCCGAGCTCGAGCGTGCCGGAGTGGAGGAGACCGACGCCGCCGTCGCGCGGGCCAAGGCCGCGTTCCCGGCCTGGAGCGCGGTCGCCCCGGCCGACCGCGCCCGCCTCCTCCGCCGTCTCGCGACGCTCGTCGAGGAGCACGGCGAGGAGCTGGCGCGGATCGAGTCGCGCAACGTCGGCAAGCCGATCACGGGCGCGCGCGCGGAGGTCGGCATGGTCGCGCAGGTCTTCCACTTCTACGCCGGGGCGGTCGACAAGCACTACGGCGAGTCGATTCCCGTCGCCGGCGGGGTCGACGTCACCTTCCGCGAGCCCCTCGGCGTCGTCGGCCTGATCGTCCCCTGGAACTTCCCGCTCAACATCGCCTCGTGGAAGCTCGGCCCGGCGCTCGCGTGCGGGAACACCGTGGTACTGAAGCCGGCGGAGCTGACGCCGCTGAGCGCACTGCGCCTCGCCGAGCTGGTGCTCGAGGCCGGGATCCCGGAGGGTGTCGTCAACGTCCTCGTCGGCAAGGGCTCGGTCGTCGGCGCGCGGCTGGTCGAGCATCCGGACGTTGCCAAGATCGGCTTCACCGGCTCGACCGAGGTGGGGCGGACGGTGATGGAAGGGGCCGCTGCGCAGGTGAAGCGCGTCACGCTCGAGCTCGGCGGCAAGTCGGCAAACGTCGTCTTCGCGGACGCGGACCTCGAGCGGGCGGCCGCGGCCGCGCCCTACGCCGTCTTCGACAATGCCGGCCAGGACTGCTGCGCTCGCTCGCGCATCCTCGTCGAGACGTCCGTCTACGACGAGTTCCTCGAGCGCCTGATCGCGGCAACACGCGGCGTCCGCGTGGGCGATCCCGAGGACGATGCCACCGAGATGGGGCCGCTCATCTCGGCGGCACACCGCGAGACGGTGTCCTCGTTCGTCGAGGGCGAGCCGCTCTTTCGCGGCGAGGCCCCGGAGGGCGCCGGCTTCTGGTTCCCGTGCACGCTCATCGAGGCCTCGAACGACGACCGGATCGCCCGCGAGGAGGTGTTCGGCCCGGTGGCGGCCGTGATCCCGTTCGCGGACGAGGCGGAGGCGATCCGGCTTGCGAACGACACGCCGTATGGCCTCTCGGGCTCGATCTGGACGCGTGACGGGGCGCGGGCGCTGCGGGTCGCGCGCGCCGTGCAGGCGGGCGTGTTGTCGGTGAACTCGAACAGCTCGGTACGGGTGTCGACACCGTTCGGCGGCATGAAGCAGTCTGGCTTCGGCCGCGAGCTCGGCATGCACGGGCTCGAGGGCTACTCGGAGATCAAGAACGTGTTCCTGTCGACGGAGGGTTGATCTTGGCGGGGAGGCTCGCGGGGAAGGTCTGCGTGATCACCGGCGCGGGCGGCGGCATGGGCCGCGACGCCGCGATCCTCTTCACCGAGGAGGGCGCGCACGTCTGCGTCGCCGACCTGGATCTTGTGGCCGCCGAGGAGACTGTCGGCCTCTGCTCCGGCGAGGCGTTCGCGACCGCCGTGAACGTGGCCGAGGAGGACGACGTGCAGCGGATGTGCGCCGAGACGGCGGAGCGGTTCGGCGGCATCGACGTCCTCTACAACAACGCGGGCATCTCGCCCGACGACGACGCGTCCGTGCTCGACACCTCGGTCGAGGCGTGGGACCGGGTGCAGGCGGTCAACACGCGCGGCGTCTTCCTGTGCTGCAAGCACGGGATCCCGTACTTGCTGGAGCGCGGCGGCGGCTCGGTGATCAACGTCGCGTCGTTCGTCGCCATCCTCGGCGCGGCGACGTCACAGATCTCCTACTCGGCCTCGAAGGGGGCGGTGCTCTCGATGTCGCGTGAGCTCGCGGTCCAGTTCGCGCGGGAGGGCGTGCGCGTGAACGCGCTCTGCCCGGGGCCGGTGGAGACGCCGCTCCTCCTCAACATCTTCGGCGACGACCCGGCCGCGCTCGAGCGCAGGCGCATCCACTGGCCGACCGGCCGCCTGGCAAAGCCACGCGAGATCGTGAACGCGGCGCTCTTCCTCGCGAGCGACGAGTCCTCGTACGTGAACGGCGCGACCTTCGTCGTCGACGGCGGTCTCACCGCCGCCTACGTCACGCCCGAGTAGCCAAGTAACAGACTGTTACTTGGCTAGATCAGACCGCGTCTGTGAGCCGAGCGTTCCTTGCAACAGACTGTTACTAGGCGTCAGACGCCAACCACTTGGACGAGCCAGCGGCGGTCGCGCTCGCGGTCCAGCTCGAGAAACAGCACGCGCTGCCAGGTGCCGAGACAGAGGTCTCCGTCCTGCACCGGGATCGACTCGCCGGCCGGTCCGAGCAGCATCGACATGCAGTGGGCGTGCCCGTTGCCGAAGTTCATGTCCTCAGGGCAGACGTTCTCGGTGCGCCGGTCCCAGTCGTCGTGTGCGTAGTAGTTGTCGCTCGGGACGAGCCGTTTCAGGAGGAGCGCGAAGTCCTCGAGGAATCCCGACTCGAACTCGTTCACGCGCACCGAGCAGGTCGTGTGCGGCGAGTAGACGGAGCAGATGCCGTTCCTGATCCCGCTCGCAGTGACCGCTTCCTGTACCTCGTCGGTGATGTCCTTGATCGAGAGCCCGCCGGCAGTGCGGAGCTGCGTCTCCTGCTGGTACGCCTTCACGCGGGACATTGTGACAGTCGCCTAGCAAAACGTCGTGGGAGAACCGGTGCCGGCGCTACGCTCACGCCGTCGGGCCCGTAGCTCAGTGGTTAGAGCAGCGGACTCATAATCCGTCGCGCCCTGGTTCGAATCCAGGCGGGCCCATCACGGACTGGCGGCGATCGCAGCCGTTATGCGGGAACGGCCTGGTTCAGCCATTCCGGCCGGAGTCAGTCAGGTCAGCGAGGGCAGGCAGGTACGGATGGTGCTCCCACGGGTGCTCCCACGCGTTCAGGCGCTCCGCGCGAGCAGCGCCGCGTAATCGAGCTCGCCCTCGTCGAGGGCGACCCGCTCCCGGAGCAGGCCGACCTCGAGGCGGCCCGCGACGGCCTGCTCCGGGCGAACGCCGACCAGCCCGAGGCCCTGGTCGGCCTGCTCGCGCTCGACCTCGCCGACGTCGCCGACCGGGTCTGGCTGCTCGCGCACGGCCTCGACGACGACGAGGAGGAGCCCGACGCCTAGGAGGGATTGGCGAAACGCGGGCGACTAGCTGACTAGGGCGTAAATGAGCAGCCCTAGGAGGAGCAGCACGGCGATAGCGCCCTTTGCCAACGAGAGCCAAAGTGGTGGCCGTGGGTTGAAAGCCGGGTGCATCGGGTCGTGCTGCATCAGATGTGGAGAGTAACGGCTACGCCGACGCGAGCGGAACGGCCCCTAGCGGCGGCGGGCGCGTGAGGCGCGCTGGCGGCAGCGCGGCGAGCAGAAGCGGGCGTAGCGGTGGAGGGCAGTGAAGTCGTCGCCGCAGACCGCGCAGGGCCGCAGCCGCAGGCTTGTACGCCGCAGCTGCTCCAGCTCGTCCGCGTCGGCGTCGGCGAGAAGGTCGTCGAGCACCTGCCGGTCAGCGGGAGCCAGGACAGCGAACGCGTCGGCGGTCACAGCGCCAGCGTGTCACAGGACGCCGAATAAAACGCGCGGAATAACGCGGTCCCGGCCATCGGCCCAGCATGGTGGGGCCACTAGGCGTCCAGAAAAACCAACGTCGCTTGCCTGGGCCAGCGTTCGGGAATGACGCCTGAGCGGGCCGCGCTGCTCTTCGGGCATGTCTGCCACTACAGCTGTCAGTCCGCGTTACGTCAGCAGCGGCGAATCGTCCACGCGTCGTAGAGGCTCCCTCGTATGAAGGGAACCCCTCGTTGTTTCATCCACAAACCGATCGCGTCGATCCGCCGACGATGCTCCGCGCTACTGATCTGTGTGCTCGCAAGCGCAGCGTCCAGGCGCGTGAGGGCAGCGTGTAGATCATCCGCCATCTGGACTGCTCGCTCAGAAGGAAACCGGGGCTGCTCCACGACATCGAATGCTAGTGCGCGCTGCGCTTCGGCACGGCGAGCTGGTGTCGGTTTCGATCCGAAGAAGACACAGACGATGACCGAATAGCCCCGTTGCGGGCCTGATCCGGTTGAGGCGCTACCGTCTTGCCGTGAAGGCAAGGAGATCGGGTCGCTGGATTGCGGTCGCCGTTACATTGGCGGCCATCACGCTTGCTCCGGCCGGCTCGTCCGCGGCGGAGTCAGTACGAGTCACCGTGCAGCCGGTCAATGCCCTTCTCGATGCTCCTTTCCGGATACGAGTGACCGGCCTCGCGTCCCGGCAACGCGCCACCCTCGCCGTCACCGAGGTTGGTTTCGACGGAAGGCAGCTCGTAGCCAGTCGGCCGATTCAAGCTGACCGCAAGGGTGTCGTTGATCTCCCCCGGTCCGGCCTGCTGGCGCTCGTGTCGCCTCGACAAGGGTCGAAGGACGGAGTTCTTCCGCGTTTCACACGCAACGTGCGCGTCAGCGTTCGCGTTTCTGGTCGAAGGCTCGCAGACGCCAACGCGGTTCGGTTCGTCACCTCTCCCTCGGTCACGATCGTGGATCAGCGACCGGCGAAGTCGGGCTTCTACGGCGAATACTTCCGGCCCTCTGCCACCTCGTCCCACACGGCGATCGTGCTAGTCGGCGGATCGAACGGCGGCCTGGCAAACGGCTACGCCGCCGGACTGCTGGCCTCGCACGGCTACCCGGTCTTGGCGCTCGCCTACTTCGACGAGCCGGGCCTCCCACCAGAGTTGCAGCGCATCCCGCTCGAATACTTCCAGCGGGCGATCTCCTGGCTTGCCGACCAACCCGAAGCTGATCCCAAGCGCATCACCGTCCTGGGTGTTTCACGGGGCGGAGAGGCCGCCCTCCTGATCGGAGCCACCTATCCGCAGCTTGTGCGGGCAGTCGCCGCCTACGTCCCGAGCGACAGGGTCTATCCGTCGCCCACCAACCCAGGGGTGCCTGCATGGACACTCGCCCGCAAGCCCGTTGCGTCCGCACTGATCGCCGTCGAGAAGATCAGCGGCCCGGTCTTCCTCGTCGGCGGCGGCGACGACCTGTTGTGGCCCTCCAATTTTTTCGTCAGCAACATTGCGGAGCGAATGCACGATCACGGACGGCGCGATGTCACCGCGCTCAACTACGCACACGCCGGACACGGGGCAGGCGCGATCGTGCCGAACCTCCCGACCGCACCGACGATCAACTCGCGCTACGGGTTGCGCCACTTCGGAGGAACACCGTCAGCCGATGCGGCAGCACGCGCCGACTCGTGGCCCAAGCTCCTACGCTTCCTCAATCAGCTCCGATAGCAGCCTGTCTCCTCGGACATCTGGCGAGAGCCTGGCCGCCTGGGCGAGCGTCCTCTCGCCTGAAGCGTGCCGACGCCGAGGTCGTCGATCGTCGCGGCGTCGAACGAGAACACCCACCGTCACAGGGCGAAGCGTGACAGCCGCGCCCGGCCGCGTCGAGACGGCCGGCGACGGACAGGGCCGGTGCGGACGGGCCGCATAGAGGCCCAGGCGACACCTTCGTTCCCCCGTTGGGCCTCTATGCGCGAGCGCCGACGCACGGTTCCCCAGGCCGCCTGGCCGCTGCCCCGGCGGCCCCGTGCTCGCCCTCTCGCGGCCTGCGGGCCCGACCTCCTTGGCATCACCCATCCGGGTCGTGTGGCGCGCCTGGCGTGGCTCTCGCGGGCGGCCCCCGAGCTGGCACCGAACGGTGATACCTCCGGTATCTAGGTCAGGCGTGTACGGGCGTGTTCGTACGGTGCTCCCACGGGTGCTCCCACAGCCGGGCGGAAGGCCGTGATTTGCAGGCGGGTTCTAGTCCAGGCGGGCCCAATCGAACCCCACTAGGCAAGCCGTTTCCGCATGGTTACGCGGGTCATGCAGTCAGGAATGCCGCCTCCGGAAGAAGGTCCAGGCACACATCGACGCCGATGCGCCAGAGGAGTTTCGGCGAGCCGTCACATACTCCGAACAGCCGGGTAGGTGGAGCGTGGCCTCGCGCGGAGCGAGATATCTCCGTGCAGACGAGCTGCGCGAGCTCGCGGAACTTGCTCGCGGCCGTTTCGCTGGCAGCGTTGCCGGCACGGGTCGAGCCGGTGCTGCGGGTGCTCGTCGGCCTCGTCCGAGACCGCTAGTGCGTTTCTCTCCATAGCCGGACGATCTCGTCGGCTCGCTTTCGCGGTCGCGGAAGGGTCACAATCGAGGAAGCGCACCCGCTCCCTCGATTGCCCTTCGCGCCGCATCGCAAGAGTCATCGAAGTCGTCACCCACGGGAAGCGCCGGAAACATCCGACGCCGCCAGGCGTCAGCCAGGTGCGCCGTCAGACTGCGATGGAAGCAATGCACCGTCCCGCCGGATGTGGCACAGATCGTGCGAGCTTCAATCCGGTAAGGCGAAACGGCGCCGGCGCATCGCCCCACCAGCGCAGACGCCGGGCCTTGGTTGTACTGCCAGGACTCTTCGCTGCCGCGTCCGCCGACGACCGCCAGGGCGAGCGCGGCAAGTGCTGCGCTAACGGCGATCAAACCAAGCGTGTGCGTTCGAAAACGACTGGACATTTACGC
Source organism: uncultured Gaiellaceae bacterium (assembly GCA_963850995.1). Taxonomy (GTDB): domain Bacteria; phylum Actinomycetota; class Thermoleophilia; order Gaiellales; family Gaiellaceae; genus Gaiellasilicea. The sequence goes on along the minus strand of CAWKNQ010000026.1, from coordinate 149,167 downwards.
ATCTCCGTTTCGCAGTGCCGACGGCCCCGGTCACTCCCTAGACGCCCGACGGACGCAACATCTTCCGTTAGCACCGCACGAGATCGAGATGAAGGGTCGGCCATGGCGCTCTTGTTCGGCGCGCTCAACTGCGGAGGCTACGGGCTGCCGGGCGCGCGGGCTGCTGGGGGGAGTTCCATGTCTTCCCGGAGGTTGACGAGCGGCGTGTTGGGAACGGTCACGAGCCCGCGCACCGGTCGGTCGAGGTCGAAGGTGATCAAGAGCAGCACGGAAACCAACGCGGCCGCCAGGACGACGCTGATCACGCCCCGCGCGAGGATCGCCAGGTAGAGGGCGAGCAGGCCGAGCGCGACGGACGCGCCCACCACCTCGATGGCGAGCACGGCGCCGGGGACGCGGTTGTTCAGCGCGGAGACCTGCACGGTCTGCATGTCGATCATCTCGTTCAGCGTCTCGACGTACAGGCGTGGCGCGCTGTCGGTGGGAGAGCCGGCGAGCGCCTCGCCGGCGAGGCCCCAGAGCGAGCGCTGCAGGCGGCCGCCGTCCGCGGCCGCGTCGCGAGCCGCCGCGCTCCCTGGGACCGACTCCGAGAGGCGGATGGTCGCGTCGTTATAGCGCTCGAGGAGCTCGAGTGAGCGCGTGCGCATCGGCTCCCGGAGCGTCTGGGCGCGGAGGTAGGTGGTTCCGATCGCGTTCGCGGTGTCCACGACCGCAGCACGCCGGGCGTCGTAGCGCCCGACAGCCAGCGTGAGGCCGAACGCCAGGATGAGCGCGACCAGCCCGAGCAGCGCCGCCTGGAGAACTCCGACCGGCTCGCGCAGGGTGTCTGCGTGCACGCGCAGGCGGCGCCCGGCGAGGATGCCGAGGAGCGTCGTTCCGAGCACGATTCCGAAGACGATGAGCCCGAGCTCGAGGCTGCTCAGCCGGAAGAACACCAGCCACTCCCTCGTCCCAGGTCGGCTCGCACGGCAGAGTCGATCATGCGCGAGCGGTCAGACGGTGCCTGCGGTCGCACAAGCGGCACACGCGCTCGTGCTTCAGCCTTTGCCACGGGCTTGCCCCGTGGCCTTCAGGGGTTTCCGCGCGGGACACGGGCTTTGCCCGCGTCCCTTGCGCAAAGCGAGGGGCCCCGCGCTAGGCGAGACCCCTCTGCCGAACGCTCCTTTCTGGGCCAGACGGTCCACCCGCAGAACGGCTGAGCCGTCTGGAGGGGGAGAGGAGTCGCGTTCGGTACTGGTACTAATCGCATATTCCGGCGCACGATGCGAGGGCTACACTCTCCTACGTGAACGAGACCGGCACGATGCGGGTGAAGAGCGGCCTCGCCGAGATGCTCAAGGGCGGCGTGATCATGGACGTCGTCGACGCGGAGCAGGCGACGATCGCCGAGGGCTCCGGTGCGGTCGCGGTGATGGCGCTCGAGCGCGTCCCGGCCGACATTCGCCGCGACGGCGGCGTCGCGCGAATGTCCGATCCGGCGATGATCCAGGAGATCCAGGAGGCGGTCACGATCCCGGTGATGGCGAAGTGCCGGATCGGCCACTTCGTCGAGGCGCAGATTCTGCAGGCGCTCGAGATCGACTACATCGACGAGTCGGAAGTGCTGACGCCCGCCGACGTCGCGCACCACGTCGACAAGTGGCAGTTCGACATCCCCTTCGTCTGCGGCGCGACCAACCTCGGCGAGGCGCTACGGCGGATCTCCGAAGGGGCGGCGATGATCCGGACGAAGGGCGAGGCGGGCACCGGCGACGTCGTCAACGCGGTCACGCACATGCGCGCGGTCTACGGCGGCATCCGGCGGCTCGGTGCGCTCCGCGAGGACGAGCTCTACTCCGAGGCGAAGGAGTTGCGGGCACCCTACGAGCTCGTGCGCTGGGTGGCCGAGAACGGCCGGTTGCCGGTCGTGACGTTCACCGCCGGCGGGATCGCGACGCCCGCCGACGCGGCGCTCTGCATGCAGCTCGGCGCCGACGGCGTCTTCGTCGGCTCGGGCATCTTCAAGTCAGGCGATCCCGCGTTGCGCGCGAAGGCGATCGTCGAGGCGACGACGCATTACCGTGACGCCGAGATCCTCGCCCGCGTCTCCGCTGGCCTCGGCGAGCCGATGGTGGGCATCTCCGCCGCCGAGCTCGCTCCCGAGCAGCTGCTCGAGACCCGCGGCTGGTAGCAACTCCATCCGGCAGCAGCATCAGGCTGCGCGGGCATGGGACTCCTTCCCGCCGGCTTGCGCCCGACCTGGTCCGCGTCGTCGTTTCTGCTCTACGCAGGAGCGCTGACAGTCCTCCTGTCGCTGTGCGCTCTCCTGGGAGCGCTCGCCGCGCTGCACGGGTCGACCGCGCTCGTCGCCTGGTCGGCGCTCGTTCTGGCGCTCGTGCTCGCGGCCGCCGTCGCGGCGGAGCGTCGAGGTCACGCCGTCCTGGCCGGGCTGGCGGGGTTCGTCGCGGTCGGGGCGCTCGGCACCCTCGCGGGGTCGCTGCTCCACGCGGTCGGGCTCGCGGACGGCGCTGCGCCGTTCGACCGCGACCTCGAGCTCACGCCGCTCGTCGTCGAGGTAACAGTGCTCGTCGCAGCACTGGTCGCGGCGAGCAGGTTCCGACTGCCCCTGCTCCTGCTGGCGCAGACGGCCGCGCTGACGGTGCTCGTGCTCGACACGACGGCCGGCATCTTCGGACTCGGGAACTGGATCGCCGTGGCCGCTCTGCTCCTCGGCGTCGTCGAGCTGGCGGCGGCACGCCTGCTCGACGCGGGCGAGACCCGTCCATGGGCGTTCTGGAAGCACGTCGCGGCGGCGCTTCTGATCGGCGGCGCAGCGGTCTGGTTCCTCGACGGGAACGACCTCGGCTGGATCGTGATCGGCCTGCTCTCGCTCGGCTACTTCGCGCTTGCCCGCTCGTTCGGCCGCTCTGTCTGGGCTGTCGTGGGAGCTCTCGGCCTGCTGCTCGTAACGACCCATTTCGTCGACGAGTCGGCACCGGTTGTCTTCACGATCCCGTTCCTCCCGCTCGATGTCGAGGGCGGGGGTTTCGAGCTCTGGCAGACGGCGCTTGTGTACATCGCTCTCGGCGTCGTCTACGTGCTCCTGGGGCTCGCCTTGCGGCAGCCGACGGTGCACGACGCACCGCCGGCCTAAGCCCGAGGCCAGTCAGAGGGCGCGACCTACAATGACGCCCATGACGATCGGCGTTCTTGCCGTGCAGGGCAACTTCCGCGAGCACGTGGCGATGCTGCGCTCGCTCGGCGCCGACGTGCGCGAGGTACGGCTGCCCGAGCAGCTCGACGGGCTCGACGGGCTCGTGATTCCGGGCGGCGAGTCGACCGCGATCATGCGCCTGATCCGCCTCTACGGGTTGGAGCACGCGATCCGCAGCTTCAGCGCGCCGGTGCTCGGCACATGCGCCGGGATGATCCTGCTCGACCGCGCTCACCTCGGCCTGGTCGACATCGACGTCGAACGGAACGGCTACGGGCGCCAGGTCGCGAGCTTCGAGGCCGACCTCGACCTCGAAGGCGAGACCGAGCCGCTGCGCGGCGTCTTCATCCGCGCGCCACGTGTCGCCGACGCGGGCCCGGACGTCGTGGTGCTCGCGAGCCACGACGGCGATCCCGTCCTGTTGCGCCAGGGCCGCTTCCTCGTCGCCTCGTTCCATCCCGAGCTGACGGCCGACACACGTGTGCACGAGCGCTTTCTCGACCTTGTCCGGGAGGAGACGAGTGTCCGGGCATAGCAAGTGGTCGACGATCAAGCACAAGAAGGGGGCGGCCGACGCGAAGCGCGGCAAGCTCTTCACGAAGCTCTCGAAGGCGATCATCGTCGCCGCGAAGGAGGGCGGTCCGGACCCGGCCGCAAACCTCTCGCTGCAGAACGCGATCGAGAAGGCGAAGTCCTATTCGATGCCCAAGGACACGATCGAGCGCGCGATCGCCCGCGGCGCCGGCACCGACGCCGACGCGGCGGCCTTCGAGACGATCGTCTACGAGGGCTACGGCCCCGAAGGGGTGGCGGTGCTCGTCGAGGCGCTGACCGACAATCGGAACCGCACGGCCTCCGACGTGCGTCACGTCTTCACCAAGCACGGCGGCAACCTGGGCACGACCGGGGCGGTCGCCTGGTTGTTCGAGAGGCGCGGAGTCGTCCTCGTCGAGGGGGACTCGGTCGACGAGGACGAGCTCATGCTCGCCGCTGCCGACGGTGGCGCCGACGACGTCGAGCGCGACGGCTCCGTCTTCCAGGTGTCGTCGTCGCCGGAGGTCCTCTCCGCGGTACGGGAGGCGATCGAGGCGGCCGGGATCCAGGTGCAGTCGGCCGAGCTGACGATGATCCCGAAGACGACCGTCGAGGTCGCCGAAGAGTCGACGGCGAAGAAGGTGATCCGGCTGATCGAGGCGCTCGAGGAGAACGACGACGTCCAGGAGGTCTCCGCGAACTTCGACATCCCCGAGCAGGTGCTGGAGGCCGTCGCCTCGTAGCGCGTGGGTACCGCCGGCTACGAGCGCGTCCACCTCGAGACGCGGGAGAAGTGGCGTCGCTGGCTCGCCGCGAACCACGCGTCGTCTCCCGGCGCCTGGCTCGTCTCGTGGAAGAAGGCGACAGGGAAGCCGGCGGTCTCGTACGACGCAGCGGTCGAGGAGGCACTCTGCTTCGGCTGGATCGATTCGACTGCCCATTCGCTCGACGGGGAGCGCGGCGAACAGCTCTTCACGCCGCGCCGCCCGAAGAGCCGCTGGTCGCGTTCGAACAAGGAGCGTGTCGAGCGGCTGCTCGCGGCGGGGATGATGGAGCCGGCCGGCCTCGTTGCGGTCGACGCGGCGAAGGAGAGCGGGGCGTGGACGGCGCTCGACGACGCGGAGAACCTCGTCGTCCCGGACGATCTCGCGGACGCGCTGTCTGAGCTCCCGGGGGCGGAAGAGGGCTGGAACGCCTACCCGCCGTCCGTGCGTCGTGGCACTCTCGGCTGGATCATCGAGGCGAAGCGGCCCGAGACACGCGCGCGCCGGATCGCGGAGACCGCGTCTGCCGCCGCGTCCGGGCGGCGCCCCGGACCGTGGGCGAGTGCTTAAGAGCTCAATTCAAAATAAGCCTTGTGTCGCCGGGCCGCCCCGGGCGGCACGATCGCGGCGTCCTCAGTCGCCCCGATAGCACCACTATCGGGGCTCCCTGCGTCCTTGCGCTCGCACCGCCCGGAGCACCCCGGCGACGAAGCTCATTCTGAATCGAGCTCTTAGGAGGAACGTCCGGTACCCCGCCTAACCTCTCTTCGTGAAGGTGCTCGGCATCGATCCAGGGACGGCTGCTTGCGGGTACGGGATCGTCCAAGAAAGCGAAGGCCGGATCAGGGCAATCGCCCACGGGTGGTGGCGAACGCCCGCGGGGGAGCGCCAGGAGCTGCGCCTCAAGACGATCTTCGACGGCGTCCAGGAGCTCCTTGTGGAGCACGCGCCGGACGCCGTCGCGCTGGAAGAGTCCTTCGTCGGAGCAGATGCCCGCATCGCGCTCTCCGTCGGGCAGGCGCGCGGGGCGGTGCTCGTCGCCGCCGCGGCGGCAGGCGTCGAGTGCGCTGAGTACCCGCCGGCCCAGGTGAAGCAGGCGGTCTGCGGCTACGGCCGCGCCGAGAAGGCGCAGGTGCAACGGATGGTGCGCGCGATCCTGTCGCTCGATGCGAGCCCGACGCCGCATCACGCGGCCGACGCGCTCGCGGTCGCGATCTGCCATGCAATGGCGCCGCCGCTCGCACGGATGGCCGGATGATCTCGCGGCTGCGTGGCCAGCTCGCCGGGCGGACGCCGGAGGGATTCGTGCTCGACGTGCACGGCGTCGGCTACCTCCTCGCCGCGACGCCCGGTGCGGTCCGGGCGGCCGAGCGCGGGGGTGAGGTGACGGTCGAGACCTACCTGCACGTGCGCGAGGACGCGCTCCAGCTCTACGGCTTCGCCGACGCCGCCGAGCGGCAGCTCTTCCTCCACCTGCTCACGGTGGCGGGAATCGGGCCGAAGGTCGCACTCGCGATCGTCTCCGGCTCGCCCGTGGCCGACCTGCGGCGCGCGATCGCGCTGCAGGACACGGCCCGCTTCCAGGCGATCCCGGGCGTCGGCAAGAAGACTGCGGAGCGGATCGTGCTGGAGCTGAAGGAGAAGCTGGGGACCGAGGAACCGGTGCCGATCTCGAGCGCCGCGGGCACCTCCACGCACATGACCGCGCGCGACGCCCTGGTCGAGCTCGGCTGGTCGGTGGTCGAAGCGGAGCAGGCTCTAGCGCAGGTCGACCCTGAGCTGCCACGCGGAGGAGCGGGTGCGCTTGGCTCTGAGGCAGGCCGCGTGAGTGCCGTCGCCGCAGAGGTTCTCGGTCCCGAGGAGGAGGAGCTCGAGCGCTCGCTCCGGCCGCGCCGGCTGGCGGACTTCGTCGGCCAGGAGGGCGTCAAGGAGCAGCTCGCGATCGCGCTCGCCGCCGCGAAAGCGCGCGGGGAGGCGCTCGACCACGTCCTCCTCGTCGGGCCCCCCGGCCTCGGCAAGACGACGCTGGCGCAGATCGTCCGCGAGGAGCTCGGCGTCGGCATCCGCACGGTCGCGGGGCCGGCGCTCGAGCGGAAGGGCGACATGGCCGCGATCCTCACCGGGCTCGAGCAGCGCGACGTCCTCTTCGTCGACGAGATCCATCGGATCAACCGCGCGATCGAGGAGATCCTCTATCCCGCGCTGGAGGACTTTCGGCTCGACATCATCGTCGGGCAGGGGCCGGCCGCACGGACACTGACGCTCGATCTGCCGCCGTTCACGCTCGTCGGCGCGACGACACGCACGGGCCTGCTGACCACGCCGCTGCGCGACCGCTTCGGCCTCACGTTCCGGCTCGGCTACTACGAGCCGGAGCAGCTGACCGCGATCGTGCGCCGCTCGGCCGGCATTCTCGGCGTGGCGATCGACGACGACGCCGCGCCGGAGATCGCCTCGCGCTCGCGCGGTACGCCGCGAATCGCGAACAGGATCCTGAGGCGGGTGCGCGACGTCGCCGAGGTGCGCCACCAGGGCGCGATCACTTCTGAGATCGCCCGAGAGGCGCTCGCCCTGATGGAGGTCGACGGCGAAGGCCTCGAAGCCACGGATCGCGAGCTGCTGCGCGCGATCGCGTTCAAGTTCGAAGGCGGACCGGTGGGGCTCTCGACGCTCGCGGTCACGCTCGGCGAGGAGCCCGACACGATCGAGGACGTCTACGAGCCGTACCTGCTCCAGCTCGGCTTCCTCCAGCGCACCCCACGCGGGCGCGTGATCACGAAGCTCGGCCGCGCCCACGTCGGCGCCCCGGCGACCGACGACAGTCTCTTCTAGGGATCCGTGATCCGGCGCGGGCCGGCCGGCGTCTTGATGAACACCTGCCAGGCGTGGTAGGCGAAGAAGATGCGCTCGTTGCGCCGCATCTGAGCTGCGTAACGGACGACCGCATCGACGTAGAGCGACGAGTGGTTGTAGGCGAAGAGCGCGCCGCGGAGGTTCCGCGGAGCGCCTGACGCCCGCAGGTAATTGGCCGCGCCGAGGATCGCGTCGCGCGGGTCGTCGACGTCGCCGCCGAGCCCGTACGCGCGCCACGTCGCCGGGAGGAACTGCATCGGTCCTTGAGCGCCGGCGGTGCTGTCGGAGCGCAGGCGCCCGAAGCCCGTCTCGACGAAGTTGACGGCCGCGAGCACCTCCCACTCGACGCCGAAGCGCCGCTCGGCCTCGCGGTACCAGCGCAGGAGGGAGGCGGCGGGAGCAGCGGGACCGGTGCGGAACGAGCTAGGTGGCCGCCGGGTCGGCGGCGTCAGGCGAACGAGCGCCTGCCGCGCGGCGAGCGTCTCGCGCGCCTCGCGGTTGAGCAGCGGCCGCGTGCGGCGGCCGAGCTCTGCGTCATAGGTGAGCGCGAGGAAGAGCCGCTGCTGGTGCAGGGCCCACAGCGAGACGTTCCGAGGCGCCGGTCCGCTCGCCCCGGCGCCGGATTGCCAGTCGTCGATCGCGGCATGCAGGCTCGCAGTCGTCCGCTCGAGCGCCTGAGTGATCGCCGCCGGACTCTTGGGCAGCGGCGCCTCCGGTGCAGGCGCCGCGAGCAACGCCAGGACGGCGAGGACGGCTCTCACGCACCGAGTCTAGGCTTGTCGGGCTATGAGCCATCCCGAGCTGAAAGCCGAGCAGGCCTACGTCGACCACGCCTACGCGTGCCTCGAGCGGATGCGCGAGATCGTGACGCGCGCCGCCGATGCCGCGGACGGCGAGGTCGCGCAGGCCGCGCTCGACGCCTGGACGGCGAAGCGGCTGGCGACGTTCGAGGATGCCGAGCGAGGGCTCCTGTTCGGGCGGCTCGACTTCGAGGCGGTCGAGCGTGCCCTCTACGTCGGCCGCCGCTGGGTGCACGACGACGAAGGCGAGCAGGTCGTCGTCAACTGGCAGGCGCCGGCGGCGAGGCCGTTCTACACGGCGACGCCGCAGGACCCGCAGCGCGTCACGCTCCGCCGCCGCTTCCGCGCGCACGGGCGCAAGCTGCTCGACATCGCGGACGAGGCGTTCGACGGCTCGACGCTGGACGGCGCGAGCGTCGGCGACTTCCTGCTCGAGGAGCTCGAGCGCAGCCGCGACACGCGCATGCGCGACATCGTCGCGACGATCCAGGCCGACCAGTACCGGCTGATCACCCGCGAGCCGGGCCGGCCGCTCGTGATCCAGGGTGGGCCGGGCACGGGCAAGACCGCGGTCGGGCTGCACCGGGCGTCCTGGCTCATCTACACGGAGCGGGAGCGCAACGCCCGCAGCCGCGTGCTCGTCGTCGGCCCGAACCGGACGTTCATGGAGTACGTCTCCCACGTCCTGCCGGCGCTCGGCGAGGACAGCGTCGCCCAGCTCGCCGTCACGGAGCTCGTCGAGGGGATCGAGCCGACGGTGGCCGACCCGCCCGAGGTCGCGCGGCTCAAAGCCGACGTCCGCCTGGCCGAGGTGATCGCACGCGCCGTCGAGCTGCGCCTCGCCGCCGAGCCGGAGGAGCTGATCCTGAAGCTCGAGGGCGAGTACATCCGCGTCCGCGCCCGCGAGCAGCGCCGGTTGCTCGAGGAGATCCGGGCGGAGCACGGCACGACAGCCGCGGCGCGCGAGCGCTTCCGCATGGCGATCGTGCGCAGCTTCTACGGCGAGTACGGGCGGATCCTCCAGGGCGGCGCCGTCCGGGACGGGGAGGAGGTCGAGAAGGCCCTCCGGTCGAGCGGCGAGCTGAGCCGCGTCCTCGATCGTGCCTGGCCGCTCGTCACGCCCGAGAAGCTCGTCCGCTCACTCTTCACGACGCCCGCGTTCCTGGCCGATGCCGCGGCGGACCTCCTCGAGCCCGCCGAGCAGCGCCTGCTCCGTCGCCGCGGCGCAGGGTGGAGCGAGGCCGACGTGCCGCTGCTGGACGAGGCGCACGCGCTCGTCGGCTCGCCGCCCCGCACCTACGACCACGTGATCGTGGACGAGGCGCAGGATCTCACCCCGATGCAGCTGCGGATGATCGCAAGGCGGGCTCGGGACGGCGCGCTCACGATTCTCGGCGACGTCGCGCAGGGCACCGGCGCCGTCGTCTACGAGAGCTGGGACGACGTGCTGCCGCACCTCCCCCGCGGTGGTGACGCCGACGATCGAGGAGCTCCGTCATGCCTACCGTGTGCCGCGCGAGATCATGGAGCTCGCGCTGCCGCTGCTGGACACGATCGCTCCCGGGATCGAGCGCCCCCTTGCGTACCGTGCCGGCGGCGCCGAGCCGACGATCCGGCGGGTCGCCGAGGAGACCCTTCTGCGCGACGCCTACCGTGAGGCGTCGCGGCTCGCGCGCGAGGACGGCCTCGTCGCGCTGATCGTCCCGGAGGAGCTCGTCGAGCCTGCGCTCGCACACGAGAGCGCCTTCGACGGGATCCCGCTTCTGACCCCGAGGTCGGCCAAAGGTCTCGAGTTCGACCACGTGATCGTCGTCGAGCCTGCGCTCGTCGCCGCGGGGCCGCAGGGCCTGCGCGAGCTCTACGTCGCGCTCACGCGGCCGACGACGACGCTTGTTGTCCTCCACGCGCGGCCGCTGCCCGCCGAGCTCGGGCTGGCGTAGAGTCCGGCGTATGCCTGACCTCTGGATTCCGGGGATGGCCGGGCCGGTCGACGAGCTCGTCAAGCGGATCCATCGCCGGATCGAGGCGTTCGCGGCGGAGCACGGGCTCGACAAGGCGATGGTGGAGGTGGAGCTCTCCGACGGCGCCCTGTTCCGGCTCGCGTCGCTCTCGCCGGAGCCGGGCTACGGCTTTCTGACGCTCGTTCCACACGGAGGCGAGGGCGAGCCCCAGGAGGTGATCGTCCCGCTCGGCGCGATCCGCCAGCTCACGCTGCGTCGGGCAGCGGCCGAGAGCCCGGTCGGGTTCTCGCTGCCAGCCGAATGAGCCAAGGCGCGAGCGCGAGCGCGACGATGTCGAAGAAGACGTAGCCGGAGGCGACCCCGCTCGGCGGGTTTCCCTGCGGCACGCCCGTGCCGGGTATCGCGGCCGCCCACTCCCAGGTCCCGATCGCCGTGCCGTACAGCTCCAGCCAGGCGACGACGAGGAAGACGCCTGCATAGACGGCCGGCGCGCGGCCGCGCAGCAGGTAGACGGCGAGCAAGGCGGCGCCGAGCGCGCCGCCGACGTCGGCCCGCGGCAGCACCGTCACGCCGGCGATCCCCCAGGCGAGGACGGCGACGAGCGTGACGCGGACGAGCAGCTCCCGCCGCGGCGCTGCCCACAGCGCGAGCGAGACGCCCGCGAGGTAGACGAGGCCGTGGCACGGCGGCACGAACGAGGGCAGGTTCTCGAGCCGGTAGGTGTAGACGCCCCAGACGATCGAGCCGACGACCTCGGCACACGTGGCAACCGCGACGACGACGAGTGTCTGCGCCCGCAGCAGCGGCGTCGCGTGGCGCAACGCGAGCGCGAGCGCGATCCAGGCGGCGACTCCGAGCAGGAGCTGGGCACGGGCGTCGACCTGGGTGTCGACGGCGAGCAAAACGCCGATGAAGCCGACGAGCGCCCCCGCACTCCTGGCCGGCTGCGCCTCCCGGCCGGCAGAGCCGGCCTCCGGCGCAGCGTCCCGCCGAAGGCGGGCAGAGGGATCGGGGTCGGTCGTGGCGCTCTTGCGGCGGCCCGTACCTCCGTACTGTTCCACCGGCCTACGCACCGCGAGCGACGCGCCAGGAGCACGGGGGGTGGTCGTTCAACGCCTGAACTGGAGCTCGTGCCAGGAAGGCACGGGAGCGAGCTCGAGCAGGGCGCGGCCGCCGCGGGGCTCCGCGTAGCCGAAATCGCCCGTCTCCTCGTCCCAGGTGACCTCGAGCAGTCCCTCCTTCACGCGGTGGTCGAGCCAGGCGCCGCGGAAGACGAGCTTGCGCAGCCAGTAGACGAGCGACTCGCCCTCGAGCAGGCCGACGCGCTCCCAGTGCCGGACGAGGTAGCGGCCGAGCGGGCTGCGTGGCTCCGCGATGCGCCCGTCCGCGGCGAGCTCTACGAGGTCGGCGGTCTCCTCCTCGTCGAGGTCGTTCGACCCGATCAGGCCGAGGCGGACGGCCGCGGCGGTGATCCGCTCCTCGAAGTCCTCGGCGTTGAAGCCGAAGCGGTAGCCGAGGAACTCGACCACGTATTCGTCGCCCGAGGCGTAGTTCGTCTCGCTCACGACGCGAAAGGCTACCCTCCGGCCGGTGGAGAGGCGGCTCGTGATCCCGATGATCTTCTTCGTGCTGGCGGTGTGGCTCGTCGGCACGTGGGTGACGAAGTACTCGTACTCGGAGATGGCGGTCTACACGCCGATCGCCGTCGCCGCGCTCGGCCTGCTCGCGGGCGTGATCCTGCTCTGGGTAAAGATCGTGCGCGACTCGCTCCGCGACCGCGACCGCTCCGAGGCGTAGCGACGCGACCGTCCGTTCGGGACATGTCGGGGCCTGGCCCCGTCGTGTCCGCTTCGGCTCGCGCGAACGGCGTCGCCAGCGGCTCGAGCGGCACGACGCCATCGTCCGTCGCGGACACGTCGGGGCCAGGACCCCTCATGTCCGCTTCGGCCCCGGGCCGGCGGCGTCGTCCGGTGGTGGCCGTACCGTCGTGTGCCGATGCGCGAGGGCTCCTGGACGATCGAGAACTGTGACTACTCCCAGGTCAGAGCCCTGGCGGAAGCGCTGGAGGTCAGCGAGATCACCGCGGCCGTGCTCGTCAGGCGCGGGTATCGCGACGTCGAGGATGCGCGCGCGTTCGTCGGCGGCGAGATCGAGCCGCACGACCCGTTTCTGCTCGGCGACATGGCCGACGCGGTCGAGCGGATCCGCACCGCGATCGCCGGCGGCAAGCGGATCTGCGTGCACGGCGACTACGACGTGGACGGCATCTGCGCGACCGCGCTCGCCGTGCTGACGCTGCGCGCGCTCGGCGCCGAGGTCGACTGGCACCTGCCGAGCCGCTTCGAGGAGGGCTACGGCGTCTCGGGCGACACGATCTCCCGCCTCGCCGACGAGGGCTGCGCGCTCCTCCTCACCGTCGACTGCGGGATCACCGCAGTGGAGGAGGTCGCGGCGGCGAAGGCGCGCGGGCTGGAGGTGATCGTCACCGACCACCATCGCCCGGGCCCGACGCTGCCCGATTGCCCGGTGGTCGCGACGCAGCCGTCCGGCTATCCGTTCCCGGAGCTCTGCGGAACCGGCGTCGTCTGCAAGCTCGCCCAGGCGCTCGGCGTCGACGTCGCCCCGTACCTCGACCTCGTCGCCCTGGCGACGATCGCAGACGTCGTGCCGCTGCTCGACGAGAACCGCTCGCTCGCGATCGCCGGCCTGCGCGCGCTCGCTCGGACGCAACGTCCCGGCCTGCAGGCCCTCATGCGCAACGCGCGCGTCGACCCCGCTGCGGTCGACGCCGCGGCGGTCGGCTTTCGGCTCGCGCCCCGGATCAACGCCGCGGGCCGCCTCGGCCGGCCCGACGCCGCGCTCGAGCTGCTCCTCACCACCGACGCGGACGAGGCAAAGCGGCTCGCGGGTGAGCTGGAGACGCTCAACCGCGACCGCCAGGCCGTCGAGGACAGGATCCGCCGCGCGGCCGTCGCTGCCGTCGAGTCGTGGCCCGAGGCGAAGCGACGCCGGCGCGGCTACGTGATCTGGGGCGAGGACTGGCACGAGGGCGTGATCGGGATCGTGGCCTCGCGCCTCGTCGAGCGCTTCAACCGGCCGGTCGTCCTGATCGCGGGCGGCGAGGGCGAGTGGAAGGGCTCGGGCCGCTCGGTCGCCGGCTTCGACCTGCACGGTGCGCTCGGCGCTTGCTCGGAGCACCTCAGCCGCTTCGGCGGCCACCGCGCCGCCGCCGGCCTCTCGATCGACCCGGCGGCGCTCGACGCTTTCGCGGAGGCATTCGCCGCGCACGCCGACGAGCGGCTCGGCGACGGCGATCTCGCCCCGGTGACGCGGATCGACGCGATCGTCCCGGGCTCGGCGCTGACACTTCGCCTGGCCACGGAGCTCGAACGCCTGGCGCCGTTCGGGCTCGGCAACCCCGACGTGACCCTGCTCGTCCCGGGCTGCGAGGCGGTGCAGCCCGGCGTCGTCGGAGAGGGGAAGCACCTTCGCTTCCGCATCCGGCAGGGCGGCCGCGACGCCGGCTCGGCGATCGCCTTCGGCCTCGGCGCGCAGCTCGACCGGCTACGCCGCGAGGTCCGCTACGACCTCGCCTGCCGGCTGACCGAGAACCGTTGGAACGGCACCGTGGCTCCGCAGGTCGTAATCCGCCGGCTCTTCGACGCGCCGGACGCCTACGAGGAGCTGCGGACGAGCCTCGCCGAGCTCTGGCGCGCGGGCGAGGAGGCATGGACCCCCGAGGCGCGCGCGATCTTCGCCGAGCTCGAGCTCACGGCCGGTGCGCGTCGCCAACTCTACGAGTCGGAGACGTTCAGGGCGCTTCTCGCCGACGCCAGGCCGATGGCAGACGAACTACCGCGCGCCGCCTAGCGACGCGCGGAGCGAGCGTCGCCGCGGTGCGCGGCGCACCGTCCGGGCCGTGTCGTCGAGCGAGACGAGCAGGCGCGCGACCTTGCGTGCCTTTCGTTCACGGCGGCGGAGTGTGAGGGACACGGGCAGCATCATTTCTCGGTGACAACGCGGTTTCCTCCGCGTGAGTTTCGGCCGCAGACACGGGAAGTACACTGGGGTTATGGCTGTCATCGACGTCGATCGGCATCACCAGGACCTCGTCGACGAGTTGATTGCGGCCGCAGAGGCGTACAACCCCGGCGTCGACAAGGAGCTGCTCGCGCGGGCGTTCCGCTACGCGGCGACCGCGCACGAAGGCCAGGTCCGCCGCTCGGGAGAGCCGTTCGTCCACCATCCGTGGGCGGTCGCGAAGATCTGTGCGGAGCTCCATCTCGACGAGCAGTCGCTCGCCGCCGCGCTTCTCCACGACGCCGTCGAGGACACGGAGGTCGGGCTCGAGGACCTGCGTAACGAGTTCGGCGACGAGATCGCACAGCTCGTGGAGGGCGTCACCAAGCTGACCCGGACGACGTTCCAGACCCGCGAGCAGTCGGACGCCGAGAACTACCGCAAGATGATCGTGGCGATGGCGCAGGACGTGCGCGTGATCCTGATCAAGCTCGCCGATCGCCTCCACAACATGCGCACGATCGAGTACCAGGGCAAGCAGGCCCAGGTGCGGAAGGCGAAGGAGACGCTCGAGGTCTACGCGCCCCTCGCGCACCGTCTCGGCATCCATGCCATGAAGTGGGAGCTCGAGGACCGGTCGTTCGAGATCCTGCATCCACGCAAGTACGCCGAGATCAAGGCGATGGTCGCAGAGCGCCGCGACGACCGCGAGAAGGCCGTGGACAAGGCAGGCCACGTCCTCGGCGCCGAGCTCGCCAAGGTCGACATCCCTGCGGAGATCGCCGGCCGCGCGAAGCACTTCTACTCGATCTACGACAAGATGGCCAAGAAGGGCCGCGAGTTCAACGAGATCTACGACCTGACCGCGATGCGCGTGACCGTCGAGCGCGGCGGGGACGAGGGAACGCGCGACTGCTACGGCGCGCTCGGCCTGATCCACTCGCTCTGGAAGCCGATGCCGGGGCGGTTCAAGGACTTCATCGCGATGCCGAAGTTCAACCGGTACCGCTCGCTGCACACGACCGTGATCGGGCCCGAGGGAACACCGCTCGAGATCCAGGTGCGCACCCGAGAGATGCACGAGGAGGCCGAGTACGGGATCGCAGCGCACTGGCTCTACAAGCGCGGCAAGGGCAAGACCGACGACGAGTGGCTCACCTGGGTGAGGTCGCTGCTGGACTGGCAGCAGGACGAGGCCGATCCGCGGGAGTTCATGAAGACGTTCCGCACCGACCTCTTCGACGACGAGGTCTACGTCTTCACGCCGAAGGGCGAGGTCAAGACGCTCCCGCAGGGCGCGACGCCGATCGACTTCGCCTACGCCGTGCACACGGACGTCGGCCACAAGACCGTCGGCGCGAAGATCAACGGCCGCATCGTCCCGCTCCACTACCGGCTCAAGAACGGCGACTTCGTCGAGATCCTGACCTCGAAGTCCGGCCGCGGCCCGTCGCGCGATTGGATGAGCCTCGCCGCGTCGTCGCGCGCACGCAACAAGATTCGTCAGTGGTTCCAGCGCGAGACGCGCGGGGAGACCGAGGCGAAGGGCCGCGACATCCTCGACCAGGCGCTGAAAGCCCAGAGCCTGCCCTACCGGAAGCTCCAGGGCTCCGCCGTGCTCGCGCAGGTGATTCGCGAGACGGGCTTCAGGAAGGCCGAGGACTTCTACATCGCGCTCGGCGCGGGCAAGCTCCAGTCGGGGCAGATCGTCAACAAGGTCCTGCAGCGGCTGAAGACGGACGAGGTCGCCGAGGAGGCGGTGGTTCCGCTCAAGGCGCCGAGGGCGCGCTCGACCGTCGCCGGCGACACCCTCGGAATCAAGGTGCAGGGGATCGACGACGTGCTCGTCCGCCTCGCGAAGTGCTGCACGCCGGTGCCCGGCGACCCGATCCTCGGCTACATCTCGCTGGGGCGCGGGATCACGATCCACCGCGAGGACTGCCCGAACGTGAAGGCGCTCCTGCGCAACCCGGAGCGCTTCACGCCGGTCGAGTGGGACGGCGGAGCGACCACGTCGAGCTTCCGCGTCCAGGTCGCCGTCGACTCGTTCGACCGCCCGCGCCTGCTCGAGGACGTGGCGCGCAGCTTCGCCGAGCACGGGGCCAACATCGTCTCCTACGGCGGCGTGGTCGAGGACGGGATGGCGCGGAACTGGTACACGGCCGAGGTCGGCGACGTCAAGGAGCTGCGCGCCCTCCTCACCGTCCTCCGCAACCTCGATGGAGTCTTCGACGCCTACCGCGTGACGCCGTCGTAGACCACGCGTTAGTCTCCCTGCTCCTGACGGTTAGACGATCACAAGGGGGATCGACGAATGAACTGGTTTTGGTGGCTGGTGATCGTGATCGTGATCGCGGGTGTCGGCTGGTGGCTGCTCCAGCGCCGGTCGCGAGCAGGCGCCGCGGGCTCGTACAGCGCTCCGGACACGTCCCGGGACACGGCCGCCGCGCCGCCGCCCGCCGCTGCCCCGACGCCCGACGACCTCGAAGCGCAGGCCGAGGCGGCACGCGCGGCCGAGCCGCCCACCGTGACCGTCGGGGACGACGACGTAGAGGCGCCGGCCCCGGACGAGAGGCCGCGCGACAACGTCTGACGACGGCGAGGGCCCGCGGACCGTTCCGCGGGCCCTCTCGCCTTCCTAGGCGGACGGGCGCGTGCCGAGCGTGACGTCGAGCGTCACCGTCTCGCCGCCGCGCTGCACGGTCAGCTTCACCTTGTCGCCGGGGCGCTTCGCGTCGATCAGGCTGCGGAGCTTGTCGGAGGAGCCGACGCTCGTCCCGTCGATCTTGACGACGACGTCGCCCGCCTTCAGGCCGGCCTTCGCGGCGGGCGTGCCGGGCCGGACCTCGCCGATGCGTGCGCCCGCCGAGCCGTTGACTCCCTCGAGCGCCACGCCGAGGTAGGCGTGCTGCACCGAGCCGCCGGAGATCAGCTGGTCGGCGATCTTCTCGACGGTGTTCGAGGGGATTGCAAAGCCGACGCCGTCGTTCCCGCCCGACTCGCTCTCGATCTGGGCGTTGACGCCGATGAGGCGGCCGCTCAGGTCGAGCAGCGGGCCGCCCGAGTTGCCGTGGTTGATCGCGGCGTCCGTCTGGATCGCGTCGTCGATCGCGTAGTCGTTCGGCGCGGTGATCTGGCGGTGCAGGGCGCTGACGATCCCGGTCGTGACGGTCTGCTCGAGCCCGAACGGGCTACCGATCGCAACGACGCCGTTGCCGACCTCGAGCTTCGACGAGTCGGCAAGCGAGAGCGGGTCGAGCACCGACGCGGGCGCGTCGACCTTGAGGACAGCGAGGTCGGTCGAGGGATCGGTTCCGACGACGGTCGCGCTGTACGACTTGCCGTTCGAGAAGGTCACCCGCGCCGAGGAGGCGCCGTCGACGACGTGCTGGTTCGTGATCACGTGACCCTTGCTGTCGTAGACGAAGCCGGAGCCCTGCGCCTGCTGGGTGCCGCCGCCGCCCATCGGTGACTGTGCGGCCCGCGAGGAGACCGTGATCTCGACGACGGAGTCGGCGCTGCGCTTGTAGACATCGGCGACGGAGAGCTCGTTCGAGCTGGCCGCCTGCTGAGCGCCGACGACTGTTACCTGAGGGACGGTCGCGACGCTGTCCGAGCCGAAGGCCGCATAGCCGGCCGCGACGCCGCCGGCGCCGAGGAGTGCCGCGCTCGTCGTCGCTGCGGCGAGCGTGGCTTTGTGATTCCTGAGGTTCATCGTTTCCTTTCTGGTGAGAGTTCGACCGCCCCGGCCCGTGGTGACGGACCGGGGCAGTGGGGATCAGGCGGCCGGGGGTGGGCCGCCAAAGGAGCGGAACGCGCCGAAGCCGCCGGGGCCGTGCGGCCCGCGGAGACCGGGCTCGCGCTCGACGAACGAGCGGATCCGATCGGAGAGGTCTGCCTCGAGCTGGTCGCGCTGCGCGTCGGTCAGACGGCCGGCCTTGACCGCGTCGGCCAGGTCGGCCTTGGCGGCGGCGACGAGAGCGTTGACGAGCCCGTCGACCGTCTTGCCCTCGGCCTCGGCGATCTCCGCGAGGCTCGAGCCGTCGTGCAGTTGCTCGCGCAGCTCGGTGTCGGTGACGCCGAGGTAGTCGGCGGCGGCCTCGAGGCCGCCGAAGAAGTGGCCGTGATGAACGCGGCCGGGGCCGACGCCGAGAAGCGGCAGGTCGCCCGACGCAATCCGCTCCTTCAGCTCTTCGCCCTGCGCCTCCGTGAGCCGGCCGGCCGCGACGGCCGCGTCGACCCGGTTCTCGAGCGCCTGCTCGATCGCGGATTCGACCTTCGCCGTGTCGAGACCGAGCTGCTTCGCCACGTCGGCGACGATCGCGTCGCTCTCCTCCTTCGGCGAGAGCTTGTCGGCAGCGACCGCGGCCCCGCCGCCGAGCACCGCCGCCAGTGCCACCGTGCCGCCTGCGACCTTGAGCTTGAGGTTCTTCTTCATCTGATCGCTCCTCTCGCGAGTGCTTTGACGCTCCCAGTTGACCAGGGCGTCCTAAGCGCTCCCTGAAAGGAGTCCAAGAAGTTCCTAAGAACTCGCTCCAGCGCCGACGGCGTCCTCGGACGGGCGCTCGGCGACGACGATTCGGCCGTCCCGAAGCCCGAGCCGGCGTTGGGCGCGCGAGGCCAGCGCGGCGTCGTGCGTCGCGACGATCACGGTGGTGCCGCGCTCCGCGGCGAGACCGGACAGGATCTCGACGATCTCGGTGCCGGTGGTCGTGTCGAGATTGCCGGTTGGCTCGTCGGCGAGGATCACCCTTGGCTCGACCGAGAGCGCGCGGGCGATCGAGACCCGCTGCTGCTCGCCACCCGAGAGGTGCGAGGGGAGATGCGTGGCCCGCTGGGCGAGCCCGACTTCGGCGAGCAGCTCCTCCGCACGGTGCTTCGACTCGTCGCTGGAGAAACCGGCCGGGGCCAGCTTCGCCTGGACGTTCTCGAGCGCCGTCAGGGTTGGGATGAGGTTGAACTGCTGGAAGACGAACCCGAACGAGCGCAGCCTGAGCTCGGCGAGGTCGCGGTCGCGCAGCCGGGCGAGATCGCGGCCCTCGAAGAGAACGGTCCCGTTGGAGGGCCGGTCGAGCGCCCCGAGCAATTGGAGGAGCGTCGTCTTCCCCGAGCCGCTCGGTCCCTCGAGAGCGACCAGCTCGCCGGGCTCGATGCTCAGGTCGATCCCCTGAAGGGCGTTGATCACGAGCGACCCACGGTTGAACGCCTTGCCCACTCCCGAGAGCTCGTACTGGCTCATTCGACCGTCCTCAGGGCATCGGCGGGACGGAGGCGGGCGGCACGGAGGGCGCCGGCGGCACCGGCGAGAAGCCCGCCGACGACGGCGAGGCAGAAGCCGCCCAGCACGATCGGGAGGCCGACCGGCGCCGACAGCGAGATGGTCTCCGAGGCGGTCCGAGCCGCCTGCTCGACGCCGAACAGGCTGTCGCCCGCGGTGGTGGAGCTGGCGGTGAGCGTCGGCCCGAAGAGGCCGATCAGGAGCGCGACGCCGACGCCGAGCGCGACGCCGAGGACACCGCCGAGCACGCCCTGTGCAAGCGACTCACCGGCGACCTGCCGCACGACCTTCCCCTGCGTCCAGCCGAGCGCCTTCAGCGTTCCGAGCTCGCGCACGCGCTTGCCGACGGAGGAGAGCGCGAGCAACGCGGCGAGCAGGAAGGCCGACACCGCGGCGACGATGGAGAGCGCGAGGCCGAGGCTGCGAGAGAGGTTCGCGGCGTCGACGAGAGAGCCGCTGATCGTGCCGGCGACCTGCTTCGCGCTCGCGACCTCCGCCTGCCCGTACGTCGACGTGATCGTCTGCTCGACCGCGGCCACGGAGTCGCTGTCGTCGGCGCGCACGAGCACGACGTTTACGAGGCCGTTCTGGCCGGAGAGCTTCTGGAGCTGCGCGAGCGGGAGGTAGACGTCCATCCCCTGACCGCCCAGCGGCGGCTTGACGAGCCCGACGACCGTGAAGGTCGTGCCGTTCAGGTCGACCTTCGACCCCACCTTCAGCGACTTCCGGGCGGCGTAGGTCGTGGAGACGAGCGCCTCGCGGCCGCCCTTCAGATACCGGCCCGCGCTGACCTGGGAAGCGGTGACGAGCCCGGTGGTGGGATCGCCCAGCTGCACGCCGCCGATCGTGTACGACTCGCTCTTGATGTCGGTCTGCGGCGGGTCGAGGACCTGCTGCAGCGTCTCCCGCGGCGTCGTGATCGAGGCGCGGAAGCGCTGCATGCGCTCGGGCAGGCACTGTGCGAACGCGCCCGGATTGGCGGCACGATCGCCACCCTGCCCGCCGCCGAGGCCGCCGGGATTCGCGCCGCGCGCACCGCCCTGCCGCGCCTGCGGCAGCGTGACGCCGAGCTTCGCGAGGCACTCCTGGATCTGCGCCTGCTCCGCCGCCGTCGGCGGCGCGATCGCCCGAGTCACGTCGATTCGGTCGCCGCCGGTCTGGATGCGGGCGACGATCTTCGGCACCTTGCCCTCCTGGTGCACCGCCTGGAGCGTGAGCCCGGCCGAGACCGCGGCGACGCCGTCCAGCTCGGCGATGCCGGCCGCCTGCTCTTCGGTGAAGGTGAGCTGCGAGCCCGGGAGGAAGAAGTCGTGGACGAACTGCTCGCCCGGCTTGCCCAGCTTGGAGAGGTCGGTGATCACGGCCTGATTCGCCTCGACGACGTCGCGCCCGCCGCCGCCGAAGGGTCCGCCTCCCTCCGGGGCCGCGCGCGTCACGGTCAGGTCCGTGCCGATCGCCGCCAGCGGGTCGAGCGTCGCGCTCTGCGCCTCGTCGAGGCCCTTCGACAGGCTCGCGATCGCGATCACGAGGCCGACGCCGAGGGCGAGCCCGAGCAGCGTCAGGACCGTCCGGCCGGGCCGGCGCCCGAGCTCCGAGCCGAGGTACCGCAGGTAGAACACGGTCGCATCGAACCACGCCGTGTCTAAGAGCCGGCTAAGACTTGGCGAGCAGCGTCAGCCGCATGAGCGTGCCGCCCCCCTCGGCCGCCTCGGCGGTGACCGTGCCGCCGTGCGCCTCGGCCACCTGGCGCACGATCGCGAGACCGAGGCCCGAGCCGGGCAGGCCCCGGGCCGCGGGGGCGCGGTAGAAGCGGTCGAAGACGTGCGGGAGGTCGTCCGCGTCGATACCCGGCCCGTGGTCGCGCACGGTCAGCTCGCCGCCTCGGACCGTCACCTCGATCTGGCCGTCGGGCGGGCTCCACTTCGCCGCGTTGTCGAGCAGGTTCGTGACGGCCCGCTCGATCGTCCCCGGGACGCCGCGGATCATCGACTCGTCGAGGTCGGGCTTGAACGAGACGCCCGGCCGGTTGCGGCGCATGTGCTCGATCGCCTCCGCGGTGACGAGGTCGAGCCGCACGTCCTCGGGCTCCGCCGGCGTCTGGTCGCCGCGCGCGAGCTCGACCAGCTCCGAGATCAGCGCGGTCATCTGCGTCAGCTGCTCGGTCACGTCCCGGAGCAGCAGCTCCCGGTCTCCCGGAGGAAGCGCCTGGTCGCGCGCGAGCACCTCGATGTTCGTGCGCAGGCTCGTCAGGGGCGTCCGCAGCTCGTGGGAAGCGTCGGAGACGAGCCGGCGCTGAGCCTGTGCCGACTCCTCGAGCGCCCCGAGCATCGTGTTGAAGGTGGCGGCGAGCCGCGACAGCTCGTCCGATCCCTCGGCGTCGATCCGCTGCGAGAGGTCGCGGGTCTCCGAGACGTCCTCCGCCGCGCGCGTCAGGCGCTGCACGGGGGCGAGCACGGCCTGGGCGACGACGAGCCCGAGCGCGGCGGCGAGGCCGATCCCGGCGAGCGCGATCACGATCAGGAAGCGCCGGATCCGCGCGAGCGCGTCGTCGACTTCCTCGAGCGAGCGGGCAACCTGGAGCGCGTAGCCGGGGGTCGCCAGAGGGACCGTGAGGACGCGGAGGTGCGTTCCCTCGACACGCGCATCCTCGTAGAACGGCTGATCGATCACTCCGGTCGCCGCGGCGCGCGCCCTTCCCGACACGGGAATGGTCTCCCCGCCCGGCGGCACGATCGGCTGCCCCGCTTCGTCGACGAGCTGGGTGAGGACTGCGGGGCCGCCGAAGCGCTCCGGCGGAATGCCGAGGAACTGGCCACCCTCTGGATCGCCGAGGATACGCAGGGCGGGCAGGGCCTCGGCCCGCCGCTGCAGCGTCTCGTCGACGCCGTCCCGCAGCTCGTTGCGGACGAGTGCGTACGTGATCGCCGAGGCGGCGACGACCGCGATTGCCACCGCGGCGGCCGCGGCGAGCGTGAGACGGGTACGGAAGCTCATCTAGGCCTCGCGCAGTGCATAACCGACGCCGCGGATGGTCTGGATCAACCGAGGCTTGCCGCCCTGCTCGGTCTTGCGGCGCAGGTAGCCGATGTAGACGTCGAGCGAGTTCGAGCCGAAGCCGAAGTCGTAGCCCCAGACCCGCTCGAAGATCACCGACCGCGTCAGCACCTGGCGCGGGTTGAGCAGGAAGAGCTCGAGCAGCGCAAACTCGGTCCGCGTCAGCTCGATCGGGTCGCCGCCGCGCTCCACCTGCCGCGTGCCCGTGTCGAGGGTGAGATCGGCAAACCGAAGCGCGTCTCCCTCCGCCGACGAGACCCGGCGCAGGAGCGCCCGCAGGCGGGCGAGCAGCTCCTCCAGCGCGAACGGCTTGACGACGTAGTCGTCGGCGCCCGCGTCGAGGCCCGCGACCCGGTCGCTGACGGCGTCGCGGGCCGTGAGCATCAGCACCGGCAGCGCGTTGCCGTCGCGACGCAGGCGGCGGCACGTCTCGAGCCCGTCGAGCCGCGGCATCGACACGTCGAGCAGGAGCGCGTCGACGCCGTCGGCCGACGCCAGCCGCTCCAACGCCTCGAGACCGTCGCCTGCGAGCTCGACCTCGTAGCCCTCCAGCTGGAGGGCCCGGCGGAGCGAGTCCCGGACGGCGGGCTCGTCGTCGACGACGAGAACCTTCATGACGCACATTGTGCGGACGGAGGTAAGAGCGTCCTAAGAACACCACCCGATCGGGTGGCCGGCTCCCCCCTTCGAGGGAGGGAGCCGGACACGGGAGCGGCTACAACGTGTCTCCGGGGAGAGGGGTCGCACGAAGCTGGAGCCGCCCGTCCCGAGTCACGGCGCTCGGGACGGGCGCTCGGCCATTGCGCTCTAGGGCGCCCACTCCTCGCCGCCGGTGTCCCAGCCGACCAGGGCGTACGGGGAGACGAGAGCGGCGACGCGCTCTAGGAGCGCACGATCGTCCTGGGAGAGCTCGCCGGCCACCTCGAGGTCGGCGACGCGCCTGCCCTGGTAGGCGATCGGGAACGCGGTCGTCGGGGCCTCCTCGCCCGCCGCCGGACCTGAGACGAGCTGGTCGTTCTCGACGAAGCTGATCCGGACGAACCGACGAAGCCGTACGTAGAGGATCGCGACGACGCTCCGCAGCACCTCGTCGGCCTCGCCGCCCCCGCTGACCACCCGCTCTACCGCCTCGAGCGAACCGCCGTCGCTCACGCCTCGAGATCCTCGCCCTCGAAGCCGCGGATGAGCTCGCGGTAGGCCTGCGGGATCTCGGCCGGACGCCGCTCGTCGAGGTCGACGAGCACGAGCGTCTGCGACGCCGTCACCATCAGCAGGTCGTCCTCCATCCGGTACGCGGCGCACTCGAACGTGGTGCTCGTCCGGCCGATCCGGGCCGTGCGGACGAAGATCTCGAGCAGGTCGTCGAACACCGCAGGCGCCCGGTACTCGACGTCCGACGCGCGCATGACGAAGTCGAGGCCGTCGAGCGAGGGCCCGGCGCCGCCGAGGTGGCGCAGGTACTCGGTGCGGGCGTGGTCGAAGTAGGGGAGATACCGGCCGTAGTAGACGACGCCCTGGGCATCGGTGTCCGAGAACCAGACGCGTGCGATCGCCGAGTACTTGAAGGGCGGCTTCCGGTCGGTGACCTGCCCGAGCTCGCGATTCACGACCGGATCAGCTCGAGCACCTCGTCGCGCCTCCGCTCCATCAGCTCCTGCGAGCGGGCCTCGAGGTTGAGGCGCAGGAGCGGCTCGGTGTTCGAGGGCCGGACGTTGAAGTGCCAGTCGTCGTAGTCGACCGAGATCCCGTCGAGATGGCTGACGCGGCCGTCCGCGTAGCGCTCCTTGATCTCCTGCAGCTTGAGCGGCACGTCCGCGACCGGGGTGTTGATCTCGCCTGTGAGGAAGAAGCGCTCCCGGTAGGGCGCGAGGATCTCGGAGAGCTTCTGACCGCGCGTCGAGATCAGCTCGAGCAGGAGGAGGAACGGGACGACGCCCGAGTCGGCCTGCGAGAAGTCGCGGAAGTAGTAGTGCGCCGAGACCTCGCCGCCGAAGACGGCGTCCTCCTTGCGCATGCGGTGCTTGATGTAGGCGTGGCCGACGCGGTTCACGAGCGGCGTGCCGCCGGCACGCTCGATCGTCTCCGGCACGGCCCAGCTCGCGCGCACGTCGTAGATCACGTTGCCGCCGCCCTCTTTCGCCAGGATCCACTCCGCGAGGAGCGCGGTGATGAAGTCGCCGGGAACGAACTCGCCCGTGTCGTCGACGAAGAAGCAGCGATCGGCGTCGCCGTCGTAGGCGACGCCGAGGTCGGCCTGCTCCTCCCGTGTCTTCGTCATCACGAATTCCCGGTTCTCGGGCAAGAGGGGGTTCGGCTCGTGGTTCGGGAACGTTCCGTCCGGCTCGAAGTAGCAGCGGACGGTCTCGATCGGCAGCCGCTCGAGCACCGGCGGGAGCATCGCGCCCGCCATCCCGTTCGCCGCGTCGATCACGACGCGCAGCGGCCGGATCCTCTCCGGGTCGACGAAGGAGAGCACCTTGTCGACGAAGCTGGGCCAGATGTCCTGCTCCCGCACCTCGCCGCGCCGCGAGGAGGGCTTGTGTTGTTCCAACACAAGCCCGAGGGCGCGGTCGCGCACCTCGAGCAGGCCCGACTCGCCGCCGACCGGGAGCGCGCCGCGGCGGACGATCTTCATCCCCGTGTACTCCTTCGGGTTGTGCGAGGCGGTGACGCAGACGCCGCCTTCGAGGCCGAGCTCGGCGACGGCGTGGTAGACCATCTCCGTCCCGACCAGCCCGATGTCGAGCACGTCCGCGCCGCCGTCCGCGGCGCCTTCGATCAGCGCGGCGGCCATCGTGGGCGAGGAGACGCGCATATCGCGTCCCACCGCGATCCGCCGCGGCTCGAAGTGCTCGACGTAGGCGCGCCCGATCGCGTACGCACCCTCCTCGTCCAGCTCGGAAGGATGCACGCCGCGCACGTCGTAGGCCTTGAAGACGGCGGGCGAGAGCACGCGCCGACGCTAGCGAATGCACGGCGCGGGCGCTCGGTCAGGCGCGGTCGCGTCACTACAATCAGACGATGGAACGGAAGCTCGCCACAGTCCTCTTCGTCGACCTCGTCGGCTCGACGGAGCTCGTCGCCGCGAGCGACCCGGAAATCGTCCGCCGGCGGGTCAACTCCTTCTTCGAGCACGTCTCGCACTGCATCGCGACGCACGGCGGCATCGTCGAGAAGTTCGCCGGCGACGCGGTCATGGCCGCCTTCGGCATCCCGCAGGCGCACGAGGACGACGCCGAGCGCGCGCTCAGGGCGGCCGTGGCGATCCTCGACTCGGTGCACGGCCTCGGTCTCGAGGCGCGGATCGGCGTCGAGGCCGGTGAGGTGGTCGCGGACGACTCCGACTCGACGTTCGCCACCGGCGAGGCGGTCAACGTCGCCGCGCGGCTGCAGCAGGCCGGCGCGCCCGGTGAGATCCTGATCGGCCCGTTCGCGCGGCGGCTGACGCTGCAGTCCGTCGAGCTCGAGGAGCGGGGCTTGCTCAACCTGAAGGGCTTCGGCGAGCCGCTCGTCGCCTGGCGGCTGGTCGCGTTCCTGGACGTCGACGGGCTGTCGCCGACGCTCGCGACGAGCTTCGTCGCGCGCGAGTTCGAGCTCGAGCTGCTGCAGAACACGCTCTCGCGGGTGATCCGCGACAAGCGCGCCCATCTGTTCACGATCTACGGCGAGCCGGGCGTGGGAAAGAGCCGGCTCGCGCGGGAGTTCGTCGCCGGCGTCGAGGGCGCGACCATCCTCGGCGGCCGCTCGCTTCCCTACGGCGAGGGCGTGACGTACTGGCCGCTCGCGGAGATGGTCAAGGTAGCGGCCGGGATCGCAGACGACGACCCCGTCCAGGAGGCGGTCTCGAAGTTGCGCGCCTGCTGCGGCGACGACGCCGTGGCCGACCTGCTCGCGCTCGCAGTCGGGGTGCTCGAGGGCATCGAGGCGGAGCGCAGCCAGCAGGACATCGTGTGGGCGGCGCACGAGTGGGCCGCAGAGCTCGCCGACGCGCAACCGCTGATCCTCGTCTTCGAGGACGTGCACTGGGCGGAGGAGCCGTTTCTCGAGCTGCTCGAGCACCTCGCCGAGCGTGTCAAGGACGCGCCCCTGATGATCCTCTGCCTCGCCCGTCCGGAGCTGCTCGACATCCGGCCCGGCTGGGGCGGGGGCCGGCTGCGCGCGACCGCAATCGAGCTCGAGCCGCTCGCGCCCGCCGAGAGCGAGGAGCTGCTCGACGCGCTGCTCGCCGACCACGAGCTCAGCGCAGACGAGCGCAGCATGCTGCTGGAGAAGACGGAGGGGAATCCGCTCTTCGTCGAGGAGACGACGCGGATGCTGCTCGAGGGCGGCTCGACCGCGAAGCGTATTCCCGACACGCTCCAGGCGATCATCGCGGCGCGCATCGACCGGCTGCCCCGCAACGAGAAGCGGCTACTCCAGCGGACGTCCGTCGTCGGCCGGATCTTCTGGGAGGGCGTGGCCGAGCACCTGCTCCCGGACGTCGAGGACGTCAAGCCAGCGCTCGACGCGCTGCTCGTGCGCGACTTCGTCATCCGCGAGAACCGCTCCTCGATCACCGGCGAGCATGCCTATCGGTTCAAGCACGTGCTCATTCGGGACGTCGCCTACGCGAGCCTCGCCAAGGCTGCGCGGGCCGACCTGCACGTCCAGGTCGCGGACTGGCTGCACGAGCGGGCCGGTGAGGAGCTCGTCGAGATCCGCGCCTACCACCTCGACCACGCGGCGACGCTGCACGAGGAGCTCGACGGTGCGGCGCCGCCCGAGCTGGCGCAGCGGGCCGCCGTCGCGCTCGAGAAGGCCGGCCGCCGCGCCCTCGCGCGCGAGGCGAACAAGTCCGCGCGGCGTCTGCTGGTGCGCGCCGTCGAGCTCGAGCCGACGCTCCAGCGCCGTTTCCTCGCCGCGCGTGCGGCGCGCCGGATCGCCGACCTGCCGGCGCAAGGGGCGGAGATGGAGCGCGTCTTCAACGAGGCGGTCCAGGCCGGCGACAAGCGGCTTCAGGGTCTCGCCCTGATCTCGCTCGCCGAGAACGCGCTCCTGCGTGATGCCGACCTCCCCCGCGGGCGCGAGCTCGTCGAGCAGGCGCTTGTGCTGCTCGAGGACGGCAAGCCCGAGGACCGGTACGAAGCCCTCACCGTTCGCGCCCGCATCGGGTGGTGGCTCGGCGACCTCGAGGACGACGAGCGCTGGATCGGCAAAGCGCTCGACGTCGCGAGGGAGATTGGGCGGAAGGACCTGGAGGCGACCGCTTCCGACGAGCTGGCGAGCTCGGCGATCGCGCGGCTCGACCTCGACCGCGCAGGGAGCCTCGTCGCCGAGGCGCTCGAGCTCGCGGAGGAGAGCGGCAATATCACCGCGCTCGGCTGGGCCCTCGTCTCCCAGGCCCGAATCGACGCGCTCCGGGGCAGGCTCGACGAGGCTGCGGCCGGGCTCGATGGGGCCGAGGAGCACTTCGCCCAGTCGGGCAACGCCTGGGCGCTCGCCCGCGTGCACAACCACTACGGCTGGGTCGAGCGGCGCCGAGGCGACCTCGCCGCGGCGGAACGGCACTTCCGGGACGCGATCCGGATCCTGAAGCCGCTCGAGGACCGCGGCACGCTCTGCGAGAGCCAGCGCGGCCTCGCGCAGGTGCTCGTCCAGCGAGGCAAGATCGACGAGGCGGAGAGCTACGCGCTCGAGTCGCGGGAGACGGTCGGGCCGCACGACAACGTCTCACGCTCGACGACCCGGATGGCGCTCGGGCTCGTCCGCGCCGCGCAGGGCCGCGACGAGGAGGCCGAGGCGCTCCTGCGCGAGGCGCTCGACGTGATCGAAGGCAGCGTGTTCCTGATCCGCCGTGAGCTGCTCTCCGCGCTGGCGGGCTTCCTGCGCGACCGCGGCCGGATCGAGGAGGCCGAGGCGTACGAAGCCGAGCTCGAGGGCTACGCCGAGCTCGTCGCTGTGTAGAGCGCGGCTCTGATCGCCTGCGACGAGGCTTCGTCAGGCGACTCGGAGATCACCGTCGCCGGCCGCTCGAAGCGGGCGAGCGCGGCGCCGAGCGGCTCGGCGCGGAGCGTTCCCTCGCCGTACGGGAGGTGCTTCGTCTCGTTCCGGTTCGCGTACTGGATGTCCGAGAAGTGGATGTGGAACGGGGCTCCCGGCTCGAGCACCGCGTCGGCGCCCTCGAGCGCGGTCGCGAACGCGTCGACGTCCGTGAACGCGCCGTCGGTGGTCGCGTGCATGTGGGCGAAGTCGACGACCGGGCGGATCCACGACAGCCGCTCCGCGACGTTGAGCACGTCGTCGATCGAGCCGAGCTCGTTCACGCGGCCCATCACCTCGAGCCCGAACGGAACCGCGCGCTCCTTCGTTTCGAGTCGCTCGCGTAGCGTGCCGAGCCAGGCGACGACGTCGTCCAGCGTCTCCTCGCGCTCGCGGCCGAGCCAGAAGCCGGGATGGATGACGACGAGCTCGGCGCCACAGGCGGCGGCGAGGCCGGCGCTGCGGTCGAGCGCGCCGAGCGCCTGCTTCGCCTTCCGCTCGTCGGGGTGCCCCGGAAAGGCGAAGAGCGGGGCGTGCACGGAGAGGGCGATGTCGTGCTCGCGCGCGACCTCGCCGAGCCGCTCCGCCCACGGGTAGTCCAGCCAGAAGCCGCGCTCGAAGTCGAGCTCGCAGGCCGAGTACCCGCGCTCGAGCAGGAGCTCCACCGCCGCTTCCGGGGACTCCCGGGAGGGGCAGCGGGCAGGGCCGACTCGGATCGTTCCCACGGAGCCGACGGTAACGAACCGGTCCTGCCGCGCGCCCGAACAAGGAGCGACCTACGGCCTAGGAGGAGGAGATCATGGAGACGACCCGCGCTGCCTTCCTGTCCCGCGGCGCCAAGGGCGGCCTCGCCCTCGTCGCAGGCGGCTCCCTGCTCGCTGTCACGAGCGGTCAGGCGCTGGGCGCAACTGCGGCGGACACCGACATCGCGAAGCTCGCGGCCACCGCCGAGCTGCTCGCGATCGACTTCTACTCGAGGGCGATCGCGGCGAAGAAGTTCAGGGGTGACGAGCTCGCATACATGGGCGCTGCGCTCGGCAACGAGCAGGCCCACTACAAGGCACTGGCCGGCGTGCTCGGAGCCGCAGCGCCGAAGCGCCTCAGGTTCAAGTACCCGGCCGGAGCGTTCAGCTCGGCGAAGTCGATCGGAGCCCTCGGCCAGGCGCTCGAGACGGCGTTCGTCGGCGCGTACATGGGCGCGGTGACGGCGCTGAAGTCGAACGAGCTGAAGAGCCGTCGCCGCCCAGATCGGGGCCAACGAGTCGCGGCACCTGTCCGTGCTGACCAACATCGCCGCCGGCCGGATCGTGGCCGCGCCGTCGCTGCCGAGGGTGCTCACGGCCGCCCAGGCGACGAAGGCCGTCCAGCCGTTCCTGGTCTAGGAGGAGACGGACGGGCGGAGCCGCGGCCGGCGGCGGCTCCGCCCACATGTCGTCCGACCGGGGTCCTACCCTTTTCGCCATGGCCAAGCGACCTACCCGGATCGACCTGCTCGAGCTCGACATCGACCTCAGGCTCACGGACCTCTGGCGGGAAGCTGACGAGGTCGCGGAGTGGAACCTCGAGGTCGTGGCGGCGTTCATGCGCGCCGCCTACGGCAAGGGTTACTGCGACGCGCTGACCGAGGACGCCCCCGGCTCGCTCTGCCACGACCACGGGTACCGCGTTCCCGCCAGGCGCGAAACGGCGCCCCGCTCTCTGTAGTAGGAGGGTCTGGCGAAACATCGGCTGAGCCGCCAGGCCGCGCTGCTCGCCCCGATGCTGCGTCCTCAGTCGCGCCGATAGCTTCGGCTATCGGCGCTCCCTGCGTCCTTGCCTCGGAACGAGCATCGCGCCCTGGCGACGAGCGACGTTCCGCCAGACCCTCCTCCGAGCTACGATCCAGCCGTGGCTGGGAAGCGCAATCCGGCGCGGCTGGTGATCGCGCTCTCGGTAGCCGCGGTCCTGGCGGTCTTCCTGCTCTACACGTCGATCGCCGGCGGCGGGACTCCGTCGGTCGCCCCGAGCGAGCTCGCGGGCAAGACCGGCGTGGTCACCCTCGTCGGGCACGTTCAACCGGGCTACAAGGGTGACTCCTACGGCGACGGCCTCCGCTTCGCGCTTCGCGACCGGGACGGCACTTCGAAGAAGACCGTGAAGGTGCTGTACACCGGCTCCGTCTCCGACCAGTTCCGTGTCGGCCGGGAGGTGTCCGTCAAGGGCGAGCTCCGGAACGGCGTCTTCGTCGCGAGGAAGGACTCGCTCGTGACGAAGTGCCCGTCGAAGTACACCGCCAAGAAATCGGAGTAGTGCCCAGCCGTGCCTGAGCTCGGCCGCGCCGCGCTCGTCGCCACGTTCGGGCTCGCGCTCTTCGCCGTCGTCGCGGGCGCGTACGCGGCCGGGACGCGCCGGCGCCGTCTCGCCCAATCCGCACAGAACGCTCTTCTCGCCGCCTTCGGTACCGCCGTCGTCGCTTCGGTGATCCTTTTCGCGGCGCTCGCCCGACGCGACTACTCGTTCGTCTACGTCTGGCAGTTCACGAGCGACGAGCTGCCGCTCCGCTACACGCTCTCAGCCTTCTGGGGCGGGCAGGAGGGGTCGCTCCTCTTCTGGCTCGTGCTCCTCACCGGATACTCGGCCGCTGCGATTCTCGCGGTGCGCCGGACGGCGCGAGACCTGCTCGCCTGGGTCGTGCCGGTGCTCGGCGGCGTCGCCGTCTTCTTCTCGTTCCTGCTCGTCTTCGTGGCGAGCCCGTTCGTGACACAGGCCCCGCCCGCCGACGGCCGCGGGCTGAACCCGAGCCTCCAGAACCCGTACATGCTCAGCCACCCGATCTTCCTCTACCTCGGCTTCGTCGGGCTGACGATCCCGTTCGCCTTCGCGATGGGCTCGTTGCTCGCGCGCCGAACGGACGAGCGCTGGATCGTCGTCACGCGCCGAGCGACGCTCGTCGCCTGGACGGCGCTCGGCATCGGTCAGCTGATCGGCGCGAAGTGGGCCTACGAGGAGGTCGGGTGGGGTGGGTTCTACGCCTGGGACCCGGTCGAGAACGCGGCCCTGATGCCGTGGCTCGCTGCGACCGCCTACCTGCACTCGGTGATGGTGCAGGAGAAGCGGGGGATGCTCCGCCTCTGGAACGTGCTCCTGGTCATCCTCGCCTTCTCGCTCTCCATCTTCGGCACGTTCCTGACCCGGTCCGGGATCCTCAGCTCGGTCCACTCGTTCACGGAGAGCGCGATCGGGCCCTGGTTCCTGACCTTCTTGACCATCGTGGTCGCCGGGTCGCTGGCGCTCGTCTTCGCCAGGCTTCCCCTGCTGCGGACCCGTGCCCGGCTCGAGTCGCTCGTCTCACGTGAGGCGACGTTCCTCTACAACAACCTGCTGCTCGTGGCGCTCACGTTGACGATCCTCTGGGGCGTCGCCTATCCGCTCGTGCACGAGGCGGTGCTCGGCGAGTCCAGGATCGTCGGCCGCGGCTACTACGACTTCTTCCTGCGCGTCTTCGGGCTGCCGCTCCTGCTCCTGATGGGGATCGGGCCGCTTGTCGCCTGGCGCCGGGCCTCGCTGCGCAGCCTCGGCCTGACGTTCGCCTGGCCTGCCGGCGTCGCCCTCCTCACCGGGCTCGCGTTGCTCGCGCTCGGCGCAGGATCCTCGATCCCAGGCCTCGTCGCCTACACGTTCTCCGCCTTCGTCCTCGCCTCGATCGCGCTCGAGTTCATCCGCGGCACCCGGGCCCGGCGAGCGCTTTCCGGCGGCTCGTGGCCCGCGGCCTTCTCCGCGCTCGTGGCGCGCAACCGGCGCCGCTACGGGGGCTATGTCGTCCACGCAGCCGTCGTCCTGCTCGCGATCGGGATTGCGGGCGCGAGCGCCTACGACAGCGTCGTCGAAGGGAAGCTCGCGCGGGGCGACTCGATCGCCGTCTCGGACTACCGGCTCACCTACCGCGAGCTCCGCGAGCGCGAGGGCGCGAACGCGACCGAGATCCGAGCCCTCGTCGACGTCGAGCGGGACGGGGAACAGCTCGGCACCGTCGCGGCGGGAAAGAACGCCTACACCGCGGAACGGCAGGTCTCGAACGAGGTCGGGATCCGGCACGACCTCGTCACGGGCGAGGACCTGTTCGTGATCGCCGAGCAGGTGAACGCCGACGGCACCGTCTACCTGAGGGTCTTCGTCAAGCCGCTCGTGAACCTGCTCTGGCTCGCAGGGCTCGTCTTCCTGCTCGGCTCCGCGATCACGCTGTGGCCGGACGCGCGCGAGCAGCGGCGGCTGGCGCTGCGCTACAGCGGCGCCGAGGCGGCGGTCAAACCGTGAGCGTGGCGCTCCTCCTCGGCGCGCTCCTTGCGGCGGCGTGCGTCGTGCTCGTCGCCCTGCCCTACCTCCGCGAGCCCGCGCCGGAGCGCGACACGCTCGACGAGCCGGGCGAGCTGGAGCGCAGGCGGCTCGAGCTCGCCGAGGCTCGCGACCGGGCGCTCGCGGCGTTGAAGGAGCTCGAGCTCGACCATCGCACCGGCAAGGTCTCGGACGAGGACTACCGGGCTCTCGTCGGCCCGCTGCGGCGCGAGGCGGCCGACGCGCTCCGTGCGCTCGAGCCGCGCGCCGGCGTCTCCGGACGTGTGAAGGCCGAGCGGCCGGGGTAGGACGCGGCGCATGGAGCCGCCCGAGCCACAGCCGCCGCAACCCGTTCCCGAGCCGTATCCGCCGCCCGACGAGGGCGAGCCGCCGCAGCCGCCGACGGAGCCCGAGCCGTATCCGCCCCCGGACGAAGGCGACCTGCCCGGGCCGGTGGTGGTGCCTGAGCCCGAGCCCGAGTAGCAAAAACCCGCAATTTGCGGCTAAAGTGCGCGCTCGCTGTCCAAGAGGGACGGCCGACCCCCTGACGAAACTACCCTCGAATGCGCTTCCGCATCGCAATCGGCCTCCTGCTGGCCTGCCTCCTCCTCGTCGTCGGCCCTGCCTTCGGCCAGGAGAGCTTCTCGGATCGGAAAGAGATTCTCGATGCCCGCATCGACGTCCTCGAGGGGAAGATCGAGGCCGCGCGTGAGCGCGAGGGAGTGCTCACCTCGCAGATCGAGACCGTGTCGGCGAAGATCCACGCGCTTCAGGACGACGTCGACATCGCGTCGGCTCGGCTCGACCAGCTCGAGGTCGTCCTCGACCTCCACCAACGCAAGCTCGACCGGCTCAACCAGCTCTACGCGCTCCAGACCCGCAAGCTGATCTTCCTCCAGCATCAGCACAAGGGCGCGATCGCGCGGCTGAGCAAACGTGTCGTCGAGATCTACACCACCGAGCGGACCTCGACGCTGAACGTCGTCCTCGACTCGTCGAGCTTCTCGGAGATGCTCGACCAGCTCGAGTTCCTGAACGAGATCGGCCGTCAGGACGATCGGATCGCGGGGGAGGTCGCATCGGCGAAGCTGAACATGCAGGAGACGCGCAACTCGACGAGGCGGACGCGCAGGCAGGTCGCCGAGACGACCCGCACGGTTGCTGCACGGACGGCCGAGCAGCGCGCCGTCCGCGACCGGCTCGCCTGGAGCCAGCGCGAGCTTGCGACGGCGCGGCGCGACAAGCAGGCGACGCTCGCCACCGTGCGGGAGGACAAGTCGGAGGCGCTCGCGCACATGCGCGAGCTGCAGGCGCAGAGCTCTGCGCTCAGTGCGCGGATTCGCGCCGCGCAGAGCGCTTCCGTCGTGCCCGCGCCGACCGGCGCCGCCTCCGCCGCGGGCTTCGTCTGGCCTGTGCACGGCGTCCTGACGAGCGGCTTCGGCTGGCGTTGGGGCCGGATGCACGAGGGGATCGACCTGGCCGTCCCGAACGGCACACCCGTCGTCGCGTCGGCCGCGGGGACCGTGATCGTCGCCGGCTGGATGGGCGGATACGGGAACCTCGTCGTCGTCGACCACGGGAACGGGGTCGCCACGGCGTACGGCCACAACACGATCGTCGCGGCCGGCGTCGGCCAGTCGGTCGCGCAGGGCCAGCTGATCGCCTACTCCGGGAACACGGGCAACTCCACCGGCCCGCACGTGCACTTCGAGGTGCGCATCAACGGGTCGCCGACCGACCCGCTCGGCTACCTCTAGATGATTGATCGGCAATTACCGCACTCGCGGATGACGACCCAGACACGGCGCCGGGAGCCACCCTCGACCTTGCCAAGGCAACCAGCCTTGGCTGCGGCCGAGTGCGGCCCCCAGCTTGGTCTGGATCGCCCCCGCGAGCACGCCAATTACCGATCAACCATCTAGGCGGCGTCGCGGCGGTAGCCGTCGCCGGTCAGACGGCCGGGCAGCTCCTCGACGGTGACCACGTGCAGGTCGGGCAGCGCCCGCCAGCGCTCGTCCAGGCCGAGCCCGTAGCCCGCGAAGAGCTCGTCCGGAACGGTGAAGCCCACGTAACCGAGCGGCACGTCGTCGACGAGGCGGCGGTATGGGCGGTCGAGCAGGGTGACGGCGGCGAGGCCGGCCGGCTCACGCAGCGACAGCGTCCGCGCGAGGAAGTTCAGGGTCAGGCCGGTGTCGACCACGTCCTCGACGACGAGCACGTGCCGGCCGACGATCGGCGTGTCGAGGTCCTTCAGCAGCTTGACCGCACCCGAACCGCCGCTCGCGTACGCGGCCAGCTCGAGGAAGTCGAGACCGTGCGGGATCGGCAGCGCGCGCGAGAGGTCGGTGAGGAAGACGGCGCTCGACTTGAGCGGCGCCACCAGGAGCGGCTCGAGCCCCGCATAGGCGTCTGCGAGCTCCGCGCCGAGCTCGGCGACGCGTCGGGCGATCTCCTCCCGGGACAGGTAGACCTCCCCGATCGGGTGCCCGTCCGCGGCGAGCTGGGCGGCTAGCTGGCGAGGCGGAGGCGTAATCGCTGGGCGAGGCGCTCGATGTCGCGCCGGTAGAAGAGCTTGACGTTGACCTCCGGATAGAGCCGTCGGACTTCGCGCAGCTTGCGGTTCTTCCGTGTCACGAGCGACTGCCGCATCACGGTCACCTCGACGTACAGGTCCTGCTCCGGGAGGTAGAAGTCGGGCGTGAACGCGCTCGTGACCCGGCCCTGGGCGTCCCGCTCGAGCACGAACGTCCGCGGCTCGTACGCCCAGGGAACGCCGTAGAAGTCGAGCATCTTCGCGCACTCGAGCTCGACCTCGTTGACGAATTTCGGCGGTTCCGTGCCTGTGTAGGCGCGGAACGCTGGCTCGGGCCGGGGCACGAGCCTCAAAGTAGCGACCCCTTCGGACGACCTATGCTTTCCGCATGTCCGAGCCGCCCGGCGCAACGACGTTCACGATTGCGCACCTGTCCGACCTCCACTGCGGTGGCCAGTACTTCGTCCCCGGGCTGCTCGAGCGGGCGATCGCAGAGATCAACGACCTGAAGCCGGACATCGTCGTCTGCTCCGGCGACCTGACGACGTTCGGCTTCAAGCACGAGTACGAAGAGGCGCGACGCTACCTCGACAAGGTCGAGTGCGAGGCGATGGTCGTGATTCCCGGCAACCACGACTCGCGCAACGTCGGCTACGTCCATTTCGAGCAGCTGTTCGGCGACCGCAACTCCGTCGTCCGCGTCGGCGAGACGACGGTCGTGGCGGTCGACTCGACCGAGCCCGACCTCGACCACGGCCAGATCGGCCGCGGCCGCTACCGCTGGATCGAGGAGCAGTTCGCGCTGGAGGAGAGCCGGCTGCGCGTCTTCGTCTGCCATCACCACCTCTTGCCGGTGCCGGGCACCGGGCGCGAGCGCAACGTGATCTACGACGCCGGCGACACGATCGAGTGCCTCCAGCGCTCGGGCGTGCACCTCGTCCTCTCGGGGCACAAGCACGTGCCCTACGCCTGGAAGCTCGAGGACCTCTTCGTCGTCAACACCGGCACGGTCTCCTCGCTGCGGCTGCGCGGCAACACACGCCCCTGTTACAACGTCGTCGAGGTCTCGGGCAGCCATGTCGCGGTCTGGCGCAAGCACCCGTTCCATGGCCAGGAGCGGATCATCCAGTTCTCGCTCGACACGTTCGAGTACGAGAAGTACACGGGCCGGATCGAGGACGAGGTGACGACGCGCTCGTGACGAGCCTTGGCGTTGATTGACGGAGAGCACTACGCGCCGGTGGTGCGCGCGGCGCTCGAGGAGCTGCCGTACGAGTTCGTCGCCGCGCACGTCGTCGGCGGGACCGAGAAGCTGCGCGAGGACTCGGACTACGGCGTCGCCGTCGCGACCGACCTCGACCGAGCGCTCTCCGAGCACCGCCCCGAGCTCGTCGTCGACCTCTCCGACGAGCCCGTCCTCGGCCCGAAGGAGCGCTTCCGCTTTGCGAGCCGCGTCCTCGCAGCCGGGCTGCCCTATGTCGGCGCCGACTTCCGCTTCGACCCGCCCGAGCTCGAGCCCTTTCCGCTCCCGTCGATCGGGATCGTCGGCACGGGTAAGCGAGTGGGGAAGACCGCGATCACGGCGCACGCAGCGCGGCTCTACGCGCGTGACCGGAAGGTCGTCGCGGTCGCGATGGGGCGTGGAGGACCGCCCGAGCCGGAGGTGGCCTCCGTGGCGCCGGACCTCGAGGCTCTGCTCGAGCTCTCGCGCTCCGGAAGGCACGCGGCCTCCGACTACCTCGAGACAGCCGCCCTCGCCGGCGTCGAGACGGTGGGCTGCCGCCGTTGCGGGGGAGGGCTGGCCGGCTCGGTCTCCCTCTCGAACGTGCACCAGGGCGCCCGGCTCGCCGTCGAGCTCGAGCCGGACCTCGTCCTCTTCGACGGCAGCGGCGCCGCCATCCCGCCCGTCGAGACCGATCGGCGGATCCTCGTCGTCAACAGCACGATGGATCCCGCCGTGGTCACTGGGTATCTGAACGACTACCGCCACCGGATCTCCGACCTCGTCGTCCTGACGATGGCCGAGGAGGGCTCCGGCTGGGAGGAGCTGCGCGAGCGGGCGGCCGAGCTTGCTCCCCGCGTCGTCGCGACGATCCTGCGCCCGCGTCCGGTCGAGCCCGTGACCGGCCGCACCGTCGCCTTCTTCTCGACCGCCCCGGAGCCCGCTCACGGCCTCCTCGCCGCTCACCTGCGCGACGAGCACGGCGCCGATGTCGTCCACGTCTCGGGCAGCCTCTCCGACCGGCCGACGCTGCGCGACGAGCTCGAGCGGGTCGAGGCCGAGGTGTTCCTGATCGAGCTGAAGGCGGCGGCGATCGACGTCGTCGCGGAAGCGGCGAGCGAGCGCGGGCTCGACGTGATCCTCGCGGGCAGCGACGTCATTCCCGTGGGCGACGACGACCTCGACGCCGAGCTGCTGCGCCTCGCCGAGGAGGTGGCTGCGTGAGTGAACAGAGAAAGGGCGAGCGGCACTTCCTCGGTGGGCCGGACACCCCCTACTCAAAGGGCTTGATGGCGCGTGCGTTGACCGCGGTCGGCGTCCCGGAGGAGAGCGCGTACGAGCTGGCACGGCGCACCGAGGCCGACCTGACGCAGCGCGGCGAGGTGTCGGTCGACCTCGACCGGCTGGCGGAGCTGGCGGTCGACCTGCTCGGCGAGGAGCGCGGCGGGCGTGCGGTGCGGCAGCTGCGCCGCTTCCGTGACCTCCAGGACCTCGACCTGCCGGTGATCCTGCTCGTCGGGGGCGGCACGGGCACGGGCAAGTCGACGGTCGCAACCGAGGTCGCGTACCGGCTCGGGATCACCCGCGTCACGTCGACGGACTTCGTCCGCCAGACGATGCGGGCCTTCTTCGCGAAGGAGTTCATGCCCTCGATCCACTACTCGAGCTTCGAGGCAGGTCTCGGGCTGACGAAGGCCGAGGAGGAGGAGTCCGGCGACGCTGCGCTGCTCGGCTTCCTCGACCAGACGCGGAACGTGCTCACGGGCGTCGAGGCCGCGCTCCAGCGGGCGCTCGACGAGGGCTGGTCGATGGTGCTCGAGGGCATCCATCTCGTCCCCGGGATGCTGTCGACCGAGCTTCGCGACGCGCTCGTCGTCCAGTGCGTGCTCGCGATCCACGACGAGGAGCTGCACCGGACGCACTTCTGGGCGCGCGACCACTCCTCCGACGGCATCCGTCCGGTCGACCGCTACATGTCCGGCCTGCCCGAGATCAGGATGATCCAGGAATACGTGCTCGACCGCGCCGCCCGCTACGACGTCCCTGTGATCGAGAACGAGTCGCAGCGGGACGCGATCGCGGCCGTGATGGAGCTCGTGCTCGCCCGCGCCGAGCGAGTCGCGCAGGCGACGCGGTGACCGAGGGACCCGCTTCGACCTGCCCGTGCGCGCTCTTCGCGCGCGCAACCGAGTGGGCGGCGCTCGCGGCGGCTCGGTGGCTGGGGCGGGACGACCAGGATGCGGCCGAAGAGGCGGCTGAGGGCGCGATGCTCGCAGGGCTCGCCGAGCTTCCCATCTCGGCCTCGGTTGTGATCGGCTCGAGGGAGGACGGCGTGCTACCGGTCGGCGCGGAGGTGGGCGCCGGCGGCGATGAGTTCGACCTCGCGCTCGACCCGCTCGAGGGGCGCGGCGTGGTCGCGCGCGGCGGCACGGGCGCGATGGCGATGCTCGCCGCGGCGCCGCCCGGATCGCTGCTACGCCTGCCGGACATGTACATGCGTCGGATGGCCGTCGGCCCGCGGGCCCTGGGCCGGATCGACCTCACGCGGCCGGTCGGCGAGAACGTCACCGCGATCGCCGAGGCGTTCGGTCGCAACGCGAACGACATCACCGCGCTCGTGCTCGACCGGCCGCGTCATCACGACCTGATCGAGGAGATCCGCGCCGCCGGCGCCCGGATCAAGCTGATCCAGGACGGCGACGTGACCGCGTCGATCTCGGCTGCGATCCGCGGCACGAACGATCATCTCGCCGTTGGCATCGGCGGCACGCGGCAGGCCGTGCTGTCCGCCGCGGCGCTGCGTTGCCTCGGCGGCGAGCTGCAGGCGCAGCTCTGGCCGACGACGCGCGGCGAGATCGAGGCGGCCGCGGAGCACGGCGTCGAGGACGTGAACCGCGTCTTCTCGTCCGACGACCTTGCCTCCGGGGACGTGATCGTGGTCGCCACCGGCGTCTCCAACGGCGACCTCCTGCGCGGCGTCCGCTTCCTCACCGACAGCGCCCGCACGCACTCGCTCGTGATGTGCATGCGCTGCAACTGGGTTCGTTTCGCCGAGAGCATCCACTTCTTCGCGCGCGAGCGAAAAGAGGAAGTGCGCCTCCTCGGCTAACCTGACGTCATGGTCGACCGCGAGGAGATCGTCAACGCGCTCCACGGAGTCGAGGACCCGGAGCTCGGAATGGACATCGTCGAGCTCGGGCTCTTCTACGACGTCGAGATCGAGGGCCCCAAGGTGAAGGTGATCCACACGCTCACCTCGATGGGCTGCCCGGCCGGGCCGATGATCCAGGAGTCGATCCACGACGCGACCGCCGCGGTCGAGGGCGTGGAGGAGGTGGAGGTCGAGCTGACCTTCGACCCGCCCTGGACGCCGGAGAAGATGTCCGACGACGCCAAGTTCATCCTCGGCTTCGGTTAGCGGCTGCTGCCCGCAGCGGTGCGGCCACCCGCTCGCCGAACTCGAGCACCCGCTCGTCCAGGCCCGGCCGGTCGTACTCGAGGTTGACGACGAAGCCGTCGCAGCCGTCCTCGACGTATTCGAGGAGCCGCTCCGCGACCCACTCCGGCGGGCCGGCGATCGCATGGCGGCCGCGCTCGTCGCGCCCCGCTTCGCTTTCAGGACGGAGCGAGACGCCGATGCGCAGGACGATGCGGCTGTCCTGCCGTCGCTCGCGCAGCTCGGCGGTCAGCGGGCGCAGCTCGTCCGGCGGCAGCGCCACCGGGTGCCAGACACCCGTACGCGCCGCCCGTCGTACTGTCGCCCGCGACACCCCGGCCACCCAGAGCTCGGGGCCACCGGGGCGAACGAGCGCCGGCGCGAGCCAGCCGTCCACCGAGAAGAACTCGCCCTTGTAGACAACGCGTCCCGGCATCTGCTCGAACACGGCCGCAGCGAGGTCGAGCCATTCGTCGAGCAGGCGCCCGCGGCGCTCGAAGTCCGCGCCGAGGAGCTCGAACTCACCCTCCATCCAGCCCGCGGTGACGGCG
The DNA here is from genome assembly GCA_963850995.1 of uncultured Gaiellaceae bacterium. GTDB lineage: Bacteria > Actinomycetota > Thermoleophilia > Gaiellales > Gaiellaceae > Gaiellasilicea. The sequence continues at coordinate 108,639 of CAWKNQ010000026.1, read as the reverse complement.
GTGACGATGCGGCCGCCCGAGAGCAGGTCGAGCGTCGACAGCTGCTTGAGCACGACAAGCGGGTTCCGCTGCGGGACGACGAGCGCCGAGACGCCGAGCTCGAGCCGTTGCGTCCGCGCGGCGAGAAAGCCGAGCGACACGAGCGCTTCCGCGATCGATCCGTACACCGGCGCGTGCTCCGGCGGCACGATCATGTGGTCCGTGACCCAGCCGGAGTCGAAGCCTGCTTCCTCCGCGGCTGCCGCGGCCGACGCGAGCCGCTCGGGGCCGAGCGCCTCGCCGTAGTTGGGCAGGATCAGGCCGAAGTGCAGCTGGGCCACGTGGCTGACGCTACCGGTTAGCCGGGGATGGCCAGCACGATCTTGCCGAGCTGCTCGCCGCGCTCCAGGCGCTCGTGGGCGGCGCGCGCTTCCGCGAGCGGGAAGGTCGAGTCGACGTGCACGCGAACGCGGCCGCTGCGGACGAGCTCGTAGGCGGCCAGGAAGTCGGCGCGCGTGCCCATCGTGGAGCCGTAGACCGTCAGCTGCTTCCACCAGAAGCGGTGCAGCTGCGCGGGCGGGTTCGGCCCGCTCGTGGCGCCGCAGACGACGACGCGGCCGCCGAGCTTGACCGCCGAGAGCGAGTCCTTCCATGTCGCCTCGCCGACGGTCTCGACGACGAGGTCGACGCCGCCGAGCTCCTTCGCCGCCGCCGCCGCGTCCGCGTGCGGGACGGCCAGGTCGGCGCCCCATTCGCGCGCCCGTGCGAGCTTCTCGTCCGACCCTGATGTCACGAGCGTCTTCGCGCCCACCGCGCGGGCGATCTCGAAGGCGGCGAGCGCGACGCCGCCGCCGATACCCCAGATCAGCACCCACTCGCCGGCCTTGATCTGCGCCCTCGTCACGAGCATGCGGAAGGCCGTCTCGAAGACGAGCGGAAACGCCGCCGCCGTCTCGAAGTCGATTGCGTCGTCGAGCGGGAACACGTTCGTCTCCGGCACGGCGATCAGCTCGCAGTGCGTCCCGTCGGTGTGCTCGCCGATGACCGTGATCGCGTTGCCGTGCTCCAGCCCGGGATTGATGACGACGCGCTCGCCGGTGTCGACGCGGACGCCGGCGCCGTCGGCGCCGAGGATGCGCGGCTTCGGCACCGAAGGTAGGCCCTTGCGCACCCAGAGATCGAGATGGTTCAGTGACGCCGCTCGGAGGGAGACGAGCACCTCGCCGGGGCCTGCGACCGGGTCTGGGACGTCCTCGTAGCGGAGCACGTCGGGGCCGCCGTCCTCGTGGATACGGATCGCTTTCACGTGCACAATCCTCTCATGACGGCAGCAGAGCTGGTTCACGCCGGCGCCGAGCTCGGGCTCGACGCGATCGGCGCGGCACCGGCCGAGCCCTACGCGGAGACGGAGCTGCACATCCGCGAGCGCAAAGAGCGCGGTCTCTTCGCCGACATGGGCTTCACGACGCGGCGGCCCGAGGTCTCCTGTCACCCGGAGACGCTGCTTCCGGGAGCGCGCACGGTGATCTCGGCGGCGCTCTGCTACTACGCGCCCGGCGCCGATCCCGGGCCGGGCGAGGGTCGGCTCGCGCGCTACACGTGGTCGGATCGTTACGCGGAGCTGCGGGAGAAGCTCGACGCGCTCGGCCGCAGGCTCGGAGGCTCCTACCGGGTGCTCGTCGACGCCAACGACCACGTCGACCGGGAGGGGGCCGTGCGCGCGGGCGTCGCCTTCTACGGCAAGAACACGCTCGCGATCACGCGACGCCACGGCTCCTGGGTCGTGCTCGGCACTCTCGTCACAGACCGGGAGGTCGAGGCGTCGGCTCCGCTCGACGCCGGTTGCGGCTCGTGCACCCTTTGCATCGACGCCTGCCCGACCGGCGCGCTCGACGAGCCGGGCACGCTCGACTCGACGCGCTGCCTCTCGTACTGGACGCAGGCGCCCGCCCCGATCCCCGAGGACTACCGCGGCGAGCTCGGCGCGCTCGTCTACGGCTGCGACATCTGCCAGGACGTGTGTCCCTGGAACCGGGGCATCGAGAAGCGGCGCGCAGGCGACGCCCCCACCGAGGGTGCCGAGCCGAACGTGTCCCTGGTCGAGTGGCTGGCGCTGGACGGCGAGGAGCTCGTCGAGCGGTACGAGCGGCTCTACGTCCCGCGCAACGAGCCGCGCTGGCTGCGCCGGAATGCGCTCGTCGCCGCGGGCAACGTGGGCGGCGCCGCCGAGCGTGCGGCGGTCGCCCGGTACGCCGCGGACGACGACGACGTGCTGCGCGAGCACGCGGGCTGGGCGCTCGCCAGGATCGACGAGCGAAGCGGCGAATGAGCCTGATCCGGATCCTCGCGTTCGTCCGCGTGGGGCTCGTCCTGCTCGCGGCGCGCGAAGGTCTTCGTCGATCGCGACAGCTTCCCGCCGGGCTACGAGGAGGCGGCCTGGATCCTGATCGCGGTAGCGGCCGCCGCCTCGCTCGTCCTGCTCGTGCTCGCGTACCGCTGGCACGGCCGCCGCCGCAACCTCGTCGCCGCCTGCGTGCTCACCGATGCGGCGATCGCGACCGGCCTGATGTTCGTCTTCGCGTGGGAGCCCGGGCAGCCGCTGCGGTCGCTGATCTTCCTCGTCGTCGTCGAGGCGGCGTTGTTCTTCCGGCTGCGAATCGGCCTGATCGCGGGCGCGCTGACGCTACCGATCCTGCTCGCGCTGGAGTGGTGGCGCGAGACCGAGTTCGACATCCCCGCCCGCTACGACGCGCTCGTCGTGCGCGTGCTGGTGGCGCTCGCGCTGGGCGGCGTGGTCGGCCGGCTCGTGGACATGGAGCGGACTCAGGCATTCGACGCCGAGAATCGGGCCGCCGAGGCCGAGCGGCTGCGGGACGAGCTCGGCCGCCGCGTCGACGTGCTCGAGGCGACGAGCCGCGCCGCGCGCGCCCTCTCCTCCTCGCTCGAGCTCGACGCTGCGTTCGCAGCGTTCGCGCAGGAGCTGCGTGGCCTACTGCCGTTCGACCGCGCTGCGATCGTGCTCGTCGAGGGGGGCGCCGCGCGCGTCATCGCGACGGCGGGAATCGGCGCGGACGACCACCTGCCGCCGGGAAGCCTGATCGGCGTCTCCGACTCGGTTCTCGAACAGGTCATCGGCGAGGGTCGGACCGTCTACCGCGAGGACATCGCGGAGCTGCGGTACCCGGGGGAAGCAGATCTGCTCGCGCTCGGCGTCCGCTCGCGCGTGCTCGCGCCGCTCCAGCTCGGCGGCCGCTCGATCGGCGCGCTCGCGATCTCGCGGACGGAGCCGTCGTCGTTCAGCCAGGTCGAGATCGACCTCGTCACGCTTCTCGGCCGGCTCGTGGCTACGACGGTCCAGAACCTTCGCACCTACGAGGCTGAGCGGGCCACCGTCGAAGAGCTGCGCCGCCTCTCGGCGCTGCGGGCCGACTTCGTCTCGCTCGTCTCACACGAGCTGCGGACGCCGATGGCGGCGGTGATCGGCTCCGCGCGCACCCTCCAGCATCGCTGGCGCGAGCTCCGCCCCGACCAGCGCGAGTCGTTCCTCGCCGTGATCGCCGACGAGACAACGCGGCTCTCGGCGCTCGTGGGCGACGTGCTCGACACGTCGCGCATCGAGGCCGGCACGTTCGGCTACGCCTTCGCGGAGGTCGACCTGGCAAACGTCGTGCGCGACTCGGTCGCGGCCGCCGGAGTCGGCCAGGACGAGGTGCGGCTCACCTCCGAGCTGCCGCCGGCGCTTCCCGCCGTCCGCGGCGACGCGGAGCGCCTGCGCCAGCTCGTCGACAATCTGATCTCGAACGCGATCAAGTACTCCGACTCGGGTGGAGAGGTGCACATCGAGGCCCGCGCCGACGATGGCCACGTCGTCGTCTGCGTCCGCGACACCGGCCCGGGGATCGCGCCGGAGCACCAGGCGCAGATCTTCGAGAAGTTCGGCCGCGTCGCGGGGACCGACAAGCCGGGGACGGGGCTCGGTCTCTTCCTCTCGCGCTCGTTCGCCGAGGCCCACGGCGGCTCGCTTGCGGTCGACTCCGCGCCCGGCGAGGGCGCGGTCTTCACGCTGACGCTGCCGGTCTCCTGACGCGCGAAAGCCGCAGGTCGCGCAGGAGCTGCGCGGCGCGCTTCGCGATCGTCGGCCGGATGTCCGCCGGCTCGACGACGACCGCCTCGCCGCGGTCGGCGAGGATCTCGCCCAGCAGCCAGTCGCCCCGCTTGCCTGCGCGCAGGGTGGCGAGCGCCGACCCGTCCGTGAGCCGGACCGCACCCTTCTCGACGCGGTAGCGCGCGATCGGCTTCGCGTAGCGGACATTCACAGGTCGCGTGTCCTCGAGGAAGTGCGGGTCGAAGCCCACGCGCGGCTCGAACCGCTCGTCCGTGAGCCGGGCCGAGCGCATCCGGTCGAGCCGGAACGAGCGCTCGCCGCCGGAGGACAGGTCCCAGGTATGGATGATCCAGTTCGGCAGCACGCGCTCGAAGGAGTAGGGCTCGATCAGCCGCTCGGTCGGCGTCTCCTCGCCCTCCTTCAGGTAGTCGATCGCCACGACCCGGCGCTGCTCGAGCGCAGCGGAGAGCGTGGCGACGAGCTCCTCCTCGTCGCTCTGCGGGCGCTGCTCCGGGGTCTGGTGGTCCTCGAACTGGCCGAACGTCTCCTCGAGCTTCTGCCGCACGCGGTCGAGCGGCGTGTGCACCTGGGCGGCGATCGAGGGGCCGACGATGTCGAGCGCGAGCCGGATCGCGCGCGCCTCGAGCGGCGTCAGGCGCGGCGCCAGCCGGAAGACGTCGCCGTACAGCTCCTTGTCGACGCGCACGCGGTCGCCGTCGAGCTGGGCGTACACCGTGTAGCAGCCGCCGCCGAAGTTGACGAGGTTGAGCAGCGAGAGATGGTCCTGGAGCTCGTCGGGCGGAATGTGGAAGCGGGTCGCGAGCGCGTCCGCATCGAGCTCGGCCTGGCGGCTCTCGCCGCACGCCGCGAGCAGGTGGGCGAGCAGCGCCTGGAGGACGCCGAAGCGCTCAGGCGCGACGGGGGGCGCAGGTCGTTCGCTGCCGTCGCCGCCGCTTGCGACGGCCTTCACGCGCGCGAGCTTCGGCGGCTCGCCCTCGTGGGCCTCGCGAACCCTGCGCAAGCCCTCGGCGCAGGCCACGCGCAGCTCGGCCGGCTCGAGCGGGACGGCACGCCCGTTCTGGCGCAGGACCCAGCCTGCGAGCGGCTCGATCGCGGCGTACTCGGTCTCGAAGACACCGTCGGTGAGCGTCCCGGCTTCGGGCAGCGTCCGGTGCACCCACCACGCGGTGTCGCCGTTGACCTCGATCCGCGCGATCCCGGCGGGTGGCCCGTGCTGCCACTCCTCGCCGACGCGGTACGCGTCCACGTCGAAGTCGAGCGGCCGGCGGAAGTCGCGCTCGCGCCGGGTCGCGAAGCGGATGTCGCTTCGGATCCGGGAGACGCGGAAGGTGCGGACGGCGTCGTGGTCGATGTCGTGCCCGACCACGTACCACGTGCCGCGGTCGCGGCGGAGCGCATAGGGATTCACCATCCGCTCCCGTACCGCGTCGCGGCGGGGCGACCAGTAGCTGAACTTGATCGTCCGCTGCTTCGAGATCGCGGACTCCAGCTTCGAGAGCCGGCCGGCCATCTCGGGCGAGTAGTCCGGGTCGCGAACCTGGACGCTGGCGGCCGTCTCGGTCGGCGCGTCGTCGAAGCCGGGGCGGCCGAGCGCGAGGTTCTGGAGCGCGAGGCGCAGCGGCTCCGCGTAGGCGAAGGTGCCCTCGAGCATGTAGAGCGCGGTCTGGAGCGCCGCGAGCTCGTCGTCCTCCAGCTCGAGCTCGTCGAGGAAGTAGTTCTCCGAGCGGAGGGTGTAGAGCTCCTCGCCGGTGAACTCGTCGCGCTGGGAGTGGAGGGGGACGCCGAGCGCGATCAGCTCGGCGCGGTCGGAGTAGTAGCGGCGGGCGAACGCCTCGTCCGACATCTCCGAGTAGCCCTCGACGTTGCCCTTGACGTCGCGCGCCGTCAGCGGCCGCCGCTCCGCCATCAGGAACGCGACGAGCGAGAGCTGGCGGATCAGCTTGTCGGTGTCGTGCGACACGCAGCGCGAGCTTATCCGCTCGCTTCCGCGCATCTCAGGCAGCCGCGAGAGAACGTTCTAGGTGCTGGTGCGAGGGGCAGTAGTCGCGCTCGGGCAGCGGCGTGCGCTGGCACGGCTTGCCCTTGCGCGTCGTCGCGCGGCAGCGGGCGACGCCCCCGTCGAGCGCCCCGGCCTCGAGCTGCTCCTCGATGAAGCCGACCGCGGCGGCGACGCCCTCCTTCACGGCCCAGGCGACCTGGGCCTGGACGGTGATCGGGAAGAAGCGGCGGATGTCCTGGAAGAGCGCCCGGTCCGGCTTCGCGAAGTAGTGCGGGTCGGCGGCGAGCCGCTCCATCGTCTGCTCGCACTGCTCGAGCACGGCGCGCCGCGACTCGAGCTGCACGGCCGGCTTCGCGTAGGGGTCGATCAGGTCCTTGATCGAGCGGTAGATCGCGCGCGAATACTGATACATGCACGTCTGCAGCTGCAGCAGCTGGGCTTCCATCTGAACGGTCATGGCTCCCTGTTCGTCCCGTAAGCAGGCCGAAAATCGTTCTGGCCGGACTGGTCGACCCCGAGTATACGGACAACCGGGCCGTGTTACAAAGTCGGTTACAAAAGTAGGCAGAGCTTGGGGGCGCGCCCGGGGATTCGCCCCGTTAAGGGCGCGTGTGCCCACTCGCGGCGAAACTCACACCTCGAGGCTACGGAACGATCTCGCGCGGATAGGCGCCGGGGACGACCGCGCGCGCCCGCTGCAGCGCGCTCGCGGCCTCGACCTCCGAGTCGAAGACGCCGGTGAAGACGACGTAGTAGCCGGGGTGGAGGCTGGCGAAGCGGGACGAGTCGAGCACGCCGACGCGGCGCAGGCCGCCGCTACGCGCCTCCGCTGCCTCGTCGGCCGCGGCCGCGCGGCCGTTCGCCTGTGGCATCGAGATGAGCACGATCGTCCAGCCGCGCCGGCCGCGAGGCCACGTGACCGTCGCCGGGTTCGCGGGCAGGGTGGCGGTCGTGGCTGCGGCAGGGGGACTCTTCGTCGTCTGTGACGGCGCGGTCGGCTCCGGGGCCGTCAGCGTCGAGCCGGTCTCGGTGACCGTGAGGTTCCCTCCCGTCGCCACGGACACGGCGGTCGGTGAGGCCGCGCTGCCGGAGATCGCGATCGCGGCGGCGGTCCCGAGCGCGGCCACCACCAGCCCGAGCAGGGCGGGGAGGATCCAGGTGCCGGCCCAGGCGTGCCGCCGGGCGACGCGGGCAGACGCGCGGTCGACGACGCCGGGATGTGCGCCGAGCACGACGCCGCACTCGAGGCAGTACTCCTGGTCTGCCAGGACGGCTGCGCCGCACCGTTGGCACCGGAGCCGGTCAGGCTCCGTCACCGCGCTCCCCCGGCCGCGCGCGAAGCGCTCGGTCGGCCGCAGTTCGCGCAGAAGCGCGACCCCCAGAGCAGCGGCGCGCCGCATTCGCAGCGGGCCGGCCCGGGCGCGCCGGACGTCGGCCGCGCGGAGCCGAGGAGGACGTCGAGCTCGTGGATCCTCGCTTCGAGCCCGATCAGCTCGGCGCAGCGCTCGAGCAGCAGGTCCTCGCGGAAGCGGTCGCGCCGGTACATCTCCAGGGAAAGCCCGCCGAGATCGCGGAGCTTCTGCTCGCGCAGCCGCAGCAGGGCGTGCCGCTCGCGCCGGAGCTCGCTCGGCGGCGGCGCGTGGCGGCGGCGTTTCGGCGCGGGAGGGGGAGTGGCCTCGTCGTCGGCCGCCGGCTTCCTCCGCAGGACCCGTTGCAGCATGCCCACGGCGGCGAGTGTACTTGCCGGTTCGGCGCCTCTCGGGATCAGAGGTCGAGCACGACGACCTCGACCCACTCGAGGCTAGCGCCCGACTCGGCGCGTGAGCGAGACGCCGCCGAAGCGGGCCGTGATCGCGAGCGGTCGCAGCGCGCGGGCACGGCCGAGGTCGATGCGGACGCGTGCTCCCGCGCGGGCGGAGTCGGCTGCCAGCAGCCGGCCGCGAGCCGTCCTGAGCTGCACCGAGATCGGGCCAGAAGCGTGTGGCTCGAGCACGGCACGGATGCGAAGCCCCGAGCGCATCGCGCGCGCCAGCCGGGTCAGTAGCACCTCCGTGTCCCAACGGCGCAGCGGGTTCAGATCGACCCGCCAGGCCCACGACGCCGGCTGAGGCTCGGCGTTCCCCGCCGCGTCGACGGCGCGAAGCGCGAGGCGGTGCGGGCCTTCTGCGAGCGGCGGTGTCGTGAACGGCATCGCGCAGGCAACGAACGCGCCGCCGTCGAGGCTGCACTCGAAGCGTCCCTGCTCCGACGCCCTCGCGACGATCGTCACGCGCCGGTTCGTCGTCCGCGCTCCCGGGCCGCGCTCGACCGTCGTCTCGGGCGGCGTCGTGTCGGCGGCCGCGGGCGCCGGGTCGGGAGACGACGCCGGCTGTGGTGACGGCGCGGGCGTGGGCGTCGGCGTGGGTGTGGGCGTCGGTGTCGGGCGTCGGCGTCGGCGGGGCGCGCCGCGGCGCGGCAGGGCACGACGGGCGCGGGGCTCTCGGTGAGGCGGAAGACGCCGCCCTGCAGCGAGACGACGTAGACGCAGCCCTCCAGATCCTCGCCGAAGCTCGACGGATTGGCGAGCGTGACGCCGGTCGGGGCATCACCCTGCGCAGAGCCCGGCTGCAGCAGCGCCGACCGGACCGAGCCGACGCAGAAGTCGGCGTGCACATACCGGCCGGCAAGCGAGGGAAGGTCGGGTGCGCGGACGACGTAGCCGCCCGTGATCGAGCAGTCACCCTCCGAGTGCGGCCGCACGAGCACTGGCAGCGTGTGTGCGGCCGCCGGCAGCGGCTCCGAGGCGATCCGTGCGGTTCCCTCGAACGCGTCCCACCCGTAGAAGGCACCTGCACCGGTGCCGCGCGGCGCGAAGTCGACTTCCTCCCAGGCGTTCTGGCCGACGTCGGCGAGCACGAGGTCCCCGGTCACGCGGTCGAACGAGAAGCGCCAGGGGTTGCGCAGGCCGTAGGCCCAGATCTCAGGGCGTGCGCCGGTGACGCCGGCGAACGGGTTGCCCGGCGGGATCGCATACGGAGCGCCGGCGCGCGGGTCGATGCGGAGCAGCTTGCCGAGCAGGCTGCCGAGGTTCTCGGCGTTCTCGCCCGGGTCGTTGCCGCCGCCGCCGTCCCCGGTGCCCGCGTAGAGGAAGCCGTCGGGGCCGAACTGCAACTGGCCACCCCAGTGGTTCGTCTGGCCCGGATGCGGGATGCGCAGGAGGAGCCGTCGGCTGGCCGGGTCGGCGCGACCCGGATCGGCCGCGGAGCGCCGGTACTCGGCGATCTCGATGTCCATGGGCGCGCCGCTCGCGTTCGCGGTGCTCGCATACGTGTAGAGGAGACCGGAGGCCGCGTAGTCCGGCGCGAACGCGATCGAGAGCAGGCCGCCCTCGCCGTCTGCGAAGAGGCCCTGAAGCTGCAGGAACGGCTCCGGCTGGAGGACGCCGTCGCGAAGGACGCGGACACTGCCCGCTTTCTCGACCACGTAGAGACCCGTCGGGTCGCCGGGGGCGGCGGTGACGTAGACCGGCTGTGCGGCCGTGGCGATCCGGACGAGCTGCGGCGCAGCGCCCGCGGGAGCGGCGGCGGCGAGTCCGGCGGCGGCGACGAGCACGGCGGCGGCGAGCGTGCGCACCTCGCCCGCAGCCTACGCGCTACATTCGCGTCATGACGCGCAGCGACGCCTACATCGTCGACGCGGTCCGCAGCCCGATCGGGAAGCGGAACGGCTCCCTCGCGGGCACCCGCGGCGACGAGCTCGCGGCACAGGTGCTGAACGGGCTCGTCGCCCGTCACGACCTCGACCCGGCCGAGGTCGAGGACATCCAGATGGGCTGCGTGACGCAGATCGGCGAGCAGGGCTGGAACATCGGCCGGATGGCTCCGATGGTCGCCGGCTGGCCCGAGACGGTCTGCGGCACCACGGTCGACCGGCAGTGCGGCTCGTCGCTGCAGACCAACTTCAACGCCGCTGCGGCGGTCTGGGCCGGTCAGCTCGACGTCGTCGTCTCTGCGGGCGTCGAGATGATGTCGCGCGTGCCGATGGGCTCGAACGGCGGCGACCTCTCAGACAAGCTGCACGAGCGCTGGCAGATCGTCCCGCAGGGGATCTCGGCCGAGGCGCTCGCCTCCGAGTGGAATCTCTCCCGCGAGGCGCTGGACGACTACTCGCTCGAGTCCCACCGCCGCGCGATCGCGGCGATCGACGAAGGCCGCTTCGAGAACGAGATCGTCCCGGTGGAGGTCTCGGCTGCGGGCGCGGCCGTGCTCTTCGCGGTCGACGAGGCGCCGCGGCGCGACACGTCCGCCGAGAAGCTCGCCTCGCTCCAGCCGGCCTTCCTGCCCGACGGCGTCGTCACGGCGGGGAACTCGAGCCAGATCGTCGACGGCGCCGCCGCCGTGCTCGTCACGAGCGAGGCTGCCGCGACCCGGCTCGGGCTCGAGCCGCGCGCGCGCTTCGTCTCGTTCGGGCTCTCCGGGGTCGACCCGTACCGGATGCTCCACGGCAACCCGGAGGCGTGCCGCAAGGCGCTCGAGAAGGCCGGGCTCGGCTGGGACGACATCTCGGTGATCGAGGTGAACGAGGCGTTTGCTTCGGTTGTGCTCCAGTTCGCACACGACGCGGGCCTCGAGGACCGCTTCGCCGACATCAACCCGAACGGCGGCGGGATCTCGCTCGGCCATCCACTCGGCGCGACCGGCGCCCGCGTCACGGCGACGCTCCTGAACGAGCTCGAGCGGCGCGAGGCGCGCTACGGGATCGCCTGCATGTGCATCGGCTTCGGCCAGGCGATCGCCGCCGTCATAGAGCGCATCTAGCCCTGTAGCATTTGCGACATGGAGCTGCTCGTGCTGCTCTTCATCCTCGCGGTCGGGCCGCTGGCCCTCCGCTACGGCGTCGATTCCCGCCTCGACGAGGTGGAGAACGTACGCCGGTGGCGCCGCACCGGTTAGTCGCTAGCATCCGCCGCCGTGGCGGAGGTGCGGAAAGTCGGCGTGGTCGGCCTCGGTGCCATGGGCGCCGGGATCGCGCAGCTCTGCGTCGAGGCAGGGGTCGACACCGTTGGCCGTGAGATCAGCCTGGAGCTCGGCGAGCAGGCGCAGTCGAGGATCGCGCACTTCCTCACCCGCAAGGTGGAGAAGGGGCAGCTGGAGCAGGCGGCGCGCGACGAGGCCGTCGATCGGCTCACGCTGACGACCGAGCTGGACGACTTCGCCGACTGCGACCTCGTGATCGAGGCGATCGTCGAAGAGCTCGAGCCGAAGCAGGAGCTCTTCGCCGAGCTCGACCGGATCTGCCGGCCCGAGGCGGTGCTCGCGACGAACACGTCCGCGCTCTCCGTGACCGAGATCGCCGCCGCGACGACCCGGCCCGAGCGTGTTGTCGGCATGCACTTCTTCAATCCGGCCCCGCTGATGCCGTTGGTCGAGATCGTCCGCGCCGAGCTGACTGCGGACGAGCCGTTCGAGACTGCCTACGCATTCGGCGAGCGGATCGGGAAGACGCCGATCCGCTGTCACGACACGCCCGGCTTCGTGGTCAATCGCGTGCTGATCCCGCTCCTGAACGACTGCATCCGCGTCCTCGACGAAGCGCGCGTGACGCCGGAGGACCTCGACACCGGGATGCGCAACGGCGCCGGCTGGCCGATGGGGCCCTGCACGCTCGTCGACCTCGTCGGGATCGACGTGCACGTGCACGCGTCCGAGGCGCTGTACGAGAAGACGCGTGAAGCCCGCATGGCACCGCCGCGCGCGCCTCGTCGCGATGCGCAATGCCGGCCTGCTCGGGCGGAAGTCGGGCCGCGGCTTCTACACCTACGGAAAGTAGGTCACTCCACCCGGTACAGCGGCACGCGCAGGCGCGCCGCGACCGTCGGCAGCAGCGTGCCCTGGACGACGACCGAGAAGAGCACCACGACGAAGACGATGTCGTAGATCTGGGGGCCGTCGTCGACCGCCGCGATCACGGCGAGCGCCGCGAGCAGGATCGGCACGGCGCCCTTCAGACCGCTCCAGGCGACGAAGAGCCGCTCACCCCACGTCAACCGCACCGGTAGGAGGAGGGCGACGACGACCAGGGGCCGGACGAGCAGGCCGAGCACGACCGCGAGCACGAGGCCGTCGAGCCAGTCGCCGCTCGAGAGAACGTCGGTGAGGTCGACCGTCAGGCCGAAGGCGACGAAGGCGGTGATCTCGGCGAGGCTCGCGAGGGAGGAGAGGAAGCCCTCGGTCTCCTCCTGGTGCGGCGCGTCTGCGTCTCCGATCAGGAGCCCAGTGAGGAAGACAGCCAGGAAGCCTGACCCGTGCACGAGCGTGGCCGCCCCGTAGATCACCCCGGCCGCCGCGAGCACCTGCAGCGGATAGAGCGACGTTTCAGGCAGCCTGGCGCGGCGCATCAGCGGCAAGAGCGCCACCGCACCGAGGACGCCGACGACCGCACCGCCCGTCATCTCGACGGCGAACTCGCGCACCACCGTCCAGAAGCTGCCGTCGTCGCTGGTGGCGAGCTCGATCATTCCGATCATCAGCGCGATCCCGACCGGATCGTTCGCTCCCGATTCCCCCTGAAGGATCGTGCCGGTGCGACCGCGGACCTCACGGCCGCCGAGGACCGAGAAGGTGACCGCAGGATCGGTGGGAGCCAGCGCGGCTCCGAGCAGCCCGCTCGTGATCCATGAGAAGCCGAGCAGCCAGTGCGCCGCGGCGGCGACGAGCGCGGCCGTCGCGAACGTGCCGAGCACGCCGAGCGAGACGATTGGGACGAGCGCGACGCGGGCCCGGTGCCAGCCGATCCGCATGCCGCCCTCGAGCAGGATCACGATCAAGGCGAGGACGCCGATCCGCTCCACCGTGACGAATGAGATCGCGTCGCCGAAGCTCGGGACGATGTCCGACACGGCCGCCGCTGCGAGGAGGAAGAGCGCCGCGCTCGGGATCGCGAACCGCTCCGTCAGCGTCCGGCCGAAGAGGGCAAGCATGAACCCCGACGCGACGACGAGGATGATCTCGCCGAAGTCCGCGATCTCGTTCATGGGTGGAATCTACGGCTGGCCCGGCGGCTAGGCCGCACATACACTTCCCTTACATGCACCTGACCCTCGGCACACGCGGCTGTGCCGATACTGCGGACTTGATGCGCAAGACCCTGGTCCTCCTCACCCTGCTCGCGCTCAGCCTTCCGGTCGCCGGTGCGGCCGCGCCGAGCGCCGGCGAAGGCACGCTCTCCGTCGAGGCCGGCCGCGGCAAGGTCTCGATCGACGCTCGCGGCGCCGTGATCGGCCGCCTCGTGAGCGGCACGGTCACCATCTGGGACCTGACGCCCGAGGACGCCAACCTGCCGGTTGTCTGGGGCGACGACCAGCCCGTCCGGCTCGTGGGCGAGACCGGCATCCGCTATTCGGGCACCGGGATGCGCTTCCGCGTCATCGGCGGCCGCTACCGGATCGTGATCACCGGCCGCGGCATCGACCTCTCCGCCGTCGGCCGGGGTTGGGCGAGCCTCCGCGCCGAGCTCGCGACTGTGGATCCGGGTGTGTACTCGATCGACGGAGACGACTGCAGCAGCATCCGGGAGCGGACGAGCTGCGATCCGCTGCCCGAGCTCGAGCGCCGCTTCGCGCTCGGCACGCCTGAGAAGAACGTCATCCGCTTCACTTCGGGCTGATGGCGGCGGGCGCGCAAACGATTCTGGTCGTCGAGGACGAGGCGTCGATCGCGTCGTTCGTCTCCCTCTACCTGAAGAACGCCGGCTACGAGGTGCGTGCCGTCAGCACCGGGAGCGCTGCGCTGACGCAGGTCGCGGCCGAGCAGCCCGCGCTGATCATCCTCGACCTGATGCTCCCCGACATCGACGGGATCGAGATCTGCCGGCGGGTGCGCAAGACCTCGGACGTGCCGATTCTGATGCTCACCGCCCGAGACGAGGACGTCGACAAGATCATCGGCCTCGAGGTCGGCGCAGACGACTACCTGACGAAGCCGTTCAACCCGCGCGAGCTCGTCGCGCGGGTCAAGAGCGTCCTCCGGCGCTCGGCGCCGGAGCGCCGCCGCGACGTCGAGGAGGAGCTGCGCCACGGCGAGCTCGTCATCAACGCCGGTCGCCGCGAAGTCAAGGTCGGCGACGACGAGATCCAGCTCGCGCCGAAGGAGTTCGACCTCCTCTGGGAGCTGCTCGACCACCGGGGTCTCGTCCTCACGCGCGACCAGCTGCTCGAGCGCGTCTGGGGGTACACGTTCGCCGGGGATACGCGCACCGTCGACGTGCACGTGCGGCAGCTGCGCCGCAAGCTCGGCGAGGCGTCGCCGATCGTGACCGTCTGGGGCGTCGGCTACAAGGTCGGGCCCGAGCGGACGACCGCTCCCGCCGCCTAAGGTTAAGCCGTGCTCAACTCCCTGCGCTTTCGCCTGCCGGCGCTCTTCCTGGCGGGGATCGCGCTCGCCGGGCTCGTCACGAGCCTGATCGCGCTGCGCCTCTTCCAGGACTACTCCCGCAACGAGACGCTGAAAGAGCTGCGTCAGGAGGCCAGCGGGCTCGCGGAGCTCTACGCCGAGTCCGCCGTGCGCGCGCTGGACGAGGACAGAGCCGCGCCGTCCTTCGCGGCCGAGAGGCTCGAGGCCGCGACCGGTGACCGCCTCTTCGAGGTCGTCCGGGCGTCCTCGTATCCCGGCACGGGGCAAGACTCGGGGCTGGCCCGCCTCCGTGCCGCGGACGTCGGCGTCGACCTGAGCGACGACCGGGTGGTGACGTTCGAGTTCGACCCGCCCGGGGAAAACCGGACGTTCCTCGCCGCCTCCCACCCGGTGCGGCTGGGCGGCGAGAAGGGCGTCACGTTCTCGTACCTGATCGTGGCCAAGCCGAAGGCCGAGCTCCGCGAGACATGGCTCACGCTGCTGTCACGCCTCGCGCTGGCGCTCCTCGTCGCTCTCGTCGTCGTCGGCGGGCTCGCGTGGTACCTCTCCCGCCGGCTCACCGAGCCTGTGCTCAGGCTCTCGAACGCCATGGATCAGGTCGCCGAAGGGCACTACGACGTGGACGTGCCGCAGGTACCCGGCAAAGGTGAGATCGGGCACCTCACCGAGCGCTTCCGGGAGATGGCGGCCCGGCTCGCCGAAACGGAGCAGCGCGAGCGAAACTTCCTGATGTCCGTCTCGCACGAGCTGCGCACGCCGCTGACCGCGATCCGCGGTCACGTTGCCGCCCTGCGCGAAGGCGTCGTCACCGATCCCGAGCTCGCGGACGCCTCGCTCGAGATCGTGGCGGAGGAGGCAGAGCGTCTCGGCCGCCTCGTCGGCGACGTGCTCGACCTGGCGAAGCTGAACGCGCACAGGTTCACCGTGCTCACCGAAGAGGTCGACATGAGCCGGCTCCTCGAGCGCGCCTATTCGACGTTCGCCGACGAGGCTCGCCGGCGCGGCATCGAGTACACGCAGGAGGCGGACGGGGCACCGGTGATCGTCTCGGACGGCGACCGCGTGCTGCAAGTCATCTCCAACCTGCTCTCCAATGCCTTCCGTTGGACGCCCGACGGAGGCCGGATCGAGCTCGCCCTGCAGAGCTCGAACGGAACCGTCACCGTCGACGTCGCAGACACTGGCCCGGGGATCGCGCGGGAGGAACGGGACCGAATCTTCCGGCCGTTCTGGTCGCACGACGGCCACGGCACGGGACTCGGCCTCCCGATCGCGCGGGAGCTTGCCGTCGCCCTAGGCGGCCGAATCGAGCTCGATACCGAGATGGGGAAGGGCAGCCGTTTTCGGCTCGTCCTCCCTGCGCGCCGGGTCTAGCCCGTCCCGGGCGACGACGAGCGTCCCGGCGGCGCCGCGCTCCAGCTTCTCGAGCCGGTCGCTGACGCCCTTCCACCCCGAGGAGACGAGGTCGACCAGCAGCGCGAGATCGTCGACGCGGGCGTGCCGCTCGGCCAGAAGGTCGCCTTCCAGCCGCTCGAGCCGGCCGATCGCCTGGTTGAGCAGGCCGCGGATCTCGGCGAGATGTCGTGCAACGGGTAGCACCTCTGCCCGGAGCCCGTCGTGCACGGCGGCGCCGATCCGCTCCGGGAGGGTTGTCTCGAGCTCGGCCGCGGCAACGGCGAGCGCCTCGACCTGGGCACGGGAGCGCTCAAGCGCGGCCTCGAGCTCCGCGGGCGCGGCACGCCCTGAGGCGGCCCCCGCGATCCGGGCCATGGCCCGCTCGAGTGCCTGTTCGTCCACGGGCAGGAGGCTACGCTCCGCGTCGGATGGACTCGTCCGAGCTCGACTACGACCTGCCGCCCGAGCTCGTCGCGCAGCAGCCCGCCGAGCGCCGGGACGCTTCGAGGCTACTTGTCTATGACCGGGCTGCGGACGCCGTCCGGCACCGGACGTTCGCGGAGCTGCCGGACGAGCTTTCCGGCGAGCTCGCGGTCGTCAACGACACGCGCGTCGTGCCGGCGCGGATCCGGCTCGAGCGGCCGAGAGGAGAGGTGCTCCTGCTCGAGCACGAGGGCGGCGGCGATTGGCTGGCGCTTGCCCGGCCGACGCGGCGGCTGAAGCCGGGCATGCGCTTCGGGGCGCTCGAGCTCGTCGCGCACCTCGGCGAGGGGCGCTGGCGCGTCCACCTCGAGGGCGAGCCGGCCGGCGAGGCGCCGCTCCCGCCGTACATCACCGAGCCGCTCGTCGATCCCTCCCGCTACCAGACGGTGTACGCGGACGAGGCCGGCTCAGCGGCCGCGCCGACGGCCGGCCTGCACTTCACGCCGGAGCTGCTCGCGCGGCTCGACGTCGAGCGGGTCACGCTCCACGTCGGCCTGGACACTTTCCGGCCGCTCGCGACCGAGACGCTCGAAGAGCACGAGCTCCACGGTGAGCGCTACTCGGTGCGGCCCGAGTCGTGGGAGCGGATCCACGCCGCCGACCGCGTGCTCGCGGTCGGGACGACCACCGTGCGCGTGCTCGAGACGGTCGTGCGCACGGGTGAGCTTGCCGGCCGGACGACGCTCTTCGTGACGCCCGGCTTCGAGTTCCGGCGCGTCGACGCGCTGCTGACGAACTTCCACCTGCCGCGCTCGACCCTGCTCGCGCTCGTGATGGCGTTCGCGGGTGTCGATGAGATCCGGCGCCTCTACCGGCTCGCCGTGGAGGAGCGCTACCGCTTCTACTCTTTCGGCGACGCCATGCTCTTGCTCTGAAGCCACTCCGCGAGCGGTCCTTCCGCCGCTTCTGGGAACCGGCTCTCGGCCGGCGCACCTGCGGCGACGAGCCGCTCGGCGACGCCGACGTAGTCACGGTCGGAGAGCCCGTGGTACTGCGAGGCGTGAACGGCCCAGTCGAGCGGCGTGTCGAAGTCGGCGCGCGACGGTGCCGCCGGGTCGGCTCCGAGCGCGAGCAGCCGCTCCACGACCTCGACGGAGCCGACCCAGCAGGCGTGGTGGAGGAGCGTTCCCTCCGGCGAGCCGCCGACGACACCGCTGAAGTGCGGCCCGACCGCCTCGACAACGCGGTCGAGGCCGCCGTCGAGCGCGGTCAGGATGAGCACCTCCTGCGCGTCGGGGTCGAGTACGTCCGGGAGCGGCGTGTCGGGGCCCTCACCGCGCGCGATCGCCGCGACGGCGGCGTCGGCCGGGTCGACCTCGGTCGAGGCGCCGAGCCGCGCGAGGAGCTCTGCGAGCTCGCCCTTGCCTCGGAGGACGGCGTGCTGGTAGGGCGTGCGTAGCGGGACGTCGCCGCGCCACGTCTCCCCGCCTCGCCGGTCGACGTCGGCACCGTGCGAGACGAGCAGCTCGATCGTCTCGGGACCGCGGCCGCGTCGCACCGCGTGCGCGACGTAGAAGCCCTCGTTCGGGTCGGCGCCGTGCTCGAGCAGCAGGCGGAGGTGCTCCAGCCTCTCTTCGTCGAGCGCGTGGGCGAGCGCGTTCGTTCCGGACGTCTGCGCTCCGTGCTCGAGCAGGATGCGGAGGCACTCCGGGCTCTCCGCCTCGGTCGAGTGGTAGAGCGACTCGCCGTCGTCGGGATCCGCGCCCGCCTCGAGCAGCGCGCGGGTGAGCTGCGGGTCGTGACGCCTGCCGGCGGCGCCGTAAAGCGCTGACATCTGGCCGTACTCGTTGACGAAGAAGGCGTTCGGGTCGGCTCCGCGTCCGAGCAGCTCCTGGGCGAGCGCGGTCGTCTCGAAGCATGAGTGACACGTGTAGACGAGGGGCGCCCAGCCGAGCGGCCCGCCCGGGGCGTTCGGGTCGCCGCGCCAGTCGCGACCGAGGACGAGCCGCACCCACGGGTCATGCTCGAGCTCCGGGCGGGCTCCAAGCAGCTGCTCTGCGCGGAGACGGCGCCCTTCGGTCGCAGCCCGGACGAGCTGCTCGACGTTCGCCTCGACCGCGGCGAGGAGCGCCGCCCAGCTCGCGTACCCGTGCTCGCGCGCGAGCACGAGCTGTGCCCGTGCCAGGATCGGCTCGCGCCCGCCGAGCCGCTCGAGCGCGTCCGGATCGCCGGCCTGCGCCGACTTCACGAGCTCCTTCGCCTGCTTGCGGAGCTGCTCTACGTTCACGACGACCTCCCTCCTTCGAGGCCCGGTGTCCGCGTCGTCGGGCCGGAGACGAGATCGACGTTCCGGTGTTGGCGTTGCAACGAGGTGGGCTCTGCCCTGTCCGCGGACCGGGTGCGCCCTCGAGCGCAGGCTCATCATATCCTCGCTCGGGAGCGGAAAATTGACGGAATCGCTGCGAAGACGTTGCGCTTTCGTGAGTTGGGACGGGGTACCCATGTGTCATGGGCCGGAGGACACATGTGACACTCACCGATGAGCAGCACGCGTTCCTGATCGAGGAGGCGCACAGGACCGGCCTGTCGCTGGCCGAGCTCGTGCGGCGTGCCCTCGACGCGAGCTACAAGCCCGACGAGCGCCGCCGCGTGCGCGGGTTCGACATCAGCCTCGGAATCTGGCGCGCGCCCGACGCCGCCGTCGCAGGCAGGCGGGGTGGTGGCAGGGCAGAAGCGCTGCCACGCTCGTAGCTACGCTCGCCGCCATGGAGTCGTTCGCGGTCACGGCGACGGACGGCGCCGCCCGCGCCGGGATCCTGCGCACCGCGCACGGCGAGGTGCAGACGCCAGCCTTCATGCCCGTCGGTACGAAAGGAACTGTCAAGACGCTCGACCCGGCGGAGCTCCGTGCGCTCGGTGCCGGCATCATCCTCGGCAACACCTACCACCTCCACTTCCGCCCAGGCGACGACGTCATCGCGGAGCTGGGCGGGCTGCATGCTTTCTCCGGCTGGGACGGCCCGATCCTCACCGACTCGGGCGGCTTCCAGGTCTTCTCGCTCCGCGACACGCTCCTCACGGTCGACGAGGACGGCGTCACCTTCCGCTCCGTCTACGACGGCGCGCCGGCCCGCTTCTCACCTGAGGCCGCGGCGAGGATCCAGCGCAACCTGGGCTCCGACATCGCGATGGCGTTCGACATCTGCCCGCCCGCCGGTGTCCCGCGGCGCGAGCTCGAGCAGGCGGTGCGGCTGACCTCGCTCTGGGCCGCGCGGCAGCGGCAGGAGGAGCCCGCCGAGGGCCAGCTCGTCTTCGGGATCGCGCAGGGGGCCGCCGACGACGAGCTCAGGCGCCGCTCGATCGCGGAGATCGCAGCACTCGGCTTCGACGGTCACGCGCTCGGCGGGCTCGCGGTGGGGGAGAGCCGAGAGGAGATGTTCGAGGCGACCGGCTGGGCCGCACCGCTCCTCCCCGCGGACAAGGCCCGCTACTTCATGGGGATCGGCGACGCGGAGGGAATCCTGCGCGTGATCGGCGCGGGGATCGACATGTTCGACTGCGTCCTGCCGACGCGCACCGCGCGTACCGGCTCGGCTCTCACTGCGACCGGCCGCCTCAACCTGCGCAACGCCCGCTTCGCACGCGACCCGCGGCCGCTCGAAGAGGGGTGTACGTGCCCCGCCTGCGCCCGTTTCTCGCGCGCCTACGTAAGGCACCTCGTCAATCAGGACGAGCTACTCGGGCTGCGGCTCCTCAGCCTGCATAATCTGCACTTCCTACTCGAACTGACCGCGGGCGCGCGGGCGGCGATCGAACGCGGCGAGCTGGCAGCCTTCACGGCCGCGGCGCTCACCCGGCTCGCCGGCGGCCCACAGGAGGACCCTTGGCCCAGCTGATCGTCATCGTCGCCATGTTTGCCTTGCTCTGGCTGTTCCTGATCGCGCCCCAGCGCCGACGCGCGCAGGCCCAGCGGGAGCTACTCGCGAGCGTCAAGGTCGGGGACGAGATCCTCACCGTCGGCGGCCTCTACGGGCACGTGCAGGCGATCGACGAGGACGACGACCTCGAGGTCGAGATCGCCGATGGCCTGCAGGTGCGCATGGCACGCCGAGCCGTCGCCGCCGTCGTACCGCCCGACGAGGAAGAGGAGGAGGACGAGGAAGAAGAGGAGGACGAGGAGGCGGTGGCGGAGGGGGACGAGACGGTGCTGGACGAGGAAGCTAATAAAGAGCTAAGAGAGGGCGAATTCGAGCAAAAGGACGAAGTTCGCAGCTAATCTGTCCCGCTGCTTCCGTGAAACGTAGACCGAACCTCATCCTTTCGTTGTTGATCGTCGCCGGCCTGATCGCCGTCGCTCTGATCGCCCTTCCCGGCTCGCCGCTCCAGCAGAAGCCGACGCTCGGCCTCGACCTCCAGGGCGGGCTCGAGGTGACGCTCCAGGCGGTACCGCCGCCGAACCGGCCTCTGCAAGAGTCCGACCTCGACCGCTCGGTCGAGATCCTGCGCGACCGCGTCGATCGACTGGGCGTCGCGGAGCCCGAGATCCGCACACAGGGCGACGACCAGATCGTGATCGACCTCCCGGGGCTGAAGAACCCGGAGCAGGTGATCGAGATCCTCGGCAAGACGGCCCAGCTCGAGCTCTTCGACCTGCAGACGAACCTCAAGCCCCCGTCGATCGGCGCACAGGGCTTCCCGATTCCCAAGGAGTCGCTCTACGCTCTCCTCGCCGGCCAGCAGGCGCTCGTCGAGGACGGCTCGGACACGACCTGGTACCTCTTCGACGACAAGAAGAAGGTGCGCGCCGGGCCCGTCGGCGACAAGGACAAGCTGCTCGAGACGGACGCGGTCGAGGCTGCCGGCGAAGCGGGCACGCTGCCGAAGGGGTGGCGCATCTTCGGCGTTCCGCCCAACACGGCCGTCCTCCGCTGCGGGATCGGCGAGGACATCTGCCCGGGCGTCAGCACGGCAAATCCGACGAGCGACTCGTACTACCTGATCGGCTACGACCGCAGCGAAGAGGCGATCGCGGCGGGCAAGGCCGTCCCGGAGATGACCGGCGAGGACTTGAAGCTCGACGGCACGCGCCAGGACTTCGACACCACGACCGGCGAGCCGATCGTGACGATGCAGTTCACGGACGCCGGCGCGGACAAGTTCGCCGAGATCACAAACGAAATCGCGAACCGCGGCGAGCTCCTCACGAACACGCTCGGCGGCGGCCAGAAGATCACCCAGAACTTTGCGATCGTGCTCGACCGCGAGATCAAGTCGTGGCCCTCGATCGACTGGGAGCAGTACCCGAACGGGATCAGCGGCTCGAACGGGGCGCAGATCACCGGCATCGGCGACATCCAGGAGGCGAAGGACCTCGCGCTCGTCCTGCAGACGGGTGCCCTGCCCGTCACCTTCACGACGCTCGAGAACACGCAGATCTCGGCCACGCTCGGCGCTGACTCGCTCGAGCAGGCCTGGAAGGCGGCGCTGATCGGCCTTGTCCTCGTCGCGATCTTCTTGCTCGTCTTCTACCGCTTCCTCGGCGTCGTCGCCGTGATCGGGCTCGCGATCTACGCCGCGCTCACCTACGCCGTGATCCTGCTCTTCGACGTGACGATGACGCTGCCGGGCTTCGCCGGCCTGATCCTCTCGATCGGCGTCGCAGCCGACGCGAACATCGTCATCTTCGAGCGGATCAAGGAGGAGTCGCGCGCGGGCAAGTCTGTGCGCGCTGCGATCGCGAACGGCTACAAGAAGGGCTTCGCGACGATCATCGACGCGAACGTCGTCACGGCGATCGCCGCCATGGTGCTGTTCGCGGTCGCGACTGCCGGTGTCCGCGGCTTCGCGTTCATGCTGCTGCTCGGCACCGGCATCTCGATCGTCACCGCCGTCCTCGCAACGCGCGTGATGCTCGGCCTCCTGGCCGGCTTCAGCTGGTTCGACAACCCGAAGTTCATGGGCGCGAGCGCCCGTGAGATTCCCTGGTGGCAGAAGATCGACATCGTCGGCCGGCGCCGCCTCTGGTTCACGATCGCCGGCGTCCTGATCGCGCTCTCGCTCGGATCGCTCATCTTCAAGGGGCTCAACCTCGGCATCGACTTCCAGGGCGGCTCGACCGTCACGTTCACGACCTCGGAGCCTGTCCAGATCGAAGCCGTCCGCGACGAAGCGGCGAAGATCGGCCAGGCGGACGCCGCCATCCTCGGCCGCGGCGAGCAGGCGGCGAACGGGGGCTACACGGAGTTCACGTTCCGCTCGGAGTCGCTCGAGCCTGCCGAGCAGACGCGGCTCACCCAGGCGTTCGAGCGCGAGTTCGACGCCGAGGCCGGCGGCGTCCGCACCGTCTCCGCGAGCTTCAGCGACCAGATCCTGCGCGGCGCGATCCTCGCGCTGATCGTCTCGTTCCTGCTGATCACGATCTACGTCGCCATCCGCTTCGAGTGGCGGTTCGCCGTGCCGATCCTGCGCACGATCGTCAACGACGGCCTGATCGCGCTCGGGGTCTACTCGATCTCCGGCCGCGAGGTGAGCGCCGCGACGGTGGCCGCGTTCCTGACCATCATCGGCTACTCGATCTACGACACGATCATCATCTTCGACCGCGTGCGCGAGAACATCCCGCTGATGAAGCGCTCGTCGATTGCGCACATCACGAACGTGTCGCTCTGGGAGACGATCCCTCGTTCGCTCGCGACCACCATCATCACCCTGCTTCCGGTGTCGGCTCTGTATCTCTTCGGCGGCGAGACGCTGAAGGACTTCGCCTTCGCGATCCTCATCGGTATTTCGATCAGTGCCTTCTCGACCATTTTCATCGCGGCGCCGTTCCTTGTCGTCCTCAAGGAGAAGGAGCCGGAGTTCGCCCGCCGGCGCGACGCGGCAGGCGCCACAGAGGAATCCGTCGGCGGCCTCCGCGAAGCCGAGGAGCTCGCCGCGGCCGCGCCCGCGCCGGACCTGATCCCGGACTTCCTCCAGGGCGACGGGGACGGGGAGGGAGTCGAGCCGGAGCCCGCTCCGGCGACGGCCGGGACGTCCGCCACGTCTGGGGCCTCCGGCACGTCGAAGCGGGACCGCCGCCGCGAGCGGCGCTCCTCGCGCCCACATGGCCGCGCGAGATAACAGCACGTTCGCTCTGCGTCAGCTCGTCGAGGAGCTGAGCGCCCAGCTGCGCTCTGGCGTCGAGAAGCTCGGCGACGTGCCGACGGAGACCGGCGAGCGGATCGCGCGGGAGCTCGGGCTCGTCAATCGCGAGCAGCTCGACGCGGTCGAGCTCCGGCTCGCCCAGCTCGAGCACCGGCTGAAGCTGCTCGAAGAACCTCCGAACTAGACCGTCTGGAGCGGCGGGCCGACGCCGCCGCGCGGCTTCGCGCGGCCCGCGGCCTGTAGCGCACGCCGGTAGGCGGCCGCCGCCGTCGCGCCGCTCGCCATCACCTCGCCCGTCGAGCGCATCTCGACGCCGCGGTCGGCCGCGCCGGCGAATCGCTCGGCCGGAAAGATCGCCTCCTTCGCCCACGCGCGCGTCGGGACAACCCGCTCGGGGAGTGCGAGCTCTGCGAGCGGCGCGCCGAGCAGCAGGCGGCAGGCATGGTCGACGAGCGGGATCCCCGTCGCCTTGGCGACGAACGGCACGGTCCGCGACGCCCGCGGGTTCGCTTCGAGCACGTGCAGCTCGCCCTCGTGGACGGCAAGCTGGAGGTTGAGCAGGCCGCGGACACCCAGCTCGCGTGCCAGCGTGGTCGCGATCTCGCGCACCCGCGCTTCCAGCTGAGCGCCGACCGACGGAGCGGGGAGAACGCAGGCGGAGTCGCCCGAGTGGACGCCTGCCCGCTCCACGTGCTCGACGATCGCGGCGACCCAGCCGTCCTCGCCGTCGCAGAGGACGTCCACGTCGAGCTCGAGCGCTCCTTCGAGGAAGCGGTCGACGAGCGCCGGGCCGTCGAGCACGAGCTCCTCCGGCTCGCGCGCGACGCGCATGCCGCGACCGCCGAGCACGTACGACGGCCGGACGAGGACGGGATAGCCGAGCTCGGATGCGAGCGCCCGCGCTTCCGCAGTCGTCTGCGCGTGCCCCCACGGAGGCGCTCGGAGCCCAAGTCGGTCGAGCAGCGTCCCGAATGTCTCGCGGTTCTCCGCCGCCTCGATCGCCGGGAGCGGATCGCCGAGGAGCGGCACGCCGGCGTCCGCCAGCCCGGCTGCAAGCGCGAGCGGCGTTTGGCCGCCGAGCGAGACGACGACGCCGAGCGGCCGCTCGATCGCGACCACGTCGAGCACGCGCTCGAGCGTGACCGGCTCCAGGTAGAGGCGGTCGCAGGTGTCGTAGTCGGTCGAGACGGTCTCGGGGTTCGCGTTGACGAGCACGACCTCGTGCCCGAGCGCGCGGAACGCTTGCGCTGCCCGGACGCAGCAGTAGTCGAACTCGATCCCCTGGCCGATCCGGTTCGTGCCGGAGCCGAGCACGACGATCGCGCCGGAGCTGCTCTGCGCGCCGTCGCCCTCCTCGTGCGAGAGGTAGTAGTAGGGCGTCCGCGCCTCGAACTCGCCCGCGCAGGAGTCGACCGCGAGCCGGCCCGGAGGGCCGCGGCGCGCGCGTACCTCCTCCTCGCCGATGCCGAGCAGGCGCGCGATCCGCTCATCGGGCAGTCCGAACCGCTTCGCCGCCGCCACGTCGCCGCTTGCGACGAGCTCGCGCTCGGCGGCACGGATCGACTCGAGCTCGGCAGCGAAGTAGGGATGCAGGCCCGGGATCTCGGGCAGGTCGTCGCCCGCCTCGACCCCCTCGAGAGCCTTCAAGAGCGCCTCCGGGAACGTCCGGCCGAGCCCCAGCGCCTCCCCGACCGCACGCATCTCGGTGCCGAGCACGGACGCGTTGCCTGGGAACTTGTCGAAGTCGAAGCGCGGCGCCTTGACCGCGACGTAGTCGAGCGCCGGCTCGAACGCGGCGCTCGACGTCCCGGTGATGTCGTTTGGGAGCTCGTCCAGCGTGTAGCCGACGGCGAGCAGGGCCGCGAGCTTGGCGATCGGGAAGCCGGTCGCCTTCGACGCGAGCGCGGATGAGCGGGAGACGCGTGGGTTCATCTCGATCAGCGCGAGCTCGGCCGTCGACGGCTCGTAGGCGAACTGGACGTTCGCGCCTCCGGTGGCGACGCCCACGGCGCGCGCGCACGCGAACGCCGCGTCACGCAGCCTTTGCAGCTCGCCGTCGTCCAGCGTCTGCTGCGGCGCGACCGTCCACGAGTCGCCCGTGTGCACGCCGACCGGGTCGAGGTTCTCGATCGAGCAGACGACGATGCAGTTGCCGGCCGTGTCGACGACGACCTCGAGCTCGAACTCCTGCCACCCCTCGAGCGAGCGCTCGACGAGCACCTGGCCGATCGGGCTCGCGGCGAGGCCGTGCGCGACGCGGCGGACCAGCTCGGCGCGCGTCCGCGCGATCCCGCCGCCGCGTCCCCCGAGCGTGAAGGCGGGGCGGACGACGGCCGGGACCGGGCACTCGTCCAGCTGCTCGAGCGAGGTGACGACAACGCTTGCCGGCACGGGAAGCCCGGCAGCCTCCATCGCCGAGCGGAAGCGCGAGCGGTCCTCCGCGGTCCGGATCGCATCGACGTCGGCGCCGATCAGCTCGACTCCGTGCTCGGCGAGCACGCCGAGCTCCGCCAGCTCGACGGCGAGGTTGAGCGCGGTCTGGCCGCCGAGCGTCGGCAGCAGCGCGTCGGGTCGCTCGCGCGCCACGATCTCGGCGAGCGTCGGCGCGTCGAGCGGCTCGAGATAGGTCGCGTCCGCCCACTCCGGGTCGGTCATGATCGTCGCCGGGTTTGAGTTGGCCAGGACGACGCGGTAGCCCTCGGCCCGGAGTGCCCGGCACGCCTGCACGCCCGCGTAGTCGAATTCGCACCCCTGGCCGATCCGGATCGGCCCGGAGCCGACGATCAGGATGTTGCGTAGGTCGGTGCGCTTCGGCACGCGGTCGCTATTCGGTCGAAGAAGGGCAGCGCGTCGTGTGGTCCCGGCGCGGCCTCGGGGTGGAACTGAAGCGTCGCGAAGTCGTCCCCTTCCAGCCCTTCGACGGTGCCGTCGTTGAGCGAGACGTGGCTGACCTCGGCGGCGGCGCCCGGCGCCACCGCGAAGCCGTGGTTCTGGGCGGTAACGAGGACGCGCTTCGAGCCCGTGACCCGAACCGGGTGGTTCGCGCCGCGATGGCCGAAGGGGAGCTTGAACGTCTCCAGGCCGAGGGCGAGCCCGACGAGCTGGTGGCCGAGGCAGATGCCGAAGAGGGGGACGCGGTCGAGGAGATCGCGGACGGTCTCGACCGGTCCCTCGAGCTGGGCGGGGTCACCCGGACCGTTGCCGATGAGAACGGCGGCCGGCTCGAGCTCGAGCACGGCGTCTGCCTCCCACGTCCCGGGGACGACCACCGCTTGCACGCCCGACTCGACGAGCCGGCGGACGATCGAGCGCTTGCAGCCGAGGTCGAGGACGGCCACACGCGGGCCCGCCCCGACCGTGAACGGCTCCGACACGCACGCTTCCAACGCGGGCGGGGGCGAAGCGAGCTCGGGCTCCGCCAGCATCCGCGGCCAGTCGAGGTGCGGCTCCGCGAGCGCGCGGGCATGGAGGTCCTCCGGCGAGGCCGTCCCGAGTGCGCACCGCATCGCGCCGTTCGCGCGCAACCGGCGCACGAGCGCCCGCGTGTCGACCTCCTCGAGCGCGACGACGCCCCGTTGCGCGAGCCACGCCGACCACGCAGGCCTGGCGCGGCGCATGACGACGCCCTCGGTCCAGACGCGCTCGGATTCGAGCCGCGCCTCGTCGACGCCGTAATTGCCCACGAGGGGCGAGGCGAACGTGAGCACCTGGCGCGCATAGCTCGGGTCGGTGACCGCCTGCTCGTAGCCGGCCGAGGCGGTTGTGAAGCACGCCTCGCCCGCGGCGATGCCCGGCGCGCCGACCGAGCGGCCGGCGAAGACGGTGCCGTCCTCGAGCACGAGGTGCGCGTCCCTGTTTTGCATAGTAATCATCGAATCTGCATAATACGCACTTCTGATGCAGGTCACCACCACCATCCTCGGCGCTTCGGGGTACTCCGGCCAGGAGACGCTCGACCGCGTGCTCGCGCACCCGGCGCTCGAGCTCGTCGCACTCGGCTCCGACTCGCTCGCGGGCCGGCCGGCGAGCGCGCTCGACCCGCGGCTCGGCGGCGACGTGCCTGCCTTCACCTCGAACGACGAGGCGCACGCCGCCGGCGCGGAGCTCGTCTTCTGCTGCCTCGACCACGAGCGCGCAGCGGCGCTCGAGCCGCCTGCGGACGCCGTCGTCGTCGACCTCTCCGGCGCGCACCGGCTCGCCGACGCGGCGCTCTACCCGGCCTGGTACGGCTTCGAGCACCCGGACGCGTCCTCGCTCGGCGCCTGGAGCTACGCGATCCCGGAGCTCTATCCGCCGCAAGGGCCGTGGATCGCGAATCCCGGCTGCTACGCGACCGCGGTGCTCCTCGCCCTCGCGCCGCTCGCCGACGCGATCGATCCGGCGTGCGTCGTGGTCGACGCGAAGTCGGGTGTCTCGGGCGCGGGGAAGACGCTGAAGGCGACCTCGCACGCAGCCGCAGTGCTCGAGAACGTGACGCCGTACAAGGTCGGGTCGCATCAGCACGCGCCGGAGATCGGGCAGGCGCTCGGCTTCCCGGTCTGCTTCGTCCCGCACCTGATCCCGGTGCGCCGTGGCCTGATCGCGAGCTGCTACGTGCGTCCGGCCGCCGATCTCCGGGAGACGCTCGACGCGGCGTACGCGGCGGCTCCGGCCGTGACGGTGCTCCCGGAGGGGATGGCCCCGGAGCTGTCACGTGTCCAGGGCACGGACGCCGCCGAGATCGGGGTCTTCGTCGACCGCGCGACCGGCACCGGGATCGTCGTCTGCGCGCTCGACAACCTCGGCAAGGGGGCGGCCGGCCAGGCGGTGCAGAACGCGAACGTCGCGCTCGGCCTGCCCGAGACTGACGGATTGCGCCTGTCGGGGGTGCTCGTATGAGTGTCACGGCCGCTCGCGGGTTCGCCGCTTCCGGTGTCTCTGCGGGCATCCGCCGGGCCGCGAAGGATCTTGCGATCGTCCGCTCGACGGTGCCCGCGGTCGGAGCCGCGATGTTCACGGTCAACCGCGTGCAGGCCGCGCCGGTCGTCGTCTCCAAGGCGCATCTCGAGACGACCGAGCCGCAGGCGATCGTCGTCAACTCCGGGGTCGCCAACGCCGCCACCGGCGAGCGCGGCGAGCTCGACGCGCTTGCCACCGCGGCCGAGGCGGGCAGGCTCCTCGACCTCGAGGCAGAGCAGGTGCTCGTCCTCTCGACCGGCGTCATCGGCACCTTGCTGCCGCTGCACAAGGTGACCACCGGCCTCGGGCTGGCCGCCACGACGCTCTCGTCCGAAGGAGGCGCCGACGCCGCCGAGGCGATCCTGACGACCGACACGCGCACGAAGGAGGCGGCCGTTTCGCTCGACGGGTTCACCGTCGGCGGAATGGCCAAGGGGTCGGGGATGATTCACCCGCAGCTCGCGACCATGCTGGCGGTCGTCACGACGGACTACCCGCTCGCGCCGGGCGAGGCGATCGACTTCCTCCGGCCGGCGGTGGAGCGCAGCTTCAACTCGATCTCCGTCGACGGCGAGTGCTCGACGAACGACGCGGTCTGCCTGCTCGCGAACGGCGCCTCCGGCGGCGAGCGGACGCCGGCCTCCGACACCGCCTTCGCGCTCGCGCTCGGCCGCGTGTGCGAGCAGCTCGCACAGCAGATCGTCGCCGACGGGGAGGGGGCGACCGTGCTCGCGGAGATCGAGGTCACTGGCGCCGCCGACGCTGTTCAGGCACGTGCGATCGCCGCGCGGATCGCGACGTCCCCGCTCGTCAAGACTGCGCTCTTCGGGCACGACGCGAACTGGGGGCGCGTGCTCGCCGCCGCGGGCTCGGCGCCGTGGAACGGCGGCTTCGCGGCCGTCGACGCGGCGAAGGTGACGCTCGCCTACAACGGCACCACGGTGCTCGATCGCGGCGCCCCGTCCGGCGTCGAGCCGGACGTCTCGAACGGCGTCTGCCGGATCGAGCTCGACCTCGGACTCGGCAGCGGCGCCGCGAGCTACCTGACGAGCGACCTCTCCTACGACTACGTCCGCATCAACGCGGACTACAGAACGTGACCACAGTCGTCCTGAAAGTGGGCGGCGCCGTCGCGGCCGACGCTGCGGGCCCCGCGCTCGCGCTCGCCGCGCAGCACGACGTCTGCGTCGTGCACGGTGCCGGCCCACAGATCTCGGCGGAGCTGGAGCGGGCGGGCTTGGAGTCCCGCTTCGTCGAGGGGCGGCGGGTGACGAGCGCCGCGGCTCTTGCGGTCGTCAGGCGCTCGCTCGCCGCCGTCAACGAGACGGTCTGCGCGGCGATCGGGCCGCTCGCGGTTCCGCTCTTCGGCGACGAGATCGGCCTGGACGCGGTTCGCGTGCCGGCGCTCGGGCTCGTCGGCGAGCCGGTTCCCTGCGCGCCTGTAGCGGTGACCGAGGCGCTCGCCGCCGGCCTCGTCCCGGTGGTCGCGCCTCTTGGAACCGGGCCGCTGAACGTGAACGCCGACGAGGCCGCCGCCGCGCTCGCGGTCGGCCTCGGCGCAGACCGGCTCCTCTTCGTCACGGACGTCCCGGGGCTCCTGCTCGGCGGCGCGGTCGCGGCCGCGATCGGCGTCGACGAGGCCGAGCGCCTGCTCGCCTCCGGGACGCTCGGCGGCGGCATCGTCCCGAAGCTGCAGGCTGCGGTCGGCGCGGCGCGAGAGGGCGTCCACGCGACGATCGGCTCGACGGCGGTGGTGGCGTGACCACGCTCGCTGCGGCTCCGCTGCTACCGACCTACGCGCGCCACGACGTGACCTTCGTCTCCGGTGAGGGGGTCTGGCTCACCGACGTCGACGGTCGGCGCTACCTCGACCTGCTCGGCGGGATCGCCGTCGTCTCGCTCGGCCACGGTCACCCCGCGCCGCTCGCGGCGGCGCGGCGCCAACTCGACGCGCTCTGGCACGTCTCCAACCTCTACTCGACCGAGCCGATGCTCCACCTCGCCGCATTGCTCTCGGATCGCTTCGGCGGCGCCCAGGCGTTCTTCTGCAATTCCGGTACCGAGGCGGTCGAGGCGGCGCTCAAGTGGGCTCGGAAGGCGACAGGCAAGCCGGTCGTCGTCGCGCTCGAGGGCTCGTTCCACGGCCGGACGCACGGTGCGCTCGCCGTCACCGGGCAGCCGGCGAAGCGGGAGCCGTGGGAGCCACTCGCTCCCGTGGCCCGGTTTGCGCAGCTGAACGACGTCGACTCGCTGGCGGCGGCGACCGGGCCTGACACCGCCGCGATCCTGATCGAGCCCGTCCAGGGCGAGGGCGGGATCCATCCGGCCGGCGCCGAGTTTCTCGCCGCCGCCCGCGCGCTCGCCGACGAGCACGGCGCGCTGCTCGTCTTCGACGAGGTCCAGTGCGGCGTCGGTCGCACGGGCACGTTCTTCGCGTGGGAGCAGGCAGGGGTCGCGCCAGACGCGCTCACGCTCGCCAAGGGGCTCGCGAACGGGCTTCCGATCGGCGCGCTGCTCGTCGCGGACGGCGCTCCCGACGGATTCGAGCCCGGCGACCACGGGAGCACGTTCGGCGGCAACCCGGTTTCCTGCGCGGCTGCCTGTGCGGTCGTCGACGCGCTCGACGAGTCGCTGCTCGGCGCCGTCCGGCGCAACGGCGAGCAGCTGGCAGCGGGCGTCGGCGCGTTGCCGGGCGTCATCGAGGTGCGCGGGCGTGGGCTGATGCTGGGCGCCGAGCTCGACCGACCGGCAGGACCGGTGGTGGCCGCGTGTCTCGAGGCGGGGCTGCTCGTCGGCACGGCCGGGGAGAAGGTGCTGCGGCTGACACCGCCGCTGACGATCACGGGCGACGAGCTCGGCGCCGGGCTGTCGCTCCTCGAGGAGGTGCTGAGGTGAACAAGTTCGAACGGCAGGGGGCGATCCTTCGGCTCGTGGCGGAGCGCCAGCTCTCGACCCAGGGCGACGTCGTGCAGGCATTGCGCGACGAGGGGCTCGACGCGGTCCAGGCGACCGTGTCCCGCGACATCGCCCAGCTCGGGCTCGTGAAGGTGCGCGGCGAGAGCGGCCGGCTCGTCTACGCGCACCCGGGCGCCGCCGACCTCGACCGGCTCGCCGAGCTCACCGCCGCGCTGAAGCGCTGGGTGACCGGGCTCGAGGCGACCGGCGGCCTCGTCGTGCTGCGCACTCCGCCGGGCTGCGCCAATGCCGTCGCGCGCGCGATCGACGACGTCGCGCTGCCCGAGGTCGCAGGCTGCATCGCGGGCGACGACACGATCTTCCTCGCCCCCCGGGAAGGGGTAGCCGCGAGCGAGCTCGCGGAGCAGCTGCGCCACCACCTAGACGGGGATGCGTAGTGGCGCTGCCCGCCGCGCTCGGGATCGACCTGCTCGGCCGCTCGCTGACGCGGATCCGTGACTGGGCCCCGGCCGAGCTCGAGTCCGTGCTCGACCTCGCCGACGAGCTGAAGGAGCGGCAGCGCGCGCGCGATCCGCACCGTCTGCTCGAAGGCCGCACGGTCGGCCTCCTCTTCCGCAAGCACTCGACGAGGACGCGTGTCTCGCTCGAGGTCGCCGCGGCGCACCTGGGCGCGACGGCCCTCTACCTTTCGGCCGACCAGCTCCAGCTCGCCCGCGGCGAGTCGGTCGAGGACACTGCACGCGTTCTCTCGGGCTACGTGGACGCGCTTGCGATCCGTACGCACGCCCACGCGGAGGTGGAGTCGTTCGCCGCGGCCGCCACCGTTCCGGTCGTGAACGCGCTCACCGACGAGGCGCACCCGCTGCAGGCCCTCGCCGACCTGCAGACCGTGCGTGAGCGCTTCGGCTCGCTGGAAGGGCTGCAGATGGCATGGGTGGGGGACGGGAACAACGTCTGCGCCTCGCTCGCCGAGGCGTGCGCGCTCCTCGGCGTCGACTTCGTCTGCGCAGCACCCGCCGGCTACGAGCCGGCAGACGCGTCGATCCGGCTCGTCTCCGATCCGCGCGACGCCGTCCGAGGCGCGCACGTCGTCGTCACGGACGTCTGGACGAGCATGGGCCAGGAGGACGAGCAGGCCGCGCGGCTGCGCGCGTTCGCCGGCTACCAGCTCGACGCCGCACTGCTGGCGGAGGCCGACCCCGGCGCGATCGTGCTCCACTGCCTGCCCGCCCATCCCGGCGAGGAGATCGCGGCCGACGTGCTCTACGGGCCGCACAGCGCCGTCTGGGACGAGGCCGAGAACAGGCTGCACACGGCGAAGGCCGTCCTCGCGCTCACTGTCACCTAAACGCGCCGCCGCCAGCGGGCGAAGACGTCCTCGAGATCCGCGCGCATGTCGTGCGGTACGAGAACGAAGAGGCGGTCGCCGGGCTCGACGATCGTGCTGCCCCGCGGCGGGATCGTCTGGTCGCCGCGCGTGACGACCGCGATCAACGCGGTGCGCGGTAGTCCGAGCTCGCGCACAGCCGAGCCGGCGATCGCATGGTCGCCGGAGACGGCGAAGTCGACGAGGTCGAGCTTGGACAGGTGCCCGACCTCGAGCGGCGGCGTGTCCACAAGCGGCGCCGGGGCGAGCAGGCCGAGGCGGCCCGCCACCCACTCGAGCGTCGTCCCCTGCACGATCACCGAGACGAGCACGACGAAGAAGACGGCGTTGAAGACCGTGTCGCGGTTCGGGACGTCCGAGGAGAGCACGAACGTCGCCAGCACGATTGGGACGGCGCCGCGCAGTCCGGCCCAGCCGAGCAGGGCCCTCTCCTTGTTCGTGAAGGCGCTCAGCGCCGTCGACGCCCACACGGCCGCCGGCCTGATCACGAGCATGAGGATGAACGCGAGTGCGAGCCCGGGCAGCGCGACCTCCGGCAGCTCGTTCGGGAAGACGAGCAGCCCGAGGACGATGAAGAGCACCACCTGGGCGAGAAAGGCGAGCCCCTCGTGGAAGGCGACGAGCTGGCGGCGGTAGCGAGACGGCGTGCTGCCGACGGCGAGCCCGACGAGGTAGACGGCGAGGAAGCCGCTGCCGCCGATCACGTCTGCGGCGCCGAATGAGAGCGCCGCCGCGGCGACCGAGGCGGCGGGCGCGAACGCGCCGATCCGGTGCGGGAGCCGCCCGAAGACCCAGGCTGCAAAGGCGCCCAGCGCGACGCCGACGACGAGCCCGAGCCCGAGCTGCTCGACGACCACCCGCGAGAGGTCGTCGAGGCCGTAGTCGTCCGGCTGCTCGATCCACGCGATCAGCCCGAGGGTGAGGGCGATCGCCATCGGGTCGTTGCCGCCGGACTCCGCCTCGAGCGTCCGCGCGATGCGCCGGCGGATATGCGTGACGCGAAGGGTGGCGAACACGGCCGCCGCGTCTGTCGACGAGACCACCGCGCCGAGCAGGACCGATTCGAGCCAGGTGAGGTCGAACAGCCAGTAGGCGGCTACCCCGGTGAGGACGGCGCTGACTGCCACGCCGACCGTGCTGAGGAGTGCCGCCGGGACCGCCACCTGCCTCAGTCGCCGCCAGGAGGTCTGCAGGCCGCCCTCGTAGAGGATCGCGACGAGGCCGATGATGCCGACCTCGCGGGCGAGCTCGGCGTCGTCGAACTCGATCCCGCCGGGCCCGTCCGAGCCGAGCAGCATCCCGAGCGCGAGGAAGGCGACGAGCACGGGGAAACCGGTGCGCGCCGCGCCAAGGGCGACGAAGATGCTCGCCGCCAGGATCGCGCCGACGAGAAGGAGCATCGTGCCTTCGTCCACGTCTCCATCTTCCCCGGTGGGAGAGATGCCCGCCGCGTGGAACACTTCCGGGATGGCGACTCGTCCCCGCCAGCGCAAGATCGGCCGGCTCTCCGAGATCGCACAGGTCGCGGTCAAGCACGGCTTCGGGTACTTCTTCGAGCGCCACAAGCTGACCGACCTGCTGCCGTGGACGAGCCGCGTCGATCGAGAGCTCTCGGCCGAGGCCGGCTCGGAGCGCGGTCGCCACCTGCGCGAGATGCTCGACGAGCTCGGTCCGACGTTCGTCAAGTTCGGCCAGCTCCTCTCGACCCGGCCGGACGTCGTCCCGCCGGACATCGTTGCCGAGCTGCGCAGCCTGCAGGACGACGTGCGCCCGTTCCCGGCCGCCCAGGCGCGCGAGGTCGTGGAGACCGAGCTGGGGCTGACGCTCGAGCAGGCGTTCCTCCGCTTCGACGCCGAGCCGATCGCTGCGGCCTCGATCGGGCAGGTGCACCGGGCGACGCTTCCGAACGGGGCCGAGGTGGCCGTGAAGGTGCAGCGCCCGAACGCGCCGCGCCAGATCGAGTCCGACCTCGCGCTCCTCTACCAGGCCGCCCGCATGATCAAGGAGCGCGTCCGTGCGCTGGACTTCATCGACGCACACGAGCTCGTGGACGAGTTCGCGCGCAACATCCGCCAGGAGCTCGACTACAAGCTCGAGGCGCGGCACGCGGACAACTTCCGCCGCAACTTCGCCGGCTCGGAGCTCGTCGTCGTGCCGAAGGTGTACTGGGACTACTCGGGCGGCCGGATGCTCACGCTCGAGTTCCTCGAGGGGATCCAGCTCGCCGACCTCGACCTCGAGACGACGTCGCTCGAGCAAAGGCGTGAGCTCGCCTACCGTGCCACCGAGACGTGGATGGAGATGATCTTCCGGCACGGCTT
The DNA here is from genome assembly GCA_963850995.1 of uncultured Gaiellaceae bacterium. Lineage (GTDB taxonomy): Bacteria > Actinomycetota > Thermoleophilia > Gaiellales > Gaiellaceae > Gaiellasilicea. Next base: position 73,622 of record CAWKNQ010000026.1, on the reverse strand, counting down.
CTTCCATGGCGATCCCCACCCGGCGAACGTGCTCGTGCTCTCGGGGGGCCGGATCGGCCTCGTCGACTTCGGGCTCGTCGGCAAGCTCACGGACGACGACATGGCCAAGCTGACCGCGCTCTTCGTCGACGCCGCGACCGAGAACGTCGACGCGCTGCCCCGCCGGCTTGCGGAGCTCGGCGTCCGCTATCCGAAGGAGCGCGAGGAGGAGTTCAAGACCCAGCTACGCGACCTCTTCTACCGCTACTACGGCGCGAGCCTGGCGGAGATCGACCCGATTCAGGTCATCCGCGAGGCATTCGGGCTGATCTACTCGATGAACCTACGGCTGCCGACCCGATTCGTGATGCTCGACAAGGCGATCGCGACGCTCGGCGGCGTCGGCGTCGACCTCTACCCGGAGTTCAACGTCTTCGAGGTGGCCCGGCCGTACGCGCGTGAGCTGATGCTGGAGCGCTTCTCGCCCACGCGGGTGGCCTTCCGGGCGCAGAAGCAGGGCCGCGAGCTGTACGGGATCGCGCGCGAGCTGCCGTACCAGGTCCACGACCTGCTCGAGGAGCTGCGCGACGGCCAGATGGAGATCGGCTTCGTGCACAAGGGGCTGGACGAGTTCATGCACCGCATCGATGTCGTCGCCAACCGGCTCGTGATCGCGCTCATCGTCGCCGGCGGCCTGCTCGGCTCGTCGCTGATCGGGATCTTCGCGACCGAGGGGCCGCAGATCCTCGGCATCCACGTCCTCTCCGTGCTCGGCTTCGTGCTCTCGAGTCTGCTCGGCGTCTGGCTCCTGCTCGGCGTGCTGCGGTCGGGCCGGCTCTAGGCTCAGCCTGGCTGCGGGAGCTGCGTCAGCTCGACCACGTTCCCGAACGGGTCGGTGCACATGAAGCGAGGGCGGCCGACGATCTCCGTCGGCATGCGCGTCCGGACCCCGGCCGCCTCGATCCGCTGCCGCAGGTCGTCGAGGCCGCTCTCCACGGCGAGGCAGAAGTGCGCGCTCGGCGGCGGCTGGTCGCCGGTCTGCATCAGGTGGAGCTCGAGGTCGCCGCTGCAGCGGAACCAGATCAGCTCGCCCGGATCGAGCTTCGGGGGCACCGGCTTCTCTTCGAGCCCCAGCAGCTCTCCGTAGAACGCGCGCGCGGCGTCGGCTCCGTCCGCGGCGATCGCGACCGACACGTGTTGCAGCCTCATGAGACCTCCTCGAGGGTGGGGATGGCGGAACGCCCGTCCAGGGCGCGACAGGAGAGCGCGGCGCACGTGTTCGCGAACGCGAGCGCGTCGGCAAGCGGCTCATCCAGGACGAGCCGTGCGAGCAGCGCGCCGTGGAAGACGTCACCGGCGCCGAGCGTGCTGACCGGGCTCTCGAGCGGTGTGGCAGCCGCGTCGATCACCTCGCCGTCGCGCGTGTAGGCGGTGCAGCCCTGCGCGCCGCGCGTGACGACGACGAGCTCCGCCCCTGCGGCGAGCGCCGCCTCCGCGGAGCCGAAGTCGCGTTCGAGCCCAGCCTCTGTCGGCGCGTAGAGCGCGACGCCGCTCACGTCGAGCCCTTCCACCGGAATGCCCGCGTCGATCGAGAGGCGGACATCACGGGGGACGCTGCCGTACCCGGTCTGGTCCACGTGCACCCAGGCAGCCTCGCGGCAGATCTGCTGCGCACGCGCGGAAAGCCGCGGCGGGCCCATGTCGCCCCGGAACGCGCCGATAGCACGCGTGCCGTCTCCGACGTAGATGCCGCTCTGCGGAGAACGGCTGCCGGCAACGACGGCGAGCTCGGACACGTCGACGCCTTCGCTCTCCAGACCTTCGCAGATGAACGTGCCCGCCTCGTCATCCCCCACGGCTCCGACGAAGTACGTCGTCACTCCAAGACGTGCGAGTGTGACGGCGGCGGTTGCGGCCGGACCTCCTCCGGCGACTGCGACGTCCGTCGCGAGTACGAGCTCGTCTGCGCCGGGGTGGTGCGGCACCGCGACGATCGTGTCCTTGGTGGCCAGGCCGACGCAGACGACGTGGTCGCTCATCGCGCGCTCACGCCGGGGAGGCTATTCGCCCCGCATGCTGTCGCCGACGCGTTACCTTCCTCAGGAGGCCTGGCGTGATCACGAGCGACGAGCAAGAGCGGGCTCGGGCGTATGCCGCCGAGCAGCTGGCCGCGGCCGGAATCGTCCTCACGGCGGCGGAGCGAGACGCGATCGAGGTCGCGGACTTCGGCCTCTCGCGGCTGCGCGAGCTCGGCCTGATGCTGCTCGTCTACGTCAACACCGATCGCTACTGCGCGAAGGAGCTCGTCCTCTACCCGGGGCAAATCTGTCCCGAGCATCGGCATCCGCCGTTCGAGGGCGGCCCCGGCAAGGAGGAGACGTTCCGCTGTCGGCGCGGGCTCGTCCGGCTTCACGTGGCCGGAGAGGAGCTCGTGCTGCGGCCAGGTGACCAGCGCACGATCCCGCCGGACACGCTTCACTGGTTTCAGGCCGGCCCGGACGGAGCCGTCGTGTCGGAGTTCTCGTCGGCGAGCCGTGACGACCTGGACGTGTTCACCGATCCGGAGATCGAGCGCTAAGGGACCGTAAGGCTCTCGACCGCACCGCTGACCGTGAGCCCCGGGACCGGCCCGCCCGCAACGACGTAGACGCGTCCGCCGTGCGAGACGACGCCGAGCCCGTGGCGCGGTGTCGGCAGGTCGGGCAGCCGCCGCCAGCGAGCGGTGCTCAGCCGGTAGGCGTACACCGACTCGATTGTTCCCTGTGGCTGCTCGCCGCCGACGGAGACGACATTGCCGTTGACGAGCGCCGCGCCGGTACCGCCGCGGGCCTGCGGAATCGGCGCGAGCCGCGTCCAGCGCCGCGTCACCGGGTTGTAGGCCTCGAAGCGGGTCGTGTTGGTGTCGATGCCGGCGCTGCGTCCTCCCAGTGCGTAGACGCGCGTGCCCGAGGCCGTCGCCGCCAGATGCTCTCGCGGAGACGGGCCTTGGATTCGCGACCAGCGGCCGCTGCGAAGGTCGAGCGCGAATGCGACGCGCGCGAGCCCGCCCCGGCCGTCGATGCCGCCGACGACGTAGAGCTTCCCGCCGGCGACTGCGGCCGCGGCGGCGCCGCGAGCGTCCGGAAGCTCCGCGAGCGCGCGCCACGCTCCCCGCTCGAGCACGAAGACGGTCTTGAGCGGGCTCCGGTCGCCGCCGTAGCCGCCCGCGACGTAGACGCGGCCGTTCGCGCTCGCCGCCGCCGCGTGGTCGACGGCGACCGGCAGGTCGGGCAGCCGCCGCCAGCGGTCGGTGGCGATCGAGTACGCGTCGGCGCGAGCCGTGTTCCCGCCGGACTCGACGAGCCCGCCGACCGTGACGATCTCGCGGGCCGCAACGGCCGCTGCAACCTCCGTCCGCGGCTCCGGCAGCGTTGCGTGGCTCTGCCAGGCGGGCGTCGCGCCGCCCGCACCCAGGCCGAGCAGGGCAGTCCCGGCGAGCCATGGGCCGAAGCGGCGTGTGGGGATCGATCGTCGCAGAATCGTGAAAAAGGACATCTTTCGACCCGGGAATCTCGCTGCTAGCTTCGACAGCATGACAGCCGCGCTCCTCCTCGCCGAACCGGAGCCGGCGATCCGCGGCTATCTCGAGCGTCAACTCCAGAACGACGGCTTCCACGTGCTGCAGGCCGCCTTCGGCGGCGAGGCGCTCGCCCTGGCCGAGCGAACCCGTCCCGATCTCGTCCTCTGCTCCGAGCTCGACCTCTGCGCGCGCCTGCGCGAAGGAGAGCCGGGGCGGACGTGGGACCGCGACGTGCCCGTGATCGTGCTCGGCCCGGAGGAGGCCGACGCCGTCGACCGCGTCCGCGCCTTTCAGCGCGGTGCGGACGACTACCTCCACCGGCCGGTTGTCTACGACGAGCTGCTCGCCCGGATCCGCGCAGTCCTCCGACGGGCGACGCCGCCGTTCCCGGATCTGGTCGAGGTAGGCGACCTGGTGATCGACCGGCTCGCCCGCGTCGTCACCGTCCGCGGCGAGGCGGTTTACCTGGCCGGCAAGGAGTACGAGCTCCTCGTCGCCCTCGCCGGCGAGCCGCACCGCGTGTTCACGAAGGACGAGCTCCTGCGCGACGTCTGGGGTTATCGCTCCTTCACGCGGACACGGACGCTCGACTCGCACGTCTCGCGGCTGCGCGTCAAGCTCGAGCGAGCACCCGGAGACCACTTCGTCGTCAACGTCTGGGGGGTGGGGTACAAGCTCGTGGACTGATGACAACCTACGGTGACCGGCGCAGAGCGATCAGCTGGAGCTCGGCGATGAGTGCGACCGCGGCCGCCTGGGCGAGCGCGAATGCAGTCCCGATCGTCGTGAGCGTGAGCCAGTCGGCGAGGACCGCGACGACGCTCGCCACGACCCAGACGACGTTGGCTGCGATGACGGCCTTCACCCACTGTGCCGGGGCACCCGCACGCGCGAGCGCGAACAGGGCGACGGCGTAGACGACCAGGAAGAGGCCGAGTGGCACGAGAACGGCCGCCCGGACGCCGAGCACGCCGTCGAGCACGGGGGCGCCGGCCGCGAGCAGCACCCCTGCCGCGCCGGAGACGAAGCCGTCGAGTCGAATCGCGTCGACCAGGAGCCCGCGCCGAGAGCGGTCGGTCGGCCTGGCTGAGTTGGTTGCGGTGGCGGACATCGTGGCCTCCTTCGGTCGTGGGCTGCTTCCACGATGGCGACGACCGCAACGCAGGGCAATGACCTGTGAGGTAATCGATCCGCGTGCGGCGAACCTGTAGCTTCGAGCCATGGCCGCCGTCGCACGACCGCCCAACGCCGGGCAGCTGCTGCGCGAGTGGCGGGCGCGGCGCCACCTGAGCCAGCTCGAGCTCGCGTCCGGGTCCGCTGTCTCGACGCGCCACCTCAGCTTCATCGAGACCGGTCGTTCGCGGCCGAGTCGCGAGATGGTGCTTCACCTCGCCGAGCGTCTCGACGTGCCGCTGCGCGAGCGGAACCGCCTCCTGCTCGCGGCGGGATACGCGCCGGCCTACGGTGAGCGGCCGCTCGCGAGCGAGGAGATGGCGCCCGTGCGCGAGGCGCTGGAGCGCTTCCTGCACGCACACGAGCCGTTTCCGGCTCTCGTCCTCGACCGGCACTGGAACCTCGTGCTCGCGAACGAGGCGATCGCGCCGCTGCTCGAAGGAATCGCGCCACACCTGCTGGAGCCGCCGGCGAACGCGCTCCGGGCGACGCTGCACCCTGACGGGATGGCGCCTCGGATCGTCAACTTCGACGAGTGGAGCGCCCACCTCGTCCACCGGCTGCGGCGCGAGCTCGCGCTCACCGGAGACTCCGAGCTCGAAGCGCTGCTCGACGAGGTGCTGACGTACCCGGGCGTGTGCTCCGAGCAGCCGCCGCTCGACGCCGTGGCGGCGGCCGAGATCCTGCTCCCGGTCCAGCTCCGATCGGACGGCGTTCAGCTCAGCTTCTTCAGCACGGTCACGACGTTCGGCACCGCCGCCGACGTGACGCTCGCGGAGCTCACGATCGAGGCGTTCTACCCGGCGGATGCGGCCACGGCCGCCGCCCTCGCCGGCGGCTAGCGACCCTCCTCCTAGCCGGGCCGAGCCTCGGGGAAGCGGGGCAGCCCGTCGTCGGCCAACGGCTCCCATGCAGCTGCGTAGGTGACGTAGGCGTGCGACTGCGGGCGGATTCCGGGATCCCCGTCGACCGCACCGAGCCGGACGCCGGTGTGGTCGGTCGACCCGACGTCGCGGCTGAAGAGCGCCGAGCCACAGCGGACGCAGAACACCTTCTCGCGGCCGCCTTCTGGCACCCAGGCGCGAAGCTCGTCCTCACCCTGAACGACTCGGACCGAGCCCGGCTCGGCCCGAGCGTTCGCAGACGCGGCGGTGCCGCTGCGACGCTGGCAGCGGGTGCAGTGGCAGTAGCCGGCCGAGAGAAACGGCTTCGAGACCTCGAAGCGCACCGCGCCGCACCCGCAGCCGCCCGTGATCGGCTCGCTCATCTCACGGAGCCTAGAGCAGCGCGCCCTCGAGCCGCAGCAGCTGCTCTTTGACGTCGAGGCCGCCGCCGTAGCCGGTCAGGCTCCCGTTTGCGCCGACGACGCGGTGGCACGGAAGGACGATCGGGATCGGGTTGCGGTTCATCACGGTGCCGACTGCACGCGCCGCGCGTGGCGCTCCGACGCGGCCGGCCAGCGTCCCGTAAGTCGTCGTCTGCCCGTAGGGAACGTGAGCGAGCTCGTCGAGCACATGGCGTGCGAACGGGGCGGTGCCACGCAGGTCGACGTCGAGCGCGAACGAGCTCCGCTTGCCTTCGAAGTACTCGTCCAGCTGGCGGTGCGCGGCGTCGACGCTCGCAGCCGAGCGGAGCACGCGGGTGCCGAACGTCCGCGCAAGCTGCTCGAGGTGCAGCTCCGGCTCGGCGGCGTAGGAGATCCGTGCGAGCCCGCGATCGGTGGCCGCGACGAGCAGCGGGCCGACGGGCGTCTCGATCACGTCGAAGCCGACGTCGAGCAGTCCTGCTGCGGTCGCGGCATCGCGGAAGCGGCGGTCGAGCTCGGGAGAAACGGTGTTTGTCATGCGGTCCTTTCGTGCCGCAACCGGCGGACGCCGGACGAGGCGGCCTGGCGGGCTGCCTCGGGCGTGGAGCCGAGAGCGACGGCGATGTCGTCGTACGGGAGGTCGTAGGCGTAGCGCAGCACCACGGCGGCGCGCTCCGTCGGCGGCAGGCGGTCGGCCAGGTGCTCGATCTGCGCGTAGGCCGGGCGTCCGTCCTCGACGGGCAGCTCGGGCAGGTCGGAGCTGACGGGTTTCGTGCGGCGCGCGTTGTCGATCACCAGCCGCGCCGCGATCGTGAGCACCCACGCACGCAGGTGCTCGCCGTGGTCGAGCCGGTCGTAGGCCCTCAGCGCGCGTAGGAAGGTCTCCTGGAAGGCGTCCTCGGCCGCTTGCCCGCCGAGTCGGCGGCGCAGGAACCCGAGCACCACGTCCCGGTGCTCGACGTAGAAGTGCTCGAAGGGGGGTATGGACGCCACCGCTTCCATCATCCCTACTAAACGCTGGGCAGGCGCCATCTGTGAGAGTTGGATTCATGCGCTCGCTCACGTTCCTGGGACGCCGCTCGCGTCGCGTAGGCCGGCGGAACAGTACGGAGGTACGGGCCGTCGGCTGGAGCGGCGCGAGCGGCGACGGCTGCCTTTCGCGGAGCCCGACTGTTACTGACCCCGTGCCGGGCGGGAGCGAAAGGCGGCCAGGGACGTGAGAATGGCGGTCGTCGGGCATGTGGAGTGGATCGAGTTCCTCCGGGTCGAGTCGGTGCCCCGGCCGGGCGAGATCGTCGGTGCCAACGAGACGTGGGCCGAGCCGGCCGGGGGCGGAGGCGTCGCCGCCGTCGAGCTCGCCCGGCTCGCGGGTGAGTCGTCGCTGTACTGCGTTCTCGGTGGGGACGACCTGGGTACACGCGCCCGCGAGCAGCTCGAGGCCGCTGCGGTGAGCGTCCACGCGGCCGCGACGGACGACGGGCAACGACGCGGCTTCTGCTTCGTCGACGAGGTCGGCGAGCGCACGATCACGGTGATCGGGGAGAAGCCGCGGCCCCACGGTGGTGACGGGACGCTGCCCTGGGAGGAGCTCGAGAGCGCCGACGGTGTCTACTTCACGGCCGGCGACACGGAGGCCGCCCGCCAGGCCCGTCGCGGCCGGGTGCTCGTCGCCACCGCCCGCGAGCTGCCGACGTTACGCACAGCCGGCGTCGAGGTGGATGCGTTGGTCGCGAGCGGAGAGGACGAGGCCGAGCGTTACCAGGCCGGCGATCTCGATCCGCCGCCGAAGCTCGTCGTCTCGACTGCGGGCGCCCTCGGTGGCTGGGCGCAGCCGGGGGGCCCGTACAAGGCGGCAGCCCCGCCGGGCCCCTACGAGGACGCGTACGGGGCCGGTGACTGCTTCGCCGCCGGGCTCACGTACGCGCTGGCGACTGGGATGGACGTCGCCGACGCGCTCGCATTCGCGTCGCAACGGGGCGCGCTCGCCCTGACGCGGCGCGGCGCCGGCCTCAACGGCTGACGGGGTCGAGCCGAACGTCGGCGGCGTCGAGGAAGCCGGCAAGCCGGCGCCCTTCCGCTGCGATCGAGGCCAGCGCCCGCTTGGATAGCGCGGCGTGCCGTACGACGATGCCTTCGGGATCGAGCCGCCAGCGGCCCCGCACGACGCCGTCGGCGAGCACCGCTCCCCAGCCGACCGTCCAGCCGTCTGCGAGGGCCGCCCGGTCCTGCTCCGTGCTGAAGCGGGCTCGGTCGGCGTGGGAGAGGAGCACGTTGTCGTACTCGGGCAGGAAGCGGGGCGGTGCGGGCGTGTCCGGGTCGGGGCGGGGAGCATCCGGCAGATCGAAGAGCTCGCGGCCGCGCTCATCCCGGAACGTCTCGGAGCCGCGGCCGCAACCGCTCGACCACCTCGCGCAGCCCGGTCAGGCGTGACCAGGTCGCCGCGTCGGCGACCGTCGCAGGCCCGAACGCCCCGAGGTAGCGGAGGACGACGTCGTCGAGAGACGGCGTCGGCGGCCAGCGGCCTCCCGAGCCAGGCTTCGGCCGTCGTCCAGGTGACCTGCGTGCTTCGGCCCCAGAGGCCGCGAGGCGGCGGCTGGACGAGGGCAAGCCGCATCTGGCACGCGTAGACGAGCGCTGCGGGATCGAGCCCGGGGAACCGCTCGGCGAAGATCGCCCGCAGCTCGGTCCCGTTCCGCGGCCGCTCGGCCAGCACCGCCCGGCCGAGCTCCACGATCGGCTCGAGGTCGAGCTCGCGGAGCGCCGGAGAGTAGTCGCGGTGGCGCCAGAGCTGTCCTTCGAAGACCGGCTGCATCAGCGGGCGAAGGAGCAGGCAGTCGCCGGCCGTAAGGAGGTGGATCGTCCCGCGCATGACCCCAATCCGGACAACCTCGCGCCTCTCGAAGAGCTCCGAGAGCGCCTCCGGCCGGAAGCCTGCGAGCCGCGACCAGAGTGCGGTGTACGGGTTGTGCGGCACCTGCGCCTGCAGCCCGACCAGGTGACCGACCGCGTCGAGGACCGGTAGCTCCGCACGCCGCAGCAGCAGCTGCCGCGCGAGCGTCGCCCGGTTCAGCGCCCGCCGGCTCAGTACCTCGTCGCCCACGAGCCGATTCTCCACGGTTCGTCCGAGCAACGGAGGATGTCGATCGGCGTCCCGGGAGGCGCGAGCGCGGCCAGCTTCCGCGCGACGCGGTTGCGGACGCGTACGCAGCCGTGGGAGACCGCCTGGCCGAGCAGCTCCGGAAGGCTCGTCCCGTGGATGCCGGCGACGCCTCCTCCCGGCCAGTCCGTCAAGCTCGAGTACGCGCTCGTCGCCAGTGCGAATGGGCCGAAGAACGGATCATCCGGAACGAAGCTCTCCGTGACGTAGTAGTTGCGGCCGAGCGGTGTGGGCGCCGTCGGGGTCCCCACCGCGACGACGTCGCGCAGGATCAGCTTGCGGTCCGAGATTCGCCGCACCTCGATCGTCCGCTTGCCGCGCTGGACGACGATGCGATTCCGTGCGGGGCTCACGCTCATCCGGTCCGCCCGGACCCAGCCGCGCTGGCCGTTCGGCCGGCCGGGAAGGCTCAGCTTGTACCACCGACGCCCGTCGCCGTCGACTCTCTCCCCAAGCGCGAGCAACGTCTGGAGCTGGAGATCGGTCCGAAACTGACGAAGCGTCCTGACGACCTCCGAGGACGAGTCGGGACGGGCGTACACGCGAGTCGTCGGAACGACAAGTTCTCCTGCAGCCGGAAACGGCGCCGGAACCCCAGCCGCGGACGATGGCGTCGAGAACACCCCCCGCCGCGAGGAGAATTGTGAGCCAAACGAGAGAGACGATTCGTCCGATCACTGCGACTTGCACGACATTAGCGGCGACGGGAGTCAACCACTGCATTTGACGCGTGGCTCCGCGGTCGGCATTGTGCCGGTGGGGTTTACCGGTGGCGACTGGTGATGCGGCGGAAGGGGTCGAGCGTGACGCATCAATCGGAAGGCCAGGTACGTCGTCTGTGAAAGTCTCACCGCGCCGCCTCAGCGTCGTCGCCGTGCTCGGGATCGCCCTGGTGCTGGCGTCGGTCGGACTTTCTCAGGTCCTGCCTCCTCCCGGCTACGTCGTGTCGTCCCCTGTGGCCAATCCCGACCTGCAGGTCAGGTGCGGACTGAACACGATCCTCGTCCTCGATGCCTCAGGCTCGGTGGACCGCGCGGGAGCCGTGCCCGACGTGCGCAAGGCCACTCGGGCGTTCATCGAAGCTCTGAGCGGAACTGGATCGAAGCTCGCGATCATCGACTTCGGCAGCAGGGCAGCGATCAAGTTCGACTACCGGGAGGTCACCGACGCCACCGACGACGCCCTGCTGCAGTACGCCGACACGTGGAGACGCCCCACACTCGATCGGGCCCGGCGACGAACTGGGACGACGCATTCGTCAAGACGCTGCACGTCATCGACACCAACTGCCACGACGAACGACGAACCTCGTCCTCTTCGTGACTGACGGCGATCCGACGATCTGGAACAAGAACCACGTCCACGGCAGCCCCGCGATCGAGACGCCAGCCGATCTCGAAGGCACTGGGATTGTCAACGACGCCGACAAGCAGCCGCAGGGCGCGTCGAACGCGATCGACCACGCGAACGTCGTCCGGCGCGACCGGAAGGCACATATCTTCGTCGTCGCAGTCGGCCAGGGGTTCTCGAGCCCAGTCGAGGCCGCGCATCGAGCAGATCTCCGGGCCCTGACCCGCTTCGGCTCGGCCGGGTTCGGCGACGTGGAGAGGCCGACTTCTCGTTCGTCGGCTTCGACGTCGCTCGCCGCGGCGCTCAGGAAGCTGGCGACGGACTTCTGTGCCTCCTCAGTGAGAGTCACAAAGGAGGTCGACGAAGACCGCGACGGTGCGTTCGACGACGCTGCGAACGACTGGGCGTTCACGGGAAGCGTGGCAATGAGCGCCGGCACCTACTCGTGGCGGGAGCCCTTGCCGACGGGGACAGGTGACCGCTCCGGCACCACCACTATCGGAACTCCCACCGTTCTCTTCGATTGGCTGCCGTCGAACTCGCAGGCGACATCGACATTCACGTTCAGCGAGAGCGTGAAGCCGGGCTACGAATTCGTGAACGGCACCTGTACGGTCGGCGGGGCGTTCGACAGTCTTCCAAGATCCGTGACGGTCCAAGCGACCGGCTCGGCCCAGTGCACGGTGAGGAACCGTCGGCTCCCGTCGACCAACCTCTGCCATGCGACCGGCGACGCGGCAAACCCCTACGAGACCGGGGCGCATGTACCTCGAGGGCGGCCAGCTCGAGCCGGCCGACCACCGCAGTCACCCGAACGACATCATCCCGTCGTTCACCCTGGGCTCCATCTCGTTCGAGGGCAGGAATTGGACCGAGGCCGGACAGGTGGTGCTGGAGGCCGGGTGCATGGTGCCGCAGGCGTTCCAGGACGTCGAGCCCACCGTCCAATGCGTGGAGAGATTCGGCGACGGCGACTTCAGAGCGCACTTCGGCTACACGAATCGAGGCAGCAGAGTCGATCGTCTCACCCCGGGCACACCTTGGAACAGCTTTTCTCCCCAGCCGACCGACCGCGGTCAGGGCGCGATCTACCTGCCGGATGACCACCCCGACACCGTCCAGGTGGAGTTCAAGCAGGGCGAGAACAGGATCCAGTGGACGCTCGGAACGACGACGGTCGCCGCAGTCCGGAGCGGCGAAGGCGCGACCCGTCGCTGTCAGGCGTCGATCACGGTCGTCAAAGAGCTGCACGCTCCGGTCGGCGGGCGCTTCAACCTCCTGATCGACGGCGAGATCGCGGGCACCGGCGCAAACGTCGGCGACGGGGGAACCACGGGCACTGTGTCCGTCACCGCCGCGCCGGGCAGTACCAGCCATCGAGTCGACGAGAGCGGCGCTGGCACGACCGTGCTCGGCAGATACGAGACGTCGATCCGTTGCCGCTGGCTGAATAGGACGACTCCCGACAGAGTGGACGAGAACGGTCATGCACTCGTCGATCAGCGTCAGAGACGGCGACGAGGTCGTCTGCACGATCGTCAACGAGCGCCAGGTCGGCCCGGTGATCCCGATCGCCGAGTGCGTCCAGCCGTTGGATCAGGCGGCGGGAACCTACGTCGCTCAGTTCGGTTGGGACAGCCGCAACGCCTATCCGGTCGACATCGACTACGGGCCCCGGAACAACTTCGACCCTGCGCCCGACGATCGCGATCAGCCGACGGACTTCGCGGAGGGGCGTCACCGGAACGTCTTCTCGGTCGCGTTCACGGGTAGCTCGCTCACGTGGAATCTCGACGGTGCGTCGGCGACCGCGACGCCGAGCACGCGTCTTTGCGAGCCGCTTCCCCCGACGCCGCCTACGCCGACGCCGCCTGAGCCGACCCCGCCGCCCACTCCGCCGACGCCGCCGCCCACTCCCCCGACGCCGCCCACGCCGCCCACGCCAGAGCCGCCGCCTCCGCCGCCGGAGCCGCGGCCGACGGTCGATATCGCGGTGACGAAGGTCGCATCCCCGACGACGGTCTCGATCAATGGCACGATCAGGTGGGTCGTCACGGTGCGGAATCTCTCCACGACCGAGGCCGCGGACGTTGCCGCGTTCCGCATTGAGCGTGAGCTGTCTCCCAAGCTCGAACTGATCTCGCTCACGACGACGAGCGGCACGTGCGACCCGACGGGGTGCCGGCTGGGAACGCTCCCAGCAGGCGGTTCGGCGACGATCGCAGCGGTGACGAAGGCGATCGATACTGGCGTCGCCGTGAACACCGTTCGCGTCAGCACGGGCTCGCCGGAGACTGAGCTTTCGAACAACATCGCGTCTGCGCTCGCCCGGATCATCGGGCCGCTCAGGCCGCCGGCTGCTCTCGTCTGTCGATACGTCACGCTGCGTCCGAGCGTGTTGCCGGCGAAGCGGACGTCCGTCGTCGTCGCTCGTGCCGTCGATAGGAATGGACGGCGAGTCCGCGGTCTGGTGCTCGAGCTGAGCGGCCCCGGCTTCAAGCGTCGTGCCACGACCGACGCGAACGGGACTGGCCCGCTTCGTCGTCACGCCCTCCCGCCGTGGGAACCTCTACATCAATCCCCCCGGGCGCAGGACGGCGGCAGGAGGCACACCTCCGTGCGCTTCCGCCATCGGAGTCCTCGGCATCACGACCACGCTCCCGTCGCTCACCGGCTGACCGCCGGATCACCGCTCGTCGAGGGAACGCCGGCTTCTCCGAGCGCGCGCGAAAGTGTGGACAAAGTGGGGATCTGTGGTTTACTGTGGGGGAAAGTGGGAGATCAGGAGCGCGTCCATTCATGTTCTTCGGCGAGTACGAGCACACGATCGACGACAAGAACCGGCTTACGCTTCCGGCCCGCTTTCGTGACGCGCTGGCAGGCGGCGTCGTCCTCACGCGGGGCCTCGACGAGTGTCTCGACGTCTACGCCCGGGCGGACTGGGATGCGGTGGTCGAGGCGCGGCTCGCCCCGCTCGACCCGTTCTCGAAGGAGGCCCGGGCGATGAAGCGGTTCTTCTTCTCCGCCGCGTCCGACACGGATCTCGACAAGCAAGGGCGCGTGCTCGTGCCCCCGGCGCTGAACCGCCATGCGCACCTGGGGCGTGAGGTCGTCGTGACGGGGGTCCACGACCACCTCGAGATCTGGGCCCGGGCCGCCTGGAGGGACCACCTCACCAAGGTCGAAGGGAGCGCAGACGATGTTGCCGAACGTCTTGCACAGAAGCGCGTCTGATCACGTCTCCGTGCTCGCCGACGAAGTCCGCGAGCACCTCGGCGTCCAGCCGGGCGAGACCGTCGTCGACGGGACGTTCGGTGCGGGCGGCCACTCGCGCCTGCTCGCGGAGGATCTCCACGGCGACGGCAAGCTGATCGCGATCGACCGCGACCCGTCGGCGCGGAGCTACTTCGACGGGTTCAAGACGAGCCTGGGCGGCGTCCAGGCCCGGTTTCTGCGTGGCGAGTTCTCGCTCGTCCTCAACCAGCTGGCGTCCAACGGCGTGGAGGCTGACGCGGTCCTGCTCGACCTCGGCGTGTCCTCGATGCAGCTCGATCGCCCGGAGCGCGGCTTCTCCTACGCCGCCGACGCACCGCTCGACATGCGCATGGACACCGCCGCAGAGCTCTCCGCGCGGGACCTCGTCAACGAGGCGGACGAACGCGAGCTGGCGACGCTCTTCAAGCGCTACGGCGAGGAACGCTACGCGCGCCAAATCGCGCGGGCGATCGTCCGCCGGCGCGAGGAGCGCCCGTTCGAGCGCACGACCGACCTCGCCGACACGATCAAGCACGCGATCCCGACACCCGCCCGCTTCGGCGACGGGCACCCCGCCAGGCGTGTGTTCCAGGCGTTGCGGATCGCGGTCAACGACGAGCTCGGTGCGCTCGAAGCGGCGCTCCCGGCGGCGGTGCGGATGCTCCGGCCCGGCGGCCGCATCGCCGTCATCAGCTTTCACTCGCTCGAAGACCGGATCGTCAAACGGTACTTCCGCGAGCAGGCGCGCGGCTGCACCTGCCCGCCGGAGTTCCCGATCTGCGTCTGCGGCAACGAGCCGGTTCTGCGTGAGGTGACGCGGAAGCCCGTCCGCCCCGGCGCGCGCGAGCTCGAGGCGAACCCACGCTCCGCCTCGGCGAAGCTCCGCGTGGCGGTGAAGGTCTGATGGCGACGGTGGATGCTGGAGCCGCCCGGGTAGAGTCGCCGCGCGTCGCGCGGCCCCGACGGCGCGCCGCCGCACGGACGGCGCCGCGGGGAAGGACGCGCCCGTTCGGCGGGGTGATCTGGATCGTCCTGCTCGCCGTCCTACTCGCCGGCGTCGTCTTCGTGAACGTCGCCGTGCTGCAGCTGAACGTCCGCCTCGACGAGCTTGGGCGCGAGCGCGTGCAATTGCGCGCCGACACGAAGCGGCTCAGCTCCCAGCTTTCGAGCGCGTCGGCGAACGCGCGGGTCGAGGCGGAGGCCCAGAGCAAGCTCGGGCTTGTTCCCGCCGATCCCGAGTTGACCCATCACGTCCAGCTGGTGCCGACGGGACGATGAGCGAGCGGCTCTCCAACCGCCGCATCCGTCTTCTCCTAGGCCTCTTCGTCCTCGTCTTCGCCGCAACACTCGGTCGTGCGGTCTGGCTGCAGGGCGTCCAGGGGGCGACGCTGGAGCGGATGGCGTCGCGCCAGCACGAGGCGACGACCGAGATCCCGGCAGGCCGCGGGACGATCTTCGACCGCACCGGCGAGCCGCTCGCGATCGGCGAGCAGGCGACGACCGTGTACGCCGACCCGCGCCGCGTGTCGAGCCCGCGCCGCGTCGCGGTCGCGGCTGCGAAGGTCCTCGGGCTCGACGCCGAGCGGCTCTACCCGCTGCTTGCCGACCGCTCCCGCCATTTCGTCTATGTGAAGCGCAAAGCCGACCCGGCCAAGGCCGCCGAGCTGGAACGCCTGAAGCTCGCCGGCCTCGGCTTCTACGCCGAGGAGCTCCGCTACTACCCGCAGCGCGGGGTCGCAGCGCACGTGCTCGGCTACGCCGGCCTCGACAACGAGGGCCTCGAGGGCCTCGAGCGCTCGCTCGACCGCTCGCTTCGCGGCAGGCCGGGGAGCCAGACGACCGTCGCCGATCCAGCGGGTCGCGTGATCGACGTCGTCGCGACCCGGCCGGAGCGGCCGGGCGAGGACGTCCACCTCACGCTCGACCGCCGCATCCAGGCGAACGCAGAGTCCGTCCTGCGCCGGACGGTCGAGCGCTGGGGCGCGAAGGGCGGCAACGCGATCGTGCTCGATCCCAGCACCGGCGCCGTGCTCGCGATGGCGGTCGCGCCGAGCTTCGACGCGAACCGGTTCGGCTCGGCTTCCGCGGCGCGACGGCGGAACCGTGCGGTGACCGACGTCTACGAGCCGGGCTCGACCTTCAAGGTCGTGACCGTCGCCGCCGCGCTTTCCGAAAAAGTCGTCACGCCGACGACGCCGTTCACGCTCCAGACCTCGATCCGCGTCGCAGACAGGATCATCCACGAGCACGAGCCGAGGCCGACACAGCGGATGACGGTCGCGCAGATCCTGTCGCAGTCCTCGAACGTCGGCACGATCACCCTCGCGCAGCTGCTCGGCCGGCCCCGTGTCGAGAGCTGGATCGACCGCTTCGGCTTCGGCCGGCGCACGGGCATCGACGCGCCCGGGGAGTCGCGCGGCCTGCTGCCGTCCTACTGGTCCGGCTCCACGATCGGCAACGTCCCGATCGGCCAGGGCATCGGGGTGACGCCGATCCAGATGGCGACCGCCTACGCCGCGATTGCGAACGGCGGCGTCATGCGCGAGCCGTATCTCGTCGAGCGCGTCGGGAAGCAGTGGCAGAACCGGAGCACGGGCAAGCGCGTGCTCTCGAAGACCGTCTCGGCGCAGACGATGGCGATGCTCCGCGACGTCGTCTCGGCCGAGGGCGGTACCGGGGCGGCGGCTGCTGTGCTCGGCTATACGGTCGCGGGCAAGACCGGCACCGCGGCGAAGCCCGTGCCCGGCGGTTACTCGACGTCGAAGTACGTCGCCTCGTTCGTCGGCGTGGTGCCGGCCAAGGACCCGCGCCTCGTCGTGCTCGTCTCGATCGACGAGCCGCGCGGGGCGATCTGGGGCGGCGTCGTTGCAGCGCCCGCCTTCGCGGAGATCGCCCGCTCGAGCCTGGTCGAGCTCGAAGTCGCACCGGACGCCGTGACCGCTCGGTAGCGTTTCGCCGCAATGGAGCTCGAGCGCCTTGTCGCTGCGCTCGCGCCGGAGGCGGTCCTGGGCAGCCGCGAGCCGGTCGTCGTGCGCGATCTCGCGTACGACGCGCGGACGGTCTCGCCTGGCGCCGCGTTCTTCTGCGTTCCCGGAGCGCGGGCGGACGGGCACGACTTCGCCGCGCAGGCGGTCGAGAGCGGCGCCGTCGCGCTCGTCGTCGAGCGCGCCGTCGAGCCGGAGGTGCCACAGCTCGTCGTCCCCGACGCACGGGCGGCGATGGCGACCGCGGCCGACATCTTCTTCGGCGAGCCGACGAAGGAGCTCGAGGTCGCGGGAGTGACGGGTACGAACGGGAAGACGACGACGGCGTTTCTTCTCCATGCGATGCTCGAGGCCGCCGGCCGCCGGCCCGGGCTGCTGGGCACGGTCGAGAGCCGCGTCGGCGGCGACGTGCGACCCGTCGTGCGAACGACCCCAGAGGCGATCGACCTCCAGCGCACGTTCCGGGAGATGCTCGACGCGGGCGACCGCAGCGTCGCGCTCGAGGCGTCCTCGCACGCCGCCGCGCTGCACCGGCTCGACCGCGTCCGCTTCGACGTGCTCGTGTTCACGAACCTGACCCAGGACCACCTCGACTTCCACGGCACGATGAAGGCGTACTTCGACGCCAAGCGCGGTCTCTTCACCGGCGCCGCGCCGCCTCCCGCAGCGGTCAATCTCGGCGACGAGTGGGGACGGCAGCTGGCCGCAGAACTGACCGAGCTCCGCCGCGCGCCGCTTGTCACCTTCGGCTTTGCAGACGACGCCGAGGTCCGCCCGGACGAGCTCGTCCTCGACGGCTCGGGGGCGCGGTTTCGCGCGGGTGGGATCGCGCTCGAGACCTCGCTGCGCGGGCGCTTCAACGTCGAGAACGTGCTCGGGGCGGTCGCGGCCGGAATCCTGCTCGACCTGGACGAGGACGAGATCGCGGCGGGGGTGAAGACGCTGTCGGGCGTCCCCGGCCGCTTCGAGGCCGTCGACGAGGGCCAGCCGTTCACCGTGCTCGTCGACTACGCGCACACGCCGGACTCGCTCGAGAGCGTGCTCCGCTCGGCCCGCGACATCGCCGGCGGCCGCGTGCTGGTCGTCTTCGGCGCCGGCGGCGACCGCGACCGCGGCAAGCGGCCGTTGATGGGGAAGATCGCGCGAGACCTGGCGGACGTCGTCGTCGTCACGTCGGACAACCCGAGGAGCGAGCAGCCGCTCGCGATCATCCAGGACATCCTGCAGGGAACCGGGACCGAGGTCGAGATCGATCCCGACCGCAGCTCGGCGATCGGTCGCGCGCTCGAGCTCGCGCAGGCGGGCGACGTCGTCGTGATCGCCGGTAAGGGCCACGAGCAGGGGCAGGAGATCGGCGGCGAGAAGCTGCCGTTCGACGACCGGGCCGTCGCGCGCGAGGCGCTGCGCGCGTGATCACGCTCTCCGTCGACGAAGTCCGCGCGCTCGGTCTCGGAGAGCTCAATGGCTCGGGCGATCTGACCGGGCTCCAGATCGACTCGCGTCGTGTCCGGGCAAGTGAGCTCTTCGTCGCGATCCGCGGCGGGCGCGCGTTCGTCGACGAGGCGCGCGCGAAAGGCGCGGCGACGCTCGTCCCGGACGACGAGCTCGGCGCGATGGCGGCTCTCGGACGCCTGCTCCGCGACCGCAGCGGCGCGCGCTTCGTCGGCATTACCGGCTCCACGGGCAAGACCTCGACGAAGGACATCCTCGCCGCGCTCTGTGCGCCGGTCGCCCGCACCGTCGCGACGGAGGGCAGCTACAACGCCGAGCTGGGCGTGCCGCTGACGCTCGGCCGCCTGGAGCCCGAGACGGAGCTCTGTCTCGTCGAGATGGGCATGCGCGGCTTCGGCCAGATCGCCGAGCTCTGCGAGATCGTGCGCCCCGAGGTCGGCGTGATCACCGCGGTGGGGCCCGTTCACCTCGAGCTCGTGGGCTCGGTCGACGGCGTCGCCCGCTCGAAGGCCGAGCTCGTGGCGGCACTGCCCCCCGGCGGGATCGCGGTCGTGCCCGTGTCGGCCGAGCTCGAGCCGCACCTCCGGGACGATGTGCAGCTGCACCGCGTCGGACCGGTCGACGTCCAGTTGCGAGCTGACGGCGCGCATGTCGCCTTCGGAGGCGACCGCATCCGCTTCCCTTTCACCTCACGCCATCAGGCCCAGAACGCGCTGACCGCGCTCACGGCGTACGAGGCACTCGGCCTGCCGCTCGACCGTCTCGCCGAGAGCGCGGCCGGCGTGCGGCTCTCGCCCTGGCGCGGGGAGGAGCTGCCGCTCCCGGGCGGCGGCTTCGTGATCAACGACGCCTACAACGCGAACCCGACCTCGATGGAGGCGGCGCTGCGCCATCTCGCCGAGCACGGCGACGGCCGCCGGCTGGTCGCGATCCTCGGGGGCATGGCGGAGCTCGGCGCCCACGCCGAACGCCATCACCACGAGATCGCGGAGCTGACCGCGGAGCTCGGCGTCGAGGCGATCGCCGTCGGCGAGCTCGCCCACGCGTACGGCTTCGCCGTGTGGGTTCCCGACGCGGACGCGGCGCTCGAGGCGGCGCGCGCAGCGGTCCGGCCGGGGGACGCGGTCCTCGTCAAGGCCTCGCGCTCGGTCGCGCTCGAAGGCATCGCCCCCGCCCTGGCGAACGACACCGCGTAGTGGTCCGAGTCTTCATCGCAGGGCTGATCGCGATGGTCGTCTCCGTCGTGATCGGGCCGAAGTTCATCGCGTTTCTGCGCCGGAACGAGCTCGGCCAGCCGATCCGCGAGGACGGCCCGGCCGGCCACGTCGTCAAGCAGGGCACGCCGGTGATGGGCGGCCTGCTGATCATCCTCTGCGCGTCGCTTCCATTCCTCGCGCTCTCGCGATACACGCTGCCCGCGCTGACCGTGCTCTTCCTCACCGTCTCGTGCGCCGCG
The DNA here is from genome assembly GCA_963850995.1 of uncultured Gaiellaceae bacterium. Classification (GTDB taxonomy): domain Bacteria; phylum Actinomycetota; class Thermoleophilia; order Gaiellales; family Gaiellaceae; genus Gaiellasilicea. Next base: position 53,951 of record CAWKNQ010000026.1, on the reverse strand, counting down.
ATCGGGTTTCTCGACGACTTCATCAAGGTCCGCCACCGCCGTTCGCTCGGGCTCCAGGGCCGGTGGAAGCTCCTCCTGCTCGCGGGGATCACCGTCGTCGTCGGGTTCGCGGTGCACGCACAGGACCAGCTCGACACGTCGATCTACGTCCCCGTCGTCGACGTCGACATCCCGCTCTCCTACGCCTACTACCCGTTCCTCTTCCTCGTGATCGCGGGCGCGGCGAACGGCGCGAACCTCACCGACGGGCTCGACGGGCTCGCAGCCGGGACCGGGATCATCGCCCTACTCACGTTCCTGTCGATCAACGTGATCGGCTACATCCGCTCCGGTGACGTCGGCGAGCGCTCCACCTTCCAGCTCGACCTCGCCATCCTCGCCGCGGCGCTGATCGGGGCCGCGATCGGCTTCCTCTGGTACAACGCGTTCCCGGCCGAGCTCTTCATGGGCGACACCGGTTCGATGGCCTTCGGCGGCGCTCTCGCTGGTTTCGCGATCGTTACCGGCACCGAGGCGCTGCTCCTCCTGATCGCCGGCATCTACGTCGTCGAGGCGCTCTCCGTGATCATTCAGACGGTCAGCTTCAAGTACTGGGGCCGGCGTGTCTTCCTGATCGCGCCGATCCACCACCACTTCGAGATGAAGGCCTGGTCGGAGACGAAGATCATGGTCAGGTTCTGGATCGTGGCCGCGATCCTCGCCGCCTGCGGCTTCGTTCTCTACTACCGCTACTACCTCCAGTTCCGGTTGTGAACAAGATCCTTGTGCTTGGCCTCGCACGCTCAGGACGGGCGGCGCGGGCGGCGCTCGAGAAGCGTGGCGTGGAGGTGGTGGCGGCCGACCGGACGCTCGGGAACGACGACGATCTCGACCTGCTCGACGGCGTCGACGTGCTCGTCAAGAGCCCCGGCGTGCCGGGTGAGGCGCCGCTCGTCGTCGCCGCTCGTGAGCGCGGGGTCTCCGTCTGGAGCGAGATCGAGCTCGCAGCTCGCCTGCTCGACAACCCGATCGTCGGCGTCACGGGGACGAACGGCAAGACGACGACGACCGAGCTGATCGGGGCCATGCTCGGCGCGCGCACCGCGGGCAACGTCGGCACTGCGCTGAGCGAGCTCGTCGGCGAGGTCGGTCCGGAGGAGTGGATCGTCTGCGAGCTCTCGAGCTTCCAGCTCGAGGACGTGGAGCGCTTCCGGCCGCGAATCGCCGTCCTCCTCAACCTCGAGCCCGACCACCTCGACCGGCACGGCACCTTCGACCGTTACCGCGCCGCGAAGCTGCGCGTCTTCGAGAACCAGGAGGAGGGCGACGTCGCCGTCGTGCCGCGAGGCTTCGGCGACATTCCCGGCTCGGGCCGGCGAGTCGAGTTCGACGCTGACGACGAGCTGCCGGCGGAGCCGCTGATTCCGGGCGCGCACAACCGCGAGAACGCAGCCGCCGCGACTGCAGCCGCGCGTGCAGCCGGGGTCGGGGACGACGCTATCGCGGCCGCGCTGCGCACGTTCCCCGGCGTGCCGCACCGGCTCGAGCTCGTCGCCGACCGGCGCGGCGTCCGCTTCGTCAACGACTCGAAGGCGACGAACACGGCGGCCGCGCGGCGCGCGCTGACCGCGTACGACGCGCCGCTCCACCTGATCCTCGGCGGCTCGCTCAAGGGCGAGCCCTTCGACGCGTTCGCGGAGGACGTCGCGCGCGCGAACGTCGCGGCGACGTACCTGATCGGGGAGGCGGCGGAGCCGCTGTCCGACGACCTCGCCCATGCGGGTGTGCCGTTCCTGCTCGCGGCGACGCTCGAGCGTGCCGTCGCCGAGGCGGCGAGCGCCGCCCGTCCGGGCGAGGTCGTTCTGCTCTCGCCGGCGTGCGCGAGCTACGACCAGTTCCGGGACTTCGAGCACCGTGGAGAGGAGTTCAGGAGGCTCGTAGAGAACCTGCAAGGGTGAAGTCGTCCCAGCGAGGCCAGCTCGAGCAGCGGCTGCTCGTTCTCGTCACGCTCGGGCTCGTCGCGTTCGGGCTCGTCATGATCTACAGCGCGACGTCGGCCGCAGCCGCGCTCGGCCACGGCGATCCGATCACGTTCCTGAAGCGGCAGGGCGTGTACGCGCTCGCAGGCGTTGCGCTGCTGCTCGTCGCCTCGCGTTTCGACCACCGGCGGCTGCGTGGGCTCGCGCCGCTGCTCGTGCTCTCTGCGCTTGTCCTCTGCGTCGTCGTGCTGCTCGTCGCGCCCGAGATCAACGGTGCGAAGCGGTGGCTCAGCGCAGGACCGTTCACCTTCCAGCCTTCGGAGCTCGCGAAGCTGGCGCTCCTGGTCTTCGCCGCCGCCTATGTCGCGCGGAACGGAGCGCCGCGAACGCTCGGCGAGCTGTGGAAGCCGATCGGGCTGCTCACCTCCGCGTTCGCGCTCCTGATCGTCGTCGAGCCGGACCTCGGGACCACGATCTCGTTGCTGTTGATGCTGGCCGGGATCCTCGTCGTCGCGGGCACGCCGGGGCGGGTGCTCCTGCCTGCGAGCGGGATCGCGGTCCTCGCCGGCCTCGTCGCAATCTGGCTCGAGCCGTACCGGCGCGCCCGGATCTTCAGCTTCCTCGACCCCTGGGCAGACCCCGAGAACGCGGGCTTCCAGTCGGTGCAGGCGTTGATCGGCCTCGGCTCGGGCGGGATCACCGGCAAGGGGCTCGGGGAAGGCGTGCAGAAGATCAACTACCTGCCCGAGCAGCAGACCGACATGATCCTCGCCGTGATCGGGGAGGAGCTCGGCTTGATCGGCGTCACCTTCGTGATCGCGGCGTTCGCCACCTTCGCGCTCGTCGGCTTCGCCGTCGCCCTGCACTGCCGGGATCCTTTCGGCAAGCTGCTCGCCGCCGGGATCACGTCGCTCGTCTGCGGCCAGGCGGCGGTGAACCTCGCGGCCGTCCTGGGCGTGGCGCCGCTGACGGGGATTCCGCTCCCGTTCGTCTCCTACGGCGGCTCGAGCCTCGTCGTCCTGCTCGCCTCCGTCGGAATCCTCCTTAACATCGCGGTCGATGAACGCGCCCCCCAGTCGTACGCCAAGCGAGGAGCTGCGGTGTCTGATCGCCGCCGGCGGAACCGCGGGTCACGTCCTGCCGGCGCTCGCCGTGGCGGAGGCGCTGCGCCTGCGAGGCGCCACGGTGACGTTCGCCGGGTCGCCGGATCGCGTCGAGGCTAGGCTCGTCCCGGAAGCGGGGTACGAGCTCGACACCTTCGAGATTGCGGGCCTGCCTCGCCGTCCCTCGGTCGAGCTCGTGCGGGCGTTGATCACAGCCGGCACGGCGCCGCGTGCGTGCGCCGCGATCCTGAAGCGCCGCCTGCCGCACGTCGTCCTCGGCGGCGGCGGCTACGTCGCAGGCCCGATGGTCTACGCCGCGTGGCGCCGCAAGCTGCCGGCCGCGCTGACGGAGGCCGACGCGCATTTCGGTCTCGCGAACCGCCTCGCCGCTCCTTTCGCGCGCCGCGTCTTTCTCGCCTACGAGATCCCAGGACGTGACGGCGCCAAGTACCGCGTCACGGGACGGCCGGTGCCGGCGGCTCATCGAGGCTTCAGCCAGGCCGAGGGCCGGCGGCGCTTCGGCCTGCCCGCGTCCGGGCCGGTGATCGCGATCTTCGGCGCGTTCGCCGGCGCGCGCAGCCTGAACGACTTCGCCGTGGCGACGTACGGCGACTCCGGCCCCGCTGTGCTCCACATCTCCGGCGAGCGCGACTACGAGCGCCTGCGCGACCGTGTCCACCGAGAGGACTACGTGCTCGTGCAGTCGACGAACGAGTTCGGCGCGGCGCTCGCCGCGCCTGACCTGGCCGTCTCGCGCGCCGGCGGGACGGTGTGGGAGCTCGCGGCCGCAGGGACGCCTGCCGTCCTCGTCCCCTACCCGCACGCGACTGCGGACCACCAGACGCTGAACGCGCGGCACTTCGAGCGCGGCGGCGGCGCGGTGGTGGTTCCGGAGGCCGAGCTCGGTCGCGTGTCCGGAGCTCGTCGACGGGCTGCTCGCCGACCGGGAGCGGCTCGAGTCCATGCGGGCGGCGATGCTGTCGATGGCGCGACCGGATGCGGCGTCCGAGATCGCGGAGGAGCTGATCGGCCTTGCCTCTCAGCGGTAGGCGCATCTGGTTCGTCGGCATCGGCGGGGCCGGCCTCTCCTCGTACGCGTTCCTCGCCCGCGCCTGGGGAGCCGAAGTGGGCGGCTGGGACCGGCAGGAGACGCCCTACCTGGCCCCGCTCGCGGGCGTCGAGATCGTGCTCGCGCCGGAGCCGGTCGTCCCCGAGGGCTGGGAGGTCGTCGTCTCGAGCGCCTACCCGGCCGTTCCCGGCACCTCGCGGGCCGACTTCCTCGCCGAGCTCGTCTCGAGGCGGCGCGCGATCGTCGTCGCGGGTGCGCACGGAAAGACGACGACCACCGCGATGATCGCCTTCGCTCTCCGCGAGCTCGATCTCGATCCCGCCTGGCTCGTGGGCGGAGAGATCCCGCAGCTCGGCGGCAACGCGGGCGCGGGGGAGGGGTGGCTCGTCGTCGAGGGCGACGAGTCCGACCGGACCGTCGAGCGGCTCAGGCCGGAGATCGCCGTCGTCACGAACGTCGAGCTCGACCATCACTCGACCTTCGCCTCCGCGGCCGAGGTCGCGGAGCTGTTCGAGCGCTGGCTCGAGGCGGCGCCGCAGGTCGTTCGCGGCTGGGAGCTCGAGCCGGCGTCGGTCGAGCTGGCGCTCCCCGGCGAGCACAACCGAAGGAACGCGGCCACCGCGCTGGCCGCGCTGGAGCTCGCCGGGGTCGCACGCGCGGACGCCGAGCCCGTGCTCGCGCGTTTCCGCGGCGCCGGCCGCCGCTTCGAGGTCGTCGGCGAGGCGGCCGAGGTGACCGTCGTGGACGATTACGCCCATCACCCCTCCGAGATCGAAGCAACAGTCGCGGCGGCTCGCGAGCGGGCGGGCGGTCGGGTCATCGTCCTCTTCCAGCCGCACCTCTACTCGCGGACGCGGCACCTCGCCCACGAGCTCGGCGCCGCCCTCTCGACCGCAGACGCTGCGTGCGTGACGGAGATCTACCGCGCGCGCGAGGAGCCGGTCGACGGGGTGAGCGGGAAGCTCGTCGTCGACGCGCTCCGACCCGGGCTTCGCGCGGGCTGGGCGCCGAGCGTCGAGGACGGCGCGCGCATCGTCGCGTCGTGGGCGCGGCCCGGCGACGTCGTGCTCACGGTCGGCGCCGGGGACGTCGACCGAGCCGGCCCGCTCGTGCTGGAGGCGCTCGCGTGAAGATTGAACAGCGTATTCCGCTCGCGAAGCTGACGACCATCGGCACCGGAGGGCCTGCGACCGCCTTCGCGAAGCCCGGCAACCTCGGCGAGCTCGAGCAAGCGCTGGCCTGGGCGGCCGAGCGCGACCTGCAGGTCGCGACCGTCGGGCTCGGCTCGAACCTGCTTGCCGCAGACGACGGCGTCGACGCGCTCGTGCTCCGCCTCGCCGGCGACCTCGCCGCCGTGCGCGTCGAGGGCGACACGCTCAGCGCGGGGGGAGGCGCGACGAACGCTGTCTGCCTGCACCGGGCCCGTACAGCCGGGCTCGGCGGCTTCGAGTTCGCGTGCGCGATCCCCGGGACGGCCGGCGGCGGCGTCTGGATGAACGCAGGTGCATACGGCAGCGACTGGTCGGAGGTCCTCGTTCGCGCACGGGTGGTGACCGCGGACGGTGCCGGCTGGCTGACCCCCGCCGAGCTCGGGCTCTCGTACCGGCACTCTCAGCTCCACCATGGACAGGTCGTCGCCGAGGTCGAGTACCGGCTCGCTCCGCGTCCGGTTGAGGAGATCAAGGTCCTGGTCGCCGACCTGATCGCGAAGCGCAAGGCGACCCAGCCGACGAACAAGCGCACCTTTGGCAGCGTCTTCAAGAACCCGGAGCACGAGCTGGGCGCAGGTCGGATGCTCGAGGAGTGCGGGCTCAAGGGCCACGCGGTCGGCGGTGCGATGATCTCGCCGAAGCACGCAAACTTCATCGAGAACGCCGGCGGCGCCACGACGGCGGACGCGCTCGTCCTGATGACCGAGGCGCGCCGCCGCGCCCGCGAGCGCTTCGGCGTCGAGCTCGTGCACGAGGTCGAGCTCCTCGGCGGGATCTGAGCCGCAGGAACGGGCCTCGCCGCGGCGAAAGCCGCGACGGTGGCCGGAGGGAGATCACGGAGTCGCTCGCGTCCGCGCGCGCGCGCGGCTAGCGCCGTTGTGACGTTTCCACGCAGCGCCGCGGCCGGTCGCCCCGAGCTGACTCGCTTCGCTCCCTCCGGCCGCTCTCTTCTCACCGGGCTCCTGATCCTCCTCGTCGGTGTCGGCCTCTATGCGGCAGCCCGTGGGACGTCGGCGTTCGCGGTGCAACGGCTGGCGGTCGAGGGCGCGAGCCCCGAGGTGGCGGCGGAGGTCAGGAAGGCGCTGGCCCCCGCGCTCGGGGAGAGCCTGATGGAGGTCGATCTGGACGAGCTCGGATGGCGTGCCGCAAACGTGCCGATGGTGGCAAGCGCGTCGCTCGACCGTGCCTTCCCGCACACGCTCCGGATCGAGGTGCGCGAGGAGGTCCCGGTGGCCGTGCTGCGCCAGGGCGCCTCGTCGTGGCTCGCGGCGGCCGGCGGGCGCGTGGTCGCCGAGCTCGAGCGCGGCGCGCGGCCCGCGCTGCCGCGAGTCTGGCTCGGACGCGACGCCGAGGTCAGCCTCGGAGAGACGCTCGTCGGCCTGCAGCGCCGGGCGATCGTGGCCGTCGCGCCGCTGGTCTCGACGCCGTTGCCCGTTCCCGTCGCGTCTGTCGCCTCGACCCGGACCGAGCTCACGCTGGTCCTTCGGGACAGGTTCGAGCTCCGGCTCGGCAATGCGACCGAGCTCGCGCTGAAGCTCGAGGTCGCGCGTCGGGTCCTGCCGCAGCTCGCAGGCTGGGGCGACTATCTGGACGTGAGCGTGCCCGAGCGGCCGGTCGCGGGCGAAACGCTCAACTCTCAAGTAGAGGTAGAGAATCTAGCCTCGACCTCGCCCTGAGGTTGGCATTGACACGCGGAAGAAGGAGACGTACCCTGGACGCGGAAAGGAACGCCCACACCCCGATGCTCTACTCGAGCTTCAGGTCGAGCGAGATCGAGACTGGTATCCGATGAGAGACTCCTCCGGCAACTACCTCGCAGTGATCAAGGTCGTCGGCGTCGGCGGCGGCGGCACGAACGCCGTCAACCGCATGGTCGACGCGGGCCTCGGCGGCGTCGAGTTCATCGCCGTGAACACGGATGCGCAGGCGCTCTTGATGGCTGACGCCGACGTGAAGATCCACATCGGCTCGCAGGCCACGCGCGGACTCGGCGCGGGTGCCGACCCCGCCGTTGGCCTGGCGGCCGCGACGGAGAGCCGCGACGAGCTGAAGGAGGCGCTCAAGGGCGCCGACATGATCTTCGTCACGGCCGGCGAGGGGGGTGGCACCGGTACCGGCGGCGCGCCGGTCGTGGCGGAGCTGGGCCGCGAGCTCGAGGCGCTCACGGTCGGCGTCGTCACCAAGCCGTTCGCCTTCGAGGGACGCAGGCGCGCCGAGCAGGCCGAGGTCGGGACCCAGAACCTGCGCGACCGCGTCGACACGCTGATCGTGATCGAGAACGACCGGCTGCTGCAGGTCGTGGAGAAGAAGACGCCGGTGACCGAGGCGTTCCGGATCGCGGACGACATTCTCCGCCAGGGCGTCCAGGGGATCACCGACCTGATCACCGTGCCCGGGATCGTCAACCTCGACTTCGCCGACGTGCGCACGATCATGCGCGATGCCGGCTCGGCGCTGATGGGCATCGGCGTCGCCTCCGGCGAGAGCCGCGCCGCGGAGGCAGCACGGACCGCCGTCTCGTCGCCGCTGCTCGAGCAGTCGGTGGACGGGGCCACGGGCATCCTCCTCAACGTCACCGGGGGAAACGATCTGGGCCTCTTCGAGGTCAACGAGGCCGCGGAGGTCGTCACCGGCGCTGCCGACCAGAACGCGAACGTGATCTTCGGCGCCGTCATCGACGACGCGCTCGGCGACGAGGTGCGCGTGACCGTGATCGCGACCGGCTTCGGAACCCGCCAGCGCCGTCGCCGGCTCGAGGCTCCGGTCGCCCAGCCGGTTGCCGCCGGCGAGGCGAGGGAGCCCCTGGCTCACCCGGAGCTCTCCGACGCCGAGCTCGAGATCCCGTCGTTCCTGCGCGAAGACTGACTCTCGCCAGGGGCAAATCTGGCACCTGACGCCGAAAACGCGAATCGCCGCGACGGGCACGGGCAGAGCCCGTGCCTTTCAGCGGTTTTCGCGCGGGGTACGGGCTTTGCCCGTGCCCCTTGCGCAAGAGTCGTGCTTTAGAGTCCGCCGCGTGCAGACGCTTCTGCAGACGCCGCTCCACGGGCGCCACGTGGACGCGGGCGCGCGGATGGTCCCCTTCGCGGGCTGGGAGATGCCCGTCCAGTACGAGGGCGTCATCCCCGAGCACCGGGCCGTGCGCGGCGACTGCGGCGTCTTCGACGTCTCGCACATGGGCCAGCTCCACGTCGAAGGCCCGAACGCCCACGAGCTGCTCCAGTCGCTGCTCTCGAACGACCTCGACCGGATCGACGACGGCAGCGCGCAGTACACGCTGCTCACGAACGAGCGCGGCGGCATCGTCGACGACCTGATCGCGTACAGGATCACCGCGCACCACTACCTCCTTGTCGTCAACGCAGGCAACAGAGAAGCCGCGTACGCGTGGCTGAAGGAGCGCGAAATTCGCGGCTCCGAGGTGCGGGACGCGTCCGACGAGTACGCGCTCCTGGCGGTTCAGGGGCCGCGCTCGATCGAGCGGCTCGAGCTTCCCGACGCGAAGCCCTTCACGCATGCGATGGGCGACCTCGACGGGATCGAGGTGATGGTCAACCGCACCGGCTACACCGGCGAGGCCGGCGTCGAGCTGATGTGCCCGGCCGAGGACGCCGTTGAGCTCTGGGACGCGGTCGTCGCCCGCGGCGCCGTGCCCTGCGGGCTCGGCGCGCGCGACACGCTGCGGCTCGAGGTCTGCTACCCGCTGCACGGGAACGACATCACGCCCGAGACGGACGCGATCTCGGCCGCGCTCGGCTGGACGTGCGCCCTCGACAAGGACTTCACCGGCGCCGACGAGCTGCGCCGGATCAAGGAGGCGGGGCCGGAGCGGAAGCTCGTCGCGTTCGTGATGGAGGAGAAGGCGGTCCCGCGCCAGGGGATGCCGATTGTGGGCGGGGGCGAGGTCACGTCGGGAACGCATAGTCCGATGCTCGACCAGGGAATCGGGATGGGCTACGTGCCGGCGGCCTCGGCGACTCCCGGAACCGAGATTCGGATCGACGTGCGCGGCAAGGAGCGCGGCGCGACGATCGTCCCGAAGCCGATCTACAAGCGAGACGACTGAGGAGGCACGTGGCTGCGAGCGAGGAGTACCCCGAGGGACTCAAGTACCACCGCGAGCACGACTGGGCGCGCATCGAGGGCGACGAGGCGACCTGCGGCGTCACCTGGTTCGCCCAGGACGCGCTCGGCGAGCTCGTCCACTTCGAGGCGCCGAGCGAGGGCAGCTCGGTCTCGACGGGCTCCTCCTACGGCGAGGTCGAGTCGGTGAAGGCCGTCTCGGACGTGATCGCGCCGCTCTCGGGCGAGATCCTCGAGGTGAATCAGAAGGTCGTCGACGCGCCGGAGACCGTGAACGAGGACCCGTACGGCGAAGGCTGGCTGATCCGGATCCGGCTCTCCGAGCCCGGCGAGGTCGACAGCCTGCTCGACGCCGCCGCATATCAGCAGTTCCTGTCCGAGCAGTGAGCCAGCTGTCGCTCACCGATGCCGACCGCGAGGAGATGCTCGCGGCGATCGGCGTCTCGTCGGTCGAGGAGCTCTTCCGGGACGTCCCCGCCGGGGTTCGCTTCCAGCGCGAGCTCGACCTCGAGCCGGCCCTGTCGGAGCCGGAGCTCGTCCGCCACCTCGAGGAGCTCGCGGCCAGGAACGTCGACACGACGAAGGAGCTCTCGTTCCTCGGGGCCGGGATCTACGACCACTACGTGCCGGCGGTCGTCGACGCGGTCCTGCAGCGCGGCGAGCTCCTGACCGCGTACACGCCCTACCAGCCCGAGCTCTCCCAGGGCGTCCTCCAGGCGATCTTCGAGTATCAGACGGCGATCTGCGAGCTGACCGGGATGGACGTCTCGAACGCGTCCGGCTACGACGGGACGACCGTCGCCGCCGACGCCTGCTACGTCGCCAAGCACGCCACCGGCCGCTCGAAGGTCGTGCTCGCGGAGACGGTCAACCCGCAGGTTCGGCAGGTCGTGAAGACGTACGCCGTCGGCTTCGGGCTCGAGGTGGTGGAAGTACCGCATACCGACGGAGCGACCGACCCGGAGCTCTTCGGCTCCGCGGCGCAGGACGCGGCCGGTGCGATCTTCCAGCAGCCGAACGTCTTCGGCGTACTCGAGCAGGCGCCCGACCTCGCCGCGGCCGCGAACGCCGCCGGTGCGCTCGCGATCGCGCACGTCGACCCGGTCTCGCTCGGCGTGCTCGAAGCGCCGGGGAACTACGGCTGTGCGCTCGCGATCGGCGAGGGCCAGAGCGCGGGCAACTACCAGTCGTACGCCGGGCCGCACTACGGCTTCCTCGCGTCAAAGGCGGAGTACACGCGCCGGCTGCCCGGCCGGATCATCGGCGAGACGACCGACGTGAACGGCGAGCGTGGCTACGTGCTGACCCTGCAGACGCGCGAGCAGCACATCCGGCGCGAGAAGGCAACGTCGAACATCACCACCAACCAGACGCTCCTGGCGCTCGCCGGGCTCGTCCATCTCTCGTGGCTCGGACCGCAGGGGCTGCGCGAGGTCGGGGAGATCTGCATGAGCCTCGGCGCGTACGCGAAGGAGAAGCTCGGCCTGCCGCTCGTCTTTCCCGAGCAGACGACGTTCAAGGAGTTCGCCGTCCGGGTCGGGCGGCCGGCGCGCGACGTGATCAGGGAAGCGCGTGCGCGCGGCATCCATCCCGGCTATGCAATCGGGCGCGACTACGAGGGCATGGACGACGTTCTCCTCGTCGCCGTCACCGAGAAGCGCACCCCGGCGGACGTCGACCGCCTTGCCGAGGTGCTGGCGGAGGTGGCCGCGTAGTGGACCTTGTGTACGAGCTCTCGAAGCCCGGACGGCGCGCCTCGACGCTGCCCCGCTACGACCTCCCCGCCGCCGAGGTACCACAGGAGCTGCGTCGCGCCGAGCCGCCGCGCCTGCCCGAGCTCGCAGAGCCGGAGCTGGTGCGCCACTTCACGAAGCTCTCGACGCGCAACTTCGGCATCGACACGGGCTTCTACCCGCTGGGCAGCTGCACGATGAAGCACAACCCGCGCGTGAACGAGCGGCTCGCGCTCCTGCCCGGGTTCAAGGATCTCCACCCGCACCAGGAGGAGGACGGCGCCCAGGGCGCGCTCGAGCTGATGTGGCGGCTGCAGGAGATCCTGCAGGAGGTGGCGGGCCTCGACGCCTGCTCGCTGCAGCCGGCAGCCGGGTCGCAGGGTGAGCTGACCGGCCTGATGCTGATGCGCGCCTACTACGAGGACATCGGCGAGGGCGAGCAACGCGACACGATCGTCACCGCCGACACGGCGCACGGGACGAACCCGGCGAGCGTGACGATGGCGGGCTACAAGCTCGAGAAGGTTGCCACGGATGCGCGCGGGAACCTCGTCGTCGACGACCTACGGGCGAAGGTAAACGAGCGCACCGCGGGGCTGATGCTGACGAACCCCTCCACGCTCGGTCTCTTCGACGAGCACATCGAGGAGATCGCGGCGATCTTCCACGAAGCGGGGGCGCTCCTCTACTACGACGGCGCGAACCTGAACGCCGTCTGCGGCATCTCGCGGCCCGGCGACATGGGCTTCGACATCGTCCACATCAACCTGCACAAGACGTTCTCGCAGCCGCACGGCGGCGGCGGCCCCGGTGGCGGGCCGATCGTGGTGCGCAAGAAGCTCGAGCCGTTCCTGCCGGTCCCCGCAGTCGTCAGGGACGGGGACGCATTCCGGCTCGACCACGACCGGCCGAAGTCGATCGGGAAGGTGCGCGGCTTCACGGGGCCGTTCGGTGTCTTCGTGCGCTCGTACGCCTACATCCGCTCCTACGGGCCGTCGCTGCGCGAGATGTCCGAGGTGGCGGTGCTGAACGCGAACTACCTGCTCGCGCGGCTGCGCGACGCGTACGACCTGCCTTACGACCGCCTCTGCATGCACGAGTTCGTGCTCAGCGCGCGCTCTCTGAAGCGGGATCACGGCGTCACGGCGCTCGACGTCGCCAAGCGGCTGATGGACTACGACCTCCACCCGCCGACGATCTACTTCCCGCTGGTCGTGCCCGAGGCGCTGATGATCGAGCCGACCGAGACCGAGCCGAAGGAGCGGCTCGACGGCTTCGTCGACGCGATGCTCGCGATCGCGCGGGAGGCCGCCGAGGAGCCGGAGCTGCTCAAGGAGGCACCGCGCTCTCGGCCGGTGCGGCGGCTCGACGAGGTGAAGGCGGCCAAGCGCGCCGTCGTCAAGTACGGCTTCGAGGAGCATCCCGACCTGTCCGGGGAAGCTGGAGAGGCGCGCCAGCTGGAGGCGCAGAAGGGCGCATGAGTCGCGTCGCCCTGGAACGTGCCGTTGACGAGCTCGCGGAGCAGTACGACGGCCAGGAGTTTGCAGATGCCGTGCGCCGCTACTCGGAAGGGCTCGACGACACGGAGCGGGAGGAGCTCAAGGACGTCCTGCTCGAGCGGGCACAAATGCTCGAGGACGCCGTTCACGAGCGGGTCGAGGCCCGAGGCTGGTTCCGCCGCCTGTGGGATGCGGGCAATCCACGCAAGGAGCGCCCGCCCCTGTAGACGACTAGCGCGTCGCGGCCAGCCGGCCGCAGGCGGCCGCGATGTCGCAGCAGCGCGTCAAGCGGACCGTCGAAACAGCGGCCAGAGCACCTCGCCCGATTCTTCGTGTTTGGGATCGCGTCATCCCGGCTAACGCGGAACGAGAAACAGAGGAGGGGTGGGATGGCTGAAGACCAGAGAGCTGCCCGGATTTTCGGCGTGCTCTTCCTGATCACGTTCGCCACGTCGATCGGCGCACTGGCTCTGTTCCAGTCTGTGCTCGACGATCCGGCCGGATACATCGCCGGTGACGGGAAGGACAGCCAGATCTACCTGGGTGCCTTCCTGGAGTTGCTGCTGATCATCTCCAACGTCGGAACGGCCGTCGTGCTCTACCCGATCGTGAGGCGACAGAACGAGCTGCTCGCGATCGGCTATGTCGCTGCTCGAATCATCGAGTGCGTCTTCATCGCGGGCGGGATCATCCTCGTGCTCGGGGTCGTCAGCCTGCGCCAGGACTCTCCGGACGCGACCGACCTCGCCGTCTCGCTTGCGGCGCTCAAGGATTGGACGTTCCTGTTCGGCCCTGGGATGATCGTCCCCTTCGGGAACGGGCTGATCCTCGGCTACCTGATGTATAAGTCCGGCCTCGTCCCGCGATGGATGCCATGGCTTGGACTGATCGGCGGGCCGCTGCTTCTGATCGGGAACGTGGGCGTGCTCTTCGACTGGTGGGATCAAACCGGCGCCGTCAACATCCTCGTGATCCCCGAGTTCCTGTGGGAGCTGTTCCTCGGCATCTACGCGGCGGTCTGGGGATTCCGGAAGGATGCTCCGATCCTCGCTGCACCCAGCAGGCTGACTCTGCAGACCGAGGCTGCCTAGACAAACGTTCTCTCGCTTGTCCACGCGAACCGACACTCTCCCCACGTCCTGGCAGCGGCTGCTGGCCCTGTCTGGCGTCGCGTTCGCGGTGCTCTTCGTAGTTGCCTGGTTCATCAGCGGAGGCAACACGCCTGACTACACCGCGGCGGATCAGGACTGGACGACCTGGGCGGACGACAACCAGTGGAAAAGCCGGATCGGTGGATTCTTGATCCTGCTCGCAGGCTTCGTATTCCTGCACTTCGCGGCGACGATCCGCAGCGTGCTCGGAAGCGCCGAAGCCACGGTCGGCGGCTCGGTGCAACTCGCCCGGGTCGCGTTCGCAGGCGCCCTCACCGGCATCACGGGCATCACGATGGCCATCGTCATGATCGCGGCCGCGGCTACCGAGGGCGCCGACGCGGATCCCGTCGTCAGTAGAGCGGTGACCACAGCAGCGGCGGGACCGTACTTCGTCGCCGCGATGGGCTTCGCCGCGATGCTCGCGGCTGCCGGACTGCTGACGCTGCGCACCCGAGTCTTCGCCCGCTGGATCGGCATCGTCGCACTCGTCGGCGCGCTCTCCTTCCTCATCACCTTCCTCGCGCTCATCCAGGGCACCAGCGAAGACAGCGTGTTCGGCTACGGATTTCTTCCTGGCATCCTGGCGCTCGCGATCTGGTCGATCGCTACGAGCATTGCTACACACCGCGCGATCGCGACTTCTGCGCTCTAGTTGCGGCGCGATACCGCCAGTTGCCCACACGCCGCCTTGATGTCACGTCCCCGTGTGAGCCGGACGGTGGCGGGAACACCGGCCCGTTGCAACACCTGGCGGAACGCCTCGATCCCGGCGCGTTCAGTCCCTTTGTGATCGCCCCCCGTCGGGTTGTACGGGATCAGGTTCACCTTGAAGACCTGCGGATCGAGGATCGCCGCGAGCTCTCGTGCCCGCTCGGGCGAGTCGTTGACGCCGGCGAGGAGGACGTACTCGACGAAGACCTTCCGGTGCCGGAGGTCGAAGTAGCGGCGGCACTCGGCGAGCACGTCGGCGAGTGGGTAGCGGTCGTTCACCGGCATGATTTCCGAACGGAGCCGAGGATCGGCGGCGTGGACGGAGAAGGCCAGCCGGATCGGCTCCTCGACCTCGTCCACGAATCGTCTCAGGCCGGGCATCCAGCCGACCGTCGAGATCGTCGTCCGCCGGTGCGTGACCCCGATCTGGGGAAGGCGCCGGGCGCTCGCCAGCACCTCTTCGTAGTTGAGGAACGGCTCGCCCATCCCCATGTAGACGAGGTGGTTGACGGGCTCGATCCGGCGGAAGTGGAGCACCTGGTCGAGGATCTCGGAGGCGCGCAGATTGCGTCCGAACCGCATCGCACCCGTGGCGCAGAACGTGCACGTGAGCGGGCAGCCCGACTGCGACGAGACGCAGATCGAGCGGCGCCCGTCGCGGTAGCGCATCAGCACGGCCTCGACCGGGTGGCCGTCTGCAGTGCGGAAGAGCGCCTTGACCGTGCCGTCGGCGGAATGCGCCTCGTCCTCGAGCGAGAGCGTCGAGAACGGCACCGCCTCGCCGAGCTCGCTGCGGAGGGCGCGCGGCAGGTTCGTCATCTCGTCGTAGCCGGACGCTCCTCGCGCCGTCCACTCCCACACCTGGCGCGCGCGGAACGCGGGCTCACCGCGGTCGGCGAGCGCCTGCTCGAGGAGCACGAGATCCATCGAGCCAGGGTAGCCCGGCCCGGATCTAGCGGCAGCCCATCGATAGCCTCTGCACCCGGATGATCGATCTGCGTTCAGACACGGCTACGCAGCCGACTGAGGGAATGCGGTCAGCGATCGCGGCGGCAGTCGTCGGCGACGAGCAGAAGCGCGAGGACCCGACCGTCAACGAGCTCGAGGCACGCGCCGCTGCGCTGCTCGGGCAGGACGAGGCGATCTTCCTCCCGACCGCGACGATGGCGAACCAGATCGCGCTGCGCCTGCACACGGTGCCCGGCGACGAGCTCGTCGGCGAGGAGAACTGCCATGTCTTCATCTCCGAGCTCGGCGGTCCCGCGGTCCACTCCGGTGTCGTCACGCGCGGCCTGCCCGGGGTCGCCGGCCGATTCAGCGTCGAGCAGGTGCGTGCCGCCTATCGCGTGCCGGCAATCCACTCGCCTCGAACGCGGGTCGTCTGGGTCGAGAACACGCACAACCAGAGCGGCGGGCGCATCTGGCCGCTCGAGGAGATCGACGAGCTACGCGCGCTCTGCGACGAGCTCGAGCTTCGCTTCCACCTCGACGGCGCACGGCTCATGAACGCGGCCGTCGCGAGCGGGGAGGAAGCGGCGACGATCGGCCGCCGCTTCGACACGGTCACGCTCTGTCTCTCGAAGGGGCTCGGCTGTCCGCTCGGTGCGCTTCTCGCGGGAGGGTCCGACGTGATGGCGAACGCCCGTCGGCTGAAGCACCTCTTCGGCGGCGCCATGCGCCAGGCGGGGATCGTCGCCGCCGCCGGCGTCTACGCGCTCGACCACCACGTCGTGCGGCTCGCCGACGACCATGCGCGGGCGAAGCGGCTCGCGCTCGGGCTCGCAGCGGCGGGCCTCGCCGTCGATCCGGAGCGGACGGAGACGAACTTCGTTCAGCTGGACGTCGCGCCGCTCTCGCCGCAGGAGGCGATCGCGCTGCTCGCGGAGCAGGGCGTCGCCCTCTCGGGAACGATCCACCCGACGGTGCTTCGCGCCGTGACGCACCTCGACGTCGGCGACGAGGACATCGACGCGGCGCTCGAGGCGATTCCGCGCGCGCTCGCAGCCCGCGTCGGCGCTTAACGCTCGCCCGCTTGGTAGAAGGCGATCGCGATCCCGACGTAGACGACGATCAGGACCACTCCCTTCCAGCGTGTCGAGCGGCCGTCCGCGAGCAAGATGGACGCGACGATCACGGAGATCGCAAGAGCTGCGATCTCGACCTGGCGGAACGCGAGCGCGAGCGGCTCGATCAGGAGCGCCAGCAAAGTGACCGCCGGAATCAGGAAGACCGCCACCTGCGCACTCGACGCGAGCGCGATCTCGGCCGCGAGCTTGATCTTGCCGCGGTAGGCGACCACCACCGCGCCACCGTGCTCGGCGGCATTGCCGACGATCGCGATCACGACCGCTGCGAGGAAGAACTCGCTCAGCCCGGAGTCCTCGGCGAACTTGTCGATCGAGCCGACGAGGATCTCCGCGACAAGCGCGGTGACGACGGTCGCCAGCCCGAGGACGACGAGCGCGAGACGCAGCGACCAGCCGGCGATCTCGCTGTCGCTCGCGATGTGCAGCGCCGCGTGCCGGCGGAGAGACCACCACGTGACCAACACATAGACGATGAGGAGCACGATCGAGACGGGGATCGAGAGCCTGACGATCTCATCGCGGTCGGGATCGCCCTCCCAGCCGGGGATCGACGGGATCAGCAGCACCACGGTCGTGCCTGCAATGAGCGCGAGCGCGAGGAAGCTGGACGGCCGATCGATCTCACCGCGGCCCCCGAAGAGGAGCGAGAAGCCGAGTACGAGCAGCAGGTTCCCGACGACCGACCCAGTGAGCGAGCCGCGCACCACTTCGAACTCCATCGCGTTGACTGCGAAGAGCGCGATGATCAACTCCGGCGCGTTGCCGAACGTCGCGTTGAGGAAGCCGCCGATCCCGGGTCCGGTGTGCTCCGCGGCGTGCTCCGTCGCCTCGCCGATCAGCCACGCGAGCGGAATGAGAGCGGTGGCCGCGAGCACGAAGTCGACCGTCGCGGACGGGTGGAACAGGTAGTGGATGAGGACCACGATCGGCGCCAGCGCGACCGACGTGAAGAGGACGCGGCGGACCATGGCCGCGGACTCTACCCCCGGCGCACTGCCTGAAGTTGAGCCGAATGTCAAGTCTTGCGGAGCCGCGCGCGAGCACGGACAATCCAGGCGTGCAACAGCCTGTGCAGGCACCGGCCGAGCTTCCGCTCCATCCACAGGACGAGGTGGAGTGCCGCCGATGCGACGTGCACTGCGACAAGGTCGTCTACCCCGGAGCGTGCATCGAGCGCTCGTGTCCCTTCGTCTATGCGTACGAGGCCTGGGGTCACACGTATGTCGGCTGCATGCAGCAGGTCTACGCCGTCGAGCTCGACCTCGATCTCCTCCGAGCGGCCGAGGCGAGGCGCGAAGGCTTCGGCGGGATCCGCGCGACGGGCGCGCCGCTGCCGATGTGCAAGGTCGAGGTCGCGGCCTGCTACGAGAGCCGCGGCGACGAGCTCGGCTGCCGGAACCCGGAGTTCCACGAGGTCCCGCGCGCCCGACCGAGCTTCCGCGTCTTCGCGCAGATCACCCCGAACGCCTGACGGGGCCTAGCGTCGTCCGCGGGCGCCCGAGCGCGAGCGCTTGGGGCGGGTCCAGCGCCGGTGCAGGTCGCGCAGCTTCTGCACCTCCGCGGCGTCCGGGCCGTGCCCTTCCGGTCCCGGCGTCTCCATCACCGCGGGCAGGCTCTGCACGGCGGGGTGGGCGAGAAACGCGCCGAGCCGTTCCCCGAGCTCACCCTCGAGGACGTTCGCGTGCCGGTCTCGGTTCGAGCCCAGCGGTGCGGCCGCGTCGTTGACGTGCAGCGCCCGCAGGCGATCGAGACCGATGCGCTCGTCCAGCTCCGCGATCGTCGCCGCGACCTCATCCGGCTCGCCGACGTCGACGCCCGAGACGAAGAGGTGACACGAGTCGAGACAGATGCCGAGCTGCGGGTGCCGTCCGAGCGCGTCCACGAGCTTGGCGAGCTCGTCGAGCGAGCGCCCGATCGTCGAGCCCGCGCCTGCCGAGTTCTCGAGCAAGAGCCAGGTGGTCTCGGAGCAATGGTCGAGGACCTGCTCGAGTGCGGGAACGCAGCGCTCGAGGCCGGCGTCGAAGCCGGCCCCGAGGTGAGAGCCGACGTGGAAGACGACGCCGTCAGCCTCGATTGCGACAGCGGCGTCGACGGTCGAGAGCATCGTCTGGAGGCTCTTGCCGAAGACGGTCTCGTCCGGGGTCGCGAGATTGCAGAGGTAGAGCGCGTGGACGAGCACGGCGCCGAGCCCGGCTTCCGCCCGTTGCTCGCGGAAGCGGGCGAGGTCGGCAGGATCGTGCTCGGGGAAGCGCCACGTGCGCGGGCTCTGCGCGAACAGCTGCAGGGAGTCCGCGCCGATCTCGATCGCCCGGTCGAGCGCTCCCTTGATCCCGCCGCCGCAGTGGGCCCCGTGGAGCACGCCGATAACCTAGCCACGGCATGAGCGTCAGAGTCCGCATGGCCCCGAGCCCCACCGGGTTCCTTCACATCGGCGGCGTGCGCACGTTCCTCTTCAACTGGCTCTTCGCGCGCGGCGCCGGCGGCGAGTGCCTGCTCCGGATCGAGAACACCGACACGAGCCGCGAGGTGGCGGAGTCTGTCGAGCAGATCCAGAGCTCGCTCGCGTGGCTCGGGATCGACTGGGACGGGCCTGTGGCCTTCCAGCTCGACCGGATGGAGCGCTGCCAGAAAGAGGCGCGCCGGCTCGTCGCGGAGGGAGCGGCGTACGAGGACGAAGGGGCGATCCGCTTCCGCATGCCCGACGAGGGGACGACGGCCTGGGACGACTTGGTCAAGGGCCGGATCGAGTTCCCGAACGAGCAGCTGGAGGACCTCGTGCTCGTCCGCTCCGACGGGCGGCCGACGTACAACTTCGCCTCGCCCGTCGAGGACTGGCTCGACGGGATCACGCACGTGATCCGCGGCGACGACCACGTCTCGAACACGCCCAAGCAGATCGTGATCCTGCGTGCGCTCGGCTCCGAGATCCCGACCTACGCGCACGTGCCGAGCGTCTTCGGCGAGGACGGCAAGAAGCTCTCGAAGCGGCACGGCGCGATCTCGGTGGACGAGTTCCGGCAGGGCGGATACGTCGCGCCGGCGCTCATGAACTTCCTCGCCCTGCTCGGCTGGGCGCCCGACGGAGAGACGACGATCATGTCCCGGGACGAGCTCGTCGAGCGCTTCAGCCTCGAGCGGGTCGGCGAGAGCCCGTCCACCTTCGACTACGCGAAGCTCGACTGGATGAACGGGGTCTACCTGCGCGAGCTTTCGCTCGACGACTACGCGGCGGCGCTGATCGACTACCTGGGGGATCAGGGCTACGACTGGGACGAGACGCGCCTGCGGGCCGCTGCGCCGCTCGTCCAGGAGAAGCTCACGCGGCTGGGCGAGTTCCCGGGCTACGCCGGCTTTCTCTTCGGCGACGTCGAGCCCGATCCCGAGCTGCTCGACCCGAGCGTGCTCGCGGCCGCCGCAGAAGCGCTCGAGCAGCTCGAGCTGTTCGCCGCCGAGCCGATCGAGACCGCGCTGAAGGCTCTCTGCGAACGGCTCGGCGTGAAGCCGCGGCAGGTGTTCCAGCCGATCAGGGTCGCAGTGACCGGATCGAAGGTGTCGCCCGGCCTCTGGGAGAGCCTCGAGCTCCTGGGAAGGGACGAGTCGCTCGCGAGAATCAGACGCGCGGCCGCCGTAGCGGCTTGAGCGGCGCCAGTGGGTCGAGCGCCCGCTGGAAGTCGATCCAGGCGCGGCGCCGGTAGCTCGCACTGGGCTGCGGTGGTCGCAGTCGCTCCGGCACGTCGAGCGCGAGCCTGCGGCGCATGTTCTCGGCTTCCTCGCTGTCGCGTGCGGACCCCATAAAGAGGCAACGAGCAGGCGGTTCGATGCGTTACGGGCTACGATGCCGCGGGATGGGGGGCACAGGCGGACGGGCGGACGCGCGGAACGTGCTGGTCGTGGAGGACGAGCAGTCTCTGCGGCTGCTCTGCCGCGTCAACCTCGAGCTCGACGGCCACCGCGTCGGCGAGGCCGCGTCGCTCGCCGAGGCGCGCAGCGCGATCGAGCGCGACCAGCCCGACGTGATCCTGCTCGACCGGCACCTCGGCCCGGACGACGGGCTCGAGCTGCTCGACGAGATCGAGGCGCTCGAGCTGCCCGTCCGTGTCGTCCTCCTCTCCGGCTCGAGCGAGGTCGGGCCCGAGTTGCGTGCGCGGGTCGCCGGCGTTCTCGGCAAGCCGTTCACCCTCGACAGCCTCGCCGCCGCCGTCTCCGGCGTTGCGCTCAGGTAGCCCTGCGCGGATGAGCGTCACCGGGGTCAGGGCACCCGCCGAGTACGAAGAGCAGCTCGCCCGCTATCTCTTCGAGCGTGCCGAGGAGGGTCGCGCCGTCCGCGTCGGCGAGAAGGAGACCTCCGAGCAGGCCGCCATCGTCGAGCGCTATCGCGACCTCTTCTCCGCGGAGCAGCTCGAGGTCCTGCGCGACGCCGAGGAAGCCGAGGCGGGGGATGGGCGCGAGCTGCTCTACCGCCTGCGCAAGACCTGCGAGGGCGGAATCGTCTCGGCCGAGCTCGCCGCCCAGGAGGACGAGCTGGAGAACCGGATCCTGGCAGTGCGGATCCCGTGGGAGGGCGAGGAGCTGCCGCTGCGAACGGCCCAGGCGAAGCTCGCCGTCCTGCCCGGCTATCGCGATCGCGACGAGCTCGGCTCGCTCGCGCTCGCGGCGAGCGCCGGTTTCAACGACGACAGGCGCGAGCTGCTCGCGGCCGGCGACGCGCTCGAAGCCGAGCTCTCCGGGGAGCCGGACGCGGTCGCACGCAACGCGGAGGAGAAGGGGATCTCGCTGCAGGAGCTCGAGCGAGCGCTCGACGCGGCGAGCCGGGCTTCGACGGACGCCTACGAACGGCTGCGCGATCGCTGGTTCGAGCGGCTGCTCGGCCCCGACCGCGACGACGTCCCGACGTCGAGTCACACGAGCTATCTGCGCCGGCTGTCGCCGCTCGAGGCGACGTACACGAAGGAGCAGGCGGTTCCGGTGTGCAGTGCGACGCTGGCGGCGCTCGGGCTCGAGCTCGAGCGGCTGCCGGGCATCAAGCTCGACCTCGACGACCGACCCCAGAAGTCGCCGCGCGCCTGCGTGATCGCCTCCGACCCACCGAGCGTCGTCCATCTGATCACGCGCGCCCAGGGCGGTCTGCACGACTACCAGGCCTTCCTGCACGAAGCCGGGCACGCGCTCCACTACGCGAGCGTCGACCCCGGACTGCCGTACACGTTCCGTAGGCTCTCGCGCGACCACGCGCTGACGGAGATCTACTCCTACATCGTCGAGGCCATCTCCCGCGAGCCGCGCTGGCACGCGGAGCACTTCGGGCTCAGCGACGCGCAGGCGGAGGAGAACGCCGAGGCGACGACGTTCCTCGAGGCGCTGCTCTTCCGCCGCTACACGGCCAAGCTGCAGTTCGAGCTCGACTTCTGGGGTCGCTTCCGCGAGGACGGCGGCACGCCGGGCGGCTATTCCGAGCGCCTGACCGAGGCGACGGGGCTCCGCTATCCGCCCGAGAACCACCTCGCCGACATGGACGCGGGCTTCTATTCCGCCGACTACCTGCGCGCCTGGATCCGCTCGGCTCAGCTGCGGCAACACCTCGTCCGCGAGGTGGGGGAGGACTGGTGGCGCCGCCCCGAGACAGGCGAGCTGCTGCGCGCGCTCTGGCGCGAGGGAACCCGCCCGACGAGCGAGGAGATCGCCGCGCGGCTCGGCTTCGAGCCGCTCGACACCGCTCCCCTGCTGCACGAGCTCGGGGGAGACGGAGCGCACTCCGGCTCCGCTTGACAAGGGCGGTCGGCGGGTCTAAAACTCAGACCTGAATCGGGTCTCAGGTTTGAGGCCAGTCCACGATGTTTTCAGCGGAGGTCAGGGGCATGAAGGCAAGGCGTTGGCAGAGCGTCGCCGTTCTCGCGGCGGTGACGGCGCTCCTCGCGGGCTTCGCGAGCGGAGCCGAAGCGAAGACGGAGGCCGCCGGCGCGTCGGCCGAGCCGTACAAGGTCGGAATCGTCTATTCGCGCACCGGGCTGCTCGCGGCGTACGGAGCCGAGTACATCCAGGGGCTCCGCTACGGCCTCGCCTACGCGACCAAGGGCACCAACAGGGTGAACGGCCGCCCGATCGAGCTCACCGTCGTCGACGACGGCACGGACCCGACCAAGGCCGTCGCCGCGGGCAAGGACCTGATCGGCAAGGGCTACAAGATCCTCGCCGGCAGCGTCTCGTCGGGCGTCGCGCTGCAGATGGCGCCGCTCGCCGAGCAGAACAAGGTGCTCTTCATCTCCGGCCCGGCCGCCACCGACGCGGTCACCGGAATCAACAAGTACACGTTCCGCTCCGGCCGCCAGACCTACCAGGACGTGAAGACCGCGGCGACGTTCCTCCGGGGCGTCGGCAAGAAGGTCACCGTCTTCGCGCAGGACTCGGCGTTCGGCGTCGGCAACTACGCGGCCGTCAACTCGATCGTCGGCTCGCAGGGCCACGCGGTCGGTCGCATGCTCGTCCCGCTCTCGGCGCAGGACTTCACGCCGTTCGCGCAGCAGGTGAAGCAGGCGAACCCGGACCTGCTCTTCGTCGCCTGGGCCGGCACGACCGCGCCCGCGATGTGGCGCGCGCTCGAGCAGCAGGGCGCTTTCGGCGTCTCGAACAAGATCACGACCGGTCTCGCCGAGCGCGCGACCTGGTCGACGTTCGGCGACGTCGCGGCGAAGATCGACTTCCTCTCGCACTACGTCTCCACGGCGCCGAAGAACAAGGTGAACGACTTCCTCGTCAACTCGATGCGGAAGCGCGGCCAGGTGCCCGACCTGTTCACGCCGGACGGCTTCGTGGCCGGCCAGATGATCGTGCGCGCCCTCGACGAGGCGAACGGCGACAACGTCGACAAGATGATCTCGGCGCTCGAGGGCTGGAGCTTCGTCGGCCCGAAGGGCCAGCAGACGATCCGCCAGTCGGATCACGCCATGATCCAGCCGATGTTCCAGGTCAAGCTGGTGAAGGGCGCGAACGACAGGTGGCAGCCCCGCGTCGTCTCGCGCATCAAGGGGCCGTTCGTCGCCCCGCCGGAGCCGCGCTAACAAACGCACCCTGATCTCGGGGATCGTGGGCACTCCCACACCGATCCTCGCCACGCAGAACCTCGGGCTGGACATCGGCGGCGCGCACATCGTCGCCGATGTCTCGCTCGCGGTCCGCGCGGGCGAGTTCGTCGGCATCATCGGGCCGAACGGCGCCGGCAAGACGACGCTCTTCAACCTGCTCTCGGGGCTCGTGCGCCCGACCGCGGGGAGCGTCGAGCTGCACGGGCGGGACGTCTCGACCCTGCCGCCGTACCGGCGCACGCGCGCCGGGCTCGGCCGCACGTTCCAGGTCTCGAGCGTCTTCCCCCTGCTCTCGGTGCACGAGAACGTCCGACTGGCCGCCGAGGCGGAGATCGGCGGCTCGCTGCGGATCTGGCGGCGGGCGGCCTCGGTCCGCGAGGCGGCGGAGCGGGCGGGCGGCGCGCTCGAGCGCGTCGGGCTGAGTGCACGGGCCGCGTGGCCGGCGGGACTCCTCTCCCACGGCGACAAGCGCAAGCTCGAGCTGGCGATGCTGCTCGCCGGGCAGCCGGACGTGATCCTCCTCGACGAGCCGATGGCCGGCATATCCGTCGAGGACGTCGACGAGCTGGTCGAGCTGATCCGCTCGGTGCACCGCGAGGAGGGCAAGACGGTGCTCATGGTCGAGCATCGGATGGAGGTCGTGATCGGGCTTGCGGAGCGGATCGCCGTCATGCACCACGGGGCACTGCTCGCCTTCGACGAGCCCGCCGCGGTGATGGCGAACGAGACCGTGCAGACGGCGTACCTCGGAGAGCCTCTGTGAGCGTCTCCGCGCCGCTGATCCGGGTCGACGAGCTGCACGTGTACCTCGGCCAGTCGCACATCCTCCAGGGCGTCTCCTTCGACGTGCACGAGGGCGGCGTGACGGCGCTGCTCGGCCGCAACGGGGTCGGCAAGACGACGACGCTCCGCGCGATGATGGGCCTCGTGCCCCGGCGCGGCAGCGTCGCGGTCGAGGGCGAGGAGCTGGCGAAGCTGCCCACGCACGCGATCGTCCGCCGCGGGATCGGCTACGTGCCGGAGGACCGCGATGTCTTTGCCGGACTGACCGTCGACGAGAACCTGCGCCTCGCGGAGCGGAACGGTGCGCCGCGCTACGAGCTCGTCTACGAGCTCTTCCCCGAGCTCGAGACGCGCGGCGCCCAGAAGGCGGGCACGCTCTCGGGCGGCCAGCAGCAGATGGTCGCGATCGCGCGCGCGCTCCTGAACGACAACCCGATCCTGCTCGTCGACGAGCCGACGAAAGGGCTCGCGCCCCTGCTGGTGACCGAGGTGGCGGCGGCGATCGAGCGCGCGGCCGAGCTCGCGACCGTGCTGCTCGTCGAGCAGAACCTCGCCGTCGTCGCCCGCGTCGCGCGACAGGTGGTCGTGCTCGACGGGGGCCGCGTCGTGCATGCAGGCCCGGCCGCGGAGCTGCTCGGCGACCCCGAGCGCATCCGGGCGCTCCTCGGCGTCCACGGAGGCGGGCATTGAGCACGTTCGTCCTCTTGACGATTACCGGCCTCGGCCTCGGGGCGATGTACTTCCTGATCGCCTCCGGCCTCTCGCTCATCTACGGCCTGATGGGCGTGCTCAACTTCGCGCACGGCGCGCTCCTCACCGTCGGCGCCTACATGACCTGGTGGATGTCGACGCACGTGGGCGGCGGCGTCGGGACGAAGCTCCTCGTCGGCGCGCTCTTCGGGATCGCCGTCGGCGCCGTCCTGGCCGCGTTGATCGAGCTCGTGCTGATCCGGCCGCTCTACCGGCGGCCGGTCGAGCAGGTGCTCGTCACCGTCGGCCTCGCGCTCGTGCTCGGGGCGCTCGTCGAGGCGATCTGGGGCTTCGACGCCCGGCCGTTCCCGGTGCCGGCGTGGATGATCGACACGACCACGGTCCTCGGCGCCGCGATCCCGAACGACCGCTTCGTCGAGATCGCGGCCGCGGTGCTCGTGCTCGTCGGCCTGACCGCCTTCCTGCGCTACACGCGCTACGGCCTGATCATCCGCGCCGGCGTCGAGAACCGCGCGATGGTGACGGCGCTCGGGATCGACGTGCGCAAGGCGTTCACGCTCGTGTTCGCGCTCGGAGGCGCCGTCGTCGCGATCGCCGGGGTGCTCTCGGGCGTCTACTACGGCGTCGTCGACCCGACGCGCGGCACGTCGCTTCTGATCTTCGCCTTCATCGTCGTCGTGATCGGCGGCTTCGGCTCGATCGGCGGCACGGCCGTCGCGGCGGTTGCCGTGGGGCTGATCCAGCAGTACGCGAACTACTACGCGTCGAGCGGCCTCGGCGACCTCGCCGTCGTGCTCCTCCTCGCGCTCGTGCTCCTGGTGAAGCCCGAGGGCCTGGCCCCGAAGGTGGCGCATTGACCCGCGTGCGCCCGTTCCTCGTGCCCGCGGTCCTCTTCGCAGTGTTTGCGCTGATCCCGACCCTGTCGCTCGACATCCCGGTGCTTCTCGGCGGCCCGCTCGACAGTCCTGGGACGCTGGGCCTGCTCGCGCTCTGCCTGGTCTTCGCCGGCGTCGCGCTCAGCTACGACCTCCTCTTCGGCTTCACGGGGCTGCTCTCGTTCGGCCACGCGCTCTACTTCGCGATCGGCGTCTACCTGACGACGATCGCGCTGACGGAGTGGGAGTGGGGACTGTGGCCGACGCTCGGCTTCGTCGCCGTGGTCGCGCTCGTCGTCCCGCTGGTCCTCGGGTCGATCAGCCTGCGCGTGACCGGGATCGCGTTCGCGATGGTGACGCTCGCGTTCGCCCAGGCCGGCCAGGTGCTCGTGCAGAAGAACCCGGACGGGCTGACCGGCGGCGAGGAGGGACTCGGTCTCAACTTCGCCGCGATTCCCGACGCGTTCGTCGGCGTCCTGAACACGAAGAACCTCTACTGGCTCGCGCTCGGCTACGCGACGGCCGTCTTTCTCATCGTGCGCTGGGCCGTCTCGAGCTCGCCCGGCCGCGTCTGGCAGGCGATCCGCGAGAACGCGCAGCGGGTGGAGGTGATCGGCCTGCATCCGTTCAGCTTCAAGCTGGTGGCGTTCGTGCTCGCGTCGTTCCTCGCGACCGCGGGCGGCGTCGTCTGGCTGCTGGTGCTCGGCACCGGGGCTTCGCCGCAGGTGACGACCGCGAGCTTCACGCTGACGCTGCTCGTGATGGTGGTGCTCGGCGGGGCCGGCACCCGCTACGGGGCCCTTCTCGGGGGTTTCCTCTACACGCTCGCCGACCAACGGCTCGGCGCGCTCGCGGGCCACTCGACGATCGAGAAGCTGCCCTCGGTGCTCTCGACGCCGCTCTCCGAGCCGCTCTTCATCCTCGGCACGCTCTTCATCCTGCTCGTCTTCTTCGCCCCGGGCGGGCTCGCCGGCCTGGGCCACCGGACTCGGGCGATGCGCCGCGCCGTCGGCATGGAGGGTGACGCGTGAAGATCGCCTGGGAGCGCCACGGCGCTGGGCCGACTCTGCTCCTGATCCACGGGCTCGGCTACGCGCGCTGGGGCTGGGAGCCGGTCGTCGAGCCACTCGCGCGGTCCTTTGACGTGCTCCTCTTCGACAACCGCGGCATCGGCGGCAGCGATGCGCCGACCGGCCCGTACACGGCGGCACAGATGGCCGAAGACGCCGTCCAGGTGCTCGACGAGGCCGGGGTCGAGCGTGCCCACGTCGTCGGAACGAGCCTCGGCGGCATGGTCGCCCAGGAGCTTGCGCTCGGGTGGCCGGAGCGCGTGGAGCGGCTCGTGCTCGCGTCGACGACGCCGGGCGGCGCGCAGGCGTTCCCGATGCCGCAGCGAACGGTCGAGCTGATGGCCGCCGGCGCGAGCCTCCGCGAGTACGTCGAGAACGCGCTCGAGCCCGACCCTGATCCGAAGCTCGTCGACCGGATCCTCGGGCACCGTGAGCAGACGGCGCAGCCGTTCGAGGCATGGGCGGCGCAGGCGGCGGCGGGAGCCGGCTTCGACGCGCACGACCGGCTCGGCGCGCTGGCGGCGCCGACGCTCGTCCAGCACGGGGACGGCGACGTCGTCGTCGACCCGCGCAACGCCGGCCTGCTCGCCGACGCGATCCCCGACGCTCGCGTCTCGATCTACGCCGGCTGCGGGCACCTCTTCATGTGGCAGGAGCCCGACCGCTTCACCCGCGAGCTCGAGGAGTTCCTGTGCTGACGCTCGACCGCTGGATCCGCGACCGCGCGCGCGCGACCCCCGGCCGGGTCGCGATCGACAGCCGCGGCGTCGAGACGACCTACGCCGAGCTCGACGAGCGCTCCGAGCGGCTCGCCGCAGGATTGCTCGCCGCCGGCCTCGTCAAGGGCGACCGGGTGGCGACGCTGACGGCGACGAGCACGGAGCACGTCGTCGTCTTCTTCGCCTGCGCGAAGGCCGGGCTGACGCTGATGCCGCTCAACTGGCGCCTGACGGAGCCGGAGCTCGCCTACCAGCTCGCCGACGCGGAGCCCGCCGTCCTCCTCAGCTCGGACGAGTACGCCGCAACCGCCGCTTCGCTCCACGACCGCAGCGCGGGGCTGGAGGAGCTTGTGTTGGAACAACACAAGCCCGTCCCCGGGCCGCGCGACGACGACGGGCTCTTGCTCGTCTACACCTCCGGCACGACCGGGAGGCCGAAGGGCGCGCTGCTGACGCACGCGAACTGCTTCTGGACGAACCTCTCGTTCGACCTCGCGACCGGTCTCGCCGGCGACGACGTCGTCCTGGCGGTTCTGCCGCAGTTCCATTGCGGCGGCTGGAACGTGCAGCCCCTGCTCGCGTGGTGGAAGGGGGCGAAGGTCGTCCTCGAGCCGTCCTTCGACGCTTCGCGCGCGCTCGCGCTGATCGCGGAGAAGCGGGTCACGACGATGATGGGCGTGCCGGCCAACTACCTCTTCATGGCCGAGGCTCCGGAGTTCGCACGCGCCGACCTGTCGAGCCTCCGGTGCGCGGTCGTCGGCGGTGCGCCCATGCCGGAGGCGCTGTTCGAGACGTGGCACGAGCGGGGCGTCGAGATCGTCCAG
Organism: uncultured Gaiellaceae bacterium; assembly: GCA_963850995.1. Lineage (GTDB taxonomy): Bacteria > Actinomycetota > Thermoleophilia > Gaiellales > Gaiellaceae > Gaiellasilicea. The sequence continues at coordinate 25,282 of CAWKNQ010000026.1, read as the reverse complement.
GGCTACGGGTTGACGGAAGCGGCGCCGAACGTCCTCTGCTTGCCGCCCGAGGACGCGGCGCGCAAGCGTGGCTCGGCAGGCAAGCCGTACCCGCACGTCGACGTCGCGCTGCGCGACCCGGCGAGCGGCCGAATCCTCGTCGGTGCGGCCGAGGCCGAGCTCGTTGTCAGGGGACCGAACGTCTTCGCCGGCTACTGGCAGAACCCAGAGGCGACGGACGCAGCCTTCGCGGACGGCTGGCTCCTGACGGGAGACGTAGCCGCGCGCGACGAGGACGGCTACTACACGATCGTCGGCCGGACGAAGGACATGATCATCACGGGCGGCGAGAACGTCTATCCGGCCGAGATCGAGAACGTCCTCTACGACCATGCGGCGGTCCGCGAGGCCGCCGTCGTGGGCGTCCCCGACGTGCGCTGGGGCGAGGCCTGCGTCGCCTTCGTCGTCCGGGACGGCGAGGCGACCGAGGAGGAGCTGCTCGAGCACTGCCGCGCGCGGTTGGCCCGCTACAAGGTGCCGAAGAGCGTCCACTTCGTCGACTTGCTGCCGCGGAATGCGCTCGACAAGGTCGTCAAGTCCGACCTCCTGGAGCTCGTCCGATGAAGGCGTTGACCGCGCGCGGCGAGCGCACCCGGCAGAGGCTGCTCGAGTCGGCGGAGAGGATCTTCGCCGAGCTCGGCTACCACGACGCCTCGATCGTGAAGATCACCGAGGCGGCCGGCGTCGGCCAGGGCACCTTCTACCTCTACTTCGCGAGCAAGAAGGCCGTCTTCGACGAGGTCGTGCTCGACCTGAACTCCCGAGTCCGGCACGCGATGACCGAGGCCGCGGACCAGGGCGCCACGCGCGCGGAGCGGGAGCTGCTCGGCTTCGGCGCCTTCTTCCGCTTCACCGCCGAGCATCCCGCTCTCTACCGGATCGTCCGGCAGGCCGAGTTCGTCTCGCCGGAGACGCTGGTGACGCACTACGAGCGCCTGACGGCGGGCTACGTGACCGGCCTGCAGCAGGCGATGGACGCGGGCGAGGTGGCCGAGGGAGACCCCGAGGTGCTCGCCTGGAGCCTGATGGGGATCGGCGAGCTCGTCGGCATGCGCTGGATCCTCTGGAACGGCGAGAGCGAGATGCCCGAGCATGTGTTCGACGAGCTGGCGCGGATCATCGTGCGCGCCCTCGGCTCGAAGGACCTCGACCTGTGAGCTTCCTCACGCTCCTGAGACGTCGCTCGCGTTGCGTAGGCCGGTGGAACAGTACGGAGGTACGGGCCGCCGGCTGGAGCGCCGCGAGCGGCGTCAGCCTTTCGCGGAGCCCGGCTCCGCCGGGCGGGAGCGAAAGGCGGTCAGGGGCGTGAGGATCGGGCTTGCGGGTACGGCGACGTACCTGCCGGAGCGATGGATGAGCGCCGCCGAGATCGCGGAGGCGAGCTCGATCCCCGAGCAGGTGATCCTGGAGAAGTTCGGGCTGCGCGGGAAGCACATCGCGGCCGCCGACGAGCACGTGAGCGACATGTCCGTTGCGGCTGCGTCGCGCCTCCTCGAGGAGCAGGCCGTCGATCCGGCGGAGATCGACGTCGTTCTCTACTACGGCTCGCTCTGGAAGGACTTCCCCGTCTGGCAGGCGTCACCGTGGATCGCCCACCGGCTCGGCTGCACGAACGCCTACGGGCTCGAGTACGCGAACGTCTCGTGTGGAACGCCCGTCGCGCTGCGGCTCGCGCGCAACTTCCTCCTCGCCGAGCCCGACCTACGGAACGTCCTCGTCGTCGCGGCCTGCCGCGAGTCGCACCTGCTCGACTACAGGAACGAGCGCTCACGCTTCATGTTCAACTTCGGCGACGGCGCGGTGGCCGGCTTGCTCACGCGCGACGCGCCGCACGAGCTGCTCGGCTGCCACGCACTCACCGACGGCTCCTTCTCGCTCCAGGTGAAGGTGCCGGCGGGCGGCTCGGTCGAGCCCGCCTCCGCCGAGAGCGTCGCGGGACGCCGCCACTACCTCGACGTCGCCGATCCAGCTGAGATGAAGGGCGGCCTGGACGAGGTCAGCCTGCCGAACTTCGTCGCGGCCGCCCGCGGCGCGGCGGAGCGTTCGGACGCGACGCTGGAGGACATCTCGTACCTGTGCGGGATCCACATGAAGCGCTCCATGCACGAGGCGATCGTCGGCGAGCTCGGAGTGCCCCGCGCGGCCTACCTCGACGACACCGGCCACATGAGCGGCGTCGACTCCCTGCTCGCGCTCGACCGGGCGGCGCGCGCGGGCGAGCTGGCGGCGGGCGACCTCGTCCTGCTGCTCGCCGCTGGGACTGGGTACACATGGGCCGCCTCGGTCGTGAGATGGTGAAGCCGTGAAGATCGAGGAGCTGGTCGGGCAGGAGCTCGTCTCCGAGTGGCGGACGATCGAGCAGGAGCGGATCGAGGAGTTCGCGCGGGCGACCGACGACCACCAGTGGATCCACGTCGACCCTGAGCAGGCGGCGGCCGGCCCGTTCGGCACGACGATTGCGCACGGCTTCCTGACGCTCTCGCTCGTGGTGCCGATGTTCGCGGAGGCGCTGCCGCCGCTCGAGGGCTACGGGATGTCGCTCAACTACGGCCTCAACCGCGTTCGCTTCACGTCACCCGTCCCGTCGGGGAGCAGGATCCGCGGCCGGTTCCGGATCGAGGAGGTCGCGGACGTCACCGGCGGCAAGCAGGCCCGCGTCGCCGGGACGATCGAGCTCGAGGGGCAGGAGAAGCCGGCGTGTGTCGCGGAGGCGCTGTTCCGGTTCCTAGAGCCTGTAACGCAATAGTCGCCCGATCGGCGGCGGCCTTCAGCGGATGCCGCCGTTCATCGTCAGCACGACGTTGCCGACCTTCTGGCCCGTCTCGACGTACCGGGTCGCGTGGACGACGTCTTCGAGCGGGTAGGTCCGGTCGACGACGACGCGATACTCGCCGCCCTCGATGAGCTCCTTCAGGAGCAGGACGTCTTCCTTCGAGTACGCCGTCAACCCGAGCCTCACGCGCTTGCTCCCGATCCAGCGGGTGGCGAGCGCGAGCGCCGGAACGTGCCACGCGAAGCCGAGGTCGGTGTCGACGAAGGTTCCGCCGGGCGCGAGCGAACGGCGGCAGCGCCTGAACGAGTGCTTGCCGACCGCGTCGAAGACGACGTCGTAGAGCTCGCCGTTCCGCGTGAAGTCCTCTTGCTCGTAGTCGACCACCTCGTCGGCGCCGAGCGACCGCGCGAGCTCGACGTGTGCCCCGCGGCAGACCGCGGTCACGTGGGCACCGAAGTGCTTGGCGAGCTGAACGCCGGCGGTCCCGACGGCGCCGGAGGCGCCGTAGACGACGACCCGGCGGCCGTCGAGCGGCCCGGCCTTCCTCAGGCACGAGAGCGCGAGGGCCGCCCCGTCGCAGACCGCCGCCGCTTGCTCGAGCGTGATGCCCGCGGGCTTGTGTGCGACGGCTCCGGACTCCTTGACGCAGACGTACTCGGCATGCGCGCCGGAGCGGACTCCGAAGACCTCGTCGCCGACGGCGAACTCCGTGACCGTGGCGCCGACTGCCTCGACGACGCCGGCGAACTCCGTGCCGAGGATCCGCCGCTTCGGCCGGACGAGGCCCGTGACGAAGCGGCTGATGAAGTACTCGGCGCTCCGAAGCCCCGCATCCGTCCGCGTGACGGTCGTGGCGTGGACCCGGACGAGGAGCTCGTCGTCCGCCGGCACCGGCTGCTCGACCTCCTCCAGCCGCAGCACCTCCGGCGGCCCGTAGCGATCGTGAACCGCGGCCTTCATCGTCTGCCTCGGATGCGCTGTCCACGGCGGTCACCGCAGCGCGTGCCGGCGGGCCGCGAGGAGGTGCCCGAGCAGCTCGGCCGGCGCCGGTCGTTCCGTCGTGAGACCGCGGACGACCCGCGCCCTGAGCGCGAGGCGCTCGGCCTCCGCTTCGCGCTCGAGGTCGACCCTGCGATCGCGTATCAGCTGCCGGAATGTGTCGTCGGTCAGCATCGTCATTCCTCCTTCCCGTCCGTCGCCTCGGCGACGGTGAGCACCACGTTCCCGGTCTTCTGGCCCGTCTCGACGTAGCGGGTCGCCTCGACGACGTCGTCGAGTGCGTAGGTGCGGTCGACGACCGGCCGGTACCTGCCTTCCTCGACGAGCCTCTTGACGAGGAGGACGTCCTCCTTCGTGTACTTGGGGATCGGCAGCCGCACCCGCTTGTCGCCGATCCAGCGGGTCGCGAGGGCGAGCGGCGGAACGTGCCACATGAACCCGAGGTCGGTCGAGATGTACGTGCCGCCGTGCTTCAGTGCGTGCCGGCAGCGGCGGAACGACTGCTTGCCGACGGCGTCGAAGACGACGTCGTAGGCGCTCTCGTTTCGCGTGAAGTCGTCCTGCGTGAAGTCGACGACTTCGTCCGCGCCGAGCGAGCGCGCGAGGTCGACGCGCTGCGTGTCGCAGACGGCCGTGACCTCCGCGCCGCGCGCCTTGGCGAGCTGCACGGCCGCGGTCCCGATCGAGCCGGAGGCGCCGAACACCGCGACGCGCTCGCCTTCGCGCACGCCGGCCGCGTTCAAGCAGGCGTTCGCGATGCTCGGCCCGTCGGAGAGCGCGGCGGCGTCCTCGAAGCTCATCCCGGCCGGCATGTGCGCGAGCGCTCCCTGCTCGCGCACGCAGACGAGCTCGGCATTGGCGCCCGATCGCAGCCCGAACACCCGGTCACCGACCTCGAACTCGGTCACGCCCTCGCCGACCTCCTCGACGATGCCCGCGAGCTCCGTTCCGACGATTCGCTGCCGCGGCGCGCGCAGCCCGGTGAAGACGCGGGAGAAGAACGGGTCGAGCGGCGCGGTAGCCGCAGTCCGAGCGGGTCACGGTGGACGCGCGCACCCGCACGAGCACCTCGCCGGGCTTCGGGACCGGCCGCTCCACCTCCTCGACCCGCAGGACCTCGGGCGGCCCGTAGCGGTCGTACACGACGGCTCTCATCGGCTCTCCTCTCTGCTCGGACGGCTGCGGGAAACGGATCGGCCCGCCCTGCTGCCACAGCTGCCCGGCGCGGAAGAGCTCCGCGGGCTTTCCGCCGCTCGCTCCGGGACGGGCTCGGCGTCCGGTCGGAATGACCCAACCGCCCTCCGAGAGGAGGCTGCGCCTGAAGTTCGCGCCGTCGAGCTGCACGCCCCAGACGGCCTCGTAGACGGTGCGCAACTCGGCGAGCGTGAACGTCGGCCCGACGAACGCGGTCGCGATCCCCCTGAGCTCGAGGTCGACTCGGACCCGCTCGACGGCGTCGCGCAGGATCCGTGCATGGTCGAACGCCAGCTCGAGCTTCTCGTCGAGCGCGTCGGAGACCGGCACGAGCGCGGCGTGGGAGGCGTCCGTGCCCGGGACGATCCCCGTGACCTCGGGAAGCACTGCGAGGTACGCGACGGTCACGACGTTCATCCGCGGATCGCGCCCGGGATCGCCGTAGGCGCCGAACTGGGTCAGGAGCGCCGCGCCGTCGATGCTCGTCTCCTCGCGCAACTCGCGCGTCGCCGCCTCGTCCAGCGTCTCGTTGGGGCGCTTGAAGCCGCCCGGGACCGCCCACAGCCCCTGGAACGGCTCGACGCCGCGACGCACGAGCAGCACGTGCAGCCGGCTCTCGGACATCGTGAGGATGACGATGTCGACCGTGACGGCGAACGCGGGGAACTGCGACGGGTCGTAGCCGGAGGGCATTGGCTCCGGGGTTCTCGTCGTCATGACTCTTACCGTAGCACAGAGAAAGAGTCTTGTCGACAAGAACCTTCCGAGTTGGGGAGGCGCGCTCAGTCCAGCGTAAGCCGCTCGCCGTTCTCGAGCAGCCGGTAGCGCTGCCCGAGCCGCGTCGCACTCCGCCGCGAACGCGTCCGGGCTCGCCGTGTTGAACTCGAACATGCCGTAGTGGCACGGGACGGCGAGCGCGGCCTCGACGGTCCGGGCGAGGCGCGCGGCCTCGGGCCCGTCGAGATTCCCGAGCTTGCCGTTGATCGGCACCAGCGCGACGTCGACGCCGCGGACGCCCGGATCCACCCACGTCGTGTCGCCGCTGTGGTAGAGCCGGCGCGCGCCCCGCCGTGATCACGTAGCCGACGCAGTGCTCGCCGGGGTGGACGGCCGGGACCGCCTCGATCTCGAAGCCGCCGACGGTCGTGGACTCGCCCTCGGAGAGGCCGATCGGCTCTCGGCCGGTCCGTTCACGGGCGAGGCCGACGACTCCCGAAGGACAGACAATCGGTGCGGCGACCGCGGTCAGCGTCTCCGCGTCGAGGTGGTCGCCGTGGCCGTGGGTCGAGAGGACGACGTCGACGAAATCGAGTCGCTCGGGGGCGATCACTCGACGCGTCATCCGGACGTGCGGCGTCTCGGTCTCCGCGTACTTCCGTGTCAGCGCGTCCGAGAGGTACGGGTCGACGAGGAGGTGGCGGCCGTCGTGCTGGACGAGGAAACCGCTCTGGCCGAGCCACCAGACGTGCACGCCGGCCAGGTCCCGCGCCGCCTCGACGTCGGCGAGGAAGGCGTCGTCCGCGAGGAGCGGCTCGATCAGCGCGCGTACTCCTCTCGCACGATCCGGACGCCGGCGACGAGGTTCGCGAGCTTCGCGCGCGCGGCCCAGCGGGCGGTCTGGCTGAGCCCGCAGTCGGTCGAGACGGCAAGCCGCTCGGGCGGTGCGAAGCGGAGGAAGTGCCGGACGCGATCGGCGACGAGCTCGGGCGGCTCGACGTAGGAGCTCTTCACGTCGATCACGCCGACGGCGACGTCCTTCTTCTCGGCGATCGGGCCGACGAGCTCGGCCTCGGCGAGCTCCCGGCTCGCCATCTCGAGGTGGATCTCGTCGACGTCGAGGCCGAGAAACGCGGGAAAGAGCGGCTCGTACCGCCGCGGCGCGACGGCGCGCCCCTTGTAGTTCCCGAAGCAGAGATGGGTGGAGAGGCGCGTACGGCCGACGATCGGGGCGACGGTGCGGTTGAAGAGGTCGACGAGTCGCTCGGGATCCTCGCGGTGGGCGTAGCAGCTCATGGAAGGCTCGTCGACGCCGATCTCGGCGCAGCCCGCGTCGGCGAGCGCGACGAGCTCCGCCTGGACGATCGGGAGCAGCTCTTCGGCGATCTCCCACCGGTCGCCCTCGAGCCGGCCGGCGAGCGTGTACGGGCCCGGGACACGGACACCTTCAGAGCGGGGCCGGGCGGAGCGACCCGGCGCAGCCGCTCGAGCTCCTCGACCGTCCCCAACCCGTTCGGGGCCGCGAGCTCGCCGACGACCCGGTGACGCGGTCGCTGGTCGTGTGCGGGCGGGCCATGGAGGCGCGGTGCGGCCCCCGCCTCGATCCCTTCCAGACGGCTGTAGAAGCCGAGGTTGAAGTCGAGGCGCGCCTGCTCTCCGTCCGAGATCACGTCGAGCCCGGCAGCGACCTGGTCGTGAACCGCGACGATGACCGCGTCCTCCTGCAGCTCGGCGACATCGTCCGGGCCGAACTCGTGCAGTCGTCCCGCGGCGTGCTCGAGCCAACCCGGGAAGGGGTAGCTCCCGATCACCGTCGTGCGCAGCGGCGTCACTGCCGTATCCTCGCACTGTGACCGGCATTGAGATGCTCGAGTACCGCGACGTCGCGAAGACGATCGACCACTCGCTGCTCCGGCCCGAGCTCGACCTCGACACGGTGCGCGCCGGCGTCGAGCTGGCGCTGAGGTACGACGTGGCGTCGGCGACGGTGCGGCCCGCCGACGTGGCGTGGTCTGCCGAGCTCGTCGGCGGCTCGGACGTCCTGATCTCGACGGTCGTGGGCTTCCCGCACGGCAGCCCCACGACCGCGACGAAGGCGTTCGAGACGGAGGAGCTCGTCGCAGCCGGGGCGGACGAGATCGACATGGTGCTCAACATCGGGCGTCTCGTCTCGGGCGACGGCGACTACGTCGAGCGCGACATTCGCGCAGTCGTCGAGGCTGCGCACGGACGGATCGTGAAGGTGATCTTCGAGAATGCCTACCTCGACGACGCGCAGAAGATTCGCGCCTGCGAGATCTCGGCTGCGGCGGGCGCGGGCTTCGTCAAGACCTCGACCGGGTTCGCGCCTTCGGGCGCGACGATCGAGGACCTGAAGCTGATGCGTGAGCACAGCCCGGCGCACGTGCAGGTGAAGGCGGCCGGCGGCGTGCGGACGCTCGACGCGCTCCTCGAGGTGATGAGCGTCGGCGTCACCCGGATCGGCGCCACGGCCACCGAGGCGATCCTCGAGGACTTCAAGGCGCGGAAGGCCGGGGCCGCTCCTCCGACTGACGTTGCTGCTCCGTCCCGCGCGTACTAGACGACGCCCACAGCTCGTAGCCGAGCCAGGCGAGCAGGAAGAACGAGACACCTAGGACGAGCGGGAGCACAATCCCGAAACCATCGGAGCGGGCCGGGACCGCGACCACATAGGTCGCCGGGGGCACGTTGGCGGGGAGCGGACGTCCGGCAGCGGCCGCAGCTCGCCGCACGACGACGAGCGCCGTACGGGCGAGGGCATCTCCGTCTGCGCGGGGAGGGACGCCGAGCCCGCGGAGTGGAGCCCACGCCGTGGCGCTGCGGATCGACTGCATGCGCCCGTTTCGGAGCTCCCGCCCCGAGACGCCGAACCCCGACGGATCGATCACGACGAGTGGGCCGTTCAGGGCCGAGACGCCGCCGAGCTCACGTTCGAGGTACTCGGCGTACGCCTGCGGGCGACCGAGCAGCGACGTGTCCTCCAGATCGTCTGCGTTGGCGATCAGTGCGATCTTGACCGGATAGCCCTTCGTCGCCGCAGCGCGAAGCAGGCCGATCAGGCTCAGCTCCAGCGACTGGGACGGCCTGCTCGCGACGGCCGGGTAGAGGTTCTCCGACTCGAGCATGTGCGTCGAGGGATCGCCGTGCGCAGACGCGGCGTTCGCGGCGACGAGTGCCACCGCGAACGCCGCGAGGAGAGCTCTAACCGGTGAGCTCGAGCTCACTCTCGAACACCGTCTCCTCCTCGACGCCCTGCGAGGCGCGCGTGCTCGGACCCGCACGGAGCCCGAGCAGATACTGACTGCCGAGCTTCGCGTGACGGAGCGACCGGCCCGGGTCGGTCGCCGGCCCGATCCCGCTGTCGGTTTCGAGGATCGACCACTTCGAGCCCTTGGCCCCGACGTCGTCGAAGATCCTCTTGAATCCGACCACGCCCGGATCCGGGTCGAACGGATACCCGCGCGAGATCGTGCCCTCGCCGGCGTAGAGCGCATCGTTGTTGGCGAGCCCGCCGGGAGCGAACGTGGGCGGGCGCACGATCGTCTGCGTGAACGGGTTCGTCGGTGGCGGGGGCTGGGACGCGAGCCGCGTTCCGTCCTTGACGTGCCAGCCGACGAGCCGGTGCGCGTTCGCCTTCCAGAACTCGAATGCGTCCCACTTCGAGCCGTCGACCGGATCCGGGAAGCGCGCCCGGCCGGAGTACGAGTGGAAGATGTCCGGCTCGAACAGGACCGTGTGCGGATCCGTGTTCGCGGTCCACCAGTCGATCCGGTGCGTTCGGGAGAGTTCCGGATGCGCCGGGTCGTTGAAGAACTGCCAGCCGTTCTGCTCGGTGTGCCAGTACCAGGCGAGCGACTGGTGCGAGAGGATCTCGCCGACGATGTTGGCGCGTCGCGCAGCCTCGGCCCACCCGATCTGCGCCGGGTTCGCCGGGTTGTCCCCGAGCGTCGCCCGCTGGCTGGGATCGCCGGCCGTCCCGATCATCTTGTGGCCCAGCGTCTTGGCGATCTCCACCTGGAGCAGGCCGGTCGCCGAGAGGCCGCCGCCGACCGGGTCGTACATGACGCCAAGGCTGCCGGTGTGCGTGCCCGTCGAGACCAGTCCGGCCGCGTCCAGGTACGAGCGGATCTCGGCGTGGGTCGGCTGTCGCCCGAGCTCGTTGATGTTCTGTGTGAACTGGAAGAACTCGAAGCCCCTGAAGCCGAGGGCGGCCAGATACTCGAACACCTCTTGGAAGCCGCCGGGCAGCGGCACGAGCGGGCCGAGGTCGGTGGGGTCCTCCGGGAAGGTGGGGCCGCCGAGATAGCCCATCGTCGGCGTCAGACCGTTCGCGTTGCTGTTCGCGATGCTCCGCCTCGTGATCGAGTCGCGGATCGAAAAGTGCTGGATGCTCAGCCTGGGCGGTGGCACGAGCCGTTCGCCGACCCCGTTCGCTGCCGACCCATTCCGCGCCTTCGGTGCGAGCGCACCAAGTCCGGCGATTGCGAGCGACCCGGCTGCCGCGGTGCCGAGGAACCGCCTTCGGCTCACGCGCTGATGCTCGGTCATTCGATCTCCTCCCCTCGTACTGACGGCGACACGCGGCGCGAAGATACTCGACCGAGAGCCGGCGGGCGACGCCCGAGGTGCCTCAGCGAACTGTCCAGCCGCCGTCGACCGTGAGCACCGTGCCGGTGACGAACGTCGCCGAGGCGAGGTAAAGCGCCGCTCCGGCGACGTCCTCGGGGCGGCCGAAGTCGCCCGTGAGCGGATGGATCTCCGGGAGCCGCGCGCGGATACCCGGGTCCGCCTGCGCGCGGGCGCTCATCGGCGTCGCGATCAGCCCGGGGGCGATCGCGTTGACCCGGATCCCCTCGCGCCCGTACTGGAACGCCATCGCTCTCGTGAGCGCGATGATCCCGGCCTTGCTCACCTGGTAGGCGTGGGTCGCGAAGTCGTCGTCACCGCCGACGATGCCCATGACCGACGTGAGGTTGACGATCGCGCCGCCGCCTGCCGCACGAAGCAGCGGGAGTGCGTGCTTCGAGCAGAGAAAGACGCTCGTCAGGTTGTTCGCCAGCACGGCGTCCCACGCCTCGACCGTGCACTCGTCGACGGGGCCGTCGCCGAGCGAGCGGCCGCTGATCCCGGCGCCGTTGAAGAGGACGTCGAGCCGCTCGAGGCCGGCGAAGAACGCCTCGACCTCGTCGGGCCGGGTCAGATCCGCCTCCTCGCGGTCGAGCCCGACGACCGTCGCACCGGCGCCCTCGAACGCTCGCGCGACCGCGCCGCCGATTCCGCCGGCGGATCCCGTGACGACTGCGACCTGCCCCTCCACCGGGTCATCTTCCCTGAGCCGGGTTAGAGTCGGCGCGTGATCGGAGCGGCCGTCGTCGGCACGGGGTTCATCGGCGTCGTCCACGTCGAGGCACTTCGCCGCCTCGGCGTCGAGGTGACGGGCGTCGTCGGCTCGTCGCCCGACCGGGCCCGGCAGAAGCCGGGCCTCCCTGAGCCGTACGAGAGCTTCGACGCGATGCTCGAGGACGAGCGTGTCCGCGTCGTCCACCTGACGACGCCGAACCACCTCCACTACCCGCAGGTGAAGGAGGTGCTCGCGGCCGGGAAGCACGTCGTCTGCGAGAAGCCGCTGGCGCTCACGTCGGAGGAGTCCGGCGAGCTGCTGCGGCTCGCGGAGGAGAGCGGGCTCGTCCACTGTACGAACTACAACATCCGCTTCTACCCGCTCCTGCACGAGGCGCGGGACCGGGTCGCGCGCGGCAAGCTCGGACAGGTGTGGAACGCTCACGGCACGTACGTCCAGGACTGGCTGCTCGAAGAGACAGACTGGAACTGGCGCCTCGACCCCGAGCTCGGCGGCTCGCTTCGCGCGGTCGCCGACATCGGCACCCATTGGTTCGACCTGACCGGCTGGATCACGAACCGCCGCGTCGCCGCTGTCTTCGCCGACCTCTACACGGTGCATCCAGTCCGGCACGTGCCGACAGGCCCCGTCGAGACGTACGCCGACGCAGGCGAGGTGGAGCGGGTCGACCGGCCGATGGCGACCGAGGACGTCGCCCACGTGCTCCTGCGCTACGAGGACGGCACCCGCGGGCAGGTGACGATCTCTCAGGTCAGCGCGGGACGGAAGAACCACCTCTCGTTCGAGGTCGACGGCTCGGAGGGCGCGCTCGCGTGGAGCTCGGAGCGGCACGAGGAGCTCTGGCTCGGCCACCGCGACCGTCCGAACGAGACCCTCTTCCGCGACCCGGCTCTGATGGACGGGCCGCTCCGCGGCGACTATCCGGGCGGGCACGCCGAAGGCTTCACCGACACGTTCAAGCAGCTCTACAGGGCGGTCTACGCCGCCGTCGAGGAGGGGCACATGCCTGCAGAACCGAACTTCCCGACCTTCGCCGACGGGCACGAGGAGATCCTGCTCGGCGAGGCGGTCGCGCGTTCGGCGCGCGAAGAGCGCTGGGTCGAGGTGGAGCGGTGAAGCTCGGCCTGCTCACGGCGGCGTTCCCCGATCTCTCCCTGGAGGAGGTTGCCGCCTGGGCGGCCGGTGAGGGCTTCGAGGCGCTCGAGATCGCCTGCTGGCCCGGGGGCGCCGGCGAGCGGCGGCGTTACGCGGGTGTGACGCACATCGACGTCGACTCGTTCGATCCCGGCGAGGTGAAGGACGTGCTCGCGCGCAACGGGCTCGAGATCTCGGCGCTCGCCTACTACCCGAACAACCTCCATCCCGACGACGCACACCGGGACGAGGTGAACGCCCACCTGCGCAAGGTCGTCGACGCGGCTGCCCAACTCGGCGTCGAGGTCGTCGGCACCTTCGTCGGGAACGACAAGGATCGCCCGCTGCGCGAGAACCTCGAGCGCTTCGCGCGGATCTGGCCCGACCTCGTGCGGCACGCGGCCGACCAGGGCGTGAAGATCGCGATCGAGAACTGCCCGATGATCTTCAGCGAGGACGAGTGGCCGGGCGGCAACAACCTGGCCTGGTCGCCCGCGATCTGGGAGCAGATGTTCGAGACGATCCCGGACGAGAGCTTCGGGCTCAACCTCGATCCGTCGCACCTCGTCTGGCTGATGATCGACTACGAGCGAGCCGTCTACGACTTCGCTGACCGGATCTTCCACGTCCACGCAAAGGATCTCGAGGTGCGGCGGGACGGCCTCTACCGGCACGGCACGCTCTCGGCCGGGATGGGCTGGCAGGTGCCGCGCCTGCCCTGGGCTCGGCGAGGTCGACTGGGGCCGGTTCGTCGCGGCGCTCTACGCGGTCGGGTACGACCGCTGGATCTCGGTCGAGCACGAGGACCGCCGCTTCGAGGGGGACGAGGCGCTCGTCAAGCGCGGCTTCCTCGTCGCGCGGAACACGCTCCGGCCGCTGCTCGTCTGAGCCTCCGCACGGTGCCAGCTTCGACCGACCTCGACGCGCGGGTTTTGTCGACGAGAGGACGTTGGGCCCACAGGAGGTCTGACCCGAAGGGGCTAGAGCAATGCCTGGCAGTGCCGCGGCGGAGCATTATCGGTCGAGTCGATGCGCGGTATTGGCCTCCAAATCGTGCCGGCGAGCCGTAGGACTCTGTAGGGACGTTTGGATACAGACGCTCAGGCTGGATCAGTCAGGGGCATTCCCGGACGCTGGCGCATTCCAGTTTGCGTGCGTGTTCCTTGAGTGATACGGGCCGGCATCTAGCCAATGGCCTGTCTTGCACAGTTCCGCGCAGGGTCATAGGCTCACCCCGTGAAGATCCTTTATCTCGCAACCGCTGGGGCAGCCGACCCGACCAGGGCGTCGATTCCGCTCCACATCGCAGCTAACGGCTCCGTCGATCAAGGGCAGGACTGCGCGGTCGTGCTTGTGGGCGACGGCACGGAGCTCGTCTCGCGCGAGAAGGCAGAGGGGCTCGTGGGGGTCGGCATCCCACCGACGAAAGAGCTCCTGCGGAAGCTCCTCGACAACCAGGTCCCTGTCTACGTCTGAAAGGGCTGTGCCGTCGCCCGTGGGGCGACCGACGCAGACCTGGAGTGGCTGAGCGCGCGCTGGCTCACACCGCCGGAACTCGCTCGGATGATCGCCGAGTACGACCGCGTGGTGAGTGTCTAGCCGCGAGCTCAGCGCGGCTGAGACGGCAGGAGGAGCGGGGCCGGAAGCGTACGAGCCTGCCTCGCAGAAGTACGGGATCACCTGGCTCAGCTAAGCGTCGCTCGCACGAACACTGCTGAGCGGGCTTCAGCTGACGACGTCGACGAACTCGCCGGTCGCCTCGTCCTTGAGGATCAGCTTCAGGCGGCCGTCCGGCATCGTCTCCTCCTTGATCACCGTCTTGCCGTCGTGCTCGCGCCGGCCGCGTGCGATCCGGGGAACGCCGCCGCCGCGCCAGTCGTCGAGCTGAACCTGCTCCCACTGACGGCTCTCCGCCGAGCGGTAGCAGGCGTCGACGATCGCGTTGACGACGTAGCCGTCGTAGAAGGTCTCGCGCGGCGCGCGGCCTTCGTCGAGCGCGTCGAACATGTCGGTGAACATGTCGACGTACCCGAGCTCGGCGACCTCGTCGCCGACGGGAAAGAGCCAGCCGGTCGCGCTCTCGGCCTTTTCCGCGACATACCCCTCTCCGGCGCCCGAGGTGAAGACCTCGAACCCCGTGCGGAGGAAGTGGTTCGTCCAGATCGTCCCCTCGGTGCCGGCCACCTCGTCGCGCAGGTCCATGCCGCCGCGGAAGGTCCAGCTGACCTCGAACTGGCCGATCGCGCCGCTCTCGAACCGGATCAGCGCGATCGCGTTGTCCTCGGCGTCGATCGGGTGGACGAGCGTGTCGGTCCAGCACATCACCTCGACGGGCCGGTTCTCCTTGCCCATGTACGAGCGGATGATCTCGATGCAGTGGCAGCCGAGGTCGACGATCGGCCCGCCGCCCGCCAGCTCGGCGTCCCAGAACCAGGCGCTGTGCGGGCCAGGATGCGTCTCGCGCGAGCGTGCCCAAAGCACGTCGCCTACCTGTCCCGCCTGCACGGATGCGACGGCCTTCAGCGTCTTCGGCGTGTAGACGAGATCCTCGAGATAGCCGGCGAAGATGCCCGCGCGCTCGACCGTGTCGAGCATCCGCTTCGCTTCATCGGCCGTCCGGGCGAGCGGCTTCGTGCAGAGGACCGCCTTGCCGTGCTTCGCGCAGAGCTCGACCGCCTCCTCGTGCAGGTGGTTGGGCAGCCCGATCACGACCGTGTCCGTCTCGGGATGCGCGATCGCCGCTTCCAGGTCGGTCGTCGACTCCGGGACGCCGTTGTCGGCGCAGAACGAGCGCGCCCGCTCCTCGGAGCGGGAGTAGACGACGTGGACGCGGTCGCGATTGCGCTGACCGTGCAGCGTTCTCGTGTAGAAGAGACCGATGAGACCCGTGCCGAGCATGCTCACCTTGTGGCCGACCACCGTTCGACTCCCTCCACATTCGACGACGCCGTGAGCACCGAGCCTACGCGGTACCTCGCCGCCGCCAAAGACCTGCTCGACCGCCTCGAGAGCCAGCGCGAGCCGATCGAGCAGGTGTCGCTGCTCTGCGCCGAAGCGATCGCGGCAGGCGGGCTCGTCCACCTCTTCGGCACGGGCCACTCGCGCATCCCGGTCGAGGAGATGTTCCCGCGCTACGGCTCGTACCCGGGCTTCCACCCGATCGTCGAGCTCTCGATGACGTTCCACACCCAGGTCGTGGGAGCGAACGGCCAACGGCAGGCGATGTTCATCGAGCGGGTCGAAGGGCTTGCCGAGACGATCCTCTCCAACTTCGAGCTTCGGCCTCCCGACGTGATGATCGTCTTCAGCGCCGGCGGCGGGACAGCGGTGCCGATCGAGATCGCGCTCGGCGCGCGCTCGCGTGGGCTGACGGTCGTCGCGGTGACGTCCGTCGCCCAGGCCGACGCCGGGCAGGGCGCGCGCCTACGCGATCACGCGGACGTCGTGCTCGACCTCTGCACGCCGGTCGGCGACGCGCTCGTCGAGCTCGACGGCATCGAGACGCCGGTCGGGCCGGGCTCCACGATCGCCGCGGTTGCCCTCGTGAACGCGATCAAGGTGCGGACGGCCGAGCTCCTGCTCGCGCGGGACGCGCTCCCGCCGGTGCTGACGAGCGCCGCTCTCGTCGGCGCCGACGAGTCGCGCAGGCTCTTCGACGCGGCGTACGCCGAGCACGCGCGCCGCGCCAGCCGGGTGCTACGCACGTCCACCGAGAATCCCGGCTCTGAGCCATAGCGACGAAGGTTTCCGCAGGATGTAGTGTCCCGCGAGGGAACTCGAGGAGGAGGAGGAATCGCATGACCCTAGGCAAGACTCGCGGGGGCTTCCGCGCCCCGTTTGTAGCAGGGCTGTTCATCCTGGCGGTGCTCGTGATGGGGATCGCGGGCACGGCGAGCGCGAAGCCTGCGGCCCCCGGTTCGTGGGTGCTCGGCGTCAGCAACACGCTCGTCGGAAACGGCTGGCGTGAGGAGATGATCTGCGCGGTCAAGGCGCAGGCACTCTCCAGCGGCAAGGTATCGAAGGTGATCGTCGCCAACCGCAACGGCGGTCCGGCGGAGCAGATCGCCGACATCCGGAACCTGATCTCGGCCGGCGCGAACGCGATCATCATCAACCCGTCGAGCGCGAATGCGCTCAACGCGGTGGTGGCTCAGGCTGCTGCCCGCGGGGTGAAGATCGTCTCGGTCGACCAGCGGATCACGGCGCCGCAGGCCTACAACGTGACCAACGACCAGGTCGCGTACGGGCGGCTCGGCGCGCTCTGGCTGTTCAAGAAGCTCGGCGGCAAGGGCAACGTCGTCGAGATGCGCGGCATCGCCGGCGTCCCGGCCGACACCGACCGGCACACCGGCTTCCAACAGGCCTTGAAGGCCTACCCGGGCATCAAGGTCGTCAAGCAGACGTTCACCAACTGGTCGTTCGCGCCGGGTGGGAAGCAGATGCTCGACATCCTCAACTCCGGCGTGCAGGTCGACGGCGTCTGGACGTCCGGGATCGACTACACGGTCGTGAACGCGTTCAAGACGGCCGGCAAGCCGTACGTGCCGGTGGTCGGTGCGGACAACAACGAGTTCCTCAAGCAGCTGATCAACCTGAACCCGAACTTCGCGGGCGCTGCGGTGACGAACCCGGCGACGATCGGCGGCGTCGGTGCCTCGGTCGCGATCAAGGTTCTCGGCGGCGGCACCGTCAAGAAGTGGACGAAGCTGACGCCCGAGGTCTGGGACATGGCGAACGACTCGAAGACGATCAAGTCGTACTACTCGCCGAAGCGTCCGCCGACCTACAGCTCGCAGCTGTTCATCAAGCCGTTTACGACGTACACGGCGGCCCAGCTCGTGGGCTGCAAGGGGCCGTAAACCGAAGAGCGAAGGAGGGGAGGGTGCCGAGCGGCATCCTCCCCTCCGCAGACGCATGAGCCTCCTCACTGCACGCGAGGTCTCGAAGCGCTACGGCCCCGTGGTGGCTCTTGGGTCGGCGACGCTCGTCGTCGAGCCGGGGGAGGTGCACGCGCTCCTCGGAGCGAACGGCGCCGGCAAGAGCACGCTCGTCAAGGTGCTGACGGGGGTGATCCGGGCGGACGCGGGCGAGATCCGCGTCGACGGGGCCGTCGCACGCGCCTCCTCGCCCGCGCAGGCGGCGCGGATCGGGCTCGCGCCGGTGTTCCAGGATCCCGCGCTCGTGCCCGATCTCAGCGTCGAGCAGAACATGCGGCTCACCGGCACGCCGGTCGGCGCGGTGCGGCGGCGCCTGCACGAGCTCGACCTCGATGTCGACTTCGGCGAGCAGGTACTTGACGTGCCGTTGCCGATGCTGCGCATGCTCGACCTCGCGCGCGCGCTCGCACGCGACCCGCGGCTGCTGATCCTCGACGAGATCACGGCCGCGCTGCCCTCGGACCTGGCCGAGCGCGTCTTCGCAGTCATGCAGGCGCAGCGGGAACGCGGCCGCTCGGTTCTCTTCATCACGCACCGCCTGCGGGAGGTGATCGCCCATTGCGACCGCGCGACCGTCTTACGGGACGGCAACGACGTCGGGACGCTCGTGCCGACCGAGGGCGGCGAGGAGAAGATCGTCGAGGTCATGCTCGGCGAGGAGGTCGCCAGGGCTGCCGGCGCGGCCGAGGCGACGCCCCCGCGCGAGCGGATCGAGCTCGAAGCGGGTGGGCCGGCGGCGCTCGAGGTGCGCGGTCTCCACGTCGGCGACGCCGTGAGCGATGTGTCGTTCGCGCTGCGCCCGGGTGAGATCCTGGGGATCGCCGCGCTCGAGGCGCAAGGACAGGACGAGCTCTTCGACGTGCTCTCCGGCCAGCGGCGGCCGACCGACGGCGAGGTGCTCGTGCGCGATCAGCAGCTCCGCGCCCGCCATCCGTACGACGCGATCCGAGCCGGTGTCGTCCTCGTGCCGGCAGACCGTCTGCAGGCGCTGCTGCCGCAGCGGTCGATCGCGGAGAACATCGCCGCGCCCCGCTTCAACAGCCCGCTCCGCTGGGGGCCTGTCGGGATCCCGTCGGAGCGCCGCCGTGTCCGCTCGGCGATCGAGAGCCTCTCGATCGACACACGCGCGCAACGGCAGGTGCGGAGGCTCTCCGGCGGCAACCAGCAGAAGGTGACGATCGCGCGCTGGCTCGCGAACGGCTTCCAGACGCTGCTCTGCTTCGACCCCACCCGCGGCATCGACGTGGGCACCAAGCGCCAGATCTACGCGCTCCTGCGCAAGCTCGCGGGTGAGGGCGCCGCCGTCCTCCTCTTCACGAGCGAGCTCGCCGAGGTCCCGCTCGTGTGCGACCGCGTCATCTGCCTCTACGGGGGCTGCGTCACGGCCGAGCTCGACGCCGCCGGCGCCGACGAGGCGACCCTGCTGAAGGCGATGCACGGGCTCGAAGGCGAGTCGGAGGAGGCAGCGTGAGTACGGTCGCCACGGCCGAGCGCGTCCGCGAGGGTGTGCACTGGAGACGACTGGCCCGTCGCCATGCCTGGACCGCAGGCGTCTACGTGCTGCTCCTCGGGCTGATCCTCTATTGGCGGACGATCCCGGCTGAGTGGGGGACGTTCGACGTCCAGTCCCTCGCGATCGACGCGCTGCCGTTCGCGTTCGCCGCGATGGGCCAGGCGGTCGTGATCATCTCCGGCGGGATCGACCTCTCGATCGGCTCGTTGATGGGCCTGGTCAACGTCCTCTCGGCGAAGTACATGTTCGACGCGACGACCGGACAGGCCGTCTCCATGCGCGAAGCGGTCGTGATCGCGCTCGTGCTCCTGCTCGGCGCGGCGCTGGCGGGCGCCCTGACCGGCCTGATCATCACCGTGACGAAGGTCGCGGACATCATCGTCACGCTGGCGATGCTCTTCGTCTGGGGCGGCGCCGCGCTGGCGGTGATGCAGATTCCCGGGGGCGGCGCGCCGCTCGAGTTCACGAAGCTCGCGGTCGGCTACACGCTGACGCCCTGGCTGCCGTCGGGCATCGTCATCCTCGCTGCCGTCGTCCTGCTCTTCTGGGTGCCGATCCGCTGGCGCAAGCCCGGCCTCTCCCTCTACGCGATCGGGTCGAGCCGGAACGCGTCGTTCCTCGCCGGGATCTCGGTCGCAAAGACGCGGATCGGCGCCTACGCGCTCGGCTCGACGTTCGCGGCGATGGGCGGCCTCGCATTGACGGCCACCTCCGGGATCGGCGACGCGCTCTCGGGCCAGTACTACACGCTGAACAGCGTCGCCGCGGTCGTCCTCGGCGGCGTCGCGCTGGTCGGGGGCGTCGGCGGCCTCGTCGGGCCGATCGCGGCAGCGTTCGTGCTCACGCTCGTCAAGTCGATCATGATCCTGAAGGGCGTCGACCAGAACTGGGCGCAGGTGATCCAGGGAACGCTGATCGTGCTCGTCGTCATGATCGGCGGGCTCGCGTTGCGCCAGCGGGGGAAGCACCCATGACGACCGCTCCGCAGGCCGTCGAGCCGGGGACGCGCGGCCGCGACCTGCGCCGCCTCTTCGCCGACAATCCGGTCGCCGTCCTGACGCTCGTTTTCGTCGGCCTCTTCGTGGCGACGGACATCGTCAACCGGGTCCAGTCGAGCGAGGCGTTCCTGACGCCGAGGCAGGTCTCGACCACCTTCCTCTATGCGGCGATCCTTGGCTTGATGGCGGCGGGACAGACGCTCGTGATGCTGACGGGCGGGGTGGACCTCTCCGTGGCGACGACCGCGACGACCGGCGCGTTCATGATCTCGAGCTTCGCCACGGACGGCGCCGCCGTGGCGATCGCAGTCGCGCTCGCCACAGGTCTCGGCATCGGGCTCGTGAACGGGATCGGCGTCGCGATCTTCCGCGTCAACCCGCTGATCATGACGCTCGGCGTCAGCACGGTCACGCTCGGTGCGCTGACGATCTACAGCCAGACGCGCTTCCTCGCGCCGGCGCCCGCCCTCGTCAAGAAGCTGGGGTCGGAGCGCTTCCTCACGTACATCCCGTACGACCTGCTCGTCTGGGCGCCGATCGCAGCGTTGATCATCCTCGGCCTTCGCTACAGCGGCTTCGGACGGATGATCTACGCGGTCGGCGACAACCCGGAGGCTTGTCGGCTTGCGGGTGTGCGCACCTGGCAGGTGCTGCTCGCCGTGTACGCGCTCTGCGGGCTTCTCAGCGCGGTTGCCGGGATCCTCCTCGTCGGCTTCAACGACGCGGCCGACCTCGGCATCGCGACGCCGTTCCTGCTCCCTTCCGTCGCGGCGGTGGTGATCGGCGGCACCTCGATCTTCGGCGGCGTGGGCGGGTACGCCGGGACGATTCTCGGCGCGCTGATCCTGACCGTGCTCGACTCTCTGCTCACGATCCTGAACGCGTCGCAGGCGGTCCGCCAGATGCTGTACGGCCTGATCATCCTCGCGCTGGCCGCGATCTACGCGCGCGCGGCCGCAAGCGACTGAGCCCGGAAGGGTAGGTCGGACCACCCTTCCGGGCTGTCGACGCGCGGCGGCGAGGCGCCAAGGTTCGGGGACGAGGTCCGCCATCGGTTGGACCGTGAGAAGGGGAGGGTCCCGTGAAGCGCGCTCTGCTGCTCGCCGTCATCTCAGCACTGTCGATCGCCGGCGCCGCGCAGGCCAAGGGCGGCCCGGTCACGAAACAGAACGGCTCCGCGCCGGTGCTTTCGTTCACCTCCATCTGCTCGGTGCCCGGCGACTACGCCGACTACGGCTTTGCGGCGG
Organism: uncultured Gaiellaceae bacterium; assembly: GCA_963850995.1. Taxonomy (GTDB): domain Bacteria; phylum Actinomycetota; class Thermoleophilia; order Gaiellales; family Gaiellaceae; genus Gaiellasilicea. Next base: position 4,348 of record CAWKNQ010000026.1, on the reverse strand, counting down.
CGACGTCGACCAAGTTCGCCGACGTCGGCGGGAAGCTGAACGCGGTCCAGACCAAGCCGGGCATCTACAACCTCGACTTCACGTTCTCGAAGCTGACCCCGGGCGTCGAGTACCGGCTGTGGTCCACGCGTAACGGCACGGCGTGGGTCGAGGTCGGCCGGATGTTCGCTGACGCAGCGCGGATCCGTGGCGTACAAGCTCCAGACCGACTGCCCGAGTGGTCTCGGCTTCGACTCTGAACACGATCAGCGGACGACGTCACCGATCGTGACCTCGTGGTGGTCGGGTCAGCAGCTCTCCGTCAATCCTGACGGCTCACTTGCCGCCGGCTGATCACGCTTCGCGGTCAGTCGAGCCAGGCGATGCCGTACTTCCGGGACGCGCTCGCGTAGGCATCGGGTCCGAGCGTGCCCGCCTCGTGTGCGGACGCGAGCTCGCGGAAGAAGCCCTCGAACCCTGCCGGAGACGTCAGCACGAGCAGCCGCCCCTCGTTCGGGACGACCCGACGCTGCGCGTGCGGCAGGCCGCGCGGTGCGGCTACCACGCCGCCCGGGCCGACGGCGAGCTCCTGGTCGCCGACCTGGAACACGTGCTCGCCTTCGAGCACGTAGAAGAACTCGTCTTCGTGCTCGTGGACGTGAAGCGGCGTGTCGACGAGCGGCGGCACCTCCTCGAAGAGCGTGAAGGCGCCTCCGGTCGTCTCGCGCCGAGGCTCTGATCAGGATCGTGATGTCGCCGAACACGAGCCGCTCGCCCTCGTCCCGGTCGAGCGAGAACCCGGTCGGCCGATCCTCCATCGACCGAGGATAGACACCGCACGAGAGAACCGGTGGTTGCGTCCGGTGGCAGAACATGATTGGGTCGCGCCAAGCACCTTCGGGTGAAGCGGGTACTAGGGCAGGGGCGGATCCTTGGGCATTGCGGCGATACCCAAGGGGGGAAGCAGGGCTAGGGCGATTCTCGCGTGGTCCAACGCAGTCGCGTTGTGTGCAGTCGCCGCGTGTGGTCTCCTCCTCACTGGGTGCGGTGGTGAGACAGGTAGCGCCGAGGCGTCGGCCGACGGCACGTCCACCGCAAAACCATCCGAAGACCTGGACCGCGTCGTCCGCGTCGAAGGCAGCCGTGGCCTCTACGTGAGGTGCACCGGGACGGGCTCGCCGACGGTCGTCCTGGAAGGGGGTGACGGGGACACGAGTGATTCGTACGCGTTTGCCGAGTCGAGCCTCTCGGAGGTCACGCGCACGTGCGTCTACGACCGCGCCAACCTCGGGCGGAGCGGTCCCGATCCCGGTCCACGCGGACTGCGCGATCTAGTCGGCGACCTCGAGCGACTGCTCGAGGCCGCAGGGATTCCCGGCCCATATGTGCTCGTCGGGACGTCCGGTGGCGGCTACATCACGGCGGGATACGCGTTCGCCAATCCGACGCAGGTTGCCGGCATGGTCTTCGTCGACACCGGGGCTCCGTTTCGGGATCCGCCGCGCGAGATCGTCGAGGAGACGGATCCGAGCAGCTCGGCGAACGTCGAGCACCGTGACTATCTGCAGGTCGAGAAGGACGCCTGGGCGGCCCGCAAGCGGGTCGGAGACATCCCGGTGACGGTCGTGACCGTCGGGTATTCCGACGAAGCTGTCCGTGAATCGCCGTTTCCGGCCGAGCAGGCGATGATGCGGCGCAACGTCGAGGATCAGAAGGGTTGGCTCGTCCTCAGCCCGCGCGCAAAGCAGGTCGTGGTCGACACCGGCCACGCGGTGGAGGAAGACGATCCGCAGCTCGTGATCGACGCGATCCTCGACGTCGTCGAGTCGGCGCGCTAAGGGAGACGTTGACTCGACGTAGGTTCGGTGAGATTGTTTCAGAGTTCACTAGCCTGGGCGTCCGGGCGAGGGCCATGGGGGAGAAGGGAAATAGCGGTGATTCCATACTCGGGAGGGGCTATGAAACACACACGCAAGCTTCGGCTTGGCGCCGTTTTCGCACTCGTTGCAACAGCGGCGATCACACTTGCTACGACCGCGAGTGCCGGTGGCCAGCTTCTTCGGGAGCTGATCGACGAGGAAGTGTCGGAAGTCGAGGTCGACTTTTGCGGGGTCGAGGGGCTGACTGTGGAGTTTGCAACCCATACGGTCGGAAGGGTGCATGCCGTTCCACACGGACGGGACGGCCTCGTCTACTTCGGCTTCAACTTGAAGGTGACCGATGTGGTCACGAACCTCGCGAACGGCAACTCCGTGACGTCGTTGGCCACCATCAGGGACAAGGATCTGCGGGTAACGGACAACGGCGACGGCACGCTCACCGTCCTCGTCCTCTCCACCGGCAACGCGGTGCTCTACGGGGAAGACGGCAAGGCGATCGCGAGAAACCCGGGCCAGATCCGAGGCGAGTTCCTGTTCGATCACGGCGGCACGCCGGTCGATCCCAGCGACGACGAGTTCCTTGAGTTCCTGGGAGTCGTGAAGGAATCGACCGGGCGAACCGACGACCTCTGTGAAGCCGCGGTGCCGATCCTTCTCGGCAGCTGAGCGGGACTACCGAAGTCAGGCGGGCGGACCAGTCGTCCGCCCGCCTGAGTTCGTCTGGCAGGCTCGCATACTCGGCTCTCGGTAGAGGCTACGCAGGCCCGCCTGGTCCAAGACTGGTCCCCGGCGGCCTGCTTCCGACCGGATGGCCCTCATCTGCAGGGGGTTTCCGGAAGGCCCATACGGAACTCGAACAGCCCTGCAAATCGGCACCTTTTCGATGACGTGTGAGCACCGAGTGGTCACCCTGCGTACTGCGCTGACACGTTTTGGTGACCTGTCCCGCATGTCGAGCCAAGCCATCCTTGCCACGCTCGCCGAGCTCACAGCCGTCTTTGCTGACGTTCGGCTGGAACGCCGGCGGGCTTCAAGCCCGCCGGCCTTCCGTACGCCACTAGCAACCAGGGTCTGCCGGGATCAGCAGCGGGCCTGTTTCGGGCGCCTCGAAGAACGTGGCGATGAGCACCGTCGGCTCCGTGCCCGGGTTGTAGGCGCTGTGGACGTGACCGTGCCCGGCATCGACGAACGCCTCTCCTGCCACGTACATCTCCTCGTCGCACGTGCCGGCCCGTCTCGGGTGCGTCGAGGACGCCTCGACGAACGTGAGCGAGCCGGCGGCGATGTTCACGATCACCGGCCCGTAGTGCGTGTGCCAGGGGAACCGGGCGCCCGGCTGCACCGTGTACCTGACGACGACCGTACGGGACGGGTCGTCGACCTTGACCACCGTCGTGCCCCCGTCGTGCGACTTGAGCTTGAGCCACATCTCGATCCCGTCGGGAAAGACCGAGCGATTGCCGAGCTGCTCCCCCGCGATCGGCGGCGGCGGCGGATCCACCGCCAGCGACGGGACAACGTTGACCGCGGCGGCGGCCGCGAGCATCAAGAGCGCGGTGCCGACGACGAGCCTGGCCCGCTTGCTCCGCCTGCTTCCTCTGATCATCGATCTACTCCTCTCTGGATGGGATGGTTCTCCGCCGCCCGTCTCGATCCGACTGGCTCGGCGCCGCTCGTGCGATGCGGTTCTCACCTGGGGTGCCCGTCTCGTTCCGTTGTTCGTTGCTCGGCACGAGCCGTACGCGGCGGACCACGTCGAGCGCTACGTCGGCGGAGAGCTCGATGCCGTGCGTCTCCGAAGCGTGTCGCCGCACTTCGTCCACGCGCGCCGCCTCGTCGGACGCTTGCACCTCGTAACCGCATTCGCAGCGGAGTGCCTTGTCAGCGAACATGTCGCAGCCGATTCATCAGGCACCAGATCTAGAGCCGCTCTACGGGGCTAGGAGGTACGGCACGAGGACGTCGCAGAACACGCTGAAGCCGCTCAGGAGATCGGGATGTGGCCCATGGAGCCCGGAGAACGACTCGGAGATGAAGTCACCTACCGGATCGTTTGGATCCCCGGTGTACTTGAAGACCTCGACCCAGGTAACAATCCCGGCATCACGAGTCAACGTCGGACCACGGGTGATCGACAACTTCTCAAACAGACCCCCGTAGGTGGTCATCATCGTCACGGTCCCCGCCTGCGCGTCGATCACGGGCGGCGACGTTCGCCTGGACGGCCCGGCGAAGGAGAGCTTGGCTGACTTTCCATTGTCGGCCGTGAAGACGGCGAAGAAGGTGCCGCTCGCGAAGAACGTGCCGTTGCCCGTGTCGCGGAAGGCCGACGTGCCGTGGATGGCAGTCGTTCCCGAGAAGCCGCAGTTGTTGTCGGGGAACGTGTCCGAGAAATGCTCGACCTGCGTCGATCCCGCCGCGAGACCCGTCGCCGCGGCGACGCACGCCAGCACCGTCGCGATGGCTAGCGCTGGAAGCTTCCGTCGCAT
>CAWKNQ010000025.1:0-15154 GCA_963850995.1 uncultured Gaiellaceae bacterium | reverse complement strand
GACGACGTCGAGCGCGTCGTCGAGGCGCACCTCGACAACGCTGCCGTCGCTCTTCCGTACCTCCGCCTCGTATGCGGCACCGTCGTCGTCGCTGAGCTCGACCTCGACCACGGCGCCTCCGCCGGTCGCGGCGAGTGCGGCGTCCGACACTCGCTGGGCGACGGCGCCGTTCAGGCTGTCGTCCGAGTCCGCGCCTTCGTTCTCGCCGCTCCCAGCGGCGATGCCGATCCCCGCAGTCGCAGCCGCAACTGCGAGAGCCGCGACCAGAACCGACTTCCGCTTCAGTTTCACCCCGAATCCTCCTTGGTTGGCTGCGTTGCAGCCTAGGGGCGCGAGATGAGACAGCCGTGAGAGGAAGCTTCTCATCGAGCTCTCATGATCGTCGCCACAATGGGGAGGCGATGCGGATCCTCGTCGTCGAAGACGAGCTGAAGATGGCAGGCCTGCTGCGCCGGGGGCTCGTCGAGGAGGGCTATGCCGCCGACGTCGCCCGCACCGGCGAGGACGCTCTCTGGATGGCGCGGTCGGTCGAGTACGACGCGATCGTGCTCGACCTGATGCTGCCGAAGATCGACGGGTTCGAGGTCTGCCGCGGCCTGCGCGAGACAGCGGCGTGTGGACGCCGGTGCTTGATGCTGACCGCCCGCGACGCCGTCGAGGACCGGGTCGCAGGGCTCGACGCCGGCGCCGACGACTACCTGCCGAAGCCGTTCTCGTTCGTGGAGCTGCTCGCACGCCTGCGCGCGCTCGCACGACGGGGCGCGGGAGAACGGCCGGTCGCGCTCGAGGTCGGCTCGCTGCGGCTCGACCCCGCGTCGCACCGGGTCTGGCGGGGCGACGCCGAGATCGAGCTGTCGACGAAGGAGTTCGCCCTGCTCGAGACCTTCATGCGCCGCCCGGGCCAGGTGCTCTCCCGCAATCAGCTGCTCGAGCACGCGTGGGACATCGCCTACGAGAACCGCTCGAACGTCGTCGACGTGTATGTCCGCTACCTGCGCGAGAAGGTCGACCGGCCGTTCGGGTGTGACTCGCTCGAGACGGTCCGTGGCGCGGGCTACCGGCTCCGGAGCGAGGACCGCCAGTGAGCCGGCTGCCGATCCGCCTTCGGCTCTCGCTCGTCTTCGCGCTCGCGATGGCGCTCGTGCTCGCAGCCGTCGGAGCGTTCCTCTACATCCGGCTCGGGGATTCGCTCGAGGAGCAGCTCGACGAGACGCTCGACGCGCGGGCCGATGCCGTTGCGACGCTGGTCCGCCAGGACGCCACGCCGCAGTTCGACGGCGACGACGAGACCTTCTTCAGAGTCCTCGGCCCGGACGGGTCGGTGCTTGCCGAGAGCCCCAGGTTCGAGGCGACGCGCGTCCGCTGGCTCACCCGGCGGGTCGACGTGGACGGGCGCCGGCTCACGGTCGTCGTCGGGGCCTCGCTCGAGGACCGCGATGAGGCGCTCTCGAGCCTGCTGCGGCAGCTGCTCGTCGTCGGGCCGATTGCGCTGCTGCTCGCCACCGTGGCCGGCTATCTGCTGGCGGGGGCCGCCCTGCGTCCGGTCGACGCGATGCGGCGCCGTGCCGCGGAGATCTCCGCGGCCACGTCGAGCCGACGGCTCCCGCTGCCGGCGGCGCAGGACGAGGTCAGACGTCTCGGCGAGACGCTCAACGCGATGCTCGGCCGGCTCGACGCGGGTCTCGAGCGCGAGCGTCGTTTCGTCGCGGACGCCGGCCACGAGCTGCGCACGCCGCTCGCGTCGCTCCGGACCGAGCTGGAGCTCGCGCTGCGGCGGCCCCGGACGCAGGAGGAGCTGGAGGGCTCGCTGCGCTCGGCCCGCGAGGAGGTCGAGCGGCTCGTGCGGCTGGCCGAGGACCTGCTCGTGCTCGCGCGCGAGGGAGAGGAAGGGCTGCCGCTGCGACGCTCGACCGTGCAGGTTCCCGAGCTGCTCGAGACCGTCGCCGCCCGCTTCGACGGGAGGGATCGCACGATCGAGGTGGAGGCGCCGGCCGGCCTCGAGCTCGACGCCGACCGCGCTCGCCTCGAGCAGGCGCTCGGCAACCTCGTCGACAACGCGTTCCGGCACGGCGAGGGCACGGTCCGACTCGCCGCGGCGCAGGAGCAGCGCGTCGGTGGTCTTCCGCGTCAGCGACGAAGGCCCGGGGTTTCCGCCGGACTTCGCGCCGCGGGCGTTCGAGCGGTTCAGCCGTGCCGACGAGGCGCGGTCGGGCGGAGGCGCGGGCCTCGGTCTGGCGATCGTGGCGGCAGTCGCCCGCGCCCACGGCGGCAGCGTCGAGGCCGAAGGCTCCGAGGTCGTGCTCTCGATCCCGCTGGAGCCGCCCGCTCCCGCGTCCTGACGCGCACGCCGCTCTCATCGTCGTCTCATCTGCGCGCTCTAGCGTCGAGAGGTACCCCCAATGCTCGCCAACCGCTCACCGGCTGCGGGCATCCGCGGCCACCCCGGCTTCCTCGGCCTCGCGCTCCTCGCAACGGTCGTCGTCGGGGTGGCCGCGTGGAAGCTTCAGGGCACCGGTCAGGCCCAGTCGGCGGACGGCGCCGTCACGGCAACCCGCGGCGAGCTGGTCGTCTCCGTTCGCGGTGTGGGACGGGTCGTCGAAGCCGGCGGCGCGCGCAGATCACCGTGCCCGGAGCGGACCGCTGCGAGCGCCACGGCTGCCGCCGGTGGCTCGACGAGCGACCGGCGGCGGCGGGACCTCGACCGGCGCCGACGCCGTCTTCCCGCGCGCGAGCGGACGCATCGCGAAGCTCCTCGTCACGCCCGGCCGGCGCGTCGTCGCCGGCCAGCCGGTGGCGCTGCTCGCCGACGACGGCTCCGTGGCGTCAGCCGTCCGGCAGGCGCAGAACGACGTCGCAGCGGCGCAGCTCGAGCTGCGCCAGAAGCGAACCAGCGATCCCCTTCAGGGCCTGCCGCCGTCCCCTGCCGAGCTCGAAGCCGCCCGTCTCGCCGCCGCCTCTGCACAAGCCCGGCTCGACCGGCTGCTCGGGCGGCCGCTGTCCGCCGACGTGAGCGCTGCGCAGCTCGACGTCAAGCGCGCGGTCGCCGATCTGGAAGCGCTCCGCGGCGGCAAGCCGGATGCCCGGGCGCGGTCGATCGCAGTCGGCAGGCGCAACGTGCAGCTCGCGCAGCAGCGGCTCGACCGGCTGCTCTCGCCGCCGAGCCGCGCCGATGTGAGCGTCGCCGAGCTGGAGCTGAAGAAGGCAGAAGCCGACCTCGCGCTGCTGCAGCGGCCGGCCGCGCCACCCTCGCCCGAGGCGGTCGCGGCTGCCCGCCAGGCCGTCGAGGCGGCTCGCTTGAAGCTCGAGCGGCTCCTCGGGTCGCCGGACCCCGCCGCCGTCAGCGCCGCGCGTCTGGACGTGTCGACGGCGGAAGCCAATCTCGTCACCCTCCAGGCGGCCGATCCACCCGCGTCGGCGCAGGCGCTCGCCGCGGCGCAACAGGCCGTGGACACGACTCGCGTCAGGCTCGACCAGCTGCTCGCGCCGCCGCACCCCGCCGACGTCGCGGCCGTCCAGCTCGAGCGCGACAGGGCGGTTGCCGAGCTCGCGGCGCTCACGCAGCCGCAGCAGCAGGCCGCGCCCGAGGCGGTCGCCGCCGCACAGCAGGCCGTCGCATCAGCCCGCCTGAAGCTCGCGACACTGCGCGAGCCGGCGGCTGCCGCCGACGTGACGGCGGCGCGACTCGAGCTACAGCGAGCCCGAAGCGACCTTCGGACGCTCCAGGCCGGGCCCAGCCCGGCGGCGCTTGCCGCCGCCCGACAGGCCGTCGACGCCGCGCGCGCGCGGCTCGCGCAGCTGCTCGGGCCGCCAACGACGGCCGACGCCACCGCCGCCAGGCTCGAGGTCGGCCGGGCCGAGGCGGAGCTGGCGGTACTCGAGGCCCGAGGCGGGCCCGCGCCGCCGACGGACATCGGGCTGGCACGGCTGAAGCTCCAGGCTGCGCAGGCGCGGCTGGCCCTCGGCCGCTTCGCCCAGCGGCAGCTGACAGTGCGCGCACCCGCGCGCGGGACGGTCACGGCGGTGCTCACGGCACCGGGTGCGCCGGTCGACGCCTCGACGCCCATCGCCACCGTCGCTGCGCTCGACCGGCTTCAGGTCAAGGTCGACCTGAGCGAGTTCGACGCCGCCAACGTCCGCCGCGGCCAGCCCGCCGTCGTCAGCGTCGACGCGCTCGGCGGCAAGACCTACCCGGGCAAGGTGCTCTTCGCCGCGTTCACCGGCGTCGACAACGGCGGTCTGGTGACCTTCCCGGTGCAGGTCAGCCTCTCGCGCATCGACGGCCTCAAGCCCGGCATGAACGTCAGCGTCCGGATCGTCGTCGCGAAGAAGCGCAACGTCGTGCAGGTGCCGCTCGAAGCGGTGTCACGCGACGGCGAGGATCGCCCGGTCGTGACGGTGACCGACGAGGCCGGCGAGGAGTCGATCCGGCGCGTGCAGCTCGGGCTCGCGAACAACAGTGACGTCGAGATCGCCAAGGGCCTGAAGCGCCGGCGAGCTCGTCGTGCTTCCCGAGAGCCCGGCGGAGGAAGGGGCGGAAGGGGAAGAGGAGTGAGCGAGAGCGCCGGCGCGAGCATCATCGAGCTCGCCGGCGTGACGAAGGTCTACGGGGGGGCCGTCCCCGTCGAAGCGCTCCGCGGCGTCGACTTCGTCGTTCGCGAGGGCGAGTTCGTCGCCGTGATGGGCCCGTCCGGCTCGGGCAAGACGACGCTCCTCGGAATCGTCGGCTGCCTGGACCGGCCGACGGCCGGCTCGTACCGGCTCGTCGGTCAGGAAGTCGCGACGCTCGACGAGAGCAGCCGCGCGCGGATCAGGGGCCGGCGGATCGGCTTCGTCTTCCAGGCGTTCAACCTCCTGCCGCGGTCGACGGCGTACGCCAATGTCGAGCTGCCGCTCGTCTACGCGGGCGTCCCGTCGCGCGAACGCCGTCGGCGAGCGCTCGAAGCGCTCGAGGAAGTGGGGCTCCGCGACCGCGCCACGCATCTGCCGACGCAGCTCTCCGGAGGAGAGCAGCAGCGCGTCGCGATCGCGCGCGCGGTCGTTGTCAGGCCGAACGTCCTCCTCCTCGACGAGCCGACCGGCAACCTCGACTCCGCGAGCGCCGAGGACGTCCTCGCGCTCCTCGAGCAACTGCACCGGCGACGGCGCGACGATCGTGATCGTCACCCACTCGATCGACGTGGCCGAGCGCGCTGCGCGGGTCCTGCAGATGGAGGACGGCCTCGTCGTCGCGGACGGCCCGGTCGAGCGCGTGCTCGTGGCGGGTGCGGCGCGATGACGTCGCTCGTCGAGCAGTGGCGCATCGCACTCGGTGCGCTCCGGTCGAACTGGTTCCGCGCCGCCCTGACCGCGCTCGGCGTCGTCATCGGCGTCGCGTCGTTGGTTGCTGTCACGGCCGTCAGCGCCGGAGCCCGCCAGGAGGTCACGGACAGCATCCGCCGGCTTGGCGCGAACGTGATCCTCGTCGACGGGGAGTTCATCAGCATCGGCACGCGCCAGTCGGCGAGCGAGCGCACGATCACGCCCGAGGACGTCGCCGCGATCGAAGCGCTGCCGATGGTCGACGCGGTCGCGCCCCATCAGGACATCGAGAGCCTCACGGTCTCCGCCGGCCGAAACCAGGCCGTCACACGGCTGTTCGGCGTCACCCCGGCGTACGCGGATATCTACAACCAGAGCGCGACGGAAGGCCGCCTGATCTCTCCGACCGACGTCAGCTTCGGCCGCAGCGTGATCGTGCTCGGCCCCGTCCCGCAGGAGCGGCTCTTCCCCGGGCAGAACGCGATCGGGAAGACGGTGCGCGTGGGCAACCAGGAGCTCGAGGTGATCGGCATCCAGTCGCGCAAGGGGGCGCTGGCCGACGAGAACCTCGACAATCGGATCTACGTTCCGCTGCCGATCGTGCTCCGCGCGCTCCTCGGCGGCACCACGACCAAGAGCGTCGGGGTCCGGGTGCGCAGCGAGGCCGACATCGAGCCGGCGATGGACGAGATCAGCACGCTCCTGCGCCGCCAGCACAACCTGCCCGAGTCCTACGCGGACGACTTCTCGGCAGAAGACCAGGCGAGCATCGTCAAGGAGGCGCAGCGGGCGACGACCACCTTCCGCGTGCTCACGTTCGCGCTCGGCGGGATCGCGCTCCTGGTCGGCGGGATCGGGATCATGAACATGATGCTCGTGTCCGTCCACGAGCGAACGCGCGAGATCGGCATCCGGAAGTCCGTCGGAGCGACTCCCGGGACGGTCCAGACGCAATTCCTGATCGAGGCGCTCGTCCTGAGCGCCCTCGGCGGCGTCGCGGGAGTCCTCGCCGGGATCGCCGCGACGCGACTGATCGGCGAGCTCGCGGGGTGGCTGACGCTCATCAGCGTGCCGTCGCTGATCCTGGCCGTGGCCGTCGCGCTCGCCGTCGGCCTCTTCTTCGGCTACTACCCGGCCCGTCGCGCCGCCCGGCTCGACCCGATCGCCGCCCTCCGCTACGAATAGGCCTAGGCGGCCTGCCGCGGCTTCCCGAAGCGGAGGTAGAGCGAGGGAACGACGAACAGGTTGAGCAGCGTCGAGGTGACGAGGCCGCCGATGACCACGACCGCCAGCGGATGCTCGATCTCGTGCCCGGGAATGTCGCCGGCGATCACGAGGGGGACGATCGCGAGGCCCGTCGCCAGCGTCGTCATCAGGATCGGCGAGAGCCGCTCCCGCGCTCCGCGCAGGACGAGCTGAGGCCCGAAGGTCTCGCCCTCGTACCGCTCGAGATGCTGGAAGTGGTTGATCATCAGGATGCCGTTGCGCGCGGCGATGCCGAAGACGGTGAAGAAGCCGACGAGCGAGCCGAGCGAGAGCACGCCGCCGCCCAGGTAGGCCGCCAGCGCCCCGCCGACGAGCGCCATCGGGAGCGTCAGGAAGGACAGTGTCGCGAGCCGCCAGCTCCCGAACGAGGCCTGCAGGAGCAGGAAGACCGCGATCGCGGCGCCGATCCCGAGGGTGAGCATGCGCCGCTGCGCAGACTGTCGCTCCTCGAACTCGCCGAGCAGCTCGGCGTTGTAGCCGAGTGGGAAGTCGATCGCCTCGAGGCGGTCGTCGAGGACGTCGACGACGGAGCCGAGGTCGCGTCCGCTCACGTTCGCGCTGACCTCCAGGCGACGTGAGAGGTTCTCCCGCTCGATCGTGTTCGGCGTCGGCGCGATCCGCACGTCGGCGACCTGGGCGAGCCGCACCTGCCCGCCGTCGGGCGTGTCGATCGGCAGCTCGCTGGATGCTCGTGAGGCTGTTGCGGGTCTCCGGCGAGCTCCAGACGTGCACGTCGTACGCCTTCCCGCCGAAGAAGATGTCGCCCACCTCCTCGCTCGCGATCAGGGTGGCGCTCGCGCGGCGGACGTCGCCGGGCTTGACACCGTACTCCTGCGCTATCGGGAGGTCGACTTCGACCTCGACCTGCGGGACGTCCTGGTGGAGCTCCACCTTCGCCTCGACGAGCCCGTCGACGCCTTCCATCACCTGCTGCACCTCTTCGGCCTTGCTCTCGAGGACGTGCAGGTCGTCGCCGTAGATGCGCACGACGACGGCGTCGCTCGACCCGGTCAGCACCTCGCGGATGCGTTCCTTCAGGTAGGTCTGGACGTCGCGGCGGATGCCCGGGATAGCCGTCGACGACCCCCTGGACGCTGGCGAGGGTCTCGTCGTAGTCGACGGCGGGGTCGACGCTGATCCAGTTCTCGCCGAAGTAGATGCCGTACGGCTCGTCGGAGAGCAGCGCCTGGCCGATGTGGGAGCCGCAGTTGCGGACGCCCGGGATCGTCCGCAGCTCCCGACAGGCCCGAACCGAGACGCGAACCTCCTCCGGGCCGGACGTGTCCGGCGAGGTCAGCCAGTGCATGAGGAAGTCCCGCTCCTTGAAGTTGGGCAGCAGCGACTGGCCGAGGAACGGCACGACCGCGAGCCCGGCGACGACGGTCGCGGCCACGGTGGCGTACGCCCAGCGCGGCCTGGAGACGATGCGCGCGAGCACGCGCTCGTAGCCGCGCTGCAGCCAGGCCACGAGTGGCGACCGGCGGCGCTCGAGCGGCGCGTTCCGGAGCAGGATCAGGGCGAGCGCGGGCGTGACGGTGAGCGCCACGACGAGCGAGGCGCCGACCGCCAGGATGTACGAGAAGGCGAGGGGCTTGAAGAACGCGCCGGTCAGGCCCGTCAGGAAGAAGACGGGGATCATCGCCGCGACGATGATCAGCGTGGCGTAGAGGATCGCGCTGCGCACCTCGAGCGAGGCCTCGAGGACGACTGATGCCGTCGAGGTGCGGCTGCCCTCCTCGCGCCGCTGGCGCAGGCGTCGGACGATGTTCTCGACGTCGATGATCGCGTCGTCGACGACGACGCCCATCGCGATCACGAAGCCGGCCAGGATCATCACGTTGACCGTCGTGTCGCGCAGGTAGAGCACGAGCCCGGCCGCCACGAGCGAGAGCGGGATCGAGACGAGGCTGATCAGCGCCGCGCGCCACTCGAAGAGGAACGCCCCGAGCACGAGGATGACGAGCAGGGCGCCGATCAAGAGCGCCTTCGTGAGATTGTCGATCGACTGCTCGATGAAGGTCGCGGGCCGGAAGATCGTCGTGTCGATCTCGATCCCGGGCAGGCCGGGCCGGAGCTCCTCGATCGCCTGCTCGACGCCGCGCGTGACTTCGAGCGTGTTCGCCCACGGCAGCTTCTCGACGATCAGCATCAGGCCGGGGCCGTCGTTGATGACGGCATCGCCGGCCAGCGGCTGGTGATCCCACACCAGCCGGGAGACGTCGCTGAGCAGCACGGAGTCGCCGTTCACGCCCTCGAGCGGCACCTCGGCGAGGCTCTCCGGCGAGACGATCGGTTGGATGTGCCGGATGCTGAGCCGCTGGTTGGGAGTGTCGATGAAGCCGCCCGTGCCGATCACGGCGCCTTCCGAGTAGCGCAGCAAGCCGGCGTCCAGGGCGTCCGCGGTGACGTCCATGAGCTGCGTGAGCGAGACGCCGCGATCGCGCAGCTTCTCCGGCTCGACGTGCACCTGCAGCTGCTTCAGGCGTTCGCCCCAGATCGGGGTGTTCGCGACGCCCGGCACGCGCAGCAACCGGGCGCGGATCTTCCAGTAGGCGATCACCGACATGTCCGTCATGGAGACGGTGTCGGAGGTCAGCCCGATCTTCATCACCCGGCTCGTCGACGAGAGCGGCTGGATCATGAACGGCGGGCTCGACCACGTCGGCAGCGTCGGCGTCACCGTCGCGACCCGCTCCTGAACCAGCTGGCGGGCGTGCAGCAGGTCGGTGCCCCGCTCGAAGAGGAGCACGATCGACGAGAGCTGCGGCACCGACTTGGAGCGGATCGTCTCGAGCTGCGGCAGGCCCTGGAGCGACTGCTCCAGCGGCACCGTGACGAGCTCCTCGACCTCCTGGGCGGAGAGCCCGAGGCTCGGCGTCTGGATCTCGACCTTCGGCTGCGCGAACTCCGGGAAGACGTCGACCGGCGTGTCGCGCAACGTGCCGACCCCGAAGACCAGCATCGCCGCGCCCGCCGCCACGACGAGGTAGCGGAGCTTCAGACTCGAGCCGACGATCCAGCGCATCATCGCCCGGCGCCTCCTCCCGCGCTCAGTGGCCGCCGTCGAGGCCGGACTCGGCCCCGAAGAGCTCGGCCACGCCGACCGTCGCAACCTTCGTCCCCGGCGAAGGGCCGCTGGAGAGAAGGGCGCGATCGCCGTCGATCCGGTCGACCACGATCTGCTCCCGGACGAAGGTGAGCGGCTCGGGGCTGACGTACGCCCACGTCTCGCCGTCGGTCTCGTAGAAGACCGCCGAATAGGGAATCACCGTGCCGCCCGCTGATTGGCGAACCGGCTCCGTGCGGATATCGAGCCGCTTGGCCGCCTCGGGTGTCAGGATGACGCGGCTGAGGTCGGTCCCTTCGATGTGCTCGACCTTGGCCGCCTCGCTCGAGCTCGACGACTCCGAGCTTCCTCCGCAGCCCGCGAGCCCGGCCAGGCCGGCGCCGGCGATCAGGAGAGCTGCCCAGCGCGTTCTGTGCGAGATCACTGCCATTTCAAGCCCCCAATGCGTCGGCGGGCGCCGCGTCGGGTGCCCGGTCGGGTGCCGGCTCGGCGGCGACGCCGAGACCGAAGCGCTCGTAGAGCGTGGGAACGACGAACAGGCTGACGAGCGTCGACGTGACGAGCCCGCCGAGGATGACGACCGCCAGCGGCCGCGTCAGCTCGTTGCCGGCCATCCCGCCGAGAACCGCCAGGGGAAGCAGAGCCACCGCGGTGGCCAGCGCGGTCAGCGTGATCGGAGCGAATCGCTCTCGCGCGCCGCGCAGGACGAGCTCGGGCCGGGCCGCTTCGCCTTCGTCCCGCTCGAGGCGGCGGAAGCGCTCGATCAGCAGCATGACGTTGCGTACGGCGATCCCGAGGACGGCGACCAGTGCGATGACTGCGCCGAAGGAGAGCGTGGCGCCGACGGCCAGCGTTGCGAGGACGCCCCCCGCCACGGCGAGCGGCAGCGTCGCGAACGCGAGCGCGGCGAGCCGCCAGCTCCCGAAGCACGCCTGCAGGAGCAGGAAGATCCCGATCGCGGCGGCAACTCCGATCGCGATCAGCCGGCCCCAGGGCTGGGTCTCGGCGGCCAGCACCTCCGCGTGGTACTCGAGCGGGAAGGCGAGCGCTTCCAGGCGGCCCTCGACATCCCCGACGACCGCGCCGCGGTCACGTCCACTGACGCTCGCGGCGACATCGACGTAGCGCGAGACCGCCTGGCGCTCGATGTTGGCCGGATTCGCGGCGATGCGGACCTTCGCCACGTCGCCCAGACGGACGTGACCGCCCGTGGGCGTGTCGATCAGGAGCTGGCTGATGCCGGTCAGGCTGCTCCGGATCTCAGGCGCCCCCCAGACGACCACGTCGAACACCTTCTGCTCCTCGAAGAGGCTGCCGACCTGGATCCCCGACAGCAGCGTGCTCGCCGCGCGGCGCACGTCACCCGGCTTGATTCCCTCCTGTTGTGCCGCCTGGAGGTCGACCTCGATCTCGAGCGTCGGCTCCTCGGCCGGGAGGTCGACACGCGCGGTGGCGACGCCGTCGACCTGCGACACCGCGCTCCGCACCGTCTGTGCCTGAGAGCTGAGAACGTCCAGGTCCTCGCCGTAGACGCGCACGACGACGTCGTCGTCCGCGCCGGTCAGCGCCTCTCTCACGCGCTCGTTCGAGTACGTCTGGATGTCGCGAGAGAGCCCGGGGTAACCGTCGACCACCTGCCGGACGGCGTCGACCGTGGCGTCGTGGTCGGCATCGGGATCGAGGCTGACCCAGAGCTCGCCCGAGTTGACACCGACGACCTGGTCCGCCGTCACGGCGCGCCCGACGTGCGCGCCCACGTTCTGCACGCCCGGGATGGAGCGGAGCTCGCGGCTCGCACGCGCGGTGATCCGGTTCATCTCCGGCAGGGATGTCCCGGGCGGGCCGTCCCAGCGAACCAGCAGCGCCGTCTCCTTGAACGTCGGCAGCAGCGGGCCGCCGAGGAACGGCACGGCTGCGAGCGCGCCGACCATGACCGCGCCGGCGGCGACATAGGTGATGCGAGGCCTGTGCACGACCCGGGAGAGGAAGCTCTCGTAGCCGCGCTGGAGCCACCCGACGAGCGGAGGATCGCCGCGCTCGCGCGGCGCTCGCGACAGGAGGAGCGCGCAGAGCGCGGGCGTCACGGTCAAGGCGACGACCATCGAGGCCAAGCAGCGCGAGCAGGATATGCCCCGGCCAGGTCGGGGAAGAACGCCCCGGCGAGGCCGTCGAGGAAGAAGAGCGGCAGCGCCGCCAGCGCGATGATCAGCGTGGCGTAGATCATGGGGCCGCGGACCTCGAGCGTCGCGTCGGCAACGGTGGGCGCGATCGATGGATCGCCGTCCTCCGGGACGCGCTCGCGGAGACGCCTCGTGACGTTGTCGGCGCTGACGACGGCGTCGTCGATGACGACTCCGATTGCCGCCACGAGTCCTGCGAGGACGATCGCGTTCATCGTCGTCCCGACCACGTGCAGCGTGAGCGCCGCCGCCACGAGCGACAAAGGCATCACGAGGAGAGCGATCAACGCCGTGCGCCACCGGAAGAGGAACGCGCCGATGAGCAGCGCCGCGAGCACCGCGCCGAGGATCAGCGCGAGCGCGAGATTGTCGATCGACTTCTCGACGAACGACGCCGGCCTGTAGACGGTGGGATCGAACTCGAGGCCGGAGAGGCCGGGCGCCATCGTCTCGATCGCGTCCTCGACCCGTTCGGTCACGGCGAGCGTGTTCACCTCCGGGAACTTCTCGACGACGAAGAGCAGGCCGCTCCCGTCGTTGACGACGGCGTCGCCGATCAAGGGCTGATGCTCTTCGACCACGGTTGCGACGTCGCCGATGCGCAGGTTCCGGCCCGACGGGTCATCGAGCCGCACCTGGGCGAGATCGGCCGGCGTGCTGATCGGCGACAGGTGTTGAATCCCGAGGCGCTGGTTGGGGGTGTCGATGAAGCCGCCGGTCCCGGGAGTCGAGGCTTCGACGAACGTCAGCGGCGACACCCACAGCGCGTTCCCGGTCGACTCGATCACCTGCTGAAGCGAGACGCCCTGATCGCGCAGCCGCTCCGGGTCGACCTGGACCTGCAGCTGCCGGTCGCGGTGACCCCAGACGGAGACGTTCGCGACACCCTCGACGCCGACGAGCCGGGGCACGATCGTCCAGCGCGCGAGCACCGACATCTCGAGCGGCGACACCGTCTCCGAGGTGAGCCCGATCATCATGACGCGGTTCGTCGACGACAGCGGCTGGAGCATCTGCGGCGGCTTCGACACGTTCGGCAGCGCGTGCGCCTGCGTCAGGCGCTCCGCCACCACCTGCCGCGCGCGGAAGATGTCGGTTCCCGGCTCGAAGACGAGGAGGATCCGGGACAGGCCGGGAACCGACTCGGAGCGGATGTCGTCGAGGAAGGCGACGCCGTTGAGCAGGTCCTGCTCGAGCGGCACTGTGATCAGCTGCTCGACCTCCGCCGCGGACAATCCGAGCGCCTCGGTCTGGACCTCGACCGTGGGCGGCACGAACTCGGGGAGGACGTCCACGGGCATCTGCCTGAGCTGGCCGACACCCACCACCAGCGTCGCCACAGCCGCAGCGACGACTAGGAGTCGAAGCCGCAGGCTCGCCTCGACGATCGAACGCACTGCCGTACCCCCAACTACCCCACCAACAAAAGTTGCGCGTTTTTGACTTCGTGTCAAGAGCCACGAACGGATTGGTCGCGTTGCCTTTCTCCGCAACTGCTTGACTCTTGTGCGCGTTCGGCGCTACAACGTGAGAGCAGAGGCCATCTGGTTCGAGGGCCGTCTTGCGGGAGAACGGTCGTGATCGCAGGAGACAGTGGACGCGACTCTGTCGGACGTCAACGCCGCATCCGTGCTCTCGGGTACCAGCCGAGACAACGGAGGCTTCGATGTCTACCGAACTGTCGAGTCGGTTTACCTGCCTGAAAACGCTTGCCGCGCTCGCGGTACTCACGACGATCGCGGGCGCGATCGGCGTCAGCGCCGCTCGGGCGGCGCCTGCTGCTTCCGTGCGCGCGGCCGTCGGCGGACGCGGAGCAGCCGTGCGTCGAGCTAGCGCGCTTCAACCACCGCGATTTCCCGGAGCACCCGCAGGTCGACAACGTGTTCTTCCCTCTGGTCCCGGGAGCGCAGCGCGTCCTCGAGGGAGAGGTGGAGGGAGTCCCGCATCGCGTCACCTTCACCGTCACCGACCTGACGAAGGAGATCGCGGGCGTGAACACGATCGTCGTCTGGGACGTCGACGAGAGCGAGGGGGAAATCGTGGAGTCCGAGATCGCCTTCTTCGCCCAGGACCGTGACGGCAACGTCTGGAACCTCGGCGAGTACCCGGAGGAGTTCGAGGACGGGGAGTTCGCCGGCGCCCCGAGCACGTGGATCGCCCGCGAGGACGGTGCCGTCCCCGGCATCCACATGTCGGGAAGCCCGAGTGTTGGGTTGCCCGAGTATCTGCAGGGGTTCGCACCGCGGATCGACTTCCTGGACTGCGCCACCGTCGTGGCGACCGGCCAGAGCATCTGCGTCCCCTTCGAGTCGAGCTGCTTCGACGACGTCCTCGTCACCCACGAGCGGAACCCGCTCGATCCGGAGGGAGGCGTCCAGAGCAAGTTCCACGCGCCGGGAGTCGGAATCGTCGCGATCGGGTCCGTGGACCCGCCGACCGGCGAGACGCTGGAGCTGGTCGAGACCGCCGAGCTGGAGGGCGAGGAGCTGCAGGAGGTCCGCCAGCAGGCGCGGAGACTGGATCGGCGGGCGTATCGGTTCGCCGAGGACGTGTACGAGGACACCGAGCCCGTCGAGCGGCTTCGCATTCGTGACCGCTAGGACCCTGAGGCTCTGCGTGTTGGCGCTGCTCGTCCTCTCCGCCGCGGGCTGCGGCGGAGAGGACGAGGCCGCCGCGCCGGAGCAAACACAGACGGCGATCGAGGCGGCGCGCGTACAGCGCCCGGGTCGACCACCCGCTCGTTCCGCTCGCGACGGTCCGCGACACGGTGTTCGAAGGGAGCGAGACCGACGCCGACACGGGTGAGTCGGTCGAGACGCGTGCGGTCAAGCGCGTCCTGGCGAAGACGGCGGTCGTGGGCGGCATCCCCGTCGCCGTCGTCGAGGTGAAGGAGTACGAGGACGGCGAGCTCGTCGAGCGGACGCTCGACTACTACGCGCAGCGCGAGGACGGGAGCGTCTGGTACGTCGGCGAGAAGGTCGACGACTACGAGGACGGCGAGATCGTCGGCCACGACGGCGCCTGGCAGACGGGCCAGGGGGACGCGCAACCGGGTCTCTTCATGCCCGCCGAGCCGAAAGTCGGCGAGACGTTCGAGCAGGAGCGGGCGCCCGGTGTCGCCGAGGACCGCTCGACCGTGGTCGCCGTCGGCCTCGACGTGACCACGCCCGCGGGGTCGTTCTCCGACTGCATCAGGACGAAGGACGTGGCGCCGCTCGACGACATCACCGAGATGAAGCACTACTGCCCCGACGTCGGGCTCGTTAGGGAGGAGGGACCGGGAGCGCGGCTCGAGCTCGTCCGCTACACGCAGCCGTAACTGCTGCGGCTAACGTGCGCTCGT
>CAWKNQ010000024.1:0-14594 GCA_963850995.1 uncultured Gaiellaceae bacterium | reverse complement strand
CACCTCCGGCACCTCGCCCTGGAAGTTCTCCAGGATCGCGAGCGCCATCCGGTCGACGACCGCCGTGCCGTTGAGCATGTGGACAGGCTCGAGCCCTCGCTCGCCGCGGTAGCGGATCCCGAGGCGGCGCGACTGGAAGTCGGTCGTGTTCGAGATCGAGGCCGTCTCGCGGTAGCGCTCCTGGGTCGGGAACCAGATCTCGACGTCGTAGGTCTTCGCCGACGCGCTCGACATGTCGCCTGCGGGGAGCACGACGACGCGGTACGGGAGGCCGAGCTCGGTGACGAGCTCCTCCGTGTTCGCGAGCAGAAGCTCGTGCTCGACCCAGGAGTCCTCCGGCCGCGTGATCGAGAACTGCTCGACCTTGTTGAACTGGTGCACTCGGATCATCCCGCGCGTGTCCCGCCCTGCTGCGCCCGCCTCACGGCGGAAGCAGGGGGAGAATGCGACGTAGCGGAGCGGCAGCTCGTCGGCGGCGAGGATCTCGCCGGCGTGGAGGCTCGCGATCGGGATCTCGGCGGTGCCGGCGAGGTAGAGCCCGTCGGCCTCGATCTCGTAGACGTTCACCTCGTCCGAGGGGAACGCGCCGGTGCCGATCAGCGCCTCCTCGCGGACGAGCACGGGGGGAGGACCGTGACGAAACCCTTCGCCGCCAGCCGGTCGAGCGCCAGCCGGTAGAGCGCCAGCGAGAGCCGCGCCGTGTCGCCGATCCAGTAGCCGAACCGGGCGCCCGACATGCGCGCTGCGCGCTCCATGTCGAAGCGGCCGACCTCCGTGTGCTCGCGCGCGTCCTCCAGGCGCGGCGGCTCGCCGACGCGCCGGACCTCGGCGACGTCGTCGTCGGTCGAGCCGTCCGGAACGTCCTCGTGCGGGAGGTTCGGGACGCGAAGCGCGAGTCGGTCGCGTTCCGCCTCCGCCGCTCCTAGCTCCTCTTCGGCGGCCTTGAGCTCTTCCTTCACCTGCTGCAGCTCGGCGAGCTGCTCGGGGGACGGCTTCCCCTTGAGCTTCGTTTTCCCGCGCAGCTCGTCGATCCGCGGCACGAGCACGCGCCAGCGCTCGTCGGCCTCCACGAGCGCATCGAAGTCCGCCGCGGCCCCCTTGCGGGCCAGCGCGGCGCGAAAGGCGTCCGGATCGTTGCGGGCGGCCCTGAGGTCGATCACGCCCGGGAGTCTAGGTACGCCTCGAGCACCTGAGCCACTCCCTCCTCGTCCGGACCGGGGCAGATCCAGTCGGCCCGTGCCTTGAGCAGCTCGTGTCCGTTCTCGACGCAGACCGCATACCCCGCCGACTCGAGCAATTCGAGGTCGTTCTCGCCGTCGCCGAACGCGATCGTGTCCTCGGCGCGGAAGCCAACGTGATCGGCGACGAACTCGAGCCCGCTCCCCTTCGAGATGCGAGGGCTGGCGAGCTCGAGGAAGTAGGGAAGGGACTTGGCGATGTAGAGCCGCTCGCCGAAGCGCTCCACGAGGCTGGGTCGCAGGCCGTCGAGCCTCACGGGGTCGTCCACGACGACGAGCTTGGTCGGCGGCCGCTCCAGCCAGTCGAGCAGGGGGCCCACAACCGAGATCGGCAGGTGCTGGAAGTCGGCGTACGCGCGAGCGTGCTCGGTCAGCTCGGCGACGCAGAGCTCGTCGTCGACGTAGCAGTTGAGCACGAAGCCTTCCTCCTCGACGGCCGCGATCGCTTCCCGCGCGAGCTCGAGCGGGATCGGCTCGTGCAGGAGCCACTCCCCCGTGACGGGGTCGACGACGGCCGCGCCCTGATAGCAGACGATCGGCGTTTCGATCCCCGCGACTCGGGCGAACGGGAGCGCGGAGCGGAACATCCGGCCGGTCGCGAGCACGACGTGGATCCCCGCTGCTTGGGCGGCGGCGAGCGAGGAGACGGTACGCGGCCGCAAGACGCCGTCCTCGGCGATCAGCGTGCGGTCGAGGTCGCACGCGATCGCAGCGATCTCGCGCGGGAAGCCCGGCGGGAGCAGTTCAGCCCGAAGTGTTTTCGACCACGTAGGCGGCCACGTTGGCGATCTCCTGCTCGCTCAACTGGCCCTCGAAGGCCGGCATCGCCCCGGCGCCGTTCGTGACGCGGTCGACCGCGAGCTCGAAGTCGGGCTGCGAGTCGTCGAGGTTGGGGCCGACGGTGCCGGACGAGCCTGCCGCCTCGAGCGTGTGACAGCCGCCGCAACCCGCCGAGGCGTAGATGGCCTCGCCCGCCGCCGCATCGCCCTCGACGGTGGAGGCAGGCCCCTCGGTCGTCTCGCCGCTCGTCTCGCCGCTCGTCTCGCCGGTGGTCTCCTCCGGCAACGTGCCGATGATCGTCTCGGGAGTCGGCGAGACCTCCTCCTCGCCGCCACAACCCGCGACCCCGGCGGTGAGGGCAAGCACTGCAAGCAGGGCGGCCGCACGACGCATCGCCGGTGAGTCTAACGAGGCGCGCAGCGGTGGGTGCCGCGCAAGCGCGATCGCGATCGCGGCGCCGATTCCGGCCACGTCGGCCGGCGTGTCGTTGACGAGGAGCGAGACCGCGACGCCGGCGAGGAAGGCGTCGAGCACTGCGTCGCGTGGGCGGCGCAAGGCGACGGCGACGAGGATCGCGAGCGAGCCGAGCACGACGGCGATCGAGCCCGCGCTCGCGGCCGTCCGCCTGACGGAGAGCTCGATTCGGTCGGCGAGGTCGCCGGCGAGCGCGACCGGGCCGTCGCCGACGGCGTCGGTGACGTGGCTCGAGCCACCGGTCGCCGCGTCGAGCGCGAGTACCAGCAGCGCGACCACGATCGCGCCCGCGACGACACCGGCGGCAAGGCCGACCGTCGGCCTTCGGCCACGGAGGCGCAGCCAGAGCACGAGATAGGCGGCGGCGAGCACGACGATCCCGCCGCCGTCGGCGCCGAAGCGATTGCCGCCGATCGTGACGAAGGCGAGCGCGGCGACGCCGATACCCGCCCGTCCGAGCAGCGCGGCGCCGACGAGCGACGGCGCGAGCAGCATCGTCTCGAGCAGGTTGTTGATCCCGAAGAAGCGGCCCGACTGGGAAGGTCCGAACGGCGAGAGCGCGACAGCCTCTGCATCGAGGCCCATCGAGACCAGGTAGGCGGCGAGGATCGACGCGCACGCGAGCCCGAGCGGCAGCGCGACTGCCGCCGCGGCGGCCGCAATCGCGATCACCGGGTCGAGCCAGAGGTTCGCGGCGAGTGCGACGAGCAGCGCGCGGAGAGCGAGCCCCGGACGGACGAGCGCGAGCCCGATCAGGAGCGCGGCAAGCGCGATCGTCAGCGGCAGGCGCAGACGGTCGTTCCGTTCGATCCGGTCGTCGAGGGTCTCGAGCTCCGCGACCGGATCGGCGCTGTCGACGACGCGTAAGCGTCCGGTAGCGACGTCGGTGACGGAGACGAGCCCGTCGATCCGCGTCGAGTCGGACGTGAGCAGCCCGCGCGCGCCGAGGAGCGCGATCGGGTAGCGCCGGTCGTTCTCGCTGCGGCCGGGCGGCGGGAGCGAGACCAGGATCTCGGGCCCGCTCGGGTCGCCGAGCTCGATCAGCGCGTCTCCCGGCGCGGTACCGCCGAGCAGCTCGTGCTCGAGCTGACCGCGCAGAAGCGCGTTCAGGGCGGAGTCGCGGGTCACGGTCGGCCCGGCGCCTGGAACGAGCAGCCCGACAGCCGCTCTGTCGGCGTACTCCGCCGGCTCGAACGGCGGCACGACCCGCACGCCGCCCTGCGCGGGCGACGCGGCGAGCAGGGCGAGCAGCACGAGCAGCACCGAGGCGACGCGCATCCGCGGGATTCTCGCCTCTGCGACAACCGGAAGCCGTATCGCGCCGGCATTCCCGGGCGTTGTCGTCCCATGAGTCAGCGCCAGCCGCGGCTCGACTTCGAGGGCCTCTACCGCAGCCACCGACAGGAGGTCTACCGTGTTGCGCTGCGCAAACTCGGTGACCACCACGAGGCCGAGGACGTCACGCAGGCGACCTTCCTCGACGCCTACCGCGCCGTCCTCCGCGGAAACGAGCCCGACTTGCCGCGCGCCTGGCTGCACGCGATCGCGGAGAACGTTCGCCGCCGCCGCTTCCGCGCGGCGCACCGCCGTCCACGTGAAGAGCCCCTGCTGGAGTCGCACGCGGCCGGGGACGCCGTGACCGTCTCGGCCGACGAGATCCGGGAAGCGCTCGCGACGCTCGCCGAGAGCCAGCGCAAGGCGTTCCTGCTCAGCGAGCTCGGCGGCCTCTCCCACCGAGAGATCGCGTCAGAGCTGGGCACGACCGTCGCCGCGGTGCAGATGCTCGTCTTCCGCGCGCGTCAGAAGCTTCGCCGGGAGCTCGGAGCGCACACGCCCAGCCGGCTCGGCGGACTGGTCTCGCTTCCACACTGGCTGGCCTCGCTCGTGGAGCGGCTCAGCCCGGCCGGCTCCGGCGCCGCTCGCGTCGTCGGCCTCGCCGCCGCGGGCGCCGTCGCCGTGGGCGGCGGCATCACGACGGACGCACCGGCCACGCCGCGGGACCGGACGCCGCCGGCCCTGTCGGCGTGCGTCGCCCGCCGGCACGACGACGCCGCCGGCCCGACAGCCGCGTCGCCGGCAGCGGCCACCGCGCCGGGCCGATCGCCGGCTCCCGTCGCGTCGGCCGTGGTCGCAACGCGCATCCAGACGCAGGCCTCAGCTCGTGGGGCCGAGCCGACGCAGCCGGAGGCCGGCGCGCCCGACGACGGCTCCGTCGCCGTCCCAGTGTCGGGCGCTGAGCCCGTCGCCGTTCCCGGTCTCGGGCGCGGAGCCCGTCGCCCCCGCCGCATCGCCCGCGACCACCGAAGGAGGCAACGGGGCTCCTGCGCCTGCCCTCGTCCCTGCACTACCGCCCGTGGCGCCGCCGGCCCTCCCGGTCGCCGTGCCGGTCGCCGTCCCGGTGAAGCGCCGGCCCCTCCACCGTTGCCCGACCTGCCGGTGGAGGGAGCCGTTCCCGCGCTTCCCCGTCTGCCGCTCGTGGAGCCGCCGCAGCTCCCCGCGCCTCCGGGCGATGCCGGGATCACGACCCCCGCGCTCCCGGTCCCGATTCCCCCACGGGTTCCGTGAGCGCGAACGAGCTGCACCCGACATAGACGTAGAGGCCCGGTCGGCGTCGATCCTTTCGGTCGGCAGGCCGAGACGTGCGCCGTTACGGTTGACGCATGCTGATCGAGCGGAGCATGCACCCGGAGTGGCTCTCGAACGCCTACCTGGTCGCGGACGAGCCGGGCGGCACGGCCGTCTTCGTCGACAGCGGTGCGCCGCTGGCGCCGCTGTACGAGGTGGTCGAGCGGGAGCGGTTGACGGTCACGCACCTCCTCACGACCCATTCCCACCACGACCACGTCGCCGGTGACGACGAGCTCGTCGCCCGTTACGGCGTCGAGATCGTCAAGGGCCCGCTGGAGACGGGCGGCCTACGCTTCGAGGCACTCGAGACGCCGGGCCACGCCGACGATCATCTCGCCTTCCTCGCCAACGATACGGTCTGCTTCACGGCCGACGTCCTCTTCAAGGACGCGGTCGGGGGCGGGCCCGACGCGGCGCCGATCCGGCGCTCGGTGATGGACGTGCTGATGACGCTTCCGCACGAGGTGCGCGTGCTGCCCGGTCACACAGAGGGAACGACGATCGGGCGCGAATGGGAGGAGAACCCGTTCGTCACCTACTGGCGCGGTGAGACACCGTCGGTCGACGAGCCCGTCCGCGTCGGCGGCGAGGACGCGACGCTCGTCGTCTGGTCGCCGGACTACGACGGGAAGGGGAAGGCACTCGTCCGCTTCGCGGGCGGAGGAGAGGCGATCGTCGGCGGCTCGCGAGTAGAGCGTTGAGCCCGATCGTCGACGAGCAGGTCGAGGCGTATGCCGAGGCGCACACGACGGCGCCTGCCGAGCTGCTCGCCCGGCTCCAGGAGGAGACGTACGCGACGACGAGCATGCCCCTGATGCTCACGGGCCCGGTCGAGGGTCGGCTGCTGGAGCTGCTCGTGCACGCCACCGGCGCTCGGCGCGTGCTGGAGATCGGCACGTTCACCGGCTACGCGGCGCTGTCGATGGCGGCCGCGCTCCCTGAGGACGGGCACGTCGACACGTGCGAGATCGAGCCGAAGCACGCCGCGATCGCCCGCCGCTACTTCGCCGAGAGCCCACACGGAGACAAGATCACGATCCACGTCGGGTCCGCGCTCGAGACGATCGCCCGGCTCGAGGGCGAGTTCGACCTCGTCTTCATCGACGCGGACAAGTCCAACTACGACAACTACTACGAGGCCGTCCTGCCCCGGCTGTCCGAGCGGGGCCTGATCGCGATCGACAACACGCTCTGGAGCGGCCGCGTGCTCGACCCGCAGGACGACTCCACGAAGGCGATCGCCGCGCTGAACGAGAAGCTCGCGAGTGACGAGCGCGTCGCCTGCGTGCAGCTGACGATCCGCGACGGCGTCACGCTCGTCCGCCGCCTTAACGCAGCAGCAACCCAAACTCAAGCTTAGTACAACTAAACTCAGCGCGCATGCAGGTCGCTGCGGACGCGCATGCGTGGTTGGGGATCGAGCTCCGGCATCTCGCGGCGCTGCAGGCGGTCGCGGAAGAGCAGTCGTTCGTCCGCGCAGGAAGGCGACTTGGCTATACGCAGTCGGCGATCTCGAACCAGATCGCGGCGCTCGAGCGGCTCGTGTGCGCGCGCCTCGTCGAGAGGGTGCGCGGCGGCAGCTCGATCTCGCTGACCGAGCCGGGGCAGGTGCTCTACGAGCACGCCGTCGCGCTGATCGCTCGTCTGCAGGCGGCGCGAACGGATGTCGCAGCCTCTTGGCCCGCGCTGCCGGCGGCGCTCCGCGTCGGCTACAGCCAGAGCGTGGGGGCGACGGTGCTGCCGCAGACGGTCCAGTCGTTCCGCGAGCGGGCGCCGTCCGTTCGACTCGAGCTCACGCTCGGCGACGCCGACCGGGCGCTCCAGGAGCTCGTCGCCGGGGGCGAGCTCGACGCCGCCTTCACGTCCGCTCCTGTCGGCCTCGACGGGATCGCGTCGTCGCACCTGCTCGACGACCCGTTCGTCCTGCTCGCGCCGCCCGGGTCGCCGCGGCCGCTCGCTCCCGACTTTGCCGCTCGGCCGCTGCTCGCGCTCAAGCCGTGCGACGCGCAGCGGCAGCACGAGAGCGCGCTGCACCTCTCGCACGGCCTTCCCCAGGGAGGGGTCGTCTGGCTCGAGGATGCGCAGACGATCCAGGCGCTCGTCGCAGCCGGCTGCGCGTACGGCCTGCTCCCCTCGCTTGCCGTGACGTCGTCCGAGCTCGCGCTCGAGACGCTCGACGGGCCGCGGCGCGAGCTCGAGCTCGTGTGGCAGCGCGACCGGACCGCGACCGAAGCGCTGCTGCACTTCGTCGACGCCGCGGAAGAAGCATGCGCGTCGCTCGTCGGTAGGAACCGCGTGAGCCGAACAGCTGCCTGAAATCTCGTCGTATTCGAGACTCGAATTGCACAGCAGCGAAGCGCGTAGCTAGTGTCGAAGCGGTAGCCCATTTCTCGCTCGATCCTCCCCGGCGGGCAGGGACGTGAGGAGCTACCGCCGGTCTTGTGAGCCTGGTCCGCGGAGCCGCAACTCGGATCGGGCTCACGAGATTGCGCACTTCTCGGCACAGATCGGTCACGTATATGCGTACGCGATTCAGTAATGAAATTGTCGCAACAACTTGCCGCGATGCAGTGCGTCCGAAAAGCCGAACCGTTCCTCAGCCGCGATCCCGCGCGCTGAGCAGATCCGGAAAGGACGCAGCGATGAAGAGATCGCCCGCACGACGCCGGTTGGCGGCCCTGGCAGTCGCGCTCGGCGCAAGCGTCGCTCTCATGAGCGGCCTGGTCGCCCCGAGCCCGGCGGCGGCGCCCGCGACGATCGTGTTCGGAGCCGAGCAGGAGCCACCGTGCCTGAACGGCCTCCTCGCCGGCTGCAACAACACGTGGACGTCGTGGACCGTGGGGATCGCCTTCCCCGGCGCCTACCGGCAGAAGCCCGACTTCACGTGGGAGCCGTACATGCTCGACGGCGAGGCGAAGATCGTCTCGCGCAACCCGTTCACGCTCCTCTACAAGATCAAGCAGAACGCGGTCTGGAGCGACGGCAGGCCGATCACCGCGGACGACTTCATCTTCACCGCGACGACGACGCTCAACCCGAGCTTCGACCTGGCCGCGCGGAGCGGCTACGACCAGATGAAGCGCCTGGTCAAGGTGAACCCGAAGACGCTGCGCATCGTCTTCAAGCGGCCGGTCGCGGGCTACAAGCAGCTCTTCAGCGGCGCGTTCGGCGTCATCCCGAAGCACGCGCTCCAGGGACGCGACTTCAACACCGTCTGGAACACGAACGTCGACAATCCAGCCAACGGGCAGACGATCGGAAGCGGCCCCTATCTCGTCTCCGACTATCAGCGCGGCCAGTCGTTGACGCTCGTGCGCAACCCGCGCTGGTGGGGCAAGCGGCCGGCGGTCGAGCGGCTCGTCTTCCGCTTCATCACGAACACCGACTCGGAGATCCAGGCGATGCGAGGCGGCGAGGTCGACGCGATCTACCCGCAGCCGCAGCTCCAGCTCGGGTCGCTGGCCAGGCAGTCGGGGCTCAAGGTCGAGTCCAACGCCGGCACGCAGCTCGAGCACCTCGACTTCAACACCGGCGCGAGAGGGTTCCAGCTCGCGCGGGCGCCGTGGTTCCGGCAAGCGATCGCCTATTCGATCGACCGTGACGCCCTCGTGCGGCAGCTCTTCCGGACGCTCAGCCCGGGGCTGACGCCGCTCGAGAACCTGACCTACGTGAACAACCAGAAGGAGTACGTGCCGAGCTTCTCCCGCTACAACTTCAACCGCGCGAGAGTCGACTCGATCATGCGCGCGCACAACTGCGCGAAGGGCGGCGACGGCATCTACTCGTGCGGCGGCGTCAAGGCGTCGCTCAAGATCGGCACGACGGCGGGCAACCGGCTCCGCGAGCTGAGCCTCGAGATCATCCAGGCGCAGGCGAAGTCGGTGGGCATCGACCTCCGGATCGAGAACTCGCCCTCGCGGATCTTCTTCCCGGCCGTCTCGGACGAGAACTACCACATCGGGCTCTTCGCCTGGGTCGGCAGCGGCGATCCGACCGGCCAGGTCGACATCTACGGCTGTGGCGGCCAGTCGAACTGGAAGGCGTACTGCAGCCGCAAGGTGACGAACCTGTTCCGGGCGTCGGACGCCGAGCTCGACACGGCCAAGCGGCGGGCGCTCGTCAACCAGGCCGACCGAATCATGGCGCTCAACCTGCCGACGATCCCGCTCTACCAGAAGCCCACCTACTTCGTCTACAAGTCGAAGCTGCAGGGCATGCGGGACAACCCGACCTCGGCCGGTCCCGTCTGGAACGTCGAGGACTGGAAGATCGGCGGAGACACCTAGCTTCCGTCAGGAGGAGGGCGGGGCCCGCTTTTGGGGGGCGGGCCCCGCTGCCCCTCCACGAGCCCGGAGGGCCAATGATCCCCTTCATCCTGCGCCGCTTGCTCTACAGCATCCCGGTGCTCGTCGTTGCCAGCTTCGTGATCTTCGTCGCCGTCTCCGCGGCGGGCGACCCGCTGGCGACGCTGCGCCAGAACCCGCTCGTCTCGCAGCAGACGCTCGAGAACGTCTCGGAGCGCAAGCACCTCGACGAGCCGCTTCCCGTGCGCTACCTGTACTGGGTCCAGGAGGCGGTGACCGACGAGTTCGGGACGTCGCTGCTCGTCGACGAGCCGATCTGGAACGACCTCAAGCGGGTGATCCCGAACACGTTGCAGCTGGTCATCCTGGCCGAGGTATTCGCGCTCGTCTTCGGCGTGCTCGTCGGCCTCTACTCGGCGATTCGGCAGTACTCCCTCTTCGACTACGCGACGACGACGGCGAGCTTCCTCGGCTTCGCAATGCCGGTGTTCTGGCTCGCCCTGATGTTGCAGATCATCTTCACCAACATCGCGATCAAGTGGGACGTGCGGATCTTCTACACCTCCGGGCTCAGCTCGACCGATCCCGGCACCGGCTTCGCGTTCGTGGTCGACCGCCTCCAGCACCTCGCGATCCCGGCGATGACCGTCGCCGTCGTGAGCATGGCGCAGTACAGCCGCTACACGCGGGCCTCGATGCTCGAGGTGATCAACTCGGACTACGTGCGCACCGCGCGCGCAAAGGGCCTGTCCGAGACCACGGTGACGTTGAAGCACGCGTTGCGGAACGCGTTGATTCCGGTCGTCACGATCTCCGCGCTCAACTTCGGCGCACTGATCGGCGGCGCCGTGATCACGGAGTCGATCTTCGGTCTCGACGGCATGGGGCCGTACTTCCTCAACAACCTGCTCAGCCAGGACGCGTATCCGGTGATGGCCTGGCTGATGGTGGTCGCGACCATGGTCGTCCTCTTCAACCTGATCGCGGACATCGTCTACGCGAAGCTCGATCCGAGGATCCGCTATGAGTGAGCCGGCGACCCTCTACGAGCGTGAGGTCGCTGCGGGTGGCGACGAGCTCGCGCTCGCCCACCGGACCGGCGTCGAGGTCGAGTCGCGCAGCCAGTGGGCGTTTGCCCGGAAGCGCTTCCTGCGGCACCGGCTCGCGATGGGCAGCCTGGTCGTGCTGCTCGTCATCTTCGGCGTCGGCATCTTCGCCGACGCAGTCGCGCCCTATGCCTACGACGAGATCGACCTCGAGAACGCCGGCGTGGGGCCGACCCTCGAAGACAACCACTTCTTCGGTACCGACCTGCTCGGCCGGGACTACTTCTCGCGCGTGGTCTACGGCATCCAGACGACGCAGAAGGTCGCCCTCATCGTCGCCGCGCTCGCGACCCTGATCGGGACCGCGGTTGGGGCCGTGGCCGGCTACTACGGGCGCTGGACCGACAACTTGCTGATGCGGCTGACCGACCTCGCCCTGACCCTGCCGGGCCTCGTCGTCCTGCTCACGGCCGCCGCGTTCCTGGGCAACGGCTCCCAGTACCGCACGGCGCTCATCCTCGCCCTCCTCTTCTGGACGAGCCTGGCGCGGATCGTGCGCGGCACGTTTCTCTCCTTGCGCGAGAAGGAGTTCGTCGAGGCCGCGCGGGCCGCGGGCGCGGGCGACCTGCGGATCATGGTCCGGCACATGCTCCCGAACGCGGTCGGCGCGATCGCGGTGAGCGCAACGCTCATCATCGGGATCGCGATCCTGACCGAGGCGGCGCTGTCCTTCCTCGGCTTCGGCATCCAGCCGCCGACGCCGGCGCTGGGAAAGCTGATCGCGGAGGGCCAGAACGTCTCGTCCGACCTCTGGTGGCTCGTGACCTTCCCCGGGCTCACGATCGTGCTGATCGTGCTGTGCATCAACTTCGTCGGGGACGGCCTCCGCGACGCCCTCGACCCGACGCAGCGCCGTGTCCGTGCCTGAGCCCGAGAGCTGCGAGCGCTTCCACGTCGCCGTGTCGGCGCTGCTGGACGGAGAGCTCTCGCCGCTCGAGTCTGCGCAGCTTCGCCATCACGCGGCCGGCTGTGCGCCCTGCCGGACCTATGCGGCCGATCTGGAGCGCATCGCGACGCACCTCCGGGACTCGGCGCTCCGGCTGCCCGCGCACCATGTCGCTGTCCCGGCGCGGCCGACGACGCTGGAGTCGCGGCGCGCCTTCTACGCAACCGCCGCAATCGCCGTGATCGCAGTGACGGCCGGGCTCGGGGCGGCCCGGGGCGGCGACGAGGCTCGAGATCCGCAGGCGCGCGAGAGCGTGTACCAGCAGTCGATCGACTACGAGCGGCGCCTGCTCGCGGCCCTCAGCCGCCGGCGCCTGGAGCCTGCAGCCGGGCTGGTGCACGCGCCCAGCTGACGCACGCCGGCGCTAACCGCCCGTCGCGGCCCGCGTCTCAGGTGACGATGGGCGCGACCCGCGTCGACCTCGTCAGCGAGGGAGCCCACGCCACCAAGGCGGAGGTCGGGCCGTTCGAGATCCAGCTGCTCACCTTCGTGCCCAATCACCGGATCGGTGCGTTCGACGTCGAGCGCGGCTATCTCGTTGTCGTGCTCGAGGGCTCGATTGCGAAGCGGTTCGGCAGGGTGCGCTGGTCGCTCGAGCGGGACAGCCTCGCGACGCTGCCGGTGGGCGCCGGCCACACGAGCCACTTCGGTCGCCTGGCCACCAAGGTGCTCGCAGTGCGGGGCCGCGCCGGCGAGGCTGACCCCCTCCGACCGTTGCTCCGGCGTCTGTGGCACGTGCGAGCCGCCGCGTCGACGGCGATCGGCTCGCGGATCGCGGCCGAGCTGCGCGCCGGCGACGACAGCTGGCCGCTTGCGGCGGAGGGGCTCGTCCTGCAGCTCCTGTCGACCGCCGGACGGGCCGAGCCGGCGGCAGCACGTCGGGCCGGCTGGCTTCGGGACGTGTGCGAGCTGCTCCACGAGCGCGGTCCACACGCAGCCACGCTGAGCGAGCTCGCGGAAGCGGTCGGCGTGCATCCGACCCATCTCGCCCGCTCCTTCCGGCGCGAGTACGGCGTCACCGTCGGCGAGTACGCGCGCGGGCTGCGGCTCGACTGGGCGCAGGCCCG
This sequence comes from uncultured Gaiellaceae bacterium, assembly GCA_963850995.1. Classification (GTDB taxonomy): domain Bacteria; phylum Actinomycetota; class Thermoleophilia; order Gaiellales; family Gaiellaceae; genus Gaiellasilicea. Next base: position 2,051 of record CAWKNQ010000024.1, on the reverse strand, counting down.
ACTGACCGACTCGGAGGCGTCCCTGGCCGAGCTCGCGGTGGCTGCCGGCTTCGCCGACCAGAGCCACTTCACGCGCGCCTTCCGCGCCTACGCAGGGGTCACGCCGGGCCGCTTCCGCCAGCTGTTGCGCCGCTGAGGGCCGGGCAGGCCCGGCCCTCGCATCGCGCACTACCCGGCGGGCCGCACCTGCAGGTTGCCGCCGTCCAGGAAGAACGGGAAGAGGACGGCCGGAGCGTCGGCACAGTACTGGTCGCCCGTGCCCGGGCCGCCGGCGCCGATCGTCGAGGACATGTCGGGCGTGCCGTCTGCGCCCGGCTCGCCGTGGTCCTGCACCTGGAACCACATGTCGAGGCCGATCAAGCTCGCGCGCGAGCTCTCCTCGATCACGCCTCCGACCCACGCCTGGTTGCCGCGGATCGTGGCGCAGTCGAGCGACCCCTTCACGGTCAGCAGGACACCGTCGCGGACCTGGGTGTAGTCGTAGCGTCCGTCCACGGTCCCGTCGGCACGGATGCGGACGTTGAACGTGAACGGATCGATGACGAACGTCGAGCCGGCCGCCGTTCCGGACATGCTCCAGCTGCCGCTCGCCGAAGAGACGACGCCCTTTCCGTCGGCTCCCGCCAGCGCCGGCAGCAGCGCGGCGGCGAAGATCGCGGTGAGGATTGCCCTGCGCACTCGCACCCCCTGTCTCGGGTTGACCCTCGTGGACGCTAGGGCCACACCGATGCGGTGTCTTGAACGAGAGCGACCTCTGGAACCGGGCTAGCACCGGACACGTCCGAAACCGCCAGTAGGTTGCCGGCGTGCGCCTGCTCGTCGCCCGCTGCGAGGTCAGCTACACCGGCCGCCTCGACGCTTTCTTGCCCGAGGCGGTGCGGCTGCTGCTGCTGAAATCCGACGGCTCCGTGCTCGTCCACGCCGACAGCGGCGGCTACCGGCCGAGCAACTGGATGACGCCGCCGACCGTGATCGAGGAGTCCGACGGGTTGATCGTCGTGCGCAAGCGCGCGGGCAAGACGGAGGACCGGCTCGAGATCCGGATCGCCGAGGTGCTCTCCGATCAGGAGCACGAGATGGACGAGGTGGCCGGGCTCGAGAAGGACGGCGTCGAGCGGCACCTGCAGGAGGCGCTGGCCGACCGGCCCGACCTGCTCGAGCCCGGGCTCAGGCTCGTCCGGCGCGAGTGGTCGACGGAGGTCGGGCCTGTCGACCTGATGTGCCGCGACGCGGACGGCGGCTGGGTCGCCGTCGAGATCAAGCGGGTCGGCACGATCGAGGCGGTCGAGCAGCTGACGCGCTACCTGGGCTTCATCCGGGTGGATCCGGCCAAGGAGGAGTGCCGCGGGATTCTGGCCGCGCAGTCGTTCAAGCCGCAGGCCGTCACGCTGGCGGAGTCGCGCGGGATTCGCTGCGTCGAGGTCGACCTCGGCGTGCTGCGCGGCGAGCGCGAGCCCGAGCTCACGCTCTTCGGCTAGCCCGAAAGGGACACTTTCGGACTCCGTAGACGGTACACTACACTCGTGACCGTGCAGGTGGGCATCAGAGAGTTGCGCGACAACCTCCGCTCGTATCTCGCGCGCGTCAAGCTCGGAGAGGATGTCCTCGTCACCGACCGCGGGAAGGTCGTTGCTCGGATCACGCCACTCGACCGGCCGAGCAAACGGGACGAGCTGATCGCCCGCGGGATCATCACCCCGGCCCGGATCCCGTGGAGCTCTGATCTGATCGGAGAGCCCGTCCCCGTCTCTTCACCGCTCTCCGAAGAGGTCTCGCGACAGCGCGGTCCCGACGTCTGAACGCTTACGTCGATGCCTCTGCGCTGGTGGCCGTACTGGGCGAAGAGCTTGCTGGTTCGGAGGTGCGCGAGACCTTCGAGGCCGCTGACAGTCTGACGAGCTCGCCGCTCACGTTCGTCGAGACGCACTCGGCGCTCGCCGCATCGAGGTTGAATGGCCGGATGTCGCCAACCGCGTACGCGGCGGCGCGTGAGGCGCTCGCTCGGCTGTGGCCGGGGCTTGATCTCGTCGATCTCGACGGCTTCCTCGCCG
>CAWKNQ010000023.1:0-117824 GCA_963850995.1 uncultured Gaiellaceae bacterium | reverse complement strand
GAGTGGATCATCGCCGACTACCTCGACGTCGTCCTGCACATCTTCACGCCGGAGACCCGCGCCTTCTATCGCCTCGAGGACCTCTGGGGCGACGTGCCCGCGGTCGGGCTCGAAGCCGCGACCGCCTAGCTACAATCTCCGAGACCAAGGGGCCATAGCTCAGTTGGGAGAGCGTCGCGCTGGCAGCGCGAAGGTCGCCGGTTCGAGCCCGGCTGGCTCCACTGTCGTGAGGGAGCGGTCCGCGGAGGCTGCGATGTAGCCCCGGCCGCGTCGGCAGCGTCGGCCCGCGCCGCGGCGGCGCGGTCGCGGGCGCCAAGGAGCCGGTACGCGGGCGCCAGGTTCGCCTTCACCGAGCCCACGCGGAGCATGTCGGCCGTGCCGGGATCTTGGAGGACGGACTCCCACAGGCGCGCCGCCTCTCGGACGTCGCCGTACCGCTCGGCGCAGCGGGCGAGCCGGTCGATCGCATCGAAGCGACCGTCCGCGTCGTCCTCGGGCCAGTACTCGAGAGCGCGACGGAGCGCGGCGGCCGCATCGCGGTACGCGTGGACGGAGCAGGATGCGTCTGCGGCCGCAAGCAGCGCTACGCGCGCGTGCTCGGACTCCCCCGCCGCGAGCCAGTGCTCCGCGAGGAGGCGCGGCGCGGCGCTCCGCGCGTCGAGCGCCGCGGCCACTCGACCGTGGAGCTCTCGCCGGCGCGCCCAGGGAACGTCGGCGTACACGGCTTCGCGTACGAGTGCGTGCCGGAACATGGCCGTCCCGGCGTCGACCTCCAGAACGAGGCCGTTCGCCACGGCGTCGTGGATGTCCGCCGAGGCACCGAGCTCCTCGAGTAGGTCGAGCTCGAAGCGGAGCCCCACGACCGCTGCGACCTCCAGCGCGGTGCGCCCATCTGCGCCGAGGGCGTCGATTCGCGGACCCACGGTGTCCCGGACGGTCTCGGGCAGCGGGAGCTCGCGACCCGGTGTGAGCTCGAGCCCGTCAGGTCCGGAGACGGCATGAGTCGGCGTCAAGACGGCGGCGAGCTCCTCCACGAAGAAGGGCACACCTTGCGTTCGGTCGTAGAGGGCCGCGGCGAGCGAGCGTCCGACCGGGACGCCGAGGACGCGGCTCGCGAGCTGCACGGTCGCATCCGGCCCGAGGGGCGGAACGTCGATCTCGGCGAGCCGGCCCGCCCGCCGCAGTGCAACTCGCAGCCGCCTGAGCGGATGGCCGCGCGTGACTTCGTCGCTTCGGTACGCGCCGACGACGAGGACTGGAGACGACTGCAGGTCAGCGGCGAGCCGTGGCAGCAGCTCGAGCGTTGCCCCGTCCGCCCAGTGCAGGTCGTCGAGGAACACGAGCGCGGGCTCACGGTCGCCCAGCGCAGCGAACCACGCCGAGAGCGCTTCGACGAGCACCGGCGGGGAGCTCTCGGGCGCCTCCGCGGCGCGCTCGGGCAGGATCCGCGCCACCTCTGGAGGCGAGAACGTCGAGCGACGCCGCCGCCGCGCGTTGGCCCGGACGACCGTCGCAACTGGGGCGTACGGCTCGCGCGCCTCCAGCGTCGCTTCCGAGGCGAGCGCGGGCACGCCCGAGTCGGTGATCGCGGCGCGGACGAGCTGCGTCTTCCCGACTCCGGCCTCGCCCGCGACGAGGACGACGCCGCCCACGCCGCCAGCCGCTCGCGCGATCCAGTGGGCGAGCTCGCCGAGCTGCGTGTCTCGCTCGATCAGGTCCACGTTCACGACTCCCGAGTCCAGGACGCCCTTTCACGCCTGTACACGCCGGACGGCCGCCGGCCGGTCGCCGGCGGCCGTGTCGGTCATAAGGCGCTTAGAAGGGGCACGTCCCGGGCGACGACTCATCGATGCGCGCCGGCGTGCCCGGTTCGCCTGGGACGAGGTAGGTCGCCCAGAACTCGAGATTGGCCGGCGTCCGGTTGAGCGCCGTATGGATGAACTCATCGCCGCGGTCGACGAAGCTCTCGCCGGCGCTGTACGTGTGGCCCTCGCAGCTCGTGTCTTCCGCGTACACGAGCGTCAGTTCGCCTGTCTTGACCGTGACGAGCACCGGGCCGGGATGGCTGTGCCAGCCGGTGCTGCCGCCGGGGGCGATGACGATTTGCTGCGTCACGAAGTCGACGCTCTGCTTGGTCTGCAGCTTGACGCCCGCCTTGCTGTGGATGTTGAGCAGTTCGGCGTGCGTCCCGCGCGCATGGACGGGTGCCGAGAGAACGTTGACGCCCGGCGTCGCGAGCGCGAGCCCGCCGACGACCGGAAGCAGGACGAGCGCACCGAGCACCATCTTCTGAGTCCGACTCACCGTGCTACCTCCTCGTTTGCTGAATCCCCCAGTCGACGCTAGGCGGGAGGCAACGCGAGAGCTACGGGGAAACCACTGTATTTTCGGTTCGCGTGCGGTCTCGTTCGGCGCGTCGGCTTCAGCTCAGGCCGACGCCGCCGGCAGCGTGAACGAGACGCGGGCGCCGCCGCCGGGCCTGTTCTCGGCCCAGATCCGGCCACCGTGCGCCTCGACGAGGCCGCGCGCGATCGCGAGGCCGAGGCCGGCGCCGCGGGCCGACCGGGCCGGGTCGCCGCGCCAGAAGCGCTCGAACATCCGGCGCACTGACTCGGGCGAGAGCCCGTCGCCGGTGTCCTCGACGCTCACGCGTACCTCGTCCGCCTCCGGCTCGACGAGCACCGCCACCGACCCGTCGGAGGGCGTGTGCCGGAGGGCGTTCGCGAGCAGGTTGTGCAGCACGCGCTCGACCTTGTCGGGGGCGCAGTGGGCGGTGACGCCGTCGCCGACGCGGGCCTCGAGCGTCACCTGACGCGAGCGCGCCTCGGCCTCGACGCCGCGCAGGCAGGAGTGGACGAGGCCGGCCAGCTCGGCGTCGCGCAGCTCGAGGGTCAGCGCGCCGCTGTCGATCCGCGCAAGCTCGAAGAGGTCGTCGGTCAGCGCCGAGAGCGCTTCGACCTGCTCCCGGAGCGCGGGAACGTACTCGGCCGGCTTCGCGAGCCCATCCTCGACCGCTTCGAGCATCGCCTGCATGTTCGCGAGCGGCGTCCGCAAGTCGTGGCTCGCCCAGGCGACGAGCTCCCGGCGCGCGTCGAAGAGTCGCTCGAGGCTGGCCGCCATCTCGTTGAAAGCACCGGCGAGGGCGCGCAGCTCGGCCGGCCCGGACTCGTCTGCCCGCGCGCCGAGCTCGCCTTTCGAGAGCCTGGACGAGGCACCGGCGAGCCGCCCGACAGCCGTTGAGATGGTGCTGCCGACGACGAGCGCGGCGGCGACGGCGGCCGAGGCGGACGCCGCGGTGACGGCGAGGATGGTCAGGTCGTGGCCGGAGTCGAACATGACGAGGCCGGAGAGAAGGACGGCCGCGAGCGGGAGCAGCACGGCGACCAGGGCGAGGCCCGCGAGCTGCAGCCGCACCGTCGGGAGTCGTACCAGCCCGAACGCGAGCACGAGGCCCGTTGCGAGCGTCGCGGCCGCGACGAGGAGCGCGAACCCGATCATCCGACGAAGCGGTAGCCGACGCCCCACACGGTCTGGAGGAAGCGCGGGTGCGACGGGCGCTCCTCGATCTTCTCCCGCAGCCGCCGCACGTGCACGGTGACGGTGCCGGTGTCGAGCGCGGCCTCGTAGCCCCAGACCCGGCTCATCAGCTGGTCGCGGGAGAAGACCTTGCGCGGATGGCTGGCGAGGAACCAGAGCAGGTCGAACTCCTTCGCCGTCAACCGCAGCTCCTCGCCGTCGCGGCGCACCTCGCGCGTGGCCGCGTCGAGCTCGAGCCCGGTGAACGAGAGCCGCGCCCCTGACTCGTCAGGGGGAGTCGACCGCCGCAGCACGGTGCGGACGCGGGCGGCGAGCTCGCGGGGCGAGAACGGCTTCGTCACGTAGTCGTCGGCGCCGAGCTCGAGACCGACGATCCGGTCGGCCTCCTCGCCCCGCGCGGTGAGCAGGATGACGGGGAGGTCCGAGCGCGACCGGATCCACCGACAGAGCTCGAGCCCGTCCGTGCCGGGCAGCATCACGTCGAGGACGACGAGGTCGGGCTCGCTGCGCTCGAGGAGGGCCCGGGCGTCGTCCCCGTCGCCCGCCTCGAGCGTTGCATGCCCCTCGCGGGCGAGGTACTTGACCACGACCTCGCGCACGATCGGCTCGTCGTCGACGACCAGGATCCGCGCCATCCCGCCCATTGTCGCCGTCGAGTCTTACGAGAAGCTGAATTCCGGTCGTCAGCCGATCGCGACCGTTGGGCAGTTGGAGATGAACGGAGCCGCCTTCAGGCCGCCGAGGCTGGTGTTCGCCGGCCCCATCCCGCCGCTCGTCAGCCGGCCTGCCTCCGCCTCGGCTGCCACTTGCGCCGCAGAGGTGAGCCGCTTCGGCGTCGCCGACTCGCTCCAGACCGCGGGGTGGACGTCCCAGATCGGGCTGTAGTCGCGGCTCCCCGGCAGGGACTGAGTGACGTTCAGCGGGCTGCCCTCGCCGAGCACGGCCGACTGCAGGCCCTGGCGCTGCGGATTCGACTTCCCCCGCGGCCCGTTCACGATCGGGATGATCGCGGAGCGAGCCGAGCGCGCCGAGTTCGAGCCGGCCCCCGGCGCGGCGTCGAGATTCGTCGCCAGCGTGCTTCCTTCGAGCGCGGCGACGACGTCGACCGAGGCGTCGGTGCGCAGGTAGTGCACCATCTGCCCGGCGAAGAAGCCGTTGAGCAGCTTGAGGGTCACGCGCCGCTTGGCCGTGTCGAGCGCGGTGACGGAGTCGCTCCGACCGGTGGCGTTCGCGACGTGGGTCGCATTGAGGACGATGCCGTTGCCCGTCGTGACGAGCGGGCTGTAACGCGCGTCGCCGACCGCTCCGGGCTTGACCGACGCCGGCGGGAAGCCCTCGTCGCCGGGGACGACGACGGTCTTCGGACGGAAGTTCACCGTCCCGGCGAAGGCGAGCGTCGAGGCCTGCAGCCGCGCGGTCTGGACGGCTTTCGTGCCGAGCGCGTTCGCGAGTCGCGGCGACCACGTGACGCCGCGTGTGCGTGCATCGGCTCGGCTCGACGACTCGGTGACGACGTACCAGACGTCTTTGCCGCCCGCGCTGCCCTTGAAGAGCGGCAGGGTGACCGTGCCGGCCTTCGCGTTCAGCCCGACGGCGCTCTTCAGCAGCAGCCGCGGCGCGTTCTGCTTCGACTCCGCGGCCCCTGCTGCGAGCGCGGCGAGCACGGCGGCGATCGCGAGCGAGATTGCGATCCTCATCGCTGACTCCTCTCGGTGTGGGAGCCTCGAGTTCTACGAGCGCGAGCTTGCGCCGGGCTTACGCACACCTGAAGAGAGTGCGAAATGTGAGAGGGTCGCGGCGTGAACAGGCAGGTCGTGCTTGCAGCTCGCCCCGAGGGCTTTCCGAAGGACTCGGACTTCGAGCTCGTCGAGTCGCCGGTTCCCGAGCCCGGGCCCGGCGAGGTGCTCGTCCAGGCGCAGTGGCTCTCGGTCGACCCGTACATGCGCGGGCGGATGAGCACCGCGCGCTCCTACGCGAAGGCGACCGAGCTCGGCGAGCCGATGACCGGCCAGGTGGTCGGTGAGGTGGCGGCGAGCAACGACTCGCGCTTCGCGCCCGGTGACACCGTTGTCGGCCAGCTCGGCTGGCAGGACTATGCGGTCGCCCGCGGCGGCGTGCTGCGCAAGCTCGATCCGAGCCTCGCGCCGCCGCAGACGGCGCTGCACGTCTTCGGCACGACCGGCCTCACCGCGTACTTCGGCCTCTTCGACGTCGGCAAGCCGAAGCCGGGCGACACGGTCGTCGTCTCGGGGGCGGCCGGCGGCGTCGGTCAAATCGTCGGCCAGCTGGCGCGGATCGCCGGCTGCCGCACCGTGGTCGGACTGGCGGGGTCGGCGGAGAAGGTCGCGGACTTGAAGGAGCTCTACGGCTACGACGTCGGGATCGACTACAAGGCCGACGACGTGAACGCCGCGCTCAAGGAGGCGTGCCCGGACGGCGTCGACGTCTACTTCGACAACGTCGGCGGCGGGATCTCGGAGACGGTCTTCCGCCGGCTCGCGCTCGGCGCCCGCGTGCCGATCTGCGGCCAGATCTCCCAGTACAACCTCGCCGAGCCGGAGCTCGCGCCACGCAACCTCGGCTTTCTGATCGTCTTCCGGGCTCGCCTGGAGGGCTTCCTCGTCAACGATTACGCCCACCGCTTCCCCGAGGGCCTGCGCCGGCTCGGCGGCTGGCTCGCCGAGGGGAAGCTGCGCTACCGCGAGGACGTGACCGACGGGCTCGAGAATGCGCCGGCCGCCTTCATGGGGATGCTCCGCGGCGAGAACCGCGGCAAGGCGCTCGTCCGGATCCGCTAGCTCGTCGCGAGGAGCCGCTTCAGCATCAGCGCGTTCGCGGGCGCCTGCGCGACCTCGCCTTTGGCGGGATCGCCCGCGACCTCCTCGGGCTCGAGCCCTTCGAGCCCGGTCGACGGCATCTGCGAGCGGCCGTTGTTGTTGAACATCGCGTAGACCGATTCCGCGTCCGCGGCGAGCTCCCGCAGCGGCGGCACCCACTCCTGCAGCTCTGCCTCCGAGTAGAGGTAGTCGAACCGCTCGGCCGCGCTGCCGGTGCGCTTGTTCCAGGTCGCGGCGTTCCGGCCGTGGAAGCGGACGTAGGCCGTGCCGCTCGTTCGCGCGACGACCGTGGGGACGAGGTTCTTCGCGTCCGTTTTCGGCGCGTCGACGATCACGTAGCTGAGCCCGCGCGCCTCGAGGAAGGCGAGCGTCTCGGCCCGGTTGTCCTCGTCGAGCCAGCTGCGGTGGCGGAACTCGACGAGCACGTCGTCGCCGGCGAGCTGGTCGGCCGCCCATTCGAGGTAGTCGAGCGAGAGCGACTTGTAGACGACGTAGGGCGGGAACTGGAGCAGGACGCCGCCGAGCTTGCCTCGCTCGCGGAGCGGCTCGAGCGCGCGCGAGAAGCGGCGGAAGACCTCTGCCCGGAGCTCGCGCGGCGGCCGGTCGACTCGCCCGCGCTCGTCGACGGGCATCACGTCGCGCAGGTCCTCCGGCAGCGCATCGACCTTGACGGGATGTCGCGTCATCAACCCGAACGCCTTCACGTGCATGGTGAAGCCGTCCGGCACTCGCTCGGCCCAGGTGCCCACGAGCTCGGCATCCGGCAGCCGGTAGTACGTCGAGTTCGCCTCGACGGTGTCGAAACGCTCCGCATAGTGGCGGATCCGCGCTTCGCCCGAGCGCACGCGCTTCGGGTACCAGACCTTCGTCAGCGTCTCGTCCGCCCAAGAGCACGTGCCCACGCGGATCGTTGCGGTCATAGCCCGGATCGTACGGATGCCGGCGGGCCGGGGAGAAGCCCGGCCCGCCGGCGATCATGCAGTGCCGCTAGATCGCGCGGAGCGTGAACGTGCGTGTGAGCACGAGGCCGCCGCCGCTGAAGACGTTCGCCTCGACCCGGGCCGTGTACGTCTTCCCCTTCGCCGGGCGGAACCCCGACAGGGCGATTCGTGCAGTCGTGTCGCGTGCGAACGGCGCTGCGGGCTGCGCGTTTGCGACGAGCTTGCCGCGTTCGAAGATCTGCACGTTGAAGCCGACCCGCTCGCCGGGCCGCGTGCCGGCGGCGTAGGCGCGGAGCGGCACCGTGACGCTCGGGCTCCGGACTCCGCCCCTGACGTTCACGATCGCGTTGCGGGCGTCGAGCGAGCGCGCCGCGCTCGCGAAGCGGCTCAACGCCGGCTTCGCGGCGCCCGTTCTCGTGCGGAGGCCGCTCTGCCACACGCTCGTCGCGTGGTCGCGGAAGACGAACCAGATGAACATGTCCGTCCGCGGATCCTTGCGGGCAAGCGCGAGCGCCTGGGAGGTGTACGCGGCTTGCTGGGCGCGCGTGATCCCGTTCGGCTGGCCGTCCTGCTTCACCTCGTGCCCGTACTCCGTGATCCAGATCCGGACGTTCTTGCGCTTGAACCACTTGTCGAGCGACTGCTCGAAGCGCGGGAACGCCGGGAGGGTCACGTTCGGCCACTTCACCTTCTGCGTCGGCTTCATCCGCACCGGCACCGGATAGGGATGCTGCGCCCAGGCGTCGAACTTCAGCCGCGGGTTCGCGGCGGCGACGAGCTGGGCGAAGCGGCCGGGCGAATGGGTCGCAGACTTGCCCTTCAGCACCCTGTCCCGGCCGGCCGAGGACGTGCTCCCGACCGCAACCTTGGCGGTCCGGTTCCCGGCCTTGATTCCGGCGTAGGCGGCGGCGGCGAGCCTCGCGTAGTTGCGCGGCCCGACCGACCGGCCCTTCGCGTCGAACTGCGGCGCGAGGAAGAGCTGCAGGTTCGACTCGTTCCAGATCGAGTAGAAGCGCACGTACGGATAGCCGGCGAAGCGTCCCGAGTAGCGGGAGGCGACGGCGCGCGAGAACGCGGTCAGGTCGCTCATTCGCCTGGGGAGGAAGTTCGGCGTCTTGCCGCCGTTCGCCCATTTGGGCGTCCCCCAGATCGTGATCAGCACCTCCATGTCGCGCTGCTGCGCGTTGCGCACGAACTCGTCGAGATCGGCGAAGCGGTACGCAGGGTCAAAGGGGTTGGCAGCGTTCCGCGGCCGCTTCGGAGCCACGTTCGCCCACGTCACGAGGGTGCGGACGATGGTGGCGCGCGTGTTGCTCGCCTGGTCGAGCATGGCGGCGCGCCGTTGCTCGTAGCGGAAGTTCGGATCGTCGTGGAAGCCGACGTACATGCGTGGGGAAGCCGTCGCGAGCGCCGGGACGAGCAGCGCTCCGAGGGCCGCCAGGGCGAAGAGCTGAAAGACTCGTTTCACGGGCAATCTCCTTTGCAAGTAGGAATCGCGGGACCCTAGCGAGCGCGTGTGAGCACCGTGTTAGGTGTCGATCGGCACAAGCTCAGGGGCCGCGCGCGGTCTACGCGGCCGTGCGCAACGCTTCGATCTCGCGCGAGACCGCCAGCCGCTCGAGTGCGTTCGCCTCGATCTGGCGTACCCGCTCGCGGGTGATGCCGAGCCGGCGGCCGATCTCCTCGAGCGAACGCGGCTCCTCCCGACCGAGGCCGTAGCGGAGCGTCAAGACCTGCTGCTCGCGCTCCGGGAGGCTCCCGAGCGCGCGGTGGAGGGTGGTCTCGGTCAGGCTGACCTCGACCTCCTCCTCGACCCCGCCTGCGGCGACGCCGACGAGGTCGCCGATCGACGCGTCGTTGTCCTCTCCGATCGGCTTGTCGAGGCTCGTCACGGCGCGCGCCGCCTCCCGCACCTCGCGCAGGTGCTTGAGCGAGATCTTCGACGCCTCCGAGATCTCCTCGTCCGTCGGCGGCCGGCCGAGCTTCGCGGTCAGGTCGCGCTCCGCGCGGCCGATCTTCTGCTCGCGGTCGGCGATGTGGACGGGGATCCGGATCGTCCGTGACTTGTTGGCGACGCCGCGCTGCACCGCCTGGCGGATCCACCAGGTCGCGTACGTGGAGAACTTGAAGCCGCGGCGCCAGTCGAACTTCTCCACCGCCCTGATGAGGCCGATCACGCCTTCCTGGATCAGGTCGAGCAGCGAGAGGCCGTGGCCCTGATAGCGCTTCGCGATCGAGACGACGAGGCGCAGGTTCGAGTTGATCATCCGGTTCCTCGCCGCCTCGTCGCCGCGCTCGACCTTCTTCGCCAGCTCGACCTCCTCCGCCGCCGTCAGGAGCGGGTAGCGACCCGCCTCGTTGAGGAAGAGCTGCAGCGAGTCGGTGGTCGCGGCCGCGAGGTCGCCGTTCACGTAGGTCGCCTCGCGCGCGGCGTGCTTCCCGCAGTCGTCGGAGAGGGTGATGCCGCGCTCCTCGACCTCCGCGTAGAGCGCCTCCAGCTCGTCCTCTCCCAGCTCCAGATCCTGGACGGCGGCGCTGAACTCGGACAGGTCGAGGCAGCCCGCCTCCTCACCGGCGTCGAGTATGGGCGCGAGCGTCTCGAGGCTCATCGGAGCCATCTTTCCCGCGCTGACGCGAGGCTAACCCCTGTCCGAAAAGGACATCTAGCGCTGCAGGCGCGCGCCTGCGACCTTTTACGAAGATGGCACGAAGCCGTCACCCCTCCGTTCGAGGTGCCTCCCTAGCGTGGGAAGCGTCGTCGATCAGGAGGTCGAAGTGCTCGCCGCAAGCCGCTTCACCCTCTGCGCGACGGTTGGTGTTCGCTTCAACCGAAAGGGGTAGCGATGGTGATGCGCAAACTGGCCCTCGCCGTCGCGGCGATCGTCGTCGCGGTCGGCTCATTCACGGGGGCCACAGTCGCGTGGGCCGGCTTCAATGGCGGGGCCGTCTACGACACGGGCAACCAGTGTGTCTACAACCAGACGTGGATGAACGCAGGCTGGAACCAGGTCAGCACGCTCTCGCTGACCGATGACGCCGTGGTTCAAGTTCCCGACGCAGAACTGCACCTACGAGAACCACAAGCCCGGTGGCTACCTGGCGAGTTACTGGGAGTACTACATCTGGCTCCCGGCGTACGGGGGCTGGGCGGTCTGCGGAAACCAGGGCTGGGAGTACGGCGGCGGGGCGAGGCACGACATGGGCCGAGGAACCACCGGCTGCGGGGACGGCTGGTATCACATGTGGGGAGGCTCGTTCGTCTACAACGGCGGCTGGCGGGGCGGATGGGTCCTCATCAACACCGAGTGGCTGAACTTCTAGGAGGCGATGATGAGAAACAGGATCATGGCGTTCTCAGCGATCGCGATTCTCTCGGTCGCACTCGGCGTCGGCTGGGTGGAATACGCAGCCACGTCGAGCCACCCCGTCCCCTACCCGGATCAGCCGCCCACGCTCGGCGGGACGACCGCTATTGCCGCGAAGAACGGCGTCCTGAAGTGCAAAGGCAAGATCGTGAAGATCAAGAAGGCAGACCTCCGTCCCGAGCTCGCACCGCACCCCGACCTGGCGGTGGACTCACCGCGGATCGAGGAGTTCGGCTGCGCCAAGGACAAGGCAGGTAAGGAGACCGGCGACGTTGCCGCCAAGGCGAAGCGGAAGGACGGCACCACGACGATCGTGACGATCGCAGCGACCGAATAGCTGCGGCAGAGACGGGGGCGGGGCCGGTAGGGGTACCTAAGTCGGACCGCCCCGCCCATTGTCGGAGGGTGCTCCTAGCCGACAATCACGGCAGAACCAGGGGCCGCCCCCACGTCCGCTCCTGGTTCTGCCGTTACACTCGTCTTCGTGCTCTGGGAGGCCGTCTTCATGCTGGTCGTGCTGAAGATTCCGGTCGTCTACCTCTGCATCGTCGTCTGGTGGGCGATCCGAGCCGAGCCCCGCCCGCCCGAAGGGGCGCTGCAGCCGGCGAGGCTTCTGTCGACGCCGCCGGAGTGCGACTGGCGTACCCGGCGCTCCCGCCTCCTTCGCCGCGGGCCGCTTCCCCGTGGCGGCCGGCCGCTTCGGAGGCACGCCCGCGTCGCGCTCGCCCGCGCGCAGGCGACGGAGTGAGCGTCGACGCCGGCACCGGCGAGCGCGAGCGCTGGACGGCGGCCGACACGGTGGCGGGCCTGCTCGCGACCGTGTCGATCTTCGCCAGCGCGCTCGGAACGATCTGGCGGCCGCTGCGGATCCTTCCCTTCGCGATCGTGCTCGCGCTGGTCGCGGCGCGGATGTCCGCCCGCCAGCAGCGCCTCGCCGGCTTCGCGGTCGCCGCCGCCGTGATCTGCTGGACGGTCGGCCTGACGATCGCGGTCGTGACCGAGAATCCGCTCTGGTAGCTCGTCTCGGTTGCTACAACACTCGCTGTGAGCACCCACGACGTCGACGGGCCGAACGCCGGATACGCCCGGCTCCTGCTCGAGGACTACCTCGAGAACCCGGACGCCGTTCCTGCGGAATGGCGGGAGCTGTTCGAGAGCGGGGGCAGCGAGCTCGTCGCGACCCATCCCGGCCTGCTGCGGCTGCTGGAGACGCTCGGGGGCAACGGCTCGCCGGCTTCTGAGGCTGCCGTCGCGCCGGCGCCCGCCGAGGCTCCCGCCGGAGCCGAGCCCTCGACACCGCCGCCGGCACCGGCACCCGTGCCGGCCGCCGAGATCGACGAGACGCTGCTCGAAGCGGTCGCAGCAGCAGCGGCGCTCGTCAAGGCACACCGCACGCACGGGCACCTGGCGGCGCGCCTCGACCCGCTCGGCTCGGAGCCGCTCGGCGACCCGGCACTCGAGGAGCTGCGGCTGGACACGCCGCTGACCCCGGAGCTGCAAGCGCGCATCCCGTCGGGGCTGCTGCGCGTGCACGTCCCGGGCGAGACGCTTCGCGAGGTGCTCCCGGCCCTGCGGGAGGTCTACTGCGGAGCGATCGCGTACGAGATCGAGCACATCTCGGATCACGCCGAGCGCGTCTGGCTGCGCCAGGCGATCGAGTCCAACCGCTATCGCCAGCCCATGAGTCGCGAGGAGCGCCGCCGCCTGCTCGAGAGCGTCTCCCGTGCCGAAGGGTTCGAGCAGTATCTGCGCCGGGCGTTCCTCGGCCAGAAGCAGTTCTCGCTCGAGGGCCTCGACGTGATGGTCCCGATGCTGGACGAGGCGATCGACCTCGCCGCCGAGGCCGGCGCCCACGAGATCGTGATCGGGATGGCCCACCGCGGACGCCTCAACGTGCTCGCGCACACCGTGGGACGTTCGTACGAGTCGCTGCTGCGGGAGTTCGAGGGCGAGCGGACGATCGACGCCGTCGTCGTCACGGACGAAGGCGGGACGGGCGACGTCAAGTACCACCTCACCGCCACGGGAACGCGGGCGACGGACACGGGCGAGGTGTCCGTCACGATCGCGCCGAACCCCAGCCACCTCGAGGCGGTCGATCCGGTCATCGAGGGCTGGACTCGTGCCGAGCAGACGTCGCGCTCGGGCGGCGGCGGCGTGCACGACCCCTCGGTCGCTCTCGCGATCCTGATCCACGGCGATGCGTCCTTCGCCGGCCAGGGAGTCGTGGCCGAGACGCTGAACCTGTCCAGCCTGGACGGCTACACGACCGGCGGCACGCTGCACGTGATCGCGAACAACCAGATCGGGTTCACCACCGATCCGAACGAGGGCCGCTCGACGCGCTACTCGAGCGACCTGGCGAAGGGATTCGACATTCCGATCATCCACGTGAACGCGGACGATCCCGAGGCCGCCGTCGCCGCCGTCCGGCTCGCGATGGCCTTCCGGCAGGAATTCGGGCACGACGTCGTCGTCGACGTGATCGGCTACCGCCGCTTCGGCCACAACGAGCAGGACGAGGCGGCGTACACGCAACCGCTGATGGTCCAGCAGATCGCCGAGCAGCCGACCGTGCGCGAGCTCTACGCCGCGCGGCTCGTGGAGGAGGACGTCGTCACCGCGGAGGAGGCCGACGCGCTCTTCACGGCGGTGCGGACCGAGCTGAAGGCGGCGCACGAGCGGCTGAAGGAGTCGATCGCGGCCCCGCGGCCGCCGAAGGAGGGGCAGATCCCGGCCGATACGGGCGGCGTCGTCGAGACGGCGGTGGGCGTCGAGCGGCTGGAGACGTTGAACGACAAGCTGCTCCAGGTACCGGAGGGCTTCGAGCAGAACGAGAAGCTCAGGAAGCAGCTGGAGCGGCGACGCGAGCGGATGCGCGAGGGCGGGATCGACTGGGGCCAGGCCGAGGCGCTCGCTTTCGCGACCCTGCTGACGGAGGGAATCCCGATTCGGCTCTCCGGCCAGGACACCGAGCGGGGGACGTTCTCGCACCGCCACGCAGTCCTCCACGACCAGCGCAACGGTGAGATGTACGTACCGCTCCAGCATCTCCCCGACGCGGGTGCGTCGTTCGAGATCTACAACTCGCCGCTCTCCGAGTACGCGTGCCTCGGCTTCGAGTACGGCTACGCGGCCGCCGCGCCCGACGCGCTCGTGCTCTGGGAAGCCCAGTACGGCGACTTCGTCAACGGCGCCCAGATCGTGATCGACCAGTTCCTCGTCGCCGGCCTGTCCAAGTGGAGCCAGACGTCGCGTCTGACGCTGCTCCTGCCGCACGGCTACGAGGGCAACGGGCCGGAGCATTCGAGCGCGAAGCTCGAGCGCTTCCTGCAGCTCGCCGCACAGGAGAACATCCGGGTGACGAACTGCACGACCGCCGCGCAGTACTTCCACCTCCTCCGCCGCCAGGCGCTCGACGCGACCGCGCGGCCCCTCGTCGTGATGACGCCGAAGGGCCTGCTGCGGCTGAAGCAGGCCGGATCGACGCTCGCCGAGCTGTCCGAGGGGAGGTTCGAGCCGGTCCTCGACGACCCGCGGGTGGATCACGCTGCGGTGACGAGGCTCGTGCTCTGCTCGGGCAAGCTCTTCTACGACATCGACGGGCACGAAGCGCGCGCCGCCGCCGGCTCCGTCGCCGTCGCGCGGCTCGAGCAGCTGTATCCGTTCCCCGTCGAGGCGGCGGCGGCGCTGACGGCCGCCTACCCGAACCTCCGGCAGCTCGTCTGGGCACAGGAGGAGCCGCAGAACATGGGCGCGTGGCGGACGATCCGCCACCGGCTCGAGGCTGCCGCACCGGACACGGTCGAGATGCACTACGTCGGCCGCCCCTGGCGCGCGAGCCCGAGCGAGGGCTACCCGACGGCGCACAGCGTCGAGCAGGACCGGATCGTCCGCGAGGCGCTCGGGGTCTAGACCCTCCTAGCGCGGCCGGCGGCGGACTGCGAGAAGCGCGGCCGCGGCTTTGGGACCGTGCGTACGTGCGACCGCGAGGACGCGCCTGCGCTGAGACGGAGGAAGCCGGCGCCAGAGCTCGTAGGCAGTCAGCGCGATTCCGAGTGGGCTGGCACGTGGGCTCATCGCGCGTATGTTCGCATACGGACGTTGGCAGCTCGTCCGACCATCCGGCTCATGTCTGGCTGGCGCGCTGCCGATAGAGACTTCCAGGGGACCGTCTGCAGAGAGCGAGCGCGGAAGAGCGATGCTGGGGAGCTTCAAGTTCAAGCTGGTGGCTACGTTTCTGGCACTGTCGGTGCTGCCGCTCGCCGCTGCGTTCTGGGGCTTCAGCGAGGTCGCCGAGCGAAGCGTCACGAGGAGCGCCGACGGCCGCCTGGAGGCGGGGCTCACCGCGGCGCTCGCGGCGTTCGCCCAGGAGCGCCAGAACGCCGAGCGCGCCGCCGAGCAACTGGGGCGCGACCCTGTGTTTCAGCTCGCAGTCGCGCGGGGCGAGCGAGTCGCGATCGCACGGCTCCTGCCGCCTTCGCCCGCTCTACGAGTCGAGCTGCCCGGCGGGCTGATCATCGGCCGAGTCCCGCCCGTCGCCGCCGAGACGACGGTGTCTCTCGTCGGTCCGCGCGACACCACGGCCACGATCATCGCCGCCGTGCCGCTGACCGACGCGCTTGCGCGCGACCTCCGCGCCCGGGCCGGGCTCGCGGCGCCGGACGAGCTGATCGTGCTCGCGCCGGATGGGTCGGTCGAAGCGTCGTCGCACGCCGCAGTCCGCGGCACGGCGGAGATCACGCGCGGGGGAGTGCACGTGGCGACGATCGGCGGCACTCGCTACCGCCTCCTTGTCGCCAGCCTCACCCCCACGACCCGGCTCGAGCTCGCCGCGCTCACGCCGGCTGCCGCCGTCGCCGCCGAGACGCGTGAGTTGATCGGCCGGCTCCTCGTCGGCCTGGTCGGCTCGCTGCTCCTGATCGTGACCGCCGCCTACCTCGCCGGCCGCTCGATCGCCGGCTCTGTGGGACGCCTCGTCGAGGCTGCCAACTCGATCGCAGCCGGGCGACTGCGCGAGCGTGTTCCCGTCAAGGGGCGCGACGAGTTTGCGCAACTCGGCCGCGCGTTCAACACGATGGCCGCCCAGCTCGAGGCGCGGATGGACGATCTCGAGGAAGAGCGCCGCCGCCTGCGCGAGGCGAACGCCCGCTTCGGGGACGCCCTGGCGGCGACGCTCGACCCGGAGCAGCTCCGCCGCGTGATCGTCGAGACGGCCGTCGAGGCGACCCATGCCGCCGGCGGCGTCGTGACCGCCGACGACGGCTCGATCGTCACGGCGGGTGACGTAGCCACGGGAGGCGAGCGGCTCGAGTTCGAGCTCTCGACCGGCCGCCGCAGCTTCGGCCACCTGACGCTCGTCGGCGACAAGTTCGCGGCCGAGCAACGGATGACCGCGACCGCGCTCGCGGCGCAGGCAGTCGTGGCGCTCGAGAACGCGCGGCTGCACCGCATCGTCGAGCGGCAGGCGCTCGTCGACGGGCTGACCGGCCTCGCGAACCGCCGCCACGGGGACGCGACCCTGGCGAGCGAGCTCGCGCGCGCAGAGCGGCTGGGAGGCCCGGTCGGGCTGATCCTCGCCGACGTGGACGACTTCAAGTCCGTGAACGACGTCCACGGGCATCCGACGGGCGACAACGTCCTCCGAGACTTTCGCCCAGACGCTGCTGGAGACGATCCGCGAGATCGACACCGCCGCCCGCTGGGGCGGCGAGGAGTTCGCGGTGATCCTGCCGGGGACCGACATCGACGGGGCGGCTCACCTGGCCGAGCGTGTTCGCCGAGCGCTCGCCGGACGCGAGATCCTCTCGGCCGACGGAGAGCGCGTGCCCGTGACGGCGAGTTTCGGCGTGACGGCGTCCGGGCCGTCGACGACGATGAAGGAGCTCGTCGACGAAGCCGACGAGGCGCTCTACCGTGCCAAGCGGGCCGGCAAGAACCGTGTCTACGCCGGCATGGACGAGATCTCGCGTTCGTAAGCGCTACAATCTCGCGTTCGCACGACGACCTGTCCCCGACATTGGAGGCCCCCTGTTGCCGGTTGAAACCCCTTCGCTGTTCGCACGTGTCATCCAGGATCACATCGAGCTGAAGCGGCGCAACGCCGAGCTCGAGAACGACATGCCGATCGACGGCTATCGCAACGACGATCCGTTCGACAACCACCCCCTGTTCAAGACCGAGGAGCAGGCTCGCCTCGAGGAGACGATGGACGGCGAGGAGCCGGCCATCTCGATGGTGGCCACGCTTGCCTGGCCCGGCGAGGAGTCCGTTGAGGACGCTTCCGCTCCGACCGAGAACGAGGACACAGGTCTCTGGAGCAAGTCCCGCGACTTCGACTGGGGCGACTGAAGACCTAGGCCGCCACCTGCGGCAGGCTGAGCCGGTCCCGGCGACGAGTCGGGACAAGACCTAGAGGCACCCCGAGCGCGCCTGAGCCGCTTACGCGGCCGGCAGCGTGTCCGCGACGAACGTGTGCGCGAGGCGGCGGAACGGCCCCGCCTGCTCCATCAGCTCCCGCTCGGTGCCGCGTTGCACGACCCGGCCGTGCTCGAGCACGAGAATCTCGTCCGCGCGCCGGACCGTGGCGAGCCGGTGGGCGATGATGATCGACGTCCGACCGGAGAGCAGGCGGTCGAACGCGCGCTCGATCACGATCTCGGTCGGCCGGTCGATGTTCGACGTGGCCTCGTCGAGGATGAGGATGCGCGGGTCGGCGAGCAGGGCGCGCGCGATCGAGATCAGCTGCCGCTCCCCGGCTGAGAGGCCGGCGCCGCCCTCCCGGACGACGTGGTCGAGACCGTGGTCGAGCCGGGCGGCGACGCGGTCGACGCCGACGGCGGCGGCCGTCGCACGCACTTCCTCGTCTGAGGCGTCCGGCTTCCCGAAGCGGATGTTGTCCGCGATCGTGCCGCTGAAGAGGAAGGGATCCTGGAGGACGACGCCGAGCTGGCGCCGATAGCCGACGAGCTCGACGTCGCGCAGGTCGGTGCCGTCGACGCGCACGGCGCCCTCGTCGGGATCGTAGAAACGGGCGATCAGCTTCGCCGTGGTCGACTTGCCGCCGCCGGACTCGCCGACGAGCGCGATGCAGCCGCCGGGCGGCACGGCGATCTCGATCGCGTGCAGCACGGGCTCGGCGCCGTAGGCGAACGTGACCCGGTCGAGCTCGAGGCGCCCGTCGATCCGCCCGAGACGCCTCGCGCCGGGCTTGTCGGCGACGTCGATCTCCGCGTCGAGCACGGAGCTGATCTTGTCCATCGCCGCGCTGGCGGCCTGGACCTGCCCGTAGAGCTCGGACAGCTCCTGGAGCGGCTGGAAGACGAGCGCCAGTAGACCGACGGCCGCGATCAGCGTTCCGACCTCCAGCGAGCCGGCGTCGATCAGCTTGGCGCCGGCGAAGAGGACGGACACGGTCGCGATCGCGCCGAGGAGCTCGATCCCGGGGAAGAAGACGGAGTAGATCTTCTGGACGCGAACGTTCGCGAGCCGGTTGTCCTCGTTCAGCCCGTCGAACTCGCCCTGGAAGGCCCGCTCGCGGTTGAACGCCTGGATCACGGCCATGCCGGCGACCGACTCGGCGAGCTGCGCGGTCACGATCGCGATCCGGGTGCGCACCTCGGACGCCGCGACGTGCGAGACACGCTGGAACCAGCGCGTGAGCAGGATCCCCGGCGGGACAACGCAGAGCGCGACGAGGCCGAGCCGCCAGTCGAGCAGGAAGAGGCCCGCGATGGCCGCGACGAACGTGAGCGAGTTGACGACGAGCGTGGTCACGCCCTGGTTCAGGACGTCCGAGAGCGCGTCGACGTCGCTCGTCAGGCGCGAGATGATCCAGCCCGCCTTCTGCTGGGAGAAGTAGCGGAGCGAGAGCGACGTCAGGTGCTGGAAGAGGTCGCGCCGGAGCTCGAGCACGATCCGCTGGCCGATGCTCGCAAGCCCGCGCCAGGCGATCGTTCCGAGCACCCACGCGGCCGCGCTGACCGCGACGTAACCGATCACGGCGAGCGTGAGCCGTCGCTCGTCACCGGCGTTGATGCCGTTGTCGATCGCGTCCTCGACGAAGTGCCAGCCCGCGACGGGCGCGGCGGCCGAGAGTGCGGCGACGAACACGATGCCCGCCAGCTGTCCCTTGCGTTCGAGCGCGTACGGGAGCAGCCGCGAGAGGCCGGTGTGCCGGTGACTAGGCGGCAACGGACTCGTCTCCGAAGAGCGCCGTGAAGAGACCGCCGGCGGCGAGCAGCGTCGCCGGCTTGCCCTGCTCGGCGACGCAGCCGTCCTCGAGCACGACCACGCGGTCCGAGACGCCGATGGTGGAGAGACGCTGAGTCGCGACGAGCACCGTGCGGCCGGCCACGGCGGGGCGGAGGTTCTCGACCAGCAGCCGCTCGGTCTCGGTGTCGACCGCGGACATCGGGTCGTCGAGGACGAGCACGCGGGCGCCGGCGAGCAGGGCGCGGGCGAGCGCGACGCGCTGCCGCTGCCCGCCGGAGAGGTTGACGCCGCGCTCGCCGATCAGCGTCTCGTAGCCCTCGGGAAGATCGTCGACGAACGACGAGACGCCGGCGGCGTCGCAGGCGGCGAGCACCTCCTCCCAGGCGGCGTCGGGCCGCGCGGAGAGCAGGTTCTCGCGCAGGAGCACCGAGAAGAGCACCGGCTTCTGGGTCACGATCGCGACCGCGCCGCGGAGCTCCGCCACCGGCACGTCGCGCGTGTCGACGCCGCCGAGGAGGACGCGGCCCGAGGTCGGGTCGTAGAAGCGCGGCAGCAGGTTGAGCAGCGTCGTCTTCCCCGAGCCCGTCGGGCCGCAGACGGCGACGATCTCGCCCGGCTCGACGGTGAGCTCGACGCCGCGCAGCACCTCGCTGCCGCTGCCGTAGGAGAAGTGGACGTCCTCGAAGGCCACGCGCAGCGGCCCGTCCGGGAGGTGCCGTGGCTCGGTCGGCTCGGGCAGCGGGCGGATGCCCTCGAGCCAGGCGAAGCTGCGCCCGGCCGAGGCGACCGCGCGCTGGCCGAGGTTGATGATCCAGCCGAGCGCCTCGAGCGGCCAGACCAACTGCAAGAGCAGGCTGACGAAGAGCATGAACTCGCCGATCGTGAGCTCGCCCGCGATCACGTCGCGACCACCGAGGAGGAGCACCGCCGCGATGCCGAGCGTGGGGAGGAAGAGCAGGCCGGGGAGGTAGTGCGCCTCGACCTTTGCCTGCCGCATCGTCTCGTGCCTGACCGCCTCGGCCCGGCCGAGGAAGCGGGTGCGGACGTCCTCTTCGCGGCCGAACGCCTGCACCATCTCGATCCCGACGACCGCCTCGTCGGTCGCCTCGGTCAGGTGGCCTTTCTTCGCCTGGACGAGCCGGGAGATCGGGAAGAGCCGGTGCGCGAACACGAACGTGAGCACGGCGATCGCGGGCATCACGAGCGCCGAGAAGAGCGCCAGCCGCGCGTTCACGCTCAGGAGCACGATCGCCGCGGCGACGATCATCATCGCGCTCTGGACGCCCTGCACGACTCCCCAGCCGATGAAGTAGCGAACCGGATAGATGTCGTTCGTCGCACGGGAGATCACCTCGCCGGTCGCATGCCGGTCGAAGAACGCGCGCGGATACGTGAGGTAGGCGTGGTAGAGCAACCCGCGCAGGCGCGCCTCGACCGCTATCCCGACGCGGGCGGTCGCGAAGCGCCGGGAGAAGTTGACCACGAAGCGGAGCGCTGCGAGGACGAGGATCGCGCCGAGGTAGGGCAGCAGCCGCTCCTTGTCCGGGCCGACGATCGCCTCGTCGACGACCCGCGAGATCAGGATCGGGATCGTGATCGAGAGCGCCGTGAACGCGAGCGCGAAGACGAGCCCGATTCCGACCAGGCGTCGCTGCTCCCACCAGAGGGGGACGAGCCGAAGCAGGGTCGGGCGCAGCCCGAGATCCGGGGGATCGACGTGCTCCACAGGAGCTTCGAAGCTACCAGCGCAGGCCCTCGATCCCGCTCGGGAATTGGGCTTAGGACCTCGTGACATCATCTCGACCACGTGGGGATGTCAGTGTGACTTGACAAGACATCACAATGATGTCATAGTGCCGCCATGGAGATGGCACCGTACGTTCACGCGCTTCAGGAAGACCTCGCCGCCGCGGCGGCGCTCGCCGGCGACCAGGCGGCCCAGGAAGCGGGCCGGAGGCTCGCGCAGGCGATCGAGCCCGCGCTCCAGCTGAGGCTGCTCGACCTGCTGGGGGAGATCGCCCTGGCGCTGAACGGGCAGGTTCCGGGCCGCATCGAGGTCAGGCTCGCGGGCCGTGAGCCCGAGCTCGTCTACGTCGAGGAGGAGGAGGCCGCTCCGGCCCCGGCCCCCGGCGACGATGCGCTCACGGCGCGAATCACGCTGCGCCTCCCGGACGCCCTCAAGTCGCGGATCGAGATCGCGGCGTCGGGAGAAGGCCTCTCCGTCAACTCGTGGAGCATTCACGCGCTCGCGCGCGGCCTCGAGACCCGTTCCATCCGAGCGGGCCGGCGTCTGTCCGGCTACGCAGAGAGCTGAAAGGAGCTCAAATGTCTCGCTTGCATCCCATTCCCTACGGCACCGGCATCATCCTCGTCCCCGACTGGATCAACCCGGTTCGTGATGAGCGTGTCGTGAAGCCCGCGCGTCGCAAGGGTGTCCGCCGTGGATAGCCGCCGCGAGACCTTCGCCACCGGCCGCGCCCGCCTGAAGGTGCGCAACCCTGCGGGCGACGTCCGGATCGAGACCGCGGATACGGACGAGACCACGGTCGAGCTGACGGCGCTGAACGACTCGGACGCGACCCGGCAGGCGATCGCGAATGCAAGCCTCCGTGCCCGCGGCGGCGAGGTCGAGGTCGAGATCGAAGGGCGCAGCTGGTCGATCTCGATCGGCAACTGGGGCATCACATCACCGAAGGTGAGCATCCGGATCACGTGCCCGCACGGCAGCGACCTCGAGGCCGAGACGGCTTCGGCCGACGTCAAGGTCCACGGCTCGCTCGGCGACGCACGCGTGCGCACTGCCTCCGGCGACCTGAGCCTCGATCAGATCGGTGGCTCGCTCGAGCTGAAGACGGCGAGCGGCGACGCCCGCATCGACCGTGTCGAGGGCCGCGCGACCGTGAATACCGTCTCCGGTGACGTCATCGTCAGGGAGGCGCTCGCCGGGCTCACCATCACGTCGGTCTCGGGGGACGTCGTGACCGAGGAGGTGTCGGGCGACTTGACCGTCTCCACGGTCTCCGGCGACCAGATCGCCCGCGCCGCCGGGCCTGGTGAGATCGCGCTGAAGGCCGTCTCGGGCGACGTGCTCGTGGCGATCCGCCGCGGGCTCCGAGTCCGGCTCGACGTCAACTCCGTCAGCGGCACGATCGGCTCCGAGCTCGACGTCAGCGACGCGCCGGCGCGCACCGACGGGCCGGAAACGGCGCTCCGCGTCCGCACGGTCAGCGGCGACGTGAAGATCAGCCGCGCGGCCCAAGCATTCGCATAGCCGTGCGTCGTCCCGGGGGTCTCTGGCGACACCGCGACTTCCTCGCGCTCTGGGGCTCGGAGACGATCAGCCAGGTCGGCTCGCAGGTCACGTTCCTGGCGCTGCCGCTCGTCGCGATCCTCGTGCTCGAGGAGAGCACGTTTCGCGTGGCGGCGCTCACGACGGTCGGGTTCGTGCCCTTCCTGCTCTTCACGCTGCCGGCCGGCGTCTGGGTCGACCGGATGCGGCGGCGTCCGATCCTGATCGGCGGCGACCTCGTGCGCGCCCTCGCACTCGCCACGATCCCGATCGCGTACTGGCTCGACGCGCTGACGATCTGGCAGCTCTACGCGGTCGGCTTCGTGCATGGCATCGGGACGGTGTTCTACGACCTCGCCTACCAGTCGTACCTCCCTTCCCTCGTCGGCCGGAGCCAGGTCGTCGAGGGCAACTCGAAGCTCGAGCTCAGCCGCGCCGCCGCGAACATCGCCGGCCCCGGCATGGCCGGCGGCCTCGTCGCCGCGCTCACCGCGCCGGTTGCGATCCTGGTCGACGCGGTCAGCTTCCTCGTCTCCGCCGTGCTGCTCGGCGTGATCCGGACGCAGGAGGAGGTCGCTGCGCGCGAGGAGCGCCGGTCGATGCGGGCCGAGCTGCTCGAAGGGCTGCGGTATGTGTTCACCCACCCGTACCAGCGCGGCATGGTCGCGGCCGTCGCGCTCTCGAACTTCTTCTCCAACGTCGTCTACTCGATCCTGCTCGTCTACGCGGTGCGGGAGCTCGGCCTCTCCGCCGGCACGATCGGGATCGTGCTGTCGGTCGGGAGCCTCGGCGCGCTCGCCGCCGCGCTGACGGCCGGACGGATCGGCCAGTGGCTCGGCGTCGGCAGGACGATCGTGCTGGCCGCGCTGCTCTTCTCGCCCGGATCGCTCCTGATCGCGCTTGCCCCGCAAGACTTTGCGATTCCCTTCATCACGGCGAGCGTGATGATCATCGGCTTCGGCGGCATCCTCTTCAACGTCACCGGGATCAGCCTGATCCAGGCGATCACGCCCGACCGGATGCTCGGCCGCGCGAACGCGTCACGAAGGTTCGTCGTCTGGGGCGTCATTCCGTTCGGCGGGCTCGTCGGGGGAGCCCTCGGCTCCGCGATCGGCCTGCGCGAGACGATTCTGATCGGTGCGCTCGGCGGCCTGCTCGCGGTCGTGCCGATCCTGCTCTCACCGGTTCGATCGGTCGGCCGGATGTCCGAGCTCGAGGATCAGGCGTCGCTGCCGATCGCCTCCGCGAGCAGCGCGCACGCGTAGCACCGCCACGCCAGGTCCGGCTGCGCCCGCAGCCGCGCAAGCCCGTCGCTCACCGCCGCCAAGTCCTCCCCCGCGGCGGTGAGCCGGGCGAGCGCGTCCTCGAACCTGTCCCGTGCGGCCGGGTCGTCGAGGTCGTCTGCGACGGCGGTCACCGCACGACCGTCCAGCTCGAGCTCGCGGTGTGGGTCGCCGCCCGCGGCGAGCAGCAGCTCGGCGCGGCGGACCGCCCCCTTCACCTCGTCCGCGTCGAGCTCGACCTCCTGTCCCGCGAGCCAGGCGAGGCCAAGCAACAGACTGTTACTTGGCCCCGCCTCGAGCAGCTCCAGGAGCTCACGGGATATACGCGAGATCCTCCCACGGCTCGCCGGAGATGGGTGTCTCGAACAGCGGCCCCGCTCCGTCGGGATCGACGACGACGCTGCCGTCGGAGGCGAAGAACTGCGCGATCTGATCCTGGGCGGCGATCGCCACGGCCGCCGGAGCGGGCGGGGCGAGGCCCGGCAACCGGGTCAGGAACGTGTGCGGGTTCTTCGGGAAGGTCGGGTCGGACGCGAACGCGAGGTCGTTCCGGAACGCGGTCGTCCGATCCTGAATCCCGCCGGCGCGGATGATCGCCGAGGTGGTCGGGTTCGGCACCGTCTGGTCACCCCGCGCGTACTGGAGGATGATCGACTTCGCCGGCACGCCGTCCAGGGGACTGGCGCGAAGGTGCGGCGCGTAGGCGGCCGGGTTGCCGGCCTGGGTCACCCACTCGGATTGCTCGAGCGCCTGCTGGATCGCACTCGCGCCCGGCACCGTGTCGACGAGCGGCGGCTGGTTCCGCAGCGGCATGTTCTCCGCGAACTGCGAACGGGCCCGGCAGGTTCACGAGCGACGGCGTGCGACCGGCGAGGCTGAGCCAGGTCAGGGGCCGGAACACCGGGCTCAACCGGGCGATCTCGACGATCGCGCCGCCGGGGACGTTCGGGACGCCGGTGCGCACGTTCGGCTCGACGGCGAGGAACTTCGTCCCGTAGATGCCCCCGAACGACTGGCCGAAGTACGAGATCCGGGACGGGTCGAGGTCGCGCGTCCCGTTCCCGTCGACGTCCATCCCGACCTCGAGCTCGCGCACGAGCTGCATCAGGTCGATCACGGTCTGGCGGAGGCCGTCGCGGTTCGAGACGATCCCCTGCGGCGCGACCGCGTTCACGCCCTCGGTCGAGTCGATCGTCCCGTTGCCGTCCTGGTCGATGCCGCGGCCGCCCGCAGGCAGGACGACCGGCGGGCCCGACGCCCGGTTCACGATCAGCGTGCCGAGGTCGCCGCCGCCGTGGCCGACGACGTTGATCGCGATCGTCGCGATCCCGCGGCGGGCCATCGACGACGCGACGAGGAACGGGCTCCCGTTCTTGCTGTCGCCGAACCCGTGCCCGAAGATCGCGACGGGCCAGCCGCCCGTGGGGGCGGTCCCGGCCGGCAGGAACAGGTTGAAGTGGACCCGGTTCGTCCCCTGCACCACCGGGACGCCCGTGCGCGTACCCGTGGCCGGAATCACCTTCGACGCCGTCTGGTAGTCCGGCGACTCGTAGGCTCCCGAACGCGACGGTGCCGATGCTCCCCGGGTAGAGGGAGAGGAACGGCGTCCCGGTCGGGGAGACGCTGAACACCGGCGCGGTGCCCGTCTGCCGGGAGAAGAGGATCGACGTCACGTCCGCGAGCGGGAAGACCGTCCGCGCGCCGCCCGCGCCGAGCAGGAAGTCCGCGGGTGCCGGGGACGAATCCTTGATCTGGCGGCGCACCTGCTCGAGCTGAGCCGTCGCGCTCTGCGTCGTGAAGACGGTCGCGACGGCGACGTCCGGTAGGCGGAGCTTTCCGGGGAGCCCGCGCACGAGCGCGGACATGGCGCTGTGCATGGTCGGGCGGAAGAAGGCCGAGCGGATCGGCTGGCCCGAGGCGTCCCGGATACCGGTCGTGACGACGAGGATGTACAGCGTGTGCTGGCGGAGCAGCTCGTCCGACTCGACGTGGAGCGTGTTCGCCGCGACCTCCCACGTGATCTGGTTGATCCCGGTCACCTTCAAGTCAGGCACGCGGACGAGGAAGACGTTGGAGCTGTCGACGCTCGCGGGATCGATCGGCCCCGTGAACGGGATCGAGATCCGCGGCTGCAGGTTGAAGCCGTCGAGCGTGTTGAGCACGTCGATGTCGGCGCAGTCCGACGGGCGCACGGCGCAGTCCGGCTTCGGCAGGTCGACGCGGAGACCGGTCTTCTGCGAGAAGTCGAAATCGGTCCAGCGGTTGCTCGGGAACGGTGCGCCCTCTGGGCTCGACAGGTCGAAGCGGGGCGAGACCCCGGCGGCGTGTGCGAGCGATGGGAACCCGAGGAAGACGAGGAACGCGAGCAGCACAGCACGGTGCAGCGACATGTGACTCCCCCTTTAGTTCGGCAAGGCCGCGCGCGACGGTACCAAAGGGGCCGACGCTCAGCCGACGGGTGCGGTCGCGCGCGAGCGCTCGAACCAGTCCGACCAGCCGCCCTCGAAGGAGCGCGCCTCGCCGTCGCCGACCTCGACGATCCGGTCGACGATGCGGTCGAGGAAATAGCGGTCGTGGGAGATCACGCAGACGGTGCCGTCGAACCCCTCGAGCGCCGCCTCGAGCGCCTCGACGGAGTCGATGTCGAGGTGATTGGTCGGCTCGTCGAGCACGAGCAGGTTGGGCCGCTGCAGCATCAGCAGGAGCAGCTGCAGCCGCGTCCGCTCGCCGCCGGAGAGGAGCCTGTTCGCCCGGCGTACCTGCTCGTAGGGGAAGAGGAACTTCATCAGCAGCGCCACTGCCTCGCCCTCCGAGCAGCGGTGGGCCAGGCGCACGGTGTCGAGCGGGCTCGCGTCCGGGTCGAGCGTCTCCTGGTCCTGGGCGAGATAGCCGATGCCGATCGACGGCCCGACCCAGACCTCGCCTTCGGTCGGCTCGAGCTCGCCGACGACGGTCTTCAGGAGCACGCTCTTGCCGGCGCCGTTCGCGCCGACGAAGCCGACGCGCTCGCCGTGCACGACCGTCAGCTCGACGTCGGCCAGCACGACGTTCTCGCCGAACTGGACGCCGACGTGGCGGAGCTCGAAGACCCGCCGGCCGCCGCGCTCGTGCGGGTGCAGTCGCAGCGCGATCTTCCGCCGTTCGAGCACCGGCCGCTCCACCTTCTCCATCCGGTCGATTTGCCGCTGCTTGTTGCGCGCCTGCTTGATGTGGCGCTCGTCGACGACTCGGTGCGCCCAGTCCTTGAAGCGGCGGATCGCCGCTTCCAGACGCTCGATCTCCTTCTGCTGGGTCACGTACTGCTGCCGTTGCCGCTCGAGCTCGAGCTCGCGGGCGAGCGTGTACGCGGAGTAGTTGCCGGGCCAGAGCCGGATCCGGCCGCGGTCGAGCTCGGCGATCTGGCTGACCGTCTCGTCGAGCAGGTAGCGGTCGTGCGAGACCGCGACGGCGGCGCCGCCGAACGACGCGAGCAGGCGCTCGAGCAGCGCACGACCGACGGCGTCGAGGTGCGCCTCCGGCTCGTCGAGCAGGAGCACGTCGGGATCGCGGGCGAGGCAGGCGGCGAGCGCGATCAGCTTCCGCTGCCCGCCGGAGAGCGCGCTCGTCGGCAGGCGTCAGGTCGGCCTCCTCGAGGCCGAGGTCGAGCAGCGTCGCCCTGGCTCGGCCCTCGATGCTCGGCCCGCCGGCGGCTTCCCAGCGCCGGACGAGCTCCTCCTGGCGCTGGAGCACGCGCGCCATCCGGTCGAGGTCGGCCGCGAGCTCTGGTGAGGCGAGCTCCTCGGCCACCCGGTGCAGGTCGCGGTCGAGCTCGTCGAGGTCGGGCCGCGCGTCCCGCACCGTCTCGAGCGCCGTCCGCTCGTCGCCGAGCGGGTGCTGCGGCAGGAACGAGACGACGAGCCCGCGCTTACGGACCGACGTCCCCGCGTCCGGCTCGTCGAGCCCGGCGATCAGGCGGAGCATGGTCGACTTGCCGGAGCCGTTGGCGCCGATCACGCCGACGCGGGCGCGTGGCTCGATTGCGAAGTCGAGCCCGTCGAGCACCGTTCGGCTCCCGTACGACTTGCGCACGGCGTTCAAGCTGACCAGGGCCACGTCAGCCTCCGCTGACGACAGAGACGACGTACTCGTCCCGGCCGTGGCGGAGCGCGTCTGCGAGCCGCTCGTCCCCGGAGATGCCCGTCCGCGCGGACAGCACCTCGTAGAGCCGCTCGTCGCTCATCCCCGCGCCGCGGCCGGCGAGAACGAGCCGCTTCATCACAGGCAGCGGCTTCCCGTCCGGCGCGAACTGCCACGCTGGGTAGAGGTAGTCCTGGCCGCCGGGCCTGCGGACGCCGAGGAGCTCGCCGGCGCGCCGCATCGCGTCGAGCCGGTGCGTGCCGACGCCGAGCCGCGTGGAGAGCCACGAGCCCGAGAGCGACTCCTCCTGGAGTCTCCCGTTCACGACTGAATCATGCCGTGGCGAGGCGCTCGCGTCGACGTCCGCCGCCGAGGGCCCAGCGAAGGCCCTGGACAGTCCAGCCGCCGACGGCGAGGAGCAGAAGCCCGAAGGCGAGGAGGCAGATGAGGACGACGCGTTTCATGTCCAGAACGTACGCGCCCACGCGGCCGGAAACGTCGGCCGCGGCGCCGATCCGGCGTCATCCTCACGGCGGATCTTCGGCTCGCTCGTGTGGAGGATGGGACGGATTCGCCAGGATCTCTCCATGACCGCGCGACTCGAAGCGATCGTCGACCAGCTCGGCCTTCGGCCCGACCACCGCGTGCTCGAGATCGGCTGCGGCCACGGCGTGGCCGCGACGCTCGTCTGCGAGCGGCTCGAGGAGGGCCGCCTGACCGCGATCGACCGCTCCGCGAAGATGATCGAGGCGGCCGCGGCGCGCAACGCCCGCTTCGTCGAGGCGGGGAAGGCGGAGTTCCTGGTCGCGAGCCTGGAGGACGCCGATCTCGGCGCCCGCCGCTTCGACCTGATCTTCGCCGTCCGCGTCGGGCTCTTCCACCGCGAGCCCGAGCGCGCAAACGCGCTCGCCGAGCGCTGGCTCGCGCCCGGCGGCCGCATCCTGACGTTCTTCGACCCGCCGGCGTGACGCTTGACAACCCTCTCGCGGGTGCGTAACTAGCAACAGTCGCTACAAGAGGGAGAGGTTCGTTTGTGAGCGGTCGGTTGGGTCGACTGACCGCGTGGGGTGCGGCACCCGCGTTGCTTGCGTTGGGGGTCCTGACAGGATCGCCTCCGGCTGCCGACGCCGCGGTGGCGCCGCCGACCGAGATGCGTTTCGCGTGTGTGGCGCGGGCGACTGGGATGCTGTCCTACGCGCCCTCTGCCGCGGCGTGCGCGCGCCGGGGAGCGGTGGCGGTCGCGTTCCATCCGGGCGCGGTGCAGGCCTGTGTGCGGGCCAACGGGCGCGTGCGCAGGATTGCCGCGGCGGGGTCGTGCAGGCCAGGGGAGCAGCGGCTGCGCCTGCCACAGAACGCCCGCACGTACTTCTGCGCCGAGCCGTCGAACGGTGGGATGCTGCGCCGCGTCGGGCAGCCGACGCGGTGTGCGCCGGTCCGTCAGAGGGCGGTGTTCGTCGTCAACCACGCGCCGACGAATGTTTCGCTCGCGAACGCGGGTGTCGCGGAGAACCAGCCGGCCGGCGCGTTGGTGGGCCGGCTCGCCGGGACGGATCCGGATGCGGGGGCGAGGCTGACGTACTCGCTGGTCGGCGGCGACGCGACGGCGTTCCGGATCACAGGCAACGCGCTCGAGACCGCCGGGCCGTTCGACTTCGAGGGGAGGAGCGGCTACTCGGTGGTGGTGCGGGCCACGGACCAGTGGGGGTTGTCGGTGGAGCGGACGCTGGCGGTCGCGGTCACGGATGTGAACGAGGCGCCGACGGATGTGTCGGTGGCGCCGGCGAGCGTGGCCGAGAACCTGCCGGCCGGGGCGACGGTGGGGACGCTCGGGGCGACCGATCCCGATCGCGGGGACAGCCTCGCCTTCTCGCTGGTGCCGGGGACGAGCGACAACGGCTACTTCCGGATCGAGGGCTCCACTCTCGTGACGAACACGACGTTCGACTTCGAGGACAAGGACTCCTTCGGCGTGCACATCCGCGCCACCGACCGGGGCGGGCTGAGCTTCCAGCGCGTGTTGATGGTGCGGGTGAGCGACGTCGCGGAGGCGCCGCCGGTGCCGCCTGTGCCGTCGGTGCCGTCCGTCTCGATCGGCGATGTGTCGCTCACCGAGGGGAACGTCGGTACTGGCACGGCGCTGTTCACGGTCAGCCTCTCGTCGGCGAGCGCGCAGCCGGTCACGGTGGCCTTCGCGACCGCGGACGGCTCCGCGACCACGGCCGGCTGCGACTACCAGGCTGCGAGCGGAACGCTCAGCTTCGCGCCCGGCGAGACGAGCAAGACGGTCGGGGTGCTGGTCAACGGCGACACGCTGATCGAGCCGAACGAGACCTTCACCGTTTCATTGTCGAGCGCGGTGGGTGCGTCGATCGGGGACGGCCAGGCGACCGGCACGATCACGAACGACGACGCCAACGACGCGCCCGTCGCCGCCGACGACAGCTACACGGTCGCCGAGGACGGCGTCTTGACGGTGGCGGCGCCCGGCGTGCTCGGCAACGACACCGACGCCGACGGCGACCCGCTGACCGCGCAGCTCGTCACCGGGCCGGCGCACGGGACGCTGACGCTGAACGCGGACGGCTCCTTCACCTACACGCCGGACGCCGAACTTCAACGGGGCCGACAGCTTCACCTACCGCGCGAGCGACGGCGTGAGCAGCGACACGGCGACGGTCGACGATCACGTGTCACGCCGGTCAACGACGCGCCGGTCGCGGTCGACGACAGCTACAGCACGAGCGAGGACACGCCCCTGGTCGGTGCCGGCGCCGGGTGTGCTCGGCAACGACAGCGACGTCGACGGCGACGCGCTCTCGGCCGTGCTCGTCACCGGCCCGGCGAGTCGGCACGCTGACGCTGACGCGGCCGGCTCGTTCACCTACACGCCGCCGGCCGACTTCAGCGGCCCGGTCAGCTTCACCTACCAGGCCAGCGACGGCACGCTGACCAGCGCGACAGCGACCGTCACGATCACGGTCGCGGCCGTGAACGACCCGCCGGTCGCGGTCGGACGACGCTACAGCACGGTCGCCGAGGACACGCGCGCTGACGGTCGCCGCGCCGGGCGTGCTCGGCAACGACACCGACGCCGACGGCGACCCGCTGACCGCCCAGCTCGTCACCGCGCCCACGCTGAACGGGACGCTGACCCTGAACCCGGACGGCTCCTTCACCTACACCCCGAACCGCGAACTCCAACGGGACCGACAGCTTCACCTACAGCGCGAGCGACGGCGGCTGCGACACGGCCACGGTCACGATCACGGTCACGCCGGTCAACGACCCGCCGGTCGCGGTCGACGACAGCTACGACGTGGCCGAGGACACCGCCGCGAGCGGCGCTCGGCGTGCTCGGCAACGACACCGACATCGACAGCGGCCGCGACGGCGATCGCTCGGCGACCGAGCCGGCGAACGGCACCGTCGTGATCACCGGCGGCGGCACGGCTCGTTCACCTACACAGCCGGACGCCGAACTACTGCAACGGCCCAGCCGGCAGCTTCACCGAACACGTTCACGTACGACGCTCAACGGCGGCTCGACAGCGACCGTCTCGGTCACGGTCACGTGCGTCGACGACCCGCCGTCGCGGTCGACGACAGCGCGACCGTGGCCGAGGACTCGGCGCGCGACCGCGATCGACGTGCTCGCCAACGACACCGACGCCGACGGCGGCCCGATGGCGATCGCCTCGGTGACGCAGCCGGCGAACGGCACGGTCGTGATCACCGGCGGCGGCACCGGCCTGACCTACCAGCCGGACGCCGAACTACTGCAACAGCCAAGCCGGCGGCACGCCGGACACGTTCACGTACACGCTCACACCGGCG
Organism: uncultured Gaiellaceae bacterium; assembly: GCA_963850995.1. Lineage (GTDB taxonomy): Bacteria > Actinomycetota > Thermoleophilia > Gaiellales > Gaiellaceae > Gaiellasilicea. The sequence goes on along the minus strand of CAWKNQ010000023.1, from coordinate 86,408 downwards.
GCTCGACGGCGACCGTCTCGGTCACCGTCACCTGCGTCGACGACCCGCCGACGGCGGTCGACGACGCGGCGACGCGTGGCCGAGGACGCCGCGCGCGACCGGCGATCGACGTGCTCGCCAACGACACCGACGTCGGACGGCGGTGCCGATGACGATCGCGCTCGGTGACCGCAGCCGGCGAACGGGACGGTGCGTGATCACGGGCGGACGGCTCCGGGCTCACCTACCAGCCGGACCGCGAACTACTGCAACGGCCGCCGACACCTCACCTGACACCGTTCACGTACACGCTGCAACGGCGGCTCGACCGGCGACGGTCTCGGTGACGGTCACCTGCGTGGACGACCCGCCCGACGGCGGTCGACGACAGCGCGACGCGTCGCCGAGGACTGCGGCCGCGACGCGCGATCGACGTGCTCGCCAACGACACCGACCCCGACGGCGGCCCGAAGACGATCGCCTCGGTCGACCGCAGCCGGCGAACGGCACGGTCGTGATCACGGGCGGCGGGACGGGGCTGACCTACCAGCCGGATCCGAACTACTGCAACAGCCAAGCCGGCGGCTCGCCGGACACGTTCACGTACACGCTCAACGGCGGCTCGACCGCGACCGTCTCGGTCACGGTCACCTGCGTCGACGATCCGCCGACGGCGGTCAACGACACGCGCGACCGTGGCCGAGGACTCCGGCGCGAGCGCGATCGACGTGCTCGCCAACGACACCGATCCCGACGGCGGCCCGATGTCGATCGCGTCGGTCGACCGCAGCCGGCCAACGGCACGGTCGTCGATCACCGGCGGCGGCACCGGGCTGACCTACCAGCCGGATCCGAACTACTGCAACAGCCAAGCCGGCGGCTCGCCGGACACGTTCACGTACACGCTCAACGGCGGCTCGACCGCGACGGTGTCGGTCACGGTCACCTGCGTCGACGATCCACCGGCGGCGGTCAACGACAGCGCGACCGTCGCCGAGGACGCCGCGCGCGACCGCGATCGACGGTGCTCGCCAACGACACCGACGTCGACGGCGGCCCGAAGACGATCGACTCGGCGTCCGACCCGGCGAACGGCACGGTCGTGATCACCGGCGGCGGCACGGGCCTGACCTACCAGCCGGATCCGAACTACTGCAACAGCCAAGCCGGCGGCTCGCCGGACACGTTCACGTACACGCTCAACGGCGGCTCGACCGCGACCGTCTCGGTCACGGTGACCTGCGTCGACGACCCGCCCACGGCGGTCAACGACAGCGCGACCGTGCTCGAGGACGCGCGCGCGCCAGCGCGATCGACGTGCTCGCGAACGACACCGACGCGGACGGCGGCCCGAAGACGATCGGCTCGGCGTCCGACCCGGCGAACGGCACGGTCGTGATCACCGGCGGCGGAACCGGGCTGACCTACCAGCCGGATCCGAACTACTGCAACAGCCAAGCCGGCGGCTCGCCGGACACGTTCACGTACACGCTCAACGGCGGCTCGACCGCCACCGTCTCGGTCACGGTCACGTGCGTGCCCGACAATCCGGTGGTCGACACCTCGGCCGGCAACACGAGCTACACGGAGAACGCTGCGGCGACCCCGATCGACCCGGCGGTGACCGTCACCGATCCCGACCCGGGCGCGACGATCACGGGCGCGACGGTCCAGATCACGGGCGGCTTCGCGGGCGCCCAGGACGTCCTGGCGCTCGCCGGCTCGCACCCGGGCATCACGCCGTCGTTGAACCCCAGCGGCGACACGCTGACGCTCACCGGCAACGCCAGCCCGGCCGCCTACCAGGCCGCCTTGCGCGACGTGACCTACCGCAACAGCTCCGACGCCCCGTCGACGGCGGCGCGGACGGTCACGTTCACGGTCACCGACGAGACGGCCAGGACCGGCTCGGACACCAAGGGCCTCACGGTGGTCGCCGTCGACGATCCGCCCGTGGCGGTCAACGACAGCGCGACCGTCCTCGAGGACGCCGCCGCGACCGCGATCCCAGTGCTCACGAACGACACCGACGTCGACGCCGGACCGAAGACGATCCAGCTCGACATCCGACCCGGCGAACGGCACGGTGGCGATCACCGGCGGCGGCACGGGCCTGACCTACCAGCCGGACCCGAACTACTGCAACGCCCCGCCCGGCACGACGCCCGACACGTTCACCTACACGCTCAACGGCGGCTCGACGGCGACCGTGTCGGTGACGGTCACCTGCGTCAACGATCCCCCGGTCGCCGACGACGAGACGTTCACCGGGGCGATCGGGAACACGGCGCTGGTCGTGAACGACCCGGATGACGCCGCCCCGAGCCCGACGCACCCGAAGAAGACGATCAGCGGCGACATCCTCGCCGGCGACACCGACATCGACGGTCCCGGCCCGCTGACCGTCACGCCCGGCACGTTCGCGACCAACGACGGCGGCTCGGTCACGATCGAGAGCGACGGCGACTTCACGTTCCACCCGGCCGCCGGCACGAGCTGCACCGACACGAGCGACTTCTTCGACTACACGGTCACGGACGGCCACACTCCCCCGCCGGCCGGCACCGACACCGGACGCGTCACGATCGCGATCACCGGCTGCGTCTGGTACGTGAGCAACAACGCGGCCGGCAACAGCGGGCACCTCGAGCGCGCCGTTCGACACGCTCGCGCAGGCGGAGACGGCGTCCGGCGCCAACCACACGGTGTTCGTCTTCGACGGCGACAACACCTCGACCGGACTACGGCGGCGACGGCTACGCGATGAACGCGGGCGAGCGGCTGATCGGCGAGCACGAGGGCCTCGTGGTCGGCGCCGACACGCTGCACCCGGCGAATCCCGGCTTCCACCCGACGCTCACCGCGTCGAACGCCGACGTGATCGACCTCGACGACGGCAACGAGGTGCGCGGCCTCAACGTCGATCCGCAGGGCACCGGCGGCGGCATCGCCGGCACCGCCGGCGACACCGGCGGCGGCACGATCGACGACGTCAACATCGTCGACAGCGGCACTGCGGGCACGCAGGCCGGCCTCGAGCTCAACGGCACGACCGGCACGTTCAACATCACCAACCTCGTCGTGAACAACAGCGCGACCGGCGTCCTGCTCACCAACGCGGGCACGACCGACTTCGGCACGACGACGATCACGAGCGCCGGCGCGCCCGGCCTCGTCGCGAGCGGCGCCACCACCAACATGAGCACGAGCACGTTCGACGCCATCACCGTCACCGGCTCGGGCACCGGCGGCGTCAGCATGACCAACACGACCGGCACGACCACGTTCAGCGCCCTCTCGCCTCACGACGACCTCCGGCGCGACGCCCGCCTTCCTGCTCTCCAACGCCGGCACCGTGACCGTTTCCGCGGCAGGCACCGCGAACGTGAGCGCGACCGGCGGACCGGCCGTCGACGTCACCGGCACGGCCGGGGCGACGCTCGCCTTCGACGCCGTCAGCTCGACGAACAGCGCCAACGACGGCATCAACCTCGCCGGCCTCGGCGCCGGCACCTTCAGCGCGGCGAGCGGCACGATCACCGGCGCCGCCGGCATCGCCTTCGACCTCGACGGCGGCAGCGGTACGATCAGCTACCCCGGGCACGATCGCCAACGGCCCGGCGCAGCACCGCCGAGATCACCGGCCGCACCGGCGGCACCGTCACGCTCAGCGGCGTCGATCACCGAAACGCAACGACGCCGGACGGCGGCATCGCCGTCACGGGCAACACAGGCGGATCGACCACGATCACCAATGCGACCAAGACCCTCAACACGGGCGAAGACCACGCGATCGTGATGGGCACCAGCGACGGCCACACGCTCACGATCTCCGGCGGCACACTCGACATCGACACGACGAGCGGCGCCGGGATCAACGCGACGACCAGCGGCACGCTCACCGTCAGCGGCACGGGCAACTCGGTCACCACCACGACCGGCACCGCCGTCAACGTCAGCAACACCGACTTCGGCGCCGCAACGTTCCAGTCGATCTCAGCCAACGGCGCCGCGAACGGCATCAGCCTCACCAACACCGGCACGACCGCCGGGCTGACCGTGACCGGCGGCGGCAGCACGACTCAGGGCGGCGACAACTCGGGCGGCACGATCCAGAGCACCACGGGTCACGGCATCTCGCTGACGAACACGACGAGCCCGTCGTTCCGGAACATGCATCTCCTGAACACCGGCAACAGCGGCGTCAACGGGACGCAGGTCAACGGGTTCAGCTTCACCGACGGCAGGATCACCGGCGCGGGCGACGCGAGCGACGAGAACAGCATCACCTTCGACGACAGCCTGACGGCGACCCCGAACCTCACCGGTGCGGTGACGATCACCAACAACGTGATCAGCCGACACGGAGGCCGAGGGCATCGACATCCAGAACTTCGCCGGCACGATCACCGACGCCAACATCTCCACCAACGCGCTCTCGACGACACCGGCGACGTCGCGACGCCGGGCTCCGCGATCTCGCTTCTCGGCTCCGGAACTGGCGACGACCGCCGCCAACATCACGAGGGCGACGATCGCCAACAACACGATCGTCGACTTCCGCGCCGGCGTCGGCGTGCAGGTGCGGGCCGGCAACCCCAACGCCGGCGCTCCGACGGGCAGCGCGGGCACGGCCGGAAACGCGACGAACGTGATCGCGATCACCGGCAACTCGATGAACGGCGGGAACGGCGGCATCGGCAACCAGCCGGACCGGTTCTTCACCGGTGGCGTCTCTGGGAACGGCGGTCAGGGCAACTTCAACGTCTCGAACAACGGGACGGCCGCGAACCGGCATCCGGATGATCGACTGCATCGCGATCGAGATGCAAGTCGACGGCCCGGTCACGATGACCTCGACCGTCCAGAACAACTTCATCAACGCCAACAGCGCGGTCGGATGCGCCGGGATCGCCGTCGGCACCGACGACCCGAATGATCTCGGTGCCGGCACCCACAGCACGCTGATCCAGAGCAACAACGTCATGGGCACCGACGGGCCAGGCATCTTCCCGATCGTCCGCGACTCGGGCAGCACGATGACCGCGCGGGTCCTCAACAACACGGTGGCCGCGCCGATCGCGACGAATGCCGCGCGGGCCGGGATCCGAGTCGACTCCGGTTCGGCCGCAGGGCGATACGACGCTCTGCCTGGAGATCAGCGGCAACACGACCGCGGGCAGCACGAACACCGGCACCGCGCACCACCTCGCCGGGGATCAACCTGCGCAAGCAGGGGACCGATCCCGACCGTCAACACCTTCGGGATCGAGGGCATGGCCGCGACCGCGAGCCCGGGCGTCGAGAACTACGTCAACGGGCTCAACACGAGCACGTCCGGCACCTTCGGCGTCGGCGGCACCGCTCTCCTCTGCCGCGCAGTCCGGATTCACGAACTGCATCGGCCCCGTAGCCGTGCGCGATCCCGCCGCAACGCCTCGTCCACGAACTCGGACGGAAGCCGGTTCCTGCTTGCCGGCGCTAGTACCCCTCGGCCGCGGCAGACAGGAGCACGCCTCGCATCGGGACGCCTGATCCCCTAGGGTCGGGCCAGCGCGTGGACGGACCGCAGCCGTATCCAGTCCGCATCGAGGGACAGCTCGACACCGGCCTGAGCCGCTGGCTCTGGCTCGTGAAGTGGATCCTCGCGATCCCGCACTACATCGTGCTTGCGTTCCTCTGGCTGACGCTGCTCGTGCTGACGATCGTCGCGTTCTTCGCGATCCTCATCACCGGCCGCTACCCGCGAGGCATCTTCGACTTCAACGTCGGCGTTCTCCGCTGGTCGTGGCGGGTCGCGTTCTACTCCTACGGCGCGCTGGGCACCGATCGCTATCCGCCGTTCACGCTCGACGACGTGCCCGACTACCCGGCGCGCCTGGAGGTCGCGTACCCGGAGCAGCTCTCCCGCGGCCTCGTGCTGGTGAAGTGGTGGCTCCTCGCCATACCGCAGTACATCGTCACGGGAATCTTCCTGGGAGGCGGCAGCTACGCGGCGTCCCAGGTCGACGACTGGTTCTGGGGCATCGGCTTCGAAACCGGGCTGATCGGCATCCTCGTGCTCTTCGCCGGTGTGGCGCTGCTCTTCACCACGCGGTACCCGGGCGGGCTCTTCGACTTCGTTGTCGGGCTCGACCGGTGGGTCGCGCGCGTCGCCGCATACGTGCTGCTCATGCGCGACGAGTACCCGCCGTTCCGGCTCGACCAGGGAGGGACCGAGGAGGGGCTCGCGGAGCCGACCTTCGCGGTCGCGGAGGCGCCCATACCCGTCGCCGGCGAGCCGGCTGCGCCGGCCGAGCCTCCTGCCCGCCGAGGCTGGACCGTCGGACGAATCGTGCTCGTGGTCGTCGGCACCATCGCGGGCCTGTTCGCGCTCGGGCTCCTCGTCGGCGGCTGCGCGCTCGTCGCCGTCGACCAGACGCAACGAGACGACGACGGGTTCCTCATGTCACCGACGCAGGACTTCTCGACACCGACGTACGCGATCGTGTCCGAGAGCGCCGACCTCGACGCCGAAGGAGCCGAGTGGGCGCTCGACACGTTCCTCGGCACGGTCCGGATTCGCAGCGAGAGCGACCGCCCGGTGTTCGTCGGGATCGGGCCGGCCGACGAGGTCACGCGGTACCTCGGAGGCGTCGAGCGCGACGTGGTCGACGACCTCGACTCGAGCGGTGACCCGGAGTACTCGCGACGTCCGGGCGGCGCGCCAACGGGCCAGCCGGGCGACGAGACGTTCTGGGTCGCGTCGACGGCGGGTACCGGCGAGCGGACGCTCGAATGGGAGCCGGAGGACGGGGACTGGCGGGCGGTCGTGATGAACGAGGACGCGTCGCGCGGGGTCTCCTCGGAGATGAGCATCGGCGCCGAGCTGGACTCGATCCTCTGGATCGGCATCGGACTGCTCGTTGCCGGCGCCCTCTTCGCCGCAGCGCTCCGCGCTCGCAATCACGGCGGCCGCGCGCAGCGGACGGTCAAGAGCGTCGAGCAACATCCTGACGGTCTTGACGTGACGGTCCTGACGCAGTACGCTGGCATATGAAATGAGCAGCGCAACAGCAGAGGCGGGCCGTGCCTTCGTAGCGGCGCTCGACGCGCTGGGGCTGAACGGCAAGGAGGAGGGCTTCGACGCCGGCGAGCTCGGGCGCCGCGGGGCGCTTCTGGCCGCCTCCGATCTGATCTGGCGAGAACGGCTCGGGCGGCTGCTGAGCCGCGACGAAGTCCAGGAGCTGCTCGGGCTGAAGAGCCGTCAGGCCGTCCATGATCTGGCGAAGAGGGGGCGGCTGCTGGCGCTCGCTACGCAGGGCGGACGACCGCTGTTTCCAGCGTTTCAATTCGATCTGGAGCAGGGCCGCGCCTACTCGGCTGTACCGCCCGCGGTCGGGCACTTCACGGAAGCGAGCGTCGATCCGTACACGGCCGCCTCGTGGTTCTGCGAGCCGCAGCCGCTACTCGACGACTTCACGCCGGCCGATTGGCTGCGTGAGCGCAGGGCCGATCGGCCGCTGATCGAGGCGGCCCGCCGTAGCGCGGCGCCGCTGGCTCGCTGAGCCCGCTGCAAGAGCCGGGCGCCCTGTCCGGCTTCCCGGTCTTCGACCTGCGGCCGAGTCGACGTCTAGCGCGGATCCATCGCCGCGGGCGCAACCCCTGGTGGTTCAGCTCCGACGGAAGCGGCCGCTTCGATCTCGAGCCCGGACGGGGTACCTGCTATCTCGCGGAGGAACCGCTCGGAGCATTCGTCGAAGCGTTCCGCGACCCGCGCATCGTGCATGCCTCGACCGTGGCGGACCGCGCCCTGGCAACGCTCCGTGCTCCGGCGCGGCTGCGTCTCGCCGACTGCACGGTCGAAGAGGCGAGGCGGTTCGGAATCACGCTCGAGATCGGTGCGAGCGACGACTACGAGCTCTGCCGGCGCTGGGCGGAGGCGTTCGCCGGCGCGGGCTTTGCGGGCATCCGCTACCGGCTCCGGCACGATCCATCCGGCTCACTTCTCGGGATCGCGCTGTTCGGCGCCGCCGGAGAAGCCGACTGGTCGGTCGACGCGAGCGGCTCGATCCCCGACGATCTGATTCGCGAAGCGGAGGAGCGCTTCGGAATCATCGTCGTCCCCGGCGTCATCCGCTGAGGCGCATCTGATAATCTGATCTCGATGAGACGGCTAGCGCGACGGAAGCGGCCGACGCTTTTCGAGCTGCTCGACGCGGTCGAGCGTCGCGGCGAGACGTTCGTGGTAGTCCGGCGCGGCCGCGCAGTCGCGTCCATCGGCCCGACCTCCGGCGCGGACGGACGGGCGGTGAAGGCGATCCTCCGCGAGCATGGCCCCGACTCGGCGTGGGAGTCGGAGCTTCGTGCACTCCGCAAGTCGCTGACTCCCGAGGAGCGCGACTGGAACGGCTGATTCTCGACACGAGCGTGCTCGTCGCGGCCGAGCGCGTCGGCAGCACACTCGATGCCGTCGTCGCCGACGAGGACGACGTTGCGATCGCGGCGATCACCGCAGCAGAGCTCCTCGTGGGGGTGGAGCTCGCGTCGAAGGAGCGTCGCGAGGCGCGCCGGGAGTTCGTGGAACGCATCCTCCGGAGCGTCCCGGTCGAGGCTTACGACCTCGCCGTGGCGCGCGCACACGCGTCCCTGCTCGCCTACACACGCGAGGCAGGCGTGCCGCGTGGCGCGCACGATTTGATCATTGCTGCGACGGCAGTCGCGAGCGATCGCACCGTCGTCAGCGCGGACGCTTCGGCGTTCGACGGGCTGCCAGGGCTCCGATCGCGCCTGGTCTTGTGATGCGCCCTGAACGGTGAGATCCTGAGCCCGCAGCTCATGGCTTCGACCTCGTACGAGCAGCTCTGCGCAGCGCATCGCTGGGACGTGCCGGCGCGCTACAACATCGCGTCCGACGTCTGCGACAAGCACCCTCGCGACAAGCTCGCGATGGTGTGGGAGAGCTTCGACGGCTCCTACCGGGAGCTGGCGTGGGGAGAGCTCCAGGACCTCGCGAACCAGGCGGCGCACCTGCTCCGCGAGCTGGGGGTCGAGCGCGGCGACCGCGTGGCGGTCGTGCTGCCGCCGACGCCGGAGACCGCGGCGATCTTCTTCGGCGTCTGGAAGCTCGGCGCGATCCTGCTCTCGATGTCGGTGCTCTACGGCGACGACTCGATTCGCCATCGCCTCTCGGACTCGGGCGCGAAGCTGGTGGTCACGGACGCGGACAACGCGCCGCGCTTCGCCGACTCGGAGTGCACCGACGCTGGTGCTCGCCGCCGATACCTTCGCGGGCGCCTCGACCGAGCCCGTCCCGGGCGACACGGCTCGGCCGACGATCCCGCCCAGCTCTACTACACGTCGGGAACGACCGGGCTCGCGAAGGGCATCGTGCATGCCCACCGCTACATCCTCGGCCACGAGGAGTTCGTGTACAGCCACGAGGTCGCCGACGGCGAGCGGTTCCACGGCATGGGCGAATGGGCGTGGGCGGCGGGGATCGCGCCGCTGCTTGGGCCCGTGGCGGCTCGGCGCGGTGCAGTGCGTGTACCGGCGCGAGGCCGGCTTCGATCCGCACAAGCAGCTCGACTTCCTCAGCCGCCACGAGGTGACGAACGTCTTCACGACGCCGACGGCGATGCGGGCGATGATGGCGATCGAAGACGCCGGGACGCGGTATCCGCAGAAGTTCCGGCGCGTCTGCTCGGCCGGCGAGCCGCTGAACCCGGAGGCGATTCGCTGGTTCCGGGAGCAGTACGGCGTGACCGTGCTCGACTACTACGGGCTGACGGAGTCGTATCCGCTCGTCGGGAACTACCCGTTCATGGAGGTCCGCGAGGGCTCGATGGGCAAGCCGATGCCCGGCTGGGACGTCCAGATCCTGGACGAGGACGAGCGGCCTGTCGCCCAGGGCGAGCGCGGTGAGATCTGCCTGCGCGCCCGCACGAACCCGCACTACCCGCTCGGCTACTGGAACCGGCCCGACGACAGCGAGGAGGTGTTCGGCGGCGAGTGGTTCCACACGAAGGACGCCGCGAGCCAGGACGAGGACGGGTACGTCTGGTACGAGGGGCGCGCCGACGACGTGATCATCGCCGCCGGCTACCGCGTCGGCCCGTTCGAGGTCGAGTCCGTCTGTCTCGAGCATCCGGCCGTGCGCGAGGCGGCGGCCGTGGCCTCGCCCGACGAGCTGCGCGGCAACGTGGTCAAGGCGTTCATCGTGCTCGCGGCCGACCACGAGCCGTCCGAGGAGCTCGCCGACGAGATCAAGGCGTTCGTCCGCAAGCGGCTGTCCGCGTACGCCTATCCGCGGCGGATCGAGTTCGTCGCCGACCTGCCCAAGACGCTGACCGGGAAGATCCGGCGCATCGAGCTCCGCCAGCTGGAGCTCGAACGAGCCGGCGCCTTGCGCGGCTGAGCCGATACCCGCTGTGATCTCGCGACGCCCGGCGGCGCATACACCACATGAAGGCAGCGGTTGCTCTCGTCTCCCTCGTCACGGCAGCAACGCTTGCCGGGATGGGATCGGCCTCCGCCGAGCAACCTTCGAGCTCGCCGCGTCTTCGCTCGGTCCCGATCGCGACCGTCGTCCAGCACGGCGGACTGTGCTACCAGGGTAGGAACCGGCCGGGGAAGGAGTGCCGCTCGATGGTCACCATCACCGACCGTTGGATCATCCCGTCAGGCGGCAAGCGACGCGCGTTGAAGCCGACCGACCGCGCACGCCTGCTCAGGGCCATCTCGGAGATCACCTCCGACTACTTTCGGAAGCATCCGTTCCGCGGCATGTGTCCGACCGCCGTCGACGGCCAGGAGTCCATCTATCGCTTTCGCGGGCTCGGAAGGGATCTCGCTTCCTGCGAGTACGACCTGACCGGCGTGAGGGCGGTCATCCTCGTGAACCGGCTCATCGACTAACCCGATCGCTGACCCCGGCTAGCGAGGTCGGGATCCGCCCCGCGAATCCCGACCTCACCCGAGCTGCGTCAACTCCCCTTCTGGCCCTGGACCGGCGGGAAGACGAGCTGTGACCAGCTGGTCGGCAGCTTGCTGCCTCCGAGCTGGCCGGTCCGGCTCATGAACGTCGCCGTGCGCATCAGGCCGAGCGGCTGCGTCGTCCACGTCAGGGCCGGATTGACCAGCCATTGCTTGAACTGCCGGGGCGTGGGAACGCCTCCGGCGTCCGTCGCCAGAACCTTGGCGACCCGGTCCGGATCCTTCTTGATCAGGGTCTGCATCGCCGCGACCTGGTTGTAGAAGAACCGCGCGAAGTCGCTGTGCTCGTCGTAGAACTTCTGGGTCATCACCGTGACGAGGAACGAGTGGGCGCCGAAGTAGTTGTACGTGCGTCCGATGACGCGCGCGCCGCGGACCTTCTCCTGGAACTGGAACGGCGGCGAGGTGAAGTGCGCGTCGATCTGTCCCGACAAGAGTGCCTGCATGCCGTCCGGGTGATCCATGGCGAGGAGCCCCGAGTCGAGCGCCTTCGAGTCGCCGAGCTTCACCTCCGCCATCTTGCGGAGCATCACCGCCTGGATCGAGGTGTTGGTGGGCGTGGCGATGCGCTTGCCGCGGAGATCGGCGACCGTCTTGATGTTCGGGTCGCGGGCCATGAGCCAGAGGTCGCCGAGGTTGAGCGGGGCGATCACCTTCCAGTCCACGCCGCGCGCCCAGCCGACGAGGAACGGCCCGGTGCCGACGGCGCCGATCTCGATGTCCCCGGAGATGACCCCGTTCGTGATCGGCGTGCCCGAGGCCAGCACCTTCCACTCGACTTGCGTGCCGGGATACCGCCTCTCGATCACCCGCTGCTGCTTCATCAGGATCAGCGGTGCGTAGCCCAGGCCCGGCTGGTAGGCGATCGTGATCTTCGCCGGCGGGCCGGGCGCCTTCGCGCCGGCGAGTGCGACCGCGGCGAAGACCACGAGCGCGACCGCCGAAAGCATTGTCGCGAGCGTGAGCAGACGAGTCTTCAAGCTCTACCCCCTTCTTGACGATGGACGTTCACGACGTCTTCATGCCCCAGCGGACGACGGTCCGGCGCTCGAGGAGCCCGAACGCAGTCTCGAACAGGACCCCGAGCAGGGCGATCGTTACCAGCGCGGCGAAGACCTGGTCGGTCAGGAGATAGAGGCGCGCGTTGTTGATCACGTTGCCGATGCCTCCTTCCGATCCGGCGACGCCGAAGATGAGCTCCGCCGCGATGATGGTGCGCCAGCCGAACGCCCACGCCGTCTTGAGGCCCGAGATCGCGGACGGCAGTGCGGCCGGCGCGAGTACGTCGGTGATCACCCGCACGCGTGAGAGCCCGATGTTGCGCCCGACGGCGACGTAGGTCTGGTTCGCGGTCTTGAAGCCTGTGCTGAGGGCGATTGCGATCGGCCAGATCGTCGCATTGACGATGACGAAGCGCAACGCCGCGTCGTTGATGCCGAAGATCAGCATCGCGACCGGCAGGACGGCGACTCCCGGCAGCGGGTTGAGGATCGAGGTCAGCAGCGCGAGGAGGTCGTCGCCGACCGTGGACAGGGTGGCGAACGCGGTCAGGACGGCCGCGATGAGCGCGCCGATGCCGACGCCCTCGAGGAGGATCTGCAGCGTCGTCCACGTCGAGCTCGCCAGGGATCCCTCCGTCCAGCCGGTCCAGAACGCCTGGGCCGTCTGCCACGGTGTCGCGATGAGCAGCGGCCCCTCGCTGACGGCGTAGACGTGCCAGATCGCGATCAGCACGGCGCCGATGAGTGCGCGCCGGAGCGCGACCGGCAGGCGCTCCCAGCCGAGCGCCCGCGGCCTCGCGGGCACCGCGGCGACGTCAGTCGATGTGGTCATCGTTTCGCTCCACCTCCTCGTCGACGTCCTTGTCCACTGCGAGCAGATCGCGCAGATGCCCCCGCATTCGGGCGTACTCGACGGTCTCCGGGCCACCGAGCTCGCGAACGTCGACGACCTCGAGCACGGTCGAAGGTGTGTTGCCGAGAATGACAACGCGGTCGCCGAGGATCAGCGCCTCCTCGATCGAGTGCGTGACGAACAGCAGTGTCACGTTCGTCTGCTCGACGATCCGGTTCACTTCGCCCTGCAGGCGCTGGCGCGTGATCGCGTCGAGGGCGCCGAACGGCTCGTCCATCAGAAGGACCGTCGGCTCGAGGGCGAGCGCTCGCGCGATCGCGACGCGTTGCTTCATCCCGCCGGAGAGCTCGTGCGGATACCGGTCGGCGGCGTGCGAGAGGTGCGTCAGCTCGAGGAAGGCGTGCGCGATGTCGGCCGCCTCCTTCCGTGACCGTCCGTTGACCCGCAGCGGATAGGCGACGTTGCTCAGCACCGTGCGCCACGGGAAGAGCTGGTCGAATTCCTGGAACACGACGGCCCTGTCGGGCCCGGGCGCCAGGCTGACGCGGCCCGCGACCGAGATCGTGCCGCCGACCGGGGCCATGAAGCCCGCGATCGCTTTCAGGATCGTCGACTTCCCGCACCCCGATGGGCCGATCAGCATCAACTTCTCGCGCGCGGCGATCTCGAAGGTCGCATCGCCGACGGCGGTATGGAAGCTGCGGTCGACCCAATAGCCGAGCCGCACGTGCTCCAGGCGGACGAGCACGCGCCCCGCGGTCGTCGCCGCAGGCGCGGCCGCTGCGGTGACGCCGTCGTTCAGCTGTGACCCCGCATGCGCGAGACTTCCTATCAGACGAGGCTGCGCGCCGCCTCCAGGGGCGCCCGCACGATCGCCCTGCGACAATCCTCGCGTCCAAGGAGGTGCAGTGGAAGCGTCAGTCGTCTCACCGTCAGGCAACCCCGGCCCACTCGGCCAGCCCCGAGGCATCGGCTTCGGGATCCTGCTGTACATCGTCACGTTCAGCCTCTACAGCTTTTACTGGGTCTACAAGACCGCCGAGGAGATGAAGCAGCACACCAGCGAGGGCCTGGGCGGGGTGCTCGGTCTCGTCATCTGGATCGTGATCAACCCCGTGATGGCGTTCGTCATTCCGTCAGAGATCGGGAAGATGTATCGCAAGGACGGCCAAGATCCCCCGATGAGCGGCTGGACCGGCCTCTGGCTGTTCCCCGGCGCGGTCCTGATCGTCCCCGCGATCGTCTGGTTCGTGAAGGTCCAGGGCGCGCTCAACCGCTACTGGGAGGGGAAAGCGGGAACCGCCTCCGGCTAGTCGTTCCAGTCCGTGTCTACTCGAAGGGAGTCGTATGCCCAAGGTCGTCATCACCCACGCCGTTGAAGACATCGACCGTTGGTTGCAGGGCAAGGAAGGACGCAGGGCTGCCATCGAGTCGGGCACCGGTAGCAACGTCACCGACTACGTCGCCGCCGACGGCAGCAAGAACATTGCGATCACCGCGGACGTTGCCGACCTCGAGGCCCTGCAGGGCATGCTGGCGTCACCGGCGCCGGAAGTCTTGGCCAGGATGCAAGAGCACGGCGTCATCCAGCCGATAACGGCCTACGTCCAGAAGTAGGTGCCCCAACGGGCCCCTTTGCTCGGGCCCGCGGGCAGTCGTATGCTGGTCGGCGAGATGCGTGGCGCGAGGATCGCCGGTGCCCGAACGCCGGCCTCGAGCGGGTCGACCAGGCTGAGAAAGGGTCAGCTGGTGTTGCTCGCGCTCGCCGGGGCCGCGCTCGTCCTGCTTCCGGTCGCGTCGGCATCGCACACGCCGAACCCGACGGCCGTCACGATCGCCGGCTCGCTGCAGTCGGAGCTCGGCTGCCCTGGCGACTGGCAGCCGGAGTGCGCCGCGACTCATCTCACCTACGACGCCGCCGACGACGTCTGGCAGCGCACGTTCGCGCTGCCTCGCGGGCAGCTTCGAGTACAAGGCTCCGCTGAACGACTCGTGGACCGAGAACTACGGCCTCCGCGCGCAGCCGGATGGCCCGAACATCCCGCTCAACCTCGCGGCGAGCGCGGACGTCAAGTTCTACTACGACCACAAGAGCCACTGGGTCACCGACAACAGGAACTCGGTGATCGCCGTCGCGCCCGGAAGCTTCCAGTCCGAGCTCGGTTGCCCGGGTGACTGGGATCCCTCCTGCCTGCGCTCGTGGCTCCAGGACCCGGATGGGGACGGCATCTACTCGTTCGAGACGACGGCGCTCCCTGCCGGCGCGTACGAGGGGAAGGTCGCGATCAACGAGAGCTTCGACGAGAACTACGGAGCAGGTGGCGTACCCGGCGGCGCCAACATCGCCTTCACCGTCCCGGCGGACAACGCGAAGGTCACCTTCACCTACAACGCGGCGTCACACGTCCTCACGGTCGTCGCCGACAACCCGACGGGAGCCCCGGGCGCGCTCTCCCACTTCGGTCTGGCGAGGAAGGACTGCCTCGGCACCGCCCGCAACACGACCTCGAAGGTCTGGTACACGGTCGCGAACGGCGTGCTCAGCGACGTCTACTACCCGACGATCGACAACACGAACGTCGAGACGCTCCAGTACGTCGTCACCGACGGGTCGACGTTCACCGACCTGCAGACGCGCGACATGACCTACACGGTGGAGGCGAAGCCCGACTCGGCCGGCATGGCGTGCACCGTCACGGCGACGGCGAGGAGCGGCAAGTACCGGATCGAGACCGAGTACGTCACGGATCCGGCCCGGAACACGGTGCTGATGGCGGTCAAGTTCCTGCCGACGTCACCCGGCTACCGGCTGTACGTCCGCTTCGACGCGACGGTCAACGGCAACGGGGGCGGCGGGCCGGGCAACGGCGGGGCGGACTCGGCGACGATCGACGACTCGACCGGACATCCCGTGCTCGTCTCGTCCGATCCGGTCACCGCGACGAACGCGGCGAACCGCGACTACGCGCAGCCCGTCCATGCCGCCCTCGACGGCAGGCTCTCCGAAGCGACGAGCGGCTTCGTCGGAGGTGCTGGCGACGGCCTCGTCCAGCTGGACGCCGACCACGCGATCACGAGCCCAACGGCCGAGGCGCTCAACGGCAACGTCGTCCAGACGGCCCGCGTGGGGCTCGTGGACGACAAGGCCGTCCTCGCGCTCGGCTTCGGCGCCTCCCCGGCGGAGGCGGTCGCAACGGCCGAGGCCTCGCTCGCGGCCGACTTCGGCGAGACGCGTGCCGCCTACGTGAAGGGCTGGAAGGACTACGACAAGCAGCTGAAGACGCCGCGGACGGAGAAGCTGCCCGGCATCACGGGCGGCGCCAAGAAGCGGCTCGAGGACGAGTACTACCTCAGCGCCAACGTGATCAAGGCGTCCGAGGACAAGACGTTCCCGGGCGCCATCGTGGCCAGCCTCGCCTCCCCGTGGGGCCAGGCCGTCTCAGCCGGCGATCCGGCGAACACGTACTTCGGCTCCTACCGTGAGGTGTTCGCGCGCGACCTGTACGAGTCGTGGACAGGCCTCGTCGCCGCCGGAGACGTCGCGACGGCGCGGGCCGCGACGCTGTTCCTGTTCGAGCGCCAGCAGCTGCCGGACGGCTCGATGCCGCGCAACAGCCTCGTCAACGGCAAGGTCGCGCCCGACTCCTTCGGGACGCAGCTCGACGAGACCGCCTATCCGATCCTGATGGCGTACCAACTCGGGCTCACCGACGCGTCGCTGTACTCAGAACCACATCAAGCCGGCCGCCAACTTCGTCGCCGCCCGCGGACCGGCGTTCGGCGTCGAGCGCTGGGAGGAGCAGAGCGGCTTCTCGCCGTCGACGATCGCGGCGGAGATCGCGGGGCTCGTCGCCGCGGCCGAGCTCGCGCGCGCGAACGGCGACACGGCCTCGGCTGCGGTCTGGCTGGGCGTCGCCGACTCCTGGCAGCGGCAGGTGAAGGGCTGGACGGTGACGACGACCGGGCCGCACGCGTCGCGCTACTTCATCCGGCTCTCGAAGACGGGCGACCCCAACGCGGCGATCTCGTACAACGTCGGCAACGGCGGCCCGACGCTCGACCAGCGCGAGGTCATCGACGCGGGCTTCCTCGAGCTCGTCCGCCTCGGCTTGCTCCACGTCGACGACGCGGACGTCCTCCGCTCGCTGCAGGTCGTCGACGCCACGATCAAGTCCACGACCGCGAGCGGCCCGGGTTGGCACCGCTACAACGGGGACGGCTACGGCGACCGCGCGAGCGACGGCCGGCCGTGGGCGCCGAGCGGGCAGGGCACGGGCCATCTCTGGCCGGCGCTGTCGGCAGAGCGCGGCGAGCAGGCGCACGCGTCGGGCAACGCCGCAGAGGCGGCATCGCTGCTCGACGGCATGAGCCGCTTCGCCTCCGGCGTCGGCCTCATCCCCGAGCAGAACTGGGAGCTGCCGGACCTGGCAGCCTCGCCCTTCGGCACCGATCCCACCCTCGCCTCGATCGGCTTCGTGAACGGCGGCGCCGCCGGCTCGGCGTCACCGCTCACCTGGTCGGCCGCGTCGTTCGTACGGCTCGCGGCCAGCCTCGCGGCCGGACGGAACGTCGTGCTCCCGGAGGCGACGCACGCCCGCTACGTCGCCCGCTCCCAGGGAACGACACCGCTGACGGTCACGAGCCCCGCCGACAACTCGTCGGTCGTCGCCTCGCCCGTCACCGTCACCGGCACGACCGCGCCCGGGAACATCGTCTACGTTGCGGCGACGAACACGGACGCCAACTCGGCGACGACGGTGGTGTCGGCCGCCGCGCCCAGCGGCTCCTTCAGCTTCGAGGTTCCGGTCACCGGCGGGACGAACGTCCTCAACATCGTCGCGGTCAGCCCGAGCGGCGGCACTGCCCACGCCAAGCGCTCCGTGTTCTTCGACTTCGTCCCCGGGACGCTGATCTTCAACGCGAGCGACCCGGACGGCGACGACGACGGCCCGGGCAACTACGCGTACCCGACGTCCGACAACTTCCATGCGGGCGCGTTCGACATCCAGGCGTTCCAGGTCTACGACGCGGGCGCAGACGTGATCTTCAGGCTCCAGACGCGCGACCTGTCGGAGACGTTCGGCAGCCCGCTCGGCGCGCAGCTCGTCGACGTGTACGTGCGCGTGCCGGGTGCCGCGTCGACGTCGACCGCCGCCGCCCATCCGCTGCGCAACTTCAGTATCGCGCCGACCTTCGCCTGGAGCAGGCTGATCCAGGTGCAGGGCTTCGGCCAGCGCTACGTCGACGCCGGCGGCAACACGCTCGGGACGGTCGCAATCTCGGCGAACCCGATCTCCCGCTTCATCACGTTCCGCGTCCCGAAGGCCTCGCTCGGCACACCCGGCCCCGGCTGGGGCTTCACCGTGGTCCTCACCGGCCAGGACGGCTTCAGCGACGACCAGGCCCGAGGCTTTGCCCCGACGCCGCAGCAGTTCCAGTTCGGGGTCTGCGCCATGGCGAGCACTGACCCGCACTGCACGTTCAACCCGGGTCTCGTGCCGAAGGCGATCGACGTGATCACCGGTGCGGGCGCCAACCAGTCGACGATGCTCGACTACACGCTCGGGCCGGTGGTGCTGACCGGCGTGACGGTTCCGTAGGGGCTCCACCAAGGCCCCCCTCTTTGGCGTTGCTCTGGCCGCGCGAGAATATGAAAAGCCCTGCGGAAGTGCGGTGGGAGAGTTGCAAATAAGAATCCTCTCTTCCGAGGCTTTACAACAAACGTGGACTGGCGCTGTCACTCGCTGCGTAGCCGTAGCGCTTCATAACTCTCCGCGAAGATGTGGCCGTGGGATGGGAGGCACTCGATCAGTGGGGTGACGACGTCGCCCGTATCGAGCCGCTCACTGGTGGAGTGGGCGTGAACGAGGTGTGGAGCGTGCGCGTCAACGGGCAGCTCGCCGTCGGTCGGCTCGGCAGGCGCAGCGACGCCGACCTCTCGTGGGAGACCGAGCTGTTGCG
This sequence comes from uncultured Gaiellaceae bacterium, assembly GCA_963850995.1. Lineage (GTDB taxonomy): Bacteria > Actinomycetota > Thermoleophilia > Gaiellales > Gaiellaceae > Gaiellasilicea. The sequence goes on along the minus strand of CAWKNQ010000023.1, from coordinate 67,640 downwards.
ACACCTCGACCGTGAAGGGATGACGGTGCCGGTGCCGATCCCGACCATCGACGGTCGGCACTTCGCCGATGGTCTGGTCGTGATGACCTACGTGGAGGGCGGAGCGCCCGAAACGGAGGCCGACTGGCGTCGCGTCGCCGACACACTCCGGCAGCTGCATCGACTGACGCACGGCTGGCCCCAACGCCCCGGCTGGCGATCGTCGACCGACCTCCTGCATGCGGAAACCGGGACAAAGGTCGATCTCGGCGCGATGCCGCCTGAAGGTGTCGTTCGATGCCGAGCAGCGTGGGCGCGGCTCACCGAACGAGAGCGGTGCGTCGTCCACGGCGACCCCAACCCGGACAACATCCGCATGACCGCGGATCGGGTCGCGCTAATCGACTGGGACGAATCGCACGTCGACGTCCCCGACCTCGACCTGGTGTTGCCACACAACGCCGCCGGTCTCGACGACGACACGCACGATGTTGCCGCGCAAGCCTACGCCGCATGGGAAGCCGCCGTCTGCTGGGACCCCAGCGGGACCGACGAGTTCGCAGCCAAGCGGCTCGCCGAAGTTCGAGCGGTCTGAGCAGCAGCAGCGAATCGACAGAGTGCCGTTCTCGACCGCGCCACCGGTTCGTCGCCGCGGGGGTACCCCCTCGTCTCCGAAGTGGCGGGCTGCAAAAGTTGCGCACTGCCCGGCCCGACGCAGAGCCCGCAGCCGATCGCCGCGGGCTCTCGCTCCAGGTGTCCGGTTAGCAGGTGCCGAAGATCGTGCCGAAGATGTTGGCGCAGGAGCCCGGGCCTGCGGTCTTGTTGTTCCCGCCGCCGATGAACGAGTAGTTACCCGACGCCGTGCTCCCGGGAAGCAACGGCGGATCGAAGACGCTGCCGCTCTGAGCGAGCTGCGCACCACCACCGCCGACGAACGCGGCGAAGCCGCTGGCGACGTTCTGCCAGCCGCTCACGAACGCCGCCGTGTTGCTCGCGACGTTCTGGCGGCCCGTAGCGAATGCGTTGATGCCGCTGGCGGTGTTAATGAACCCTGCCGCGAACGACGTTAGGCCGCTGGCGGTGCTGCCGCGGCCGCTGGCGAATGCGAAGTCGCCGGTAGCCCTATTGGCCTCGCCGCCGCCGACGAACGAGTACAGCCCCTGAGCGGTGTTCGAGTGTCCGCTCGCGAATGCACCCTGACCGGACGAGACGGTTGTCGTTACCCGTCACGACGCCCGACGTGCTGAGGTAGGTGTGGTTGTCGCCGACGACGAGGTTGTGCGACCCGCCCTTCGTGTCGCCATTGCTCGCGTTGTAGCCGATGAGCAGGTTGCCGAGCCCGTTCGGCGAGCCGTCCGTCACGCCCGAGCCGTTCACGAGCTGGAGGTTCCCGGCGAACCGGATCGTGTTCGCGTCGGGACGAGTCACACCAGCGAGCAGAGCGGTCAGTTCAGTAATCGTCGTCTGCTGCGCCGCATTCTGTGCGGCTACAGCGTTGAGCTCCGTTTCGAGGCTTGCGACCGTGGCCTCAAGTGCGGTTAGGCGCTCCTCCAACTGGTCGATTGCGGCAGGCACGGATGGGGGTGCGGGTGCAGCGGTCGCGCTCCCCACACACACAAGAGCACCAGCTGCGAATGCAGCGAGCGAGAGTCGACGCTTCACGTTTGGACCTCCTCGGTCAGTTTTGGAGCGACCAACGCGCAGACGTTGTTCCTGGCGCTCGCGGGTGAGGAAGCGGAGCGAGTCGAGGTCGTATGGTTGCACTGTCCCTCCCTTCAGGTCGTCTTGATGGTGGTCACGAACTGATGCTGCGCCGACCCGCTCACGGGTCGCTCATCGCACGCTCATTTGGAACGCTCGACGCCACCACGACCACCATCGCTCCCAGCCCCGCGAGACCGCGCGTGCAGCGACCGGCGGCTGGCAGGCGTCTGGCGGGTCGTGATCGACGTGCCCGCAGCGGGTGCGTGAAACGGACGCGCTCCCCGTCGAAGAGCGCCGCGTGAGGCTCCGGGCCGCCGGTTCGTCGCCACCGGGGGTACAGACGGTCGCGAGCGCGGTCGGGCACAAGAACATTGCCGTCACCGCGAAGGTCTACAGCCACGCGCTCGGGACGCCTGCCGAGCGGGCTGAGAAAGCGGCTCTCGCCGCCGCGGCGGCGGTGTTGGGCTACTGATTGCCGGACCGCTGTGCAAAACGCTGTGCAGGCGGAGAAGCGTTTCTCCGCTGAAAACGAAAGGCCCGCATTTGCGGGCCTTTCTCGTATGGAGCGTGCCGGGATCGAACCGGCGACCTCCGCCTTGCAAAGGCGGCGCTCTCCCAGCTGAGCTAACGCCCCACGCGGGACTTCAGTGTAGAGGCTCGTCGGGCGCTTGTCCGCCGCGCAGGCCACGCTCCTGCAGGGCGCGCAGGCCGGCGCTGAAGGTTTGCGGCGCCGCCTTGCGCGGACGGCCGTCTTGCTCGAGGCGGCGGATCCGGGCCTCGAGCGCCTCGAGCTCCGCGGTCGCCGGCGTCACCGTCGCGCCGAACGCCCGCTCGCGGGCGGCGAGGACCGCCTCGTGCTCGGTGAGCGCGTCGCTGCGCGCAGCAAGCTCCGCGCGCGTGCGCGCGAACGCCAGCTCCGCCTCGTGCAGCTCGGCCAGCTTCGCCTCGATGCGCTCCAGCTCTTCGGCGGCCGGTGGGACGGCGTTCTCGTCCGTCTCCTCCTCCGGCTCCGCGCCGGGCGCCTCGCGCGCCGCGAGTGCGACCTCCCGCTCGTCCAGCTCGGTCTTTCGCTCGTCCAGCTCGAGCGCTCGCTCGCCGAGCGTCTGCTCGAGCGCGACCAGCTCTGCCGCGCGCTGCTCCAGGTCTGCTGCACGCTGCTCCAGCTCCACCGCGCGCTGCTCGACCTCGGGACTCGGCTCGGTCGTCGAGGGAGGGACGGGCGCGGGTGCCGCCTCGGCGTCGAGAGCGGCCTCACGTGCCGCTACCGCGGCTTCCCTGGCTTCCACCTCGGCGCGGCGCACGTCGAGCATGGCGCGGGCCTCCTTCGCCTCGGCCAGCTTCAGGCGCACGGACTCGAGTCGCGCGCCCCGCCCGCCTTCCAGCTTCTGCTCGCGCTTCTCCACCCGCGCGGTCGCCTCGGCCAGCTCCTGCTCACGCCGTTGCACCGCCGCGACCCGCTCGGCGAGCGTCCGCTTCAGCACGGCCAGCTCCTCGGCGGCCTCGGCGCGCTGGCGGCGCAGGGACTCCTGCTCCGACTCGAGGTCGGAGGCGTCAGTCCGATCGAACAACCCCTTCAGGCCCATCCTTGGGCCGATGGTAGCGCCCGGAGGGGCCGGTGCCTACGCGGCGCGCTCCAGGCGCTCTTCCTGGCGGGCGCGCCTCACGATGTCCTCGCGCTCGCCGAAGCGGATGCGCGCGCGCTCGGCGCGGTGCCGGTCCCAGAGGGCCACCAGCTGCTCGTCGATCTGCTTGATCTCGTCCACGACCGCCTGCTCCCGGCCGCGCGCGAGGGTGTGCCACAGCTCCCCGCGCACCTCGCTCAGGCGCTCGATCTCCGCATGAATCTCGGGAATCGTGTTCATGCCCGTTCAAACGCGCGCCGCGATATGCCGTATTCCGGCGGCGGCACATCTCAACCGAATCTCAACAAATCTGCGGTCAGTCGTACCCGAGGTCGGCGATCTGGTCCTCGTCCATGCCGAAGTAGTGGGCGAGCTCGTGCAGGACGGTGACGTGGATCTCCTCCTCGAGCGCGGCGGGGTCGTCGAAGTCCTCCACGAGCGGACGGCGGTAGATGGAGATCTTCGCCGGCATGTACTCGGGCCAGTCGAAGAGGCCGTAGAGGTCGGGCTCGTCCGGGTTCTCCTCCTCGATCACGACGGCGACGTTCTCGAGCGCCTTCGCGAGGTGCGGTGGAAGCAGGTCGAGCGCGTTCCGGACGTGTTCCTCGAAGCTGGCCATGGTCAATGTGTCGGCGCCAAGGGGCGCCGTTTCTGCGCCAGCTTCACCGCGAGCGCGCCGAAGACGAAGCCGCCGACGTGGGCGAAGAAGGCGACGCCGCCGCCCTCCTGCGGGGTTCCGAGCGACGAGCTTCCCTCCAGCAGCTGAAAGACGAACCAGAAGCCGAGGAAGAAGATCGCCGGAACCTCCCGCAGGAAGACGAAGATCAGCGTCAGCACTCTGGCGCGCGGCAGCAGCACGAAGTAGCCGCCCAGCACCGCCGAGATCGCTCCGCTCGCGCCCACATTGGGGATCGTTGCCTCGGCGGCTCCGGTGTACGCGAGCGTGACGAACGTCTGTGTCGCCGTCGCAGCGACGCCGCCGGCGAGGTAGAAGAAGAGGTAGCGCACGTGGCCGAGTGCGTCCTCGACGTTGTTGCCGAAGACCCAGAGGAAGAGCATGTTCCCGAGCAGGTGCGCCCAGCTGCCGTGCATGAACATCGAGGTCAGCGCTGTGAGGAGCCAGCCCTGTCCGACCGTCGGGCACGAGCCGTCGACCTCGCACGGGTGATAGGCGAGCTCGTCGATCGAGCCCTGCAGGTCCGGGAGCTGGTAAAGCACCCACACGAGCACGTTGACCGCGATCAGCGCGACCGTGACGACCGGGAAGTGGCGCGTCGGCACGTTGTCGCGCAGCGGCAGCACAGCGCGATCCTACGTCCGCGAGGAGTGGCCTCTTGACCCGTTAGAGTCGGCAACGTGGGCAGCTTCCCCAACGGGCTGAACGAGCAGGTCGGCCACGAGTTTGCGGCGTCACAGCAGTACGTCGCGATCGCCGTGCACTACGACGCTCAGACCCTTCCGCGTCTCGCCGCGCACTTCTACCGGCAAGCGGTCGAGGAGCGCAATCACGCGATGATGATCGTCCAGTACCTGCTCGATGCGGACGAGACGGTCGCGATCCCCGGCGTCGAGGCGCCGCAGACGGAGTTCGCCGACGTCGTCGAGCCCGTCCGCCTGGCGCTCGAGCAGGAGAAGCGGGTGACCGAGCAGATCAAGGAGCTCGCGCAGCTGGCGCGGTCGGAGGGGGACCTCGTCGGCGAGCAGTTCCTGCACTGGTTCCTGCAGGAGCAACGGGAGGAGGTGTCGTCGATGGCGGCGCTCCTCACCGTCGTCGAGCGGTCGCAGGAGAACGTGATGCTGATCGAGGACTATCTCGCGCGCGAGGCGGGCGGCGAGTCCGAGCTCGAGGCCGGCGCTCCGCCGGCGGCAGGCGGAGCGCTCTAGGCGGGAGTCGGAATCGCGTCGCGGACCTGCTCCGCGACGGCTTCCAGCTCGACCGCAGCGCCCGTCACGTCCTTCAGCAGCTCGTCCGCGGTCGGCTTCTGCCCGAGGGCCCACAGGTCGGTCAGGAGCAATCCGGCCTCGCGCTTGCGGAACCAGTCGCTTCCGAGCTCCTCGCGCATGAAGGTCGTCATCTGCGCCGAGAAGGCCCAGGCGCGCAGGTAGGAGATCACGTAGTAGCCGGAGTCGATGTCGGCCAGGTAGTCCGTCGGGCTCGGCTCGACCTTGAGCGCGTCCCCGAGCAGCTCGACGTAGCGCGGACGTAGCTGGGTGACGTCGGGCGCGGCGTGGAACTCCAGCTCGTAGAGCAGCTTCGCGCAGTAGCGGCGGACGAAGAAGAGGAGCTGGACGGCGCCCTCGGCGGCGAACGTCTCCGGCCGCGGGAAGTCGAGCAGGTGTGTGAGCCACGCGCGGTCGTCGATGAGGTGGTCGAACAGCATCGCCCAGCCCTCGGTGACCGCGTTGTCGCCCAGCCGCTTCTCCTCCACGAGCAGATCGGGGCTCGTGAAGGCGAAGTGCTCCGTGTGCCCCGCCTCGTGGAAGAGGGCGTACCAGTCGTCGGGGCCGCCCTGCGGCTGGATCACGAGCATCACCTTGCCCGGGATCTCGATCGGAGCGCAGAACGCACGCGGGGTCTTCGTCGGCCGCTCCTCGACGTCGAGGTGGACGTTGTCCTGTGCGTCGAGGTCGATCCCGAGGCTCGCAAGCGTGCCGCGGAGGGCCGGCACCATCCGGTCGGCCGGGAACGCCTCGTCCCAGTCCGAGCCGCGGAAGAGCCGGCGCACGTCGTAGCGCTCGGCCTCGGCGAGCCCGACCCCGACGCGTTCGCGCAGCAGGCGGTCCATCGACTCCTCGTACAGCAGCTCGGTCGAGGCGAGGAAGGCGCGGCATTGCGCCGCGAGCCCCTCGAGGTCGAACTGGAAGCGGTCGCGGTAGAGCTCGAAGTACGTGGGCGCGCCCAGCTTGGGAACGGCGAGCTGTGTCGCCTCGACGGCCTCGAGGTGGAGCGGGTTCAGGTGCTCCTCGGTCAGCTCGTTGCGGGCCTGCTCCAGCCGCGCACGTGTCGCACGGTCGGCCGCGTTCGCGATCGTGGGCGGCAGCATCCTGTAGCCGACCGTGCCGCCGTCGTGCGGGGTCTCGAGCGTCGCCTCGAGCTCGGCGATCCGCTCCACCTGCTCACGGGTCAGCTCGCCGAGAAATCCCTCGCAGCCGAAGCGGAAGAGCTCCCGGTTCTCGCGGCCGCGGACGGCCTCGCCGAGCCGACTCACGGTGCCGAGCTCGATCAGGTCGGCGTGGCGCTCGTAGATCGGGCGCAGCTCGAGCTCCGGCTTCAGGCCCGCGTAGTGGAGGTAGTACTCCTCGTCGAGCTCGGCGAGGAAGCGGTCGGCGCCGGCGCGGTAGCCGTCCAGCTCGCGATCGGAGAACGCCCCCTCGCCCATCGGTCGATTCTGACCGATGTGGGGAGGGGGTGTGGGGGAACCGGGAGGTTCCCCCACCCAAAGTGAAAGAAGGGGGCTCGTGGGGGAAACATGGTTTCCCCCACGGGAGCAAGCCGCAGGCTTGCGACGCGGCCTAGGATACACGCCGTGCGGGAGTTCAGGGTCCGGACGGAGCGGCACAGCCAGCTCGTCGACATCACGGCGCAGGTGCAAGCGGCGCTGGGGGAGGTCGACGGTGCTTCGGCGGTGCTCGTCTACGTGCCCCACACGACCGCGGGAGTGACGATCAACGAGCACGCCGACCCCGCGGTCGCGCGCGACTTCGAGGCTGCGCTCGAGCGAATCGTCTCGGAGGACTGGCCCTGGCAGCACGTCGAGGAGGGTGAGGAGAACGCGCCGACGCACATCCGCGCCGCCTTCATGGGCTCGGACGTGCTCGTGCCGGTCCGTGACGGCAGGCTCGCGCTCGGGACCTGGCAGGGGATCTTCCTCTGCGAGTTCGACGGGCCGCGGGAGCGCTCCGTCTACGTGACCACGTTGTCTTGATCGAGGTCTCCGAGCTCTCGAAGCGCTTCGGCAAGACACAGGCGGTCGCCGGGCTGAGCTTCCGGGTCGAGCCGGGCACGATCACAGGTTTCCTCGGCCCGAACGGCGCCGGCAAGTCGACGACGCTGCGGTCGGTGCTCGGGCTCGTCCATCCGGATGCGGGCGGCACGACGGTGCTCGGGGTGCCGTACCGGGAGCTCGACCGGCCGCTGCACCGGGTCGGGGCGGTGCTCGAGGCGAGCGAGGTTCATCCGGGCCGGTCGGGTCGAAATCACCTGCGCGTGTATGCCGCCGCGGCGGGTCTTCCCCGCTCGAGGGTGGAGGAGGTGCTCGCGCTCGTGGAGCTGAGCGCGGCGGCCAAGCGGCGTGTGAAGGGCTACTCGCTCGGGATGCGCCAGCGCCTCGGCCTCGCGTTCGCGCTCCTCGGCGACCCGGAGGTGCTCGTGCTCGACGAGCCGGCGAACGGCCTCGACCCGGCCGGGATCCGGTGGCTGCGCGACCTCCTCCGCGCGCTCGCCGCCGAGGGCCGCACCATCCTCGTCTCGAGCCACGTGCTCGCCGAGGTCGCCCAGACCGTCGACCGCGTCGTCATCATCCACCGCGGCAAGCTGATCCAGCAGGCGACGATCGCCGAGGTGCTCGCCGGCGCGCAGGGGGCGACCCTCGTACGCAGTCCCGACGCGCGACTGCGGGACCTGCTCGCCGCGCGAGGCGCGACCGTGTCCGAGGCCGGCGACGGCGCCGTTCTCGTCAGCCTGGAGCCTCAGCAGGTCGGCGAGCTCGCCGCCGCGAACGGGATCGTGCTCCACGAGCTGACCGTGCAGCGGGCGACGCTCGAGGAGGTCTTCCTCGAGCTGACGGGCGGGGAGACGACGGAGTGACAGCGCTGGTCCGCTCCGAGCTGCTGAAGGTGAGTACGACACGCGGCTGGTGGGCGTACCTGATCGTGATCGTCCTGCTCGTCGGGATCGGCACGGCGGCGGAGGTCGGCACCCGGTCGGAGGACGAGCGCAGCGGGCTCGACTTCCAGGTCGCCCTCGTCGACCTCGTCGGGATCGCGTCGCTGCTCGCGATCATCCTCGGGATCACGATGGTGACCACGGAGTTCAGGCACGGCACGATCACGCCGACGCTGCTCGTGTCGCCCGGCCGTGAGCGCGTGCTCGCGGGGAAGGCGATCGCGGGTGTGCTCGTCGCGGTGCTCTTCGCTGCGCTGGCGTTCGTCGTCGTCCTTGTCGTCGCGTCGACGTGGGTCTCGATCGACGGCGGCGACCTGCAGCTCGCCGACGCCGACGTCGTCGAGCGCGTGGGCAAGATCCTGCTCAGTGTCGTGCTCTGGCTGCTCATGGGGATCGCGATCGGCTCGGTCGTGCACAGCCAGGTGGCGGCGCTCGTCGGCACGCTGGTCTGGCTCTTCCTCGCCGAGACGCTGCTGATGGGCCTCTTCGCGCTGCTGGACATCGAGGGAGCGAGCGGGTATCTCCCCTTCCAGGCTCTCGACGGCGCCGACGGTAGCGGCGGCGGCGACCTGCTCGACTACGGGCCGGCGCTTGCGGTCACGGTGGGCTGGATCGCGCTGATCGGCGCTCTCGGCGTCGTGCGCACGAGCCGCCGCGACATCACCTGACATACCCTCCCGGCATGGCCGCGCCCGTGCACAAGGACGAGGAGGTCGAGCTCCGGGTCGACTCGCTCGCCTACGGCGGCAACGGCGTCGCGCGGCTGAACGGCTTCGTCGTCTTCGTCCGCCGCGGCCTGCCCGGCGACCGCGTGCGCGCCCGCGTCACGAAGGTGAAGCGCGGCTTCGCGGAGGCGCTCGCGACCGAGGTGCTCGAGCCCTCGCCGCAGCGGGTCGACGCGCCCTGCGCGCACTACCCGGCGTGCGGCGGCTGTCGCTTCCAGGACCTCGCGTATGCAAGCCAGGTTGCGGCGAAGGAGGATCAGGTGCGCGATGCGTTCGTGCGGATCGGCGGGATCGCCGAGCCGCCGCTCGAGCCGATCCTCGCCGCCGAGTCGCCGTTCCACTACCGCAACAAGCTCGAGTACTCGTTCACGCAGACACCGTCCGGGCCGGCGCTCGGCTTCCACAAGGCCGGCCGTTGGGACGAGGTGCTGGAGGTCGAGCGCTGCTGGCTCACGACCGATCTCGGCAACGGGATCCGGAACGCCGTCCGCGACTGGGCGCGCGAGGAGAACCTCGTCGCCTACGACCAGGCCGAGCAGACCGGCTACCTCCGCCATCTCGTCGTCCGCGAGGGCCGCAACACCGGCCAAGCGCTCGTCATGCTGGTCACCGCGCCCGGGGAGAAATTCGAGCGCGGCTACCTCGTCGAGGTGCTGAGGCGCTTTCCCGAGGTGCGCTCGATCCACTGGGCGGTGAACGACACGCCCTCAGAGGTCACGAACCTGCCGACGACGCTCCTCTGGGGGGACGACGCGATCGAGGAGGAGTTGCTCGGGCTGCGCTTCCGGATCCGTCCGAACGCGTTCCTGCAGACGAACACGGCCATGGCCGAGCGGCTCTACGCGCTCGCGATCGAGTATGCGGCGCTGACGGGGACCGAGACGGTCTACGACCTCTACTGCGGCACCGGCACGATCGGGCTCGCGCTGGCGCGCGACGCGCTCACGGTCTGGGGTGTCGAGATCTCGGAGGAGTCGGTCGCGTGCGCGCTCGAGAACCTCGAGCTGAACTCGATTGGGAATGCGGCTTTCTTCGCCGGTAACGTCGGCCAGTCGCTCGAGGAGCTCGCCGAGCGCGCAGGCCCGCCGGACGTCGTCGTCGTCGACCCGCCGCGCGCAGGGCTCGCCGGCAAGGCGCTGAAGCGGACGGGCGCGCTCGGCGCGGGCAGGATCGTCTACGTCTCCTGCAACCCGACCACGCTCGCCTCCGACGTGAAGGTGCTCCGCGGCGAGTACGGCTACGAGCTCACGCGGGCGACACCCGTCGACATGTTCCCCCACACGCCGCACGTGGAGACGGTGGCGCTGCTGACGCGCTAGACCTCCCGCTGGAGCGCGATCAAGGGTCTGTTGCGGATCGGCTGAGGCGCCGTCGCGACCGCGGTACGCTCCGCCGAACGCGGAGTGCTAGGCTGGATCTTGGCGGCGCCTCATCGAATGGCGCAGCGAGTCACCACGCGGGGCCAAAGCCTTGGCCCGCGGAAAGTCCGCCCTGAGCGAAGCGGGTTGGAGCAGTACCTGGCTGGCCTCACGCAACGGCCGGCGACGAAGCTTCGAGCCCGGAGGACCAGATGGTGGAGATTCGCGTTGCCGTTGCGGACGCCACGGGCGTTCACGCTCTCGTGCGGCGGCTGGCCAGCGTATTTGATCGGTCATCGGTCACGTTCGATGGCCGTCGCAAGGAAGTCAGGGTTCGATCGGAGCCAGAGTCGCGCACCGTCGTCCTCGTTCTCGACGCTGTCGAGGCATGGCTGGCGGAAGACGGCGTCGAGTCGGCGAAGCTGTCGCTCGGCGATCGCTCGTACACCATGGTAAGCCCCGTCCCGGATCACGGGCAGCCCGTAATGGTCGCCCGAGAGCGAGGGATCCGCCGTCGGTTGCTCGCCGCGCCGGCGATCTCGTCGTCCGTCGAGGGAGCATCGGCGGTGGCCGGCCCCTCATGACCGTGATCGAGGTCACCCGAGTCGAGTTCGAGTTGCGCGAGGAGGCATGGCCTCAGGACCGATCAATGTCCCCAATCGTTCGCGGGGGCGGGCATCGCCTACCCTTGGAGCAGGGCCTCAGGCGCCTCGGCCGGTCGGCGAGCGTCAGGCTGACGCTGCTCGCCGGCTCAGGAGCTCTCGCCCTTGCTTTGTCGATCCTGGCTGCCCGTCGCTTCGCCGATACTCCTTGGCCGCTCTCGCGCGGGGATCCCAGCCTTCTCACGGCGGCGGGCCTTCTCTTCCTCGTCGCGTACGCCCTCAAGATCTACGCGTGGCGATTGCTCTTCGCGGTGGACGAGCGCCCGCAGACGCGTGCCCTCGCCGCGGCGACCGGAGGCGCCTCGATCGTTGGGCTCGTCCTCCCCGGCCGGTGCACTGACGTCGTCCGGATCGCGATCGTCAACCGCTATCCGGGCTGTCCGGCCGGCGTGCGGACGCTCTGCCTCTCGATCGTCGTGCTCGGCCTGATCGACATCGCCGCCCTGGCCCCGCTCGCGTTTGCCTTGGCTGTCGTGCCGGGCCACTCGAGCGCCGTGCGCACGGGGCTGATCCTTCTTGCCGGGGTTGGATTCGCAGCCGCCGCCTTCGTCGCAGTGTTGCCGCGAATGGCCACACGCGGGCGGCTCGCGCGTTCTCGGCTCGGCCGCTGGCTCAGGCCGCGCACAATCTCACTGCGAGCTGCTTCGGGGGCATGGGCGCTCGTCTCTGTCTCCTGGCTCGTCCGGGCGGTCGCGCTAGTGCTCCTTCTCGGAGCGCTCGGGGTCGGCTTCTCGCTGGCGCTCGCCGTCCTCTACCTCGCCGCCGGCGCGGCAGCAGGAGCGTTGCCGATCGGTCCCGCTGGCGCGACCAAGGCCGGCGCCGGCGTCGCGGCGCTCATCGCCTCGGGTGTCGGGGCCTCGCAGGCGCTCGACGTCGCGCTGGCCGGCCAGGCACTAGCAGTGCTGTGCGGAGTCGCGATCCTCCTGTACGCGGTCGCGTGCCATGTTCGCACCCAGTTGGCGCCAACTCGGGCAGCGGCACAATCGAAGCCGCGCCCCGCGCGCGACGAGCTCGAGATCGAGCTCGTCTTCCCTTAGTCTTACCCCGGCCGCTCGGCAGGAGTCGGCTGATGTGTGGTTGGCGGCAGTAGCAGGAGATGGCTGTCGACGATCGCCGCCGCCACGTTTGCGAGCTTGTGGCCGTTGTGCTGTGAGTGGTCACGCAGCATCTCGAACGCCTTGTCGGCGTCGATCGCGTGGCGGGCCATCAGGATCCCCTTCGCCTGCTCGATCAGCGCCCGGCGTCCGAAGGCTCCTTGCAGGCTGTGGTACTCGGTGAAACGCTGCAGGGTGATGTCGATCGCGCTCTGCAGCTCCTCAGGGGTGGTGTCGACGATGTAGGCGAAGACGCCGCGTTTGGCCGCCTCACGGACGTAGGCGGGATCCCTGGCCGAGAGCAGCGCGATCACGGGACAGGCGGATTCGTGGACGATCTTCGCGATCAGATCGAGTGCGTGTTCTGAGGAGAGGCCGAGCCCTACGAGCGCGACATCGGGCCGTTCTCGTGCGGTCACGGCGCCGACCTCGCCGACTTCGATCTCTCGTGCGATCACTTCGTGCCCGAGCCCGGCGACGACTGAGGCGAGCAACTCGAGCCGGTCACGCCGCTCGTTCGCGATCAGGACACGCAGATGTTGAGGCTCGTCCTCGATCACAAATCGGCCCTTGGGAGGACTAGTTCGAACAACTCTGGCTCCACCGGTACGAAGCCCGAGCGCCTGTAGAAGCTCCGAGCCTGCTGGTTGCTCTCCTCAACGACTACTCGGAGCGATCGCGCCCGCTCCGCGATCGCATACCCCTCCGCATAGGCGAGCAGCCGATGTCCAATACCACGCCGCTCGCGGCCGGGCGCGACGAACAGCTGCTCGACCACGATCGCCCCGTCTTCCTCGCGGCGCAAGGCGACGTAGCCGGCAGGTCGACCCTCCTCGCGAGCGACAAAAGTCACACTACGCTCCAGCACTTCGAGTACCCGCTCGTCGCTCCAGCCGGGCAGACCGGCGAACATGCCCTTCGCGAGCCCGAACAGGTGCGGCAGGTCAGCCTCCACCTGCGGAGCGATCTGGACCTGGGATGCCAGCGGGCACCTCCCTCGGCTCTGATGCCGGCACGCAGGGGCGCCGGCTCGAGCCGCGACGCATCCTACAGCCCCACCGACCCCGGCTGGGCAAAACGGCGGAGGCGCGGGTCGCCACCCTGCGTGTTGCTCTACAAGCGCGCGGAGCGACCCGCGGCCGGCGAGCCCTCACTTCAAGGCTCACGGTGTCTTCTAATCGAGACGTCCTAGCGCGCAGGCCGTGACAGGACGAATTACGCCACGAGCAGGCCGCTGTTGCCAGGAAAGGCGACAGCGGTAGCGCGCAGGAGATCGCGTCTACGGCTCGGCGCTCGAGCGGACCCGTTGCAAGGTGCCCGAGACGGGCGTAACGTCACCCGACGTGCAGGTGGAGATCGTGACTTTGACCCTCGGCTATGAGCCGGTCGATCTCCCGTACGTCGACGCCAAGGAGATCCGCGATCGACTCGTCGAGGCCCGCGTCCCTACTCAGGAGCTCCGCCACGTGCTGAGCAACGCGCTCGACGCAGGCCGCGGCCGGATCCACGAAAACCACCGCCGGGAACTCCTCACTGCCCTCGAGGGGATCAAGAGCGAGCGCTCCGACCACTTCTCGCCTGCGCTCCGGCGGCTCTACGAAGTCACGCAAAAACCGATCACGCCCTAGCCTTCTTCGCCTCGGCTTAGCCGGCTCCGCCACGCGCTTTGTTACAGCGCGCACAAATCGCTGCTATGTTGGACACATCGCGTTTGGCTCTTGCGTTGAAGCCGCCGAGGCTCTGCACCTTCCTCTTCGTCTGTCACATCTGGCCTGAGCGCAGCAGGGAGTTCGTTCGGACTCTCCTGCCCTGTGAGAAGAACAGAAGGAGCATCACATGTATGCGACCATTCGTCGCCACGACGGCCTTGACCAGAATCGCATCGTCGAGCTGACCGGCAAGGTCAACGAGTCTCTCGTCCCGAAGCTCCGGAAGCTCGAGGGCTTCAAGGGCTATTACCTGATCGAGGGCGACAACGGCGTCATCAGCGAGCTCGGGCTCTTCGAGACTCCCGAGCAGGCCAACGCGTCTTCCGAGCTCGCCGCCAGCTGGGTTCGCGACGAGAAGCTCGAGATGGCCTTCCCGAACCCGCCCAAGATCACGAGTGGCAAGGTCGTGACGCACCAGAACGGCGTCACCGAGAACCGCGTCGCCGTCGCGTAACCGACGCGCCGGAGACCGATCGCCGAGGAGGGCCCGTACAGCGGGCCCTCCCCGCGCGGCGGTCTAGCGGTTCCGCAGGAGCGCGAGCAGCACCTGCAGCACGGGCTCACCCTGGGCGGCAAGCGAGACGGCCGGGCCTCCATGTCTGCCAGCGTGACGCGATCGCCCTCGAGCGCGACGCGCGCTGAGCCAGCGGACAGCCTCTAGCGAGTTTCGCTAGTAGGACTGGCGGGGCGGCGGCGGCGCGTTGCGGCCGGAGATGGCGCCTACGAGCGCCTGCATGAGGACGTTCACGAGCCAGATGACGATCGTCGCGCCGACGTACGTCCAGAACCCGTCGATCGAGAACCGCGGCGCGATCCACTCGGCGAGCGCCAGCATGGCGACGTTGAGCGCGAAGTAGGCGAGCCCGAACGTGAAGACGATCAGCGGGAACGTGAGGAGCGCGAGTATCGGCTTGAGGAACGCGTTGGCGAGGCCAAGCACGAGCGCGCCGAGGATGATCGGCCACCAGCCCTCGATCGTGACCCCGTCGAAGAGCCAGTCGACGACGAGCAGCGCGAGGACGTTGATCGCGACGGTGAGTGCCAGCCAGACGGCAAAGCTCGGAGGGCTGGGCGACTCGGTGACCCACGTCTCGACCTGCTGCGAGCTCACGGCGGCACGATACGAGGCTCGCCGGACGGACGGACGGGCTCGTTACCGCCAGATTGCGCCCAGGCGGGCGCCGTGCTCCGGCGGGAACGGCGAAGCCTCACCACGCGCGTAGCGAGCCGCCGTCCAGGCGCCGACGGCGGCGTCGAGGAGGTCGACCTCCGGGACCCCCGGGACGGCGCCGGGCAGCCTGATCCCGGCCGCTTCGAGCAGGTCGCGGCGGCGGCCGAGCCCGTCCGCCGTGTGCTTCGACTCCGGCAGCGGCCCGCCCGCAAGCTCGCAGAAGGAGACCTCCGGGTGCATCTCGATCACCCGCTCGTCTACGTCCGCGAGCTGGTGCACCTCGAGGATCTTCTTCCCGAGCGCGAACGCCTGCTGCGAGATCCCTTTGCCGGTGATCGTCCGCGCGATCTCGTTCGCCTCCGAGAACGTGCGTGCCTCGAGCGCGGCCCGCGGCGGCGTGGGGAAGACGCTGCTTCCGCGGCCGCCGACGAACGCTCGCGCACCGGCGTCGGCCGCGCGAGCCCCGAGCCCCGGAGGGTCGATCGGGATGTCGACCGCGAGCACCCGCGCTTGCAGCGAGAGCACCTCGGCGAAGCTCGGGTGCGTGGAGACCTGGACGTCGCCGCTCGGATCGAGCGAGACGGCGACCCAGCCCTTGCGGTAGCCGTCGACGCCGGCGACGAGGACGGGCGCCTCCACTGCAGAGACGACCTGGGTGGTCGGCGGCGGCGCAGGCTCCGCGCCGGGCGCGGCGCCGCTCTGGAAGCCGAGCTGGACGAGTCTCGCGAGCGCGACGTTCATTGCCTCCGGGCTCTCGAGCTCGACGTGCGCGATCGTCCGTCCGGCCGCGTCCTTGATCCGCAGCGCCCCTGCTTTCCGGCCGTCGGCACCCTCGTGGAACTCGAGCGAGAGCTCGAGCCGGGCTTCGGTCAGCGCCCGGCCGACCGCTGCGTCGAGATCGTCCATGAGTCTACGTCGCTTCCCTGGTCGGGCGCAACTCACGCCAGAGCAGGTCGAGATTCGGGAGCAGAAAGCCGACGCAGATCGCGGGGAGGGCGGGGAGGCCGGCGACGTCCGTCGTCGCCGTGAGCACCAGCGTCGCCCCGAGCAGGGCCGTCATCGCCAGCCACGTCCAGCCGACCCGGAGCCCGAAGCGCTGCGCGGCGGCGAGGAAGAGCGAGAAGAAGAGGATGTCCGGCGGGCCGAGGTTCGCCGTGCCGTCCTCGCCGGGCACGCGGAAGGCGATCGAGACGTCCTCGAACAGGCTCGGCCGCTCCTCGACGACGTACTCGGTCGGCCCGCGCCAGACCGAGATCGCGTCGACCCACGGGATGATGACGGCGATGAGCACCGCCCAGGCGACGGTCTCGAAGTAGGAGAGGAACCAGAAGCCGAGCAGGATGAGCGCGAAGAGCTTCGCCAGGTTGAAGAGCACGTCGAGCTCGGCCATGCGGAGCAGCACGGCGAGGACGACGAGCGCGAGAGCGACGAGCAGGAGGCCGCGTTGGTACGCGAGGGGGAGCAGGAGCCAGACGAGCGCAAGCGTGGCCGGAAAGAGCACGAGCGCGAGAAAGAGCACGTCCGGCCAGAGCCCGGCGTCCCAGAGGTGGCCGGCGCCGGCGGTGTAGGCGGCGAGCGCCGCGGTCAGGCCCACGAGCGCGAGCGCCCGTGTCCGCCCTAGTAGGGCGGGAGCTCCGCGTACCACGAGCCGACCGCCTTGAATGCGTTCCAGAAGGCGGTCTTGGCCGGCGCTTCGTCGAGCGCCGTGTCGATGTCGGGGACGACGAGCGCCTGCACCGTCCCCGTGAAGCGCTGGAGGCCCTCGCCGGCCGGGTCGACGGGATCGGCGAGCGGGAACGAGATCGCGTTCAGGAACTCGACCGTCCGCTCGCCCATGAGCACGAGCAGCTTCGGCTGCACGATGTGCAGCTCGCGCGTGAGCCACGGCTTCCCTTCCTCTGGATCCTGGCCCGCGAACTTGAGGCAGTTCGTCCCGTACACCGCCATCGGGTCGACGTGCAGGCGCTGCAGCGACTTCAGGAGCGCCTGGCCCGAGCGGCCGAAGAAGGCGACGCCTTCCTGCGTCTCGGACGGCTTCGGCTCGTACTTGAGCAGGAAGACGTCCGCGAGCGGGTGCCCGGAGCCGAGCACGGGGACGTGCGTCTCGTCGCCCGCGCGGCCGATCTCGTCGCCGAGGTCGTTGATCTCGGAGATCGCCTTCTGCAGGTAGCGCTCGTAGATCTCGTCGGTAGGGTGCGGCGCTCACAGGAGTCGTATCCCGGTTCTCTCCTAGCGCACCTTTTCCTTGACCTGCGCCACCCACTTGAGGCTCTGCAGGTAGGCGAGCGACTTCGGCCGGCGCAGCACTTCGGCCGTGCGCAGCGAGAGCAGGAACTCCTCCGGCCCGTCGAACGCCCGCAGCCGCAGCGCCCCCGTGCCGACGCCCTGGAGCACGTGCGCGTCCGAGCCGGCGCCGGCCGGAAGGCCGTACTTGCGGGCGAAGCGGACCGCCTCGTCGTTGTAGCCCTCGAAGAGGAGTCGCGCGTTGTAGACCTCGAGGACGTCGATCTCGTGCAGGTGCCGGTGCAGCGTGGCCGGGAACGGGATCGCGTGCATGCGGTCGAAGGGGTGGGGGAGGTAGACGACGCCGCCCTGCTCGCGGATCGCGGCGACGGTGTCGGCGAACGTCATCCCGCGTGGGATCTCCTCGCGAAGGAAGAGGCCGATCACCTCGCCCTGGTCGTCCGTCTTCACCTCCTCGCCCGGGATCACGATCAGGTCGCGCCCGCGCGCCTTCTCGACCGCCTCGAGGGCACCGCCGAAGACGTTGTGGTCCGTGACCGCGATCGCGCCGAGCCCCTCCGCCTCCGCGTAGTCGAGCAGCTCGTCGACCTCGATCGAGCAGTCGTGCGACCAGGAGGTGTGCATGTGCAGGTCGGCGAGGATCCACGGCCGGTCCGCGAGGGGGACGGCGCCGCCGGGCGGCGCGGCCGCTTGCGGCCGCCGAGCGTGCGGTAGAGCTCGTCGAGCTCGCGGGCGACGACTGCGAAGCTCTGGCCCTCCGCGGCAGTCCGCCCCTCTGCCTGCAGGCGCTCGCGCAGCGCGTCGTCCTCCGCGAGTCGCGCGATCGCGGCGGCGGCGAGCTCGGGCTGCTCGAGGACCCCGGGAGGGTTGGCGAGCGCTGCCCCGGCCGCGGCGGCCTCGAGCCGAAGCCGCACGGAGCCCGTCGGAGCCGGCGCGACGATCGCGGCCTCGGCGAGCACGGCGGCGCGCGCGGACGACGTCCGGCCGGAGCGAACACGAACACGGTTGCGGAGCGCGAGCGGGATCCCGGGCCGAGTCGACAGCGGCTTCGTCCGCAGCAGCACCGCCTCCCAGTCGGGCAGCTCGCGCAGCGACCGGAGTGCGGCGCGGGCGACGGGGAGCGACCCGGAGTGAAGCTCGATCACGACGAGGCGTCGCTTCTCACCCGAGGCATACAAGTCCGGGTCGACTCCCGGCGAGACCACGCGGTAGTCGCCGGGGAAGCGCTCGGCAGCCGCCTCGGCCGCTCTCGGCGAGGTCGCGAGCAGCGCGTCGATGCGGCCGAGAAGCTTCTCGCGCAAGGCCCGTCGCGGTGGATAGCCGAGCCGCTCGGGCGAGAAGAAGGTGGCGACGCCGAGAGCCTGCGAGTCGCGGAGCGCGAGGTAGGAGATGCTCGGCAGGCCGGGCTCGAAACCGTGGACGACGTCGAACCCGCCCTGGCGCAGCGCGAGGTGGAGGTTCGCGCGCACGCCGACGGGCACGCCGAGGCTCGAGCGGCGCGAGACCGGGACGGCCGCACCGATCGCGATCACCTCGGCGGCTTCGCCGCGGGCGAGCGCGCGGTGCCCTGCGACGAGGTCGGCGGTCCGGCTCGAAGGCGCGAGCACCGTGACGGAGTGCCCGAGCCCGCGCAGCTCCTTCGCGATCCCCGCGACGTGCTCGTTCACGTCATGCGGCTGTGACCACGCAAACGGCGTGACCAGGCAAATCCTCACGCCACCGGCCGCCTTTCGCTCCCGCCCGGCGGAGCCGGGCTCCGCGAAAGGCTGACGCCGCTCGCGCCGCTCCACCCGGCGGGCCGTACCACCGTACTGTCCCACCGGCCTACGCGGCGCGAGCGACGCCCCGGAGGCATGAGCAAGTTCACGAGGGCGAGTCTAGTTAGAGTCGTCCGGTGAAGATCCGCGCCGCCGTGCTGGAACAGTTCGGGCAGCCGCTCGAGGTGCAGGAGCTCGACCTCGCGGAGCCGAAGGCGGGCGAGGTGCTCGTCCGGCTCGTCGCGTGCGGGGTCTGCCACACCGATCTCTTCACCGCCTCGGGCGCCGACCCGTCCGGGTATTCACCGACGGTGCTCGGGCACGAGGGCGCCGGCGTGGTCGAGCGAGTCGGCGAGGGCGTCACGTCGCTGGCCGTGGGCGACCACGTGGTCACGCTCTTCTCGCCTCAGTGCCGCGAGTGCGTTCACTGCCGCTCGACGCGGACGAACCTGTGCCTCGCGATCCGGGAGGAGCAGGGCAAAGGCCATCTGCCCGACGGGACGACCCGGCTCGCGCGCGACGGCGAGCCGATCCGCCACTTCATGGGCACCTCGACGTTCGCCGAGTACACGGTCATGCCCGAGATCGCGCTCGCACGCGTGAGCCCGGAGGCCCCGCTCGAGGGTGCGGCGCTGTTCGCGTGCGGGCTCTCGACCGGCCTCGGCGCGGCGATGAAGACGGCGGCGGTCGAGCCCGGCTCGACCTGTGCCGTCTTCGGCGCCGGGATGGTCGGCCTGGGGGCCGTCGCCGGGTGCCGGCTCCAGGGCGCAGAGCGGATCATCTGCGTCGACCTCTCGGAGGAGCGGCTCGAGCTGGCGAAGGGCCAGGGCGCCACCGAGACGATGCTCGGCGGCCCCGACGTCGTCGAGCGGATCGTCGAGGAGACCGGTGGCTTCGGCGCCGACTACACGTTCGAGGCGACCGGCAACGTCGCCGTCATGCGCCAGGCGGTCGAGGCGGCACGGATGGGCTGGGGGCTCTGCACCGTCGCCGGCGTGGCCGGCAAGGGGGAGACGCTCGAGGTCGTCCCGCGCTTCCTGATCACCGGGAGGCGGATCGCCGGCTCCTCGTTCGGCGGGATCAAGGGACGCGACGAGGTGCCGCAGCTCGTCGACCGGTGGCTGGCCGGCGAGATCGACGTCGACCCGTTCCTCTCGCACCGGCTCACCCTCGACGAGGTCAACCGCGGCTTCGAGCTAATGGAGTCCCAGGACGGGATCCGCAGCGTCATCACGTTCGGCTGACGCGGCCCGCGGCGTCGTTCGCTAGCGTCGCCGCGACGTCTCGCGAGAGGAGGAGCCACATGTGCTTGCCAGGCACCATCGAGACCGTTCGTGCGCGGGTCGAGGAGGAGGCCCCGCCGAAGCTCGATCGCAGAACGGCGCTGCTCGGCGCCGCCGGCGTGGCGGTCGCAGCCGCGCTTCCCGGCCGCGCGCTCGGCGCGTCGCAGGCGAAGGACCGGACGCAGGATCTCACCCACGAGTTCAGGGAGGGCTTTCCGGGGTTCCTCGGCGCCCCGGCCGTCCTCGACCGGCAGACGGCCGTCACGATTCCCGCCAACGGGTTCTACGGGCAGATCTGGAACTTCTGGGAGCACAACTGCACGCACCTCGACGTGCCCGCCCATTTCGTCACCGGCGGGCGCTTCTCACCCCAGATCTCGCTCGACGAGCTCGTGCGTCCGCTCGTCGTGGTCGACATCTCAGAGCGTGCCGCTGCCGATCCGGACGCGGAGGTCGTCCCGGCCGACCTCGTCCGGTTCGAGCGGGGTCACGGGCGGATTCCGCGCGGCTCGGTCGTCGCGATGAACTCCGGCTGGGGTGCCCGCGCCGGCAGCGTCGCCGCGTACCGGAACGTCGGCGCGGACGGGCTGCAGCACTTCCCCGGCTTTGGCAAGGCGGCGGTCGAGTGGCTGCTGGAGGAGCGGGACATCGCCGGCATCGGCGTCGACACGCTCAGCCTCGACCCCGGTCGGTCGCAGACGTTCGACGCGCATGTGACGCTGCTGAGCGCCGACCGCTACGGGATCGAGAACCTCGCGAACCTCGACCAGGTGCGCCCGCGCGGCGCCACGGTCGTCGTCGGCCTGGTCCCGTGGGAGCAGGGATCGGGCGGCCCCGCCCGCGTCTTCGCCCACTGGTGAGACAGCGCGCCGGGCGCCGGCACCGGCCGGCGCCCGGCGACGAGGTTCAGAGCTCGAGCAGCATCTCGTGCTGGCGCCACGCCTGCGTTCCGCCCAGCGAGGCGATCGCCGCGTTGAACGGATCGCCGCTCGGCCCGTTCATCCAATGCAGCGAGGTCGCCTGCTCGGGGAGGGCGAAGAGCAGGTCGCGCGCAGCGTCGTCGCTCGCCGCGACGCCCTGCAGCAGCGAGACCCGCTCACCGCTGCGGCGGAAAAGCGCAGCGCCGTGCTCGCTCTCGAGCGCCTCGACGTCGTCCAGGTTCGCGACCGTCTCGTCCGCGCGCTGCCACGGCTCGCGCCAGGTGCGCTCCGCGCGGATGCGCGCCTGCGCCCGAGCGGCCGGGACCACGGAAGCCTTGTGTTTCTGAAACACAAGCTCCCCCAGCGTCCATCCCTCGAGATCGCGCACAGTCCGGAAGCCGAGCTTCTCGTAGAGCCGGATCGCCGGCTGGTTCTGGACGAGCACCTCGAGCGAGACTTCGCGCAGGCCGAGCCGCGCCGCCTCCTCGAGGACGCCGCGCATGAGCGCCTTGCCGACGCCCGTGCCGCGGTGCGGAGTGGTGACCCCGTTGCCGGCGATCCAGCCGCGGTCACCCCGGACCGCGAGCTTGCAGATGCCCGCGGGCTCGCCGTCGACGAGCGCGACGCGCGACGCGTCGAGATCGTCGTCCCACGTCGTCGACATGAAGCGGAAGGCCGCCTCGTCGAGCGCGAACGGCGTGAAATAGCCCTCGTAGGCGGCGTTGAAGATCTCCGCCAGCTCGGCGTAGCTCCAGCGGGAGGCGGGCTCGAGCGCGACGGTCACCATCGCGCCCGAGCCTACCCACGCGTCTATGCGGTGGCCGGAGCCTTCGCCCGCTTGAGCGCGTTCTGGGCGATGAAGCGCTCCGTCGCATCGAAAGCCTCGTCGTCGACGATCTGCTTCGGGGGCGACTTCATCAGGTAGCTCGACGGGCCCTCGAGCGCGCCGGCGACGCCGTTGTTGAGAGCCAGCTTCGCCATCCGGACCGCGTCGATCACGATCCCGGCCGAGTTCGGCGAGTCCCAGACCTCGAGCTTGAGCTCGACGTTCAGGGGCACGTCGCCGAAGGAGGAGCCCTCCATCCGGATGTACGCCCACTTGCGGTCGGTCAGCCACGGGACATAGTCCGACGGGCCGACGTGGACGTTCCCGTCGCCGAGGTCGTAGTCCAGCATCGACGTGACGGCGTTCGTCTTCGAGATCTTCTTCGACTCGAGGCGGTCGCGCTCGAGCATGTTGAGGAAGTCGGAGTTGCCGCCGACGTTCAGCTGCATCGTCTTGTCGAGCTTGACGCCACGCTCGCGGAAGAGGCTCGTGAGCACGCGGTGCGTGATCGTCGCGCCGACCTGAGACTTGATGTCGTCGCCGATGATCGGCAGGCCCTTCTCCTCGAAGCGCTTCTGCCAGTAGTTCTCGCGCGCGATGAAGACAGGCATGCAGTTGACGAGCGCGACGCCGGCCTCGAGGCACTGCTCGGCGTACCACTTCGCGGCCGCCTCGGAGCCGACGGGCAGGTAGCTGACGACGACGTCGGTCTTCGTCTCCCGAAGGATCCCGACGATGTCGTCCGTCTCGCCGGGGGCCTTCGTGACGATCTGGGAGAGGTACTTGCCGATCCCGTCGTGTGTCATCCCGCGGTTGACCGTGATGCCGGTCTTCGGCACGTCGGCGAACTTGATCGTGTCGTTCGGGTGCGCCCACATCGCGTCGGCGAGGTCCTTGCCGACCTTCTCGGCGGTGACGTCGAACGCGGCTGTGAACTCGATGTCGCGGATGTGGTAGCCGCCGAGGTTCACGTGCATGAGCCCGGGGACGAACTGGTCGTCCGGGGCTTCCTTGTAGTACTGCACGCCCTGCAGGAGCGAGTTCGCGCAGTTGCCGACGCCGACGATCGCGACCCGCACCTTGTCGTTGCTGCGGGCACGGCCGTTCGACGAGGGGGTGGTCGATGCCATGGGGGTGTCCTTTCGATTGGAGGCGAAGGGGATCTCCAGCGCCTCGGAGAGGGTGAGAAGCACGAGGTCGTTGACGTTCTGGCCGCGACGGCGGGCGGCGGCCTTGAGCTCGCGGCGCAGCTCCGGCGGCATGCGCAGGACGACCGCGCCGGCGGCGCCGGGGATCGCCTTGCGACGGCGGCCGCTGGGGGAGAAGCGAATGCCGAAGCGCTCCGCGAGGAGCGAGACGGCGACGTCGTTCAGGTTCGACTCGCGGCGGGCGACCTCGCGGACGAGCGCGCGCTTGAGCGAGCCGGGCATGCGAACGAGCACGCTCGTCCGACCAGAGTGAGAAGTGCTAGCAGCCAAACTGCTAGCACTATAGACGAGATCGCTAGCTCGCGCGCATGCGCAGCTCGCGGCGGACGTGAAGGATCCGCTGCAGCACGGTGAACCATGCGGTCAGCGCGAGCACGCCGATCGCCCACGGCAGCACGCCCCAGGGCGCGAGCGCCAGCCCAATGGAGATGACGACGACGCGCTCGGCGCGCGAGCCGATCCCGACGTCGGCCTTGATCCCCAGCCCTTCCGCCTTCGCGCGGGCATACGGGACGAGGAATGACCCTCCGATCGCGGCCATCGCGAGCGCCAGCGCGAGCTCCTTGCCGTCGCGCATGAAGACGAGCCCGATCGCACCGAGCATCAGCCCTTCGCCGACGCGGTCGAGCGTCGAGTCGAGGAACCCTCCGAACGGCGTCTGCTTGCCGCCTGCCCGGGCGAGCGCGCCGTCGAGGATGTCGAGGACCGAGCCGACGACGAACGCGAGCCCGCCGAAGAAGTAGAACCACTCGGTCCGATACTCGAAGTAGACGAGCACCGCGCCGAGCGCACAGAGGGTCACGCCGGCGGCGGTGAGCATGTTGGGCGTGACGCGCGTGCGCGCGAGCCCCGTCATCGAGCGGGCGGCCATCCCGCGCGCCCCCGCCGTGTAGGCCTCTTTGAGGCTCACGCGAGGCTCGGCCGAAACCGGCGCCAGGGGCGGTAGACGATCGCCCCGGCGACCGCGGCCACGAGGATGCCCGCAGCCACGTCGAGCCAGAAGTGGTTGCCGGTCGCCATCACGGCGAACCACACCCACGGCGCCCACGCCAGCCAGAGAGCCTTCGCCCACCAGCGCCGCACGACCGTCCCCATGACGACGCTGACGATCAGCGCGTCGAGCGCGTGCAGGCTCGGCATCGCCGCGTACGGGTTCGAGGCGAAGGCCACGAAGGTCGAGGAGTGGTTGACCGTCGAGTGCGCCGCGAGCGTGTCGACGAATCCGGCCTCCGGGAACATCCGCGGCGGCGCGGTGGGGACGAGCACGTAGCCGACCAGCCCGATCAGGTTGCCGACGATGAGCGTGTTCCGGAACCCGTAGAAGCGCTCGTGTGCCTTGAAGTACACCCAGACGAGCGCGATCCCGACGACGGCGAACTGCGAGAGCCAGTAGGTGAGCGAGGTCGCCTGGATCAGGAGACCGGAGCTCTCGACCGCCGTCTGCAGCGTCAGCTCGAACATCGAGTGGAGGTCGCGCTGGAGCTCGATGATCCATTCGCCGTTGGCGAACGCCGCCGCCACGCCGCCGCGGTCGGCGAGCCCGCGCGCCGCCTGGTAGGCGACGTAGAAGCCGAGCCAGAACCCGAGCTGGAGCGCGAGGTGGCCCCATCCGCGCGGTAGGCGGCGGTCGGCTGCTGCGACGAAGGCGGTCATCGGAGCAGTCGATTCTATCCGGCCCGGTCGGCGGCCCCGCGTCCCGTACTGCGAACTTGCGTCCAGTGGGTTGGAGGCGTAGTCTCCAATGAAGCGCCGCGCCGCCGCCGTCGGCGCGTGTCGGCGACGCCATTCACGTACCCGTCAGGAGGGTCTATGGCTACGACGGTGAAGCTGACGGTGAACGGCAAGCGCCACACCGTCCAGTCTGCGCCGGACACACCGCTTCTCTACGTCCTGCGCAACGAGCTCGACCTGCATGGGCCGCGCTTCGGCTGCGGGCTCTCGCAGTGCGGAGCGTGCACGGTGCACGTCGACGGCCAGGCCGCCCGCTCGTGCATCGTCCCGGTGTCGACAGTCGCCGGGAAGAAGGTGACGACGCTCGAAGGGCTCGGGACGGCGAAGAACCCGCATCCGGTGCTCGAGGCGTTCATCGCCGAGGAGGCCGCCCAGTGCGGCTACTGCATCAACGGCATGGTGATGCAGTCGATCGTCTTCCTGAAGCGCAATCCGCGCCCGACGGAGGCTCAGATCAAGCAGGCCCTCAACGGCAACATCTGCCGCTGCGGGACGCACTACCGGATCGTCCAGGCTGTCAAGCGCGCCTCACAGGCGTCGGCGGCATAGGGGGAGCGATGACGAACCTGATCGAGACACCCCATTCCCGCCGCGACTTCCTCAAGGGCGGCGGCGCGCTCATCGTCGCGTTCAGCGTGCCGCTCTCGCTCGGAGCGACGCGCGCGAAGGGCGCGACCGGCGCGATCGGCCCGGCGCTGATCGACGCCACCCAGATCGACTCGTGGGTCGTGGTCGGGCAGAACGGCCGCGTCACCATTCACACCGGCAAGGTCGAGCTCGGCACCGGCCTGAAGACGGCGCAGATGCAGATCGCCGCCGACGAGCTCGACGTCGCGCTCGACAAGATCGACCTGATCCAGTCCGACACCTGGCTCACGCCCGACCAGGGCACGACCGCCGGGAGCCAGTCGATCAAGTCGAACTTCGCCCTCAACGGCCTGCGCGGCGCCTGTGCCGAGGCTCGCAAGGCGCTGGTCGACATGGCCGCGCAGAAGCTCGGCGTGCCGGCGAGCACGCTCGTGACCCGCGACGGCGCGGTCGTCAGCTCGAGCGACGCGTCGAAGAAGGCGACCTACGGCGAGCTGATCGGCGGGCAGAAGTTCAACCTCCGGGTGACGAACCGGGCGCCGCT
Organism: uncultured Gaiellaceae bacterium; assembly: GCA_963850995.1. GTDB lineage: Bacteria > Actinomycetota > Thermoleophilia > Gaiellales > Gaiellaceae > Gaiellasilicea. Next base: position 41,630 of record CAWKNQ010000023.1, on the reverse strand, counting down.
GAAGAAGCCGTCGGAGCTGAAGGTCGTCGGCCGCTCGGTGCAGCACGTCGACGTGCCGGCGAAGGTCCGGAGCCAGCAGGAGTACATCCAGAACGTCAAGGTGCCGGGGATGCTGCACGGACGGGTCGTACGCCCGCCGGGCATCAACGCCACGCTCGTCAGCGTCGACGGGATGAAGAAGCGGGTCCCCGACCTGGTCAAGGTCGTCGTCCAGAAGGACTTCGTCGGCGTGGTCGCGCGCTCCGAGATCGGCGCGATCCGGGCCGCGGAGAACCTGAAGGTGACCTGGAAGGACCCGGGCGGCGTGCCCTCGAACTACGACGCGCTCTACGGGCAGATGGAGAAGCTGCCCGCCCAGGCGCGCCTGCTCGCGAACGACGGCGACGTCGACAAGGCGCTGGCCGGCGCCGACAAGGTGCTCCAGGCCACGTACTACTACCCGTACCAGCTGCACGGCTCGATGGGCCCGTCGTGCGCGATCGCCGACGTGAAGTCCGACGAGGCGACCGTCTGGTCGCCGACCCAGGGCGTCTACCCGCTCCGAACGGCGGTAGCGAGGGTGCTCGGCTTCCGCGACCAGCAGGTGCACGTGATCTACAAGGAGGGCTCGGGCTGCTACGGCCTGAACGGAGCCGACACCGCATCGATCGACGCCGCGCTGCTCTCGAAGGCCGTTGGTGCGCCCGTCCGCGTCCAGTGGATGCGCGCCGACGAGCACATCTGGGAGCACTACGGGACGCCGATGATCATGAAGGTGCGGGGCGGCCTCGACAAGGACGGCAACCTGATCGCCTGGGACTTCGACAGCCTCCAGGCGTCCCGCGGCGGCCGGCCCGGCAACGTCGGGGCGGCGAACCTCCCGACCGGGGCCCTGATCGGCCTCACGCTCGCGCCGCGTCGCGCACAGGCACCGACGTTCCCACCGCTCGGGGCGGACACCTCGAACACGGAGGCGAGCTACCTGAAGGACGAGGAGGGTCTCGTCCCGAACGCCCGCGTGATCGCGAGGACGGTCGACTCGTGGTTCTTCACCGGCCCGCTTCGCTCGCCGGCGCGGATCCAGAACTCGTTCGCCAACGAGAGCTTCATCGACGAGCTCGCGGTCGCGGCGGGAGTCGATCCGGTCACCTTCCGGCTCCGCTACGTCGGCGACACGCGGCTCCGGCACGCGATCGAGGTCGCGGCGAAGGCTGCCGGCTGGGAGCTGCGCAACTCGCCCAAGCCGGCGTCGAGCGGTGACATCGCCACCGGACGCGGTTTCGCCGCGATGCAGTACGAGGGCATCGACGGCTACGCCGCCACGGTGTGCGAGTGCGAGGTGAACAAGAAGACCGGCAAGGTGCGGGTGACGCGGGTCGTCGTCTCGCACGACGTCGGGATCATCATCAACCCCCGCGGGATCAAGGCCCAGATCGAGGGCAACGTCGTCCACGGCGTCTCCCGCGCGCTCAAGGAGGAGGTCGTGCTCGACCCGAAGACCTCCAAGAGCACGGACTGGGACAGCTACCAGGTGCTCCGGTTCACGGAGCTCCCGGAGATCAAGATCGCGCTGATCAACCGCCCGAACGAAGCGCCGACCGGCTCGGGCGAGAACGCGATGACCGCAATTCCAGCGGCCGTCGCAAACGCGATCTTCGATGCCACGGGCGCCCGCATCCGCCGTCTCCCCCTCACGCCCGCCCGCGTGAAGGCGGCAATCGCGGAGCTCTAACTCTCGTGGCACGAGTCGAGGGACGGTCGCACGGCGACCGTCCCTCGACCTTCGTTACCAGGGGAAGCCGCGCTCGGAGACGGCCTCCTCGACGAGGCCGCGGGCAAGCGAGAGGAACGGCCGGTCCTTCGGCGGGTGCGCCGGCATCGGCTCGGCGAGAATCCGGTCGATCGTCGCCGCCGCGATGGGCAGCTCGACCTCGATCTCCTCGGCGACGACCGCGAGGAAGCGGCGCATCGCGAGGCGGGCGTCGTCGCCGTCGACGGTCATCCGCCGGGTCAGCCAGGCCGAGGCCATGCCGACGACGTCGACGCCCTCGGAGCCCTCGGGCGGGTACGTGGCGACGTAGCGGTAGCCCTCGTCCTTCAAGAGGTCGACGTCGACCGCGAGCGCGGGCACGGCGGCGCGCGCGAGGGCGGGGCCGCGCTCGTCGAGCTCCTCCTCGCTCAGGAGCTCGAGCAGCGGCTCGACCTCCGTGAGCTGCCCCTTCACCGAGGGGTGGCGCGCGAGGTAGGGGAGCGAGAGGCAGTAGGCGAGAGCGAGCGGCAGCCGCTCGTCGTCGCGCGGCGTCGCCGCGCTCCTCGTCCGGCCAGACCGCGTCGGCGGCCGCGCCGAGCTTCTCGCGCAGGGCCTCGGCCGGCTCGCGCGCCGCGAGGGCGTCTGCGACGCCGGCGAGCAGCTGGCGCGGCTCGCCGCGCGGCACCTCGACCTCGATCGCGTCGGCGCGCTCGAGCAGGTCGACGGCGGTGAAGGGGGAGAGTGGCTCGAGCCCGTGCTCGGAGCTAGCCACCGATGTAGCTCATCTCGACCTTGGGCAGGCCGGCCGTCGCCTCCGAGCGGCGTTCCGAGTAGCGGTCGGTGCGCTTGCCCCAGATCGCCGTGATCGCCTCCTGCAGCTCCTCGTCGGAGGCGCCGCCGCGAACGAGCGCGCGGAGGTCGTGGCCGCGGAGAGCGAAGAGACAGGTGTAGAGGCGCCCCTCGGCGGAGATGCGGGCCCGGGTGCAGTCGCCGCAGAAGGGCTGCGTGACCGAGGCGATCAGGCCGATCTCACCGGCGCCGTCGCGGTAGCGCCAGCGCTTGGCGACCTCACCCCGGTAGCCCGGATCGACCGGCTCGAGCGGAAACTCGGCGGAGATCCGGTCGACGATCTCGGCCGCCGGAACGACGTCGTCGAGCCGCCAGCCGTTGGTCGCGCCGACGTCCATGTACTCGATGAAGCGGAGCGTGTGGCCGCTGCCGCGGAAGTAGCGAGCCATGTCGAGGATCGCGTGCTCGTTCAGGCCGCGCTTGACGACGGCGTTCACCTTCACCGGGAGGCCGGCGGCGGCCGCGGCGTCGATGCCCTCGAGCACCTTCTCGACCGGGAAGTCGACGTCGTTCATGGCGCGGAAGGTCTCGTCGTCGAGCGAGTCGAGGCTGACGGTGACCCGGTCGAGCCCGGCGGTCGCGAGCGTCTCGGCCTTCGCGGCGAGCAGCGACGCGTTCGTCGTCAGCGTCAGCTCGGCTCCGAGCGGTGCGAGCAGCGCGATCAGCCGCTCCAGGTCCTTGCGGACGAGCGGCTCGCCTCCGGTCAGGCGGAGCTTGCGCACGCCGAGGCCGACGAAGACGCGGGCGACACGCTCGATCTCCTCGAATGTCAGCAGCTCCTTCCGGTCCATGAAGCGGTAGTCGCTGCCGAACGCTTCCTTCGGCATGCAGTAGACGCAGCGGAAGTTGCAGCGGTCCGTGACCGAGATGCGCAGGTCGCGGAGGGGGCGGCCGAGGCGGTCCAGCGTCATGGACATGAGCGTAGCGTGCCGGTGGCGCGTTCCAGAAATTCGTACCTTGTGTCCAACCCGTTGGACACAGCGGACGCATCGAGCGGTGCTCCGCAAGGTCAGCGCGCGGTCGTTCTGCGGATCACGATCACCATCCGCGAGACCGCGTCGACGAGGTTCGTATGGCGGTGGCCGCCCTCGCCGGAGATGAACGTGGCGCTGTCGCCGGGGCCGAGCTCGATCTCGCGTCCGTCCGCGAACTCGGTGCGGATGCGCCCCTCGAGCAGATAGACGAACTGCTCGTTCGGCTGCACGACGAAGTCCTCCATGTGCGCGTTCGGCGCGTACGTCGCCAGCAGTGCCTGGAGTGCGTGCGGTCCTTCGGGGACGAGCACCTCGACGTCGATCGCCTCCGAGTCGTAGTGCATCAACGGGCGGTCGTCCGCTCGCACAACGAGGGGATCCGGGTGCCGCGGCTCGGGGACGAGGTCGGCGAGCTTGAGGTCGTAGAGCTGGGCGAGGCGGCCGAGCCGGCCGATCGTGATGTCGCTCTGGCCCGTCTCGATCAGGGAGAGGAGCGAGCGCGAGATCGACGTCGCCGCGGCGACCTTGGCGAGCGAGAGGCCGCGTGCGTTCCGCGCCTGTCGCAGCGCAGCCCCGAGCGCTGGATCGTGCGAGGAAGTCATGCCGCCGATCGTAGTGTGACGCAGTCGCGTCCAACATGCTGGACGTCTCTTCGTCTATTCTCTGGACCGCTGCAATCGGTTCGCTGACACGAGGAGGGTTCTTTTGAGCACGTTGCGGATGGGGTCGTTGCTCGTCGTCGTGACCGCGCTCGCGGCGCTCGTCGCCGCGGTGTCGGCCTTCGGCGGCGCAGCCCGACAGACGGCGACGACCGTCACCGTCACAGCCGGCAAGCCGTCCGAGTTCAGGTTCATTCTCTCGAAGAAGACGGTTGCGAAGGGCCTGACGACCTTCAAGGTGACAAACAAGGGCACGGTCAACCACGACTTCAGGGTCGGCGGGAAGAAGACCCCCATCCTCAAGTCCGGGAAGGCCGCCACGCTGAGGGTCACCTTCACGAAGGCCGGCAAGTTCGCCTACATGTGCACGCTCCCCGGGCACGCGGCCGGCGGGATGAAGGGAATCCTGACCGTCAAGTAAGGCGCTAGGCCAGCACGCTGACGACGCCCGTCGCCGCCGCCGCATGCCGGCGAGCGGCGGCCGTCGCCGCGACGATCTGCGCGCCGATCGCGACCGCGACCTCCTCGGGCGAGCGGGCGCCGATCGCGAGCCCGATCGGCGCGTGGATGCGGGCGATGCCGGCGTCGCCGACACCCTCCGCGCGCAGCCGCTCCTCGCGGTCGGCGGTCGTGACCTTGCTTCCCATCGCGCCGATGTAGGCGGCGGGCGTATCGAGCGCGGCGATCAGCGCCGGGACGTCGAACTTCTCGTCGTGGGTGAGCACGCAGATCGCCGTCGACTCGTCGACGGCTGCCCGGCGCAGGAATCGGTCGGGCCACTCGACGACGAGCTCATCCGCTTCGGGGAACCGCTCGGGCGTGACGAAGCGGGCACGTGCGTCGCAGACCGTGACGCGGTAGCCGAGCAGCTTCCCGACCCGAGCCAGTGCAGCGGCGTGGTCGATCGCGCCGAAGATGTACAGAGCGGGTCTCGGCGCCAGCGCGTGGACGAACACCGCGGTTCCGTCGAGCTCGACGAGCGCGCTCTCGCCGCCCGCGAGCAGGCGCGCGACCGGGCCGTCGGCGCCCGTCGTGGAGCCGTTGCGCTCCGGCCGCCTCGCCGCTCACGGTCATCGTCAGCGCCGCCGGCCGGTCCGCGCGCAGGGCCTCGTCGAGCGGGGGTACGAGCGACGTGTCGAGGGCGGCGATCAGGATTCCGACGGTGCCGCCGCAGGAGAGACCGACCTCGAAGGCCTCGTCGTCGGCGATCCCGTACTCGCGCAGGCGTGCCGGCGCCGCCGTCCAGCACCTCCTGCGCCTCGCGGATCACGGACGGCTCGACGCACCCGCCGGTGACCGAGCCGGCGATCTCGCCGAGGTCGTTCAGGGCGAGCGACGCGCCCTGGATCGCGCGGCGCCGAGCCACGGCGCTCGACGACCGTTGCAATCGCGACGCGGCGGCCGTCGGCATGCCAGCGGGCAAGGGTCGGAATGATGTCTCGCACGCCCGAAATCTAGCCGCTCGCAGAGGATTCGGACCTGCCGCGCCGGGGAACGACCCCGTTGCAACCGAGGAAAGGGGTCGTTGTGGATGAGGATCGGATCGAGGGGAAGGTCAAGGAGGGCGCCGGCAAGTTGACCGGCGACGAGGAGCTGGAGAAGGAAGGTCAGGCCCAGGACTCGTGGGGCAAGGCCAAGGACAAGGCAGACGACGCCAAGGACAAGGCGGACGATGCCTGGGAGAAGTCCAAGGACGCCGTCGGCGACGCCAAGGAGTCGCTCGACCGGAAGATCTAGATCCTGACGCGATCGACCGAGGGCGCCCCGTCGAGGGCGCCCTCGGCGTCTTCGGCTTCGGGCAGCTCGCGGAGCCCGAGGATCGGCGACGGGAGGAGCCAGAGGAAGCCGGTGAGCGCACCGGCGGTCGCGATCCAGAGGGTCGGGCGCAGTCCGATCGACGACCCGAGCGCGCCGCCGGCGAGCGCTCCCAGCGGGCGGACGCCGTAGTTCACGACCGTGTACGCGCCAACGATGCGGGAGCGCAGCCGCTCCGGGATCACCGCGGCGAAGATCGCGCTCGCGGTGATGTCGAGCATCATCACGCCGATCCCCGAGCCGAACTCGGCGAGGAAGAGGCAGGCGAGGATCACCCACTGCGGTCCTTCGGCGAGCGGCACGAGCAGCAGGGGCGCGGGAAAGACGACACAGCCGACAGCGAACGCCGGCCCGATCCCGATCCTGCGGGCGACGCGGTTGGTGACGAGCGCCCCGATCACACCCCCGACGGCCCCGGCGCCGAGCACGAGCCCAAGCGCCCCGGCCTCGATGCCGAGCGACTCCGTTGCATAGAGGATGAAGAGGGCGAAGAAGACGAAGTTGAAGAAGTTGATCGTCGCCGTGGCGCCGAGCGCGGCCCGGACGATCGAGTTGCCGAACACCCAGCGGATGCCGGCAGCGACGTGGCCCTTGCCGGGCTGCTCGGGCGGCGGCTCCTCGACCTCGACCCGCTGCAGGAACAGGGCCGACGCGATGTAGGAGCACGCGTCGACGATCAGGGTCACCGGCGCGGAGAGCGCCTGCACGAGCAGGCCGCCGATGCTCGGCCCGGCGACATACGAGAAGGCGCGGCTTCCGTGGATGAGCGAGCTGCCTTCGACCAGCCGCCGGCGCGGAACGAGCGCGGCGTACACCGGCAGGTACGAGACCTGGAAGAGGACGCTCAGGCTCCCCATCAGGAACGCGACGACGAACATGTGCGGGAAGGTGAGCGCGTCGAATGCGTACGCGACCGGGATCGACCCGATCAGGAGCGCGCGGCCGAGGTCGGTCGCGATCATGATCCGCCGCTTGCGCGGGCGGCGATCGGCCCAGGCGCCCGCGTGGAGCGCGAAGAGCAGGTTCGGCGCGAGCTCGGCGGCGACGAGATACCCCATCTGGGCCGCGCTCGCGTCGAGGGTCAGGACGGCAACGAGCGGCAGGGCGATCAGGCTGACCTGGTCGCCGAGCAGCGAGACGGTCTGACCTGCCCAGAAGCGCCGGAACTGGCGGTTCTCACGAAGCAGCGTCGGCACGCGCATGGCGGCGACTGTAGAGGGTCTAGTCTCGCGCGATGCCGGCCCTGCTCGCGCTCGTCGCCGTCACCGCGGTCTGGGGCCTCACCTTCGTCCAGGTCAAGGACGCGGTGGAGCTCTATCCGCTCTTCGCCTTCCTCGCCGTTCGGTTCGCGATCGCTTCGGCGGTGCTGGCGGTCCCAGCCGCCGGGCGGTTGCGCTCGCTCGGGCGCCCCGGCTGGACGGCGGGTGTGTCGCTCGGCCTCCTGCTCGCGCTCGGCTACGCGCTCCAAACGGCGGGGCTCGAGCGGACGACCGTCTCGAGCGCCGGCTTCATCACCGGCCTCTATGTCGTCTTCACGCCGCTCCTCGGCCTCGTCCTCTTCCGAACGCGCGTCGGCCGGGCGGTCTGGCTGGGCGTCGCGCTCGCCGTCGCCGGGCTGGCGATGCTCTCCGGAGTCGGCGCGGGTGACCCCGTCGGCGACCTGCTCGTGCTGGCCGGCTCGGCCGCGTACTCGCTCCAGATCGTGTTGATGGAGCGCTACGCGCCGCGCTACGACGTCGTCGCGTTCACCCAGGCGGAGATGCTGGCCGCGTTCGCCGGCTTTTCGGTCGTCGCGGTCGCGCTCGGCCAGGTCGAGCTGCCGCGCGGCTGGACGGTCTGGGGCGCGCTGCTCGTCACCGGCGTCTTCGCGAGCGCGTTCGGCTTCCTCGTCCAGACCTGGGCGCAGCGGCAGCTGAGTGCGGCCCGGACGGCGCTCGCCTTCGCGATGGAGCCGGTGTGGGCCGGGATCTTCGGCTTCTGGCTCGCGGGCGACCGGCTCGGCGCGCTGGGTTGGGGCGGCTGTGCCTTGATCATGTCCGGGATCGTCGTCGCCGAGCCCGAGGCGGCGCGGACGCTGCGCCGGCTCGTCGGCCGCGGAGCGACCTGATCGCTCACGGCGAGGAGCGGAGCACCTCGGGCCCGGTCGGGCGCGGGTCGCCGTCGCCCGGCTCTGCGGTCACGCTGAGCACCGGGTAGAGCGCAGGGTCGACGGCGGCGGCGAAGGTGACGTGCGAGCGGCCGTCCTCGTCCGGGTGGAAGGTGCCGGCCGAGATGCGGTTCGGCGTCTCACGCGTGTCGCCGGGGCCGACGAACCAGAGCTCGTAGTACTCGCCCTTGGGCAGGATCGGCAGCTCGTCGGTGCGCAGCTCGATCACGCGACCGATCCCGGTCTTGCGTACCTCGACGGCGGCCTGTGCACCGTTCGGGGAGCCGAGAGTGGTCTGGAGCTCCAGCTCGCCCGCCGGGCCGCCGACCCTGAGCGTGAGCAGCAGGATCGCGGCTGCCGCGACCAGAGCTCCCGCTCCGGCCCCAAACGCAAGACGGGGCCGGCGGCGCCGCGCCGTGCGCAGAGGCGCCAGCTCGGCGGCCGCTGCGCGCTCGACGGTTGCGAGCACCTTGCGCTTGAGGCTGGGCGGCGGCGCGACGGCCGGCGCCGCGTCGCGCAGCAGCCACACGGCATCCTTCAGCTCTCCCAGCTCGGTGCGACAGTCGTCGCACCGCACGAGATGGGCCTCGAAGTCCGTGCGATCCTCCGCGGAGAGCAGCCCGAGGGCGTAACCGCCGAGATCGACGTGTCCGTTCGCTTCAGTCAACGAGACCGCGCTCCTTCAGCTCTCGCGAGAGCGTGCGCAGCGCGTGGAGCGTGCGCGTCTTGACGGTGCCGAGCGGGATGCCGAGCCGCTGCGCGACCTGGCTCTGGGTGAGATCGCCGTTGTACTGCAGGTCGAGGACCTCGCGGTGGGCCGGCGTGAGCGACTCGAGCGCCTCGCCCACGGCCAGCCGGAGGACGACGTCGTCGAACGCCGCTCCGCCGATCTCGTCCGCAGTCTCGGGAGCAACGGCTGTCGGAACCGGGGCGCGGGCGCTCCGTCGCCAGAGGTCGACGGCCGCTCGCCGAGCCAGCGTGTAGACGAACGTCCGCACCGACGACCGCTCGGGGTCATAGCGTCCCGCGGAGCGCCACAGGCGCACGAACGTCTCCTGGACGAGGTCCTCCGCGAGCCCGCGGTCATGGAGGAGGTGGACTCCGAGGGCGTAGAGGCGAGGCCCGTACGCGTCGTACAGGGCCGCGAGCGGCTCGTCGCGGTCGCCGGCGGCGACCCGGGCGACGAGCGCCGCCTCGTCGAGAGCGGCGGTGGGCGCAGCTTCGGCTTGGGGATGGAGGCGGGCGATGACCGAGGGGTTCGCTCGAACGGGCGCATCCGGTTCGGCGGGACGGGCCGGCACATGCGCGACCCGTCCCCGCCGGTGCTGCGTCCTACTGGTCCTGCCACGCTGCGAGCCCGGTCACGACGGTGTTGCCGCCGCCGATCCGACCCAGCTGGCGCGTCTTGCCGGTCGTGATGTCGACCTTGTAGAGGCGCGCGCCGGAGCGACCCGAGGGTGCGCCCGCGACATAGCCCTGGTTCTCCGCGCCGGCGATGTCGAAGCCGACGTCGCTGCCGAGGTCGATCCTGGTCGAGAGCGGGTTCATGAGCGTGCCCGCGTTCGCCGGGTTCTGCAGCCACAGCCGGTCGCCGCCGCCCGAGGTGTCGTAGGCGAACAGCATCGTCGCAGCCGGACGGTTCGCGAAGGCCGCGAACGACGAGTTCGTGTACGCCGAGCCGACAACCGTGACGTCGGCGGGCGTCAGCTTCGTGTCGGTGGCGAGCAGGCTGCCCGGATCGGGATCGAGCCGGATGTTGTCGTCCGCGTCGCTCGTGACGCGGATCTTGTCCACGGTCGGGTTGAAGTCGAAGCCGATCTTGTCGCCGTTGAGCGCGGCGGCCATCGACTCGAACGCCGGGCCCTCGGCCACGGCGATCGCCGTGTCCGGATTCACCCGGTAGACGACCTTGTCGCTGCCGAGCGCGTACAGGTCTCCGGTCGCCGGGCGGAAGTCGATGCCCTTGAGCGAGATGCCCATCGGCAGGCCGGTGATCTGCTTCGAGCGGACGAGCTCCGGTGACTCCTCGCGGAAGCGGAGCAGGTTCCCGGCGTTGTCCGTCGCGAGGATCAGCCGGGACTTTCCGCGCTGGTCCTTGTCGTCGTCACGGCCGCGCTTGTCGCCGCCGAGCGCGACGAGCGGGACGAGCAGCGCCACGACGGTCGCGGCGACGATGCTGCGTGTGAGGAAGTGCATGGCGTGAGCCTCCTTGGGGTTGGGGTTACGCCACGCGTGTTCGCAGCCGAAGCCGCGAACGGTTCAAACGGCTGCTAGATCAGCCAGCGCCCGTCGCGCTGGACGAGCTCGCCGTCGAGGTGCAGCTCGCCGCCGGGACGGAGGTCCTTGACCAGGTCCCAGTGGACGGCGCTCTCGTTCGTGCCGCCCGCGTACGTGTAGCTGGCGCCGACCGCGAGGTGGACGGTGCCGGCGATCTTCTCGTCGAAGAGGACGTTGCGGGTGAAGCGGGTGATGCGCGGGTTACAGCCGAGCCCGAGCTCGCCGAGGCGGCTGGCGCCCTCGTCCGTCGCGAGCACCTGCTGCAGGAACTCCTCGCCCTCTGTCGCGGTCGCCTCGACGACCCTGCCCTCGCGAAAGGCGAGCCGCGCGCCGAAGACGTCGTGGCCGAGGTAGACGGCGGGGAACTCGCCGAAGGTGATCACGCCCTCGGCGCTGTCCTCGACGGGGCTGTAGAAGACCTCGCCGTCCGGCATGTTCCGGAACCCGGCCGAGACGACGCCCTCGCGGCCGCCGATCCCGAGCGTGAGGTCGGTTCCGTCGCCGACGATCCGCACCGAGCTGCCGCGGTCGAAGCGCTCCTTGATCTCCCGCATCCGCCCTTCCTCCGCGTCCCAGTCGAGCAGGCAGGCGTCGTAGACGAAGTCGGTGTACTCGTCGAGCGTCATCCCCGCCTGCTCCGCGGCGGCCGTGGTCGGGTACTCGACGATCGCCCAGCGGACGTCGAGGTTGCGGGCCCGCTTGCTCGCCGGGGCCATCGCCTGCTGGAGCAGGCGACGCCGCTCCGGCGTCGAGCTCCGAGCCCGCATGTACGTCCTCGGGCGAGCGGATCGTCAGTCGCGCATCCTCGTGCTCGACCGCGTAGCGCTCGATCGGCGGCAGCTCGCCGAGCAGCTCGAGCGGCGCCTCGAGCGCCCAGCCGAGGTCGGCGCGGAAGCGGTCGGGGCCCCAGTTGAGCCGCGGCAGGTAGTACGCGCCCCGGCGGGCGATCGCCCGCGCGATCTCCTCGACCAGCGGCCTCGCGAGCGGCGTCGCGCGGACCGAGACCTGCCAACCGGGCTGCACGTCCAGACACCGGCTCACCATCAGCTCGGCCAGCTGTGGGATGCGCGGGTCGGCCACGGCGCCGGATCGTAGTCGCTCGTCTAGCCTCGCGTTGATGGACGCGGTCGTGCTCGCTCTTGCCTCGGCCGCGCTCTTCGGCGCGATGACGGTCGCGATCAGGTTCGCGCTCGTGCGGATGCCGGACGCCGAGGCGGGTGCGCTGCTGACGATCGTCCCTGCTCTGGCGGTCACGATCCCGTTCGTCGCAGCCGGGGACGTCGTGCTCGAGGGTGTGTGGCCCTTCCTGCTCGCCGGCGTGCTCGGGCCCGGCTGCTCACAGGTCCTGTTCACGCTCGCGATCCGCGATGCAGGCCCGTCGCGAACGTCGGTGACGGTCGGGACGGCGCCGCTCTTCTCCGTGGCGATAGCGCTGGTGCTCCTCGACGAGCCGGCGAAGGCAGGCGTGCTCGTCGGCGCGGTCCTGATCGTCGTCGGCGGGATCCTGCTCGTCCGCGAGCCGGGACGGCCGGAGCACGTGAAGTGGATCGGGCTCGGGTTCGCGCTCGCGGCGACGATCGTCTTCGCCGTCCGCGACAACCTCGTCCGGCATCTCTCGCTCGACACCGAGGTCGAGCCGGCCCTTGCCGCTGCGGCGACGCTCCTGGCCGGCGGTGTCACAGTCGCCGTCTGGCTCCTCGTCACGCGCCGGCGGCTTCCGACTGCCGGTCTCCTGACCTTCGTTCCGTCCGGGATCCTCTTCGGCCTCTCGTACGTGTGCCTGTTCGAGGCGTACTACCGCGGCCGGGTGACCGTCGTCTCGCCGCTCGTCGCGACGGAGTCGCTCTGGGGCGTCGCGCTCTCGGCGCTCTTGCTGCGCCAGGAGCGCGTCGGGCCGCGGCTCGTCGGCGGCGCCGCGCTCGTGGTCGCCGGCGGCATCCTCATCGGTGTCTTCCGCTGATTATCTGATATTCTCCGGCTCAGATTTTCTGTCAATCGAGTTATCAGCACGAAGGAGACAGCACACAGATGGCAAAGACAATCGGAATCGACCTCGGCACGACGAACAGCTGCATGGCGGTGCTCGAGGGCGGCGAGCCGACCGTGATCCCGAACGCCGAGGGCGGCCGGACGACGCCGTCCGTCGTCGCGTTCACGAAGGACGGGCAGCGGCTCGTCGGCGCGCCCGCGAAGCGACAGCAGGTGACGAACCCACAGGCGACGATCTTCTCGATCAAGCGCTTCGTGGGCCGCAAGTGGGACGAGGTCTCCGAGGAGATGACGATCGTCCCCTACGAGGTGGCGAAGGGCGAGAACGGCGACGCGCGCGTCGAGGTCGAGGGCAAGGAGTACGCGCCGGAGGAGATCAGCGCGATGATCCTCCAGAAGCTGAAGGCCGACGCCGAGTCGTACCTCGGCCAGCCGGTCACGGACGCGGTCATCACCGTCCCGGCCTACTTCAACAACGCGCAGCGCGAGGCGACGAAGGACGCCGGCAAGATCGCCGGCCTGAACGTGCTCCGGATCGTGAACGAGCCGACCGCGGCCGCGCTCGCGTACGGGCTCGACAAGGGCTCGGATCAGACGATCCTCGTCTTCGATCTCGGCGGCGGCACCTTCGACGTCTCCATCCTCGAGCTCTCGGAGGAGGGCGTCTACGAGGTGAAGGCGACGAACGGCGACAACCACCTCGGCGGCGACAACTTCGACAAGGCGGTCGTCGACTGGATGGTGGCCGAGTTCAAGAAGGATCAGGGGATCGACCTGGCGGCCGACCGGATGGCGCTGCAGCGGCTCTACGAGGCGGCTGAGAAGGCGAAGATCGAGCTCTCCTCGACGATGACGACGCAGATCAACCTGCCGTTCGTCACCGCGACGCCCGAGGGCCCGAAGCATCTCGACCTGACCCTGACGCGCGCGAAGCTGGGAGAGATCACGGCCGACCTGCTCTCGCGGGTGGTCGGGCCGACCAAGCAGGCGCTTGCCGACGCGGGCGTCGAGGCTTCGGCGATCGACCACGTCGTCCTCGTCGGCGGGATGACCCGCATGCCCGCCGTCCAGGACAAGGTCAAGGAGCTGCTCGGCAAGGAGCCGCACAAGGGCGTGAACCCGGACGAGGTCGTCGCTGTCGGCGCCGCGATCCAGGGCGGCGTGCTCAAGGGCGAGGTCAAGGACGTGCTCCTGCTCGACGTCACCCCGCTCAGCCTCGGCATCGAGACGAAGGGCGGCGTCTTCACGAGGCTGATCGAACGGAACACCACTATCCCGACCCGCAAGGGCGAGACCTTCTCGACCGCCGAGGACAATCAGCCGTCGGTCGAGATCCATGTGCTCCAGGGCGAGTCGGAGATGGCGACCTACAACAAGACGCTCGGCAAGTTCCAGCTCGTCGGCATCCCGCCGGCGCCGCGGGGCATGCCGCAGATCGAGGTCGGCTTCGATATCGACGCCAACGGGATCATCCATGTCACCGCCAAGGACCTCGGCACCGGCAACGAGCAGCAGATCAAGATCGAGGGCGGCTCGGGCCTGTCGGAGGATGAGGTGCAGCGGATGGTCACGGACGCCGAGGCGCACGCGGAGGAGGCGCACAAGCTGCGCGAGCTCGCCGACGCGCGCAACCTCGCCGAGCAGCTCGCCTACCAGACGGAGAAGACCCTCAAGGAGCACCGAGACAAGCTCGACGAGGCCGACGCCTCGACGATCGAAGGCCGGATCATGGAGCTGCGCGGCGTGCTCGAGTCATCCGACGTGGGCGAGATCCGCGCCAAGACCGAGGCGCTGAACGAGTCGGCGACGAAGCTGGCCGAGGTGATGTACGCGCAGGCGACCGCGCAGGCGCAGGCCTCGGCGGCGGGCGGCGACGCCGACGGCAGCGCGGACGAGGACGAGGTCGTCGAAGAGGCCGACTACGAGGTCATCGACGAAGAAGAGGCGAAGACGTCGTGACCGACCAGCCGCTCGAGCACGGGGTCGACGAGCCGCGCCTCGAGGACCCGCAGGACGAGCAGAACGAGCAGGCCGAGCCCGTCGAGGAGCCGGCAGCGGAGGAATCCGCGCCGGCTCCCGACCACGACGCGTACCTGCGCCTCGCGGCCGACTTCGACAACTACCGCAAGCGGGTCGCCCGCGAGCAGGCCGAGCTCTTCCAGCGCGCGAACGAGCGGCTGCTGCACGAGCTCCTGCCCGTGCTCGACGACCTCGAGCGCGCGCTCGAGGCAGCGGCCGAGCACGAGGAGGTGAAGCTCGAGGAGGGCGTCCGGCTCGTGCACCGCTCGCTCCAGGGGCTCGTCGAGCGGCACGGCCTCTCCGAGATCGACACGGACGGCGCCTTCGACCCACACGTGCACGAGGCGCTCCTCGCCCAGCCGGGTGAGGGCGCCGAGGAGGGGTCGGTGCTGCAGGTCCTGCAGAAGGGCTACCGGCTGGGAGACAAGGTGCTCCGGCCGGCGCGGGTGATCGTGGCCGAGTAGCGAGATGACGAACCTGTACGACACCCTCGGCGTCGCCAAGAACGCCTCCGCGGACGAGATCAAGAAGGCCTACCGCAAGCTCGCGCGCGAGCACCATCCCGACGCGAGCGGCGGCGACGAGGCGAAGTTCAAGGAGATCCAGGGCGCCTACGACGTCCTCTCCGACCCGGAGAAGCGAAAGCAGTACGACGCCTTCGGGACCGCGAACGGGCGTGGCGGTGCAGGCCCGCAGTTCCAGGAGTTCGACCTCGGCGACCTGGGTGACATCTTCGGCGGCATCTTCGGCGGGCGCGGGGCCTTCGGCCGGCGCAGTCCGCAGCCCGAGCGTGGCGCCGATCTGCAGACAGAGGTCCACGTCTCCTTCGAGGACGCGCTCGCAGGCGTCCAGGTGCCGGTGCGCACCGAGGTCGAGACCGCATGCCACACCTGCGGCGGCACCGGGGCCGAGCCGGGGACCGCGCCGGTCGTCTGCCCCCAGTGCGGCGGCCGCGGCGTCGTCTCCGACTCGCAGGGCCTGTTCTCCCTCTCGCACCCGTGCCCGCGCTGCCGCGGCAACGGCACCGTGATCGAGAAGCCGTGCAAGACGTGTCGCGGCTCCGGCCGCGAGCGCGTGCAGAAGACGTTCCAGGTGAAGATCCCCGCCGGCGCCAAGGACGGCACCCGCATCCGCCTAAAGGGGCGGGGCGAGCAGGGCCGAAACGGCGGGCCGGCAGGCGACCTGTGGGTCGTGACCCGGGTCGCCGCCTCGCCGCTCTACGAGCGTCGCGGCGCCGACCTGATCGTCGAGGTCCCGGTGACCTACGCCGACATGGCGCTCGGCGCCTCGGTCGAGGTGCCGACGCCGGACGGCCCGATCTCGCTCAAGGTGCCGGCCGGCTCGCAGCCGGGCAAGCTGCTCAAGGTCAAGGGCCGCGGCGCGCCGAAGCTGAAGGGCGGCGGCAAGGGCGACCTGCTCGCCCGGCTGAAGCTGACGGTGCCGCAGAAGGTGTCGAAGCGCGAGCGCGAGCTGCTCGAGGAGCTGCGGAAGGTGGGCGGCTGATGCCCGACCGGCCGCGCTCCATGCCTTCAGCGCCGAAGTACATGATCAGCGTCGCGGCCAGTCTTGTAGGCATGCACCAGCAGACGCTGCGCATGTACGAGTCGAAGGGGCTCGTGCGGCCGGGCCGTACGCCCGGCGGCACCCGTCTCTACTCCGATGCCGATCTCGAGCGTCTGCGCGTGATCCAGCGCCTGACCACCGAGCTCGGGCTCAACCTGGCAGGCGTCGAGCACGTGCTCCGGCTCGAGGACGAGCTGCGCAAGCAGCGCGCCCGGGCCGAGCGGCTCGAGCGCGAGCTGCGCGAGCAGATCCGCGAGGTGCATCGCTCGTACAAGCGCGAGATCGTCCTCTACCAGACGGAACGACACCCGGAGGCGAGGCACTGATGGACTTCTCCAAGCTCACGGTCAAGAGCCAGGAAGCGGTCGCGGCGGCACAGGAGCTCGCGCGGCGCACCGGCAACCCCGAGCTCTACCCCGAGCACCTGCTGCTCGCCCTGCTCGACCAGGAGCTGGCGCAGCAGCTCGTCCCCGACTCGGCCGCGCTCCGCGCCGAGGCGGCGACGAAGCTGCGCGCGAAGCCCGCAATCGAGGGCGCCTCGCAGCAGCCCGCCGCGGGAGCCGCGTTCTCGCGTGTGCTCGACCGCGCCTTCGACGAGGCGCGCAAGCTCGAGGACGAGTACGTCTCGACCGAGCACCTCTTGCTCGCGCTCGACGTCGTCCCGCGCGACGAGCTGCTCGCGCGGATCAACGAGGTTCGTGGCGGCCGGCGCGTGACGAGCCAGGACCCCGAGGGCACCTACCAGGCGCTCTCCAAGTTCGGTCGCGACCTGACCGAGGCGGCCGAGCAGGGCAAGCTCGACCCGGTCGTCGGCCGTGACGAGGAGATCCGCCGCGTGATCCAGGTGCTCTCACGGCGCACGAAGAACAACCCCGTCCTGATCGGCGAGCCGGGTGTCGGCAAGACCGCGATCGCCGAGGGGCTCGCGCAGCGGATCGTCGCCGGCGACGTCCCCGAAGGGCTGAAGGGCAAGCGCGTCTGGGCGCTCGACGTCGGCGCGCTGCTGGCCGGCGCGAAGTACCGGGGCGAGTTCGAGGAGCGGCTGAAGGCCGTCCTCGCGGAGATCAAGAACGCCGAGGGCGACATCGTCCTCTTCATCGACGAGCTCCACACGATCGTGGGCGCCGGCGCGGCCGAAGGCGCGGTGGACGCCGCCCAGTTGCTGAAGCCGATGCTCTCGCGCGGCGAGCTGCGCGCGGTCGGAGCGACGACGCTCGACGAGTACCGCAAGCACATCGAGAAGGACGCCGCGCTCGAGCGCCGCTTCCAGCCCGTCTTCGTCGGCGAGCCGTCGGTCGCGGACACGATCGCGATCCTGCGCGGCCTGAAGGAGCGCTACGAAGCGCACCACCGCGTGCGGATCCGCGACGCCGCCCTCGTCGCCGCCGCCGTGCTCTCCGACCGCTACATCTCCGACCGCCAGCTCCCCGACAAGGCGATCGACCTCGTCGACGAGGCCGCTTCGCGGCTGAAGATGGAGATCGACAGCTCGCCTCTCGAGCTCGACCAGGCGCATCGCGCCGTCCGGCAGCTCGAGATCGAGCTCGCCGCGATGGGCAAGGAGTCGAAGGAGGTGCGCGAGCCGGTCGAGCGTCAGCTCGCGGACGCGAAGGAGCGCCACGCCGAGCTCGCCGCCCGCTGGGCCGAGGAGAAGGGCGCGCTCGACCGGATCGGCGAGATCACGAGTCGGATCGACCAGCTGCGGATGGAGGCCGAGCGCGCCGAGCGCGCGGGCGATCTGCAGCGCGTGGCCGAGATTCGCTACGGCGAGCTGCCTGCGCTCGAGAAGGAGCTCGCCGAGCGCGAGGCGCCGACCGACCCGATGGTGAAGGAAGAGGTCGACGAGGACGACATCGCGGCCGTCGTCGCCTCGTGGACCGGCATTCCCGTCTCGCGGCTGCTCGAGGGCGAGACCGAGAAGCTGATCCACATGGAGGAGCGGCTGCACCGGCGCGTGGTCGGCCAGCACGAGGCTGTGGAGGCGGTCTCGAACGCGCTCCGGCGCGCCCGCTCGGGGCTGCAGGATCCGGACCGGCCGATCGGCTCGTTCGTCTTCCTCGGCCCGACTGGGGTCGGCAAGACCGAGCTCGCCCGCGCCCTCGCCGAGTTCATGTTCGACGACGAGCGTGCGCTCGTGCGGCTCGACATGTCCGAATACCAGGAGCGGCACACCGTCTCGCGCCTCGTCGGCGCGCCGCCCGGCTACATCGGCTACGACGAGGGCGGGCAGCTGACCGAGGCGGTGCGCCGGCGGCCGTATTCGGTCGTCCTCCTCGACGAGATCGAGAAGGCGCACTCGGAGGTGTTCGACGTGCTCCTGCAGGTGCTCGACGACGGCCGGCTGACCGACGGCCAGGGCCGCACGGTCGACTTCCGCAACACCGTCCTGATCATGACCTCGAACATCCGCTCGGCCGCGCAGATGCAGGATCACTTCCGGCCGGAATTCCTGAACCGGATCGACGAGATCGTCGTCTTCGAGCCCCTCTCGCGCGAGCACCTGGGCGAGATCGCCGAGCTGCAGCTGGAGCGGCTGCGCGCCCGTCTCGCCGAGCGGAAGCTCTCGCTCGAGCTGACGGACGCGGCGAAGGAGGTGCTCGCGGAGGCGGGCTGGGACCCGACCTACGGCGCCCGGCCGCTCAAGCGCGCGCTCCAGCGGCTGGTCGAGAACCCGCTCGCGGCGCGGTTGCTCGCCGGAGAGTTCGCCGAGGGCGACGTGATCCGTGTCGACGCCGAGGGCGGCGAGCTCGTCTTCGAGCGTGCCGGCGAGCCGGTCGCCGCGGCCTAGTTCAGCGGCGCGAACGCGCGGGCGATCGCGGCGGTGCGGGTGTGGACGCCGAGCTTCTCGTACACGTGCTCGAGGTGCTTACGGACGGTCGAGGGCGACACCCAGAGCAGCTCCGCGACCTCGGCGTTCTGCTTGCCGCTCGCAACCGCTTCGAGCACCTCCCACTCGCGGCGGGTGAGCCCGAGCGCCTCCCGTGAGCTCGCTGCGTCCTCCTCGAGCAGAAGCACGTTCGGCAAGGGCGAGGAGACGACGAGCCTTCCTCCGTCACGTTCGAGCCTGAGCGGCTCCGCGGGCGGGGGGAGCTGCTCGTTCCCGTTCAGCCGCGTGTCGTGCTGTCGCAGCCACGAGGCGAGCGGCTCGGTCAGGTGGCCGACCGGCGGCTCGTCGAGATAAGCGGCTGCGAGGCGGCGGGCAGTCGCCGTCACGAGCTCGATGCGGCCGCCGGCGCCGACGACGATCACGCCTTGCGTGCCCCGGGCGACCGCGTCGAACGCGGCGATCGCCGCATCGGCACGGCGCCGCTCAGCGGCGCGGCGGTAGAGCGCGCGGAGGTGTGGGCGGAGCAGGTCGAGCACGAGCCGGTCGCGCTCGTCGAACTCGCGGCCCTCGTGGAAGAGGAATGTCCTCGTGATAGCGGCGCGAGCGAGAAATGGTGGTGGACAGCTCGTCGAGATGGCCGAACGGCCGGAAGCGCAGCTCCCAGAGCTCGCTGCTCCGCAGCTCGCGTGCCGTCATGAAGTCCGAGTTCTTGAGCGCGTCCGGACGGCCGGTCCGGTGCCGTAGGAGGCAGGTCGGCAGCCGGTCCACGATGTACCACGCCTCGCTCAGGTCTTCGTCACGGTCGAACTCATAGGTCCTGCCGTCGCTGTAGGTGTCGGAGATGATTCGCCGCGGCTGGAAGTCGAGCTCGCAGAAGTGCGAGACGTCGGCGGGGATCAAACGCGTGAGCGATTCGAGCAGTTGAACCGGGAACGGCTCGCTCCCGTCGACGTCGTCCGCCTCGCGGAGAAACGCCAAGATCCGTCGGAAGTCGGACTCGCGGAGACGCATCAGGGCACTACCAGAAGATACGACGAACTGCGAATGGACGCGAGTCCACGGCGGACGGACGCTTGACGGGATCCCATTGAAAGGAGCACCCATGAGATCTCTACGACGCGCCGTTGTCGCCGTGGCCATTGCCGCGCTGGCGGCGCCGGCCGTCGCCCACGCGGACGCGGTCGACGACTGGAGCATCCACGCGACCGCGGCGATCCTCGCCTCGGGGCCGGCCGCCCACGAGTCGACGCTCAGCTGGGCGATGGTGCAGGGGGCGGTCTACGACTCGGTCAACGCAATCGACGGCGGTCACGAGGGGTACCTGCTCACGTCGCGGCTGGCGACGCCGTTCGACTCGCAGGACGCGGCGGCGGCGACAGCCGCGTACCGCGTGCTCCTGAACCTCGCGCCGTCGCAGAAACCGGTGTTGGACGCCCACTACGCGGCGTCCCTGGCGATGGTCCCGGACGGGTCGCAGAAGACTCGCGGGATCGCCGTCGGCGAGGCAGCCGCGGCGGCCATGCTCGCCGCACGCGTGGACGACGGGCGCTTCGCGCCGTTCACGTTCGTGATCGGCGATCAGCCGGGCGACTGGCGGCCGCTGACGCCGACGGCACTCGACCCGGTCGCGTGGCTCAGCAACGTGCGGCCGTTCCTGATCGAAAGCCCGTCGCAGTTCCGCTCGGACGGGCCGAACGCGCTCACGAGCCGCGCCTACGCGAAGGACTTCAACGAGGTGAAGGAGCTGGGCTCGCTCACGAGCACGAAGCGGACGGCGGACCAGACGACGGCCGCGATCTTCTGGCAAGCGCAGCCGATGGCTCTCTGGGGCGGCATGCTGCGTTCGCTCTCGGGCGAGCTGGACACCGCCGACAAGGCGCGGCTCCATGGGATGGTCGCGCTCGCGACAGCCGACGCCGCGATCAGTTGCTGGAACGACAAGTACTACTGGAGCTTCTGGCGGCCGCTGGCGGCGATCCGTGAGGCCGACACGGACGGGAACCCCGCGACCGTGGCCGATCCGAACTGGAGGCCGCTGTTCGATCCGGCGACCCCGACGGTGCCGCCGCTCGGCACGCCGCCGTTCCCCGACCATCCGTCCGGCCACAGCTGCCTCAGCGGCGCCGTCCTGAACACGGCTGAGGACTTCTTCGGCACCGACAGGCTCGAGTTCGACATCTTCAGCAGCCGCTTCCCGGGCCAGCCGCGCCATTTCGAGCGCTTCTCGGACGCGCTCGAGGAGATCGTCGATGCCCGCGTCTGGGGTGGAATCCATTTCCGCACCGCAGACGAACAGGGAGCGCTGCTGGGCAAGCAGGTCGCCCGCTACGTCCGGAAGAACTACTTCGAGCGGGTGCGCTGAGCGATCGCGAGTGACGTGACGCCGAGCTCGACCGAGCGGTCGCGGTCGAGCTCGGCACCCTCCTCCTCAGCCGCTCCGTACTCCGAGAGGCTCTCCCGCACCCGCATCGCCCGCGCCGCCTCTTCGTCCTGCGGGACGACGGCCGCCCGCTCGTGTCGACGCAAAGGGCGGCGAGCTCGTCTTCGAGCGCGCCGGCGTTCCGGCGACGGTGTAGCTGCCTAGGGCCAGCGTCCGGGGCCGGGCTCGCGCGGCTCGCCCTGGTCCCACTCGGAGCGCGGCGGCGCGAACACGTCCAGGACGCTCGCCCCGTCGGGGCCGGCCTGGGCGCGGTGCAGCGTGTTCGACGGGATCTCCCAGGTCTCGCCCGGGCCGAGGTCCCTCTCCTCGTCGCCGACCCGGAAGAGGAGCGAGCCGCGCAGCACGATCCCGAGCTGCTCGTGCTCGTGGCTGTGCTCCTCCGCGATCGCGCCCGGCTCGAGCTCGACGAGCGCCAGCGTCAACCGCTCGCCGTGAACCGCCCGGGCGGTGATCCCCTCCCAGATCCGACGCGGCACGAGCGCGCGGACGTCGTCGAACGCGCTCACTCGGTCGGCTCGAGGAAGATCGTGTAGGCCATGCACGCGAGTCTAGACTCGCGCGCCTCGGCCGAGGCCGGCAAGCGAGGCGACGCCTCTAGTTCATCCGCGCCGCGAACGTGCGGGCGATCGCCGCCGTGCGCGTGTGGACGCCGAGCTTCCTATACGCGTGCTCGAGGTGCGTCCTCACGGTGTTGGGGGAGACGACGAGCAGCGCGGCGATCTGCCGCGTTGGTCTTTCCGCACGCGACCCAGCGCAGTACCTCGACCTCGCGGCACGTGAGGCCGTACTCCTCCGCCGCAGTCGTCGTTCGAGCCAGCTCGAACCGCTCGTGAAACGCAGCCAAGAACGGGCGGAGCAGCTCCAGCAGGCTGCGGTCACGCTCGCTGAAGTCACCCTCGCCTCGCTGCCGGTTGAAGTAGAAGACGCGGCTCCCGAGTGGCGGCGCCGGAAGCCACAGGCGCATCTGATGCTCGATGCCGGCCGGTCGGAGGACGTAGTCGTAGTACTCGAGCCTGTGGAGCGCCTCGAGCGTGAGGTAGTCCGAGATCTTTCGCGGGCGCTTCTCCGACCTGAGCAACACGTTGCTCAAGGGATACGTCGTGCAGTAGTGCATCGCGGCTGCCTCGACATCGGCCGCGAGCGAGACGGCGGGTGACTCGACCACCACCTCGCGCGTGTACGGCCACGTGAGGCTCCACTCGTAGTAGCCGACCTGCCCTTGCGGGACCAGCCGGGTGAGCAGCTCGAGGGACGGCTCGGCAAACGGGTGTCCGTTCGGCTCCGAGGACAGCTCGCCCACGAGCTCGAGCACACCACGCCGGTCGCGATCGCTCAGGCGCACCTGAACCACCCACGAAGAATACGTAGATGTGCGTATTGAAACAAGCGGCGAGAGCGAGGAGCCTTCGAGCATCCGAAAGGAGCTCAGATGAAGCGTTCATCCCGTCTTCTCGCTCTCGCCTCGATTCTGGCCTCGGCATTCGTACTCCCCTCGCTTGCGCGCGCGGACGCGGTCGACGACTGGAACGTCCACGCGACCACGGCGATTCTCGCGTCGGCGCCGACCGCACACGGGTCGACGATCAGCTGGGCGATGGTGCAGGGAGCCGTTTACGACGCCGTCAACGCGATCGACGGCGGTCACGAGGGCTACCTGCTCACGTCACGGGTCGCGACGCCGTTCGACTCGAAGGATGCCGCGGCGGCGACCGCCGCGTATCGCGTGCTCCTGAGCCTTGCGCCGGCGCAGAAGCCGGTGTTGGACGCCCACTACGCGGCGTCGCTGGCGATGGTCCCCGACGGTTCCCAGGAGACGCGCGGGATCGCCGTGGGTGAGGCCGCGGCGGCGGCGATGCTCGCCGCGCGCGTGGACGACGGTCGCGATCTCCCGTTCACGTTCGTGATCGGCATGGAGCCCGGCGACTGGCGGCCGCTGACGCCGACGGCGCTCGACCCGGCTGCGTGGGTCGCGGACGTGCGGCCGTTCCTGATCGAGAGCGACTCGCAGTTCCGCTCGGATGGGCCGTACCGGCTCTCGAGTAGGGCCTACGCGAAGGACTTCGACGAGGTGAAGGAGCTCGGCTCGCTCACGAGCGCGACGCGGACGGCGGACCAGACGAGGGCGGCGATCTTCTGGCAAGCGCAGCCGATGGCCCTCTGGGGCGGCCTACTGCGCTCGCTCTCGGGCGAGCTGGACATCGCCGACAAGGCGCGGCTCCACGGAACGGTCGCGCTCGCGGCGGCCGACGCGGCGATCGGCTGCTGGGACGACAAGTTCTTCTGGAACTTCTGGCGGCCGCTCGCGGCGGTCCGGGAGGCCGACACGGACGGGAACCCGGCCACCGTCGCCGACCCGAGCTGGCGGCCGCTGTTCGACCCGGCCACCCAGACGGTGCCGCCGCTGATCACGCCGCCCTTCCCCGACCATCCCTCCGGGCACGGGTGCCTCAGCGGTGCCGTCCTGAACACTGCCGAGGACTTCTTCGGCACCGACAGGATGGAGTTCGACGTCTTCAGCAGTCGCTTCCCGGGCCAGCCGCGCCACTTCGAGCGCTTCTCAGATGCGCTCGACGAGATCGTCGATGCCCGCGTCTGGGGCGGGATCCACTTCCGGAACGCCGACGAACAGGGAGCGGAGCTGGGCAAGAAGGTCGCCCGCTACGTCCGCAAGAACTACTTCGAGCGGGTGCGCTGAGCGATTGCGAGCGAGGTGACGCCGAGCTCGACCGAGCGGTCGCGGTCGAGCTCGGCGCCTTCCTCCTCGGCCGCTCCGTACTCCGAGAGGCTCTCGCGCACCCGCATCGCGCGCGCCGCCTCCTCGTCCTGCGGGACGACGGCCGACCGCGCGAACGCGGCGGTCGAGGCGCCGAGCAGACGTGCGGCCTGCTCGTGGTCGCCGCGTCGCTGGACGAGGTCCGCCGCGAACAGAAGCCCATAGCCGAGGAACTCGTCTTTCTGGAGCTCTCCCGACGCACTGATCGCGTCGGCGGTCCACTCAGCGGCAGACGCGAGGTCGCCCTCCCGCTCGGAGAGATAGCCGAGCATCGCGACCGTGTACGCGCGCGCCTCCGCCAGACCGCCGCGCTCCTGGATGTCCAGCGCCTCGACGAGATACGCGCGTGCCTTGCTCAGGTCGCCGACGTGCTCGTAATAGCGGGCGAGGTTCGCGATCACCTGGCTCTCGGCTGCGGTTGCGCCCACCGCCCGGAAGCCTTCGAGCGCCAGCTCGTACCGTTGCGCTGACTCGGGGATTCTGCCGAGCCGGCTGAGCGCGGTCGCCGCATTTGCGTCTGCCAGTGCGGCTGCGCGCACGTCTCCGGCCGCCACGAGCAGCTCGCGTGCCTCGTCAAAGCACGCGAGCGCGCGCTCGCCGTCGTCGGCGTTCGTCGCGCTAATCCCGGCCGAGATCAGAATCCGGCCTTGCTGGCCCGGTGAAGCAGCGGCGCGGCGCGCGAGCGCGTCCGTCACCATCCTGCGGCTCTCGTCCCCGGGCCCGCGGACGTTCAGGAAGAAGCGGAGCGACGTCGCCAGGCGCAGTTGCCGCTCGGGATCGTCGTCGCGGGCCGCTTCGGCGAGCGCCGCGCGCACGTTGTCCCGCTCGAGCTCGACGCGGTCGAGGAGCTCCACCGTGACCGCGTTGTGGGATTGGAGCTCGACCGCCTCGGCGAACGCGACGAAGTGGTCGAGGTGGCGTTCGCGGGCCGCTGCCTCCTCGCCGGCCTCGAGCAGCTCTGCCGCGGCGAACTCACGGATCGTCTCGAGCATCCCGAAGCGCGGCTCGCCGCCGTGCGCCTCGTGGGTGACGAGGCCCGAGTCGAGCAGGGCTTCCAACGCGGTCGGCACGTCGGTGCCCGCGTCCGCGACGGCCTCGACGGCGTCGAGCGTGGCGCCGCCGGCGAAAACGGAGAGAAGGCGGAACACGTGGCGCGCCTCGTCGTCGAGCAGGCGGTAGCTCCAGTCGATCGTCGCGCGCAGCGAGCGCTGGCGCTCGTGCAGGTCCGGGGCGCTTCGCGTGAGCAGCGAGAGGCGCTCCCCCAGCCGCTTCGCCGTCCCCTCAGGTCCGAGCACGCGGACGCGAGCGGCTGCGAGCTCGATCGCGAGCGGGAGCCCGTCGAGCGCGCGGCAGATTCGCGCGACGGCGTTCGCATTGGCGTCGGTGAGCGCGAAATCGGGCAGCTCCGTCCGCGCCCGCTCGACGTACAGCCGCACGGCATCGCTCTCAGCCTCGGCGGCCGTCTCGACGCCGAGCTGCGGGACGCCGAGCGGCGGCACGCGGTACTCGTGCTCGTGCGTGAGCCGGAGCGGGACGCGGCTCGTGGCGAGGATTCGCAGTCGCGGAGCCACCTCGAGCAGCCTGGCGACGTCCGCGAACGATTCGGGCAGGTGCTCGAGGTTGTCGAGCACGAGGATTGGCGGCGACTCGGCGAGCGCCTCCTCGAGCGCCTCCAGCTCGCGACCCGAGACGTCGCCGAGCCGGAGCCCGGCCGCGACGGTGGCGAGGACGAGCCGCGCGTCCGCGAGCGGAGCGAGATCGACGAAGACGGCGCCGTCGTGCTCGGCTGCAGCGGCGAGCGCGAGCCGGGTCTTGCCGCTTCCGCCCGTGCCGGTGAGCGTGAGCAAGCGGACGTCCGGCCGGCCGAGCAGCGCCAGGATCGCCGCGAGCTCGAGGCGGCGGCCGACCAGGGTGGTCGCCGCGCGCAGCGGAACGGTGTCTCCTCGGCTTGTGGGCGCGAGCGAGGGGTCCTGCTCGAGGATCCGGCGCTCGAGCGTGCGGAGCTCGGCAGAAGGCTCGAGGCCAAGGTCGTCGAGCGCGTCGCGAGCGTCGCGGTAGGCGGCGAGGGCGTCAGCCTGCCGGCCGGCACGGTAGAGGGCGAGCATCCGCTGCGCCTGAAGTCGCTCACGGTGCGGATGAGCGGCGGTGACCGCGTCCAGCTCGCCGGCGAGGTCGCCGTGGCGCCCTGCGTCGAGGTCGGCGTCGATCCGTGCCTCGAGCGCCGCGAGCCGGGCCTCTTCGAGGCGCGCTGCCTCGGCCTGCGCGAACGGCTCGAAGGCGACGTCTGCGAGCGCTTCGCCGCGCCAGAGCGCGAGCGCTGCATGCGGGTCGCCAGTGGCGGCGAGCCGCGTAAAACGGTGCAGATCGAGCTCGTCGCCGTCGACGCGCATGAGGTAGCCGGGCGGCCGGGTGACGATGCGGTCGGGGCCGAGCGTCTTCCGGAGGGCGTGCACGTGCACCTGGAGCGCGCCCGCGGCGCTCGCCGGCGGTGTCTCGCCCCAGATCCCGTCGATCAGGCGGTCGGTCGAGACGACGTCGTTCGCGTGGAGGAGGAGCTGCGCGAGCAGCGCGCGCGGCCGCACGCCGCCGAGCGCGATCGACGCGCCGTCGTCCCCGATCACCTCCAGCGGCCCGAGCAGCCGGAACTCCAAAGCCCTTCAGACCCTCCTTAAGCCGACCTTGGGCGGATCGTAAGCGGCTCGACGAGGGTGCAAACGACCCGTTCGGCCAGTCGACAATCCAGGAGGAGGAACACAATGATCCACCGCGGCCAGTCCGTCACCAACCACGTCACCGGCGAGACCCTCGTCTTCCGCACCACCGCGGCCGAGACGAACGGCGACTCGGTCGTCGTCGAGGCCTTCGTGACGCCGGACGGCGCCGTCGCTGCGGCGCACGTCCATCCGTCGCAAGAGGAGACGTTCGAGATCGTCGCGGGCGAGCTCGAGTTCCGGCTCGGCCGGAAGAAGCTCGTCGCCCGCGCCGGCGATCGCGTCGTCGTCCCCGCCGGGACGCCGCACCGCTTCAGCAACGTCGGCGAGGACACCGCCCACTTCGTTTGCGAGGTGCGGCCGGCACTCGGCTTCGAGCAGCTGATCGAGACGATGTTCACGCTCGCCGCCGACGGCAAGGTGAACCGCAAGGGGATGCCGAACCCGCTGCGGCTCGCCGTGATCGCAGACCACCACTTCGGCGACGTCCGCCTGCCCTTCCCGCCGGCCTGGCTGCAGCGGCTCGGGCTCCTGCTCGGCGCCCCCCTCGGCCGACTGCTCGGGTACCGGCCCACCTACACGCCCAGCGCGCCCGAAGGCACCGACCGCCTTCGGCATCTGATCCGTCGACCACACAGGAGGAACCACACGCATGACCACTGCAGTCGAAACACACCTTGCCGAGGCCTCCGGGCGCAGCTGGGCGAGCCTGCTGGCCCCGCTCGGCGGGCTCGGGATCGTCGCCGGCCTGATCCTGCTGATGATCAGCCCGGCGGGCGACGACACCGGCGAGACGCCGGCCGAGGTCGTCGCTTACGCCTCGTCGCATGAGGGTTGGACGGGCGCGTTCGCGTTCTTCGCCCTCGGTTCCGTCCTCCTCGGCGGCGCCTTCGTCGCCGGGTTGCACACGCGGTTGCGTGGCATCGCGACCCAGACCGAGTCGACGCTCATCCTGATCGGCGGGATCGCGTTCACGCTGCTCTTCGCGCTCTGCATGACGATCTGGACGACGCCGCTCCTCGACATGCCGGACGACCCGGCCCGGGCGCTCGTCGCGGCGGAGGCCTACCTGACCATCGACGAGATCGGCTGGTGGCTGCTGGGCGGCGCCGGAATCGGGGCGGCCCTGATGGCGGTTCCCGCCTCGCTCGCGGCCATGCGGGGTCGGCTGGTGCCCGCGTGGCTCGGCTGGGTCGGCGTCGTGCTGGGAGTTCTCTCCCTGGGGACGGTCGCCTTCCTCGGGATGTTCGCCTGGCTGGCGTGGCTCGCGATCGCGTCGATCGCGATGCTGCTCGCGAGGCAGTAAGCGTTACGGCGGGCGAGCCGGGTTCGACCGGCTCGCCCGCTCCCTAGTCGATTCGCTCCAGGAACGTCGCCTCGCCGCGTTCCGGCGGGGCGCCGACGATGAAGAGGCGCAGCTCGTCCTCGTGGCGGTTCGAGAGCTGGAGCGCGGTCCCGGGCTGGACGATCAGGACGCTGCCCTTCGCCAGCTCGTGCCGTTCCGGCTCGTCCCCCTCGCCCAGGTGGACGGTCAGCGTCCCGTCGAGGACGACGAAGACCTCCTCCTGAATCGGGTCGATGTGCCGCCGGCCGACGGAGCCGGGTGGGTAGCGGAAGAGATTCGCGCGCGACCTCGTCATCGCGTCGGAGAGCGTTGCGACCAGGCGCGGGTCGTTCTCGCCGCGTGGCTGCCACTCGAGCTCGCCCGCGTGGAAGATCGCGTAGCCCACGCGCGCATCATGGCGGTTTCAGCCAAGCGTCCGCGTGCGGGACAATCGTCACATGGGCGAGGCCGTCGTCGGACGCGGCGAGGAGCTCGAGGCGATCGAGACGTTTGTCGCCGCCGACTCCTGGCCGCGCGCTCTGGTGCTTTCGGGAGAGGCTGGGATGGGGAAGACGACGTTGTGGCGGGCGGGTGTCGAGCAGGCAGATGCCGCAGGCCACACCGTGCTCACGGCCCGGCCGCTCGAAGCCGAGGCGAAGCTCGCCTACGCCGGCGTCGGCGACCTGCTCGGCGGCCGTCACGACGCCTTCACGGAGCTGCCGGCGCCGCAGGCACATGCGCTTCGGGCTGCGCTCCTGCTCGAAGAACCGTCGAGCGGATCGGTTGACGAGCGGGGCGTCTCGCTCGGCTTCCTCGGCGTGCTGCGGGCACTCGCTCAGGCCGGGCCGGTGCTCGTTGCGGTCGACGACGTGCAGTGGCTCGACCGAGCTTCGGCTCGCGTGCTCTTCTTCTCGGCGCGCCGGCTCCAGGAGCACGTGAGCTTCTTGCTCGCGCTGCGCTCCGAGGCGCGAGCCGTGCTGCCGTTCTCGCTCGAGCAGGTCTTTCCCACGTACGACGAGCTCCAGGTGGGGCCGCTCGCGCTCCGGGACGTGCACGTGCTCGTCGCGCAGCGCCTCGGTGTCACGCTGCCGCGGCCGGTTCTGCAGTCGGTACACGACACGGCGAGCGGCAATCCATTCTTCGCCCTCGAGCTCGCCCGCGCGAGAGTCGAGGGCGGCGTGGGGTTGCCGCCGACCCTGCGAGAGCTGATCGGAGCTCGCGTCGCCGCCCTGCCCAACGCGACGAGACATGCGCTCGCAGCAGCGGCCGCGCTCGCCGACCCGACCATCGAGCTCGTGATCGGCGCCACCGGACTGGACGCAAGCAGCGCGCTCTCCGGCGCGATCGAGCAGGAGATCGTCAGCGTCACCGCCGGCCGGATTCGCTTCGCGCATCCGCTGCTCGCAGCCGCCGCGTACGCAAGCGCCGGATCGGGCATTCGCGAGCTCCATGTCCGGCTTGCCGCGCTCGTGGATGCTCCAGAAGAACGCGCGCGTCACCTGGCACTCGGGGCCACTGGACCGGACCCCGAGATCGCCGCGGCGCTGGACGAGGCGGCCCGGCTCGCAGCCGCTCGAGGGGCGCCGGTCGCGGCCGCGGAACTGCTCGAGGTGGCTCGAAGCCTGACGCCCGCGAACGACGATGACTCGTCCTGGGCCCGCGCGGTCGAGGCCGCGGGCTACCACTTCCAGGCCGGCGACACCGCCCGCGCGAGAGCGCTCTTGGACGAGGTCGTACCTCAGCTTCCCCACGGCGTCGAGCGCGCCCGGGCGCTGATCGTCCTCGCACGCGTGCGCTCGCTCGACGACGACATCCGGGCTGCTGTGGAGCTGCTCGAGGAGGCCGTAGTCGAGTCGGTCGAGGCGCCCGCGGTGCAGGCGCGAGCGCACGAGATCCTGTCGGGGATCCTCTTCCGCCTCCGCGAGCGGTTTCCCGACGCAGTCGAGCATGCGCGCGCTGCTGTCGAGACAGGCCGTGCGCTCGACGACCCCGAGCTACTGGGGCCGGCGCTCGGCTCGCGCCTCCTGGCCGAGGCCGCTCTGGGTCTGGAGGAGACCGGCGCGAGCCTCGAGCAGGCGGACTCGCTCGGCGCGGCAGGCCGTGGCTCGCGAGCAATGGGCAGCTCCGAGTTCCAGGTCGCAGTCGTGCGGATGTGGTGGGAAGAGCTCGACACTGCGAAGGAGTCCTTCGAGCGGCTGCTCGACGTTGCTCGGGAGCTCGGGGACGAGAGCTCAGTGCCCTACATCCACGTGCTGCTCGCGCAGACGGAGTGCCTCCGCGGCCGCTTCGACGTCGCCGCGACGCATGCGGACGAGGGCGTGGTGCGTGCGGAGCAGGTCGGCCAGGCCACGCTCGTGGCGTACGCGCTCGCCTTGCGCGCGCTTGCGGCCGCCTACAGCGGCGACGAGGAGACGGCGCGCGAGGCAGCCGCGGCCGCACTCGAACTGGCCACGACGACGAGCGGCCGTCCGGCGGAGCAGTTCGCGACGGCCGCGCTCGGTCTGCTCGAGCTCTCGCTCGAGCGCCACGACGCCGCGGCGGCGGTGCTGATGCCGCTCGTCGGGTTTGCGCGCGAGCAAGAGATGCGGGAGCCCGGCCTGACGCGCTTCGTCCCGGATCTTGTCGAGGCGCTCGTGTCGCTGGGGCGGCTCGACGAAGCGGAGGATCACCTGACGTGGTTCGCCGCGAACGCGGAGCGGCTGCGGCGCGCGTCGGGTCAGGGTGCCGCAGCGAGGTGTCGCGGCTTCCTCGCGGCCGCTCGCGGACAGCCGGCGGAGGCCCTGACCTCCTTCGAGGACGCGCTGGCGCACCACGACATCTCGCCGATGCCGTTCGACCGCGCCCGGACACTGCTCGCACTCGGCTCCGCCCGCCGCCGGGCGAAGGAGCGCCGCGCGGCTCGCGGGGCGCTGGAGGAGGCTCGCGACGTCTTCAGCTCGCTCGGGGCGCGGATCTGGGAACGGCGCGCCGCCGCCGAGCTCGGCCGCATCGGCGGGCGGGCGCCGTCGGCGGGCGAGCTGACTCCGGTCGAACGGCGCGTCGCCGAGCTCGTCGCAGCCGGCAGAAGCAACAAGGAGGTCGCCGGCGTGCTCTTCCTCAGCACGCGCACGGTGGAGGGTCACCTCTCTCGCGTCTACGGCAAGCTCGGTGTTCGCTCTCGGGTGGAGCTCGCGCGCAAACTTGCGTAGTTCGCCCGTTTTTTGCGGCTCGTCCGCCGCCTAGCCTCGAAGCACTATCGACGAGCCGGATCGGACGATCCGGAGAGGAGGCGGACAGAATGAAGATGCGGACGACACTCGTGCTGGTGACGGCGGCGCTGACCCTGGCCGTGCCCGTTGCCGCTGCGGATCCGGACGGCTATCAGCCGCAGCTTCAGGGCGCTCAGACGGACGCTTTCGACCGGTACCTGAGGAACAACACACCAGGCTCTCAGCCGGACGCGTTCGATCGCTACCTGGCGAACAACGCGCCTGTCACCGAGCATGGTTCGACCGGTGCGGCGGGACATCCGGACTCGCAGGCGGTGCGTCCGAGCGTGGTCGCGCAGCCGACGCGGGCAACCGACGACGGTTTCAGGTTCAACTGGGAGAGCAGCGTCCTTGGCGCACTCGGCGCCGGACTGATCGCGTTGCTCGCCTTCGTCGGCGCCTCCGCCATGCGGGAACGGCGTCGCCCCGTGCTCCGCTGAGCTCGGAACCGCTCTTACGGACGTGTCCCAGGGACAGACCCTGGGACACGTCCGGATCAGGCGGGGAGAAAGGACGGCGACAGGGTGTGGGAGGCGGTGGTGCCCAACACGCCGGCGGGGAGAGAGGAGCCGGCGGTGGCGTAGGAGAGGCCTCGGTGGTCGCCGTTCAACATGGCCAAAGCCTCGCACCGCGGCGCGGGGACGGGAATGCGGCGCGCAGGTGTCCGCGGGTACGGTCAGCCGTACCAAAGGGACATGATGGGTCCTGGCCCCGTCATGTCCGCGACGGACGGTGCGCTACTTGAGGTAGCGGTCGAACCAGTCGAGCAGGAGCTCGAAGCGCTGCACCCGGTGCGCCGGATTGCCCGAGCGCGTCAGCTCGTGGCTCTCGGCCGGGAAGCGGACGAGCTCGACGTCGCGCTTCAGCAAGCGCAGCGTCGTGAAGAGCTGCTCCGCCTGCTCGATGTTGCAGCGCAGGTCGTTCTCGGAGTGGAGGATCAGGAGCGGCGTCTCGATCTGCTTCGCGTAGGTCCACGGCGACATCTGCAGGTACGTGTCGACCGCGTCGTGCACGAAGGCGCCGTGGTAGCCCTTGAAGACCCAGCCGATGTCGCTCGAGCCGTACATCGAGACGAAGTTGTTCACCGCCCGCTCCGAGCACGCCGCCTTGAAGCGGTTCGTGTGGCCGACGATCCACGAGGTCATGAAGCCGCCGTACGAGCCGCCCATGACGCCTACCCGGTCCGGGTCGCAGAAGTCGAACTGCTCGAGCGCCGTGTCCGTCACGGCCATGACGTCCTCGACGTCCACCGAGCCCCAGCCGGGCCCCAGCTCGTCGTCCGGCCCCATGATCGCCCGGCCCCAGGCCTCCGAGTACCCCGACGAGCCGCGCGGGTTCGAGTAGACGACCGCGTAGCCGGCGCCCGAATAGACCTGGAACTCGTCGAAGAAGCCGTTCCCGTACTGGGTGAACGGGCCGCCGTGGATGTTGACGAGGACGGGGTAGCGCTGACCCTCCTCGAGGCCGGCCGGCCGCACGATCCACGCCTCGACCTCGGAGCCGTCCTTCGAGATCGCGGTGAAGCGCTCCGGCGGCACGAGCTCGCGGCCCTCGGCGAAGTCCTTTCCGATCGACGTCAGCTGCGTCTCGCCCGCGTAGAGCTCGCCGAGGTTCGGCGAGGTCGTGCCGGTCCGGACGACCACGCCGTCACGGACGTCGTACCCGGAGAGGACGATCGTGCCGCCGTGGACGAGCTCCGGCTCGCCCCCGTCCGGCGAGACGCGGTAGACGTGCACGTTCCCGTGGTCCTCGGCCGCGAAGACGATCGAGTCGCCCTCCCAGATCGGCTCGCGGAGATCCGGGTACGGGCTGCACTGGCGGTCGAGCGAGGCGGTCAGGATCCGACGGTCGCCTCCGGTGTTCGCGTCCACGACCGCGATCTGCGTGTGGCGCGGGAAGTCGAACCCGCCCGGGCTCCACTTGCACGCGAGGAGCTTCCCGTCCGGCGAGTACGCAGGCGCTTCGTAGGCGCTGTCGCCGGCCGTGAGCCGCTTCGGCTCGCCCCCGGCTGCGGGAACGACGTAGATGTCGCCGAGCAGCTCGATGTCCCAGTCGTCGCCGCGCGCGGAGCTGAACGCGATGCTCTTTCCGTCCGGGGTCCACGTCGGCGACGAGTCCTCGTAGTCCCCGTCGGTGATCTGCTTCGCCTCGGCCGAGCCGTCGGCGGGCACGACGAAGAGGTGCGTGCGCCGGTCGCCGGTCCAGCCGACGCTGTCGAGCTTGAAGAGGAGCCGTGTGAACCGCCGCGGTGCGCGCTTCTTGTCGTCCTCCTCCTCGTACGCCTCGTCGCGTACGCGGGCGGAGAAGACGAGCTGCGACCCGTCCGGTGACCAGGCAACCTCGCCGGGGCTCTCCTTTAAGTCGGTCAAGCACACCGGCTCGCCGCCGCCGGCCGGGATCACGTAGAGCTGCGCTGCGGCCTTCTCGTCGTCGCTGCGCTTCGAGACGAAAGCGAGCTTCGTCCCGTCCGGCGACCAGCGCGGCTGCGAGTCCTTCTTGCCGGTCGTGAACCGGCGCGGCGGCTCGGAGCCGTCCGTCTTCGCGAGCCAGATCGACTGGTGGTACTCGTTCGCGTCCTTGTCGATCGACCAGACGACGTAGGCCACATCCTCGCCGCCCGGGCGCAGACGCGGGTCGGTAGCCCCGGTCAGCTCGTAGACGTCCTCAGGCCGCATCCCCGCCACGAGGGGGAACTAAATCATGTCGCGTAGATCCGCAGGTAGGTTCTCGTCCGTGAGCACGCTCACCACCGGCGCCGAGGCAGTCGAATGGGACCTCTCCGACCTCTACGACGGGCCCGACGACCCGCGGATCGAGTCCGAGCTCGACGAGGGCCTCGCCGCGGCGCAGGCGTTCCGCGAGCGCTACCGCGGTGGGCTCGGCGAGCTCACCGCGGCCGAGCTGAACGACGCGGTCGTCGAGCTCGAGCGGATCAAGTCCGTCGCGACGCGCGTCGAGACCTTCGCCCGTCTCCGCCAGGCCGCAGACGCCTCCGACCAGGCACGCGGCGCCCTCGTCCAGAGGGTGCGCGAGCGGAACACGCGGATCGAGACCGAGCTCCTCTTCTTCGACCTCGAGTGGAGCGAGCTCGACGACGAGGCGGCGGAGCGGCTTCTCGCCGACCCGGCGCTCGAGCGCTATGCCTCCGTCCTCCGCTCCGAGCGACGCTACAAGCCGTACCAGCTGACCGAGCCCGAGGAGAAGATCTCTGCCGAGAAGGCTGTCACGGGCGTGAGCGCCTGGGACCGCTTGTTCGACGAGCTCCTCTCCGAGCTGCGCATCTCGCTCGACGGTGAGGACCTCGCGCTCGACGAGGCGCTCGCGCGGCTCTCGCGGCTGACCGACCAGGACGATCGCGCCCAGGTCGCAGCTGCCGTGACCGAGACGCTGCGGCCGGGCCTCCGCACGCGCGGATACGTGCTCAACACGATCGTGAACGAGCGCTACATCGAGGATCGTTTGCGCGGCTACGACACCTGGATCTCCTCGCGGAACCTCGCGAACGAGATCCCGGACGACGCGGCGCAGAGCCTCGTCGACGCGATCGTGGCCCGCTACGACATCCCGCAGCGTTACTACGCGCTCAAGGCGCGTCTGCTCGGCCTGCCGCGGCTGAAGGACTTCGACCGTTACGCGCCGCTCCAGGACGTCGGCGGCGCGATTGCCTGGGAGGACGCGCGCGACCTCGTGCTCGAGGCGTTCGGCGGCTTCTCTCCGCTCGCCGGCGACGTCGTCGGCGACTTCTTCGAGCGCCGCTGGATCGACGCCGCCCTGCGCCCGGGGAAGATGCCCGGCGCCTTCTGCGCCACGCTCGTCCCCGACGTCCACCCGTACGTGATGATGAACTACGCCGGCGAGCGGCGCAGCGTGCTCACGCTCGCGCACGAGCTCGGGCACGGGCTGCACGGCTCGCTGGCACAGGAGCTCGGGCTCCTGAACGCGCACACGCCGCTCACGCTCGCCGAGACGGCGTCCGTGTTCGGTGAGGCGCTCACGTTCGACAAGCTGAAGGAGCGCGAGGACGATCCGCACGCGCTGCTCGACCTCCTCGTCGGCCGGATCGACGACACCGTCTCGACGGTCTTCCGCCAGATCGCGCTGAACCGCTTCGAGCACGCGATCCACACGGCTCGCCGGGACGAGGGCGAGCTGCCCGTCGAGCGCCTCTCGGAGCTCTGGTCGACCGAGCAGCGTCGGATGCTCGGCGACGCGGTCGAGGTCACCGAGGACTACGGCACGTGGTGGAGCTACATCCCGCACTTCATCGGCGTGCCGGGCTACGTCTACGCCTATGCCTTCGGCTACCTCTTCTCGCTCGCGATCTACCGGCGCTACCTCGACGAGGGCGACTCGCTCGTCGAGCCGTACCTCGACCTCCTCCGCGCGGGCGGCTCCGCACCGCCGGCCGAGCTCGCGTCGCGCCTCGGCTTCGACATCGGCGATCCGGGCTTCTGGGCCGCGGGCCTGGATGCGATCGGCGTGCTCGTCGACGAGGCCGAGCAGCTCGCGGACGAGCTGGACGACGCCAAGTAACAGACTGTTACTTGGCCGGCTCGGGCGTCCTCGTGGTGGCCGCGACCCAGCGGGAGCTCGCTCCAGTGACGGGTGCCCGCCTGCTCGCGTGCGGGATCGGCCCGGTCGAGGCCGCTGCGGCGACGGCCGCGGCGCTCGCCTCCGACCGTCCCGAGGTCGTCCTCCACGTCGGCATCGCCGGCGCGCGCGGGCTCGAGATCCCGAGCCTCGTGCTCGGCTCCGATGCCGTCTACTGCGACGCCGCGGCGCCGCTCGTCCCGGACCGGGTCCTCCCCGACGCCGAGCTGCTCACCCGTCTGCGGGCGGCCTTCCCCGACGCCGTCGTGCGGCCGATCGGCACGAGCGCCCGGGTCGGCGGCGCTCACGGCTTCGACGTCGAGGCGATGGAGGGGTTCGCCGTCCTCCGCGCCTGCGAGCTCGCAGGCGTGCCCGGGGTGGAGGCGCGTGTGGTCTCGAACGAGATCGACGAGCCCGACCGAACGCGCTGGCGCTTCGACGAGGCTCTCGAGCTGCTCGCGGCGACATTGCCCGCGCTGGTGGCCGCGGTGTCCGCGCGGTGAGCACGAAGCCGCCGCCGCTACCTCCCGAGACGCGCACGGTCGGGCAGCTGGTCGCCGAGTCGATCAAGCTCTACGGCGACAACCTTTGGGCCTCGCTCGCGCTTGGGCTGAGCGTGACCGTGATCAACCAGATCTCCGCGGGGCACAGCACGACCTTCCAGGTGCTCGTTCTTGCCGCCGGGGCGCCTCTGATGGCCGCGTCCTACGCGTTCGCCTCGACCATCGTCGGCGGCGTCGAGCGCAGGGCGGCGGACCTCGGGCGGGCGATCGTCGTCGGCGCGATCGTGTTCGTCCCCGCCGCTTTCCTCTCGCTCCTCTACGTGCTCCCGGCCGTCGCCTGGCTCGCGCTCGTCGGGCTCGTCGTCCCCGTGCTCGTGCTCGAGCGGCTCGCGGTCGGGGCGGCTCTGCGCCGGGCCGTCGAGCTCGCCCGGGCCGACTACCTGCACGCGCTCGGCTCGCTGGCGACGCTGACGATCCTCTTCGGGTTGGTGAAGCTCACCCTCGCGCTGCTCCTCCGCGACTTCGGCGAGTCGGGCGAGCGGGTCGCGCTCGGGCTCGCCGACCTCGTCGTCTCGCCGCTCCTCTTCCTCGGCGCCGCCTTGCTGTACGTCGATCAGGCGGCGCGTGTCGCGAGCAGCGGCTCGGGCATAGCGGCCTCGGGGCGCGGGCGATAAGCTCGCGCCCCGACCGCGAGGAGGCCCGCATGCCGACCTATCTGATGCTGACCACGCTCACGCCTCAGGGCGTCCAGACGCTGAAGGCGAACCCGAGCCGCCTGCGCGAGGTGAACGCCGACGTCGAGGAGCTCGGCGCCAAGGTGCTCCACCAGTGGGCGACGCTCGGCGAGTACGACTTCGTCAACATCGTCGAGGCGGCCGACGCGGCGACGGTGGCCAAGGTGTCGCTTGCGCTCGGCGCCCGCGGCAGCGCCAAGCTGCAGTCGCTCGAGCTCGTCGAGATCGACACCTTGCTCAGCACGTTCGCTCGAGCAAGGGGGCGATGCCCGCGTCGTCTTCGCTCTAAGCTTCTCGATCGATCGTGCGGAACGTGGCGATCATTGGGCGGCAGGACGAGATCGAGACGCTGGAGTCTTTCGTCTCGCGCATCCCCGCCGGCTTTGAGGCGCTCGCCCTGGAGGGTGAGGCAGGGGTCGGAAAAACGACCTTGTGGCAGGCAGCCGTCGACCATGCTCAGGACGCCGGCGCCCACGTCCTCGTGGCTCGCGCGACCGAGGCGGAGGTCACCCTCGCGTTCGGCGGGCTGGCCGACCTGCTCGCGAACGCGGCTGCCGACGTCGTTGACGCGCTCCCGCAGATCCAGCGACGCGCGCTCGAGGCCGTCCTGCTTCTCGGCGAGGCGCCCGCGGAGGCTGACGAGCGAGTCGTCGGCGCCGGCACGCTCTCGGCGTTGCGCACCCTCGCCGGCCGCGGGCCGGTCTGCGTCGCCGTCGACGACCTCCAGTGGCTCGACGTCTCGTCGGCCCGTGCGCTTGAGTTCGCTCTGCGGCGTCTGCGAGCCGAGCCGATTGGGTTTGTCACGGCGATCCGGGTCGAGCCCGGCGTGACTGGCGGGCCGGCGCTCGTGACGGTCGATCGGCGCCGAGCGGGTCGAGCGGCTGCCGGTCGGGCCGTTGACCGTCGGCGCGCTCTACGAGTTGATCCGGACCCGGCTCGGGCTCGGCCTCTCGCGGCCGGCACTCCTGCGCGTGCACGACCTCTCCGGTGGCAATCCGTTCTTCGCGCTCGAGCTCGCCCGAGCGAGCGCCGATGTGCCGGATCTGCCCCGCGACCTGCGCGAGCTCCTGCGCGCCCGCCTCTCCGCACTCTCGAGCGCCGCCGCCGAGGTCGTCGTCGCCGCCGCGGCGCTGCGCGATCCGAACGTCGACCTGATCGAGCGCGTGCGTGCCGGGAGCAGACGTGAACGCGGCTCTGCAGGAAGCCGCCGCGCTGGGGATCGCGGAGCTGGAGTCGGGGCGGGTGCGCTTCGCCCATCCGTTGCTCGCGAGCACCGCGCACGACGATGCGTCGCCGCGCCGGCGGCGTGACCTCCACCGTCGCATCGCCGCGGCGGTCGTGCAGCCGGAGGAGCGCGCCAGGCACCTCGCGCTCTCTGCGGAGGCGGCCGACGAGAAGATCGCAGCCGCGCTCGAGAGCGCGGCGACGGACGTGGCCGGACGCGGCAGCCTCGTTGCGGCTGCGGAGCTGGCCGCGCGCGCAGTCGAGCTCACGCCGCTCGGCGAGCGCGGGTCGCTCCAGAGGCGGCGGCTCGCGGCTGCGCGGTACTGCTTCGCGGCCGGGGACACGGCCCAGGCGAGAAGGCTGCTCGCGGACGGGGAAGCCGACGCGGAGCAGGGAGTCGAGCACGCGCGATTTCTGCAAGAGCTCAGCCGGGTCGCCCGCGCCGCGGATGACCTGCGGGTTGCGCACGAGCTCGCGCGGCGCGCCGCCGACGAGGCGGCCGGCGACTCGCGCCTCCGCGCCGAGATTCTCGCCGCGGCCGTCAATCTCACGGGTTACTGGGGCGACGGCTACGAGGCCGCGCTGGCCGATGCCGAGGAGGCCGTCGAGCTCGCCGAGACGGACGGGGACGAGGTCGTGTACGCGCGTGCCCTGGCGGCGCGCGCGGAGGTCGAGCACAGCCTCGGCCGCGGCTTCGACACGGCGGCGTTCGCGCGGGCGGAGCAGATGGCCGAACACGCCGGAGCGCCGAGCGCCGCCCGGGAGATCGCGTACAAGCGGTGCGAGCTCGCGATCGCCGAGGGTGAGCTCGGCGGCGTCAGGGAGCGGCTCGAAGCGCTCTACACCGAGGCCAACGAGCGCGGCGACGCGTGGGCCTGCGTTCCGTTGCTGCGCCTCGCGATGGTGGAGTACGAGGCCGGCGACTGGAGCCGGGCGCTGGAGGCGGTCGACGAGCTGGAGCAGACGACCGCGCAGACCGGCTGGAACGTGAACAGCGCTCTCGCGCAGGCGATGCGCGCGCTCGTCGAGGGCTCACGCGGGGAGATCGAGCCTGCTCGTTCCCGTGTCCTCGCCTCCCTCGAGGAGACGGAGCAGCGGGGCCGGCTCTCGCGGTTTCCGCTGACGGTGCTCGCGACGCTCGAGTCGTCGGTCGAGCACCACGCCGAGGCGTACGAGCAACTCGAGCGCGTGCTCGACCGAAACCGTGAGCGAGGCGTGCGCGACCCCCGCTCGTTGTGCAGCGCCGCGGAGGCGCTCGTCGCGCTGAACCGGCTGGAGGACGCCGAAGCGCTGCTCGCGGAGTACCACCGCGGCGACCCGCACGGCAGGGCGGCCGAGGCCGCGTACCGGCGAGCGGCAGGCCTGCTCGCTGCGGAGCGAGGCGAGCTCGAACGCGCGGAGGCCGAGCTCACGGCGTCGGTCGCCCGCTGGCGCGAGCTCGGCTTGCCGCTCGAGCTCGGCCGCAGCCTGCTCGCGCTCGGCTCGGTGCGAAGGAGGGCGCGGAAGAAGCGCGACGCGCGCGAGGTTCTGGACGAGGCGACCGAGCTCTTCGAGCGAATCGGCGCCTCGATCTGGGCGAGCCGCGCCCGCGCTGAAGCCGCGCGGATCGGCGGCCGGGCGGCGCCGCGGACCGGGCTCACCGGCACGGAGGACGCGATCGCGGCGCTCGTCGCGACGGGGAAGTCCAACCGCGAAGTTGCCGAGGCGCTCCATCTCAGCACGCACACGGTCGAGTGGAACCTGGCGCGGATCTACCGCAAGCTCGGGATTCGCTCGCGGACCCAGCTGGCCGCGGCGCGTCTGAAGCGATAAGTCCACGGATTTCCGTGGTTGTTGCCCGGCCGCCGCCGTCCTAGCGTCGTCCGCATGCCGCTTTATCTCGTCGAGGAGTACGTCCCGGGAATGAGCGAGCACGAGCTGTTGCTCAGCCGCGACCGGCTGCGGCAGGCGGTCGCAGGGCTGGCCGCGTCCGGCGAGTCGATTCGCTACTTCGGGACGACGTTCGTGCCCGACCAGGAGACGGGTCTCTCGCAGTTCGAGGCCGGCTCGAAGGAGCTCGTCGAACAGGCCTGCCGGCGCGCCGGCGTCACAGCGGCGCGCATTTCGGAGGCGCAGGCCGTCGCGAGCAGCGAAAAGGAGGAAGCATGAACACGCACAAGCGCATCATCGCCGCGTTCGTTGCAGGCGTGGCCGGAATCGTCGGGGCCGCTCTGGCAACCTCGATCGCCGGCGCCGAGCCGCGCGACCGGCTCACGAATGTCGAGGGGACGATCTGGGTCGCGAACCGTGGCACCCACACGATCCGCGGCTTCGACGCGGCCACCGGGAGCGTCGTCGGCACCGTCGAGATGAGCTCGGCCTCCCAGCCCGGGGATCTCGCCTTCGCGAAGGGCAAGCTCTACGTGGCCGAGGAGTTCGGCACGCCGCCGGCGATCGCGATCGTCGATGTCGGGACAGGCGCCGTTATGAAGCGGATCGAGCTACCGGCGGGGTCGCGGCCGCACCACGTGCACGTGAGCCGGCGGGGAGACCTCGCCGCTTTCGGCCTGTACGGGACCGACTTCGTGGCCGTGGTGGACACCCAAACCGACTCGCTGCTCGGCCCGTGGGATACGAACCCCGATCCGGCCGCCACGAGCGGTCGTGCTCACGCCGCTGTGTTCGCGAGGAACGGCAGGACCCTCTACGTCGCGAGTGACGCGACGAACGAGGTGGTCGCACTCGATCCCCGCTCAGGTGAGGTGCTCTGGCGCCTGAACGTGCCAGGCGCGCACGAGCTCGCCGCCACGCGTGACGGAGACACCCTCTACGTCAGCCGTCGCACGGCCAACCAGCTGAGCGTGATCGACCTGAGGAACCCGACGGCCTACGCGGACGTGTTGTCGCTGGGGCTTCCGGACACCTTGCGGCTGTCGCGGGGCGATCGGCGTCTGACGGTCGGCCTGCGCACAATGCCGGCGCAACTGGCGGTCGTCGACACGCGGACGTTCGAGTTCGAGCTCGTCAGGATCGGCCGTTGCTCGACACGGCCACGATTGGAGGGCACCAGTGGACGTCGCGAAACGGGCGTTACACCTTCGCAGCCTACGAGGGCGGCTCGAGCCCGGGGATCGCCGTGATCGACCATCGGACCGGGAACGAGGTCGTCGACACCCTCGACTACCCAGGCAGGCCGCACGGAGTCGACCTCGCTCCCAGGAGCGAGGACGACGAGGACGAGGGCGACTGATCCGGAG
>CAWKNQ010000022.1:0-151219 GCA_963850995.1 uncultured Gaiellaceae bacterium | reverse complement strand
CGCGGGCGATAAGCTCGCGCCCCGACCGCGAGGAGGCCCGCATGCCGACCTATCTGATGCTGACCACGCTCACGCCTCAGGGCGTCCAGACGCTGAAGGCGAACCCGAGCCGCCTGCGCGAGGTGAACGCCGACGTCGAGGAGCTCGGCGCGAAGGTGCTGCACCAGTGGGCGACGCTCGGCGAGTACGACTTCGTCAACATCGTCGAGGCGGCCGACGCGGCGACGGTGGCCAAGGTGTCGCTTGCGCTCGGCGCCCGCGGCAGCGCCAAGCTGCAGTCGCTCGAGCTCGTCGAGATCGACACCTTGCTCAGCACGTTCGAGGCCTAGCGGAAGCCGGGCTCGCCGGCAGGCCGTGGCAGCGGGCTCTGCGGCAGGCCGGGCCTCGGGCCGCCTTCGTTGTACTCCTTCGGCGCGACGTCGTTCGGCGCGTCCGCATGGAAGAGCGAGGCGAGGTGCTGGATCTGGGAGCGCCCGGGGCCGAGCTCGAACTGGCCGCCGCCGTAGAGCGCGATCCCACGATCGGCGCACGCGTCGTAGAAGTCGAACAGGTTGCGCACCGAGCCGAAGCGCGACGGCTTCGAGTTGAGGCAGCGGGGCGCGAACGCGAGCGCGTCGACGTCCGCGACCGAGTGGATCGGGAAGTCCCAGGTGATCCGGTCGCGGTGCGGCTCGAGCACCGGGCTCGTCTCCTCGTTCAGGCGTGGGTCCTCGAGCCAGGCCTCCGGGAAGGCCTCGGCCACGCGCCCGTAGAGCTCCGCCGAGGGCGTCGCGTCGACCCACTCGCCCTCGTACAGACCCTTGAGGTCGACGACGTCGACCGCGCCGGTCGCGGCGAGCTCGGCGACGATCTCGTCCGTCCACTTGTCGCTGGCGTCGAGCTTGAAGCGGAGCTCCGGGTACAGCGCGCGCAGCTCCTTC
Organism: uncultured Gaiellaceae bacterium; assembly: GCA_963850995.1. GTDB lineage: Bacteria > Actinomycetota > Thermoleophilia > Gaiellales > Gaiellaceae > Gaiellasilicea. The sequence continues at coordinate 150,299 of CAWKNQ010000022.1, read as the reverse complement.
ACCGTGCTCTGCGAGACGCAGAAGCGCACCGGCTCAGGCTCGCGATCGACCACCTCCGCGAGCGAAAGGCCGGCCTGACGGAGCGCGAGGTCGAGCGCGGCCGACTCGAGCCCCCACGGCCGATAGCCGGGCTGCTCCGCGACGAGGCCCGAGAAGCCCTCGAGCGTGTGCTCGCCGGCGAGCGCCGGGAGCGCGTCGAGCGTGAAGGCGAGCTGCAGCTCCTCCTCGTAGCTGACGTCCTCGCCGACGCCCTCGTGCCCGCCGCCGTGCAGGTGGACGACCGTCGTCCTCCTCGTCATGTGCCGCAACGAAATCGACAGCGGCTCGAGCTCGACCCGGTCGACGGCGAGCGTCAGGTCCTTGACGGCGTCATAGAGCGGCATAGGCGACGGCCACCTCCGCGGCCAGGCGCGCGTTCGCGGCGATCAGCTCGCGGTTCGCAGCGAGCGTGCGACCGCCGGACTCGCGGTGCAGATAGGAGAGGACGAAGGGAGTCACGGCCTGTCCCATCATGCCCTGGTCGTGCGCCTCGGCGAGCGCCTGCTCGATCAGCGGCTCGACGTCGTCGAGGCTGTCCTCCGCCGGGCGGCCGAGGAGGATCGAGGTGTGACGTCCGAGCCGCCAGTGGGCCCGGGCCACCTCGGCGGCTTCCCGGGCCGACTCGACCCGTGCCGAGACGGGCGGGCCCCCGTGCGCGGCATAGAAGAGCGGCAGGTCGTCGGTGCGGAAGCCGAGCACCGGCACGCCGAGCGTCTCCAGCAGCTCCGCGGTGGCGGGCACGTCGAGGATCGACTTCACGCCCGAGGAGACGATCAGCGCCTCGGTGCGCACGAGCTCGCCGAGGTCGGCCGAGACGTCGGGCGGATGCGGGAAGCCGCGGTGGACGCCGCCCAGCCCGCCCGTGCCCATGAACCCGATCCCGGCCGCACGGCAGGCCGCAAGCGTGCCGCCGACGGTCGTCGCGCCGACGGCGAGCTGGACGATCGCGGCGGCGAGGTCGCGCGGGCCGACCTTGCGCGCGTCGGCGGTGAAGCGGCCCAGCTCCTCCTCCGACAGGCCGATGCGCAGCTCCCCGTCGAGGACGCCGATCGTGGCCGGGACAGCGCCGGCCTCGCGCACGCGCCGCTCGCTCTCGAGCCCGACCTCGACGCCCTCGCCGGGCGGGAAGCCGTGCGCGACGAGCGTCGTCTCGAGCGCTACCACGGCGGCCCGGTCGGCGAGCGCCTGGGCGACCTCGTCCGAGACCCTGAACAGCTCCCTCACGGCATCGAGCCTAGTTTCGCGACGCACCGCGCTGCGGCGGCGAGGGCGAGGTCGGCGCCGCCGACCAGGTAGCCGGCGGCGAGGGCGTCGCCGGCCCCGGTCGTGTCGAGCACCTCGGCGGGGACCGCGGGCAGCTCCAGCCCGCCGAAGCGGGCACCGAGCGGGCCACGCTTCAGCACCCACTCGCAGCCGTCGAGCGGCCCGCCGAGGATCCGCTCCTCGTCCTCGTTCGCGAACACGATCGCCGGCCCGAGCGTCTCGAGGCGCTCGCGGAAGCGCTCCGCCCCGAAGTCGCGGATCGCGCTCCAGGAGGAGAGGTCGACCGAGACGCGCGGCGCGAGCTCTGCGGCGCGGAGCGCGGCCGCGTCGATCGGCGCGCGCAGGAGCGAGTAGCCGGGGAGATGGAGATGGGTGCACCCGTCCAGCCAGGCCGAATCGAGCTCGTCGGGGCGGAGGTCAGGCGAGACGCCGCGGTCCGAGGCCATCGTGCGAGAGCCGTCCTCGGCCACGAGCGACACGATCGTGCCGGTCCGGCCGTCGACGAGCGGTCCGCGCACCTCGACGCCGTAGCTCTCGAGGCCGCCGGCGGCGATGCCGCCCGCTTCGTCTCGTGCGCGCTTGCCGAGGAACCGTGCCCGTCCGCCCAGCTCGGCCACCCAGGCCGCAACGTTCGCCGCCTGCCCGCCGGGGCCGAGCCGCGTCGTCGCGTCGGCGTCGGCGCCCGCCGCGAGCGGCTGGCGCAGGCGGACGATCACGTCGAGAAGCAGGTCGCCGAGCGAGACGATCACGCCTACGATCCTCCCATGGACGGTGAGTCGCGCCGCTCGCGCACACGCTCCTTCCTCGTCGGCGCGGCCGTCGGGGCCTCGGCCGCGCTTGCCGCCGCCCGCCGACTGCGGCCGAAGGAGCGGAAGCGGGAGACGCCTGCCGGCCTGGCGGCGTTCGAGGAGGCTCCCTGCTACCGCGAGCTCGTCGAGAGCGAGCGGTCGGCGCCGTAGCCGCGCAGCGCCCGTGCGGCGCGCTCGATCGTGGGCAGGTTGATGTCCGCGTCGCCGAGGAAGAGCCGCTTGCCGACGAGCATCGCCTGGCCGGCGCGCAGGAGGTAACGCTCGGGAGTCTGTACGGGAGCCCGCGTACGGACGACGAGGAACGGGCCGAAGTCGCGGACCTCGAACGCCGAGGCTGGTCGGGGCGAGACGAGCGGGATCTCGAGCGAGCGCTCCACATTCGTCGTCTTGCTCGAGTCGAAGACCCAGACGCCGTGCCCGAGCGGGCGCTCGAGGTCGAGCAAGTTGCCGAGGGCGAGATCCGCGTCGGCCCGCGGCAGCACGATGAGCGGGAAGTCGGGATTCCGCTCCCAGGCCTCGACGAAGAGCGGGTCGTAGCCGAGGAGGACGTCGTCCGGCCCCGTCGTCGCCGCGAGATAGGCGGCGGCGTCGGCACGCGCTTCCTGCCGGATGCCAGGCTCCCATTCGAAGAGCTCGGGCGTCCGGTCCCACGCCCACGCGACCTGCGCGACGACGAGGGCCGCGAGCGCGGCGACGCCCCATACGCGGCCCAGCCGGACGAGGCCTGCGCCCACGGCAAGGGCGAGGAAGGGGAGCAGGAAGATCAGATGCCTCGTCTCGGGGGAGCCGGTGCTGCGGGCGACCACGAGCGCGGCCAGCGGTACGAGCGCGGCGCTCGCAGTCAACACTTGCGTCGCCCGCGGAAGCGCGGCGAGGCCGGCGGCGGCAGCGACGAGCACCGCGGGCAGCACCGGGAAGCCGGCCGTGAAGTCGCCGGTTGCATGCCAGACGAACTCGAGGACGTCGAGCCGTCCGTTGCCGGCGACACCAGCGTCGAAGCGGCCGGCGAGGACGAGGTCGGTCAGCCAGAACGGGATGCCGAGCACTGCGACCGCGCCGAACGCCCAGAGCGCCGCCCGCAGCCGGTCGCGCCGGGCGACGACGACGAACGCGCCCTGGGACGCGAGCACGAGCGCGCCGTAGGGATGGGTCGCCACCGTCGCCAGGATCGCGAGCGCCCAGAGCGACCACGCCGTGCGTCCGCCGCGCTCCAGCGCGCGCAGGAGGGCAAGGTACGACAACGTGCTCGTGAGCAGGAAGAGGCTGTACATCCGCCCGTACACGCCGTGGAAGAGAAACGTCCAGCTCGCCGCGACGACGAGGGTCGCGACGAGCGCCCGCACCCGCCCGCCGAGCCGGGCGGCAAGGAGGGCGACGACCGGCAGGCTCGCAACCGCGAACGCTGCCGAGACCGCACGCAGCCCTGCCAGCCCGAGGTCGAGCTGCGCGACGGCCCACGCGATCAGGAAGTGGAGCGGCGCGCCGCCGCGCTCCTCGAGCACGACCTGGAAGAGCTCGCCGAGCGGGTGACGGCCGACGAGCAGCGGCAGCGCCTCGTCCTCGTGCGGCGGCCAGGCGAGCAGCTGGTGGAAGAGGAAGCCGGCGGTGGCGACCGTGATCGCGGCCACGCCGAGGGGGAACCAGTGGGCCTCGACCCAGGCGCGCGCAGCCGCCCCCTCGCGGGCTCCGATTCGCGTTGTCTCTGCGGTTTCGCTCATGGTTCGCCGTCGATTGTCGCTGCTACCGTTCGCCGCCATGCCGATCTACGAGTACCGCTGTCCCGACGGGCACGTCTTCGAGCTCTTCCAGCGGATGACGGATCCGCCGGCGGAGCGGTGCGAGGCGTGCGGCAAAGGCCCTGTCGAGAAGGTGCTGTACCCGGTCTCGGTGCATTTCAAGGGCTCCGGTTTCTACGCGACCGACTACGGCCGGGGCTCGCGGAAGAAGGGCGAGGGCTCAAAGGACGGCGCGGGCGAGTCGTCCTCGGAGAAGAAGGCCGAGAGCGGCGAGCAGAAGGCCGCCGCGGCGGACTAGGAGGGATCGGCGAAACATCGGCTGAGCCGCCGGGCCGCGCTGCTCGCCCCGATGCTGCGTCCTCAGTCGCACCGATAGCTTCGGCTATCGGCGCTCCCTGCGTCCTTGCCTCGGAACGAGCATCGCACCCCGGCGACGAGCGACGCTCCGCCGATCCCTCCTAGACCCCGTCGCCGATCCTGCAGCCGGCGCCGAAGGTCGTTCCCGGCCTGGGCGGCTGCGGTGCCGAGCGCCCCGTGAACATCGCCAGCGTCGCCGTGTTTTCCTCGGAGCCGATCAGGACTGACTCGCCGCCGACGATCGACGGATCGCCGCCGAGGCGGCAGTGGACCGCGCGGTCGGCGTTGGCACGGAAACGGACCCAGCCGAGCTGGAGCAGCTGCCCGGCCGAGAGGTCGGTCGTGAGCGGCTCGACGAGCTCGTCGCCGATGAACGGGAGCCTGAGGAACGTGCGGAAGCTGACGAGTTGGTCGGTCATCGCCTCGACGACCGCCTGCTGCCGCTCGCCACGGGTGAGGTCGTTCTCGGCGGGGTCGAGCCGGTTTTCGCGCACGCGCGAGTAGATCAGCGCGCGCTGGCCGCTCATCGTCTGCTCGCCCCGCTCGAAACGCCAGCCCTGCCACTGCTGGCAGCGTGTCTCGGTCGCGTACGGGCAGTCGAAGCGGTTCGACAGGATGGGCTTCGGGACGTCGATCTCGACCCCGCCGAGCGCGTCGATGACGCTGCGGAAGTCGTCGAAGTCGACGATCACGACGTGGTTCGGCTGCAGCCCGGTGAGCGCGCGAACGGTCCGCATCGTCAGCGTCGGCCCGCCGAGTTGGAAGGCCGCGTTGATCTTGTTCGGCCCGAATCCGGGAATGTCGACGCGCAGGTCGCGCGGGATCGAGAGGTACATGAGCCGGTTGCGGTCGGGGTCCGTGCGGACGAGCAGGATCGAGTCGGAGCGGCGCGCGTCGGCCCTCGCCGCCGTCATGTCGCCGTCGGTCCCGAGCAGCAGGATCAGCGACGGCTCCGAGAGGAGGAGGCCGTCCTGCGGCGCGAGGCTCGCCTCGACCGCCTTCGGCAGCCGTGCGTTCGCGTCCTTGACGCCGCTCCGGAAAGAGAGGAAGCCCGCCGCGAGCCAGACCGCCGCGGTCGCCACGACCAGGAGCACGGTGACTCCGATCCGGCGTCCCCAGCGCGGCCGACCCGGCGCGTCGGCGGTGCGGTCATCCCCTCGCCGCTGGCGTTCGGGGCGGGGCGTCGACGGCACTTTGCCCCTTACCCGGCCGCCCTTGTAGACCCGGTAGGGCTTTTCTCCGTCCGCCATCCGGCCGGGTATGGTAGCCGCGGCCTGTGAGAGCCAAACGAGTCATCGGCGTCGATCTCGGCGGCACGAAGATCCTCGCCGGGTCGATCGACGGCGAGGGCCGGGTCCTCGACCGCTGCGAGGTGCCGACGCCGACCGGGTCCCAGGCGGAGCTGCTCGAGGGGATCGCGGCCGCGATCGAGCCGCTCGTCGGAGACGGGCTCGGCGCCCTCGGCTTCGGTGTCCCGTCCGTCCTCGACCGGAGTACCGGCAGGGTGCTCGGCTCGATCAACATCCCGCTCGGGGACGTCTCGCTCGCCGACGAGCTAGGCCCGCGTTTTGGAGTCCCGGTCGTCGTCGAGAACGACGCGAACGTGGCGGCGCTCTCCGAGTGGAAGCTGGGCGCGGGCCGGGGGAAGCGCAGCCTCGTCATGCTCACGCTCGGCACCGGCGTAGGCGGCGGCGTCGTCCTCGACGGCGCCCTCTACCGCGGCTGGGCGGAGCTCGGGCACGCAGTCGTCGTCGCCGACGGCCCGCCCTGCCAGGGAACCTGCACCGGCCGCGGGCATCTGGAGGCGGTCGCCTCCGGGAACGCCGCCGACCGCGCCGCGGTCGCGATCTGGGGCGAGGGCGCGACCGCCGAGCTCCTCGTCGATCGCGCCGAGACCGGCGACGAGGCTGCGATCGAGGCGCTGACGGCGATCGGGCGCCTGCTCGGCGCCGCGATCGGGACGTTCACGAACATCTTCGCGCCCGACCTCGTCGTCGTCGGCGGTGGCTTCGGCTTGGCTGCGTCGACGTTCCTCTTCCCCCCGGCGCTCGAGGTGGCCCGGCGCGAGGCGCTCGAGCCGGCGCGCGAAGGCTTGCGGATCGTCGAGGCAGAGCTCGGCTCCGATGCAGGCCTCATCGGCGCCGGGCTGGTCGCGCTCGAGGCTCTCTAGTGCCGCTCGCGGTCTGCGCGACGCCGATCGGGAACCTGGAGGACGTCACCCTCCGGGTCCTGCGCGAGCTTGCCGAGGCCGAGCTCGTCCTCTGCGAGGACACGCGGCGGACGAGGACGCTGCTCGACCGGCACGGCGTCGCTGCGACGCTGCTCAGCTACCACCGGCACAACGAGGCGCGGCGGACGGCAGAGCTCGTACCGCGGCTCGAGGCGGGCGAGCGGATCGCGCTCGTCTCGGACGCGGGCCTGCCCGGCGTGAACGACCCGGGCGCGCGGCTGATCGCTGCGGCGCTCGAGGCGGGCGTGCCCGTCACTGTCCTGCCGGGTGCGTCCGCCGTCGAGACCGCGCTCGTCGCGAGCGGGCTGGCCGGCGAGCGGTTCCAGTTCCTCGGCTATCTCCCGCGCGGCTCGAAGGCGCTCGCGGCCGTGTGGGCCGAGCTCGCCGCCTGGCCGCATCCGGCGGTCGCGTTCGAGTCGCCGCAGCGACTCCCGGCGACGCTTCGTTCGCTCGAGGCAGCGCTGCCGGACCGGCCGGTCGCCGTCTGTCGCGAGCTGACGAAGCGCTTCGAGGAAGTCGTGCGGGGATCGGCTGGGGAGGTCGCGGCCCGGTTCGCGGAGCCGCCGAAGGGGGAGATCACGCTCGTCGTCGGCGCGGGCGCCGGTGTCGAGCCGGGCGACGCCGGCGAGGCGGATGCGCTCGCCGCGGTCGTCGAGCTCGTCGAGGCCGGACTGCCGCGCCGTCAGGCCGCAGACGTCGTCGCCCGGCTGGCGCGCATATCCCGTAACACCCTGTACGAGAAATCGTTGCAAACGCGCTGAGCCTTGCCGCTAGCGTCGTCGGGAGTGCTCCTCTCGACCACGAAAGCGGTTCCCGTGCGGCGCGTGCTCCTGCTCGCGGTTGTGCCTGGCGGCGGCGCTCGCCGTGACGCCGGCCGCAGCGGCCTGGACCTGGCCGGTCTCCGGCGAGGTGCTGCGCCCCTTCGCGCTCGGCTCCGACCCCTACGCGGGCGGTCAGCATCGCGGCGTCGACATCGGCGCCGAGCTCGGCGCCTCCGTGGCCGCGCCGGCAGCCGGCACCGTCTCCTTCGTCGGCGCCGTCCCCGACGGCGGTCGTGCGGTCACGATCCAGACCGAGTCCGGCTACGCCGTGACGCTGCTCCAGCTGGCCTCGGCAGAGGTGCGGCGAGGCGACGTCGTCGCGGAGGGCGCGGTCGTCGGCGTCGTCGGGGCGAGCGCCGACGCGGTCACACCGTCGCCGCACGTCCATCTCGGCGTGCGTGTGGCCGCGGAGCCGGAGGGATACGTCGACCCGCTCGGGCTGCTCCCGCCGCGGCCGCCGGAACCCGTTGCAGCGCCTACACCCGTTCCCGTGTCTGAGCCGGCTCCCGCGGCGGCTGCCCGCACCGGGACAGGCCGCGGCGCAACCGGCTGCCGTCGAGGCTGAGCCAACATTCCCCCAGCAGCCAGTGCACGTCGGGCCCCCGCCCGCCGTTGCCGGCGAGCCGGCGGCGTCCGCGCCGCCGGTGCCGGCGACGGTTGTTGCGCCTGCAGTCCCGACGCGGCGAGGCGGCCGCACACGACCGGTCGTCGCGGCGCCCGTGGAGCCCGACCGCGCAGCCGAGACGCACCTTGCGAATGTCGTGACCCGGCGTCGTCCGCCCCCTCAGCGGGCCGCGGAGCGCGCTCCGCGGCCCGCAGCACGGACGCCTGTGACGCCGATCCCGGCTGCGACTCGACGTGTGCGGCCGGAGTCAACGTCCTTGTCGACGGTGCGCCGGCAGTCGAAGCCGACGACGACTCCGCCGAGACCGGCGATCAGGAGCCGCCGCCCGGACGTCGCCGCACCACTCACGAGCGTGCCGAGAGACGCCGCGCGGCCCGTGGACGGAGCGCGGGCGCCGACCCCGGTGCACGCGGCCGTTTCGAGCACCGGTGAGCCGGGCCAGTTCGCGTTCGCCTTCGCGGCCGCCGCGCTCGCCGCGCTGCTGACTACCGCGCCGTGCGGCCTCGTTCTCCTGCGCCGGCGACGGCGAGAGCGCGAGCAGGCCGTGTTGGACGCCGCTCGTATCATGGCCTTCGATGAGCCAGCCCAAGCCCCGCAAGATCCTGGTCGCGGTCGCCTGGCCGTATGCGAACGGCCCGCGACACATCGGCCACGTGGCCGGATTCGGCGTGCCGGCGGACATCTTCGCCCGCTACCACCGCATGCGGGGCGATCACGTGCTCATGGTGAGCGGCACCGACGAGCACGGCACGCCGGTCATGGTGGCCGCGGACGAGGCCGGCGTCAGCCCGCGTGAGCTCGCAGACCAGAACAACGACATCATTCGCGAGGACCTCCGTCGCCTCGGGCTGTCGTACGACCTCTTCACGAGGACGACGACCGACAACCACCACCACGTCGTCCGCGACGTCTTCAGGACGTTGTACGAGAACGGCTACATCTTCGAACGGACGACGACGGGCGCGTTCTCCGCCGCCACGGGCCGGACGCTGCCCGATCGTTACATCGAGGGAACGTGCCCGATCTGCGGGTTCCCGGATGCGCGGGGCGACCAGTGCGACAACTGCGGCAACCCGCTCGACCCCGCGGATCTGATCGATCCGCGGTCTCGGATCGACGGATCAGCACCTGTCTTCCGCGAGACGTCGCACCTCTTCCTCGACCTGCCTGCCTTCAAGGAACCGCTCGCGACCTGGATCGAGCAGCAGACACACTGGCGCGCGAACGTCCGCAACTTCTCGCTGCAGTACCTGAAAGAAGTCAAGGCGAGACCGGTGACCCGGGATCTCGACTGGGGCGTGCGCGTTCCCGTGCCCGGCTACGAGGAGCAGGAGAACAAGCGGATCTACGTCTGGATCGACGCCGTCGTCGGCTACCTCTCCGCCGCGATCGAATGGGCGCGGAATCGCGGCACCCCCGACGCGTGGCGCGACTGGTGGCAGAGCCCCGAGGCCCGGCACTACTACTTCATGGGCAAGGACAACATCTTCTTCCACAGCGTCATCTGGCCCGCCCAGCTCCTCGGGTACGGCGGCGGCGGCGAGCTCGGGGCCGGACGAGGAGAACTACAGCTGCCGTACGACATCGTCAGCTCGGAGTTCCTGACGATGGAGGGCCGCCAGTTCAGCACGAGCAGGGGCGTCGTGATCCACGTCGGCGACTTCCTGAGCAGGTACGACCCCGATCCGCTCCGCTACTTCCTCACCGCGGCCGGGCCGGAGACGCAGGACACCGACTTCACGTGGGCCGAGTTCGTCCGGCGCAACAACGACGAGCTCGTTGCGAACTGGGGCAATCTGGTCAACCGGTCGCTGACGAGCGCGTACAAGAACTTCGGCGTCGTGCCGGAGCCCGGCGAGCTCACGGCGGCGGATCGGTCGATTATCGAGGCGGTCCAGGCGGGGTTCGACGCCGTCGGAGGCCTGATCGAGCGCGCTCGTTTCAAGGCGGCGCTCGCGGAGACGATGCGACTCTCGAGTCTCGTCAACCAGTACGTCAGCGACGAGGCGCCTTGGGCCACGGTCAAGGAGGATCGCGCCCGCGCCGGGACGGTCCTCTACGTCGTGCTGCAGTGCGTCGACAACCTCAAGCTCCTGTTCACGCCGTTCCTGCCCTTCAGCTCGCAGGCTCTCCATGAGCTGCTCGGCTACGACGATGCCCTCGCAGGCGACCTGCGCTTCGAGCAGGTCCGGGAGGGCGACGCCCCTGCCTACACGGTGCTCACCGGGGAGTACACGGCCTCGGCGGGCGCCTGGAAACCGACCGAGCTCCCGCCGGGGCGACCGCTGCGCGAGCCGAAGCCCCTCTTCGCGAAGCTCGATCCGGAGCAGGTCGTCGCGGAGGAGCTGGAGCGCATGGAGCGCGCCGCCGCGGCGTGACGGTCCCCCGCGGGAGCGAGCCGAAGGCGAGCGACGCGGCGTGATCGACACGCACGCGCACCTCGACGCGCTCGAGGACGCGAACGGGACGGTCGCGCGCGCCCGCACGGCCGGCGTGACGCGGATCGTCACGGTCGGCACGGGCATCGACTCGTGCCGGGCGGCCCTCGCGATCGCGGAGGCGAACGACGGCGTGTACGCCGCGCTCGGCATCGATCCGCACCAGGCGGGCACCGAGGAGGCGGAGCGGGTCGGAGAGCTGCGCGACCTGCTCGGCCACCCGGCCGCGGTCGCGGTCGGCGAGGCCGGGCTCGACTATCACTACGGCGCCGATCGACGTGACGAGCAGCGCCGGCTCTTCGACGCCCAGCTCGAGCTCGCCGCCGAGGTCGAGCTCCCGGTCGTCGTCCACACGCGCTCGGCGAACGCGGACACGGAGTCGATCCTGGGCAGCCACGACGGCACCGTCGTCATGCACTGCTTCTCGGAGCCGGGGCTGCTGGCCGCGGGGCTCGACCGCGGCTGGTACTTCTCGTTCGCGGGCAACGTCACCTATCCGAAGGCTGCAGAGCTCCGGGCCGCCGCCGCCGAGGTGCCTGCAGACAGGATCCTGGCGGAGACCGACAGCCCCTATCTCGCCCCGCAGCCGGTCCGAGGGCGCACAAACGAGCCGGCGCACGTCGTCCACACGGTCGCTGCGCTCGCGGCCGTGCGTGGCGAGGACGCCGGCGAGCTCGCCGCGCAGATCGACGCCAACGCGTCCGCCGCCTTCGAGTTGCCGTGAGCGTCCGTCCCAAGAAGCGGCTCGGGCAGCACTTCCTCGCCGACGAGAACATCCTCTCCGTGATCGGGCGGCTCGCGAGGCTCGACGAGCGAGACGTCGTGCTCGAGGTGGGGCCGGGCCTCGGTGTCCTCACCCGCTACCTCGCCGACCGCGCCCGCCACGTCCACGCCGTCGAGCTCGACCGCTCCCTCGAGCCGCACCTCGCGCCGCTTGCGGCGCGGCCGAACGTCGAGCTCCACTGGGGCGACGCTCTCGCGCTCGACCTCGCCTCGTTCGAGCCCGTCGCGACCAAGCTCGTCGCCAACCTGCCCTACAACGTGGCGACGCCGGTCGTCGCCGAGAGCCTCGCCGGATTGCCTGCGGTCGAGCTCTGGTGCGTGATGGTGCAGCGCGAGGTCGCGGACAGGTTCTTCGCCGAGCCGTCGACCAAGCCGTACGGCGCCGTCTCGGTGCTCGTCCAGCTCGCCGCCCAACGGACCGGCTTCCACCCGGTCGCACGCACCGTCTTCCGGCCGCCTCCGAACGTCGATTCTGCGCTCGTCGCGTTCGAGCGTCTGGAGCTCCCGCAGCGCTTCGCCTGGATCAAGAGCGTCGTCGAGGCGTCGTTTGCGCACCGGCGGAAGACGCTCCCGAACTCCGTCGCGCTCGCCGGGCTGGCGCCGCGCGAGCGGGCCGCGGCCGCGCTCGCCGCGATCGGGCGTCCGCCGGAGACGCGCGCCGAGGCGCTGGAGCCAGCCGAGTTCGTCGCGCTCGCCGAGGCGCTGTGAAGGGCCTCACGTTCCTGGGGCGCCGCTCGCGTCGCGTAGGACGGTGGGACAGTACGGAGGTACGGCCCGCCGGCTGGAGCGGCGCGAGCGGCGTCAGCCTTTCGCGGGCCCGGCTCCGCCGGGCGGGAGCGAAAGGCGGCCAGGGACGTGAGGGCCCCCGCCCCGCGAAGATCAACCTCGCGCTGGTGGTCGGGCCGACCCGCGGCGACGGCAAGCACGAGGTGGCAACGGTGCTGCAGCGTGTCGATCTCGGCGACCGCGTCACGATCGCACCGGCGCCGACGCTTGCCGTCTCGGGCTTCCCGGGGGACACGATCGTCCGAGACGCGCTCACCGCACTCGCCTCCGCCGCAGGCGTCGAGCCGCGCTGGCAGGCGACGATCGCGAAGCGGATTCCGGTCGCGGCCGGGCTCGGCGGCGGCAGCTCGGACGCAGCGACAGCGCTCCGGCTCGCCAACGGGCTGCTCGACCGGCCGCTCGCGCCGGCCGAGCTGAGCGCTCTCGCGGCGACGATCGGCGCCGACGTCCCGTTCTTCCTCGCCGACGGGCCGCAGCTCGGTCGCGGAGACGGGGCGGAGCTCGAGCCACTCGAGTTGCCACAGGATTACTGGATCGTGCTCGCACTCCCGCACGGCGCAGTCAAGCGCTCCACCGCCGAGGTGTACCGCAGCTTCGACGAGCGTGCGGGCCATCGACGGCTGGGAGGAACGGCGGGCGGGCCTGGAGCGGGTGCTCGCAGGCGTTCAGCGTGCTCGCGACCTCGCGGCGCTGCCGTCCAACGACCTCGTGTCCTCGCCCCTCGCCGCCGAGCTGCGCCGCCGCGGCGCGTTCCGAGCCGACGTCACGGGCGCCGGTCCCGCCGTCTACGGCCTCTTCCACCACAGGCGTCACGCCGACGCGGCGCGACGGGCCCTGCGCGGGGTCGCGCGCGCCTGGCTGACCGTTCCCGCCTGGTACGGCTGAACGCTACGCTCGTCGCGTGGAACGGCCGCTGACGATCGAGCACCGCAGCACCCGTTTCGGCCGGGCGCTGCGCGAGAACCGGCTCAAGATCGCGCTGGTTGCGGCGATCGTCGAGGGCATCCTCGTGCTCGTCGGCGCGATCGAGTGGTGGATCGTCGTCCTCCTCGCGATCGCCGCCGTCGCCTTCTACGTCCTGTACGGGCGGACGGCGCAGCGCGACGAGATCCGCGAAGGATCCTGGATCCTCGCCGTCTCCCAGCTCGCTGTCGTGCTCGTGCCCGTCCTCGCCCTCGTCCTGACGGCGTTTGCGGTCGTCGCGCTCGTCGTGCTCGCGGTCGCCGCGCTCGTCCTCCTGCTCCGCGACCGAAGATAGAATGTCTCCCCACGAACCGTGGGGCGTGGCCAAGTGGTAAGGCAACGGGTTTTGGTCCCGTGATCCCAGGTTCGAATCCTGGCGCCCCAGTCATCCAGTGACGAACACTTCACTCGCAGCCGTGGTCATGGCCGGTGGGCTCGGCACTCGCATGCGCTCCATGGTGCCGAAGCACCTGCACCCGATCCTCGGCCGGCGCATGGTCGACTGGGTGCTCGAGACGGCGCGGCCGCTCGGGGCGAATCCGCTCGTCGTGATCGCCTCGCCCGAGAGCCGCGACGAGTTCCCGGACGTAGCCGTGGCGGTTCAGGAGCGGCCGCTCGGCACCGGTGACGCGGTCCGGTCCGCCCGCGACGCGGTCGGCGACGGCGCGAGCCATCTGCTCGTGCTCTCGGGCGACACGCCGCTTCTGACGACCGCGCTGCTCGAGCAGCTCGTGGAGACGCACAGACGCGAGGACGCCGCCGCGACCGTCCTCAGCTTCGAGCCGGCGGACGCACGCGCGTACGGCCGGATCGTTCGAGCCGCGGACGGGACGGTGGAGGCGATCGTGGAAGCCGTCGATGCCACTCCGGCGGAGCTCGATCTGGGCGAGTGCAACTCCTCGATCTACGTCTTCCGCGCCGACCTGCTCTGGCCCGCGCTCGAACGGCTCACCCCGCACAACGCCCAGGGCGAGCTCTACCTCACGGACGCCGTGCGAGACCTCGTCGGCCGAGGCGAGCGTGTCGTCGCTCACGTCGCAGAGGACCCGGACGAGACGGAGGGTGTGAACACGCGCGCCGAGCTCGCTGCCGCGGCGGCCGCGCTTCGCGACCGGATCAACCGGGCGCACATGGACGCCGGTGTCGCGATCCTCGACCCGGCGACGTCCTGGATCGAGCCAGGGGTCGTGCTGGAGGCCGACGCCGTCGTCCATCCGTTCACGTCGCTCCGGGGCTCGACGCGGGTTGCGGCCGGCGCCGAGATCGGCTCGCACGTGGTCGCAATCGATGCCGAGATCGGGCCCGAAGCAGTGGTCGGGCCCTTCTGTTACCTTCGCCCCGGAACGGTGCTCGGGCCGCGCTCGAAGGCAGGCACGTTCGTGGAGATGAAGAAAGCGAGAGTCGGCGAGGGGACCAAGGTGCCGCATCTCTCCTACATCGGCGACGCAGAGATCGGGGAGGGGACGAACATCGGCGCAGGGACGATCACGGCGAACTTCCCGCACCGCGCAGGCCAGCCGAAGGGCGTAACGACGATCGGCGACAACGTCCGCGTCGGCGTGGACACTATGCTCGTTGCTCCGGTCACTGTTGGCGACGATGCGTGGACGGCGGCAGGAGCCGTCGTCACCGACGACGTCCCGGACAATGCGCTCGCAGGCTTCCCACCGCGACAGGTCAACAAGGAGGGACGAGGTGGAAAGCGGGACGGTTGAGCTGGCGCTGCCCGGTCTCGAGAGCAGAAGTGCCACGCCTGCGCCGCAGCTCGGAGTCGGGCGCGCCCAGTCGCTGACGCCGCAGAAGCGGCTCTCCGTCGTTGCGGGAAGCTCCCACCCGGAGCTCGCCGCCAAGATCGCCGGCCACATCGGCGTCGAGCTGACGAACGTCGACCGGACCGTCTTCGCCGACGGCTCGCCCTACCTGCGCTTCGAGGACTCGGTGCGCGGCACGGACATGTTCATCGTCCAGACCGCGGCGTCCCCGATCGGCGAGAACCTGATGGAGCTCCTGATCCTGGTCAACGCCGCCCGGCTCGCCTCGGCGAAGCGGATCACGGCGGTGATCCCCTGGTACTTCTACGCGCGCCAGGACAAGAAGTCGCGGCCGCGCGAGCCGATCACCGCCCGCCTCGTCGCCGACCTGCTCGAGACGGCAGGCGTCGACCGCGTGATCACGATGGATCTGCACGCGGGCCAGGTGCAGGGCTTCTTCCGCATCCCGGTCGACCACATGGTCGCAGTGCCGATGTTCGCGCAGCACGTCCGCGATTACCTCGGGCCGGACGTGGAGCGGGTCGCCGTCGCGCCCGACACCGGCCGCGCGAAGCTCGCGGGCAAGTTCGCGGAGATGATCGGCGGCGGCCTCGTCGTCCTCAACAAGGAGCGGCCCGGCCACAACCAGGCGAAGGTGACGGGCGTGATCGGCGACGTCGCCGGCAAGGTCGCCGTGATGACCGACGACATCATCGACACCGCCGGGACGCTCTGCGCCGGCGCGGAGGCGCTCCGCGAGGCGGGGGCGACGCGCGTGATCGCGACCGCGACGCACGCCCTCTTCAACGAGCCCGCGCACGAGCGGATCGCCGAGAGCGCCTTCGAGCGCGTCGTCGTCACCGACACGGTGCCGGTGGACGAGCTGCGCAAGCCGGCGAACGTCGAGGTGCTCTCGATCTCGGGCCTGCTCGCCCAGACGATCCAGAACGTCTTCGCGGACGACTCGGTCTCCGCGATCTTCGCCGGCGAGAACCAGCTGTTCTAACACCTAAAGGTGCTTGCACCTGCCTTAACTTGACGAACTCTCACCACCCTGCAAAGGTTGGGAGCGGACGCCGGTAGGCGTCCACATCCGAACTGGGGAGGGGAAAAGAGTGGGCAAGAGGTCATTGCTCGCGGTTGCGGTCTCGGCAGCCGCCGTTGCGCTAAGTGCGAATGCCGCTCTCGCCGGTGAAGTCACCGGCAGCGGGAAGAACGAAAATCAGAACCAAGGTAAGTCGTGGTGCTCATTCTCGGGGCTGAACGACCAGGTCGATGGGCCTGTCGGTTCTCGAGCGCAGTCCTACGGGCAGGAGCTCAAGCTGGGTCTCGTCGATCCGCACGTCGCGAATCCCGGCTTCTTCTGCAACCCGAACCACACGCCGCTTCCTCCCAACCCGAACCGCGGGTAGGAGAGGATCTTGGTTGGGCCCCGACGCTCGCGTCGGGGCCCAACCGAGCTATGCCAAGTAACAGTCTGTTACTAGGCATCCGCTACAATCCGCCGCCGTGGCCGGAGAGAGATTTCGCCTGGAAGTGACGGAACGTGAGCTGCTCGGCTCGCCCGAGTCGCGGCGCCTGCGCAAGCAGGGGATCATTCCCGGCGTGCTCTACGGCAAGACCGCGACACGGTCGATCGCGGTCGAAGAGCGCAGGCTGCGCACGGCCATGACCGGCTCGTCCGGCCTGCACGCCGTGCTCGACGTCGTGCTCGACGGCGAGACGACGGTGCACCCGTCGATCCTCAAGGACTACCAGCGCGACCCGATCCGCGGCACGGTCCGCCACATCGACCTGCAGGAAGTGCGGCTCGACCAGCCGATCCAGGCGACCGTGACCGTGCACCTCGTCGGCGCCGAGGACGCGCCAGGCCTCAAGGAGGGCGGCGTGCTCTCGCAGCCCGGCTCGACCGTGACCGTCGAGGCGCTGCCGATGGAGGTTCCGGAGTCGATCGAGGCCGACGTGAGCGGCATGGAGATGGGCGACACGCTCCGGCTCGAAGACATCGCCGCGATCGAGGGCGTGACCTTCGTCGACGATCCGCACGAGACCGTGATCGCGAACATCTCGGCTCCGATCGTCGAGGTCGAGCCCGAGCCCGAAGAGGGCGAGGAGCTCGAGGAGGGCGAAGAAGCACCCGAGGGCGAGGCCGAGGGCGAAGCTCCCGAGGGCGAGGCCCAGGCCGAGTCCGACTCCGCGGAGGAGTAATGCGCCTCTTCCGTCGGGGCGAGTCCGCCTCGACGCTCGACCTGCTCGTCGTCGGCCTCGGCAACCCGGGCCGAGAGCATGCTCGAGACCGGCACAACGCCGGCTGGATGGTCGTCGACGAGCTCGCCCGTCGCCACGACGGCTCGTTCCGCTCCAAGTTCTCCGGCCGGCTCGCCGAGGTCCGGCTCGACGACCTGCGGCTCGCGCTGCTGCAGCCGGAGACCTACATGAACCTGTCCGGAGGCTCGCTCGGTGCGGCGGCGCGCTTCTACAAGGCTCCGCTCGAGTCGATCGCCGTCGTCCACGACGACGTCGACCTCGAGCACGGCCGGTTGCAGCTCCGCCTCGGCGGCGGCCTCGCCGGGCACAACGGGCTGCGTTCGATCAAGCAGGCGTTCGGCTCGGCCGATTTCCTCCGCGCCCGAGTCGGCGTGGGCCGGCCCGGCCGCGGCGATCCGCGGCCCGTCGCCGACTACGTCCTCAGCCCGTTCGCGCCCGAGGACGACGCCGAGGCGCTCGTCGCCCGCGCCGCCGACGCGGTCGAGACGCTCGCGCGCGACGGGCTCGACGAGGCCCAGCGCCGCTTCAACTAGGAGGGCTAGACGCGCTGGAGATGCGTGTCCTGGAAGGCGCTCGGGTACTTGAGCCCGTAGCCGACGGCACGGTCGACGCCGATATGGGCGATCCAGACGAGGCCGACGGCCGTGAGCGTGCCGACGTCCGAGACGACCCCGAGCGCAGCCAGCGCGACGGGAACGGCGTAGGTGTGCGCGGAGTCGTACACGGCGGCCCCGACGCGCGGCCCGGCCAGGTAGCCGAGCATCGAGAGGTCGGGCGCAAGCGCGAGCACGAGGTACAGCCACCAGGGGTGGTCTCCGTGGAAGTAGAGCAGCGTCGCGGCGAGGAACACGACCGCGCCCTCCGCGTGCAGCAGTCGCCGCGGCAGCCGCTCCACTACTAGTACCCCACTAGGCGCGCCGGATCGAGATGACGCGCGCCTTCCAGGCGCCCTTCGGCGCGTGCACGTCGACGGTGTCGCCGGCCTTCGCGCCGACGAGCGCCGCGCCGAGCGGCGAGTCGGTCGAGACGCCGCCGACGCTCGAGATCTCGATCTCGAAGCGGCCTCCCTGCTCGTCCTCGACCTCGACGACCGAGCCGACGCCGACGACTCCATCCTCGGCGTGGTCGACGATGACGGCGCTCTCGACCCGGCGGCGGAGAATCGTGATCCGCCGTTCGAGCAGACCCTGCTCGTTCTTCGCCGCGTGGTACTCGAAGTTCTCGGAGAGGTCGCCGAACGAGCGCGCGGTCTTGATCGCCTCGACGACCTCGGCGCGCTTCGGCCCCTCGAGCTCGGCCAGCTCGGCCGCGAGCGCGTCGCGCTGCGTCGCCGTCATCGACTGTCCCGGTCGCTCGCCCATCGTCGCATCGTAGACTGAAGCGGCGCGGGAGCCCGTTCCCGCCTCTCGTCATGGACCGTCCCGTGCTGCACGCGTTCGTCAGGGAGCTGCTCGCGCTCGAGCGCCTGCAGGCGTTCGCGGCCGCCCTGCCGAGCCGCGCCCGCGTCTCCGAGCCGATCCTGCCGCTCCTGCTCGCGACGCTGCACGAGCAACTCGCGCGCGGCGTCGTCTGCCTGCTGCCGGAGGACGCGGACGCACGTGACGCCGCCGACGCGGCCGGCTGGTTCGTCGGTTCCGAGCGGGTCGCACTGCTGCCCGGTCGCGGCGTGCGCTGGGGCTCCGGGCTCGAGCCGCCGCCGCACCTCGTCGGCGAGCGGGCGCGCGCCCTGGACGTGCTCGCCGGCGGAGGGCTCGTGTGCGCGTCGGCGACCGCGCTGGCCGAAGGGATGCCGCCGACGGCAGAGCGACCGGAGCCGATCCGGCTCGAAACCGGCTCCGAGCCCGGCCTCGACGGGCTCGCCGAGGAGCTCGCGCTCGCCGGATACGAGCGGGTGGAGCGCGCCGAGGAACGCGGCCAGTTCGCCGTCCGCGGCGGCCTGGTCGACGTCTTCCCGACCACCGGCCGCGAGCCGCTCCGAATCGACTTCTACGGCGACGAGATCGAGCAGGTGCGCGCCTTCTCGCCCTTCACGCAGCGCGCTCTCCATCCCGTCGAGCGGGCCGTCGTCTACCCGGCGGCCGAGCGACGGGACGAGCTCGCCGAGCCGACGCTCGCCGACGACGAGGCGCCGGCGACGCCGGAGATCCCGGACGACCTCGTTCCCGTGCTCGACCGCGCGCCCGACTTCACGTGGCAACCGGACGAGGTGCGGCGGGTGTGGGCCGAGGAAGGTCTCGAGGAGATCGCGCTCGCAGGGACGTCCGAGCTCGACCCCTTCCCGCAGGCGCAGCCGTTCTCGTTCGAGGCGCAGCGGCCGGCGATCGCGGCGCGCGGTCTCGCCGAGGCCGAGACGGAGCTGAGCGGGTTCGTCAACGGCGGCAACCGCGTCGTCGTCGCGTTCCCGCACGCGGGCGAGGCGCTCCGGACCGAGAACCTCCTCCGGCGCGCCGACGCGCGGGTCGTCACGGCCGGCGACGACCTGCCCGAGCAGCCGGAGCTTCTCTTCGCCGTGTCGCCCGCCCGCCGCGGCTTCGTCTGGCGGGAGCTGGCCCTCGTCCTGCTGCCCGACACACAGGTCTTCCGGAAGCGGCCGCCTCGCGCCGACCGGCGCCTCGGCCGCGCCCTCGCCTCCTTCGCCGACCTGCGGACGGGCGACTTCATCGTCCACGAAGACCACGGCGTCGGGAAGCTGCTCGGCTTCGAGACGAAGGAAGTCGCCGGCGTCACGCGCGACTACCTCTTCCTCGCGTTCCGCGGCGAGGACCGGCTCTACGTCCCGCACGAGCAGCTGGGCAAGGTCTCGAAGTACATCGGCGCCGACAGCGGTGCGCCCGCGCTGTCGAAGCTCGGCGGCAAGGCGTGGCAGAACCTGAAGGCGCGGGCGCGCGAGTCGGTGCGGGAGCTCGCGACCGAGCTGATCGCGCTCTACGCGCAGCGACAGCAGGCGCCCGGAACCCCCTACGACCTCGAGCACGAGTGGCTGGAGCGGCTCGAGGCGGAGTTCCCCTACCGGGAGACCGAGGATCAAGGCCGCGCGATCGAGGCGGTCAAGGAGGATCTGGAGGCAGCGCGGCCGATGGACCGGCTCGTCTGCGGCGACGTCGGCTTCGGGAAGACCGAGGTGGCCGTCCGCGCCGCGTTCGCCGCGGCCGTGAACGGGAAGCAGACGCTCGTCCTCTGTCCGACGACGATTCTCGCGGAGCAGCACTGGAACACGTTCAAGGCGCGCTACCGCGACTTTCCCGTGCGCGTCGAGATGGTCTCGCGCTTCCGCAGTGCCTCGGAGACGAAGAAGATCCTCCGAGACTTTTCCGAAGGAAAAGTCGAGGTGCTGGTCGGCACGCACCGCGTCCTCTCGCGCGACGTGATCCCGAAGGACATCGGCCTCGTCATCCTCGACGAGGAGCAGCGCTTCGGCGTCGCCCAGAAGGAGCTCCTCCGCAGCCTCCGGCTCGAGGTCGACGTGCTCGCGCTGTCGGCGACGCCGATCCCGCGCACGCTGCACATGTCGCTCTCCGGCCTTCGCGACATCTCGATCATCGAGACGCCGCCGGAAGGGCGCCGCCCGATCCGGACGACCGTCGGCGAGTACGACGAGGAGTTGATCAAGACGGCGCTCGAGCGAGAGATCGCCCGGGACGGCCAGGCGTTCTACCTCCACAACCGGGTCGAGACGATCGAGGCTGCGGCCGAGAAGCTGCAGCAGCTGTGCCCGTCGCTGCGCTTCATCGTCGCGCACGGGCAGATGCGGGAGCGCGAGCTCGAGGAGAAGATGCACGCGTTCCTGCGCGGCGATGCGGACGTGCTCGTCTCGACCACGATCATCGAGTCCGGGATCGACATTCCCCAGGCGAACACGCTTGTCGTCGAGCGCGCCGACACGCTCGGCCTGAGCCAGCTGTACCAGATCCGCGGCCGCGTCGGCCGCTCCGACGTCACAGCGCACGCCTACCTCCTGTACCCGGACGCGAGCGAGCTCTCGCCGGAGGCGCGGGCGCGTCTCTCGACCCTCGCCGACCACACCGAGCTCGGGGCCGGCTTCCAGATCGCGATGCGCGACCTCGAGATCCGCGGCGCCGGCGACCTGCTCGGTGCCGAGCAGTCGGGCCACGTCGCCGCGCTGGGATTCGAGCTCTACGTGGAGCTGCTCGCCGAGGCGGTGGCCGAGTTGCAGGGCCAGCGGCGCCTCGCCACGCGGCCTGTCCGCGTCGACGCCCGGGTCGACGCATACGTTCCGGCGAGCTACGTCGCCTCGGAGGCGCTCAAGATCGACATCCACCGCCGTCTCGCGCTGGCGGAGTCCGACGACGAGCTGCGCGAGCTGCACGCCGCGCTCGAGGACCGATACGGCCCGGTGCCGGAGCCCGTGGAGCACCTCTTCGCGATCCAGCAAGCGAAGCTGAAGCTGGCGCGACTCGGCGCCGACTACCTCGTCTATCGCGGCGGTCGCGCGACCGTCGGGCCGATCGTGCTCGGCTCGGCCGAGCTGCGCGCGCTGCGCGACGTGAGCGACACCGCCGTCTATACGTCAGGAAAACGTGAAGTTTCGCGGCGTGCCGAGAAACTCGAGGGGGCAATCGAGCTTGTCGATGCTATCGTGGTAGCCCGTCAGGCGGCCTGACCGGGGCCTCTTTCCGCGACTATATATCTGGAGCTTGATCCTGACATGAAGAACTTCTCTCGTTTCCTCCTCCTTCTCTGTGCGCTCGTCCCGCTCGCGCTCGCCGGCTGCGGCGGCGGCGACGAGGACGTGCCGGCCGATGCCGTCGCCGTGGTCGACGGCGAGCAGATCGCCAAGACCGACTACGACGCGCTGATCAGCCAGGCGAAGAAGAGCTACCAGAACCAGAAGCGCGAGTTCCCGAAGGCGGGGTCGCAGGAGTTCCAGACGCTCAAGAACCAGGCGGTTCAGTTCCTGGTCCAGCGCGAGCAGTTCGAGCAGGAGGCCCAGAACCTCGACGTCGAGATCACCGACAAGCAGGTGAACGCCCGGCTCGCGCAGATCCAGAAGCAGTATTTCGGCGGCGACCAGAAGAAGTACGAGAAGCAGCTTGCCGAGCAGGGCCTCACGGATACGCAGGTCCGCAACGACATCCGCGCGCAGCTCGTCTCCGAGAAGATCTTCGCGGAGGTCACCGGCGACGTGAAGGTGACCGAGGCGCAGATCAAGGACTACTACACGAAGAACAAGGCGCAGTACAGCCAGCCGGAGAGCCGCCAGGTGCGCCATATCCTCGTCAAGACGAAGGCGAAGGCCGACGCTCTCAAGGCGCAGCTCGACGGCGGAGCCAGCTTCGCCGCGCTCGCGAAGCAGCACTCGGAGGACACCGGCTCGAAGGCGAATGGCGGCGAGCTGACGATCTCGCGGGGCCAGACCGTCGCTCCGTTCGACAAGACGGCGTTCGCGCTGAAGCAGAACACGATCTCTCCCCCGGTCAAGACCGAGTTCGGCTTCCACATCATCCAGGCGATCGGCGCTGTCAAGGCGGCGAAGGTGACGCCGCTCAAGGACGTCCAGGAGTCGATCAAGCAGCAGCTGCAGCAGACGGAGAAGAACGAGGCGATGACGAAGTGGGTCGACGACCTGAAGGACGACTACGAGGACAAGGTCTCGTACGCCGTCGGCTTCAGCCCGCCGCCCGCAGCGACCGGCACCACCACCGCCGAAGAGAAGTAGTTCGGTGCCTCTAGGGGAGGCGCTCGAGGAGTTACAGGAGCTGACGCGGCGCTTGCGCCGCGACTGCCCCTGGGATCGCGAGCAGACGGCGCGGACGATCGTGCCGCACACGGTCGAGGAGGCGTACGAGGTCGCCGACGCCGCCGGCGCAGGCGATCCGGCAAAGCTGCTCGACGAGCTCGGCGACCTGCTCTTCCAGGTCTACTTTCTGGCCATCCTCCTGGAGGAGGATGGCTATGGCGACCTCGAAGCCGTCGCGAGGGGAGTCCACGGGAAACTGGTCCGGCGACACCCGCACGTCTTCGGCGAGGTCGAGGCGAAGACGGCCGGGCGAGTGCGTGAGCGCTGGGAGCAGGTGAAGGCCGAGCAGGAGGGCCGCGAGGGCATCTTCCACCACGTGCCGGAGACGCTCCCGGCGTTGCTCCAGGCGCGCAAGCTGCAGCGCCGCGCCGTCGCGGCCGGCTTCGACTGGCCGGACCTCGCAGGGCCGCTCGCGAAAGTCCGCGAGGAGCTCGGCGAGCTCGAGCACGAGGTCGCCCGGGCGGGGGAACCGAGCCCGGAGACCGAGCCGGACGGTGCGGTCGTGCACGAGGTCGGCGACCTCCTCTTCACGGTCGTCAACCTGGCGCGACGGCTGAACGTCGATCCCGAGCTCGCGCTGCGCGGGACGAACGCCCGCTTCGTCGCGCGGGTCGAGCGGGCCGAGGAGCTCGCGGAGGCCGGCGGCGAGAACTGGCGCGAGCTGACGCTCGAGGAACAGGACCGCTACTACGACGCGGCGAAGGAGCAGCTGCGATGACCGGGATCACGCGCGTCAACGGCCGTCAGATCCTCGACTCGCGCGGGAACCCGACGGTCGAGGTCGACGTCGAGCTCGAGTCCGGGTCGCTCGGCCGGGCGGCCGTCCCCTCCGGTGCCTCCACCGGCGTGCACGAGGCCGTCGAGCTGCGCGACGGCGGCGAGGCCTGGGGGGGCAAAGGCGTGGAACGGGCCGTGGCGAGCGTCGACGGCGAGATCGCCGCCGCCGTGCGCGGCCTGGACGCCGCCGACCAGGGCGCCCTCGACCGGCGCCTGATCGAGCTCGACGGCACCGCGAACAAGGGCCGGCTGGGCGCGAACGCGATTCTCGGAGTCTCGCTCGCTGCGGCCAAAGCCGCCGCAGCGGAGGCGGGCGTCCCGCTCTACCGCCACCTCGGCGGCGACCAGGCGACGACGCTGCCCGTGCCGATGCTGAACGTGATCAACGGCGGCGCGCACGCGGCCAACTCGATCGATCTGCAGGAGTTCATGGTCGTCCCGGTCGGTGCGCCCACGTTCGCCGACGGGCTCCGGATCGGGGCGGAGGTGTACCACGCCCTGAAACGCGTGCTCGCGGAGCGCGGGCTCGCAACGGGAGTGGGGGACGAGGGTGGCTTCGCGCCCGACCTCGAGTCGAGCGAGAAGGCGATCGAGGCAATCCTCGAGGCGGCCGAGCTGGCGGGGCACCTCGAGGCGGTCGCGATCGCGCTCGACCCGGCCACGAGCGAGGTCTTCAGTGACGGCGTCTACCGCTTCGAGGGCCGCGAGAAGTCGAGCGCCGAGATGCCCGCGTTCTGGGCCGAGCTCTGCGAGCGCTACCCGATCGTCTCGATCGAGGACGGTCTCGCCGAGGACGACTGGGAGGCGTGGGCGCAGCTGACGAGCGATCTGGGCGAGCGCGTCCAGCTCGTCGGCGACGACCTGTTCGTGACGAGCCCGCAACGACTCCGCGAGGGGATCGAGCGCGGTGTCGCCAACTCGATCCTCGTCAAGGTGAACCAGATCGGGACGCTGACCGAGACGATCGAGGCCGTCCGGCTCGCTCAGGCGAACGGCTACACGGCGGTGATGTCGCACCGCTCGGGCGAGACCGAGGACACGACGATCGCCGACCTCGCCGTTGCGCTCGGGACCGGCCAGATCAAGACGGGCGCGCCGGCGCGCTCGGACCGCGTCGCCAAGTACAACCAACTGCTCCGGATCGAGGAGGAGCTGGGCGAGCGCGCGACGTACCCGGGCTGGGCTGCCTTTCCGAGAGCGCGCCGCTAATGACGGGCGATGCGACGGTACGGCGGCGTCGCCGGAGCCGGGCTTTGCCCGAGCGCAGGCGCACGAGCGCTCGTACGGCCGCTGCGGAGAAGGAGGGGGCTCATGGGGGAACCATGGGTTCCCCCATGCTGAACCAACTGCTCCGGATCGAGGAGGAGCTCGGCGAACGGGGGACATACCCGGGCTGGGACGCTTTCCCGCGGGCCCGACGCGGCATCTAGCCTGTAGGCGGATGGCCGCCGTCTCCCGCCGCACGAAGATCGTCGCGACAATCGGGCCTGCGTCGTCGACGCCCGAAGTGCTCGCTCCGCTGATGAAGCTGATCGACGGCGCTCGGCTCAACTTCTCGCACGGGACGCACGACGACCATGCTGCGAGGGCGCAGACGATCCGAGACCTGCAGGAGGAGCTCGGCCGCCCGGTCGCGCTGATCGCGGACCTGCAGGGACCAAAGCTTCGTATCGGGGAGCTGTCCGAGCCTGTCGAGCTCCTGCGCGGGGAGGAAGTGACGCTCGCCGGCGAGGACGGCGCCGTCGACGGCGATCTCCCGGTGGCGCCGGCCGTGCTGGGCTCGGTCCTGCAACCCGGCTTCGACGTGCTCATTGACGACGGGGCCGTACGGCTACGCGTCGGCAGCGTCGAGCGGGGCCGCGCCCGCTGCGAGGTGCTCGTCGGCGGTGAGGTCAGCTCGCACAAGGGCGTCAACCTGCCCGGCGTTCCCTTGCCGATCCCGTCCTTGACCCGGAAGGACATCGACGACCTCGAGTTCGCGCTCGACCTCGGCGTCGACTACGTGGCGCTCTCGTTCGTCCGCTCGGCCGCCGACGTCCAGGCGCTGAAGACGCTGATCGAGGCCTCCTCGTCGACCGCGCACGTGATCGCAAAGGTCGAGAAGGCGGAAGCAGTGGCGGTGCTCGACGACATCCTCGGCACCGCCGACGCCGTGATGGTCGCCCGCGGCGACCTCGGGGTCGAGATCGGCGCGGCAGAGGTTCCGCTGCTGCAGAAGCGGATCATCCTCCGGGCCCTCGAGCGCGGCAAGCCCGTGATCACGGCGACGCAGATGCTCGAGTCGATGGTGCACGCCCCCGAGCCGACGCGCGCCGAGGCCTCGGACGTCGCGAACGCGATCCTCGACGGCACAAGCGCGATCATGCTCTCCGGGGAGACGGCCGTCGGCGAGTTTCCGGTCGAGTCGGTTGCTTACATGGACCGGATCGCCCGCGCGGTCGAGCCGAGCCTCGACTACCGGCACGAGCTCCCGGAGGCGGAGGACCGCCCGACGATCGGGCACGCGATGTCGAACGCCGCGTGCGACATCGCCGAGGCGCTCGAGGCGAGGGCTATCCTCGTGCCGACCTTCAGCGGCAAGACCGCGTCCGCGGTCGCCAGGCTCCGCCCGCGCCGGCCGATTATCGGTCTCACGCACCATCGCGACTCGCTCCAGCACATGGCACTCGAGTGGGGCGTGACGCCGGTGCCGATCCCGGAGGCCGCCGACGTCGAGGAGTTGTGGGCGACCTCGCTCGAGGCCGCGAGGGAAACCGGCATCGTCGAGCGAGGCGACCGCGTCGTCCTCACGGCCGGCACGGCGGTCAACATCCCCGGTTCGACGAACGTGATCAAGGTCGAGGTGGTGTAACGCGCCTGAGAGGAAGGCGGGCACGTCCGGGGAACGTTCCGGTGTGGCCAGGCGAGCCCGCTCCTTTCTCCGCCCCGCGAAGCGGGGCAAGCGCACGACCACGCGGCGCGGCCGGCGTTCCGCCCTGCTCGTGCGCTGGTGCGTGCTCGGGGTCGCGGCTCTCGTCGCCTTCCTCTACTACCAACCGGTTTCGAGCTACGTCGAGACGCGGTCCTCGCTGCGCGAGCGCGAGACCGAAGTGCGTCAGCTGCGCGCCGAGAAGAGCCGGCTCGAGCAGCGGCTGGCCGAGTCGTCGACGATCACGGCGCTCGCGCGTGAGGCCCGGCGGATGGAGCTCGTCCGGCCGGGCGAGCGGCTCTTCATCGTCAAGGGTGTCCGCGAGTGGCGACGCTCACAGGAGGCTACGATCGGGCGGGATGGATGATCGCGCGCTCGTCGAGCGCCAGCTCGGCCGGCGGCCGCGGGCGTTCCTCCGCGTAGCCGCCCGTTGCCCGTTCGGGGCGCCCGCGGTGACCGAGCAAGCCCCCTACGACGACGCGGGCGACCCGTTCCCGACGACCTACTACCTCACCTGCCCGCAGCTCGTCGCGGCGGTCTCCCGGCTCGAGGCCGCGGGTGGGGTAGAGCGGTGGAGCGCCGAGGTCGAGCGCGACGCCGACCTCGCCGCGGACCTCGAGCGCGCGACCGAGGAGCAGCGGCGGATCCGCAGCGAGCTCGCCGCCGGCAAGACCGGGCGCGACGAAGGCTCCTCGCTCGGGCTCGGCATCGGCGGCAGCGCCAACCCGCGCCGGCTCAAATGCCTGCACGCGCACGCCGCCTACGCGCTCGCCCGCCCGGGCTACCGCCTGGGCGAACAGGTGCTCGCCGAGCTCGACCCGCTCTGGCCCCCGCGACACTGCTGCACAGCCCTCTAGGATCGGCGCCGTGCAGATTTCGGACGCCGAGGTCGAGAGCGCGCGGCGGGACTGGGAGGAGGGCTATCGCCGTCTGCTCGAGCAGGCGCGCGAGGCAGGCGCGGGCGAGCGCCTGCACGCGCAGGTCGAAGCCGTCCTCGCGGAGCTGCGGCGCCGCCTGGGCGGCACGTTCACGCTCCGCGAGCTCACGGGGACGTACGCGGCCGCCGATCAGTGGAGCCGGGACGCGGTGGCAGAGCGGGCGCCGTCGCCGGGCTGGCCGCGGACGCACTCGGTCGTCGAGGCGGCCGCGTTCCACCTCTACGCGCTCGGCGCCCAGGACTACCAGCCATGACGGTCGAGCGGCCGGCGCGACGGCCCCGGCGCAACCCGTGGCTACGTCCGGCACTCGTCGTCGCCGGGCTCGTGCTCGCGCTCCTGCTTGGGGTCTCGCTCGGCCGGGCGCTCGAGGACGGCCCGTCGCCCGGCGGCACGCAGACGAACGTGCGCACGCTCGAGCCCCGCCCGCTGCCGCCCGCAGCGCGCACCGTGACGGTGACCGTCACGACGCCCCTAGGAGAATAAGGACGGTTCTGGTTTCAGGTACGTGCAGGTTTGGGTAGGTTCATGCGCATGGCTTTTGAGGGCGACAGGCGTGTGGCCTCGGCCCAGCCCGAATGGCTCACGCTCGGACAGGCGGCGAAGTACATCGGCGTGGCGCAGAGCACCATGCGAAAGTGGTCCGACCTCGGCCGCGTGTCGGCCTTCTACACCCCCGGCGGTCATCGCCGGTACCGCCGCTCCGACCTCGACCGTTTCCTCGACCGCTCCGGTCCGGCGAGCGTCGTCGGCAGCGCCGGCGCGGCGGGTAGCGGCCCGCTCGTCCTGGTCGTCGACGACGACGAGCGGCTCCGCGAGTACGTGCGGGTGAACCTCGAGGCGGAGGGCTACGTCGTCCGCGAGGCCGGCAGCGGCGAGGAGGCGCTCAACGCGCTCGGCGAGGAGTCGCCCGATCTGATCCTGCTCGACGTGATGATGCCCCAGGTCGACGGCTGGGAGACGCTGCGCCGGATCCAGGAGCACACGGGCGTCGGGGCGATTCCGGTGATCATGTTCTCGGGCCAGGTCGACGAAGGCTCGGCCGGGGACGCGACGTCGCGCGGCGTGCAGGGCTTCATCGGCAAGCCCTTCGATCCCCGCTCGCTGATCGACTCGACGAAGCAGCAGTTGCCGATCTAGCCGCTGGGCGAGCTCGATCGATCCGTCCAGAGCTGGGTCGTCGACCACAGGGTCGCGGTGCTCGACCCGGTCTTCGAGGCGCTGTCGTACGCGGGCTCCTTCGGGTTCGTCTGGCTCGCGATCGCGCTCGCAATCTCGGGCTTCACGCGGAGCCGGCCGTGGTTGTGGGCCGTGCTCGGCGTCGCGATCGCTATAGCTCTTCGGACGCTTGAAGCAGTCCTGCGGCGATCAGCGCCAGGGATGCGGCAAGGCTGACCCAGAGCCCGATCCCGCGCCCGGCGAAGAAGAACTCGTCCGGGATCGAGATCGTCCGCACGAGGACGAAGATCGTCGAGAGCGCTCCGAGCGCGACCACGAGCAGGCTCTCCGGCACGGCGGCCGGCAACTCGAGCCCCCACTGGCGAAGTGCGACGACGAGGATCGCGGCGAGGCCGATGAAGAGGACGAGCTTGCCGAGCACCCCGGTGTTCCAGCCGATCACGCTGACGGTGACCCCCTCGCCCGAGCCCGAATACCAGCCCGTCAGCGCGGAGACGGCGAGCACGAGGCCTGCAACCCACGTGGCGCGCTCGCCGATTCCCCAGAAGGACTGACCGCCGCGGCGCAGGACGGTGCGGGGCTCCCCGGCAGGCTCGTACCCCGTCTCGGTGCTCGGCTCCGGCGCTTCCACGGAGCGAAGTATGGGGCAAACGGCGGCCGGAGGTCATGCTGAAGCGACCGGCGGAGGACTACACTTTCCCGCATGGCCGAGCCTGCAACGCGCTCCCCGGCAGGCGACGACGCGCCCCCGTTCGATCCAGTGGCGATCGACCGCGCCTACCTGCAGGAGCGGGCCCGGCGCCGAGCGCGAGTCGAGCGCTCCCGCGCGCGCCGGCGCGCCGCGCTGCGGTTCTGGCTCGTGCTGCTGGCCCTGATCGCCGTCAGCGTGCTCCTGACGCTGACGATCTGGCGCGAGGTCGAGCGGCTCTTCGGGCTCTAGGTTCGATCGATGGCCGTCGACAACCGTGCCGACGTGTCGGAGGCGCTCGCAGCCCTGTCGCGGGCGGGCCGCTCGCTCGCCGTCGGCGCTTCCCTGGATCCGATTCTCGCCGAGCTTGCCGACGCGGCCGCGCGCGCGGCGGGGGCCGACCTCGCGGCAGTCTGGCTGCCGGACCGCGACGGCACGCTCGTCGCCCGTGCGGTGCAGGCCACGTCCGGCGCACGTGTGGCCGAGCTGGAGGGCGCGCGCGAGGGCTCGGCGCAGAGCGCGCGGGAGCTTCTGCGCGCTCGCGTCGAGGGCGAGCCCGAGTGCCTTTCCCTCCAGATCGACACCGCCGACGGAGGTGGGCTGCTCGCGATCGTCCGGGACGGGCCGCCTTTCGAGCGCGAGGCGACCCAGATCGCCGTGCTCGCGGCCGACTTGGCGGGTCTCGCAACCCGGCTCTGCGACGGTCGCGCGGGCGCGGCCGTCGAGAGCGCTGCGCCGCTCGACCTCGTCGGCGACGCGCTCGCCGCGGCCGTCGACGACGAGCGCGCGTCCGCTCGCGTCGCGCGCCTCGCCGTCGCCGCATCCGGAGCGGAGAGCGCCCTCGTCTGGCGCCTGCACGACGGCAACCTCGTGCTCGACGGCGCGCACGGTCCGATCGAGCCCGACGAGCCGTTGGAGCGCGCCGCCCGGGCGATCCTCGACGAGCCGCGGGCGGTCGCTGTCCACGGCGACCGCCGGGCCGGGGAAACGGTGACCGTGCAGCTGGGCCGGCCGGCGCTCGGCGTGGTGCAGCTCCGCTTCGGCCCGGGCCGGGCGCTGGATCAGGCCGGCCTCGAGCGCCTCGCGAGCTTCGCGGTCCGCGCTGCGCACGCCCTGCGGGCTTCCCGGCTCGCCCAGGAGGCCGGGGGTGAGCTGGAGCGCAGCCGCGCCCTGCTCGGCGTGATCGGTGAGGCCATCTCCCGCCTCTCGCTCGCGCACACGCTCGAGACCGCCGTCGACGGGGTCGCGGAGATCCTGGATGTCGACCGCGTCGCCGTCTACCTGCGCGACGACGGGCGGATCGTCGTCGGCGCTAGCCGCGGGATCGAGGGCCCGCACGAAGCGGTCGCGGAGGCGCTGCTCGGCGCGGCACTCGGCTCGCGCCAGGGAGGCAGCGTGGTCGAAGTCGAGCACGTGGCCACGGACGAGCGACTCGAGCCTGTGCGGGCGCAGGCCGCCGAGTCCGGCATCGACACTGCGCTTGCCGTCCCGCTCGTCGTCGCGGACGAGCCGGTCGGGCTCGTTGCGATCTATCCGGCGGGGCCGCGTCCCCTCGGTCCCGGCGAGCCGGCCCTGCTCGCTGCGCTCGCCGCGCAGATCGCCGTCGCGGTTCAGAACGCACGGCTGCACGAGGAGGTCGCGGCCAGTAATCGAGCGCGCAAGGCGGCGCTCGACGCCGAGCAGGAGAAGACGAAGCGTCTGCATGCGCAGCACGAGATCTCGCGCTCCTTCGCCCACAGCCTCTCGCTCGAGACCACGCTCGACGTGCTCGCGTCGTCGATCGTGAACCTGCTCGGCGTGGATGCCGCCGTGGTCCGCGTACCGGACGAGCGTGGGCTGGAGCTGACTGCCCGGGCGGTCGTGGTGAACGACGAGCACGTCGACGAGGCGGCCCGCGCACTGCTGGGCCGCCCGCAACAGCTGCCCCGCCGCGAGCTGCTCGCGCTCCGCGAGCTGAGCGAGCCGCTGCTCCTCGACGCAGAGCGAGCCGAGGAGCTCGGCGGCGCCCTGGGGTTGCTCGCCCCGTTCCTGCGCCAGGGAGCGAGCGCGGCGATCATCCCGATCACCACCCCCGACGAGATGCTCGCGACGCTGACGATCGTCTCGCTGCACCCCGACCGGCCGGTCGGCGGCGAGATCGCGGACACGGCGTTCGCGATCGCCGGTCAAGCGGCGCTCGCGATCGACAACGCCCGTCTCTACGGCCAGCAGAAGGCGTTCGCCGACACGATGCAGCGGTCGCTCCTGCCGCGCCGGGCACCGGAGCTGCCCGGGCTCGAGCTCGGCGACGTCTACGAGTCGGCTGCGCGGATGGACGTGGGCGGCGACGTCTACGACTACCTGACCCTCGACGACGGCAGGCTCGCAGTCGTCCTCGGTGACGTGACCGGCCACGGCGTCGACGCCGCCGCCGACATGGCGATGGCGAAGTACGTGTTCCGCTCGCTCGCGCGTGACCACGTCGTTCCGGGCACGTTCCTGGCCGCCGCCAACGACGTCGTCTCGTCCGAGATCGCGCCGGGCAGGTTCATCACGATGGTCGAGCTCGTGCTCGACCCCGCCCGGGGCGAGGTTGCGTGTGCGAGCGCCGGGCACCCGCCGCCGCGGCTCGTCCTCCCGGACGGCACCGTCGAGGCGATCTCGGCGCGGGGCCTGGCGCTCGGGATCGACGCCCCGCAGGAGTACGAGACCGTGACCGCCGGCCTGCCGCCTGGGGCGATCGTGGTCGCCTACACGGACGGGGTCGTCGAGGCACGGCGCGCCGGGGAGCAGTTCGGGGTCGACCGGCTCGACGCATTGCTTGCGAAGAGCCGCTCGCTCCCGCCGCCGGCGATCGCCGAGGCGTCACTCGAGGCATGCCGCCGGTGGACGGACGGCGAGCTCAAGGACGACTTCGCCGTGGTCGTGATCAAGCGATCCGAGCCGCAGCGGTGAGGGTCTCGCAGCGGTCACTCGCGGCGCTCGTCTTCGGCGCCGGTATCGGCTCGCTCGCGACCGAGATCGCGGCCTCGCGCCTGCTTGCGCCGTACTTCGGCTCGTCGACGATCGTCTGGGCGAACCTGATCGGGATCGTGCTGGCCGGGCTCGCGCTCGGCTACTGGCTCGGCGGGCGGATCGCCGACCGGCGCCCCGAGCCCCGCCTGCTCGGCCTGATCGTCCTTGGCGCGGCGGTCTGGGTCGCGATCACGCCCTTCGTCGCCAGGCCCTTCCTCGACGCGGCGGTCGGGAACCTCGACGACGCCTCTGCCGGCGCCGTGATTGGCTCCTTCTTCGCCGTCCTGCTCCTCTTCGCGCCGGCCGTCGTCGCGCTCGGAACGGTGTCGCCGTTCGCGGTCCGGCTCGGGATCACGGACGTCGCCACCTCCGGTGCGGTCGCCGGCCGCTTCTACGCCCTCTCCACTGCAGGCTCGCTGGTCGGCACGTTCGTGCCGGCGCTGATCGCGATCCCGCTCGTGGGGACGCAGAGGACGCTGCTCGCGACTGCGGCGCTCCTCGCCCTCTCGGCCTCGTTCCTGCTCGGCCGCAGTGCGCTGATCCTGGCGGCGGCTCTGGCGGCGCTTCTCGCAGTGCCGCCCGGCGCGGTCAAGGCCGAGCCGGGGCTGCTGCACGAGGAGGACTCGCTCTACCAGTTCATCCAGGTGGTCGAGAAGCCGGACGGCCGGCGGTTGCTGCATCTCAACGAGGGTGTGGCGGTGCACTCGGTCTGGCGCGAGGACACCGTGCTCACCGGCGGCGTCTGGGACGCGTTCCTGGCCCTGCCGCCGCTGCTCGACCGCCCGCTCCGGTCGGTCGCGATCCTCGGCAACGCGGCCGGGACGACGGCGAGGGCGCTCGGCGTCTACTACCCGGACGCGCGCGTCGACGGGGTCGAGCTCGACCCGGCGGTCAGCCGCGTCGGGCGAGAGTGGTTCGGGTTGGACGACAATCCGCGGCTGACCGTGCACGACGCGGACGCGCGGCCCTTCCTCCGGCGTTCCGACGAGCGTTACGACCTGATCGTCGTCGACGCCTACCACCAGCCCTACGTGCCCTTCTACCTGGCGACGCGTGAGTTCTTCCGGCTGGCGCGCGAGCGGCTCGAGCCCGGCGGCATCCTGGCTCTCAACGTCGCCACGGTCCCGGAGAACGACAGCCTGCTCGACGGGATCGCCGGCACGCTCACGCACGAGTTCGACTCGGTCTCGGTGTGGCCGGCGCTCAAGTTCAACCAGATCCTGCTTGCGTTCGACGAGCCGAGCGCGATCGTCCGCGTCGAGCTGAACGAGGTCGACCCGGACCTGCGTCCGCTCGTGCAGCTCCTCGTCCGCCAGGTGCAGCACGTGACCGACAAGGCCGACCGCCCCTGGACGGACGACCGCGCCCCGGTCGAGTGGGTGACGGACCGGATGATCGTCGAGTACGCAGCACGGGGCGGCGAGCTCGACGAGGACTTCCCTCCCGCGGTCCGGCCAGAGCACGTACGGCGGTACGGGCTCGGAGAGCCGGTGGCGGGCGACGCGAGGCGGCGCCGGCCAGGGGCGCGAGGGCCGCCGTGAGGCTGTTGCGCGAGGACGGGCCGTTGATCCGCGTCGGCCACCGCGGGGCGGCGGCGCTCGCGCCCGAGAACACGCTCCGCTCGTTCGAGGCGGCGCTCGCGCTCGGTGTCGATGCGATCGAGTTCGACGTGCTCGACCTCGTCGGCGGCCCGCTCGTGCTCGCGCACTCGAACGACCTCGCCGAGGTCAGCCACGGCGCGGCGACCGGTACGGTCCGCGACCGCTCCCTGGCCGAGCTGCGGGAGCTCGCGCCGGAGCTTCCGACGCTCGACGACGCTCTGGCCTTCCTCGCCGAGCAGCAGGTGGCCGCCCATGTCGACCTGAAGCTGACGACCCGCCTGGACGAGGTTGCGCACGCGCTCGTGCGGCACGGCCTCTCCGAGCGTGCGGTGGTCAGCTCGTTCCACCACGAGAGCCTGGCCGACGTGCGCGCCGCCGCGCCGCACGTCCGCATCGGGTTCACCTACCCCGAGGACCGGTACGGCGTCTCGCGCAGGCGAGCGTTGCGGCCGGCGATCCGTGTCGGCACGCTGGCGCTCCGCCGGGCGATGGTGGCGCGGATCCCAGGGCTGATCGAGCGGGCGGGCGCGGCGGCGTTGATGCTCCAGCACGCGGTCGTGTCCGCCGCGGCGGTCGAGCGAGCGCATCGCGCGGGGGTGGCCGTTTGGGCCTGGACGGTCGACGACGCGGTCGAGCTCGCACGACTCGAGCGGGCAGGGGTCGATGCGATCATCACGAACGATCCAGGACTGTTCGGGACGGTGGCTACACTCCCCGCGTGAAACGAGGACTCACAATTTCCCTGCTCGTGGCGTGCGCGGCCGCCGGAGTGCTCTCCGCGGTCCTGCTCGCCGCGTCCCCGTCGGCCGTCGCCGACACGGGGACGACGACGACGGTTCCGACGACGACTGCGCCTCCGCCGACGACGACACCGCCGCCGACGACTACGACCCCTCCGCCGACCACGACGGTCCCGACGACGCCGCCGCCGACGGTCCCCGTCGCGCCGCCGGTTCCACCGCGGCCATCCACGATCGCGGCCGGCGTCACGGTCGCCGGCGAAGTGCTCGTCGGCGGCCTCTCACCCGCGGCTGCGACGGCCGAGGTGAAGGCGTACTTCGCGCGGCCGGTGCTCCTGCGCCTGGGCAAGGTGACGCTCCGCGCGACGCCGAAGCAGCTCGGCGCCGCGGCGTATGTCGGCGAGGCGATCAAGCGGGCCCGGATCGTCCGGCCCGGGGCGAACGTGCCCCTGAAGGTCAAGGCCCCGAAGTCGAACATCGAGCGGTACGTGGGGAAGCTCGCGTTGCGCTGGGACCGCGCCGCGGTCGACTCGCAGCAGCTGTTCCGCAACTCGAGGCCGTACGTGACCGAGGAGCGCGCCGGAAGGCGGCTGCTCCAGGCACCGGTCGTGCGCGCGCTCTATCTCAACTTGAAGACGCACGCCCGCGACACGATCCCGCTGAAGCTGGAGCAGGTCGCGCCTCGCGTGACGCGCGCGTCGGCCGGCCACGTGATCGTGATCCATCGCAGCGCGAACCAGCTCCGTCTGTGGGAGGGGATGAACCTGCAGCGCACGTTCGGCGTCGCGACCGGGGAGGCGAGGTATCCCACGCCGCTCGGCAACTTCCACGTCGTCGTCAAGTGGCGCAATCCGTGGTGGTATCCGCCGGCCTCCGACTGGGCGAAGGACGCCGAGCCGATCCCACCAGGCCCCGGCAACCCGCTCGGCACGCGCTGGATGGGGCTCTCCGCGCCTCTCGTCGGCATCCACGGCACGCCCGATCCCGCCTCGATCGGATACTCGGTCTCCCACGGGTGCATCCGGATGCGGATCCCCGAGGTCGAGTGGCTGTTCAACGAGGTCGACATCGGCACGCCGGTCTACATCGTCGCGTGACCGCCGCTCGCCGACGCCTCCGTCGATGACCGGCCGCTTGCGCCTCGGCGCGCAGGTCGCGGCCGTCGCCGTCGTGGCGGCACTGCTCGGACTGCTCGGCTGGAAGCTCATCCAGGGCGAGAGCGAGGTGACGTCGTCGCTCCAACGCGGGGGGACGCCGACGGCGCCCGAGTTCACGCTCGAGCGGCTGGACGGAGACGGCGATCTGACGCTGGCGTCGCTGCGCGGAAAGACCGTCGTGCTCAACTTCTGGGCCTCCTGGTGCGGTCCGTGCAAGGACGAGACGCCGCTGCTGCAGCAGGCCTCCGAGCGCTGGCGGGGCAAGGACGTGGTCTTCGTCGGCGTCGACGTGAAGGACTTCCGCGGCGATGCCCGAGCGTTCCTCGCCCGCTACGGCGTCACCTACCCGAATGTCTACGACGGCAAAGGCTCGACCGTAGGCCGCTACGGCGTCACGGGCTTCCCGGAGACGTACTTCGTCGACGCCGAGGGACGCGTGCGCCACCGAATCGCCGGGCCTGTCGACGACGCGGCCGAGATCGACGCGGGGATCGAGCGAGCGCTGGCACCGGCGTGAAACTGCTCGCGATCGCAGTCGCAGCGCTCGCTCTCGCGAGCTCGGCGGCGGCGAGCGAGACGGCGCCGACTGCGGCCGAGCTCGAGTCCGAGCTCGTCTGCCCGGTGTGCGAGACGACGCTCGACACGTCGAACGCGCCCGTCGCGCTGCGGATGAAGGCGTTCATCCGCGCCCGCATCGCCGCGGGGGACACGAAGAGCGAGATCAAGGCGCAGCTCGTCGACCAGTTCGGGCCGACCGTGCTCGCCGTGCCGCCGCGGAAGGGGTTCGACTGGATCGCCTGGCTGCTTCCGCTCGCGGGCCTCGTTGTCGGTGCGCTCGTCGTGGGCGTGCTCGCGTGGCGGTGGAGCAGGCGTGAGAGCGAGCCGCCGGGCGGCGACGGCGTCGCGCCGCTCGATCCGGAGCTCGACCGGCAGCTCGACGCCGAGCTCGCAAAGTTCGAATGAGCGGCCGATGAGCGGAACCGCAGTCGTCGTCGCGTTCGGCGCGGGTTTCGTCTCGTTCCTCGCCCCCTGCGTCCTGCCCCTGGTCCCCGGCTACCTCTCCGCTGTCTCGTCGGTCGAGGCCGAGCGTCTGGGAGAGCCCGGCGCGGCCCGGCGCGTCGTCGTCGCGAGCCTTCCGTTCGTCGCCGGCCTCATCGCGGTCTTCGTCCTGCTCGGCGCCGGCGCGGCCGCGATCGGGCTCTCGATCACGCGGAACCAGTTCCTGCTCGAGCAAGTCGCCGGATTCGTCCTGATCGTCTTCGGGCTGGTGTTCATGGGTCTGCTGCCGTGGCCCGAGCGGCTCGTCGGCGCCGGGCTCGTGCAGGGCGCGCGGCGGCGCGGGTCGGGGTTCTTGCTCGGCGGCGCGTTCGCCGTCTGCGCCGCACCGTGCATCGGCCCGGTGCTCGGCTCGATCCTCGTGCTCGCCGGCGATTCCAACACCGTCCTCGAAGGGTCGGCGCTCCTCGCCGTCTACGCGCTCGGGCTGGCGATCCCGTTCCTGATCGCCGCGGCGCTGTTCGTGCCAGCGATGGGAGTCTTCCGGCGTGTTCGCGACCACTACGCGGCGATCCAGTTCGTCAGCGGCCTCATCCTCGTCTCGCTCGGCGCGCTGCTCTTCGCGGGGGAGTTCTGGCGCCTGCGCGTCTACCTGAATCGGCTCTTCGAGGCGCTGGGTCTCTAGCCGGACTGGAAGAACATTGTTAGATTCGGCTCGTGGCGACGATCCTGCTCGCAGGCGTCGATCTCTTCTTCCGGGGCAAGCTCGAGGCGCTGCTGCGTGGCCACCACCTGGTCATGACCGACAGCGTCGATCCGCCGGACCTCGTGATCGCGGACATCGCCCGCGTCGAGCCGGAGGAGGTGGTCGACTCCTGGCCGGACGTTCCGATCGTCGGCTTCACCAACCACACGGACAAGGCGGGGCTGCAGCGCGCCCACACGGCAGGCTTCGACCAGGTGATCGTCAAGTCGGCGCTCGCCGAGCGCGTTCCCGAGCTCGTCGCCGAGTTGACCGCTCCGTCGAGCTGACCGCCCGTCCCGCCGAACGGCCCTCGATAGACTCGCGGCGATGACGTACATCATCGCCGAGCCGTGCATCGACATCAAAGACCGCTCGTGCGTCGACGTCTGCCCGGTGGACTGCATCCACGAGTTCGGGCGTCTGCTGGTAATCGACCCGGAGGAATGCATCGACTGCGGCGCGTGCGAGCCCGAGTGCCCGGTCGAGGCGATCTTCCCCGAGGACGCGCTCCCGGACAAGTGGGAGCCGTTCGTGAAGATCAACTACGCCTACTCGGACGGTGCGGCCGTGATCGACCCGCTCGTCGACGAGTACGCAACCGAGCACAACGTCCAGAACCTGCCGCTCGAAAGCGATTGACCCCGGCAAGAACGGGTACTGCGGACCCGTTCAATCTCACGAAGGAGGGGTCATGCCACAGGAAGCCTGGAGCGACAAGCGCGAGCGGCAGTACGAGCACGTCCGCGACAGCCTCGAGGATCGCGGCACGTCCAAGGGCAAGGCGAAGGAGATCGCCGCTCGCACGGTCAACAAGGAGCGGGCGCGAAAGGGCGAGGCGCGGGAGTCGTCCCGCCTCTCGCGCGAGGACATCTCCTCGGGCCGCCGCGGCGGCCTACGGTCGGGAACGCGGCGTGGCAAGGGCCGGACGCGCGACCAGCTCTACGAGGAGGCGAAGAACCTGCGCGTCGAAGGCCGCTCGAAGATGACGAAGGCCCAGCTGCAGCGGGCGGTTGACGCGAAGAAAAGTTGAGCGCGCAGCTATCCTGCGTGCGTGCAGCCGCTGACGCTCGATCACGTCGCGCTCTGGGTCGCGGACCGTAGCCGGATGGTCGATGCCGCGGTCGGTCGGCTCGGGCTGCGCGTGATCGAGCGCACAGACCGGTTCACGCTCCTCGGCGCCGATGCACGACGCGGCAAGCTCACCCTCTTCGACGCCGAGGGACCGCGCGAGCGGGGTGCGCTCGCGCAAGTCGGGCTGCGCGTGTCGTCGCTCGACGGGCGCGACGCCGTCGTCGATCTCGGCGAAGGGCTCCAGCTCGTGCTCGTCGAGCGAGAGACCGACTCCGAGCTCGACCTCGACCACGTCACGCTCTACGCCGCCGACCCGGTCGCGGCGTCATCCGGGTGGGAGGCGCTCGGATTTGCGCCCGCTGAGGATGGGCGGCTCGAGGTCGGGGGCGCGTACCTGGAGCTCGTTCCGGGCGATCCGGGGACGCCTGAGCGGCCGCTCCTCAACCACCTCGGCGTGCTCGTCGAGTCGGTGGAGGAGCATCGGGCCGAGGCGGAGGAGCAGGGCGTCGAGATCGCCGACTTCGTCGACGCGCCGAACACGGTCGCGCTCTTCGTCTGGGGGCCGGACCGGGTCAAGCTCGAGTACATCGAGCACAAGGCGTCCTTCTCCCTCACCTGAAGCGGCTCGCCGTCGCCGGCGCCGGCATGGCGGGGCTCGCCGCGGCCGCGCGAGGGCGCGAGCTCGGCGCGACGCCGGTCGTCTTCGAGAAGGGCGATCGGCCGGGCGGCTCGATGCTGCTGTCGAGTGGCGTGATCTGGCGGCACCGAAGCGTGGATGCGTTCCGGGCCGAGTGCCCCGGCGGCGATCCGCGGCTGCAACGGCGGATCGTCGAAGAGCTCGACGACGCGCTCGACTGGCTCGAGTCGCTCGGCGTCGAGCCGGCGGCGCGCGAGACCGGGAACCCGGTTACCGACGGGCGGCGCTACGACCCTCGGGCGCTGACCGACGTGCTCGTGCGCTCAGCCGGTGACGTCAGGTTGCAGATGCCGTTCGAGCGGGCTGACGTGCTGGCGACAGGGGGCTTCGGCGTGCGCCTCGCGCGGGAGCATGGGCTGCTTCTGCGTGCCGCTCCGTGGAGCGAGGGTGACGGGCTGGAGTACGGCCTCTCGGTCGGCGCGGCGACCACCGAGGGAATGGACGAGTTCTACGGGCGGGCGCTGCCCGCGCAGGTGGACGAAAGCAGGTACGTGTCGGCGTCGCAGCTCTATGCCCGTCACGCGCTCGTGCTCGACGACGCCGGTCGCGACCTCGGGGCGCCGGCGTGGCACGAGAGCGACATCGTGCAGCGGTTCCCCGGCGGCCGCGCCTGGTACGTCGTCGACGCCCGGGCGCTGCGCGAGCGGACGCGGTACGGCACCGTCGCGGACCTCGTCGACGCGGCCCGTGCGGCCGGGGCCGACGTGAGAGCCGCCGGCGAGCTCCCGTTCGCGCTGCCGGCTTCGCCGAAGCTCGTGGAGCCGCCGTTCACCGCGGTCCGCGTCTACGCGGCCGTGACGCACACGATCGGCGGCCTGCGCGTGGACGAGCACGCCCGCGTGCTCGACCGCGACGGCGTCCTGGTTCCCGGCCTCTACGCGGCGGGCGCCGACGCGGGCGGGATCTTCACGGGCGGGTACGGCAGCGGCCTCGCCGCCGCGCTCGTCTACGGCCGCATCGCCGCCGAGACCGCTCTCGCCTGACCGGCCGTTGCGGCCATGTCGGGGCCAGGACCCATCGTGTCCGCAGCGGACACGTCTACGCGAGCTGCGTGTACGCGCAGCGGCGGCGGTCGCCGGGGAGCGGCGACGGCCCGAGCTTGCTGACCTGCAGCCGCGTCTCGCCTTCCTCGACGGTCGAGCCGACCTGCGGCACCTCGCCGTGCCGCAGCCGAAGCGTCCAGCCCGACGGGGACCAGACGAAGAGGAGATATTCGGAGCCGCCGTGGTTTCCGTGCTCGTCCATCGTCGGCGAGTCTAATCGCTGCTCGGGCCTGCGTAGGACGGGAAGACGACGTGGATCGCGGTGCCGCCGTCCGGGCCCTGTACGACCGAGAAGCGACTGTTCAGAGTCGAGGCGCGCTCCGCGATCGCGTCGAGCGTGGCCCGGCGCCGCTCGCCCTTCCCGTTGTCGCTGACGACTGCCTCGATCTCGCCCTCGGCCGTGTCGCGGACCAGGACCGAGATCCGCGTCGGCGGCCCGCGTCGCACCGCCTGGCTGAGCGACTCGCGGAAGATCTGGTAGAGGCCGACCTGCTCCTTCTCGCCGAGGCCGGCGGCGCGGTCGACGTCGACCTCGATCTGCAGCTTGTGCTCCATCCCCATCTGCTGCGCGAGCTCTTCCACCGCGGCGGCGAACCCCTGGTCGCGGAGCACGACCGGCTCGATGTTGAACGAGAGGTCGCGGAGAGAGCGGATCGTCTCCCGGTGCCGCTCGAGCGCGGACGCCATGATCCCCCTCGCCGCCTCCGGGCGGCCGTCGTCGATCGCCTGCACGGCCGCGTCGAGCATGAGCGCGATCCCGGCCAGGTTCTGCACCGGCCCGTCGTGGAGGAAGAGCGCCAGGCGGCGTCGCTCGTCCTGCTCTGCAGTGATGATCCGCTCGACCAGCCGGTCGCGCTCGGCGTCCGGGGTGCCGGTCTCCATCAGTCGATGATCGCGTCGCGGAGCGCGATCGCGACCGCGTGGGTGCGCGTGTCCGCCTCGAGCTTCGCGAGGATGTGCCGGACGTGGCTCTTCACCGTCTCCTGGCTGATGAAGAGCTTGCCGGCGACGTCCGCGTTCGACATCCCGTCCGCGAGCAGCTGCAGGATCTCCCGCTCGCGGGCAGTGAGCATCTCGTTCTGCTCCTTGCCGGAGAGGAAGGCCGGCATCAGCGCGGGGTCGACGAAGCTCTCGCCGGCGGCGACCTTCTCGATCGCGCGCAGCAGTGTCGCGTGCGGCGCCTCCTTGAGGATGTAGCCCTTCGCCCCCGACTCGAGGCCGCGGGCGAGCAGCGAGCGCTCGCTGTACGCGGTGAAGATCAACACCGCCGTCTCGGGCACCTTCTCGAGGATCAGCTTGGTCGCCTCGAGCCCGTCCATCCCGGGCATGCGGACGTCGATGACGACGACCTTCGGCCGGCGACGCTCGACGAGCGTGACTGCGCCGGCGCCGTCCGACGCCTCGCCGATCACGCGCACGTGCGGCGCCCGCGAGAGCGACAGCCTGAGCCCTTCGCGCACG
Source organism: uncultured Gaiellaceae bacterium (assembly GCA_963850995.1). GTDB lineage: Bacteria > Actinomycetota > Thermoleophilia > Gaiellales > Gaiellaceae > Gaiellasilicea. The sequence goes on along the minus strand of CAWKNQ010000022.1, from coordinate 108,680 downwards.
ACCTCGTGGTCGTCGACGATCAGACACGTGATCTCGTCCGGCATCGCGGGAAGTCTATGCAGCCACGCGGCGCTTACAGGCTCAGTGACAGTTGCGTGGGCTCCGGCGGCGGCGCGAGCTTGACGCGCCTGCGGTCGCGGACGCCCTGCTCGCGCGCGAGCGTGCGCACTCGGTCGCGCACGGGCTCGACCTCGGAGCGGGGAAGGTAGGCGCCGCGCCCATAGAGCCGCTCGTAGCGCCCGAGCTCCTCCGGCCAGTCGCGCGCGAGCGCCTCGAGGAAGTGCTCCTTCGTGCCCGGCCGGAGATGGAGAAGGCTCGCCCAGATCCCTGTGGCCCCTGCCTCGCGCGCCGCCTTGACGACGTCGGCCAGCTGCTCCGGCCGGTCGGAGAGGCCGGGGAGGATCGGCGCCATCCCGACGCTTGCCTTGATCCCCGCCTCGACGAGCGTCGTCAGCGCGCGGAGGCGTTGGCGGGGAGGCGCGGTGCCCGGCTCGGTCGTCCGCCACACGTGCGGATCGAGCGTCGGCACGGAGAACGTGACCGACACCTCGGCACGGAGGGCGGCCTCCCGCAGCACGTCGACGTCCCGGACGACCAGCGGGCCGCGTGTGATGATCGAGAACGGGGTCTCCGCCCGCCCGAGCGCCTCGATGCAGGCGCGAGTCAGCCGGTAGCGCCCCTCCGCCGGCTGGTAGGGGTCGGTCGCCGCGCCGATCACGACCGGCTCGCCGCGCCACGACGGCCGCGCGAGCTCCCGCGTCAGCACCTCGGCGACGTTCACCTTGACCCGGATCGAGCGGCCGTAGCGGTCGTCCGCCGGCCGGTCTGCCCGGAGCTCGAACGCCCGGACGTAACAGAACGTGCAGCGGTGCACGCAGCCCGTGTACGGGTTCAGCGACCACGCGAACGGCATCCCCTTGACCCGGTTCAGCGCCGTCCGGCAGGGCTCCTCGCGGTACTCGGCCCGCATCGGTGCAGTATAGAACATACGTTCGCTCTCAGGGCGCGCCGGGCGCCACTCTAGGATTCGGCCGTGCGATTCCTCCTGCTCGCCTCCGTCGCCGGGCTGCTCGCTTCGCCGGCGACCGCGGCGCCGGGACCCGTCGTGCCCGGCTTTCCCGCGGCCGGTGAGGTCGTCGTGCCGCAGGTCCACGTGCGCCGGGCGCCCGAGCGCGGCGCGCCCGTGCTTCGGGTGCTCGGCGAGTTTCGCCGCGACTTCCGGCCGCGGGTCGTGCTCGCGCTCGAGGCGAGATCCGACCCGAGCGGGCGACGCTGGTACCGGATCAGCATGCCCGGCCGACCGAACGGCCAGCGGGGCTGGGTCCGCGCGGAAGCTCTCAAAGTGCAACCCGTCGTGAACAGGATCGTCGTCCGCCGGGCCGCGCGCCGGCTCGAGGTACGGCGACTCCTGACGGCAAGGTGCTCTTCCGCGCGCCTGTTGCGGTCGGCGCGCCGGAAGCGCCGACGCCGCTCGGACAGCAACTTCTACGTGCAGTGGCGCTTCACGCCGACCGACCCGTTCTACGGTCCGTTCGCCCTCGAGACGAGCGCCTACTCGCGTCTCAGCGACTGGCCGGGAGGCGGCGTCGTCGGCATCCACGGAACCAGCCTGCCGGAGCTGATCGGCCAGGCCGTGTCGCACGGCTGCATCCGGATGCGGAACGAGGACGTCGTCCGCCTCGTCGCCTCGCGCCCGTCGGGACGCCGATCGACGTCGTTCCCTAGCCGGTACGCCGGTCACGCCGGGCGCGAGGCCGCCTGTGCCCACGACGCCCGAGCCTGGCGGTGCAGCGCGTCGCGCGGGCTGCGGTGAGCGCCCGCGCCCCGACCGTGAACCGGACGATGCCCGGCCTCGTCGGAGCGAGCTGGATCAGTCGCGATGCCGCGCGCGTTCGTCGTGGCGGAGGTCTGCTGGCCGGCGCCCCGGGCGCGGACGACCGTTCCGACGAGCGGCCGGCCGAACACGTTCCGGACGCCGACCCGAACCTGCACCGTGGTTCCGGCCCGCGCCACCCGGCGGTTCACCGAGAAGCTGTCGCAACGCTGCTGGAGCGGCGGCGCGAAGGACGAGACGATGCGGATGAGCGCCGACGCGACGTTGTTCTCCGGAATCGAGTCCGGCTGGTCGCCGCGGACGCCGACACGTGTTCAGGCGGGCGCCCGCGCTCAGCATGCGCGTGCGCGCGACGATGCGCACCGAGCCGCCCGGCGGGATGGTGCCCAGGGAGCACGTGGTTCTCCCGCAGGTGCCCTGCGAGACCTGCAGCGAGACGAACGTGGCTCTGCGGCGGCCGCATCGTCGTGATCGTCGACACCGGTCGCGGTCTGCGGGCCGTTGTTGGTGACGACCACGTCCACGTGACGATCACGCCGAGCACGCCGATGCGGCGGTCGACGAACTTCTGCACGGCGAGGTCTGTGCTGCCTGGCTCCGGCGTCGGAGGCGTCGGGCCGGGCGGTGTCGGGTCGGGCGGCGGCGGGAGAGGCGGCACGGGCGGGCCGGTCCGGCGCGTGTTCACGATCGTGCACACGACCTCCTGTCCCGCAGCCACGTCGACGACGAGCTCCGAGCTGCCCCGGTACTGGGACAGGACGGCGCCGCGGCCGCGGTTGGCTCGGCAGGCGATCGTGATGTCGTAGTCGGCCAGCGAGGTGCCGCCCACACCTTCCTCGCCGACGCGATGACGTCCGGCCGGCACCGCGACGTCGCCGGTCGTTCCGAGGTGCCCGACGTCGCGGCCGGTGCCGGCGGGAACACCGTCGATCTCGAGGTTGAACCGCCCCGGATCGTTGGCCGGGCGCAGGACCTTGTCGACGCGCAGCCAGCCCGTCGTCGGAGCGCAGCGCTTCGAGCTCGTGCTCGCGGTCGATGTGCGGCCGGTGAGCGTCCACACGAGCGTGCCGCTGCGGAAATCGACCTGGAAGACGTCCGGCGCGCGTCCGGGCCGGAACTGCCGCGGCTGGCCGCGGTTCTCCGGCGCCGGCGTGAACGCGTTGTCGACGCCGATCGGAACACTGACCGCTTCGCTGCCGTCGTTCTGATAGCCGAAGTGCGCCCGGTAGTTGCCGTCGGAGAGCTGGTCGACGCATTCGAGGATCGGGCTGAGGATCTCTTCGGCGCCGCCCGTCACGTCCACGACGGCCGACGCGGCGTTGTCGGCCGGGTTCGGGTCTCTCTGGTCGGCTTTGACCGTGACCGTGTTCGTCTTCCGGCCGACGGCAGTGACGGTGGTGACGAAGCGGCCGGTTACCGATGCGCCGACTGGCAAGCGAGGCGATCGTGCAGCGTGCGCCGATGCACGTCACGTCATCGGCGGACGACGAGCGAGCCCTCGACGAACGAGACGTCGTTGGGCAGCGAGTCCTCGATGACGACGTTCGTGGCGACGTCCGGCCCTGCATTCGTCACCGTGACGGTCCACGTGACCTGTTCGCCGACGTGAAGCGCCGTGGGGCGTGCCGACTTGACGACCCGCAGGTCGGCGTCTGACCGGGTCCGGGGGGCGTCGTGTCGCGGACGTTCTGGATCACGCAGCCGATCGCCTGGCCGCGGTTCACTGTTACGTCCAGGCTCGTACCGCCGTCCTCCCTTGCGACGATCGTCGCCGCTGCCCCCGTTGTCGCGACAGACGATGGTCGTGGTGTAGTTGGCGAGATTCGTCTCACCGGCGGCCTGTTCGCCGACCGTGTGCTGGCCGGCGGTCACGCTCAGAGTCCCCGTGGTGCCTCTATTGCCGACGCCCGTTTTGCGCACGGCTCGTCGTTCAGCAGGAGGTCGAAGCGGCCAGGGTCGTTCGACCGGGTCGAGCGCCTTGTCGATCCGGATCGAGCCGCCGCAGCGCTGCGAGGCCGCCGAGGCCGTGACGGACTTGCCTCCCAGCCGCCATTGGAGCGAGCCGGAAGAACGGCACCGTGAAGACGTCGCTGTTCGTGCCCGGCTTGAATGTGATCGGCTGACCGCGGTTTTCGTCGCCGGGCGCGAACATGTTGGCGGGGCCGACCTCGATCGTCACGTCTTTACCAGCTGAGTTCGCGTAGCCGAAGTGCGCGACCTGGCTGTCGCCTTGTCCTGCCTCGACGCACTCGAGGATCGGCGTCAGCACCGGCGACAGATAGCAGCCGTAGGTCCAGATCGCCTGGCCCTCAGCATCCCAGTTCTGGCCAGGAAAGAGGCCCCCGTCGTAGTCGAAGGGCGGGATGATGTCTCTCGGGTGGTTCTTGGCGTGACCGTTCAGTACGCCGTTGACGTTAGGGCTCTCCCGCGTGTAGGGATCGTTGCCCGTCGCGTGGCAGATCGTCACGCTGTTGCTCGGCAACAGCACCGGCCCCTGCGCGGGGGCGAACTTGGCCGCAATCGACGCCCCGGCCGCTGTGATGGCCAGCAGGACGACCAGCGCGACGACGGCGGTTCGCTTCACGGCGCTCCTCGGACGAAACGGAGACGGAGGCTACAGATCTTCGTGGCTGGAGCGACGCGTTCCTGCCCGAGTAGCATCGCTCCGTGGACCTCCCCGACGGCATCCGCCGGATCACGACGCCGCTGCCGACGCGGCCGGGGCACGTGCACTCCTACCTCTTGCCCGGCGAGGACGGCTGGACGCTCGTCGACACCGGGATCGGCCTGCCGAACGCGCAGGAGGTCTGGGACGCCGCCCTCGACGGCGCCGAGGTGGCCCGGATCTTCGTCACGCACTTCCACCCCGACCACGTCGGCGCGGCGGCCGACGTGGCGGAGCTGACCGGAGCGCCGGTCCACCAGGGCGAGCTCGACTACGCCCAGTGCGAGCTCGTCTGGGGCAACCGCGAGTGGCCGCACCGGATCGCCGAGTGGTTCCAGCTGAACGGCGTTCCTGTGGAGATAACGGACGAGCTGATCCACTCGGGCGACGTCTACCGGCCGTTCATCCGCTACCAGCCGAACCCCGTGCTCGTCGGAGAGGACGACCGGCTCGACGGCTGGCAGCTCTTCCCTGCGCCCGGCCACGCCGACGGTCAGCTCTGCCTCGTCAAGGACGGCGTGCTCGTCTCGGCCGACCACCTGCTCGGCCGGATCTCGCCCACGGTCGGTCTCTGGCCGGAGAGCCGGCCCGACCCGCTCGGCGACTACATCGAGTCGCTCGAGCGGACGATCGAGCTCGCGCCGTCGATCGCGCTGCCGGGCCACGGCGATCCGATCGCAGATCCGGTCGCGCGCGCCCACGAGCTGATCGAGCACCACCGCGAGCGGCTCGCCTTCGCGGAGGCGTCGCTCGCCGACGAGCCGCGCACGGGCTACCAGCTCTCGTTCGCCCTCTTCGGCGCGGAGCTGAAGCCGGCTTCCCGCCGTTTCGCCGTCGCCGAGACGCTCTCGCACCTCGAGCGCCTCGTGCTCGAGGGCCGGGCCGAGCGGCGCGAGGACGTCGGAGCGGTTGCCTATACTGCGCGCCAGCTTGGACGAACCCTCTAGTACGCACGCCCCGGAGAGCGGGGCGTGAGCGACACCCTCCGAATCCTCGCGATCTTCCTGCTCGTGTTGGGGAACGCGATCTTCGTCGCGGCGGAGTACGCGCTCGTGACCGCGCGCCGGACACGGCTGGAGCCCGAGGCCGAGGCGGGGAGCCGCCCCGCACGGGCCGCGCTCGACCTGATGGAGCACCCGGTCAAGTTCATCGGCACGGTCCAGATCGGGATCACCGTCTTCGGGATCGCGCTCGGCGCCGTCGGCCAGCCGCTCTTGACGGACTACTTCGACCCGGTGCTCTCGCACGGAATCGCGTACGCGCTCGCGTTCCTGATCCTGACTTACCTCAGCGTCGCCCTCGGTGAGCTCGTCCCGAAGGCGCTCGCCCTCCAGCGGGCCGAGCCGATCGCGAAGCTTCTCGCGATCCCGCTCGAGATCCTGCAGGGGATCCTGAAACCGTTCACCTGGCTCCTGCAGGTTTCGGCCAACGCCGTCACGCGCCTCTTCGGCGTCAAACCAGCCCGGGCCGGCGACCTCGCGCACACCGAGGAGGACATCCGCCACATCGTCGCCGGCGCCGAGGACGCGGGCGTGATCGCGACGACCGAGGAGGAGATGCTCTACAAGGTCTTCGACTTCGCGGACAAGGAGGTCCACGAGGTGATGGTGCCGCGGCCGGAGGTGACGGCGATCTCGATCGCGTTGCCGTCGGAGGAGGCGCTCGCGGCGCTGCTCGACTCGCCCTATACGCGCTACCCCGTCTACCGCGACTCACTCGACGAGATCGCCGGGATCCTGCACGTGCGCGACCTCTTCTCGGCGCTCCACGACCGCGGTCTCGCGCAAGTCGAGCTGGAGCAGCTGCTCCGGCCCGCGTACATCGTCCCGGAGACGAAGGACCTCGCCGCGCTCCTCGCCGAGTTCCGCCGGCAGAACCAGCACATGGCGATCGTCGTCGACGAGTACGGGGCAATGCAGGGGATCGTCACGCTCGAGGACCTGCTGGAGGAGATCGTGGGCGAGATCGAGGACGAGTTCGACCTCCCCGACGAGTCGGTCGAGCGGATCGACGACACGCACATCCGCATCGACGGCACCTTCCCGATCGACGACTTCAACGAGCAGTTCGGCCGGCAGCTCGAGGCCGACGACTACCACACGATGGCCGGCATGGTCTTCGGCGAGATCGGCCGCGCGCCCGAGGTCGGCGACGAGGTGACCGTCGACGGCCTCGCGCTCCGGGTCGTCGAAGTCGAGGGCTCGCGGATCCAGCGGCTCGAGGTCGAGTTCCGAGAGGCGCTCCCCGAGCCGGACGCCGAGCCACCGGCCGAGTAGGGCTCACTCCGCCCAGAAAGCCTCGAACGCGGCCGGGTCGCTCGGGAGCGCGAGCACCTCGGTGACGATCCCGTCGCGGATCGTGAACAGCAACACCTGGTCGATGTCGATCGACCGGCCCTCGCGCTCACCCTGCGCCCGGTAGAGCCCCGCGCCGCGCTCCTCGCTCGCGAGCACGTCAACGACCGTCGAGCGATACGTGCCGCCGGTCAGCTTGGGGAGACGCCCGAGGAAGCGGAAGATCTCGGTGCGGCCCCGGTAGGTGCCGGCCATGACGCCCGCTCCCGGAACGTGCCAGACGGCGTCCTCGGCGAAGCAGTCCCGGAGCGCGAAGCCCTCCTTGCGGGCGAACGCCTCCATGATCCGGCGCACGAGCGCCTGCGTTCGCGACTGCGGACGCTCACCGTCCCTCGGCCCAGCGGTCGAGCAGGCCGGCCACGTGCTGCCGCTGCACGTCGGTGAAGTCCATCTGCGCGAGCAGCCGCCGCGCCTCCTCCGGGTCGTCGTTCGCGACCGCCGCCTCGAGCCGCTCGCGCCATGGCGTCGGCTCGCGCAGCTGCCGGCGCAGCCAGCGCAGGAGGCTCACGGCGGCTTGGTCGGTCATCGAAGTGGCAGTATCGCCCCATGGACACGCTTCTCGCGATCGCGAGCAGGCGCGAGATCCGCGACTACGAGCCGAGGTCGCTGCCGGCCGACGTGGAGGAGCGCATCCTCGACGCCGGCCGTCTCGCCGGCAGCTCGAAGAACCGGCAGCCGTGGCGGTTCGAGGTCGTTCCCGGCGAGCTGCTCGCCGAGGCCGTCTACGAGCCGGGGAACCTGCGCGGCGCGCCCTTCGTGGTCGCCGTCGTCGTCTCGGGAAAAGGGCCGATCTCCTTCGACGCGGGCCGCGCCGCGCAGAACATGCTGCTCGCGGCCTGGAACGAAGGCGTGGGGTCGTGTCCGAACGGGATCGCCGACGAGCCGGCGGTTCGTGCGGCGCTCGAGCTCGGCGACGACGAGCGGGTCGCGATCGTGCTCTCCTTCGGCTATCCGGCGCGGCCACGCGACCCGGAGTCGCGCTCCGTCGAGGAGTGGAGCGCCCGTGCGAAGCGGCGGCCGCTCCAAGACGTCGTCCGGCGGCGATAATCGAGCGGTGAAGGAGATCCTGACCGAGATCGAGCGCTGGCAAGAGGACGGCGAGCGCGTCGTCGTCGCCACCGTGATCGACGCCCGCCGCTCTGCGCCGCGGCCGGTCGGCTCCAGCCTGGCGATCTCGGAGAGCGGCAAGCTCTGCGGCTCGGTCTCCGGCGGCTGCGTCGAAGGCGATGTCTTCGAGCAGTCGCGCGAGGTGCTCGAGAGCGGCGAGCCGAAGCTGCTCTCGTACGGCATCTCCGACGAGGAGGCGTGGGCGGTCGGCCTCCCCTGCGGCGGCGAGATCGACGTCTTCCTCGAGCGCTTGCCGTGATCGGCCGGCTGCTGGAGCTGCAGCGCGACGGCGGGCGCGCCGTCGTCTTCACCGTCGTCGCCGGCGACGGGGTCGGGACGAAGCTGCTCGTCGTCGAAGGCGGAGAGACGGTCGGCGACGGGCCGGCCGAGCTCGCCGACCACGCCGACGAGTTGATCCGGAGTGCCCGCAGCCGGACGCTCGAGCTCGAAGGCCGGACTGTCTTCGCCGAGGTCTACGGTCCTGCGCCGCGCCTCTTCGTCTACGGCGCTGTCGACCTGGCGGAGGCGCTTGCCGCGTCCGCGAAGCTGCTCGGCTGGACGACGATCGTGGCCGACGCGCGTACAGCGTTCGCCACCCGGGAGCGGATGCGCAGCGCCGACGAGCTGATCGTCGCCTGGCCGGAGGAGGCGTTCGCTCAGGTCGCCCCCGACCATGCGACCGCGGTCGTCGTGCTGACGCACGACGACAAGTTCGACCTGCCGGCGCTCCAGCTCGCGCTCGCGAGCGACGCGTTCTACGTCGGCCTGATCGGCGGCCGGCGCAACCAGGAGCGCAAGCGGGAGCGGCTGCGCGAGGCCGGGGTGGACGAGGCGGCGATCGAGCGCATCTCCGGCCCGTGCGGGCTCGACCTCGGCGCCGACTCGGTGCCCGAGACGGCGCTGTCGATCCTGTCGGAGGCGCTTGCGGCCCGCAACGGCCGCACCGGCGGCCCGCTCACCCGCTCGCAGCGGCGGATTCACGCCGGGATCGAGTGAAGACCCGCGCGGCCGTGATGTTCCGGCCCGGGCGGGTCGAGCTGCGCGAGCTCGACGTCGAGGAGCCGCAGGCCGCGCGAGGTGCTCGTCCGCATGAGCGTGGTGGGGATCTGCGGCACCGACCTCCACTCGTACAAGGGCGAATGGGACCGGCCGACGCCGATCGTCCTCGGGCACGAGGGCGCGGGGGTCGTCGAGGCCGTCGGCTCCGACGCCGGCGGGCTGCGCGAGGGCGACCGCGTCGTCCTTTCCTGGGCGCCCGCGTGCGGTGAGTGCGGCGCCTGCCGGCGAGGCCGTCCGGCCGCCTGCGCCCCGCTCAGCACCGCGATCGGGCGCGGGACGCTGCTCGACGGACGGACCGGGCTCTGGCTCGACGGCGGGACGGTCTATCGCGGCACGGCGACAGGCGCGCTCGCCGACCGCCTCGTCGTCGCTGCAAGCGCGGCGATGCCGCTCGGCGACGAGGTTCCGCTCGAGCAGGCGGCGCTGCTCGGCTGCGCAGCGCTCACGGGCGTCGGCGCTGTCCTGAACGCGGCCCGTCCGGAGCCCGGGTTCACCGCGCTCGTGCTCGGCGCCGGCGGCGTGGGCCAGTTCGTCGTCCAGGGGGCGCGGATCGCGGGCGCGGCCGAGATCCTCGTCGTCGACCCGGTCGACGCGCGCCGGGGGCGGGCGCTCGCGCTCGGCGCGACGCGGGCGTGCGCGCCCGACGACGTGCGCGAGGCGGTCCGCGAGCTCGATCCGGAAGGCGTCGATTTCGCCTTCGACGCCGTCGGCGCCGCGGCCACCACGAAGCTGGCGCTGCGCTGGACGCGCGGCGGCGGCACGACCGTCGTCGTCGGCCTCCCGGCCGGCGGCGAGAGGCTCGACCTCGACCCGTTCGAGTTCTCGAACCGCGAGAAGACGCTGACCGGGACGATCTACGGATCCGAGGATCCGGCCGTCGCGCTCCCGCGCCTGCTCGCGCTCGTCCGCGCAGGCGAGCTCGAGCTCGCAAGCCTCGTCGGCCCGTCGTTCCCGCTCGAGCGGGCGGACGACGCGTTCCAGGCAAGCCTCGCGGGCGAGCCGGGCCGCGTGCTCGTCACGCCGTAGGATCCGGGCGATGGACTTCGGGGACAACGTCTGGGACGTGGACTGGCCCGGACCGGACGACTGGAGCGCGGCCGCAGAGAAGGCGGGGTTCACCGGGGTGCGCGGCGTGCGCCTGCGCCGCCCGCAGGGAGCGGTGCTCTCGGCAGCGGTCTGGGAGCTGGAGCCGGGGGGAACGCAAGGCGCATACCACTTCCACCACGGCGGCGAAGAGCTCTTGATCGTCCTGCGGGGCACGCCGACGCTGCGGTCAGGCGAGGGAGAACGCGTCCTGAAGGAAGGCGAGGTCGTCCACTTCCCGCGCGGCCCGGAAGGCGCGCACCAGCTGAGCAACCATTCAGGCGAGCCGGCTCGCTACGTGATCGCGGCGGCGCTGCCGACGCCGGAGATCATCGAGTATCCCGACAGCGGCAAGATCGCCTCGATGTCGCGCACCGAGACGAGCGCCGGCGGACCGCTCTTCACGGTCAACCGCCTCGACGACGCGGTCGACATCTTCGACGGCGAGTCCGCCTGACTCTTGGTCTCCCTCGGCTCCCGCAGTCTGGTTAGCTAGAGGGACGTATGGCGCTGAAAGTGTGTTTCGTCGCGATGTGCATTGCCGCTCTCGTTGCCGGTTGCGGTTCGGACGAAGGCGAGACCGGTTCGACCACGGCGTCGGGAAATACTCTGTCCGACACGCAGCGCGAAGAGGGGATCATGGAGTACCTCCGCTTGCCTCAATACGACCGCGAGGTAACGGATCTGATCACGCTCGTCTCGGTCGAAACCGACTCGGCGAAAGTCGTGTTCGAGGCTCCGGGCGACCGGGAGATACCGTTTTCCCTCTACTGCAACGCCGTACTCGATTCGGGCTACGTCGAGCACGTCGAGGTCTACACCGCGGCCGAGTATTCAAGCTCCGGCGAGCCTTCGGCTACGTGCGATGAGTGAGAGGGTCGAGGGCGTCGGCTAGGCGGGCAGCGCCTCGCGGAGGAAGCGGAAGAGGTTGCCCGAGAGAAGGCCGTCGAGCTCCGGCCCCGACCAGCCGCGTTCCTCCAGCGCTGCGACGAGCGCGGGGTACTCCTCCGGGCCCGAGAGCGCGGCGATCGTCGCCCCCACGGCGAGGCCGGGCGGCATCAAGCTGTCCGGCGGCACCGACGCGGGCCTCAGCTCGTGCAGCCGCTTCGTCCAGTCGCCGCCGAGGCAGAGACGCTCCGGCCCGATCACCGAGGCGGCGTGCTCGAGGTGGTCGACGACGCGGCCGATCGTCGGCTCGACCGGGTCGATCGTCAGCGGATGCAGCATCAGCCCGAAGATGCCGTCCCGCGCCGCGAGCTCCCGCAGCTGCTGGTCGGAGAGGTTTCGCGGCGTCTCGTTCACCTCCCGGCAGCCGGCGTGCGTGACGCAGATCCGGCCTTCGTACGACTCGAGGCACTCCTCGTAGAGCTGCGGCGACGCGTGGGCGAGGTCGAGGATCACGCCGAGCTCCGCGAACCGCGCCAGCAGCGCGCGCCCGAGCCGTGAGAGCCCGCCCTCGTCGGCGGCGCCGTCCGCAAACGGGTTGCGGCGGTTCCAGGTCAGCCCGGCCATCCGGAGCCCGAGCTCCCAGAAGAGATCGGCCGTCGCCACCTCGTAGCCGAACGGCTCGACGCCCTCGAGCGCGAGCATCAGCCCGATCCGCCCGCCGCCCTCGACCGCATCGAGATCGGCCCTCGAGCGCACGGCCAGCAGGCGATCGGGGTTCTCCTGGAGGGCGTGCTGGAGCGCCGTCACCTGCCGCAGCGCCTCCCGCAGCGATCCCTCGGGCTGCAGCTCGAGGTCGACGAAGACGGGGCAGACCTGCAGGCCGACGCCGCCCGCCTCGAGCAGGGGCAGCCACGTCCGCGCGAACACGTTCGTCTCGCCCAGCCTGTGCTCGCGGTGCGCGAGCTCGAGCAGTATGTCCACGTGGGCGTCCGCGATCACGGCGCATCTATCCTCTCAGCCATGGCCACCGCCACCTCCACCAAGACGTTTGCAGTCACGAACCCGGCGACCGGCGAGGTGATCGAGCAGGTGCCGCGCCACGGGGTCGAGGAGACGCGGGCCGCGATCGAGGCGGCCGAGCGCGCCTACCCGGCCTGGCGGGGCCGCACGGCGAAGGAGCGCGCGCTCGTCCTCCGCCGCCTCTCCGACCTGATGCTCGAGCGGCAGGAGGAGCTCGCGCGGCTGCTCACCACCGAGCAGGGCAAGCCGCTCGCGGAGGCCCGCGGCGAGATCGCCTACGCGGCCTCGTTCTTCGAGTGGTTCGGCGAGGAGGCGAAGCGGGTCTACGGCGACACGATCCCGCCGCATCAGACCGACAAGCGGATCGTCGTCCTCCGCGAGCCCGTGGGCGTCTCCGCCGGAATCACGCCCTGGAACTTCCCCGCCGCGATGATCACGCGCAAGTCCGCGCCCGCGCTCGCGGTCGGCTGCACGATGGTGCTCAAGCCGGCCGAGCAGACGCCGCTGACGGCACTCGCGCTCGCGCGGCTCGCAGAGGAGGCGGGCCTGCCTCCGGGTGTGCTCTCGATCGTGACCGGGGACGGTGACGACGCGCCTGTGATCGGCGGCGAGCTGACCTCGAACCCGATCGTGCGCAAGCTCTCCTTCACCGGCTCGACCGAGGTCGGGAAGCTCCTGATGGCGCAGTGCGCGGGACAGGTGAAGAAGGTCTCGCTCGAGCTCGGCGGCAACGCGCCCTTCCTCGTCTTCGACGACGCCGACCTCGACGCTGCGGTCGAGGGCGCGATCCTGTGCAAGTTCCGCAACTCCGGCCAGACGTGTGTCTCGGCGAACCGCATCCTCGTCCAGGACTCGGTCCACGACGCCTTCGTCGACCGCTTCGAGGCCGCGGTCGGGAGGCTCGTGGTCGGAAGCGGGCTCGACGACGGCGTCCAGATCGGCCCGCTGATCGACGAGAGCGCGGTCGAGAAGGTCGAGCGCCACGTCGCGGACGCCACCGGCGCAGGCGCCGAGCTCGTCCGCGGCGGCAGCCGCCTCGAGGGCACGTTCTTCGAGCCCACCGTCCTCACCGGCGTCACCGCGTCGATGGCGATGACCCGAGAGGAGACGTTCGGCCCGGTCGCCGGGATCCAGCGCTTCGGTACGGAGGACGAGGCGATCGCGCTCGCGAACGACACGCCGTACGGCCTCGCCGCCTACTTCTACAGCGAGGGCCTCGGGCGGGTCTGGAGGGTCTCCGAAGGGCTCGAGTACGGGATCCTGGGCGTGAACACGGGGATCATCTCGACCGAGGTGGCGCCGTTCGGCGGCATGAAGGAGTCGGGGATCGGCCGCGAGGGCTCGAAGTACGGCGTCGACGATTGGCTCGAGACGAAGTACGTCTGCCTGGGCGTATGACGTCGCTGTCACTGTACGAGGACCTGCTCGCGCCGGGCGAGTCGCTCGCGCTGCCTGCGGGAGGCCGGATGGTGTACGTGGCCTCGGGCGAGCTCTCGAGCCTGCACGCCGGCAGCGCGGCATTCGGCGACGACGAGGCCGTGCTCGAAGCGGGGGGCGACGGAGCGACGGTGCTCCGTTGGGAGTTGACGGAGTGGTCGGTCGACGACGCGAAGCTCTCGGCACACGTCGAGCTCGACCCGTGGGCCGACTACGCGATGCGCTGCGAGCTCGACGGCGGCGCCGCCTCCGGGCCCGGAATCGGCTGCGTGCTCCGCGGGGAGCTCTCGGTCGACGGCGAGCTCGTGCAGCCGTTCGGCGCCTTCGTCGAGCCGGCCGAGGTCTCCGGCCGCGGCTCGTTCGTCCGCGTCGTGCTCGTCCGCGCGGAGGAGACCGACGGCGCCGAGGCGCTCGCACAGGGCTCGATCCATCTTTAGAGCTCGATTCAGGATGACCTTCGTCGCCGGGGTGCGCCGGGTGGTGCGAGCGCAAGGACGCAGGGAGCCCCGATAGTGGTGCTATCGGGGCGACTGAGGACGCGGCGATCGTGCCGCCCGGGGCGGCCCGGCGACACAAGGCTCATTCTGAATTGAGCTCTTAGCAGGGACGGATAGAGCGCGGGCGAAGGGAGACCGCATGAGGTTTCTGCTCCTGCTCGCCGCGGTGCTCGCGCTCGCCGGTTGCGGCTCCGACGACGCCGACGACTCGGCCGCTCCCGCGCCCATTACGGTGACGGAGACGGTCACCGAGACCGAGACTGAGACAGTGACGCAGCCGCCTGAGCAGCCCGCGAGCGAGTGCTCGACATCGGGCATCCGCATGACGCTGCCAGAGCAGGAGCTGCCCTCGGAGGTAGCCGAGGTGCGGCAGCGGATCTTCGACGCTGCGATTGCGTGCGACTACGACACGCTGGAGCAGATCGCGCTCGAGAAGGGCGCCGGCTTCACGTTCAGCTACGGCGGGGGCGACTCGGCCGCGGCGCACTGGCGTGAGCTCGAGGAGAGTGGGACGGAGGAGCCAATGCGCGTCCTCGCGACGATCCTCACGCTCCCGTACACCCGCAACGAGAGCGGCTCGTACGCCTGGCCGACCGCGTACAGCGAGTCGCCGACCGACGCCGACTGGCAGGCGCTCGTCGACGCGGGCCTGTACACCCAGGAGCAGATCGACCAGATGCGCGGTGCCCCCGGCGCCGGCGGCTACCTCGGCTACCGCACCGCGATCACCCCCGACGGGGACTGGCAGTTCTTCGTGGCCGGCGACTGACGAGCGGCCCCTGGCCGGCCACGCCTCCCGGCCGGCGGAGCCGGCCTCCGGCGCGGCCTCGCTCCGCTCGCGGCGCTCCAGCCGGCGGCCCGTACCTCCGTACTGTTCCACCGGCCTACGCACCGCGAGCGGAGCGCCAGGAACCGCTCGTCAGCCGCCGGAACCGGCGACTGAGAGTGACTAGTCGATGTGCTCGTACGCCGGCAGCGTGAGGAACTCGACGAAGTCGTCGCCGAGCGCGACCTGCTCGAACAGCTCGCGCGCCTCGGCGTAGTCGCCGTCGAGCTTCGCAATCTCCTCCTCGATCGCACTCTCGACGTCGACGCGGGCGACCCGACCGTGGTGGAGCCACTGCCAGACCTGCGAGCGCGAGATCTCCGACGTGGCCGCGTCCTCCATCAGGTTGAAGATCGCGACCGCGCCCGACCCCTCGAGCCACGCGGCCAGGTACTGGATCCCGACCGAGATGTTGTTGTGCAGCCCTGCCATCGTGATCTGGCCCGGGGTCGAGGCGACGTCGAGGAGGTCGGCCGCGGTCGAGGAGACGTCCGGTCGCTGCCGATCGACCTGGTTCGGCCGCTCGCCGAGGACGCGGTCGAAGATCTCCATCGCGACGGGGACGAGGTCGGGATGCGCGACCCAGGTGCCGTCGAAGCCCTGGCCGGCCTCGCGCTCCTTGTCCTCCCGGACCTTCGCGAGGGCGACCGCGTTCACCTCCGGGTCGCGCCGCGAGGGGATGAACGCCGCCATTCCGCCCATCGCGTGCGCGCCGCGCCGGTGGCAGGTCTGGACCAGCAGCTCGGTGTACGCGTACATGAAGGGGACTGCCATCGTCACGTCGCCGCGGTCCGGGAGCACGAACTCGTGCCGGTGGCCGAGCTTCTTGATCACGCTGAAGATGTAGTCCCAGCGGCCCGCGTTCAGGCCGGCGGAGTGCTCGCGCAGCTCGTGGAGGATCTCGTCCATCTCGAACGCGGCGAGGATCGTCTCGATCAGGACGGTCGCCTTGATCGTGCCGCGCGGCACGCCGAGCTCGTCCTGCGCCCAGACGAAGACGTCGTTCCAGAGTCGCGCCTCCAGGTGCGACTCCAGCTTCGGCAGGTAGAAGAAGCGGCCGCCGCGGCCGTGGTTGCGGAGGAAGTAGAGGCCGAAGTCGAAGAGGCTTGCCGAGATCGGCGCGCCGTCGACCTCGAAGTGGCGCTCCTCGAGGTGCCAGCCGCGCGGGCGCACGAGCAGCGTCGCGACCTCGTCGTTCAGGCGGTACTGCTTCTCGCCGGTATCGAGCGTGATCGTCCGCTCGAGCGCGTCCGTGAGGTTGACCTGGCCCTCGATGCAGTTCTGCCAGGTGGGCGAGTTCGAGTCCTCGAAGTCGGCCATGAACATCTTCGCGCCCGAGTTGAGCGCGTTGATCACCATCTTCCGGTCGACCGGCCCCGTGATCTCGACCCGCCGGTCCTGGATCTCCTCCGGCACGGGCTCCACCTGCCAGTCGCCCTCGCGGACGTCGGCCGTCTCCGGGAGGAAGTCGGGCAGCTCGCCGTCGCGCAGGCGGCGGGCGCGCTCCTGGCGTTCGGCGAGCAGCTCGCGACGCCTCGGGCCGAACCTCCGCTCCAACTCGGTGAGGAACTCGACCGCGTCGTCGGTGAGGACGTCGTCCGGCATGCCGGGACTCTACGGCGTCACGGTGAGCAGGCGGTCCGCAGCAACGTCGGCGAGCCGGCTCTCGCGCCCGTCCGGGTACCGCACGACGAGCTCGGCGACCCTCGTTGCAGACCCGAGCCCGAAGTGGACGCGCGGATCCTCCGACGAGAGGTAGCTGCCGCCGGCGTGCACCTCGCGGACGAGCCTTCGCCCGCCCGGCAGCACGGCCGTGATCGTCGTGCCGGGAGCAAAGCGGCTCAGCTGCACCTCGAGCCAGTGGCCGGCGGCGCCGTCGTTCCGGAGCAGGAGCAGGCGCCCGCCGATCGAGTTGACCGCGACGTCCACGTCTCCGTCGTTGTCGTAGTCGGCCGCGGCGAGACCACGGCCGTTGCTGCGCGGTACGGAGTCCACCCCGACGGCGTCACCTGCGTCGGCGAACTCGTCGCGACGCCCCTCGCCCGTCTGGTTCTCGAGTACCTGCAGACGCTCCGCGTCCATCGCGAGGCTCTTGATCGGGATCGCGCCGTTGGCCAGGACGAGGTCGAGATTGCCGTCGAGGTCGAGATCGATCCAGGACACGCCCCAGCCGGTGAAGTCCGTGCCGAGCGCCGGGGCGAAGTCGGGGCGCGCGTCGGTGAACCCCGTGGGCGAGCTGCGGTAGACGGCGTGCAGCTGTCGGCGCGAGTTCGTCACGAACAGGTCCTCGCGCCCGTCGAGGCTGTAGTCCGCGGACGCGACCCCCATGCCGGCATTCGGGTCGTCGACGCCCTCGCGCCGCCCGCGCTCGACGAAGCGGAATCCGAGGCCGCCCGGGCGCGGGCGGTTCAGGTAGAGCCGGTTGGGGTCGAGGTCGTTCGCGACGTAGAGATCGAGCCGGCCGTCGTCGTCGACGTCCGTGAAGACTGCGCCGAGGCCGTGGTCGACCTGCGCCCTTTCGAGCCCGGCCTGCTTGCCGATCTCGCGGAACCGTGAGTGGCCGTTCCCGTCGGGGCCCTGGTTCAGGTAGAGGCGGTCGCGCACGCCGGCGACGTTGGCCGGGAACCCGGCCGCGGACGAGGGGACGGGAACGTTGGGGTCGGCGTAGCCGGCCACGAACAGGTCCGGGCGTCCGTCGCCGTTCACGTCGCCGACGGCAGCACCCGAATGCCAGCCCGGGTCGTTGATCCCGGCCGCGCGGGCGCCTTCCGTGAACGTGCCGTCCCCGTTGCCCCAGAGCAGCGCGTCGTAGCCGTTCGTTGCCGCGTTGTAGCCGGCCGTCGTCACGAAGAGATCCGTGTTGCCGTCCAGGTTGAAGTCCGCTGCGACGCAGCCGTTGCCGCGCAGCTGCAGGTCGGCTCCGGACCCGCTGCTGACGTCCTCGAACCGGCCGTGGACGTTGTGGAAGAGCGCGCTGCGCGGCGCTCCGCCGCTTTCGGTCCAGCGGACGAGCTCGTCGTCGCCGTATGCGTTGACGACGAAGAGGTCGAGCCAGCCGTCGTTGTCGTAGTCGAGCCAGCAGAGGCCGCCGCCCATCATCGCCTCCGGCTCGTTCGTCACCCCGAAGCGGAAGGCGCCGTGTCTGAAGTCGAGCCCGACCTCTGCGGCGACGTCGCGCAGGCTCACGCCGCCGAGATCGTCCGAGCGCGCGGCGGCGAAGGAGGGCTCTGACTGACCGCGCGCGGCGGTGATCAGGTAGCGGCCGTCCTTCAGCACGAGCTCGAAGGTCCCCACGAAACGTCTCGGTGTGCCGCGGAGCTCGACCGTTCCCGCCACCCTCGCGACGACAGTCGGGGGCGCCTGGCCGTCGCTGGGCTCCAGGGTCACCCGGACGCGTTCGATCTCGTAGCGAGGGACGTCGACGGTGCCTCCGCCCGCCGCATCGATCTGCCGCCACACGGCGGCGAGGCGAGCCCCGTCCGCGCCGGCCGTCGCGCGTTCGCGATCGCCGCGTCGAAGGGCCTCCGACTCGTTCTCGAGGTTGGCGACGACGTCCCTCGCGATCCGCTCCGCCGTTCGCCGATCGATCGGCGCGATCCCTTTTCCTGTTTGGACGCTGACGGCGGGGAGCTCGCCCCCAGCGGGCGCGGGCAGAACCGTCGCTTCCGCGCTCGAGCGGGCCGGGGTCCCGGCGACGACGAGCAGGCCGACGAACCCGACGGCGCCCGCGAGCGCCGCCGCGCCCGCCGTACGGCTGCCGACGTGTCGAGCGGCGCCGCCCAGCCGCGTCCGCGAGCGGAGGACGGGCAGGAGCAGCAGGAGCAGCGGTCGCGCCGCGCAGACGAGCGCGAGGGCCGAGAGCACGGCGACCTTGGCGCCGAACTCGGTCGTCTGGGGCGCGAGCAGGAGCGCCGCCAGCAACCCGATCGACACGGCGTACGCTCGGCGCCCAAGCCGGCTCTCCGGGATCGTCCGCGGGTCCGTGATCATGAAGAACAGGAAGACGAGGATCTCGGGCGAGAAGGCGAGGACCTTCCAGAACTCCCAATCCGAGACCGGGCCGAGGTGCCAGCGCGCGAGCATCGCGTGGCCGCTCGCCGCGAGGACGCCCAGGCACGCGGCGAACGTGGCCCAGAACGTGAGCGCGATCGAGAGCAGGCGGAGGCGCCGCAGGATCGCGAAGCCGCCGCCGACGATGAGCGCGAGCGCGAGCGCGAGCCACAGGGACATCGGTCCCCACCAGAACTCGAGTGGATCGGCGAGCTCGGGCCCGAGCAGCAGGAAGCAGAGCACGAGCCCGAAGTTCGACGGGTTGAAGATGTGGCGCCCTCGAAACTGGATCAGGTACTTGGAGAGAAGCGACACGGCCGCAGTCCCCGCGAAGATCCACCAGCCGTTCATGCTCCACCAGTCGCCGTGCTCGGTGCCCGGCACGCGGAGGATGAAGGCGACGCCGTTTCCGGTCAGGAGCGCGCTCGCGGGCCACATGAGCACGTGCTGGCGCCGCATGGCGATCCCCACTTCGAGCACGGCGCACGTCAGCAGGGAGACCAGGATCTGCGCGATCGAGAGCCGGAACTCGAACGCCACCTGTCCGAGCACCTGCAGCGAGACGATCACCGCGGCGAGATGGAGCCGGGGATCGCGCCACGACGGCAGCAGCACGGGGTACGCCGTGCCTCGAATCTGCAGGGTCGGCTTGCCGCGGCCGACGGTTGCGGGGGCGCTCATCGACGCTCATGTTATGCCGTCCCGCCGGGGATTCCAGAGCGCCGCGAAAGTGCAGTTGACGCGGGTCTGCGGTGAGTTTAGTTTGGCTGCTGGCTCAACAATCCGGGACGTTGGCCGTCTGTGACTTCTTGGAATCCCTGTTCGAACGGAGATGGAGGGAGAGACTGTGAAGAGATTGATCGTTGCACTCGTCATCGGGGCACTGGCGGTGAGCGTCACCGTCACGTCTGCGGTGGCGAAGCCGGGCAAGCGGGCTGCGGCTGCGGCCGACATCTGTGTCCTGCTGCCCGACCCGAAGACGTCGGTCCGCTGGGAGACGCAGGATCGGCCGGCGCTCGTCGCCGCCTTCACGAAGGCGACGCGTCACGTACGTCATCAACAACGCCAACGGTGATGCGCAGCGGCAGCGCTCGCAGGCCGACCAGTGCCTGAGCGCAGGCGCCAAGGTCATCATCCTCGTGTCGCTCGACGCCGGCTCCTCGATCGCGATCGAGAACGCGGCGAAGTCGCAGGACGCCCAGGTGATCGAGTACGACCGCCAGGTCAAGGGCGGCAGCGCCGCGATCTACATCTCGTTCGACGGCAGGCAGGTCGGCGTCCTGCAGGGCAAGGGTGTCGTGGACGGGCTGAGGGCGAAGGGCATGTACTCGAAGAAGCCGGTCGTCGCCGAGCTGCACGGCGGGCAGACCGACAACAACTCGTTCCTGTTCAAGGGCGGCTACGAGTCGGTCCTGAACCCGCTCTACAAGAACGGCACCTTCAAGAAGGGCCCGCAGCAGTTCACGCCGGACTGGGACAACCAGAAGGCGGGGACGATCTTCGAGCAGATGCTCACGCGGACCCAGAACAAGATCGACGCTGTCGCGGCGGCCAACGACGGCCTCGCCAACGCGATCGTCGTGGCCCTGAAGGCACGCAAGCTGAAGCCGATCCCGCTGAGCGGTCAGGACGCGACCGAGCAGGGCGTCCAGAACATCATCTCCGGCTGGCAGACGATGACGATCTGGAAGGACACGCGGAAGCTCGCGACTGCCTCGGCTACGGCCGCGATCGCGCTCCTCAGGGGAGCGAAGCCGAGGACGACGGGCACGGTCGACAACAACGGCAAGCGGCTGCCGGCGTACATCATCCCGCCGCAGACGATCAACAAGTCCAACTACAAGATCCTCTTCACGAGCGGCTACCTGAAGAGGAGCAAGGTCTGCGTCGGCCAGTACAGGCAGTTCTGCACCTAGCCGAGGCAGTCGTCATCGCGGAGGCGCCCCGGCGGGGCGCCTCCGCCCGTTCTGTGGTATGAGACTCCCCCCGTGAGCGACGCACCGCTTCTCGAGCTGCGAGGCATCTCCAAGTCGTTCGGCTCCGTGCAGGCGCTGACCGACGTGGACTTCGAGGCCCGCGCGGGAGAGGTGATGGCGCTCGTCGGCGACAACGGCGCCGGCAAGTCGACGCTGATCAAGTGCGTGGCAGGCATCCACGGCCACGACGAGGGCGAGATCCTCTTCGAAGGCGAGCCCGTCTCCATCCACAGCCCCAAGGACGCCGGACGCCTCGGGATCGAGGTCGTCTACCAGGATCTCGCGCTCTGCGACAACCTCGACGTCGTCCAGAACATGTACCTCGGGCGCGAGGCGCACGACCTCTTCCAGCGGCTCAAGGAGCCGATCATGGAGGTGAAGACGGCCGAGACCCTCGAGGGCCTCCGCGTCACCACGATCAAGTCGATCCGCCAGCCCGTGGCGAGCCTTTCCGGCGGGCAGCGCCAGTCGGTCGCCGTCGCACGGGCCGTGATGTGGAACTCGAAGCTCGTCATCCTCGACGAGCCGACCGCGGCGCTCGGCGTCGCTCAGACCGAGCAGGTGCTCGAGCTCGTGCGCCGCCTGGCGGAGCAGGGCCTCGGCGTCGTGCTCATCTCGCACAACCTGCACGACGTCTTCGAGACGGCGACGCGAATCTCCGTCCTGCGCCTCGGCCGCAACGTCGGCGTCTACGAGCGCGCAAAGACGACAGAGCAGGAGGTCGTGCACGCGATCACGGCCGGCAGGCCGACGAAGGTGTCCGGCATCGCGGCGGCGAGCGCCGAGGCCACCCCATGACCGTGGACGCCGCATCGGTCGAGGTCGAGCCGACCGGGCTCGGGTCGATCCCGCGCCGCATCTACGACAACTTCCGGGCCGGCAACCTCGGGCCGGCGCCCGTGCTGCTCGCGCTCGCGATCATCGTCGCCTACTTCAGCCAGACGGCGCCCAACTTCTTCTCCGCCGGCAACTTCAACAACATCATCACGCAGATGGCCGGGACGACGCTGATCGCCTTCGGCGTCGTCTTCGTGCTCCTCCTCGGCGAGATCGACCTGTCGGTCGCCTACGTCAGCGGCCTCTGCGCCGTGGTCGCGGCCGAGGCCCAGCTTCCGGACGGCGCGCACGCACCCGGGCTCATCGCCATGGGCCTGGCCATCGCCACCGGCGTCGCGATCGGCGCCTTCCAGGGGTCGTTCGTCGCGCTGATCGGGGTGCCGTCGTTCGTCGTGACGCTGGCCGGCTTCCTGATGTGGCAGGGCATGATCATCGAGAGAGTCGAGGCGCGCGGCGCGATCATCATCCAGGACACCTGGATCAACAACACGGCGAACTACTTCTTCAGCCACCGCGCGGGCTGGATCATGGCGGCGATCCTGAGCGGGGTCTACGTGCTCGCCGTCCTGAGCGCCTTCTACGCGAACCTCCGCCACGGCATCCGCCCGCGCGATCCGTTGATCTTCGGCCTCAGGCTGGTGCTGCCGCCGGCGCTGATCTTCCTCGTCGTCGCGATCTGCAACCAGGACGAGCGCCGCGGCGTCCCGTTGGCCCTGCTGATCGTGTTGGTCGCGCTCTTCGTGCTGACGTTCCTCGCCAAGCGCACGACGTTCGGCCGGCACGTCTACGCCGTCGGCGGCAACGCCGAGGCGGCGCGCCGGGCGGGTATCAACGTCGCCCGCATCCGGATCCTCGTCTTCATGCTCGCCGGTGCGATGTCCGCGATCGGCGGCATCGTCCTCGCCGCGCGGCTGAACAGCGTCGACCTGAACCAGGGCGGCGGCACGTTGCTGATCGACGTGATCGCGGCGGCGGTGATCGGCGGCACGAGCCTCTTCGGCGGCCGCGGCGAGGTCCGCAACGCCCTCTTCGGCGCGCTCGTGATCAAGACGATCGAGAACGGCCTCAACACGAAGGGCTACAGCCAGGGGATCATCTTCATCGTCACGGGCGCGATCCTGCTCTTCGCGGTCACGCTCGACGCGATCGCGCGCCGGCTGCAGGCGAAAGCCGGGCGATAGCCAGGCGCTAGCGGTACGGGACGGTGACGCGCGCGCCGCTCTCGCTCGAGCGGACGATCGCGTCGCAGACCTCGGCCGCCCGGTAGCCGTCCTCGAACGTCGCCCCGTACGGCGCCACCTCGGTCTCGCCCGCGATTGCGCGGAGCAGATGGAGCGCCTCGTGCACGAACGTGTCGCCCCAGCCGATGATGTGCCCGGGCGGCCACCAGAGGTCCCAGAAGGGATGGTCCGCCTCGGAGACGAGCACGGTCTTGAAGCCGCGCGCCCGGTCGCCGTCCGCCCGGAAGACCTGGAGCTCGTTGAGCCGCTCCATGTCGAACGCGAGGGACGCCTTCGAGCCGTTGATCTCCCACTGGAACGCGTTGCGCCTCCCGAGCGCCAGCCTCGTGGCCTCGAGGGTTCCGACGGCGCCGACCTCGAACTCGACCGCGGCCTCGAGCGCGTCGTCCACCTTCCGGCCCGGCAGGAAGGTGCGCACGAGCGCCGACACGGTCGAGACCTCGCCGACGAGGAAGCGGGCGAGGTCGACCACGTGCGTGCCGAGGTCGCCGATCGCGCCCGAGCCTGCCTCCTCCGGCTGGAAGCGCCACGTGTCGAGCGTCGGGTCGTCGCCCCAGTCCTGCAGGTAGCGGCCGCGGAAGTGGCGGATCTCGCCGAGCTCGCCCGCCTCGATCATCTCCCGCGCGAGCCGCACCGCCGGCACGAAGCGGTAGTTGAAGCCGCAGAGATGCTTGACGCCCGTCGCGGCGACCCGCTGCCAGATCTCGTGGCTCTCGGCGGCGTCGCGGCCGAGCGGCTTCTCGCAGAGCACGTGCTTGCCCGCTTCGGCGGCGGCGATCGTGGGCTCGGCGTGGAGCGAGTTGGGGCCGCCGTTGTCGAAGAGCCCGATCGCCGGGTCGTCGACGAGGTCATGCCAGTCGGTCGTCCAGCGCTCGTAGCCGTAGCGGGCGGCAACTTCGCCGACCGCGGCCTCGTCCCGGCCCGCGATCGCGACGAGCCGCGGGCTGAGCGGCGAGTCGAGGGCGGTGATCGCCCGGAAGGCGCGCGAGTGCGCCTTGCCCATGAACGCGTAGCCGAGCATGCCGATGCCGATTTCTTCCGCCATGCGCTCCTGTCGTAGGGTTGCCCGGAGAGTCTCAACCATTCGGAGGTATGCGTGAAGCTCGAACAGGCACGGCTGATCGTCGAGACCGTCGTCGCGGAGGCGCCGGCACCCGTGTCGGTGTTCGTCGCGGACGCGCACGGCGAGCTCGTCGCGGCGGCGACGATGGACGGCGCCGCTCCGGACACGCGGCTGAACGCGCAGCGCAAGGCGTACACGGCCGCGCGCAGCGACGCCGTCTCGACGAGCGCGCTCGCGGAGAAGCTGGGCTCGAAGCCGCCGGCCGAGCTCGCGAGCTTCGACCCGTTCTTCACGTTCTTCCTCGGCGGGGTCGCGGGGTTCGCCGAAGGCAAGCGGGTCGGCGCGGTCGGCGTCAGCGGCCTCTCCGGCGCGGACGACGACGCACTCGCGCGGCGCGCGCTCGAGCAAGCCGGGCTGGAGTCGCAGTGAAGCTCGGCCTCCTCTCCACGGCGAACATCAACGAGATGGTGATCGCAGGTGCGCCCGCCGAGGTCGAGATCGCGGCAGTCGCGAGCCGCGACGGCGGCCGCGCCGAGGCGTACGCGGGCGAGCACGGGATCCCGCGTTCCCACGGCAGCTACGAGGCGCTGCTCGCCGACGACGAGCTCGATGCCGTCTACATCTCGCTGCCGAACCGGCTCCACCACGAGTGGACGCTGAAGGCACTCGAGGCCGGCAAGCACGTCCTGGTCGAGAAGCCGTATTCGCGGCGGCCGGAAGAGGTCGAGGAGGCGTGGGACGCTGCCGCCGGCGCCGGGCTCGTCCTGATGGAGGCCTACATGTACCGGCACCACCCGCAGGCGGCGAAGGCGCGTGCGCTCGTCGCCGACGGAGCGATCGGCCGCCTGCGAGCGATCCGGTCGACGTTCAGCTTCCAGCTCCGCGACCTCTCGAACATCCGCATGCTGGCCGAGCTCGACGGGGGCGCGCTGATGGACGTCGGCTGCTACTGCGTCAGCGGCTCGCGCCTGCTCGGGGGCGAGCCGGAGCACGTCTTCGGAGAGCAGGTGCTCGGCCCGACGGGCGTCGACGTCGACTTCCACGGCACGCTGCGCTTTCCAAACGACGTGATCGCCCAGTTCGACGCGTCGTTCTCGCTCCCGAAGCGGCAGCGCCTCGAGGCGGTGGGCGAGGAGGGGACGCTCGTCGTCGAGGCGCCCTGGCGGGCCGACTGGGGCGGTCGCGTGCTCGTGAACGACGAGGCCGTTCCGGTCGACGAAGCGGACTCGTACCGGCTCGAGCTGACGAACTTCGCGGCGGCCGTCGACGGGACCGCGGAGCCGCTGCTCGGCCGGGACGACGCACTCGCGCAGGCGCGCACGATCGACGCGCTCTACCGCTCCGCCTCGTCGGGAGAGGTCGTCGCGACGGCGTGAAGACGAGCCTCGGCATCTGGGCGCTCGGCACGATGGCGACGCGATTCGTTCCGGGCGGCTACAAGCCGGAATTCGCCGGCGAGACGACCGCGCAGCGCGTCCGGCGCGCCGTCGAGGGGCTGGGCGACCTGATCGACGGCTACGAGTTCCACTACCCACAGGAGCTCTCGGCCGAGAACCTCGACGAGGTGCGCGACGCGCTCGGCGAGCACGACATCTACTGCATGGCGACCGGGCTCCACCTCGACCCGCGCTTCGGCCGCGGCGGCCTCGTCTCGCCCGATCCGGCGATCCGCGCGGATGCGGTCGCCCGGACCCTCGACGCGGCCGAGTTCGCCGGCTCGCTCGGCGCGCACTTCATCATCTGGCCGGGGATCGAGGGCTACAACTACCCGTTCCAGACGCCGTACGCGGACAGCTGGGCCTGGCTCGTCGACGGCGTCGGTCAGGCGGCAGAGGTGTGCGCGCGGCACGGGGTGAAGCTCTTCCTCGAGCACAAGAACTCCGAGCCGGCGATGAAGATCCTGATGCGGAACGTCGGCATGACCCTGCACGTGATCCACAAGCTGCGCGCCCAGGGGATCGACAACGTCCAGGTGAACATGGACTGGCAGCACCTGATCATGAACCGTGAGAACCTGGCCGAGTACGCGGCGCTGCTCGCCGCCGAAGGACTGCTCGGCCATCAGCACGCGAACTCGGGCTGGGGCGACTTCGACGACGACAACATCGTCGGCGCGACCGCGTTCATGGAGACGCTGGAGTTGGCCGTCGAGCTGCGCCGGGCGAACTACGGCGAGGGCGGCGAGCGGCTCGGCTTCGACCTCTACCCGTACACGGAGGACGCGGTCGCCGCGGTCCGGCGCAGCGTGCTCCAGTGGCGATTCATCGACGGGATCGCCGCGAAGATCGACGACGCCGCGCTGCGCGAGGCGCAGGCGCAGAAGGACGCCGTGCGGGCGTACGAGCTCGTCTACGCCGCCCTCGGCGCGTGAGGCTCGTCGGGCTCGACGTCGGGACGACAGGCGTCAAGGCGATCGCGATCTCGCCGGCGGGGGAGGTGCTCGCCCGGGCCGAGCACGGGTACCCGCTCTCGACCCCGCAGCCCGGCTGGGCAGAGCAGGATCCCGACGACTGGTGGCGGGCGGGCGAGTCGGCGCTCCGCGAGCTCGGCTGGAAGGAGGGCGAGCCGCTCGGGTTCTCCGGTCAGATGCACGGGCTCGTCACGCTGGGCTCAGACGACGCCGTGCTGCGGCCGGCGATCCTCTGGAACGACCAGCGCACCTCGGACGAGTGCGCCGAGATCGAGCGGATCGTCGGCCTCGAGCGGCTGGTCGAGCTCACGGGGAATCGCGCCCTCACGGGCTTCACGGCGCCGAAGCTCCTGTGGCTGCGGCGCCACGAGCCGGAAGTCTTCGACCGGATCGCGCACGTGCTGCTCCCGAAGGACTACGTGCGCTTCCGGCTCACGTGGCGAGCGTGCCATCGACGCGGCCGATGCGTCGGGCACGTTGCTCTTCGACGTGGCCGGCCGTCGCTGGAGCGAGGAGATGCTCGAGGCGCTCGAGCTCCCGCGGGAGTGGCTGCCGGAGGCACACGAGGCGACGGCGATCGGCGGCGCGGGCGACCAGGCCGCGGCGGCGCTCGGGGTCGGCGTTGCGAGCGGGCAGCGCCTGTCCGTCGTCCTCGGCACGTCGGGTGTCGTCTTCGCGCCGCTGCCGGCGTTCCGCGCCGACGCGCAGGCGCGCGTCCACGCCTTCTGCCACGCCGTACCCGAGACCTGGCACGCCATGGGCGTGATGCTCTCGGCCGCGGGCTCGCTCGGCTGGCTGCGCGGGCTGCTCGCCGCCGACTACGACGTTCTTCTGGGCGAGGCCGCGGAATGGCCTCCGGGCACCGAGGGCGTCCTCTTCGCGCCCTATCTGGCCGGGGAACGGACCCCGCACGCCGATCCCGACGCCCGTGGCGCCTTCACAGGGCTCGGGCTGCGGCACGACCGGGGCGCTTTGACGCGGGCCGTGCTCGAGGGAGTGGCCTTCGGGCTGCGCGACTCGCTCGAGCTGCTCGCCGAGCTCGGCGTGGAGCCGGTCGCCGCCCGTGTCTCCGGGGGCGGCGCGCGCAGCGTGCTGTGGCTGCGGATCGTCGCGTCGGTTCTCGAGCTCCCGCTCGAGCGGACGGCCGTCGAGGAGGGCTCGGCGTTCGGGGCGGCGCTGCTGGGCGGGGTCGCAGCCGGCGTCTTCGCATCGGCCGAGGAGGCGGTCAGCGCCTGCGTCCGGGTACACGAGACCGTCGATCCAGAGCCGGCGTGGGCTCGCCCCTACGAGGAGGCATACGTTCGTTTCCGCTCGCTCTATCCCGCACTGAAGGAGGTCCGATGAGTCTGGAAGGGAAGGTCGCAGTCGTGACCGGCGCGAGCCGGGGAATCGGTGCCGCGGTGGCACGTGCGCTCGCGGAGGAAGGCGTCAGCCTCGGTCTCGCCTCACGCAGCGGCGACGACCTCGGTCTCGAGGGCGCCGTCGCGCAGCCGTGCGACGTTCGCGACCGCGCTCAGGTGCAGGCGTTGGTCGACGAGACGGCCGCCCGTTTCGGTCGGCTCGACATCCTCGTCGCGAACGCAGGCGTCGGGGCGTACGGCCCGCTCGTCGATCTACGCCCGGACCTGCTCGACGAGATGATCGACGTGAACGTCAAGGGCGTCCTCTACGCCGCCGCGGCCGCGGTGCCGCACCTGATCGCCGCGGGCGGCGGCGACCTCGTCTCGGTCGCGTCCGAGGCAGGGCGGCGAGGCTTGCCGAACGAGGCGGTCTACTGCGCCTCGAAGTTCGCTCAGGTCGGCTTCACACGCGCGCTCGACCACGAGCTCCGCCCGCACGGAATCCGGTGCACGAACGTCTGTCCCGGTGGTGTCGCGACCGACTTCGCGCTCGACGACGGACGCGGACGCTCGCCCGAGGCGCTGCCGGGGATGATGAGCGCGGAGGACGTCGCGGCGGCCGTGATGTTCGTGCTCACGCGCCCCCGCGGGCACCGCGTGCTCGAGCTCGCGTTCCGTCCGGTGAAGGAGGAGTCCTGGGGGTAGACGAGGGCGCTACGACTCGAGCGCCCGCTCGAGCGCCTCGCGGCCGTCCTGCAGCACCGGCTCCCCGTGCGCGACGAGGATGCGCTCCAGCGGCAGGTCGAGGAGGGGCCTCAGCGCTGTGCGCAGCGCCGCCGGCGTGCAGCGTTGGTCGAGCCAGGAGTCCGGGCAGACGCTGACTTCGCCCGCCGCTCCGACGAGGACGTCGCCGGCGACGAGCGTCCTGTGCTCGGGCAGCCACCAGAGCGTCTCTTCCATTTCGGGCGGCAACGCGAGCTCCTCGACGGCGGCAGGTGTCTCGGCCGTCGTCGCGTAGCGCTCGACCAGCTCTGCCTGGCTGCGCGCGTGCCACGAGGCGGTGAGCAGGATCGACACCGGCAGCCCACGCCGCTCGACGTCGCGGTCGAGCGCGAGGAAGAACTGCTCCCGCTCCGGCGGAACGAGCGGGTCGATCAGGACGGTCGCGTCCGGCGCTTCGTAGTAGACGCAGCCGACCTCCTGCTCCCAGTCGTCCCCTTCGGTCCACTCGGGATGTGGAGCCGTCCAGCGCCAGAGGCCCGACGCCAGCTCCGTCACGTTCATGCTTGGAGTGGGAGCGGCTCGATCCGGCCGTCCTCGATCGTCCACGCCGCCAGCGCGTCGGCGCCGAGTGAGAGGATCAGGTAGGGACGCCCCTGCCAGAGCCCGATGTTCTCGACGTCCGTGCGCGACGGGCGCGGCGGCGAGGAGAGGTGCGAGTGGAACACGGCGAGCTGGTACCCGTCGTCCTCGAGAAACCACGTCTCGGGGTCGACGTCCAACTCGAAGCGATAGGGGCTCGCGGCGGCGTTCCGTCCCCGCACGTAGCGTTCCGCGATCCCGTCGCGAAGCGCGAGCAGCCCGCACGCCTCGTTCGGGGCCTCCTCCTCGGCGTGCGCGCGGAGCTCGCCGCGGATCTCAGCTCGGGATCACCACCAGGCTGCTACCACCAGACCGTGCGCTCCATCGAGCGCTCGACGTCGTCCGCCTCCCAGAAATCCGCGGAGAGGTACTTCCAGCCGCCGTCCGCGAGGATGCAGACGACGACGCCGTCCTCCAGCTCGCCCGCCAGCCGGCGCGCGACGTGCGCCACCGCACCGGCGGAGACGCCGCCGAAGATCCCCTCCGTGTCGAGCAGCTCGCGCAGCCCCGCGACTGACTCCTCGTTCGAGACGAGGATCTTTCGGTCGAGCTTCGCGACGTCGAGGATCGGCGGCACGTAGCCGTCCTCGAGCGAGCGCAGGCCCATGACGTGCTCCCCGGGCAGCGGCTCGGCCGCGGCGATGACAACGTCCGGAAAGCTCTCACGCAGCCGTGCGCCCGCGCCCATCAGCGTCCCGCCCGTCCCGAGGCCGGCGACGAGGACGTCCACGCGGTCGAGCGTCTCGGCGATCTCCGCGCCGGTGCCGTCGTAGTGCGCGCGCGGGTTCACCTCGTTGCCGTACTGGAAGGGCATGAACCAGGAGGGGTCGCGCTCCGCCAGCTCGAGCGCGAGCCTCACGGCGCCGTTCGAGCCCTCCGCTCCGGGCGACTCGACGATCTCGGCGCCGTACAGCCGCAACAGGCGTCGCCGCTCGCCGGTCGCGTTCTCCGGCAGCACGCACGTGAGCGGATAGCCCTTCAGTTTCGCGACGAGCGCGAGCGAGATGCCCGTGTTCCCGCTCGTCGGCTCGAGCAACCGCCGGCCGGGCTCGAGCTCACCGGAGGCTTCTGCGGCCTCGATCATCGCCTTTGCGATCCGATCCTTGATCGAGCCGGTCGGGTTCTGGCCCTCCAGCTTCGCGTAGACGCGCACCGGCCCGGGCGCGAAGCGGGAGAGCTCGACGAGCGGCGTATTCCCGACGAGGGAGAGGAGCGATTCGGCGGTGTTCAGCACCCGCCGGCCATGGCCGGAAGGAGAATCATCGAGGCACCGTTGACGCGGGTCTCGAGCCCGTCGAGCGTGCGGACGTCCTCGCCGCCCACGTAGACGTTCACGAACGGAGCGAGCCCGCCGTTCTCGAACAGCTGGGCTTCGAGCGCCGGATAGCGGATCGAAAGGTCCGCGAGCACCTCGCGCACGGTTTCGCCCATGCCGACGAGCTCACGCTCGCCGCCGACCTCGTTGCGGAGCGTCGGCGGGATGCGCACCCTCGTCACAGGCGCACGCCCGGCAGAACTCGACGTAATCGACGTACTCGGTGATCGTCGGGTGCTCGCCGCAGACCGGGCAGGCCGGATCGCGCTTGACCGCGACCTCGTCGACCGTCGTGCCGAGCGCGTCGAGCAGCAGCAACCGGCCCTCGAGCGTCGCCCCGATTCCGAGCACGAGCTTCAGTGCCTCGTTCGCCTGCAGCGAGCCGACGATTCCGGGGAGAACGCCGAGCACCCCGCCCTCGGCGCAGCTCGGAGCGAGCTCCGGCGGCGGCGGGGTGGGGAAGAGGCAGCGGTAGCACGGGCCCTCGCCGGGGTTGAAGACGGTCACCTGCCCCTCGAAGCGGTAGATCGAGCCGTGGACGACCGGGATTCCGTGCCAGACGGAGGCGTCGTTGACGAGGTAGCGGGTCGGGAAGTTGTCCGCGCCGTCGACGATCACGTCCCAGCCGTCGCCGAGGATTCGCTCGACGTTCTCGGAGGTGAGGCGCTCCTCGTAGGTCTTCACGTCGACGTCGGGATTGAGCGCCTCGATCGTCCGCCTGGCGGAGTCGACCTTCGCCTCGCCGAGCCGGTCGGTCGCGTGGACGATCTGGCGCTGCAGGTTCGAGTCGTCGACGACGTCCGCGTCGACGATGCCGATCGTGCCGACACCCGCAGCGGCCAGGTAAAGGGCGGCGGGGGAGCCGAGCCCGCCGGCACCGATCAGGAGCACGCGGCCGGCGAGCAGCCGTTCCTGACCCGTTTCGCCGACCTCCGGGATGAGCAGGTGGCGCGAGTAGCGGCGGCGCTGGTCGGGGGTGAGCGCTCGTGGCACCTCGACCGGGAAGCCGTTCCGCTTCCAGTCGGTGAAGCCGCCGGTGAGCGAGGTGACGTTCTCGTAGCCGAGCTCCTGAAGCGCCTTCGCGGCGAAGGCGGAGCGGGAGCCGCCGGAGCAGTAGACGACGAGCTCGCGGTCGCGGTCGGGCACGAGCCCTTCGATCCGCGACTCCAGGTTGCCGCGCGGGATGTGGATGGCGCCGGGAACGACGCCCTCTTCCCACTCGTCACGCTCGCGCACGTCGACGAAGAGCGCGGAGCCCTGCCGCTCGCGCGCCTCGGCCGCACCGAGCTCGTCGATCTCGGCTTTGACGGCGGCGAGCAACTCCCTGTAGGTCGCCATCTCTCTCGCAAACGATACGTGCGCCGCTCTTCTTCCCGCGACGGAAATCCGGAACCGCCGCGAGAGGCTTGATGTGGAACTGGCGCGCTGAGAAAGGCAGGTTCCACATCAAGCCTCTGGCTAGATTGGCCGCGTGTCAGCCCGTCACCGCACGGCTCTCATCGTGGCTGCGCTCGCCGCGCTCGCGGCGGTCGTCGTCGCCGGCGCGACCGTGCTGACGGCCGACGATCCCGAGGCGTCGCCGGCCGCCGCGTCGAAGCCGCAGCCGCGTGCAGGCTTCCCCCCGCTCGCGCTCTCCTTCGGGATCCGCGACGACGCGGAGGCGCGCGACCTGAGGCGTGCTGCCGCCCTGTACGAGCGGGGCCGCCGCGAGGACGCCGGCCGCATCTTCGCCCGTCACGACTCGCTCGAGGCGAAGCTCGGCGCCGCCTTCGCGGAGTGGCCTGCGGGCGAGGACCGGATCGAGCAGCTCGGTGCGCTCTACCCCCGCAGCGCTCTCGTCCAGCTCCACGTCGGGCTCGCCCGCTACTGGGCGGGCGCCGGCGGCGCGATCACCGCCTGGCGCGAGGCCCGCGACGTCGAGCCGGACACGCCGTATGCCGTGCGCGCGGACGACCTCATCCACCCGCAGCTCGCGCCCGGCCTGCCGGTCTTCACGCCGAGTTTCCCCTACCGGATCGAGGGGAAGACGCCTGCGGCGCAGCTCGAGTCGCTCCGTGCCGACGAGAGCGTCCGGGGCCGTCTTCTATATGGGATCGCGCTCCAGCGGCTTGGACGGCCCGTCTCGGCGCGACGAGCCTTCGCGGACGCGCTGAAGCTCCAGCCCGATGGGGTCGACGCGCTCGTCGCCGACGCGGTCGGCCGCTACGAGAAGAGCGACCCGGCGGCGGCGTTCTCGCGGCTCGGGCCGCTCACGACCCGGTTTCCGGGAGCTGCGACCGTTCGCTTCCACCTCGGCCTGCTGCTTCTGTGGCAGGGAGACGTGGAAGAAGCGACCCGGCAACTCCGTCTAGCGAGAAAGGTCGAGCCCGGCAGCCGCATCGCCAGGGAAGCAGAACGCTACCTGGACGAATTGGCCATGACCGGGACCGGCACGGGAGAAAAATAGGCCGAATGGCCTATAGCGCTGACGGGGGGCGTTTGGCAATGTTCTACAACTTTGTTACGAAAGTGTCGCAGGCGGGCGGCGTCGCGACGATGGTGAGCGCAATCGGAGGGGGAGAACCGAAGTGAGCGCAGGGGGCACCACCAGCACGGGGCAGACATTCGACGTCATGGCCTCGACCGAGGCGAAGGCGCTGATCGAAAGCGGCCGGCAGGCGGGCAAGCTGGTCGCGGACGACATCGCGAGCGCGCTCGACGAGCTCGACCTCGACACGGCGCAGCTGGACGAGTTCTACGCGGCTCTCGACGAGCTCCAGATCGAAGTCGTCGAGCGCGACGAGCCCGAGGCCGACCTGGACGCGCCGATCCGCGAGGTCTCGACCGACACGCTGCAGCTCTTCCTCAAGGACATCGGCAAGGTGCCGCTCCTGACCGCAGCCCAGGAGGTGGAGCTCGCGAAGCGGATCGAGCGGGGCGAGCACGCGGCGAAGCAGGCGATGGTCGAGGCGAACCTGCGTCTCGTCGTCTCGATCGCGAAGCGCTACCGCAATCAGGGCCTGCCGTTCCTCGACCTGATCCAGGAGGGAACGATCGGCCTCGTCCGCGCGGCGGAGAAGTTCGATTACCGCAAGGGATTCAAGTTCTCGACCTACGCGACGTGGTGGATCCGGCAGGCCGTGGCCCGCGCACTCGCGGACAAGGCACGCACGATCCGGATGCCGGTGCACGTGGTCGAGAAGCTGAACAAGATCGTCCGCACCGAGCGGACGCTGCGGGCGAAGCTGGGCCGCGAGCCGAGCTCCATGGAGATCGGCCTCGAGCTCGACCTGCACCCGGCCGAGATCGAGCAGGTGCGCAGAAGCGCGCAGACGCCGATCTCGCTCGAGAAGCCGGTCGGCGACGAGGACGAGTCCGAGTTCGGGCACTTCCTCACCGACGACACGGCGCCGCTGCCGGACGAGCAGGCGGAGGAGACGCTACGCAACGAGGCGCTCCGCACGATCCTCCAGTCGCTCTCGCACCGCGAGCGCCGCGTGCTCGAGCTCCGCTACGGCCTCGACGGCGAGCAGCCCCGGACGCTCGACGAGGTCGGCAAGGCGTTCAGCGTCACGCGCGAGCGGATCCGCCAGATCGAGAACCAGGGCCTGAAGAAGCTCCGCGTCCTGGCGCTCGCCGCTCAGATGCGCGACGTCGCCTGACGTCCCTGGCCGGCTGCGCCTCCCGGCCGGCGGAGCCGGCCTCCGGCGCAGCCTCGCGTCGCTCGCGGCACTCCAGCCGGCGGCCCGTACCCCCGTACTGTTCCACCGGCCTACGCGCCGCGAGCGACGCGCCAGGAACGTCAGGAGCTCGATCAGCTTCGGAGTGCCGCGGCGCAGTCGACCGAGCCGCTGCGGACCTCGGCGATCGCAGCCCGGTAGGCCTCGAACGCCGGCTTGCGCCGCCAGTCGGCCCAGAGGAGGCCTGACTGCCAGCCGCCGAGGAGGCGCTCGTCGACGAGCAGGAAGTTGAAGAACGCGGCGACCCGAGGCTGGCAGTGGGCGAGCCGGAGAGCCGCCGCGATCTGGTCCGCCTGCTTCGCCGGATCGAGCGTGCGCGCGATGTTCTCGCGGCCCGAGTAGTGCATGCGGCGCCGTTTCCCGGCGGTCGTCGTCTGGAAGCCGTTCTCGAGGTACCAGATCGGCGCAGGCGGCTGGGCTGTCCCGGCGAAGGATTCGTCGAGCACGGCAACGAGGCGGTCGTAGTCGCCCTGGCCGATGTGATTTCCGTGGCGCGCTGTCGGCGCCTCGCCGGGAAAGAGCGAATAGGGGTTGTGACCGACGGCGTCGAAGAGTGGCCGCCCTCGCCCGCTTGCGCGGTACGCCGCGCCGACCTCGCGGATGAAGACCGCCGGATCGTGGCTCGGAGCGGTGCTCGTGAGTACGTTCACGCCCGGGACGGCCCCGTGCAGGAGGTCCCAGCAGCGGGCGAGGAGTGCGGCGTAGCCCGCGGGCGCCGTATCGCGAGGCTGCCAGAAGGTGCGCGAGTTCACCTCGTTCCAGATCACGACGTCTCGCACCTCGCCGTACCGGACGACGACGTTACGGACGAAGCGGCAGTAGTCCTCGCGCGCCGCAGGCTGCCGTGGCGCGTCTCGTGCGCGGCCGAAGACCCCGAGCACGATCCGCACCCCTTGGTGGTGCGCGGCGACGGCGCGGCGGAGCGCATCATGGTCCGGGCCGGTCAGGTTCCGCTTGCCGCGACGCCACTCCAGCGTCACGCGCATGCCACCGAGGCCGAGTGCCTGCATCGTGCCGAGGATGGGGCTCGGCCGCTCGGTCCACTTGATGCGGTCGTCGTGCACGCCGATCACGAGCCCGGTGCCCGCGCGCGCAGGCTCCGACCCGACGAGCAGGGTCAGAAGCGAGAGCGAGAGCGCCGCAGAGACTCTCATCTGGGCTCATCCTCGGCAGGAACGCGACGTCCGCAATCGCCCAAAAGGACGGTCCTGAATCGCCGCCTGGGCGGTTTGCCTAGACTCGCGCCGATGAGCGTCCTGGAGCAGGCCTGGCTCGACGAGCTCACCGAGCTGCTGCGCATCCCGTCGGTGAGCGCCGACCCGGCACACGCCGACGACGTCGTCCAGGCGGCCGAATGGGTGGCTGCGAAGATCCGGCGCGCCGGAGGCGACGCGGAGCTCGTCCCGTTTGGCCAGCGGCCGCTCGTCGTCGGCGAGATTCGCGCCTCGAACGGCGCCGCCGACGCACCGACGGTCCTCTGCTACGGCCACTTCGACGTCCAGCCGCCGGCGCCGCTCGAGCTCTGGGAGTCCGATCCCTTCGAGGCGACGATCCGCGACGAGTGGATCTACGCCCGCGGCGTCGCCGACGACAAGGGCCAGCTCTGGATGCTCCTCCACGCCGCCGGCCTGCTCGCTGCGGAGGGCGCGCTCCCGATCAACATCCGCGTCGTCTCCGACGGGGAGGAGGAGGTCGGCGGCCAGTCGATCGTGAGCTTCCTCGAGCAGGACGAGCGCGGCGCCGACGCGTGCGTGATCTTCGACGGCGGGATGGAGCACCGCGATCTGCCCTCCCTCGCGATTGCGACGCGTGGGCTCGCCGCCTTCAACCTCCGCGTCCGCACCGGCGAGCGCGACCTCCACTCGGGCATGTACGGCAACGCGGCGCTGAACGCGATCCACGCGCTGACGACCACGCTCGCCGGCATCCTCCCGCGCGACGGCCGCGTGCCGGACGCGCTCCGGATCGGGATCGCGCCGGTGTCGGACGAGGAGCGCGCCGGGTGGGACGAGCAACCCACCGGTGCCGACGTCCTGCGCGATGCGGGCGCGGTGCCGTACGACCCGAAGGCGGCCGACGAGTTCTACCTCCGGACGACCGCCGAGCCGTCGGTGGACGTGAACGGGATCCTGGGGGGCAAGCCCGGCCTGAAGAACACGACCGTCGTCAGCGAGGCGCAGGCGAACTTCACGGTCCGGCTGGCCCCGGGCCAGACCCCCGAGGCAGTCGCGCCCGAGGTCGAGCGGCTGCTGCACGAGGCCGCCCCCGAGGGAGCGACGGTCGTGGTCGAGGAGCTGGAGGGCTCGACGCGGCCGGCGCGCGTCGCCGCCGACGCGCCGGTGATCAAGATCGCGCAGGACGCCTTCGAGAGCGCGTTCGGGATCAGGCCGATCCTGACGCGCGCGGGCGGGACGCTGCCGATCATGCCCGCGCTCCAGGACAAGGGCATCCCGACGATCCTGACCGGCTTCGCGCTCGCGGAGAGCAACGTGCACTCCCCGAACGAACGCATGCTCGTCGAGTTCTTCCCGCGCGGCGTCGCGACGATCAAGGAGCTCTACACCCGCCTTGGCGACCTCTCCTAAAGTCGGCTTCCTCACCGAGCTCGCGGCTGAGCTCGCGCCGGACGTACTCGACCGCTTCCTCCGCTACGTCCGGATCGACACCCAGTCGGCGCACGGCGTCGATGCCTCGCCCTCGACCGAGAAGCAGCTCGACCTCTGCCGGCTCCTCCGCGACGAGCTCGAGCAGATCGGGCTGGACGACGTGCGGCTCGACGAGTACGGCTACGTCTACGGGTCGCTGCCCGGCGTCGAGCAGGCGCCGGCGATCGGGCTGAACGCCCACGTCGACACCTCTCCGGACGTGACCGGCACGGGCGTCGACCCGCAGGTGCACGAGGCTTACGACGGCGGCGTGATCGAACTTCCCCGCGACGGTGTGGTGCTCGATCCGGTGCAGCTGCCGCTGCTCGCGAAGAAGGTCGGCCACGACATCGTCACCACCGACGGCTCCACGCTGCTCGGCGCCGACGACAAGGCGGGCGTGGCCGAGATCATGGCGGCGGTCGCCTACCTGAAGCGGAATCCCGACATCGAGCATGCGCCTCTGCGTGTCTGTTTCACGGTGGACGAGGAGGTCGCGGGCGGCGCGGAGCACATCGATCTCGAGCGGTTCGGCGCCAAGTACGCCTACACGCTGGACGGCTCCGAGCTCGGCGAGATCGAGGCCGAGACCTTCAACGCCTGGAAGGTCGTCGTCACGATTCGGGGCCGCTCCACGCATCCCGGCACGGCCAAGGGCCAGCTCGTGAATGCGATCAAGCTCGCCGCGGATTTCGTCGCGGCGCTGCCGCGCGACACGCTCTCACCCGAGACGACCGAGGAGCGAGAGGGGTTCGTCCACCCGACGCGGATCGCCGGCGGCGCCGAGGAGACGGTGGTCGAGCTGATCGTCCGCGACCACGACCTGGGCAAGCTCGAGGAGCACCTCGCGCTCATCCGCAAGCTCGCAGACGACGTGCGCCAGCGCGAGCCGCGCGCGACGGTCGACGTCCGCGAGGAGGAGCAGTACCGGAACATGGGCGAGGTGATCGAGCGCCACCCGGAAGTGATCGAGGCGGCGGTCGAGGCCGTCCGCAGGCTCGGTGTCGAGCCGGTGCACACGATCATCCGCGGCGGCACCGACGGCTCCCGCCTCTCCCATCGCGGTCTCCCGACGCCGAATCTCTTCACCGGAGGCTCCGAGTACCACTCCCGCCGCGAGTGGGCGAGCGTGCAGGACATGGCCGCCGCGGCGGCGATGATCGTCGAGCTCGCCCGCGTCTGGGCCGAGCGCAGCGCCTAACAGTCGCCGCCGGTCATTCCCACGGGGGCGGGTTGTGCACCCAGCGGCCGCCGACCATGGTGGCGACGACCTCGAGCTCGCGCAGCTCCTCGGGCTCGCACGCGAGCGGGTCGCGGTCGAGCACGACGAGGTCGGCGAGCCAGCCGGGGAGGAGCTTGCCGCGGCGGCGCCCGTCGTGGGAGAGCCAGGGCGGCGCCACGCACGTTGCATGGAGCGCCTGCTCGACGGTCAGCGCCTGCTCGGGCCGCCACGCGGGTCGCTCGTCGATCGAGCGCAGGACGCCCGCGGCGATGCCGGCGAGCGGGTCGAGCTCCTCGACCGGCGCGTCAGACCCGTTCACGAGTACGGCACCCGAGTCGAGTAGCGAGCGGAAGGCATACGCGCCCTCGAGCCGGTCCGGCCAGAAGCGCTCGGCCAGGTCGCGGTCGGACGGGGCATGGGAGAACTGCACCGAGCAGGCGACGCCGAGCGCGGCGAAGCGAGGTATGTCCTCGGCGGTCAG
Source organism: uncultured Gaiellaceae bacterium (assembly GCA_963850995.1). Lineage (GTDB taxonomy): Bacteria > Actinomycetota > Thermoleophilia > Gaiellales > Gaiellaceae > Gaiellasilicea. Next base: position 70,249 of record CAWKNQ010000022.1, on the reverse strand, counting down.
GCACTGCGCATGCTCGATCCGCTGACGCAGCCCCTTCTGCGCCCAGGCGTCGCGCGTTGCTTCGAACGCGTCGAGGGCGTCGCGGTTCGCCTGGTCGCCGATTGCGTGCACGCCGACGGGCCAGCCTCGCTCGGCGGCGCGCGTGACGATCTCCTCGAGCTCCTCGCGGCTCGTGAGCTGCACGCCGGACCCGTCCGTCAGCCGCGCCGTCTGCGAGCCGAGCGTGCCGTCCATGAAGCACTTCAGGTAGCCGACGCGGAGGTAGTCGTCGCCGAAGCCCGACCGGAGCGAGAGGGCGGCTGCCGAGTCGAGGAGCCCATGCGGGATCGATCCCCACACCCGGAGCGTGAGGTTTCCCTCCTCGCGCAGGCGCTGGAAGATCCCCGGTGCGCCGATCCAGCCGTCCTTGTCGTGGATGGCGCCGACGCCGCGCGAGTGCGCGAGCTTGAGCCCGGCGCGCGTCGCCTCGACCCACTCGTCCTGGCTCGTCACCACCCAGCGGTCACGGAAGCGCCAGGCCGCCTCCTCGCGCAGGATCCCGGTCGGCTCGCCCTCCTCGTCGCGCTCGACGACGCCGCCCTCGACCTCGAGGTCGCCGGCCGCCACCGCGAGGGCGGCCGAGTTCAGCCAGGCCGAGTGGTAGTCCCTGGAGAGCATGATCGTCGGCGTCTCGCCGGTGACGGCGTCGAGCGCCTCCTTCGTGGGCTCCGTCGAGGGAGTCCAGTCGCCGGAGCGCCAGCCGTAGCCGCGCAGCCAACGCCCGGGCGGGACCGTCGCTCCGCCGATCCGCTCGAGCGCCTCGTCGAGCGAGCCGGAGCCGTCGAGCTTCACCTGCCGCTGCGCGAGCGACCACGTCGGGAAGTGGACGTGCGAGTCCGTGAACGCGGGGAGGACGCAGCGGCCGCCGAGGTCGAACACGTCCGGGCTCGCCAGCGCCGTCTCGTGGACGCCGACGCCTCCGGCCACGTACGCGCCTGCGATCGCGAGCGCCCGGCTTGTTGGCAGCGAGGGATCCATCGTCCTGACGACGCCGTTCTCGAGGATCACGGCGGTCAGCCTAAACAGAACCCTTCCACTCTCCTAGCACTGCGTTTACCGCGGCGGGGTATTCACACCCATCCGCAGATCTCTCGCCATCGCCGTCCTTTCGCTTGCAGGCTCGCTTCTGTGGGCGGTCGCCGGCGGCGCGGCAACCGTTGTTGCCCCGGCGGCGATCACGGGGCCGGTCACCTCGGTCGGCGCGACGAGCGCGACCGTGACCGGGACCGTCAACCCGAACGGGCAAGCGACCACCTGGCACGTCGAGTACGGGACGAGCACGAGCTACGGCTCCAGGACCTCGACCCAGAACGCCGGCTCGGGGACGGGCAACGCCGCCGTCTCCGCGTCGCTCACCCCGCTCGCGGCCGGCACGACCTATCACTACCGCGTCGTCGCGACCAACGCCGGAGGCACCAGCCGGGGCGCCGACGGGATCTTCACGACTCCCGTCGGCGCCGGTGGCGACCACCGGCGCCGCGACGAGCGTCACCGTGTCCTCGGCGACGCTCACCGGCACCGTCGACCCCAACGGTCGCGCGACGACGTGGTACTTCGAGTACGGCACGAGCACGAGCTACGGCTCGAGGACCGCGGAACGGAGCGCGGGCTCCGGCGGCAACGCCGTCGGCGTCTCGGCGCCCGTGTCGGGCCTGACGCCGGGTCGGACGTACAACTTCCGGCTCGTCGCGACGAGCGACGGGGGGACGGCGAGGGGAGCGAACCAGCGCTTCTCGACGGGTGGGCCGCCCAGCGTCGTGACGGAAGCGGCGGGCTCGATCTCGCTGACCTCGGCGAGGCTGCACGGCACGCTGACGCCGAACGGGCTCGCGACCAGCTGGTACTTCGAGTACGGGACGTCGACGCGCTACGGGTCGCGGACGCCGACCAGGAACGCGGGCGCGGGCACACGGGCCGTCGCCGTCTCGGCCCCGCTCTCGCGGTTGAGCCGGACGACCACCTACCACTATCGCCTCGTCGCGACGAACGCGGCGGGGACGCGGGCCGGCGGCGATCGCGAGTTCAGCACCTCGCTGGCGCCCGCCGTCACGACCGGGGCCGCCCAGAACGTCGGCGCCACGACCGCGACCGCGACCGGGGCTGTCGACCCGAGGGGACGGGCGACGCGCTGGTACTTCGAGTACGGCACGTCGACCCGCTACGGGTCGCGGACGCCGACCCGGAACGCGGGCTCCGGTGCCGCTCGCGCCGTGTCCGAGCCGCTCTCCGGGCTCACGGCAGGGACGCTCTACCACGTCCGCCTCGTCGCGGAGAGCGATGCAGGAACGAGCCGCGGAGCAGACCTGACCTTCACGACGGTCGGCGTGACGCTCGCGACTCCGGCGCACCAGGTCGTCTTCGGACGCGGCCTCATGCTCTCCGGGCTCGTCCCGACGAGGCGCGCCGGCGAGCAGGTGACGGTGTTCGCGCAGCGGCACGGCGACGGATCGCCGCGGTCGGTCGCGACGGTGCTGACCGCCGCTGACGGGTCATGGCGCTACCTGGCGAAGCCGACCATCCAGACGTCGTATCTCGCGAGCTGGAACGGCAGCAGGAGCTCGGCGGCGGTCGTCGCCGTCCGTCCGGCCGTCTCATTCCTCCGGACGGCGACCGGCCGCCTGGCGACCCGCGTCGTCGCCGCTCGCTCGTTCGCCGGCCGCGTCGTCCAGCTGCAGCGACGGTCCGCCGCGGGTCGGTGGGTGACGATCAAGCGCGTTCAGCTCAACCGGCGCTCGGCGGCGCTCTTCCGCGCGACGCTTCCTCGCGGCAGGTCGACCCTCCGCATCGCCATGAGCGTGAATCAGGCCGGGGCCGGTTACCTGGCCGGCTTCAGCCGCACGATCGTCGTCCGCCGAGCCTAGACTCGGCCGCATGGCCGACCGTGCCGATGCCCGCCGGGCCGCGCTCGCGCGCCTGATCGACCATGCGCCGACCTTCCCGCCCGCGAGCCTTCCCGTCTCCGAGGCACTTGCCGAAGACCGGCGTGCCCGCGCCGACGAGCACGCCTGGCTGCTGGCCCGCCTCGTCTGGCCCGCGTCTCGCCTCGGCGACCTCGACGGCGAGGACGATCGAGAGCTCTCGGTGCTGCTCGACGGGGGAATAAGTGTTGTTCCAACACAAGCGCCCCCCATCGAGGCGGTCGAGACGCACTGGGAAGCCGGGCTCGACGCTCTCCTCGGCGAGGTCTACGTCGAGCTGCCGTTGGGGAACGGGCTCGAGGAGAAGGTCGCCGCGCTCGCGGAGCGCGGGTTGCGCGCAAAGGTGCGCTGCGGCGGCGCCGAGGCGCCGCCCGCCGAGGAGCTCGGCCACTTCCTCGCGTGCTGCCGCGACGCGGGCGTGCGGTTCAAGGCGACCGCCGGCCTGCACCACCCGCTCGCGGCCGAGGGTCGCCACGGCTTCCTCAACGTGCTCGCCGCATGCGCTTTCGACGATGCGGCGGCGCTGACCGGCGAGGTCGAGCTGGACGCAGACGGGCTCCGCTGGCGGGGCCGGGAGGCCGGGCCGGAGGAGCTCGCGCGCGTTCGGCGCGACCAGCTCGTCGCGGTCGGCAGCTGCTCCTTCTTCGAGCCGGTCGAGGACCTGAAGGCGCTCGGGATCCTGTGACACCGGGGTTAGCGACACAGGGCTTCGGCACATTCCAGCTGGACGGCGTCTCGCACCTCGGCTTCCGCTCCGGCGAGGCGGTCGTCGACCTCGGCGAAGGGTCGCTCGACGCCTTGCTCGCGCAGGGCCGCGCTGCGTGGGAGCGCGCGACCGCAGACGCAACGGCGGCGGCAGAGAGGGGGGACGCGGTCGCACTCGCCGACGTCGAGCCGCAGCTGCCGTTCACGGTCGCCGACTACGTCGACTTCTACTCCTCGCTCGAGCACGCGACCAACCTCGGCCGGATGTTCCGCCCCGACGCAGAGCCGCTCCTCCCGAACTGGCGTCACCTGCCGGTCGGATACCACGGCCGGGCGGGTACGGTCGTCGTCAGCGGGACGCCGATCCGCCGTCCGCGAGGCCAGGCGAAATCTCCGGAGGCAGACGCGCCGACGTTCGGCCCCTCCCGCCGGCTCGACATCGAGCTCGAGCTCGGCTTCGTCGTCGGCGCGCCGTCCCGGCTCGGAGAGCCCGTCCAGCCGGACGCCTTCGCCGAGCACGTCTTCGGCGTCGTGCTCGTGAACGACTGGAGCGCGCGCGACCTGCAGGCGTGGGAGTACGTCCCGCTCGGCCCGTTCCTCGGCAAGAGCTTCGCCACCTCGGTGTCCGCCTGGGTCACGCCGCTCGCGCTGCTCGGGGAGAGGCGGGTGGCCGGGCCGCCCCAGGAGCCGGAGCCGCTGCCGCACCTCCGCGTTACAGGCGACTGGGCGCTCGACGTGCCGCTCGAGATCGAGCTGAACGGCACCGTGATCTCGCGCGGCAACGCCAGCGGCCTCTACTGGACGATGCCGCAGCAGCTCGCGCACGCGACCTCGAACGGCGCGAGCGTCCGCACCGGCGACCTGATGGCCTCGGGCACGATCTCCGGGCCTGAGCGCGGCAGCGAAGGGAGCCTGATCGAGCTGACGTGGAACGGCGAGCGGCCGCTCGCGCTGGGCGACGGCAGCGAGCGCACCTTCCTCGAGGACGGCGACGAGGTCGTCCTGCGCGGCGAGCCGCTCGGCGAGGTCCGCGGCCGCATCCTCCCGGCCTAGATGGTTGATCGGCAATTACCGCACTCCCGGATGACGACCCAGACACGTCGCCGGGTGCCACGCTCGACCTTGCCAAGGCAACCAGCCTTGGCCGCGGCCGAGCGTGGCTCCCGGCTTGGTCTGGATCGCCCCCGCGAGCACGCCAATTACCGATCAACCATCTAGCGACCGAGGGTACGATCCCGGCCGTGGCCTGGGACGTCCTGACCGAGGAGCAGCGCGAGATCCGCGAGCTCGTGCGCACGCTCGCGCGCGAGCGAGTGGCGCCGCGCGCGGCCGAGATCGACGAGTCACACGAGTTCCCGTGGGACGTCGTCGAGCTCTTCCGCGAGCACGAGATCTTCGGCCTTCTCTTCGACGAGGAGCACGGCGGCTCGGGGACGGGCACGCTGCTTGCGCTCGTCGCGACCGAGGAGGTGTCGAAGGTGTGCGCCACGAGCGGCCTCCTGCTCGCGGTGCAGGAGCTCGGCTCGCTCGGGATCAAGCTCGCCGGCTCCCAGGCGCAGAAGGAGGCGTACCTGCCGAAGCTCGCGAGCGGCGAGTGGCTGCCCGCCTACGCGCTGACCGAGGCCGGCTCAGGGTCCGACTCGGCCGCGATGCGGACGACGGCCGTCCGGGACGGCGACGAGTACGTCCTCAACGGGAGCAAGCGCTTCATCACGAACGCGGGTGTCGCGAACCTCTACACCGTTTTCGCGAAGACCGACCCGGAGGCGGGACACGACGGCATCTCCGCCTTCCTCGTCGAGGCGGATGCGCCCGGCTTCGCCGTCGCCCGGCTGGAGCCGAAGATGGGGATCTCGGGCTCGACGACCGGGGAGCTCACCTTCGACGACTGCCGCATCCCGGCGGCGAACCTGCTCGGCGAGGAGGGCGAGGGCTTCAGGATCGCGATGCGGATCCTCGACCGCTCTCGCCCGGGCGTCGCCGCGCAGGCGCTCGGGATCGCCCAGGGCGCGACCGACTACGCGCTCGAGTACGCGAAGTCGCGCGAGACGATGGGGAAGCCGATCGCGCAGCACCAGCTGATCCAGGCGAAGCTGGCGGACATGGAGACCGAAACCGAGGCGGCGCGCGGGCTCCTCTACCGCTTCGGTCAGATGGCAGACGCGGGCATCGACGGCCCCGAGCTGACCAAGGCCTCCGCGCAGGCGAAGCTGAAGTGCGGCGACGTCGCCATGTGGGTGACGACCGAGGCCGTGCAGATCCTCGGCGGCTACGGCTACATCAAGGAGTACCCGGTCGAGCGCTTCATGCGCGACGCGAAGATCACGCAGATCTACGAAGGGACGCAGGAGGTGCAGCGGCTCGTGATCGCGCGCGAGATGCTGCGCGAGAGCCGCGCGTTCCTCCTCGCGGGCGTCGGCTAGATGTCCGAGCTTGCTCGGTCCTTCGACCGCGCTGCGGCCGAGTACGAGCGGGGCAGACCGGGTTACGCCGAGGCTGCGCTCGACGCCGTGCCGCTGCCGCGGGATGCGGTCGTCCTCGACCTTGCGGCCGGCACCGGGAAGTTGACGCGTCAGCTCGTCGGCCACTTCGCGCGCGTGCTGGCCGTCGAGCCGCTGGATGGCATGCGGGCCGTGCTCGAGCGCGTCGTGCCGGAGGCCGAGGCGCTTGCGGGCACGGCGACCGAGATCCCGCTCGCGGACGCGTCCGTCGACGGGGTCTTCGTCGGCCAGGCGTTCCACTGGTTCGGCACCGACGACGCCGTGCGGGAGATCGCGCGCGTCCTCCGCCCGCGCGGCGTGCTCGCGATCCTGTTCAACCGGGCTGACGGTGAGCGCCGGCCGCTGCTCCCGCAGGCGGCCCGCGACGCGCTCGACTCGCTGGCGATCAAGAGGCCGCCGGAGCACAACAGTGAGAGCGAGCTCTGGCGCACGCCGTTTCCCGGCCCTTTCGAGGCGTTCAGCGAGGCGAGCTTCCCGAACCCGGTGGAGTACGACCGCGAGGGCGTGCTCGCGCGCATCGCTTCCTGGAGCTCGGTCGCGGCGTTGCCCGATGCTGAGCGGACGCGGCTGCTCGAGCAGCTCGCGGGCCTCGTGCCGGAGGGCACCTACCTGGACCCGCTCCGCACGCATCTCTACCTCACCACCCTCCCGGAAGGAGGCTGACGATGGACGCGACAGACGTCGATCGCTGGCTGGCGCGTTACGTCGCTGCGTGGAAGAGCTACGACCGCAGCGCGATCGGCGAGCTCTTCAGCGAAGACGCGAACTACCGCTACTACCCGTACGACGAGCCTGTCATCGGGCGCGAAGCGATTGTGGAATCGTGGTTCGAGGAACCTGACGAGCCCAGCCGTTTCGACGCGAGCTACGAGTGCTACGCCGTCGACGGCGACCGCGCCGTCGCGGTCGGGGCGAGCACATACTTCGATGCGGGCGGTAGCGTCGAGAAGGTCTACGACAACGTGTACCTGCTCCGCTTCGAGGGCGACGGCCGCTGCGCCGAGTTCACCGAGTGGTTCATGAAGCGGCCCTGAGCCGACCCGCGTTTTCCGTCCGTCTACCCGGGCACAAGCCCTCTCGTGAGGGTCGGGGGTCTACTCGCATCGCTCCTGCTCGCGCTGCTCGCCGGCGGCTCGGTCGCCGCCGCGCGCGACAGCGCCTATCCGGGGCGAAACGGGGCGATCCTCTACATCCGCGACCTCGGCGGGAACGAGCCCAAGGGTGGTCACATCTTCGTCACCGCGCCCGACGGCTCTGGCCTCCGCGACCTCACCCCGCCGGGCTTCACCGACGTCCGGTCGGCGGCCTGGTCGCCCGATGGACGGCGGATCGCATTCTCCGGGACCGGGACCCCGCGGCTGACCCAGGGTGTGTTCGTGATGAACGCCGACGGCAGCGGGTTACGGCAGGTCACGCGCGGGCACCTCGCCGAGCTCTCTCCGACCTGGTCGCCCGACGGCCAGAGTTTGGCCTTCACGAGCTTCGACCGCGGCCTGTTCCAGATCTTCCGCTCCCGGCTCGACGGGACGCGGCGCCGTGTGCTGTCCAACCAGACCACGAACTGCCAGAACGCCGAATGGTCCCCGACGGGCCGGTTCATCGTTTTCGAGTGTCAGCTCGCGGGCGGGCTCGTGATCATGCGCGCCGACGGGTCGGGCGAGCGGCGGCTGACCACCGCTGCCCGCACGACGGACAGTTCGGCGGCGTGGGCGCCCGACGGGCGCACGATCGTGTTCTCGCGGGCGACGTCGACGTACCGAATCAGCCCCGACGGCCGCGGCCTCCGGCGGGTTGCGCCGGTCGTCGGCGATCGGGCGATCTCGCCTGACGGCCGCTGGCTCGCGATGACCCGCTTCGTCGACGAGCAACAGGAGCTGTGGGTGCTGCAACGCGACGGCACCGGCGCCCGCCGGATCACAGCGACGTCCGGCGTGCTGGAGTTCGCGCCCGACTGGCAACCGCTGCGCTGACGCTCGTCAGCTCGCCGCGAGCCGCTCCGCAGCCAGCCGTTCGGCGGCCTCGCTGGTCGTGACTCCTGCCGCCTCGGCCTGCCGGTAGATGCCGCTGAGCGTGTCGCCGATCCCCGCCACCTCGCGCTCGAGCCGGTCGGGGTCCCAGCCGAGGTGCTCGAGCCCGATCCCGTGTAGTGCGCCGCCGCCGTTGATGACGAAGTCGGGCGCGTACAGGATCCCGGCCGCGCGGAGTCGCTCGCCGTCCGCGGCAGTCGCGAGCTGGTTGTTTGCCCCACCCGCGACGATGCCGCAGCGCAGGCGGGGAATCGACTCCGCGCTCAGGGTCGCGCCGAGCGCGCACGGCGCGTAGACGTCGCAGTCGGTCGTGAGCGCCTCCTCGACCGCGACGAGCTCACCGCCGGTCGCCCGGGCCCGCTCCTCGTCGACGTCGCTGACGAGGACGGTGGCGCCGGCCTCAGCGAGCAGGGCGGCGAGCTTGCCGCCCACCGAGCCCGCGCCCTGGACGAGCACGCGCCGGCCGGCGAGCTCGTCTGATCCGTGGACGTACCGGAGACTCGCGCGGATGCCGTGGAAGACACCCTTGGCCGTGTGGATGCTCGGGTCGCCCGAGCCGCCGTTCGCGGCGCTGCGGCAGAACACATATCGGGTTCGTTCGCCGATCGCGTCCATGTCCGCCTCACCCGTGTTCACGTCGGGCCCGGTGACGTAGCTGCCGCCGAGCGACTCGATCAGATCGCCGAAACGAGTGACGAGGCGCCGGCGTTCGTCGCCGTTGGGAATCGCAGGCACGTTGAGCACCGCTTTGCCGCCGCCGCAGGGCAGGCCGAGCACCGCCAGCTTGCGCGTCATGCCGGCCGCCAGCCGTAGACCGTCCTCGAGTGCGTCCGCGGGACGTCGGCTAGCTCTTGAGGCGCGTGCCGCCCATCGCCGGGCCGAGCAGCGTCGAGTGCACGCAGACGAACATCCACGCGTCGCTCTCCTCGTCGTGCCGGACGACGACGTGCTCGCCGTCCCACCGCCGCAGCAGATCCTCGAGCACGTTCCGACTCTACTGCGCGGACAGCGCCTGCCGAAGCCGCTCGAGCCCCTCGTCGAGCGTCGAGTCGGCGACCGCCAGCGAGAGCCGCGCGCGACCGTGCCCACGGCTGCCGAAGCCCTCGCCCGGCGCGAGTGCGACGCGCGTCTCTGCGAGCAGCGTCTCGCACGTCAGGCCCTCGGGCAGCGAGAGCCAGACGAAGAACGTCCCCTCGCAGCGTGGTCGCAGCGACGGGAGCGCCGCGACGACCCGGTCGCGGCGTGCCTCGTACAGCGCCCGACGTTCGGCGACCGTCTCCTGCGGTCCGTCGAGCGCCGCGATCGCGGCCCGCTGCAGGCCGGCGAAGATGCCCGCGCGGACGTGCTCCTGGAGCCACGTCACCCGCCCGACCAGCTCGGCGTTGCCGACGACGAACCCGAGCCGCCAGCCAGCCATGCCGTAGCTCTTCGAGAGCGAGAAGAGCTCGACCCCGACCTCCCGCGCGCCCGGCTCGGCCAGGAAGCTCTGCGGCGTGCGCTCGTCGAAGACGAGGTCACCGTAGGCGAAGTCGTGGAGCACCGCCGCGCCAGTCCGGTCGGCGAACGCGACCGCCTCGGCGAAGACACCGTCGGCCGCGGCAGCCGCGGTCGGGTTCGACGGGTAGTTGAGGTAGACGAGCGCAGGCGCCCTGCCCGCGAGCGCGTCCCACTCCGGGCGGCCGGCGTCGTCGAGCGGGAGCGAGACACGCTCGGCGGCCGCCAGGGCGACGGCGGAGTTGTAGTCCGGATAGCCCGGGTCGGGCAGTGCGATCCGGTCGTCGCGCTCCGCGGCGCAGAGCGCGACCTCGACGAGCGCCGTCTTCGTCCCCGGCACGACCGCGACCTCGCGGTGCGGGTCGAGCTCGACGCCGTAGACATCCGCGTACCGCGCGGCGATCGCATCGCGGAGCTCGGGAAGGCCTGCGAACGGTGCATACCCGTGTACCGCAGCCGTCTCTTCGCGCGCGGTCGCGACGAGCGCCTCGACGACGTGCGCCGGCGGCGGGACGTCCGGGTTGCCGCGACCGAGGTCGAGCAGCGGCTCGCCCTCCTCGGCCGCGACCGCCGCCACACGCGCCAGCAGCGAGGTGAAGTACTGCTCGGGGAGGCGCTCGATCCGATTCGGCCGCGGCCGCACGGGGCGACTCTACGCGGGCGGCGAGTCAACAGGTGCGCGGCGAGGGCCGAGGCCCCCGCCGCGCGTCAGTGTGTTCAGCGCACCGTGCAGCCGCGGTTGTTCTCGGTGTCGAACAGATCCTTCAGGCCGAGAATCGCGTCGCGGTCGGTGCTCGTGAGCATGTCGCTCGTCCACGCGATCACCTGGGCAGTCGTGAACGCGTAGTCGACGTCCGGATGCGTCGAGTTCAGCAGCGCCGCCACCGCGTGGTGGATCAGCAGGCGCTTGGCATCGTCGAGCGACGACCCGCCGCCGTTCTTCAACGCCTGAAGCAGCGTCATCGAGCCGAGGCTGCCGGTGTTCGCGAAGACGCTGCCGACGGTCTGGCCCGGCGTGTAGCCGACCCAGTCCTCGGTGTGGTTCTTCCAGTACCCCGGCGTGCAGCCGTCGCCACCCGGCGGCTCGGTCGTCGTCGTGGTCGTCGTTGTCGTCGTGGTCGTCGTTGTTGTCGTGGTCGTGGTGTCGGTGGTGGTCGTGCCGGTGTCGGTTGTCGTCGTGCCCGTGTCGGTGGCAAGCCCGACCCCGGACATGACTCCCGCGAGCGCGAAGCCGCTCAGCGCGAGCGCCGCCAGAACCGCCGCCTTCCCCAGTGAGCGCGGTCTCTTCACGTGCATGTCCCCTAACTCCCCCCGAACGGTCTCTTGTTACAAACAGTACGAGGCGATCTGCGGGGAGGTCTACTGGCCATCCGGCTAGATCGGCATCGGACGCCCGCGCGCCCGCTGGATCGATCAGGCGCGCGCTGCGCGCAACGACGCCTTGTGGGCGCGTTTCGCCGCCTGGTACTCGGCGAGTGCCTCCGGCGAGTCGACGTCGCCCAGGGTCGGGTGGCCCGGCACGAGCGGCTCCGCGACGGCGACGCCGAGCCGCTTCGCGAGCACGGATCCCAGCGCCTTCACCTTCATCTCGCCGAACCCCGGGAGCGCCTCGATCCGCCGCTTCAGCTCGTTCGCGTCGCCCGCCTCCGTCCAGACCCTGGCGGCGTCACCCTCGTACTCGTCGGCGACGACCGCTGCCAGCTCCTGCACGCGCTTCGCCATGTTGCCGGGGAAGCGGTGGATCGCGGGGCGCTCGCGAAACACCTCCTCGAGATGTCGTGGGTCGGTCGTCGCGATCGTGGCCGCATCGAGCGTGCCGAGCCGCTGCTTCAGCTTCAGCGGCCCGAGAAACGCGGTCGGGACCGTGACCTGCTGGTCGAGAGCGAAGCCGATCAGGAGCGCGAACGGGTCGGAGCCGATCAGCTCGTCCGCTTCGGCGTTTCCGGTGAAGTGGAGCACGGCCGTCACGATTCGATCCTAGCGGGGCGGGGTACGCGGGAGGCATGGCCGATCCGGTCGACAAGGCGGAGGAGCTCGCCCAGGAGGTGGAGCAGGGGCGCAGCGAGCGCACGCCCTGGCTCGCGCTCGGCGGCGTCCACATCGCGGTTGCCGCACTCGTCGGCGTCGTGCTCGCAATCGTGCTCGCGGTCTACTTCCTCGCCGTGGTTACGCCGGCCACCGGCGCGCCGCCCGAGAAGGGGCCGAAGACCGAGCTCGAGTTCCTCGGCCAGCAGATCATCCCGACGGGGACGCAGTTCCAGGGCACGCAGTTCGGGGGCCTGTCGGGTCTGGCCTATGACGAGCGCCGCGACGTCTTCTACGCCTTCTCCGACGACCAGGTGAACGTCCGCTTCTACACCCTCCGCATCGACGTCTCCAGTGGCGTCCCGGCCGTCCAGATCCTGGCTGTCACCACGGTCCTGGACGCGACCGGTCAGCCCTTTGCCGCCCAGACGGTCGACCCGGAAGGGCTCGCCCTGACGAAGGACGACACGCTCGTCCTCACCTCGGAGGGCTTCGCCGCCCGCCTGATCGACCCGTGGGTGCGCGAGTTCGGCCTCGACGGCCGCCAGCTCCGCTCGTTGCCGCTTCCGAGCGCCTTCCTTCCCAACGCCGCGGGCACGCGCGGCGTGCGCCAGAACCTCGGCTTCGAGAGCGCCGGGACGCCGCCGAACGGTCGCTTCCTCTTCACCGGCACGGAGGGCGCCCTGGTGCAGGACGGCCCGCCTGCGACGCTCGCGGCCGGCAGCCCGGCCCGGCTGCTCCGCTACAACCTCCAGACCGGGACGCTCGAGCGCCAGTACGTCTACTGGACCGATCCGATCGCCGAGCCTCCCGTCCCGGCGACCCAGTTCGCGGTCAACGGGCTCGTCGAGCTCCTGCCGCTCAACAACCAGTTCCTGCTCGCCATGGAGCGCTCGTTCTCGGTCGGAGCACCCGGGACCGGCAACACGATCAAGCTCTACCGCGTTGCCGTGCCGGGAGCCGACGACGTCAACGGCTTCGACAGCCTGGCGACGCTGCTGGGAGGGCTCCAGCCGGTCGCGAAGACGCTCCTGCTCGACCTCGACACGCTCGGTCTGCCGCTCGACAACGTCGAGGGGATGGCGTTCGGGCCCGATCTTGCCCGACGGCCGCCGCTCGCTCGTCCTCGTCAGCGACAACAACTTCGCGCCGGCGCAGTTCACGCAGTTCCTCCTCTTCGCCGTCGGCTAGAAACCGTTTTCCGGTTGCCCTAGACTGTTTTATGCTCCGAAAGACGGTAACGCTGGTCTTCTGCGACGTCGAGGACTCGACGTCGCTCGGCGAGCAGCTCGATCCCGAGTCGCTGCGGGGGGTCTGGTCGAGCTACCACGAGACCGCACGTGAGGTGCTGGAGCGGCACGGCGGCACGGTCGAGAAATTCGTCGGTGACGCGGTCATGGCCGTCTTCGGCATCCCGGTCGTGCACGAGGACGACGCGCTTCGCGCCGTTCGCGCGGCCGTCGAGCTGCGCGAGGCGATCTCGGGTCTGAACGACCGGCTCGAGGGTGCGTACGGCGTCAAGATCAAGGTCCGCACCGGCGTCAACACCGGCGAGGTGATCGCCGGCGATCCGGAGCAGGGACAGGCGTTCGCAACCGGCGACGCGGTCGTGGTGGCGCAGCGGCTCGAGGCGGCCGCGGCCGGCGACGAGATCCTCGTCGCCGACGCGACGCTGCGGCTCGTGCGCGATGCGGTCACGGCCGAGCCCGTGCCGCCGCTCGACCTGAAGGGCAAGTCGGAGGCTGTCACGGCCTGGCGCTTGCTCGAGATCGATCCGATCGCCCCTGGCGTGTCGCGCCGAATGGATTCGCCGCTCGTCGGCCGCGATGACGAGCTCGAGCAGCTGCGCGCCGCGTTCGACGAGGTCGTGGCCGAGCGCTGCTGCCGGATCGTGACGATCGTCGGCGAGCCCGGCGTCGGCAAGTCACGGCTCGCCGCAGAGCTCGTCGCCTCGGCCGGCGACAAGGCGCTCGTGCTCGAAGGGCGCTGCCTGCCCTACGGGGACGGGATCACGTACTGGCCGCTCTGGGAGATGGTGCGTGCGCTCGACCTCGACGAGGTCCTGGCAGGCGAGCCCGACGCGGAGGTCGTCCGCGGCCGGATTCTCGAGGCGATCGGGCGCGCCGAGTCGCGCTCCCGCAGCGACGAGCTCTACTGGGCGGTCCGACGGCTGCTCGAGACGCTGGCGCTCGAGCGCCCAGTCCTGGTCCTGCTCGACGACGTCCAGTGGGCGGAGCCCGCGTTCTTCGACCTCGTCGAGTATCTGCAGGGCTGGAGCCGCGGCGCGCCGATCCTCGTGTGCTGCCTGGCCCGGACCGACCTGGCCGACGTGCGGCCCGCGTGGGTCGCCAGCGCGTCGATTCAGCTGGCGCCGCTGAAGCGCGAGGAGACGCTGCGTCTGCTCGAGAACCTCGGGGGGCCGATCGATCCCGACGCGGCCGACGCGGTCGGGCGCGCGACGGGCGGAAACCCGCTCTTCCTGGAGGAGATGCTGCATATGCTCGTCGAGGACGGCCTGCTCGTCGAGCGGGACGGACGGCTCGAGGCCCTCTCCGAGGTCGACACGCTGCGCGTGCCCGGGACCGTCCAGGCCGTGCTCGCGGCCCGGCTCGACCTGCTCGCGCAGGACGAGCTGGCGGTGCTGCAACGGGCAGCGGTGATGGGCCAGGTGTTCCTCTGGAGCGCGGTCGCAGAGCTGACTCCGCCCGAACGGGCCGCCGACGTCGCCCGCCACCTGCAGGCGCTCGTCCGCAAGCAGCTGATCCGCCCGGATCGGCGTAGCACCGTGGGCGAGGACGGGTTCCGGTTCGGGCACATCCTGATCCGCGACGCGGCGTACGAGTCGATGCCGAAAGGGTCCCGCGCGGCCGTGCACGAGGAGTTCGCCGGCTGGGTGGAGGAGCGTGCCGCCGAGCGCACGGACCTCGACGAGATCATCGGCCATCACCTCGAGCAGGCGCACGCCTACCGGACCGAGCTCGGGCCGGCCGGCGACGAGGAGAAAGAGCTTGCCGCGCGGGCAGCTAGCCGGCTCGCCCGCGCCGGGCGTCGCGCGCTCACGCGCGGAGACGGCGCCGCCGCGGTGGGGCTGCTCGGGCGCGCGACCGCGCTCGCGACCGCTCCCGACCTCGTGATCGACCTCGCAGACGCGCAGCTCCAGCTTGGTCAGGTGCGCGAGGCCGAGCGCTCGTATGGCGCCGCGGTGGACGCGGCAGTGGCGGAGGGCAACGTGCGGTGCGCGCTCCGCGGCCGGCTCGGGCTGGGGCACATCGGGCTGATCTCCCGTGGCGACGTGCGGGTGGAGGAGCTGGCCGAAGAGGTCACGCGGGCGCTGCCGGAGTTCGAGGCTGCCGGTGACGACGCCACCGTCGCGCGGCTGATGACGCAGCTCGCGGTCGGATACTGGTGGGGCTGTCAGACGGTGGCGATGCAGGACGCGCTCGACCGGGCTCTCGTCCATGCCCGTCGAGCAGGCGACGACCGGCTGGCGGCGGACGTTGCCGTGTACCTGGCCTTCGCCGCCGTGATCGGGCCGCTCCCGGTCGCGGAAGGGCGTCGTTTCGTCGCCCGCACGGTCGAGGAGGTGACCGAGGACACATCCTCGAAGGGGATGCTCTTGCTGACCGGTGCGGTGCTCGCGGCGATGGCCGAGGATTTCGAGGAGGCGCGCCGGCTCGCCGCGCGCGGCACCGAGATCCTCGACTCGCTGGGCCGCAGCGTCGGGCTCGCCGCGATCAGCATCTGGACGAGCATGATCGACCTGCTCGCCGGCGATGCGAAGACCGCCGAGCAGTCGCTGCGCGGCGCGCTCGAGCAGCTCGAGGCGGTCGACCAGCGCGCGGACGTGGCCTCGGTCGCCGCCCAGCTTGCCGAGACGCTCGTCGCGGCCGGGCGCTACGACGATGCGGCGCGGTTCGCCGCGATGAGCGAGCGCGCGGCGGCGCCCGACGACCTCCACGCACAGATCGCCTGGCGCGTGGCGCGGGCGAAGGCCTCGGCCGGGCTCGGAGCGGCGACCCGGGCAGAGACCGTCGCGCAGGACGCCGTCGATCTCGCCGCGCAGACCGATTCGACGTTCCTGATGGCCGCCGCGCTCGAGGCGCTCGCCTCTGCGCATGACGCGGCCGGACGCGACGGGGACGCATCCTCGGCCGCGGCAGAGGCGCTCGCGCTCTACGAGGCGAAGGGGAACGCCGCCGCCGCCGCGCGCGTCAGGGCGCGATGGGCGGGACGTACAGCGTCGACGCGGCGGTAACCGCTGCGGCGAGCTCGGCGAGCGGGACAAGCTGGGTCAGCGGCGCGATCCCTTGTCGGGCGGAGGTAGCCGACGGTCCTGCCCTTCTCTGCGGGGGTCAACGCTTACACTCCTGCCCGAGGAGCCGAAGGATGCTCCGCTGCGGAAAGGAGGAACGATGGTCGCTCTGCGCCCGGTCGTCGTCGCACTCGCGCTTGCCCTGCCTGCCACCCTTGCAGGCGGCTCCCTCGCCGCACCTGCGCCGAGCGCTCCCGTCGCCGTGGCGGGCCTCGAGGCGCCGGCCTCGATCGTCCGCGACTCGCTCGGCGTCCCGCACATCTCCGCCCGCTCCGACCACGACGCGTACTTCCTCGTGGGCTGGCTGCACGCGCAGGACCGCCTTTTCCAGATGGACCAGACGCGGCGCCAGGCGAGCGGCACGCTCGCCGAGCTGCTCGGGCCCGCGGCGCTCGCGAGCGATGTCCAGCTGCGCACGCTTGGGCTGAGACGCGCGGCCGAGAAATCGCTCGATGTTCTGTCGCCGGGCGCGCTCGCCGACATCGAGGCGTACGCCGCCGGCGCGAACGCATGGATCTCGACCCATCCGCTGCCGCCGGAGTACGCCGCGCTCGAGCTGACCTCCATCCCGGCCTGGACGGTGCTCGACAGCCTCGCGACGGCGAAGCTCCTCGGCTTTGGCCTCTCGTTCGAGACGAACGACATCGGCAACACACAGCGACTCGTCGCCTACCAGACTGCGCTCGGCCCGGTCGCCGGCACGCGTCTCTTCTCCGAGGACGTGATGCGGATCGAGCCGTTCGCACACGCGCCGTCGATCCTGCCGGGCGAGACCTCCGGCGCCGTGCGGACGCACGGTCGGCCCGCCTGGTCGAGCTCCTTCCTCGAGCCGGACACGCTGGCGCAGGCACGGGAGGCGAAGCGGAAGCTGGACGAGATCGGGATCGGCGCGACCGTCGACACCGGCTCGAACATCTGGGCCGTCTCCGGCTCGAAGTCGGCCACCGGGCGACCGATGGTCGCGAGCGACCCACACCTGGCGCTTCCATCGCCGTCGACGTTCTACGAGCTCGGGATCCGGGCGAGAGACCTGGTGCTCTACGGCGTCACGTTCCCCGGCCTTCCGTCGGTCGTGCACGGGATGAACGAGCACATCGCCTGGGGCTCGACGGTGAACCCGACCGACGTCACCGACATCTACCAGGAGTCCGTTGTGGTCTCCGGTGGTGTGCCCGTGGCGACGATCTTCAGGGGTGCGGCGGTGCCGACGCAGATCTTCCCGCAGAGCTACCGCGCGAACCAGCCGGGGAACGGTGTCGTCGACGACCTCCTCGCCGTTCCGCCGTCGGCGAGTGTGCCGCCCATCGCGGTCGAGACCCGGCACGGGCCGCTGATCGCGCCCAACCTCAGTGTGCAATACACCGGCTTCTACGCCACGCGCGAGCCGGACTACTTCCGCGAGCTCGGCCGCGCCGAGGACGTGACCGGAGCGAAACAGGCGCTGCGCTGGTTCGACGTCGGCGCGCAGAACTGGATGTTCGCCGACGACCGCGGGAACATCGCCTACTACACGGATCACGAGCTCCCACTGCGCGAGGATCTACAGGCTGGGACGGTCGACGGGCTGCCGCCGTACTTCATCCGCGACGGCACGGGAACCCTGCGGCACGAGTGGATCGCAGCGGGCGCGCGGCCCGAGAGCCACGCAATCCCGTTCGCGATCCTGCCCGACGACGAGCTCGACCAGCTCGTCAACCCCGAGCGTGGCTGGATCTCGAACGCGAACCAGGACCCGACCGGGCAGACCTTCGACAACGACGCGCTGAACGAGCTGCGGCCGGGCGGTGGAATTCGGTACGTCTCGCCAGGCCACTCGGACGGCAACCGGAACGCGCGGGTGACCGCGCGCGTGGAGGAAGCCCTCGCCGACGACGGAGCGATTTCGTTCGCCGAGATGCAGGCGGCGCAGGCAGACGTGAAGTTGAACGACGCCGAGGTACTGGTGCCGACGATCGTCTCCGCGCTCCAGCTCGCGCGGACACCGGGCGCCTCGCCGGCGCTCGCCGCGCTTGGATCCGATCCGAAGGTGCAGGAGGCGGTCGCGCGGCTCGGCTCGTGGGAACTCTCCACTCCTACGGGGATCCCGGAGGGATATGACGAGAGTGACCTGGACGGCGTCCGTGCACCGCCGACCCAGGCCGAGATCGACGCGAGTGTGGCGGCCACGATCTACAGCCTCTGGCGCGGCCAGGCGTTGGCCGCGGTCGTCGACGGCCCGCTCGCCGCCGCCGGGCTGGGCGCGTTCACCCCCGTCTCCGACAAGGCGATGACGGCGTTGCGGCGGTTGGTCGGCTCGAACGGCGTCGGCGCGTCCGGTTTCGTCTTCTTCGCGGGACAGGACCAGGGTGCGCAACGCGTCCTCGGCGCGATGAAGAGCGCGCTCGACCTCGCGGCGAGCCCGGCCTTCGCGCCGGCCTTCGGTGGCTCGACGAATCTCATCGACTACCGCTGGGGCAGGCTGCATCGGATCACGTTCTCGCACCCCCTCGGGCCCGCGTTCTCGCTGCCGCCCGCGGGCGGTCTTGCCGATCTCGGGCCCGGGTTGCCCGGCGTCGCCACCGACGGCGGCTTCGCG
The DNA here is from genome assembly GCA_963850995.1 of uncultured Gaiellaceae bacterium. Lineage (GTDB taxonomy): Bacteria > Actinomycetota > Thermoleophilia > Gaiellales > Gaiellaceae > Gaiellasilicea. The sequence continues at coordinate 51,653 of CAWKNQ010000022.1, read as the reverse complement.
GTGGTCGACGCGTCCTCGCACAACCCGCGCGCTGCGACGCTGAACGGCTTCCGTTTCGCGAACGGACCGGCCCGCCGCTTCGTCGCCGAGACCCGGCGGTCGCACCCGACGGCGGTGCAGGTGACCCCGGGCGGCGCGAGCGGTAACCCGTTCGGTCCGTTCTTCGGCAACCAGCTGCCGCTCTGGCTGACCAACGACTACCACCATGCGACCGTTCAGGTGGGCGAGATCGAGCGCGATGCGATCTCCCGGGAGCAGTTCCGGCCGGCTCGGTAGCGCACGCCGGCCTGGCTAGGCTGAGGGGGTGGACGCGCTCGCTCCATTCTCGGCGAAGACGCGGGCCTGGTTCGAGCAGGTCTTCGCGGGCCCGACGCCGGCCCAGGCGGCCGGATGGCCGGCAATCGCGGCCGGCGGCCACGTCCTCATCCAGGCGCCGACGGGGTCGGGCAAGACGCTCGCAGCGTTTCTCTACGGGATCGACCGGCTCGACGCGACTCCCGGCGAGGGCCTGCGCCTCCTCTACATCTCGCCGCTGAAGGCGCTCAACTACGACGTCGAGCGGAACCTGCGCGGCCCGCTCGCAGGCCTTCGCTCCGACCTCCGCGTCGGCGTCCGCACCGGCGACACGCCCCAGAAGGAGCGGCGCGAGCTGGTGAAGGAGCCGCCCGACATCCTGATCACGACCCCGGAGTCGCTCTTCCTCCTGCTCACCTCGCAGGCGCGCGAGACGCTGCGCGGGCTCGAGACCGTGATCGTCGACGAGGTGCACGCGGTCGCCGGAACGAAGCGCGGCGCCCACCTCGCGCTCTCGCTCGAGCGCCTCGATGCGCTGCTCGAACGGCCGGCGCAACGGATCGGCCTCTCGGCGACGCAGCGGCCGCTGGCAGAGATCGGACGCTTCGTCTCGGGCGACCGTCCGATCCAGCTCGTCGACGCGGGCACGAGCAAGGAGCTCGACCTGGAGGTGGTCGTCCCGGTCGAGGACCTGCGCGAGCTCGGCGCGAGCAGCGAGCTCTCGCAGCCCGCGCTGCCCGACGGGGTCGAGATGAGCACCGGCTACGAGTCGAACGCACGCTCGATCTGGCCCTCGATCTATCCGGCCCTGCTCGAGCTCGTCAAGCAGCACCGCTCCACGATCGTCTTCGTCAACAACCGCCGCCTCGCCGAGCGGCTCGCGGTCCGTCTCAACGAGCTGGCGCAGGACGAAGTGGCGCGGGCGCACCACGGCTCGCTCGCGCGCGAGCAGCGGCTCGTGATCGAGGAGGACCTGAAGGCAGGGCGGATCCCCTGCCTCGTCGCCACCTCGAGCCTCGAGCTCGGGATCGACATGGGCGCCGTCGACCTCGTCGTGCAGGTCGAGAGCCCGAAGTCGGTCGCGCGCGGACTGCAGCGCGTCGGCCGCGCGGGCCACGAGCTCGGCGCGACCTCGAAAGGCCGCATCTTCCCCAAGTTCCGCGCCGACCTGCTCGAGTCGGCCGTCGTCGCCCGCGCGATGCGCGGCGGCGAGATCGAGGAGACGAAGATTCCCAGGAACCCGCTCGACGTCCTGGCGCAACAGGTCGTCGCGATCTCGGCCGACGAGGAGATTGCCGTCGCCGACCTGCACCGGCTGGTTCGAGGGGCGTATCCCTTTGCGGACCTGTCGCGTCAGCAGCTCGAGAACGTGCTCGACATGCTCGCCGGCCGCTACCCGTCGGACGAGTTCGCCGAGCTCCGTCCGCGCATCGTCTGGGACCGCACCGCCGGCGTGATCCGGGGCCGCACGGGCGCGCGCCGGCTCGCGGTCACGAACGCCGGCACGATTCCCGACCGCGGCCTCTTCGGCGTCCATCTCTTCGACGGCGGCGGCCGCGTCGGCGAGCTCGACGAGGAGATGGTCTACGAGGCGCGCCACGGCCAGACGTTCATGCTCGGCGCCTCGACCTGGCGGATCGAGGACATCACCCGCGACCGCGTGCTCGTCTCGCCGGCGCCGGGCATGCCGGGCACCGTGCCGTTCTGGAAGGGCGAGGGCGTCGGGCGCCCCTACGAGCTGGGGGAGAAGATCGGAGCGACGAGCCGCAGACTCGTGGCCCTCAGCGACGGGAAGGCGCTCACCGAGCTGCGCGACGCGTACCACCTCGACGAGCGCGCCGCGAAGAACCTGATCGTGTTCCTGCGCGAGCAGGAACGAGCGACCGGCACGGTCCCGTCCGACAGAACCGTCGTCGTCGAGCGGTTCCGAGACGAGATCGGCGACTGGCGCGTCTGCATCCTCACGCCCTTCGGCGGCCGGGTGCACGCGCCGTGGGGGATGGCGCTGGGCGCACGCCTGCGCGACTCGCTCGGGCTGGAGGCGCAGTCGATCTGGTCGGACGACGGGATCGCGCTCCACCTCCCCGAAGCGGACGCGCCGCCGAGCCTCGCCGACCTGCTGATCGGGCCGGACGAGATCGAGGAGCTCGTCGTCGGCGAGGTCGGCCAGACCGCCCTCTTCGGCGCCCGCTTCCGCGAGAACGCCTCGCGCGCGCTCTTGATCCCGCGCCGCCGCCCCGGCCAGCGGACGCCTCTCTGGCAGCAGCGGCTGAAGGCGCAGAACCTGCTCCAGGTCGCGCGCAAGTACGGCTCCTTCCCGATCGTGCTCGAGACCTACCGCGAGTGCCTCCAGGACGTCTTCGACCTGCCCGCGCTGAAGGGGATCCTCAAGGGGTTGCAGACCCGCGAGCTCGACCTCGTCGAGGTGGAGACGGCGTCGGCCTCGCCGTTCGCGGCCTCGCTCCTGTTCGACTACGTCGCCACGTACATGTACGAGGACGACACGCCGCCGGCGGAGCGGCGCGCGCAGGCGCTCTCGCTCGACCGCGACCTGCTTCGCGAGCTGCTCGGCCAGGAGGAGCTGCGCGACCTGATCGACCCGGAGGCGCTCGCCGGGGTGGAGGCGAGCCTGCGACCGGTTCCCCGCAATGCCGACGAGCTTCACGACCTCCTGCGCGTCGCCGGGCATTGCTTCGCCGGCGAGTACGACGAGGGCTTCGCGGAGACCCTCCTCCGGGAGCGTCGTGCCGTCCGGGTCCGGATCGGCGGCAAGGACGCCGTCATCGCCGCCGAGGACGCGGGCCGCTACCGCGACGCGCTCGGCGCGATGCCTCCGGGCGGCCTGCCGGAGGCGTTCCTCGAGGGCGGCGCCGATTCCTTGCGGCAGCTCGTTCTCCGGTTCGCCAAGCGCCGCGGCCCCTTCACGACCGCGGAAGCGGGCGAGCGCTTCGGGCTCGACCTCTCCGAGCTTCTGCACGAGCTCGAGCGGGCCGACCTGCTCGTCCGGGGCGAGCTTCGTCCCGGCGGAAGCGAGCGCGAGTGGTGCGACCCGGACGTCCTCCGGCGCCTGCGCCGCGCCTCGCTCGCCGCGCTGCGCCGCGAGGTCGAGCCGGCCGAGCAGGCCGCGCTCGGCCGCTTCCTGCCCGCCTGGCACGGAATCGGCCGTCGCGCCGGCCTGCACGAGGCGCTCGTCCCGCTGCAGGGGCTCGCGCTCCCCGTCTCGCTCTGGGAGACGGAGGTGCTGCCGCGCCGCGTCCCCGGCTATCAGCCTGCCTGGCTCGACGCGATCTGCGCCGCAGGCGAGCTCGTCTGGGTCGGCGCCGGGCTGGATCGGGTCGCCGTCTACTTCCGTGAAGACGCGGCGGTGCTCGGACGGCCCGCCGGTGCGCCGGCGCCCGAGAGCGAGGAGGCGGGAACGATCCGCGCCGCGCTCACAGGCAGCGCGATGTTCTGGTCCGACCTCCTCGAGGCGACGGGCCTCGAGGCGGAGGCCGCGCTCCCCGCGCTCTGGGAGCTCGTCTGGGCCGGCGAGGTCACGAACGACGCGTGGACGCCGCTCCGCGCCGGCCGGCGGTACGCGACGCCAAGTAACAGTCTGTTGCAAAGTCGGCGGCGGCGCTTCTCGCGCACCCGCGGCGCTGCGATCACGTCGACCCAGGGCCGCTGGTCGCTGACCGACCGCCTCTTCCCGGGCGCTCCCGATCGTCGCGCGCTCGCCGAGCTCCTGCTCGAGCGACAGGGGATCGTCACGCGCGACGGCGTCCGCGGCGAGGGGATCCCGGGAGGCTACAGCGCTGTCTACTCCGAGCTGAAGGACCTCGAGACGATCGGCGCCTGTCGCCGCGGCTACTTCGTCGAGGGGCTCGGCGGAGCGCAGTTCGCGCTCCCCGGTGCGGTCGAGCGCCTGCGCGAGCTCCGGTCGGAAGAGGAGCCGGAGCCGCTCGTGCTCGCGGCCGCCGATCCGGCCCAGCCGTACGGAGCGGCGCTGCCGTGGCCGAAGCGCGCCGGCGCTCGAGCCGCCCGCGTCGCCGGCGCGCAGGTCGTCCTGCTCGGCGGCGAGGCCGCGCTCTTCGTCGAGCGCGGCGGCCGGACGCTCGTGCCGCTGCGCGAGCCGGACGAGGCGTGGCTCCGTCCGGCGATCGCCGCGCTCGTCGAGCACGTGAAGGCGGGAGGCGCCAAGCGGCTCGCGGTCGAGCGGTTCGACGGGCGGCCGATCGTCGAGAGCGACGTCATGCCGCTGCTCGTCGAGGCCGGCTTCCTCGCCGGGCCGCGGCGCGCCGTGCTGCGCCCGTAGCACGTGCCCGAGGGCGATGCCCTGCACCGCGCCGCCCGTCGGCTGCAGCCGCTCGTGGGTCAGCGCCTGGAGGTCGAGTCGCCGAACCCGCGCGGGAGTCTGACCGGGGTCGCGCACCGCGTCGACGGCCGCGTGCTCGAGTCGGTCGAGGCCGTCGGCAAGAACCTGCTGCTCCGCTTCGAGGGCGGCATCGTGGTTCGCAGCCATCTCCGCATGACGGGCCGCTGGCGTGTGGAGCGGCGCGGGACGAAGCGGACCGGGCTGCCCTGGCTCGTGCTCCGCGGCGACGAGCTCGAAGGAGTCCTCTGGAACGGTCCCGTGCTCACGCTCGAGACCGCCACGCTGCGCCGTCTCGGCCCGGACGTCCTCGCCGAGGAGCTCGACCTGGACGAGGCGGTCGCGCGGCTGCGCACTGCCGCCGACCGCCCGCTCGGCGAAGCGCTCCAGGATCAGCGGCTCGTCGCCGGGATCGGGAACATGTGGATGGCGGAGGCGCTCTGGACGATCGAGGTGTCGCCGTGGACGGCCGTCCGGGACGCGTCGGACGCGTCCCTGCGCGGCGCGGTCGCCAAGGCGCGGGCGCTGATGCAGGAATCGCTCGCGTCGGGTCGACCGGGCCGCCGCGTCTACCGGCGCGCCGGCCGGCCCTGCCGCCGCTGCGGCACGATCGTCCGCTCGCGGGGGCAGGGCGACGCCAACCGCACGGCGTACTGGTGCCCCGGTTGCCAGGCAGGAGGCGGGCCGCCGGGGGAGTAGGGAGACGGATGGCGGTTCGCGCACCGCACCTGCACCTGACCCTGCGCGCCTTCTGTCTCGGCGCGTTCGTCTTCCTCGGCCGTGCGCTCGAGGAGGGCGACGAGCTGCCCTTCGCGTTCGAGGAGCACGTGCAGCGGGGCGGGCCGGCCCTGTACGAGTACCGGCCGCTCGTCCGCTCCTTCGTCGAGTCCCGCGCGAGCGCGCTCGCGGGCCGCGAGGACGCGCGGATCGCGCTCGACGAGCTCCAGCGCGAGCCCGCCGCCGCGATCTTCGCGCGCGCGCACGCCGGCCCGAAGCCGAGCGAGGAGCAGGCGCTCTTCCGCACCGTCCTGCTCGCGCTCCTGATCTCCACCGCCGAGGCCTGCGGCGGCTTCGACTGGGACGACGTCGCGTTCGAGCGCGCCTACGCCGAGCTCGAGCACTCGCTCTTCGGAGCGGCGCGCGCCTACGCGGCGGTCGCTCCGCTCGTGGGGATCTCGGTCGTGACGAAGGTCGACCTCGGCGGCGGGATCCGGCTTCGCGCCGCCGCGACCGGCGAGCTCGCGCACCACTGGCCCGAGGCGCAGGGGCTCCTCCCGGCCGGCTTCGGGCGCGAGGTCGACCGCTACTGCGTCCTCGAGCTCGAACGCGGGCTCGAGCCGGGCGACGAGCCGCCGGACGCGCCGGCCGAGCTCGCCGACGCCGTCACTGCGATCCGGCTCGCGACGGCGGCGCCCGTGGCCGCCGGGCCGGTGCTCTTCGAGCGGCTCGACTGGCGGCCGTTCGGGATCCGCCCGGTGCTCCCGATCGCGGCGACGCAGCCGGACGGCGAGGCGACGCGGCTCGACTCCTTCCGCGCCGAGCTGACGTCCGAGCTGCTCGCCGTCCTCGGTCTCGCGGACGGGGACGCGGCTCTGGCCGAGGCGCTCGACCGCTGGGAGCTCTCCCTCTTCCAGAACGAGCCCTTCCGCTCCGAGCAGCTGCGCGGGGCGCTCTCGGGACTGCTCGGCGGCACCTGGGAGCTGCGGGCCGCGGTGCTCCTGGGCGACGTGAGCGAGGAGCGGCGCGCGATCCACGCCGCGCTGCGCGCGCTCGCCGCAGGAGAGCCTGCGTCGCCGCGCGCGCAGGACGCGGTCCGGCGGGCGCTCGTCGAGACGCTTCGCCACGGCGACCGCGACGCGCTCGTGCGCTCGCTCGACGAGGTGCTGCTCGGGCTGCGCTCTGCCGCCCGGCTCGCCGAGACCGCATGAGGCACGGAAGATCGAGGGCCCCGCTCGCGCGGGGCCCTCGAGTCGTTCACGTCATTGCTGCCGGCGTCAGGCCGGCGGCCGGTACCGAATCGACGTGACGGCCGGCTCCACGTCGAGCGCCGGCTGGTTGAAGGAGAACTGCAGGCCGACAGTGCCGGTCGCGTTCTCGATCCCGAGCGTGGCCGAGTTGCCGCGCTCGCGTCCGTCGTCGGCCCGGTTGCGGTGCTGCGTGAGGATCTGACCGTTCTCATGGAGCACGACGTTGAGGTCGATCCTCCGCGTCGTGTCGCCGAAGAAGCGGACGTTCCGCCACTCGACCACGAACCTCCGGTTCGGAGCCGTGCCGAGCAGCTCGGTGCGGACGCTGGCCGACGCGTCTAGGAGCAGGTCGTCCCAGAACCCGTAGATCGCCGCGTTCGGCGTACCGGTCGCCGGAAGCGCCACGTTGCTCAACGACGTGTTGGGTGCGAGGAAGTTCACGTGCCCGTTCGTCGACACGAAGGCGGTCGTGTACTCCTGCCCGTAGAAGCGGAACGGGAACGGCAACGCGACCGTCGCCGACGAGTCGTCCAAGGTCGGGAACGTGAGCACGTTCGCCGCCGCCTCTGTGAACGGAGCCGTCTCGACGATGCAGGAGTAGCCGAAGCTGTCCGTGCGCTGCGGCAGCGTGAAGTTCAGCGTCGTCGGCCCCTGTACGGCAACCTGCTGCGTGACCGTTGCAAGACAGCCGGTCGCCGACGCCGTTGCCTGATACGTCGCCTTGAGCACGCTCGCGAACGAGTAGAAGCCGTTCGCATCGGTCGTGGTCGTGAGCGGGTTCGCCTGCTTCCCGTCGTCGAGGCTGACCGTGGCACCCGCGACTCCGGCGCCGGCCGCGTTGCGAACGCGCCCGGAGACCGGGAACGACGGCGCGGTCGAGAAGCGGAAGTAGGCGCGGTGCTGCACCCCGTCCGCTCGGGTGAGGACGAACTCGCGGCAGGTGCCGTCCCACTCCTTCAGCGTCTTCCACGGGTACGTGTAGCGATCCGTGGCCGGGTCGTACGAGAGGCCCGAGTTGCCCGGCGTCTCGGCCGGGACCGGGATCGGCCGCGGCGTGATGAACTGCCCCGGGGCGGCCGTCTTCAGCGTGTTGCAGTCGACCTGGCGGGAGTAGGGCGAGTTGCTCGCCAGGATGTCGAGCCCCTGGTTGCCCCCGGAGCGTGAACGTCATGTCACGGTTCGCTCCGGGGTTGACGACGTTGAGCGTCGGCCCGGCCGCGATCCCGCCGAAGAATCCCTCCAGGCAGTCCGGGTGGGTGTCGAACGCCTCCTCGTTGTCGTCCCGGCTGGCCGACGTTCCCTGGTCGGCGCTGAAGCCGAGGCCACGGCGGGCGAACGAGGACCACAGCGTGCACGTGTCCTCGCCGTTGCTCGAGAGGTCGGCGCCCGCGATGATCGCGGCCCGCGCGACGACGAACCCCGGGTTGCAGCCCTGCAGCTTCAGCCCGTCCATCACGTACTGGAGGGCGCGGGTATTCCCGGCGCTGTCCCAGGCCGCGAAGAGATTCGGGTTGAAGCCGTGCTTGTCGATCAGCTCCCAGGTCAGGTCCCAGAGGACCGAGGCCCAGCCGTGGCCGATGCCGTGCGGCACGGCCAGCGACACTCCGTTGAGCCAGCCGCCCGTCTTGATGCTGTCGTACGTGAACGGCTGGATCTCCATGTTGCGCGAGTACGGCCGCGGGCGGATGCCGTTGCCCTGCCGGTTGGGCTGGAAGAGGGCGTACGGGCCCATGCCTCGCGGTCCCTCGGGGTTGTCCAGCGCGAGGTCGAGGAGCGTCGTGATCGCGAGCCAGTCGCTCCAACCCTCGCCCGCCTGCTCGTTCCCCGTCAGGCAGTTGATCCCCTCACCGCCGGTGAGACGGTTCGAGACGCCGTGCCCGTACTCGTGGATGATGATCCCGTTCTCGAAGTCGCCGTCGCGGATCCCGGGGTGGTCCGGATGCTTCCGGACGCTTCCGGTGGTCGGCCCCAGGGCCACGGCGGCCTTGATCGTGTTGCCGTCGGCCTGCGTGATGGCGACCGCGGGGATCCCGACCGGCGGGCCGGCCATCGAGGCGGTGAGCACCGGTGCGGCAGCCGTCGTGTTGTGCGCGACGATGACCGCGTCGGCGCCGAGGGACTGGGCGAGCTGCACCCGCGTCAGGTACGAGCACGCGGCGGTGCCTCCGTCGACGATCACCATCCAGTCGCCCGTGGGCAGCGGCGTGGGATAGAGGCCGGCCGTGCAACCCGTGCCGGCGTGGACGATCGTGCGCCCAGGCAGGCCGGCGGTCGTCGGCGCGGGGCCGAACCTCGACCAGGACGCGTTGAACGAGCCGAGCGAGTCGACGACGACCTGGTTCTGGCTCCCGAACTGGTTGCCCGGCCAGAGGAACATCTGCATCCTCGGCGTCCCGCCGTCTGACACCGGGGTGGAGAAGTTGGCGTTGTTCGTGCCGCCGCCGTCTGCGGCCTCGGCGCGAACGTAGTCGCCGCCGGTCCCGCCGCGGCCGTAGTTGTTGGCCTGGAAGTTCCCGGATGCCTCGTCGAAGCCGTAGTGGTGCGTGACGTCGTGGAACCGGTTGTTGCCGTAGAAGAGGTTCGTCACGACCGCCTCGCGATAGTTCTGCGCGTGCTGATTGAGGTCGGCCGGGAAGTCGAACGTCAGGCTCGGGCCCCCGTTCGGGCTGCCGCCGAAGTCGGGGGATTCGCTGTCGTCCTGATCGAGGTACGCATGGGCGTTGTTCCCCTGCGTGGTCGTGAACTCCGCGCCCGCCGCGCCGTTCGTGTCGTGCCAGCCGAAGGGCGACGCGATCGAGTCGGCCGGGTTCGTGACGATCTGCCGCGACGCGTCGTTCGGGCTCTCCGTCGGGAACGCGAACACGTTGTAGCTCGAGCCGTCGGCGACCTGGGCGGCCGCCGCGGCAGCGGCCGTGCTGCTCGACCGGGCGGCGGAGCCGCTGCCCGAGCGCGAGAGCGTGGCCGAGAGCTGGTCGAGCGTGTCCTTGGACGTCCAGTCGTCCGTGCGGAGCAGCTGCCCGTTCTCGGCGTCGATCGCGGCCTCCCAGAGACTGTCGCTCGCGGAGTCGTCGATCACGAGCCGCCAGGCGAGACGGAGGCCGCCCTCGGTCGGCTGCCAGCCGAGACGGAGTGGGATCGATGCGTCGGAGATCCCGCCGCCGGAGACGACTGTCTCGCGTGCCGGCCCGCCGCTCTGGCTGATCACCTGCAGGTCACTGGGCTGGGCGAGGCTGAGCCCGGCGGCCGCTGCCCGGACCGCGTCCGTGGCGCTGAGGCGCGCTGTCCCGGAGGCCGATCCAAGCTCGACGGGGCTGCCGCCGGCGAAGAGGACTCCGCCTTCGCGAGTCACGTTGACGGTCACGTGACCGCCGAACACCTCCAGCTCCTGGAGGCGCTGATTGAGGTTGACGTGTGTGACGCCGGTGTGGGTGCTCCTGTATGAGCTGGTGACGATCATGTCCTCGACGTCAGCGCTGCCGACCCCGAGCGTCCCGGCGCTCTTGTCGAGGTAGGCGAGCGCCACCTCGAGCGGGCTTGCGTTCACTGCGTTCGCCGCCGACATCGAGCCCGGTACGAGCACGAGCACGAGCGCGGCGGACAAGACGACCATCAAACCTCGCGGTTTGAACGCCATCTTCTACCCCCCTTTGTTCCGGCCCGACGGCACCGCCTTTGCCGGTGCGGGCGCTGATAGCGCCGCAGACTGCGGGAATCGTGGCAAACCGCGGATTGGCTTGCGTCAGTTCTCGGCGCGCGTGAGGACGTGCTCGACCGGGCCGGCGATCGACTGCTCCACCCAGCGGACTGGCCCGATGTCCCGGTGCGAACCAGATGCCGGTCAGGCCCGCATCGGCCAGATCGGGATCCGGCCGCAAGGTGAACCGGATCGTGCCCGCATGCGTTCTGCTCAGCGCGGGGTTGCGAACAGTCGCTTTCCGTGAGGAGAGAGTCACCCGCACGCCGCTCCAGAGTGGCTGCGCCAGATCGACCGCGTAGGTCGTTCCGGCCGGCGCGCCGAAGCGGAAGAGCGCCTCCCAGCGGCGGTCCTTTGTGTCCCATGCCTGGAGCGTCTGCCCCAGCCAGCGGACCCGGAGGCTGGGCGCGCCGGGGAAGCCTTCGAGGCGGAAGACGCCCCCGTCGGCGCGAGCGACGGTGATCGTCTCCTCGCCGCCGTACTGGAGGTTCTCGAACGTCCACTCGCTGCCGCGCTCGAGCGGGAAGAACCGCCGGTTGTCGGCGGGAAGCACGGCGGCCGAGGTCACGAGGACGAGCGCAACGGCGACGAGGAGCCGATGCATGACGGGAGCGTAGCGCGGCACCGGACATAATCGGCCTGTGATCGCCCACTGGGACGAGACCGACGGCGTTCGGCGCGAAGCCGGCCACCTCGGCGGCGAGTGGACCAACCTCGGCGTCGCGGCCGGGACGCAGACGGTCGGTGTGAGCCGGATCGAGCTCGATCCGGGCAAGTGGTCGACGCCCTTCCACCGCCACACGGCCGCGGAGGAGGTCTTCTTCGTCCTCGGCGGGTCAGGGATCTGCCTGCTCGACGGCACCGCCTTCGAGGTTCGGCCCGGCGACTGCGTCGTGCACCGGGCACGTGAGGCGCACAGCCTGCGCGCCGGCGAAGAGGGCCTGGACGTGCTCGCGTTCGGCACGCGCGGGCAGACGGAGGTCGCGCAGCTCCCGCGCGCCGACGTCGGCTGGATCGGCGGCACCTGGGCCGAGGTCGGCACCGGCGACCACCCGTGGGCGCGCGAGGTCGCGGCCGGCGAGCCGGAGCTACCGGAGATCGGCCCGCGCCCCGCGAGCGTCGCCAATGTCGACGAGGTCGACGGATCGAGTCAAGCCGCTCGCCAGGACCGCCGGCGCGGAGCTGACCGGGCTGAACTGGGTGCGGCTCGAGGACGGCGAGGAAGGCGCGCCGCCCCATCTCCATTCCGCCGACGAGGAGATCTTCGTCGTCCTCGACGGTGAGGGACTGCTCGAGCTCTGGCCGACGCCGCAGCGCGTCCGGCGCGGCGTCGAATACGAGGAGAAGCCGATCCGCGCGGGCCATGTCGTCTCGCGGCCGGCGAGCAGCGGCGTCGCGCACGGCTTCCGGGCCGGCCCGCCGGGAATGACCATGCTCGCCTACGGCACGAGGAGGCCGAACGACGTCTGCTACTACCCGCGCTCGAACAAGATCTCCTTCCGCGGTCTCGGCCTGATCGCCCGGCTCGACGACCTCGCCTACGACGACGGCGAGCCGCGTTAGTCGTGGTGAAGGAAAACCAGGGCTAGGCTTGAAAGCCGTGTCCACATGGGGTTCATGCGTCTGCTCCCGCGCCCGAATGTCCGCGTCGAGCTCCCGACCGAGGAGTTGTCGATGCAACGGGTGATCGCGTTCGCCAACCAGAAGGGTGGCGTCGCCAAGACGACGACGACGCTGAACCTCGCCGTCGCCTTCAAGGAGCAGGGTCACCGCGTGCTCGTGATCGACCTCGACCCGCAGGGGAACCTGACGATGAGTCAGGGCATGAACCCGGACGCGATCGAGCGCTCGATGTTCGACGTGCTCGTCCACCGGCTCCCGATCTCGGAGATCGTCCACCGCGCCGAGGTCGACGTCGCCGTCTCCTCGATCGACCTCGCCGGCGCCGAGCTCGCGCTCAGCGCCATGATCGGCCGCGAGCGCGCGCTCGAGAAGGCGCTCGTCGAGGTCCGCGGCCGCTACGACTTCGTCCTGATCGACACGCCGCCGTCGCTCGGGCTGCTGACGATCAACGCCTTCGTCGCTGCGACCGGCGTGATCGTGCCGGTGCAGTGCGAGTACCTCTCGCTGCGCGGTCTCGTCCAGCTCGAGAACACGCTCGCGATGGTGCGCGAGAACCTCAATCCCGAGGTCCGGATCGAAGGGATCCTGCCCACGATGTTCGACCGGCGGACGCTGCACTCGCGCGAGGCGGTCGAGATCCTGGAGGAGAACTTCGGCGACCTGGTCTACCGGACCCGCATCCGCAAGACGGTCCGCTACGCCGAGGCTCCGGTGAAGGGCTCGTCCGTGCTGAAATACGACCCGACGGGTACGGCCGCCGAGGCCTACCGCGAGCTGGCGAAGGAGGTGCTCGATGGCGCGAAACCGCGCGAGCATGCGTGAGGGCCCGCTCGCGGAGCTCTTCCGCGCGACCGAGGCCGCCCAGCGGCAGGCCGAGCAGTCGGAGCAGGCGCCGGAAGGGAAGGAAGGCAAGCAGGCCGAAGCCGAAGGCCGCCCCGCCCGAGGAGCCGCAGGAGCAGACGGTCGAGCACGTGCCCGACTTCGTCGCGGAGGCTGCGCCCGCGGCCGAGCCGGAGCCCGTGCCGGAGCCGCCCGCCGCCGAGCCTGCCGCCGAGCCGGTCTACGAGCCGCCGGTCGCGCGCGTGCTCGAGCCGTTGCCCGAGCCTGCGCCCAGGCTGGAGTACGCGCCGCCGCGCGACTCGTCCTCCTACCTCGCGGTCATCCGCGTCGTCGGGGTCGGCGGCGCCGGCCTGAACGCCGTCAACCGCATGATCGACGCCGGCCTCTCGCAGGTCGAGTTCGTGGCGGTGAACACGGACGTGCAGCAGCTCCAGCTCTCGGACGCGCCGGTGAAGCTCCACATCGGCCGCGAGCTCACCCAGGGGCTCGGCTCCGGTGCAGACCCGGAGGTCGGCCGCCGCGCCGCCGAGGAGAGCTCCGACCAGATCAAGAACGCGCTCCGCGGCTCGGACATGGTCTTCGTCACCGCCGGCCAGGGCGGCGGCACCGGCACGGGTGCGGCCCCGGTGGTCGCGCGCATCGCGCGGGAGGTCGGCGCGCTCACGGTCGGCATCGTCACGACCCCGTTCCGGTTCGAGGGAACGCGCCGCATGGCGTCGTCGAACACAGGCGTCGACGAGCTCCGGGCCGCCTGCGACACGGTGATCGTGATCCCGAACGACCGCCTGCTCGAGGTGCTCGACCGGTCGACGTCGATGCTCGACGCTTTCAAGATCGCCGACGACGTGCTCCGCCAGGGCGTGCAGGGCATCACCGACCTGATCACGATGCCCGGCCTGATCAACCTCGACTTCGCCGACGTTCGCACGGTCATGCGCGACGCCGGCTCGGCGCTGATGGGGATCGGCTACGCGACGGGCGAGGAACGGGCGAAGCAGGCCGCCGAGCGAGCGTTGAAGTCACCGCTGATCGACACCGAGATCGTCGCCGCGCGCGGGATCCTGCTCTCGATCGCGGGCGGCGAGGACCTGACCCTGCTCGAGGTGAACGACGCCGCGGAGGTCGTCCGCCAGGCCGCGACCGACGACACCAACATCATCTTCGGCGCCACCGTCGACGAGCGGCTCGCCGGCCAGGTGTGGGTGACGGTCGTCGCGACGGGGCTGGGCGGTAGTCGGCGCCGAGTTGCCCCAACGTTCAGCGGTGCATCCCCGAGCCGCCCTCGCAGCGAAGACCCGCTCGAGCCGCCGAGCTTCCTGCGCAGCTAGTTCCTAGACGAGCGGGACGAGCACGGTCGCGCCGAACGCCCCCGCGAGGGCGAAGCAGCCCAGCGCCGACACGAGCGCCGGCCGCCAGCGCTGCGCCCCTGCGCGCTCGCCGGCGAAGTAGAGGAGGCTGCCGCAGCCGAGCGCCAGCGTGGTCAGCGTCTCGACCGCACCGAACGCGATGCCGGCCGACACCGCCACGTCCGAGGCGGCGCCGTGTGCCTTCAGCGCGAACGCGACGGCGGCGCTCGAGACACCGATGTTGCCGGGGGTCAGCGGCAGGATCCCGGCGAGGTCGAGGGCGGGAATGACGATCAGGGCAGCCACGAGCGGCTGGTCGATGCCGAACGCGGCCGCGATGCCGGCTGCCGCGGAGATGCGCAGGGCCATTGCGAGCCCGACCCAGCCGACGAGCCGCGCGGCCGCGCGCGGGCAGCGGCCGAGGACGCGGAAGGCGTCGAGAACGTGCGCGAACCGGCGGCCGGGCCGCGTGGAGCGGGCGCGCCAGGCGACCAGACCGGCGACGAGCACGCCGAGCAACAGGGCCGCGATCGGCCAGCGCGGCAGCACTCCGCTCGCCGAGCCGAGCGCGAGCACGACCGCGAGCCAGAGGGCCCGGACGGCGCCGAGCGACGTCGCGACGCCGCCAACGGTCCAGAGGCGTCCCTCCCCGTGCAGCACGCGTGAGAAGAGCGCGAAGCGAACCGCGGTACCGGCCCGTGCCGGTGCGAGCGCGTTCACGAGCGAGCCGGTGCAGTAGCGCGCGGTCGCGTCGGCAGGGGAAGTCGTCCCGCCGCAGCGCGTGAGAGCCGACCCCCAGGAGCAGGCCGAAGCGACGAGCGAGCCCGCGAAGGCGGCTGCGGCCAGCCAGAGCCAGGTCGGCGAGGCATTGCCAAGACCGTCGATCCCCGCCGCAACGCGGTCACCGAGCAGCTGCGGCGTCATCGCCAGCACGAGCAACGCGGCGATCGACCCAAGGAAAAGAGCAGCGTGCCGTTTACCCAGGTCGAAGTCGGCACGCATACACGTACACCGTAGCCGTGATCTTGACCGATTACATCACCCTTTTCGGCATCCGTACAGCATCTTTACCCTGAGTGGATGCAGGGCGCGATCGCAGCCGGGAACCGTGTCACCGCCGAGGCCGGCGCGCAGGTGCTGCTGGAGGGTGGCAACGCCGTCGACGCGTGCATCGCGGCGGCCTTCGCAGCCGCGGTCGCGGAAGGACCTCTGACCGGGCCGACGGGCGGCGGCTTCCTGCTCACGTGGCTCGACGGCGAGGCGACGCTGCTCGACTGCTTCTTCGCCGCTCCCACGCGTCCGCTCGGTGAGATCGAGGATCTGACCATCGACTTCGGCGACTCGACGCAGAGCTACCACATCGGTGCGGGCTCGGTGGCCGTTCCCGGGCTCGTCGCCGGGCTCGAGGAGGCGCATCGGCGCTTCGCGAGCATCCCCTGGCCGACCCTCGTCGAGCCGGCGATCGAGCTCGCCGAGCGCGGGCTCGACGCGACGGAGGCCCAGCGCTTCCTCCACCTGATCCTGGCGGGGATCCTCCAGCGCGACGAGGGCGGCCGCCGGATCTACGGCGTCGGCGAGCGGATCGAGACGTCCGACTTCGTCGAGACGCTGGAACGCCTCCGCGACGCCGGCTCGGACGCCGTGACCGAGCTGATCCCGGAGCTCGCGGACGACATCGCCGCCTATCGCGTCGCCGCTCCCGACCCGATCCGCACCCGCATCGGCGAGCGCGAGGTGCTGACGACGCCCGCGCCCTCCCGCGGCGGCGCGATCGTCGCCGCCGCCCTCGAGCGGCTGGCGACCGCGAACACGCTCGAGGAGCGCGCCCGAGCGCTCGAGCGCGGCTATGAAGCCGCGCCGCCGCTCGCGGTAGCCGGGACGACGCAGATCTCCGTGCTCGACTCGTCGGGCAACGCCGCCGCGTTCTCCTCGACGCTCGGCGCCGGATCGGGCATCTTCCGCGGCGGCACCCAGCTGAACAACATGCTCGGCGAGCTCGACGTGGTCGGCCATGCGCCGAAGGTCCCCGGCGCGCGGCTCGCGAGCATGATGACGCCGACGCTCGTGCTCGAAGACGGCCGCCCGCGGCTCGCGCTCGGCAGCGCCGGCTCGGTGCGGCTCGCCGGCGCGATCGCGCAGGTCGCAGACGCCGTCCTGCGTGGGACTCCCGTCGACGAGGCGATCGACAACCCGCGGATCCACGTCGACGGCGACGTCCTCCATCTCGAAGGAGGGCTGATGGAGCTCGCGCCCGAAGGCTGGAACGCTGTGCGCTGGTCGGGGCGCAACCTCTACTTCGGCGGCGTCGCCGCGGTCGAGCGCTGCGCGGACGGCTCGCTCGCGGCCGCGGGCGACCCGCGCCGGGGCGGCCACGGAATCGTCGTCGGATGAGCTTTGTCGTGAGGCGTGCGCGGCCGGATGACGCGGCGGCGCTCGTGGAGCTCGCCGTGGCCGTCGGCAGCGAGCCGGAAGCCTGGCTTCTGAACACGGACAGCTGGCGCAGCGTGGGGGAGGAGCGTCGCTACCTACGCGCGCTCAAGCGACACCCCGACGCGGCGGTCTTCGTCGCCGACGACGATGGAGCCATCGTGGGTCGCCTCTCCGTCGCGCGCGACCCGCACCGGGCGAGCCACCACGTCGCCGACCTCGGCCTGATGGTCGCCGCCGGCCATCGCCGCCGCGGGATCGGGCAGGCACTGCTCGAGCAGGCGGTCGAATGGGCGCGCGCCGCGGGCGTCCGCAAGCTCGAGCTGCACGTGTTCCCATGGAACGAGCCGGCGATCCGGCTGTACGAGCAGTTCGGCTACGAGCGCGAGGGCCTGCGCCGCGACCACTATCGCCGCGACAACGAGTACGTCGACGCGATCCTCATGGCGTACCGCGTCGATTGAGCTCGTCGGAGAGCAGGCGCAGCTCGCTCGCGACGACCTGATCCCGCGGGCGTCCGGTCGCCTCCTTCATCGCGATCAGGTCGTCGAGCGACGCGACGTACACGGGAATCCCGTCGACCTCCACCGGCGCGCCCGCTCGGCGTCGCAGCTCTTCGTAGGGTGGGGATCCGTCGGGCCGGTCGAGAATGTCGAGCGGACCGCGGTCGGTGTCGAACGTGAAGTGCGCTCCGGCGGCGAGTGTCTTCGCGTCGAGGATGAACGGCACGTCGGGCGGGGCTCCGCGAAGGCGGGCACCGACCTCACGAAGGGCGGCTGCCAGCCGCTCGAGGTTGTCGGGGTCGCGCGCGTAGGCGATGTCGAGATCCTCGGTCATGTAGGCGGAGCCGCGTGCGATCCCAGCGATCCCGCCGACAACGACGAAGTCGACGCCGTGGCCGACCAGCACCCGAAGGTGCTCACGCGCCCGAAACGGCTCGGGCTGCACGCCGGAGCTCCTTTGCGAAGTCGTCGAATGCCTCCGCCTGGGCGAGCCGCTGGCCGACGTCGAGCTCGAGGTTGCCTTGGATCAGCGTCACGTCGTGCCCCCAGTCGATCTCGCGCGCGTCGAGGACGAGCTCCTCGTTCATCATCGCGAGCAGCTTCCCCAGCGTCTCGACCGTCGGGGAGACGAGGCCGCGCTCGATCCGCGAGATCGCGGCCTGGGAGGTGCGCGCGCGGATCGCGAGCTGCTTCTGCGTCAGCCCGTGCCGCCGGCGCGCCTCGCGCAGCAGCTCCCCGGCCTCCATGCGCTGAAGATATCAGAAAAGATGTACGTAACGGCCGTGACGCTTGCGCCGCCCGTGACGTATAAGGAGTGTGATGACCGTGGCTCGACGTGTCGCGTTGCTCATTGCGCTGGCGGCACTTGTCGCCGTGGCGCTCGCCGGTACGACCGCCGACGCGCGCGCGACGAAGGCGCCGAAGCTCGTCGCCTTCCGCTCGTGCGGCGACCTCCTCGGCTATGCGAAGGAGCAGGCGGGCCGCTTCGTCGGCCCGTACGGGCTGGGCGGGCAGCCGGGGCTCGTTCCGGTCGCCGCCGAGGCGGCCGCCCGCCAGGCCGCGCCGCAGCAGGGCGTCGACTACTCCGGCACGAACGTCCAGGAGGAAGGTGTCGACGAGCCCGACCTCGTCAAGACGAACGGGCACACCGTCTTCGCGGTCGCGAGTGGACGCCTCAACGCCGTCGACGTCCGCACTGCGAAGCCCCGTCTCCTCGACTCGCTGAAGCTCGACGTCAACCGGAGCCACGAGCTGCTCCTCCACGGCGATCGCCTGCTCGTGCTCTCGCGCGGCGGCTACTGGGCCGAGCCGCTGCCCGCGATCGCTGCCCGGATCGCGCCCTTCGCGCCGGCCGAGTCCGTCCTCACCGAGGTGGACGTGTCCGATCCGGCCCGGCTGCGCGTTGTCAACACGCTGACGCTCGACGGCGCCTACGTCGCCGCGCGCCTCGTCGGCGGCAGCGCACGGATCGTCTCGACCTCGCAGATCCCGACCAAGCTGCCGTTCGACCCGCCCAAGGAGCCGACTTCCGACGCGCTGTCGGCTGCTGCCAAGCACAACCGCGCCGTCCTCGCCTCGTCGCGTCTCGCCGCCTGGCTGCCCTCGTACCGGATCAAGCGGGCGGGCGCGAAGGCCGGGCCGAAGCGCGCGCTCGTCCAGTGCCGCGACGTCAGCCGTCCGCCGGGCTTCTCCGGCCTCGGGATGCTCACGGTGCTCACGGTCGACCTGGCGAAGGGGCTCCAGCCGGTCGACTCCGTCGCGGTGATGACGGACGGGCGGATCGTCTATGCCTCACCCGAGAGCCTCTACGTCGCGACCGAGCGCTGGCTCGACCGGCCCAACCCGGACGCACCGACGCAGGAGAAGAGCGGCGTCACCACGGCGATCCACAAGTTCGACATCTCGAGCCCCGCGCGGGCGCAGTACCGCGGCAGCGGCTCGGTGTCGGGCTACCTGCTCAGCCAGTGGTCGCTGTCCGAGCATCGCGGCGTGCTGCGCGTCGTCAGCACCGAAGCTCCGGCCTGGTGGGGCGGCGGGGTCGGCGAGGTCGAGTCGCACCTGACGACGCTCCGCCCGCAGGGCGAGGCGCTCGTCCAGATCGGCCGGGTCGGCGGGCTCGGCAGGGGCGAGCGCGTGTACGCCGTCCGCTTCGCCGGCGACGTCGGCTATGCCGTCACCTTCCGGCAGATCGACCCGCTCTACACGATCGACCTCGCCGTGCCGGAGCGCCCGCGCGTGCTCGGAGAGCTGAAGATCCCGGGCTACTCCGCGTACCTGCACCCGATCGGCGAGGACCTGCTGCTCGGGATCGGTCAGGACGCGACCGACGACGGCCGGCCGCTCGGCACGCAGATCTCGCTCTTCGACGTGTCGAACCTGCGCAGCCCGGCGCGGCTGCACAAGCAGCATCTCGGCCTGGGCTGGTCGGAGGCGGAGTCGGACCACCACGCCTTCCTCTACTGGCAGCGGACGAGCCTCGTCGTCGTCCCGTTCGAGCTGCGCGCGGCCGGCTACCGGGTCGGGCGCGCCCGCGGGATCGATGCTGTCGGGCGCGTCGACCACGGCACGGCCGCGATCAGGCGCTCGCTCGTCGTCGGGGCCTCGCTCATGACCGTCTCGGACGCGGGGCTCAAGTCGAGCAACCTGGCGACGCTGGCCGAGCAAGGCTGGGCCGCCTTCCCGGCCCCCGAGCCGCCGCGGCCCTAGTCGCACCGGGCGTTCAGGTCGGTCTGACCACCCCTTCGTGGGATGCCGACAACGCCCGTGGTGACGACCATGTTGCCTCGTGGGGTGGGAGGATCGCGACTGGGCGGAGTGGACGGACGAGGAGCGAGACCGCTTCCTCGGAGGGCGTGCGCCCTCGAGCGGGAGCCGATCCACCAGCATCTGGCGCCGCGACGTCTCCGTCTTCGAGCTCATCGCGGCCGTCGTCATGCTCTGCGGCTTGGTCGCGATTCTGGCGTCGGCCGTCGATTCTCCCGCGATCCCCGGCCTACCGGGCCTCGCCGCGTCCGGGCCCGACATCGGCGGGCCGTGGCCGGGTGGCGACATCGCGTACTTCAACGCTGCTCCAGAGTACGAGTGGGCGCTTCGCCAGGCCGTCGATGCCTGGAACCGGAGTGGCGCGGGTGTTCGGTTCGTCGCGACGACGTCCGATGCCGCCGAGCTGGTGATCAAGAGGGGCGTAGGTCGGCCCTGCGGCCACGGCCGCGCGACGCTCGGATACGCCCCGCGGGCGACAGCGACCGTGTTCACGCAGCCAGGATCGCTGGGGTGCGATCCGTTCTCGGCGGCTCGGGTACTGGCGCACGAGCTCGGCCACGTGCTCGGTCTCGAGCACGACGACGCCGATTGCGCCGCCATGAACGCGTCCGGCAGCTTTCGCGGCTCGAGCCGCTGCCGTCCGAGCGCGCCCTGGGAGTGGCGGTGCCGGCTGCTCGAGGTACGGGACGTGCTGGCTGCGACGAAGCTCTACGGAGGGACGCCCGTCCCCGACCGCAGCCCTGCAACATGTGCGCGCAACCGGGCATGATCGCGACATGACCGAATTCACCTCATACGCAGAAGGAACCCCATGCTGGGTCGACGTCACGAGCCCCGACCTCGATCGCAGCATCGACTTCTACCGCGGCCTCTTCGGCTGGACCGCCGACCGGTCGTCCGAGCCCGAGGCGGGCGGCTACACGATGTTCAGCCTGAACGGGAAGAGCGTCGCCGCCGGGAGCCCGCCGCCGCCGGGGCAGGAGGGCGTCCCGCCGCACTGGACGACCTACATCGCGAGCGACGACGCCGACGCGACAGCCGAGAAGATCCGCAGCGCCGGCGGCACCGTCCTCGCGGAGCCGTTCGACGTCTTCGACTCGGGCCGGATGACGATCGCGCAGGATCCCACCGGCGCCGTCTTCGGCGTCTGGCAGGCGCGCGAGCACATCGGCGCGGAGCTCGCGAACGAGCCCGGGACGCTCAACTGGAACGAGTGCCAGACGGACGACCCGGCCAAAGCGGCCGCCTTCTACAAGGACGTGTTCGGCTACGAGGTCGACGAGGCGCCGATGGGTGACGCCGACGTCTACCGCGTCCTCAAGGTCGACGGGCGGGGCATCGCCGGGATCCTGCAGATCACGCCGCCGATGAAGGACGCCGGCGTGCCGCCCAACTGGTCGACGGTCTTCACGGTCGCCGACACCGACGAGACCAGACGCCGCGCCGAGGAGCTCGGCGGGACGCTTCTCGCGGGACCGATGGACATTCCCGAGGTCGGCCGGCTCGCCGTGCTCGAGGATCCGGTCGGTGCCGTCTTCCAGGTGCTGCAGTCGCCCGCGGAGCAGTCCTAGCGGGCGGCACGGTACTCGAGCGCGCCGATGTCCGGCGCGCGTCCGCGCCGGCGTCCCGTCGCGTCGGTCGCCGGCGCGAGGTCGCGGTTGGCGACGTCGATGAGGGCGGAGCCGGTCACCGGCCGGCCGCGCCAGTCGACTCCGGCCGAGCCGACGAGGTCGTACGGCGAGCAGCCGCGCCCGCGGACGACGACGTTCGCCAGGAACTGCCGCGCGGCGAGACAGACGCGGCCGGGCGTCTCCAGCAGCCCGATCACGTTGTTCGCGACGACCGGCCGCTTCCAGCGCTGCACGCCGCCGTACCTCGAGCTCATCCGCAGTGACCCCGCGTAGCCGTCCCGCCGCCTGTAGCCGGTCAGGATCGTGTTGTTGAGGATCTTCGCGTAGTGCGGCAGCCGCCTCGACCTGTTGCTGCCGAGCACGATCCCCATCCGCGCGCGGTACCCGGGCACGCGCGCGTCCGTGCCGACGAAGACGTTGTTCACGATCGTCGCGAAGTCGACGCTGTTGGTCAGGTAGAGCTGGGCGCCGCCGCCGCGGTAGATGCCGAAGCGGTTGCCCGCGACGCGCAGCCGCCGCCCGGCGAAGAGCTGGACGAGATCCTGGTGCCCGCACCGGTAGCGGCCCATCCCGCACGGCAGCGCGCGCTCGAAGCGGTTCCCGCGGATCGTCAGGTCGGTGCCGAAGCGGCCGTGGACGAAGTCGCAGCCGTAGCAGTCGTGGAACCAGTTGTCCTCGATCACGACGTCGTGCGACCAGCGGTAGAGCGTCACGCAGTTGACGAACTCGCGCACGCGATCGCCGCAGTGCGCGAAGGTGCTGCGCCGGATCGTCACCCGCCGCGCGTCCGCGATCAGAACGGAGGCGGAGAACCGCGTTCGCCGCGCGCTCACGAAGAGGTCGTGCAGGACGATGTCGCGGGAGCCCCACATCTGGACGAGCGCGTTGCGCGTGATCGGGCCGATGCGGACCCGGCCGAACGAGACGCGCTGCGTCCCTTCGAAGATCAGGCTCTGGACGCGCGCGCCCCGCGTGCCGACGATCCGCAGCAGGCGCCGCGAGCGCGGCTTGACGACGAGCTTTTGGTACAGGTGCGCGTGGAGGACGATCTTCCCGCCCGAACGGCTCAGGGCACGCTCGGCCGCTCGCGAACTGCCCGTCGCTGCGGACATGGATGGTGCGCGCCTCCGCGGCAGAAGCGAAGGCGAGCGCCAGGACCACGAGAGCTCCAAGGGCCGCAGCGCGCATCGGCCGATCCTAAACCGGTCGAGCAAGCGAGCCTGCGGCGCTTTGACTTCTTGCTCGGTTCCGGGAGAGGATGTGACGCCTGGCGAATTCGTGAGGGGAGTGCGGTCGACCCTCCCAAGCGAACGAGGAGGGCAGATGAGATTCCTCTCCGTATTCAGGCGCAGGCCTCTCGTCATTCTTGGTGGTACGTCCGTCGGTCTCGCGATGGCCGCCGGGATCGCCGGCGCCAGCATCCCGGATGCAGGCGGCGTCATTCATGCCTGTTACAAGTCGGCGAACGGGCAGACGAGGATTGTCGAGACGGCCGCCGAGTGCAATCCGAGCGAGACGTCCATCCAGTGGAGTCAGACGGGGCCTGCAGGGCCTGCAGGACCACAAGGGCCTCAGGGGCCGCCCGGGCCGATCGGGCCGCAAGGGCCGGCCGGGCCGGCAGGGGCGACAGGGCCGGCAGGACCCGCGGGGCCGATCGGTCCTGCAGGGCCGGCGGGACCCCCAGGGCCGATCGGTCCTGCAGGGCCCGCGGGACCCCCAGGGCCGACGGGAGCGACCGGGCCGGCAGGACCCGCAGGGCCGGCGGGACCGGCAGGACCTTCCGGTGTCGAGTCGGTCAGGGTCAATGCAGGGCAGCAGACGTTCGCGTCTGTTCCAGGGGCCGGAGGCGTCACGACCGGATGCGGTCCCGGCGGGTTCCCGGCGGGCTCGTACTTCCTCCAGTTCACCTCCACCCCTGCGGGCGGAGGTCAGACCTCGGTGTGGATCGACGACTCGATCGCCGGCCTCTCGTACCAGACCATGTCCGGTGTCGCGGTCATCTCACCACTCGTCCCGGGCACCGGTACCCGCCACATCGAACTGCGAGCGTCGAACAGCTCACGCAGCGCGACGTGGGACATCTACTACCAGGGTGCCGGCACCGACTGCGTCATCAGCATCGAAATGCCTGCGAACTAATCCAGACAGGACGCGATCGTCGCTTGGGGAGGCCCGTCTCGTGGCGGGCCTCCCTACTCGTCGGCGCAGATCTCGGCGACCTCCGCTTCCGTGATCTTGATCAGGTCCTGCGTCGCGATCCGGATCGAGTCGTCGTGGGAGCCCGCCTCGAGCACGACGGAGTCCTGGCCGGCGACGTGCGTGTCGACGATCACGCGGTCGCGGTGCGCGCCGCCGATCGGCGGGACGGCGCCGTACTCGAACTCGGCGTACTCGCTGCGCAGGGACTCCTCCGGCGCGAGGTGGATGCTCTTCCGCCGCTCGTCCAGGACCTCCGCGAGCTTGGCGGTCGACATCCGCTCCGACGCGGGAAGCACGGCGCGGACGTTTCCCTGCGGCGTCTCGACGACGAGCGTCTTCGCGACCCCGTCGAGCGGCAGCCCGAGCGCGCGCGCCTCGTCGGCGGCCGTCTCGGTATGCGAGTGGGGGATGACCTCGTACTCGACGCCGGCGGCGTCGAGCGCGTCGGTGAGGGCGGGTGCGGCCACGGCTGAACCTCCTCGTTCGCTCGTGCCCATCATCGCAAGAGCCGTGAGAGCCGGCTGAAGTCGGCTCGATCCTTGGCCACGTCATCCGGGTCGTCGCGCTGCGAATCCTTCTCCTCCGCGAGAGCCGCAAGCGAGACGAGCCGCGAGCGTGTCCCGTGGAGCTCGCGGACGTCGTGCGCGACAGCTTGGTCCGGCCACGCGGCCGGCCCGCGGTGAAGGGGGATGGAGACACCATCGTCGTCGCGGACGAGGAACGTCAGCTCGAGCCGGACCCCGTCGCGCTCGTAGCCGGTGCCGCCGTCCTCGTCCTCGTAAGGTGCGTGCCGCCAGCCGTGTGCCTGAAGGAGCTCGACGATCCGCGGCAGCTCGTCGAGCCAGACAGCGATGTCGATGTCGTCGTGCGGCCGCGTAACCTCGCTGACGTAGAAGTCCACGGCCCAGCCGCCGAAGAGCCAGTAGTCGATCCCCGCCTCGCTCCAGCTGCTCGCCCACCTGCGAGAGCGCCGCCAGCTGCTGCGAGGCCCGCTCGTCCACCTCAGAGGCGGCCGTGCAGCTGCGAGCCCACTCGGGCGGCTCGCCGGACGGGTGGCCGCCGTTCCGCGCCACGGCGGTCGAGAGCAGCTCCGGCACCGGCGTGATCCCGACGCGCGGGAGGTCGAGCCGGTCGGCGTCCCAGCAGACGCCGACGGTCGGATCGCTCGACACCTTCCCGTCCGCGTGCTCGAAGCAGGCGTGGTGGAGGAGGTCGAGCTGCCCGTCGGTGACGCCGAGCAGCCCCTCCTCGTGCAGCGCGACCGCGAACGCCGCCGCGCGCGGCCCGTGCTCGGGGTCGCGCGCGTCGTTCAGCCGCATCGTGTCGTGCAGGAGCGCGAAGAGGAAGACGACGCGTGTGTCGACGGCTCGGGCACGGCCGCCGGCGAGCCAGAGCCCGTTCGCGCCGACGGTGCGCCAGTGCAGCTCGCCGTGGATCTGCGAGCCGATGCCGGTGCTCCGCGCGCGCACCGCTGCGAGCAGCGGGTCGAGCGCGAGCGGAGCACCGGTCACCGGCTCATTGTCTACCGCCGCCGGCTCGGCCGCGCCAGCCGCACCGGGCGCGCGCCGCCGCCGGTGAAGGCGCAGAGCTGGAGCAGCTCACGATCGAGCTCCAGGCCCGAGCCGACGACGCCGACGCCCGCGAGGCGCACGTCCTCGCCGAGCCCGGCCGAGGGCCGGCGCGCCCGCGTGGCCGTCTCGACCGCCTCGACGAAGCCCGTCAGCCGCTCCTGCGGAGCCGGCTTCGCGTCCAGCCGCTCGAGCCCGTCGAGCAGGTAGCCCGCGCGCAGCTTCGGGTAGAGGCTCGCGAACGCCGCCGGCCGTGAGACGTAGTCGAGGCAGAGGTCGTCGCCGAGCGCGAGCAGCGCGCCGCACTGGCCCGCCTGGAGCGGGAACGCCCGCTCGAGCTCGCGCAGCTCGTCCTCCCGCGAGCGGAAGACGTCGGCCTGCGCGCCGGTCGGCGAGTCGACGTCGAGGCGCGCCGACTTCGCCCGCACCTCGTCCCAGACCTCGCTCTGGGCGATCCCGAGCGCGAGCGGGTCGGCGGCGAGCATGTTCGCCTTGCGCCGGCGCAGCTCCGGGTGTGCCGCGTGCGGCGCCGACGCGAAGCTCGCCGAGCGCCGGCTCCACCGGCCCTCCTCGACGCACGAGACGGGGATCGGCGTCGTGCTCTTCGCCGGCACGAGCACGGTCACGTTCAGGATCCGGTTCTGCTTCGCGCCGAGCAGCTCCTCGCCGTCGTAGAGGAGGACGTTCGCGTCGGTCGGGTTCGAGACGGCGAGCTGCGGCACGGAGCCGGACTTCGCTCACCTCGTCGATCCGCAGGCCGAGCGCGAGCGCGTCCTCGAGCGTCGCGTAGTCGGCGACCGGCGAGCGGCGCGGGAAGAGCGGTGCGAGCACGACGCCGCGGTGCTCGACCGCGTCGCCGAGCTGGAGAGTGGTCTCGAGCATGGGACTCCTTTCGTTTCCTGGTAGTCCCGTCGAGGGGGCGTGCGTCTTACGCTCTTCCTATGGGCGAGTCCGCGCTGGGCGCATTCCTGGCCGCCGTGCTGATCGGCGGCTCGAACTTCGTCGCGGTCAGGTACTCGAACCGCGAGCTCGACCCGCTCTGGGGCGCGGGGCTCCGGTTCGCGCTGGCCGCTGCTGTCTTCGGCGTGTTGTGCGCGGCGCTGCGGCTGTCGCTTCCGCGCGGCCGCACGCTCGGGCTCGTGCTCGCCTACGGGTTGCTCGCGTTCGGCGCCGCCTACGGCTGCATGTACTGGGCGATGCAAGAGATACCGGCCGGGATCGCCGCGGTCGTGATGGCGGTCGGGCCCCTGCTCGTCCTCCTGCTCGCCGTCGCGCACCGGCTCGAGCGTTTCGGCGGACGGGCGTTCGCGGGCTCGTTGATCGCGCTCGCCGGCTCGGCGCTGATGTTCGTCCAGCCGGACTCGGCCTCGTTCGGCTGGGCCTCCTTCGCCGTCCTCGGCCTCGCCGCGCTCGCCGCGTCCGAGTCGGTCGTCGTCTCGAAGCTCGTCGGACTCCAACACCCGGTGGTGATGAACTTCGTCGGCATGACCGCGGGCGCGGCCGTCCTGCTCGTCGTGTCGGTCGTCGCCGGTGAGAACCTGGCGCTGCCCACCGAGGGCAAGACGCAGGTCGCCGTCGTCTACCTCGTCGCCGCCACCGTCGGCCTCTTCCTGGCCGTGCTGCTCGTCGTGCAGCGCTGGTCGGCGTCGTCGACCTCGTACATCTTCGTCTCGATGCCGGTGGTCGCGATCGTGCTCGGCGCCTTGATCGCCGACGAGCGGATCACGCTCACGACGGTGCTCGGCGGCGCGATCGTGAGCGCGGGCGTCTACGTCGGCGCGCTCGCCCATCGCGCCCTGTAGGGACACGGCTGTTGCAGGCATCTTGCATGCAGCATGCAAACTGTGACGGTGCCGAAAGCGATTCAGATTCGAGACGTGCCGGATGATGTGCACGCGGCCGCCCGGGCCAGAGCCGCCGCGGCGGGAATGTCGCTGTCGGACTACCTTCGTGAGGAGCTCGTGCGCCTCGTCGCTCGTCCGACCGTCGCAGAGGTGATTGCCCGCGCGCAGGCCCGCCATGGCGGCGCGTCACGTGAGGCAATCGTTCGGGTTATCCGCGAGGCGCGCGACGACCCGGATCGCCCGTGATCGGCGGGACGGAGACCTGCATGCTCCTCATCTCGTCGACGTCGAGGTGACGCACGCGCTGCGCCGGCTCGTCGCGTCCGGTCAGCTCAGCGACGATCGTGCCTCGGACGCTCGAGTGGATGCCGCCGACCTCCTGATCACGCGGTATCCGCACCTCGCTCGTCACGCGCGACGCGCACCTCGCGCGTGCACCCGGCCACGGCGCCGAGATCGAGCTCTTCGCGCCGAGCTAGAACCGGCTAGAGTGACCGCCGCTCGTCACGTCGAGCGGCGGATGATGCTGAAACGGGGGATCACCATCGTTACGTGCGCGCTGGCGCTCTGTCTGCCTGCGAGCGCGACCGGCGCCATCTTCGGCGACAAGAACGTGACCGACGCGACGCTGAAGGTGAACGCGAAGGGGACAGCCCTCGTCGAGTACTCGACCGCCGCCGGCCTCCGGCGGCACGTCCTCGTCTGGGGCGCGATCGACGGGATCCCCCGCCAGACCGACCCGCCGTCGACCCAGGCCAAGTTCCAGCTGGACTACTCCGGCGGCTGGAAGAGCCGACAGAACCCGAACTACTGGCGCACGTTCCGAGACGCGTGCCGCCCCTACGACGGCCCGGCGCTGCCGCTCCTCATCACCGCCTGCAAGGCGCCCGACGGGACGTACTGGGCGCTGCAGGCGTGGCAGCGCAACCTCCCGATGCGCGGCTTCGAGCCGTGGACCGACTGGCAACGCGGCGTCGAGCTCCACGTCTCGCACTGGAGCGGCGACCTGCCGGACCTCCAGCTCTACCGGCACTGGACCTACGGCCGCACTCTTCAGGGGCTCTTCGGCCGCCTGATGTACCGCGGCCAGCCGGTCTACGGGACGAAGACGTCGTCCGCCGGCGTGCGGGACGAGTGGTCGCGCAACGTCTACATCGACACGCTCAACTCCGACTACGGCCCCGGCTGGAGGCACGACACCGCGATCGCGACGCACACGGGCAACGGCGGGTTCTGCTACTCGTTCGTCCGCCAGAAGCCCCCGCGCGGCTACCCGAGCGAGGCGCCGAACGGCAACGGCCTCGGCGAGATGCACCGGGTCCTCGCGATCGGCCCCGGCGTGACCCCGATCGTGCAGGCGACGATCAAGAGGCTCACCGGGTTCGACGCCGACGCGCAGCGCGACGCGACGCGAGCGCTTCGACGAGATCCTCGGCGACGACAAGCACTGCGCGCCCGAACGCTCGAGCTGACCACTCGTTCGGGTCGCCCGTGCTCGAGCGCGTTCGCGACGATCAAACGCGTGCTCCGGGAACTCTTCCGGTAACAACCGAGCGGCCGTGCACTACGCTGCATTGACGAGCGAACCGCCGGCGATGGACGCCGCGAGTGCCTCGACCTGGGCGACAAGCACGGTTGGTTGTGCCTCGACGTCGAGAGCGTGGATCTCGATCTCATACGGGTGCCGAGTGACGATGTGTCTTCGCGGATCCGCTTCACCTTTCGCGTAGATGAGGTAGCCGCGGCGAAGCCCAAGCGTGATGCAGTACGCGAGCATTTGGTAGGCGTCAGCATTCGGCATCGTCCTACGTTCTACGAGCGACTTGTATTTGGCGTCGATTACGGCTTTACATAGGCCGTCGCGCCACCAGGTGACGTCGGGTTCCACGCGAAGGGCTCCGCCGTCGGCGTCGAGGTAGTCGACGACGTGACGTTTCAGCTCGCCACCGAAGCGAGTGAATGCTTGCCGGAGCGCTGCGTAGAGGAAGCTCTCGAAGACTTCGTTCATGTCGAAGAGGAAGGTGGTTGAGCTCGGTGCTACCAGCGTGGTGTGGGTTGAGCGGGCGTTGAGGACCAGCTCGGCGAGCGCGAGCGCGTTGGCGTAGCGGCGGTTGAGGCGCGTCGGTTCCGGTGCGCGCACCGGAACCGAAACTGCAAGCGGGCTCACGTTGTCGAGTTGAGCTCGTGCGCGGAGCAGTCGGCGACGGGCGACGAGCGGAATCCTAGGCAGTCGAAGGAGAGTGTCAGCAGCGGCGAGGACGAGGCGGTTCTCGAGAATGTCAGGTGTGAAGTCGTCGTAGGTGACCTCGAGCGGCAGCGGTAGGCCGTACGCGTGCGTGATCTGATCGGCGAAGCGGACGCGGCCGCGGAAGTCGTTGCGTCGCTCGTCAATGGTGACGTAACCCCGCAGTGGTCCCTCGTCCAATGCGCGCTCGAGCTGCCAGGAGAAGCCAGCGGAAACCGCGTCGAAAAGGTCGTCCGTCTGCTCGAATCCTGCGAGCAGCTCCTTCCAGCCGTCCGGGCGTTGCGAGTAGGCCAGAAGAAAGAGCAGCTTGGGAATTGCGAGCCTAGGCTGAATCCTGAGCTCCCACCCGTCACCAACCAGGATCCCGACCTTCGAATCCGTTTCGATCTGCCAGAGGTCAGGGGGTTGCATCGGTGTCACGCGCACGACGCGTTGCTGCGAAAGCTCGAGTGCGTGCGCTGGGTCGATCCGGCGTTCTGAGCGTGTCCAGGCTTTGACCGGCTCTATGGCAGTTCGAGTCACTCGTCGTTGGCTGGGGCATCAGCCGGCGGAGCTGGTTCCTCAGCCGCTTCGCCTCCGCCACCTTGCGCAGCGATGTGCTGCTCGGCCGGTTGGAGACGCTTCCGCAGTCGCGCGAGGCCGAACGAGTCCTGAACCTCGTCCGCGCGTTTTGCCCCGTAGAAGCGTTCTTCGAGCAAGGGAGTGATCGCGTAACGCCAAACGTGCTCTAGGTTCGGGCCTCCGCCGCCGCCGTTCGTCATGAGATAGGAGGGGCCGATCGCGAACTCGTCTCCTGTATTCGGCTCAGCTGCGAGAGCATCGTTGAGCTCTGCGAGCAGGCGGGCCGGCTCGTCGCTGAGATTGTGACTTGCGAGCCACTGAGGCAGCACGTCGCTTAGCGGCGCGTCTCGTGGAGTGAAGGGGACGAAGTAGAAGCGTCGGCGAAGGGCGCTGTCGACGAGCGCGATGGATCGATCGGCGGTATTCATCGTTCCGATCATGTAGAGGTTTTCGGGGCAGTGAGAAGTGAGTCGCGGGCGAGTACTGCAGGGTGATCTCGCGATTGCGGTACTCGAGCAGGAAGTACATCTCGCCGAAGATCTTCGCGATGTTGCCGCGGTTGATCTCGTCAATGATGAGCAGGTAGGGCGTGGATGGATTGGCCGTGGCGCGCTCGGCGAGCCTGCGCAGCGGACCGGGGCGTGAGTTCGAAGCCGACTCCGGCGCCGCTCTCTGTTTGCGTCGGTCGGAAGCCCTCGAAGAAGTCTTCGTAGCTGTAGGAGGGGTGGAACTGAACGAGCTCGTACTCGCCGTCGGTCTCCTCGACATGCTCGCCAAGCGCCTGTGCGATGAACGTCTTCCCCGTGCCGGGCGGCCCGTAGAAGATGAGCTGTTTCTTCTCGTTGAGGAGGTCGACGCGTTCCTGGAGCCAGTGCAGAGGGAGGAAGAGTCGTTTCGCAAGTGCCTCTGAAGCGGCGGGAAATACTGCATTAGGAGGCTGCGGTTGTGCCAGCGACGCCGGCATGAGGCCGGCGAGCGCCGCGACGGTCGAGGCATCTTCCCTTAGGTCGGTGATCGTGAGGAGCGTCCGCATCTTCGAGTAGAGGCTCGGGAACTGCTCCTTGATGTCGCTTCGCTTGAGCGGTTTGTCCGGGTTGAACCACTCGACCGAGCGACGCACGACCACATGCCCGTTGTACGCGGTCTGTGCGGGCGAGCTCGTGACGCGCCCGATGTAGACATTCGCGCGATCAGGTGTCAGCACGAGATCGTCGGGCTGCATCAGGTTGACAAAGCGATGGTCGATCCCGGCCCAGTTGCTTACGGTGCCGGCCGACTCGTCGGGGAAGGCGTCGCGGATCGCGGCGGCGATCTCGTCGCGTGACATGCCTTCAGTGAGCGGCGTGACTGCGTCCCATCCCACGGCGATGAAGTTGTCGCGGAGGAAGTGAGGAACGAACCGTTCGCCACCAATGTCGCCGCCGCGCATAAGCCACGCTCGGCGTGGCAACCGCGGATCCCTGGTGTCCAACGGCGTCGGCTCCCTGAGTCGGCTGCTCCACTGTGTAAAGCAGCGCCTCGACTTCCCAAGTGCCGCCGCCTAGTGCCTCTTTCAGTTCACGCATCGCCGCCCGGAAGGCCATGTAGCGATCGGCGAATGATCCGGTGTCGGAGATCAGCCCTTCTCGGCGCAGCGTCCGCCTTGAGGCGGGGTAGTAGATCGGCCACTGTTCGCGGTCGAAGGCCTCCCAGAAAGAGCTGAGAAAATACGGAACCGAACCAGGCGCGGGTAGCGACGGTCCTGTAGCGGTCGAGTGCTCGCGAGTGCCGGCGACAAAGTCGACGAAGGCGGAGATCTTGTGATGTGCGTCAGCCTCGTCTGTCGGTGCGGGCAATGCGGCGCGGAGCGCGGCCTCAAGGTCGGCGATTGGGGCGGTCGCGACGAGCAGGTTGAGGAACATCTGGCCGCCGGTGCCGCGGAAGCCGGCGTAGTGCGTCTTCTGAGAGAAGGAGTCCATCTCTGCGCGGAACGCTTTCGCATCAGCCTCTCCGTCCAGCAGCCGATCAACGATTGCTTGAAGCTGCGGAACCGCGGGTTCGAGACCTCGCTCCCAGCTCGCGAGTGTGTCTCGCCAAGTTCCCTCCGCCCAGCGTTCCTGTAGTTCTGCGATCCCCACGACGTGCGCTGCAGTCTACGAGGACGGCCGCCTACCGAGGTAGTGGCCGCCATGCGCCGCAGCGATAGAGATCGGTTGCGCAGACCGCTGCGTCCCCTTTGCCTCGTTCGGCTAAACGGCCGGCGGTTACGTCGTACCGCAGCAAGGGGGAGGAGTGGGGACGCCTACATCGCTCACGTCGTTGCCGCAAGCGCCATGGCGTGGACATGAATGTCAGGCGTCCCCTCTTGCAGATCATCACCGTTCGCGAGCACGCCTCGTAAGATCCAGACGTGTCCGAAGAGACTCTGTCCTCGATGCACGATGCGCGCGATGCCGAGGACAAGCGACTGCTCGAGGCCAAGGAGCACACCCAGCTCCTCGAGAACTACGTGTACCTCGTCCAGGAGTGGGTCTCGCTCCGCGTGCGCGACCGGCAGGCGGCCGACGAGGTCGCGCAGCGCGTCTTCCTGCGCCTCGCGAACGAGCTCGCCGCGGGAAGACCTACTCGGTGCCGTACCGCGCCGTCGTCTGGAGCGTCGTGAACTGGACGGCGCGGGGATACGAGTGGGCCGCGAAGGAGGGCGCGACGCTCCCCGACGACTGGGATCCCGCCGGCGCCGGACGAGCTTCGAGGAGTGGGAGGGCGAGCAGACCTGGCTGCGCTGATCGCCGACCTGCCCGACCGCGACCGCGAGGTGCTCGACCTGCTCCACCGCGAGGGCCTCTCGCCGGCGCAGGTGGCCGAGCAGCTCGGGATCACGCGGAACGCCGTCGACCAGGCCGCCCACCGCGGTCATCGAAAGGTGGCGGAGAAGCTTGCTGCTTAGGGCCGTCGACGAGCTCTTCGCCGAGTACGCGGCCGCGCTCGCCCGCGGCGAGCGGCCGCGCGCGGCCGACTACCTCGACCGCGCCGGCGCCGAGGCGGACGCGCTCGCGCGCATGTTCGAGCGCTTCCACAAGGCGACGCGCGCGGCCGAGCGCGACGGCCGAGGACTCGGCGCTCCTCGCCGCCTGGCTCCAGCACGAGCCGCCGCTGCTCGAGCTGCGCCGCCGGCAGGGGCTGAAGCGCGCCGCGGTCGTCGACTCGCTGCTCGGGATGCTCGGGCTGCAGGAGCGCGAGCCGCGACCGGCTCGCCGACGCCTACCACGAGCTCGAGACCGGCCAGCTCGACCCGGCCGGCGTCGACGCGAGCGTCTGGAGCGCCCTCGCGGAGCTCCTGAAGGCGAACGTGCGCGAGCTCGCCGGCTGGCGCCCGCCGCCGCTCGAGGCTCAGGTGGCCTACCGCGCCCGCTCTCTCGATTTCTCACTTGCAAGTGCAGACATGGCGGACCACAATCAGGACGCCGAGCGGGACGAGGTCGACCGCCTCTTCCGCGCCGTCAGCTGACCGGGGAGAGGGGAGGACATTGTCCGACAAGTACGACGAGCCGCGCGCGCACGAGCTGCGCGAGCGCTACCACGCCGTCTTCGGCGGCGACGAGCTGCCCGTCCCGGTCGAGTCGATCGCCGAGGACCTGCTCGGCCTCGCCGTCGAGGCGCGCGAGCTCGACGTGAGCGGCATGCTCCTCCCGGCCGAGCGCCGGATCCTCGTCAACGCGGCCGAGCCGGAGACGCGCCGCCGCTTCACGATCGCCCACGAGCTCGGCCACTGGATCTGCCAGTGCGTGGAGGGCACGGCGAAGCCGGTCTACTGCCGCGCCGAGGAGATCGGCGTCGACCCGGAGGCGAAGGCGCTGGAGCGGGAGGCGAACATCTTCGCCGCGAACCTCGTCATGCCGGAGGCGGCCGTGCGCGCGGCCGGCGGCGAGAACCGCTTCGGCGTCAGCGACGAGGCGCTCGCGTGGCGGCTCTACAACCTCGGGATGTCGGCGACAAGACCCGGAGCCTTAAAGCCCGCCGGGCGGCGGTGCCAAGCGCGGGAAGGCGCCAGCGATGGCTGAATCATCGACGCCGGCAAGCGGCGAGGAAGCGATCGATCCGAGGCTGAAGGGTCGCGATCGCGTGCTCGCGCAGATCGAGGCTGGCGCAAAGAGCTCGTCAACCTCGCGCGATCGAACCGCCTCCTGCACTTTCAAGGACACGCGATCCTCGACGCTTGGAATCGTCGCGGAGCCCGGACGAGATCGACGGGATCGTCGAACGCCTTCTCGCTGGCAATTCCTGGCAGTTCTTCGCGCCGCCTGACTCAGAACGATGAGGAAGAGCCGTCTGCGGCAACGCTGATTCCCGGCCCCGGGGAGCTGATCACCGACAAGACCGACCGCGCCGCGCTGACCCGAACTCTTCGGACCCTCGATCGACGCGCGACCCAGGAGTACATGGACAAAGGCCTGTGGATCCTCTATCTCGCAGCCGGGTTCCTCAAATGGGTCGACCCTGACACCAAGGAAGAGGCTGCGAGTCCATTGGTGCTCATTCCCGTCCAGCTTCATCGCGAGAACCCCCGGGAGCCATATCGCCTTGCGCGCGTCGACGAGGACATCGTCGTCAACCCTGCGCTCGTGCTCAAGCTCCCGGAGTTCGGTCTCACCCTTCCGGAGCTCGAAGACCCGGACGAGCTGGATCTCGACGACTTCCTCGACGAGGTCCGGCACACGTTCGGTCAATGCCGACCTGGTCAGTCGACCCTCGTCTCGTCATCAGCCACTTCTCGTTCCACAAGGAAGTGATGTACCGCGATCTCGAGGCCAACGCCGAGGAAATCGCTGACCATCCGATCATTGGAGCGCTCGTTCACGGCTCGGAAGAGGGGTCTTCGCTCGACTTCGAGCCGATGCCTGATGAGCTCATCGACGAGCAGGGCAGCCCAGAACACGGCGCGACGGTGCTTCCGGCCGACGCCACTCAGCGTCAGTGCATCACAGCGTCTGCGGCCGGCAACAGCTTCGTCATGGACGGGCCGCCCGGTACCGGCAAGAGCCAAACGATCGCGAACATGATCGCCGAGAACATCGCACTCGGGCGGACGGTGCTGTTCGTCAGCGAGAAGGCAGCTGCGCTCGAGGTCGTCGAGACGCGGATGCGAGCAGGTTCGGCCTCGGCGACTACACGCTGGAGCTCCATAGCCATAAGGCCACGCGCAAGGAAGTGGCTCACGAGCTCGCAAGGGCGCTGACCCACCATCCACAGGCACCATCAGGGATGCCAAGCAGCGAGCTGGCCAACCTGGCGCGCCGGCGAGCCGAGCTCTCCGCAAGATCCGCAGCCGTAAACGAAGTCCGCGAACCGCTGGGGCGTAGCCTCAACGACGTAATCGGCCGGGTCACCCAACTACAGGAACTGCCTCAAGCTCCTCACCCTGAGCAGATCGGCGTCGCGCTCTCGCCCGCGGAGTTCGAGGACCTCATCTCGACAACCGAGCGTCTCTCTCGCGCATGGGGGCCGATCTCCCGCGGATCGAGCTTCATCTGGCGCGACCTCGACAATGTCACGCTCAACAGCGCGACACGACAACGCGTGGACGCTCAAATCGCCGACGGCGGAGCAGGCCTTGGACCGGTTGTCGGGCGCCGCGTCGGACATCGTCGGTGAGTTCGGCATGGAGGTGCCGCGCGACCTGCCGGGCTATCGACGCGCTCGCCCTCTTGCTGGAGCACCTCGAATCACCGCATCCGTTCCTGTCGGATGGCTGACCGAGTCCGATCTCGAGCCGCTCTCAGGAGCTCATGAGAGCCAGGCGGGCGCAGGTCGAGCAGCGTGCGCTCGAGATCGACGGGCTTGCGGCGTCGTCGGCGATCGTTACCGCGAGCTTCCCTCTCGACCGACTGCGCGATGTCCGAGGAGTCGCTGAGTGCCGTTGCATGATTCAGCGCTCGCCGGGGTACTTGGTGCGCATGAGACGTCCCGAGGTCGACGGTCTCTCGAATGCACTCGGTGAAGCCTCGTCGTTGCTTCAACGAGTTGTCGGACCGAGCGATGTGGCTGGCCGAGGCGTTTGGTCTGCCTAAGCAGGATGCGACAATCGAGCGGTCGCTCGAGCTCGCGGAGCTTGGCGCGCTCGCGGCAAGCGCAGACAAGCCGGAAGCGGCATGGCTCCATCCTGGATCTCTCGCCGCGGCACAGCACTCACGAGGAGGTGCTTCAGGCGCTCGTCGACTCATTCAAGCTCCAGCGCGAGGAACTCGGCAAGACGTTTTCCGATGATGTGCTGGAACTTGATCTTGAGGGTTTGATCTCTCGATTCGAGAACGTTCACTCAGGGCTTCGGGAAGCTGAAGGGCGGCTATCGGGCGGACAAGAAGGTCATAGCGACCGTTTCGCGCGCCGGTCGCTTCACGCAGGAGGCCGTAACGCTCCTTCCCCAGGCATTGCGTGGCAGAAGCTGAAGCGCGAACTTGAGGACGCGGAGGCTCGGCACGCTGCTGATCTTGGCGACTCTACCGTGGCGAAGCGAGCGACTTCGGGAGCATCGAACGCGCGCTCGGGGTCGCTCGACGCGCGATCGAGCTCGCTGGTCCGGGCGCTTGATCTCGCCAGCCATGCAGCGCCAGCTTGCTCGCGGTGGCCAATCGGCAGTTGACGTGCAGGCGAACGCCGATGGATCCAGAAGCAAGCAGGCTCCTGGCTCGCGGCCGCCGACGGCGGGTTACGCCACCGCCGTCGCTGCCGATCTGATCACCGACCCCTCGCTGTTGCGGGGGAGCATCGCGGCGACGCTGCAGACTCTCTGATCGCGCTTGGTGAGGTGCTCTCGGCGGTGGACGCGAGTCGCGAACCGTCAGTTCACGGTCGACGAAATGGTCACAGCGCTCTCAAGCCGTGAGCGGCTCGACACTTGAAGCGGAGCTGAGCGCGACGATGCTCGACGATCAGCGTCGACTCGGCGAGTCATACGCAGGGCTGAAACTGACTGGGCGGCTCTGGACGCCGCCCTTGAATGGGCGGCCGACCTGCGATCGCTCGTCGACTCCGAGATCGACGACGGCGTAGCCGAGCGTCTCCTCTCGGTTCAGATCCCATCTACTGAACTCTCCGAGCCACTCGCCAACTGGCTCCGCGCGAGGGACACGATCTGCACCAACTTCGCCTCAGGCAAGCGCGAAGAGCTTCAACAGGACTTCATGACGACGGTCGAGGACGCTCGGGAGTCTGCTTCGCCTCCTCCGCGACACGCTCCCGGACATCGAGGAGTGGTTCGAGTACTGCGGAGACTCGTGCGCGCTTGATCTCCCTTGGTGTCGAGGAGCCGCTGGAGTTCTGCGAGATCAAGGCCATTGAGGCCGAGCTCATCCCCGCGGTCGTCGAGCGTGCTGTACTCGAGCGCTGGGCAGACTGCGTCATCGAGGCAGACAAGGAACGGATCGGCACGGTCCGCGCCGACCAGCTCGCGAACACCGTGGACGAGTTCCGACGCCTCGACGAGCGAGTCATCGAACTCGCCGCTTCGCGCGTGATCCGAGCATGCAACGAACGTCGCCCGCGGACAATCTTGGGCCTGCCGGTGTTATCCAGCGCGAAGGGATGAAGCAGCGCAAGCACATGCCTGTTCGCGACCTCTTCGCCAGGACCGGCCCAGTTGTGCAGGCGCTCAAGCCGTGCTTCATGATGACGTCCGCTCACCGTCAGCCAGTTCCTGCCGCCAGGTCTTCCGCTTCGACGTCGTGATCTTCGACGAGGCCTCTCAGGTCAGGCCATCCGACGCGATCAACTGCATCTATCGCGGCGATCAGCTGATCGTCGCCGGTGACGAACAGCAGCTCCCACCGACGTCGTTCTTCGACGCCGCTTTCGGCGATAGCGACGACGAGTACGACGAGGAGGACTTCGCCGAGTTCGAGTCAATCCTCAAGCTGTGCCTCGGCGCGGGCGGCTTGCGCCAGCTCCCGCTCCGGTGGCACTACCGGAGCCAGCACGAGGGGCTGATCCTCTACTCGAACCACTCGTTCTACGAGGGACGCCTCGTCTCGTTCCCGGGTGCGGTCCACTCGGCCGAAGATCTCGGCGTCGAGCTCTATCACGTGCCGGACGGCGTCTATCGGCGCGGTACGTCGCGCGACAATCCGCGTGAGGCGGCCGTGGCCGTCGACCGGATGATGCACTGGGCGCAATGGAGCCAGTCGCACCCGGATCGGTCGGTCACGGTCGGCGTTGTTGCCTTCTCCGAGGCTCAAGCGTCCGCGATCGAGGTCGAGCTCGACCGGCGCCGCGCAGGAGCGACCCGACCTGGACGACTTCTTCCAGGAGGGACGGCTCGACGGATACTTCATCAAGAACCTGGAGAACGTCCAGGGCGACGAGCGCGACGTGATGATCTTCAGCGTCGGCTATGGGCACGACGAGAACCGCAAGTTCACGATGAACTTTGGACCGATCAACCGGGCCGGGGGCAAGCGCCGACTCAACGTCGCGATCACGCGTGCGCGTCGACGCGTCGAGGTCGTCAGCTCTGTGCGGTCGGAGGATTTCCCGTCAGCGATCACTGCCGAGGGCGTCCGCCACTTGCACCGGTATCTCGACTTCGCTGCTCGCGGCGAGGCCGCGCTTGCACTCGAAATCGGCGAGCTAGGACTCGACGCTGAGAGCCCGTTCGAGGAAGAAGTGATCCGAGTCATCAGATCGTGGGGCTACGACGCCGTCCCACAGGTCGGCGCGGCCGGATACCGGGTCGACATGGCTATTCCTCATCCGATCGAGACTGGCCGTTACGCCCTTGGGATCGAGTGCGACGGTGCGATGTACCACTCGTCTCGCGTGGCGCGCGATCGCGACCGGCTTCGGCAAGAAGTGCTCGAGGGCCTCGGTTGGCGACTACATCGGATCTGGGGGACTTCGTGGTACCGCGACCGTGCGGACCAGGAACAACGGCTCCGAGAAGCGATTGAAGCGGCTATCGCTGGAGACACACCCGCGCCACGCAAGCAACGACTCGAACAGGCACCGCTGTGGATCGAGGACAACTACGAGATTGTGGCGCCGGACGAGCGTCCCGTCTGGGCGGAACAGTACGTTGTCGCGACTCCCACTCCGCCACGAGCTCGAGGGATCGAGATGCACGACTACGGCGCCAAAGCCGACCTGCGGCGGATGATCGAGGAGGTCGTCGACGTGGAAGGGCCTGTGTCTCGTGAGGTCGTTCTGCGGCGAGTCCGCGAGGCGTGGGGTGTCGGCCGGGCAGGCGCTCGCATCCGCGACTCGTTCGATGAGGCGGTCAAGACGCTTCGAGGGAGGGGGCGCATCGCGGAGTCTGAGCCGGGATATCTCATGATCGCGGACGGCGATCCCAACCGCGTCCGGATCCCAGACCCGGACGACAGGAACACGCGGAGGTC
The DNA here is from genome assembly GCA_963850995.1 of uncultured Gaiellaceae bacterium. Taxonomy (GTDB): domain Bacteria; phylum Actinomycetota; class Thermoleophilia; order Gaiellales; family Gaiellaceae; genus Gaiellasilicea. The sequence continues at coordinate 12,429 of CAWKNQ010000022.1, read as the reverse complement.
GATCGCTGAGGTACCAGCCACCGAGCTGCGAGCGGCCGTCGAACGCGTCGTAGCCGACGCGACGCACGCGGGTCGAGACGAGCTCACCTTCGCGGTCGCGCGGCTCTACGGCTGGAACCGGCGAGGCACCGATATCGCCGCGGGGCTCGAGCGGGCCGTTACGTACCTTCTTCGAATGAAGCGGCTGGAGCGTGAGGGCGAGTACTTGAGGACACCGCGAGCTTGACGACTCCAGGGCCTGAGGCATCCGGCGAGCTCGTCTGCCTTGGCGCGAGGGCGGACGGCTCGGAAACTCAGCCGGGTTGACCGGGGACTCTTTCAACCCCGGGCTGCACGAAGCGCTGCTCACGAGCAGGCTCGAGGCGCTGCTCAAGGAGATCCCTGACGGGACGCTTCATGCCGAGCTAGCCGATCTGCGTGACGCCGAGGCGTCGGATCGTGTGTCCCGCCACATCGCCAGCATGCTCGCGAGAGTGATCGAGCGAGCGCCAGAAGGAAGGCGTAGTGACGAAGCAGTGCGTCTGGCGGTGGCGCTCATTCATCAGCTCCAAGCTCTCACGGATGAACGGAGCGATTTGAGTGGCGACGAGCTTGTCGACCCCGGACGCGTGTTGGTTGCGCTGCTCCAGCGTCTTCCCGACGGACGACCACTACAGATCGAGCGCCCCCTCACTCCGCTGCTCGACACGACCGTCTTCACGAACGCCCCTGGCGAGCCGTCCGTTGGGCACGAGCTTCGCGCCGAAGTGCCCTCGGCAGACGCGATCGAAGTGGTCATGGCGTTCGTCCGCTGGAGCGGCGTGCGCCCGCTGACGGATGCGCTCCGGCGGCACTGCGAGGCAGGCAAGCCGCTCCGAGTCCTAACGACGACCTACACGAACAGTACGGAGCAGCGCGCGCTCGACGAGCTGGAGCGACTGGGTGCGCAGATCATGGTCTCGTACGACACCTCCTCGACGCGGCTCCACGCCAAGGCGTGGATCTTCCATCGCGAAAGCGGCTACTCGACTGCGTACATCGGATCGTCGAACCTCACGCACTCAGCGCAGGTTCTCGGCTTGGAGTGGAACGTGCGCGTTTCCGCGGTGCGCAATCCGGATGCGGTCGCGAAGATGGCGGCGGTCTTCATGAGCTACTGGGAGAGCAGGGACTTTGTGCCCTACGATCCCGCGGAATTCAGCAGTCGCACTCTCGAGGTTGCGGCTGGCGACGTCACCCTGCTCAGCCCGATCGAGCTCGAGTTGCGCCCCTTCCAAGAGGCGATGCTCGAGCACGTCGTCCTCGCCCGCCACCAGGGGCACCATCGCAACCTGATTGTCGCGGCCACCGGCACCGGGAAGACAGTGATGGCCGCGGTCGATTACGCGCGGCTTCGATCGGAGCTCGGTCGCAGCAGGCTGCTGTTCGTTGCTCACCGCGAGGAGATACTCGATCAGAGCCGCGCCACGTTCCGGTACGCATTGCGCGAAGCAGCCTTCGGTGAGAAGTGGGTCGGAGGCCACCGGCCCGAACGGTTCGAGCACGTCTTCGCATCGATCCAGAGTCTGCACAGCGTCGACGTTCGGAACATCGACCGGACCCACTTCGACGTCGTCATCGTTGACGAGTTCCATCACGCGGCGGCGCCATCGTACGAGGCGCTTCTCGACCACGTCCAGCCGATCGAGCTGCTGGGCCTGACGGCGACACCCGAGCGTGCAGACGGGCTCGATGTGCTTCGTCACTTCGACGGCCGAATCGCCGCCGAGCTGAGACTTTGGGATGCCATCGACCAGGAGTACCTCGCCCCTTTCGCGTACTTCGGCGTTCACGACGGGCTCGACTTGCGCAGTGTTCCGTGGCGGCGGGGCCAGGGATACGACGTCGCAGCCCTCGAAGGCGTCCTCACGGCTGATCACGCGTGGGCCCACCTAGTTGTGGAGGAGGTCCGGCGGAAGATCGCCGACCCGTCGCGCATGCGCGCGCTCGGCTACTGCGTCAGCGTCGGGCACGCCCACTTCATGGCGCAGCGCTTCACGGAGCTCGGCCTGGCTGCCAAGGCACTCTCGGCAACGAGTCGTTCAGACGAGCGCCGGGCTGCCTTGCGCGAACTTTCGGACGGAAAGCTACGAGTGGTTTTCACGGTCGACCTTTTCAACGAGGGTGTCGACATCCCAAGTGTCGACACGCTGCTCCTCCTCCGCCCGACGGACAGCCCGACGCTCTTCCTGCAGCAACTGGGCCGTGGGCTGCGGAAGGCAGCGGGGAAGGGCGCTTGCACCGTCCTTGATTTTGTCGGCACGCACCGCAAGGAGTTCCGCTTCGACCGGCGTCTCCGCGCGCTATTGGGGGGTTCCCGCGCTGATGTCGAACGACAGGTTCGCAACGACTTTCCGTTCTTGCCAGCTGGTTGCAGCTTCGACCTGGACCCAGTGGTGCGGGAGATCGTCCTCCGTAGCATCCGCGAAGCGATCCCGAGCACGTGGCGGGAGCGGCGCGAGGAGCTTCGCTCGCTCGGGGACGTGAGTCTCGGTGAGTACCTTGAAGCCAGCGGCCTAGAACTGGAGGACGTCTATGCCGGCGGTCATAGCTGGACGGAGATGCGTCGCGAGGTCGGTTTGGCTACTGATACGGCAGGACCGGCAGAGAAGCTACTGCTGCGCGCCGTAGGCCGACTGCTGCACGTCGACGATGACGAGCGCCTCGAGACCTACCCGCGGCTTCTCCGCAGAAATCATCCGCCAGCGCTGGAGAGCCTGAGTCTGCGTGAACAGCGACTCCTTCGCATGTTGATCTCGTCAATCACGACTCTTGGCGCATCCGGGAGCTTCGCCGACGCCTTGGCACAGGTCTGGGCCCATCCACATGTCCGCGCAGAACTCGCCGAGGTGCTTGAGTTACTTCCTGAGCGCATCCAGTACCTCGACCATCCACTCGAGCTTCCGAACGTGCCGCTTGCACTCCATTCGCGTTACACGCGCACCGAGATCCTCGCGGCCTTCGGTGTCGGCGAAGGTGCAAAGCCGCAGACATGGCAGACCGGTGTTTGGTGGGAACCGCAGTCACGAACGGATCTCTTTGCGTTCACGCTCGATAAGAGCGTGGGCGGCTTCTCGCCGACAACCCGATACCGCGATTATGCGATCAATCCAGAACTAGTCCATTGGGAAAGCCAGTCGGCGACTGCCGCCGACAGCGCCATCGGCCAGAGGTACATCCGTCAGCGAGAAGACCGAACGAACGTCGTCTTATTCGCCCGGCTGCGCACCACTGACCGCGCGTTCTGGTGCCTCGGCCCCGCGATGTATGTGAGCCACGAGGGCGATCGTCCTATCGCGTTTGTGTGGAAGCTCCAGCAACACCTTCCTTCAGAGCTGTACACGTCGTTCGCTGCCGCGGTCGCATAGGCGTGGCAATGCGCGTGACGAGCCGTCGGTCTTAGTCCATCCTGGGCGCTGGATACTTGAAGTGAAGCGCCTCACAGACGACCGGCTTCAGCTCTCGGCTATCGACCTCTGTCGAGAGCACGGGGGAGAACGCCGCGATGCTCGAGGACGACGTGCAGCTGCTCGCGAAGCACGTCGTTCCTCTTCCCACGGCCGGAGCTCGCCCGGCACCTCGACGTCCTCTTCGTGGACAAGGGCGGCCAGTTCGCACTGGCGGACGCGATCGCCGCCGGCACGGCGGCGCACAACCTCGTGCTGCTCGGCGACCCGAACCGGCTTCCGCAGGTGTCGCAGGCGGCGCACTCTCGACGATCGAGTAGATCTCAGAGAGGGTCGACCATTCTCCAGGCGCTATGTGCTTCAGAAGGAGGATCTCGATCTCCTCGCCGGCGAGTATGTCGTCTGGCACGCGGGTCACGTGCGATGGCGAACGCCTGACGAAGGTCATGCCCTGCACCGCTCTGTAGTCACGGTTCGATTGGCTAGCCCCGAGTTCAAGGGCACGAACAGGCCGTTAGCGGCGCCTCCGCTCGACGCCCCGGCCGCCGGAGCGCCGACGACTAAGCCGACGAGGTGACCTGAGCAAGGAACGCCCCAGCTTCTGAGTGCATCGCCCTTCTGTACACCACTGGTGCATCAGCGGTGTACGGCGACTGGATTGCAGGCGCTAGCGTCCAGGCGGCCGTAATAATCCGGGTAGCCATGCCCTTCGCGTTCGGCGATCGACGCACGCGCGGCTTCCGTGAGCCGGACGACGCCGTGGCCCGCGAGGAGACGGATACTTCGGTTGGCGGCGGGACGGCGGGCCGTTGATGGCGACGGCTGCTGCCGAAGCAGTCGTTCGCGACGTTGTTCGCGCGCGGCTCGAGGGGGACGGGAGGAGCGCCGACTCGCTGGCGCACCTCGTGTTGGCGGCGCTGGAGGGGCGCACACCGCTCGACGCGCTCCTCGACGATGGCGTCTTGCCGGAAGCTGCCGTCGCTGCGAACGCGGCGGCCGCGGCGCTCGGCGCGTATATCACGTCGGTGACGGTCGAAGGATTTCGCGGCGTCGGGCCGGCCGCGACGTTGGAGCTGACGCCGGGGCCTGGTCTCACGCTCGTGATCGGTCGCAACGGGAGTGGGAAGTCGAGTTTCGCGGAGGCGCTCGAGGTGCTGTTCACGGAGGACAACCAGCGGTGGGCAAAGCGCTCGGCGGTGTGGCGGGAGGGGTGGCGGAACCTCCACCACGCTGATGCGTCGATCGAGGCGACGCTGGCGGTGGAAGGACACTCCGGGCCGACGACGGTCACTCGCTCCTGGTTGCCGCAGGCCGACCTGACCGAGAGCCAGGTGGAGGTGCGGCCGCACGGCGGACCGGCGACGGATCTCACCTTTCTTGGCTGGAAGGATGCGATGGCGACCTACCGGCCGTTCCTCTCGTACAACGAGCTCGGGTCGATGTTCGACGAGGGGCCGACGAGGCTGCACGACGCGGTCTCGTCGGTGCTCGGTCTCGAAGAGCTGACCGACGCGGAGAAGGCGCTTAAGGACGCGCGGCTTGAGCGCGAGCGCGCGGTGAAGGCCGTGGACGTCGAGCGCGAGGACCTCGTGGCGCTGCTTGAGGGCGTCGGCGACGACCGGGCAAGTGCGGCGATCGTCGCGCTGCGGCCGAGGGCGCCTGACTTCGCCGCTCTGGGCGGGGTCCTCGTCGCGGGCGACGGGAGTGCTGGCGCCGAGGTCGAGCTGTTGCGCCGCGTCCTCGCCTACGACACGCCGGACGAGGCCGCGGTGAGTGCGGCGGCGAGACGACTTGCGCACCGCGCGCCGGGCCGTCGCAGAGCTCGTCGGGACGCAGTCGGACGAGCTGCTGCGCGGCGCGGAGTTGCTCGACGCCGCGCTCGGGTTCCGCGCCGACTATCCCGGCGACTCGTGCCCCGTTTGCGCGACGCCGGGCATCGTGACTGCGGAGTGGCTCGCGGCTGCGCGGGAGCAGGCCGAGCGTCAGCGACGGGACGCCGCTGCCTCGCAACGTGCGCACGCGCGCGCGACGGAGGCGCAGCGCCGCGCTCGGCAGCTCATCACCGACGTCCCGACCGCGATCCGGAACGTCCGCCCGCTGCTCGATGTCCAGTCCGTGCTAGATGCTTGGTCGCGCTGGCTCGAGCTCGTCGACGAACCCGACTCGGACGCGCTCGCCGCCGGGCTGGAGGAGCGCGTCGGCCCCCTTGTCGCTGCGGTCGAGGACCTGCAGGCGGCCGCGGCAGAAGAGCTGCAGAAGCGCGAGGACGCCTGGCGCCCGGTCGCGGCCGCCGTCGCCGCCTGGGTCTCCGCGGCCGAGCCGGTCTTCGAGCGTGCGAAGGCCGTCCGCGACTTGAAGGAAGCCGAGACGTGGCTCAAGAACGCGGCGCTCGCGATCCGCAACGAACGCTTCGCGCCGATCGCCGACGAGGCGATGGAGATCTGGGAGCTGCTGCGCCACCGGAGCAGCGTCGAGCTCGGCCGCATCGAGCTCGAAGGGTACGGGCGTCCGGCGCCGAGTGACGCTCGACGTCACGATCGACGGCGTCCCGGGCGCCGCGCTCGGCGTCATGAGCCAGGGCGAGCTGCACGCCCTCGCGCTCAGCCTCTTCTTCCCGCGCGCGACGCTGCCCGAGAGCCCGTTCCGGTTCGTCGTCGTCGACGACCCGGTGCAGTCCATGGACCCGGCGAAGGTCGACGGGCTTGCCCGCGTGCTCGAACGCGCAGCCGCGACGAGGCAGGTGCTCGTCTTCACCCACGACGACCGGCTGTCCGAGGCGGTGCGGCGGCTCGGCATCGACGCGACGGTCGTCGAGGTCGCGCGCAAGCGAGGACTCGGTCGTCGAGCTCCGGCCCGCGCTCGACCCCGTCGAGCGGTACCTCGATGACGCCCGCGCGCTCGTTCGCACCGAGGAGCTTCCTGGCGAGGTCGCGCGCCGGGTGGTGCCCGGCTTCTGCCGACTCGCGCTCGAAGCCGCCTGCGTCGAGGCGGTGCGCCGTCGCCGCATCGGGCGCGGCGAACCGCACGCGGAGGTCGAAGAGCTGCTTGCGCGACGGCACGAAGCTGAACGTGTTCGCCGCACTCGCGCTCTTCGACGACCCCGACCGCGGCGGCGAGGTCCTGGCGCGGATCAACAACCGCTACGGCATGCGGCAAGGGGATGTCTTCCAGGCGGTAAACCGCGGCGCACACCACGGCGCCGACGGTGACCTCCGCGACCTCGTCCGCGACGCGGCGATCCTGGCGCGCGAATTTGCCGTACTGCCGTGAGCCTCGTCGACTCCACCCTTCTTCTCGACCACTGCCGCGCGCTCGTCGGGCGCCCCTCCCCCGAGCTGGCCGGGCTCTGGCAGCGGACGACCGCGTTCCTCGCGCGGCAGGCGCTCGAGCTCGCCGTCGGCGATGCCCTTGCAGCGCGCGCCGCCGGCGCCGAGCGCGCCTCCGCGCGCGCGCAGTTCCTCTGCCTTCCGTGGTACGTATCGACCCCGATCGCGCAGGAGGCCGCGTACCTTTGGGGCGTGCTCTCGCGCGCGTGCCACCAGCACCCGTACGAGCTCTCCCCGACAGCCGCAGAGCTCTCCGGCTGGCTCGACGGCGTGGAGCGAGTCACGGCCAACCTCACGGAGAAGTCCTGATGCCGCTCGCCGCGTGCGGCGGGCCGCTGCGCCAGCCGGCCTGGTCACACGATCGTCCTCAACCATCTCTGCACAGCCGCGCACCATGCACGATGAAATCGTGACGCAGCGCAATAGAGAAGTCGTCGAGACGCTGCCGACAGCGGCGCGTGGACTGGTGAGGTGAGAGATGAAGAAGGCCGTATGGCTGAGGTCGGTTACAACGCCGCCTCGATCGCTCTGATCCGAGGACTGCGTAGACCCCAGGACGAGGTTCAGCTGACGCAGGCGCTGGCGAGCGTCTTCCAGACTGACACGACGTTCGCTTCGCGTTTTTGCGGGTTGCTACTACACACACTCGGCCGGCGAGCGGACGACCTCCCAGCACAGATGACGTGTCGAACCGAGGAACTTGTCGACGAAGGCCGTGTCGACTTGCGGTTCAGCGCTCCAACGTGGGATGTCATCGTCGAAGTCAAGATCCATGCGGGCTACGGGAGGGACCAGATTGGGCGGTACCTTCGCGCGCTTCGGCCCGAGCCGAATCGCTACTTGATCGCCATCACGCGGGATGTCCCGTGGGGCGAGCCTCCATCCAACGAGAGCGAGGGTTGGCTCGGCGCGATCCGATGGCGTCGATTGCTTCCAGGCCTTCGAGCAATCGCCCCAGCGGATGTCTCGCTGCGTGAGCAGTGGCCACTCTTTCTGGATGTTCTTGAACAGGAGGGATCGATGGGCTTCACGCGACCGGACCCAGAGCTCTTCGACACGTGGGCACGTCTGCGTGTTGCGACCAACCACATCGAGGAGTTCCTCAAGGTTCTCCAAGTACCGCTACTCAACGCTCTTCGCGAAGCTGCTGGTGGTGGCGTGGCTGCGGCCGATTTCTACCGTGCTCGTGGTGGTCGGGGCCGTCCCGTCATTTCGAGAGCGAGATGGGGAAAGACGGACTTGCCGTTCCTTGTACCCGCAGACGGGCCGGCTCGTGTTCGCGCAGGGCTCCTTGGCTGGAACCCGCCGGCCTTGTTTTTCGTCGAGCCAAATAACGGGCGCAAGTGGGTCACGAAGCAGTCGAATGACTCGTTTGCGCGCGACGCCGTGCGCATGCTGATCGAACGAGGTTTCGAGCCCGCCTACCTACGTTCCTATCTCGAGTTGTCGCCGGCTCGGCTCGCATCCCAGACGCTGGAAGAAGACGTGGTCGAATGGGCGCACGCGCGCTTCCTCGACATCCGAGACAGCGGCCTCCTCTCACCCAGCGCGCCTGTGTTGGCGGGCGACGAACCTGACGGGGACGGTGAAGAAGGTCGGTGACGGAGTCTGAACTCTCCTGAGGAAGCATCAACGGAACATCGGTGCGAGTCGACGCGGATCCGCTCACGTAAGCCACGCACCCTTGTCGCTGATACTCCACTGGAATGCATCAGCGGGACGGCCATCTCCAGCTCTCGCCGTCCGACGTCACGGCCTTCCTCGCCTGCGAGCACCTGACGACGCTCTCGCTCGCGCAGCGCGCGGGGAGATCGAGCGGCCCGAGGTCCCAGAACGAGCAGCGCGAGCTGATCTTCCGCAAGGGGCTCGAGCACGAGCGCGCCTACCTCGAGTCGCTCCGCGCCGAGGGCAAGTCGATCGCCGAGATCGAGTTCGACGAGCTCGACTGGGAGGCGGCGCAGGCGCGCGACGGTCGAGGCGATGCGCGAGCGGCGGTCGACGTCGTCTACCAGGGCGTCTTCGTCGAGCGACGGGCTGGCGCGGCGTCGCCGACTTCCTCCTCCGCCAGCCGGACGGCACCTACGAGGCGCTCGACACGAAGCTCGCCCGCAGCGCGAAGCCCGCCTACATCCTCCAGCTCCTCTTCTACAACGAGCAGCTCGCGCGGATCCAGGGGCGCGAGCCGGAGCAGATCCACGTCCTGCTCGGCTCGGGCGAGCAGGCCAGCGTTCACGCCCGCGCGAGTTCGCCGCCTACTACCGGCGCGTGCGCGCGCGGCTCGAGCGCTTCGTCGCCGACCCGCCGGCGACCGAGCCGTACCCGGTCGACCACTGCGGCATCTGCGACTTCAAGCCGCTCTGCGACGCGCACTGGGACGAGCGTCGACCACCTCTAGCCGCGTCGCCGGCGTCTACCGGACGCAGATCGAGAAGCTCGCCGCCGCCGGGATCACGACGCTCGCCGCAGCTCGGGCGCGCGCCGGCCGAGCCCGTGCCTGCCGGCATCAACGCCGGACACGCTGGGCGAAGAACCGCGAGCAGGCCGAGCTCCAGCTCTGGGCGCGCGAGCACGGCGAGGACAGGTTCGTCCTCCTCCAGCCGCAGCCCGAGGCCGGCTTCGCGCTCCTGCCCGACCCCTCGCCGGGCGACCTCTTCTTCGACTTCGAGGGCAACCCGTTCTGGGACAAGGACGGCAGCCTCGAGTACCTCTGGGGGATCCTCGACGTCGACCGCACCTTCACGCCGCTGCACGCGCACGACCACGCGACCGAGCGGCAGGCGTTCGAGACGTTCGTCGACCTCGTCCACGCGCGGCTCGCCGAGCTACCCGGACCTGCACGTCTACCACTACGCGCCGTACGAGATCACCGCGCTCCGGCGGCTGATGGGCCGCTACGGCACGCGCGAGGCCGAGCTCGACGACCTGCTCCGCCGCGGCGTCTTCGTCGACCTGCTCAAGGTCGTCCGCAACGGCATCCGCGCCTCGCGCCCGGGCTACGGGCTGAAGGAGCTGGAGGTCTTCCTCGACTTCCGCCGCGAGGCGGAGATCCAGGACGGCGGCACGTCGATCGTCGTCTTCGAGCAGTGGATGCAGACGCGGCGACCAGGCGCTCCTCGACCAGATCGACGCCTACAACCGCGAGGACTGCATCGCGACGCTGCTCCTGCGCGACTGGCTGCTCGAGCGGCGCGCGGAGGCGCTCGCGCAGTTCGGGCCGTTCCCGCTGCCCGAGCCGAAGGAGCCGAAGCCGATCCGGCAGGAGAAGGCCGAGCGGGCGGCACTGCGTGCGCGGCTGCTCGACGCGGGCGAGGAGCTCGCGGCGCAGCTGCTCGACTACCACGACCGCGAGCGCAAGCCCGTCTGGTGGGCGTTCTTCGACCGGGTCGAGATGACGCCCGGCCGAGCTCGTCGAGGATCCGGAGTCGATCGGCCGGCTCGAGCAGGTCGGCGAGCCCGAGCAGGTGAAGCGCTCGCGGGCGTACACGCTCACCTTCCCGGCGCAGGAGCACAAGCTGCGGCAGGGTCAGGACGTCCGTCGACCCGGCGACGCGCGAAGGCGCGGGCGACGATCGTCGCGCTCGACCGCGAGGAGCGACGGCTCGTGCTCAAGCGCGGGCCCGTCGCTCGAGGAGGTGCCGCTGCCGCGAGGCGCTGATCCCGGGCGAGCCCGTACCGCACGCCGGCGCAGGAGGACGCGCTCGAGCGGCTCGGCCGCTCGCTGCTCGCCGGCGACCGCCGCTACCCAGCGCTCGAGTCGATCCTCCGCCGCGAGCCGTTCGACCGCGACGATCCAGACGACCGACCTCGAGGAGATGAAGGCGCTCCTGCTCTCGCTCGACGGCCGGCACCTCGTCATCCAGGGGCCGCCGGGCTCGGGCAAGACGTGGACGTCGGGCCGGCTGATCGCGCGACCTGATCGCGCACGGGCAAGCGCGTCGGCGTCGCCTCGACGAGCCACAAGGCGATCCACAACCTGCTCGACGCGGTCGAGGAGGCGGCGGCCGAGCTCGGGCTCGACTTCCGCGGCCTGAAGAAGGCGAGCGGCGGCAACCCCGAGTCCGAATACGACGAGCGGGCACGTCGCGAGCGTCACCGAGTCGGAGGAGTGCGTCGACTGCGACCTCGCCGGCGGCACCGCCTGGCTCTTCTCGCGCGAGCGAGCACGACGGCACGCTCGACTACCTCTTCATCGACGAGGCCGGCCAGGTCTCGCTCGCCGACGCGCTCGCGATGGGCACGGCGGCGCGGAACCTCGTCCTCGTCGGCGACCCGCAGCAGCTCGACCAGGTGATCCAGGGCACGCATCCCGGCGGCAGCGAGGCGTCGGTGCTCAAGCACCTGCTCGGCGACGACGCGACGATCCCGCCCGACCGCGGCCTCTTCCTCGAGCGGACGTACCGGCTCCATCCGGACATCTGCGGCTACATCTCGGAGGAGTTCTACGAGGGGCGGCTCGAGCCGGCGCCGGTCGCGGCGGCGCGGACGACGCCGCTCGGCACGGGCCTGCGCTACCTCGCGGTCGAGCACGAGGGCAGCCGGCAGGAGTCGCCGGAGGAGGTCGAGGCGGTGCGCGCGAGGTCGAGCGGCTGCGCGCGGCCGGCGTCGACGCGACGTGATCGGTCGTCGCGCCGTACAACGCGCAGGTGAACGCGCTGCGAGGAGGCGCTGCCGGGCGTGCGCGTCGGCACGGTCGACAAGTTCCAGGGGCAGGAGGCGGACGTCGTCCTCTACTCGATGGCGAGCTCGAGCGGCGACGACGTCCCGCGCGGGCTCGAGTTCCTGCTCTCGCGCAACCGGCTCAACGTCGCGATCTCGCGCGCGCGCTGCCTCGCCTACCTCGTCGCGAGCCCGCGGCTGCTCGAGGTGAACTGCCGCACGATCCCGCAGATGCGGCTCGCGAACGCGCTCTGCCGCTTCGTCGAGCTGGCACAGAAGCTGACGCAAACTCGACACAGACACGTCACACGTTCTCCGCTTTGCTGTCTTCATGCGCGGCGACGTGGTTGCGGAACTCGTGGGCGGGCTCGAGCTCGACTTCATGGCGTCGGGTGTCTGCCTTCCGTGTCTCACGTTCGTCGCGTTTCCGCTCGATCTCGGCGACGTGCGGACGGCGCGGCGGGAAGCGCGCAAGTTGGCACCGGTGATGTGGGAGGAGGGGCTCGAGCTCGTGACGATGCTCGCGCTCGAGAACGCGAAGCGCGACAGCGTTCCGCACTCGCAGGCCGCACTCGACGACGTCGCGCATCACGGAGCCCGGTCGGTCGTCGTCGCCGCGGTCCTCTGGCGGCTCGCCGAAGGGATGGTCGAGGACATCCGCCGCCGCGCGGTGCTGATATCGAAGTGATAACATGATGACAATGCCCGCCGTTCATATCCGGGATGTCGACGAAAGCGTCCTCGACACGTTTCGCGAACTTGCGCGAGAGAACAACCGCTCGCTCAATGCCGAGCTCGTCGCAACCCTCGAGGAACATGCGAGTCGCCACCGGCTTCGCGGCGAGGCCACACGCCGGCTTGCCGAGATCGCCTCCCGCGTTCGCATTCCGCCCGGTTTCCCGACGCCGGAGGAAATGATCCGCGCCGACCGTGACAGCCACTAGGACGGCCGTCCTCGACGCAAGTGTCTTCGTCCGATCGATCGTCGATCGGCAGGGCCAGGGAGCGAAATGGGTGGCGGC
>CAWKNQ010000021.1:0-82765 GCA_963850995.1 uncultured Gaiellaceae bacterium | reverse complement strand
TTGTCCGCATCACAGACGCGCGTCCATCGGAGGCTCACTCGCCGCCCGCGAAACCGCGTCGCACTGGCGGCAGCGTCGGTCGCCGTACTCGTCGTTGCGCTGGCCGGCTCCGCCGCCGCGCTCGTCCAGGCACCGAACGCGTTCGCGGCCGCCGGCATCGGCCCGAACGACCCCCAAGCGAAACAGTTCGTCGGCGCCATCTCGGTGGCGGACATCACAGAGCACCAGGCCGCACTGCAGCAGATCGCCTCGCTCAACAACGACACACGCGAGGTGTTCTCGACCGGCTATCAGGCGTCGCTCAACTACGTCGTGTCGACGCTGAGGGCGGCCGGCTACGACCCGGAGGTCAACCAGTTCAACTTTCCCTTCTGGCAGGAGTCGCAGCCGCCTGTCCTGAACATGGTCTCGCCGTCGGCGAAGACCTACATCCCTGGCGATGCTGACGACAGCGACCTGCCGACGGCGGACTTCATCACGATGGCGAACTCGCCGACCGTCGAGCTCACCAACGCTCCCGTGTTCCCCGTCGGCGGAATCGTCGATCCGCCCACCGGCGGATCGGCCAGCGGCTGCACGGCCGCCGACTATGCCGGCGTGTCCGGCAAGGTCGCGCTCGTCCAGCGCGGCACGTGCCCCTTCGTCACGAAGTGGTCGCTGGCCCAGGCGGCCGGCGCTACCGGCGTCATCATCTACAACGAGGGCAACACGCCCGCGCGCCAGAATCCGATCTTCGTCGACAACCAGCCCGACCCGCCGGCGACGATCGCTGCGGTGATCTCGAGCTACACGCTCGGCAACGAGCTGCTGCAGGCCTACAAGCAGAACCTGAATCCGACCGTCGACTTCAAGGTCTACGGCACGTTCACGGACCGCTTCCTGCCGCAGGTGATCGCCGAGACGAGCGACGGCGACCCGAACCACGTCGTCGTGGTCGGCGCGCACCTCGACTCGGTGCCCGACGGCCCCGGCATCAACGACGACGGCTCTGGCACGGCGACGCTGCTTGCCCAGGCCGAGGAGATCGCCGACGGCAACCACAAGATCCGGAACAAGATCCGCTTCGCGTGGTGGGGTGCGGAGGAGAACGGGCTGGTCGGCTCGACCTACTACGCGCACAACCTGAGCCAGAGCGAGGTGGACAAGATCGACGTGATGCTCGACTACGACATGCTGGCTTCGCCGAACTACGTCCGCTTCGTCTATGACGGAGACGGCAACGCCGAGGAGGGCAACCCGGCCGGCCCCGAGGGCTCGGGCAAGGTCGAGCAGGTCTTCGACGACTGGTTCCGCGCCCAGGGTCTCGCGAGCGAGCGCGTGCCGTTCGACGGCCGCTCCGACTATGTCGGGTTCACCGACCGTGGCATCCCGGCAGGCGGCGTGTTCGCCGGCGCCGAGGGCGTGAAGACGCCCGAGCAGGAAGCGGTCTACGGCGGCGCCGCGGGCTCGTGGTACGACCCGTGCTACCACCAGCTCTGCGACAACCTGACCACCGTCCTCACCGGTGTCCCGCCGCTCGACGCCGAAGGTCTCGCCCCCGACGGGGACGACGCGGCCAAGCGCGCGGCCCAAGGCAAGATGGCCGGCGGGGCGATCAAGAGCCTCAGCGAGCTGTCGGGCGCCGCGAGCTATGCCGTCTACTACTTCGCAGCGTCGAAGGACCCGTTCGGCACCAAGCCGAAGAAGCACGGCCGTCGAGCCTCGCGCACGAGTGGCAAGGCCACAGCCACCGCGTCAACCGCTAGGGAGATCGTTCATAGGGGCGCCGCCCCCTCGGGGCGGCGCCCACCACACGGTGGCCGCGCTCGCGGAGGTAAGCCGGGCCCGTTGGCGTATACCCGATGATGATGCGCAGAGCCCTACTTGCGTTGCACTCGTCCTTGCCGGTTGCGGCGACTCGCTGCGTCGAGCTCGCCTGACGGTTCGAATCAGAGATCCCAACTGAGGCCGCGATCGAGTCGACGATGCGGCGCATCGTCTCCACCGTGACCGGGTCGGTCGCGCCGTGGGCTTCGAGCATGCGGACGAGGTCGCCGGCGCTGGCGACCTCCGCGCGCGAAGTGAGCGGGGCGAATGGTGTCGATGAGCCGATCGGCGCAGGCGAAGCGGTCTTCTTGCACGAGGCTGAAGACCACGGGATGAAGTCCGAGGCCGAGCTAACGGTACTCATCCTCCAAGGCGCGAACCTTGATCGGTTCCGGGCGCGTCCGAAGCGTGCCGTTTGACACGCGCGGCCTATCTCAAGCGCACACTCGCGCAAGCCGATAGAAGAGAGGCTCGTTTTCTGACCAGAGAACGATCCGGGAGCGCGCGCCGTGTACCAGCCCCGGCTCCCAGTCCCTGGGGGCGAGGCCGAAGGTGGTAGCGACCCGGCCGCCCTGACGACGATTCCGCGGCGACCCGGCCGGGGGCGTCGAGCCCTTCGCGCTGACGCCACTGATGCTCGTTCACCATGACGCCGCGCAGCTCGGCGAGCCCGTCAGGAGGGTCGTCGAGGGCGGCCAGGACGGAGTCCCGACTACAGCGCCGAGCCACGTTCGTGCTAGCACGGCGCGAGGTCCAGGGTTGACACCGATACGGATGCGCTACGTGGTTCCTACCGTGGACGGGTCGTCAACATGAGGGAGGGTTCACATGAATCGGCTCGTTCTCGCAGCACTCGCGGCCGCGACGATCGCCGGCTCGGTAGCCGCCAGCGCGGCGGCGGTCGACCCCGTCGTCGTCGACCTGTCCACCTGCGCTCGCGACCTGGCACAAGGCGGAGGCGGCGGAAGCTGGACCGTTCCGACCGGCGTCCCGGTCACCGTCACCAACCTCAACATCGTCACCGGGACCAACGGACTGGCCACGAGCTTCCTGCAGCATCAGTCGACGATCACCGGCACGGTTCGGAACGGGGTCATGGACGTCACCGACGTGTCCGAAGCCTGGTCGGAACCGCAGCAGCACGACCCGGCGGCGCGGCACCCTGGCTGGATCACCACGCTGCCCGACCTCTCGATCGCCCCGATCGCGGCCGGCGAGACCGTGCTCGCCGGCACCCTGATCACGATCGAGCAGCCGGTGCAGATCGCGTTCCCGCCGGTCGGACAGGTCAACTTTGGACCGTTCCACCTCCCCGCCGGGGACACGC
The DNA here is from genome assembly GCA_963850995.1 of uncultured Gaiellaceae bacterium. GTDB lineage: Bacteria > Actinomycetota > Thermoleophilia > Gaiellales > Gaiellaceae > Gaiellasilicea. The sequence goes on along the minus strand of CAWKNQ010000021.1, from coordinate 79,632 downwards.
TCGGCTCGCTCTGCGCGATAACCGCGGTCTAGTCGACCGCGACGCGAAGCAGCTGCTACGACGAGAGGTGAAGGCCGGCACCCGCCGCCCTTCACCTCTCCTGGGCAGCTCTGCGGTGGCGTCAGCGAACATCGGGACGCCGGCGAGCATCACGCGGACGAGCATACGGCGCGCGGCTGCAACGTCCGGCTTCGTTCTGTCCTAGCGCGCCACGCTACTCAGCGCGGCAGGTCATCCGAGCGATGTCAGGAGAGAGCACGCTGGCCCAGGAGACGCGACTTCCCCTCGGTGCTAGGTCAGTGGCACCTGGGCGAAGGCATCCTCGTTGGGGACTCCGATGGAAAAGTGCGCCTGAACCCAGCGCCAGCCGCCGTTCTCGCGGTGGGCCACTCCGGTGAGGCGCGTCTCCATCATGCTCCCGTCCGGGAGCTTGAAAGACGGGCGGTCGCTGATCCACCCGACGTCGCCCTCGACGTAGGCGCGTGGGTCGCCGGTGATGAGCGGGAAACCTCCGCCGAACGCTTGTACCTGTGCCTCGAACGCCTTGCGGATCGCCTCGTGCCCGTGCCACCATTCGTTCGGGTCGGTGCCGATCATCACCGTCCCGTCGGCCCTCGACACGACGCCGTCCATCGCGTCCACGTCTCCACGCTGCATCGCGGCGTATCCATCTTTGAGCCAGACCTCCAGGTCTGCTGACCGTTCCATGTCGCCTCCTTCGTCTGATCGGCGAGTCCCCAGCGAGAGGCTAGGTCAATCCGAGCACGCAATCAATCGCTCGGGGAACACTCCTGACCACCCGCGCAAGCGAGTACCGCTGTTACCGGCGGCGTAGTCGGCCCGCCCCATTTCTCAAGAGCGACAGACGCCGTCCCAGTACCGGGTTCTGCCCTAACGCTCCACGCTACTGAGGGTGTCAGGCGTCACAGCACGGTCGCCAAGGCGACGATCTCCTCGCTTCCACCCGGTTCCCGGGTGGACGTCAGCGCCGGTTGGAACGGGAATTTGGGTCCGCTCGCGTGGTCGTCATTGCTGCTGGCCGATTGTTGTTTCCGCGCCGGGATCGACTCAGACGCGAAGCCAGTCGGCGATGCGTTCGGCGACGGCGATGGTGCTCAGGTTCGTGTTCGCGCGAGGGATCGTCGACATGATCGAGGCGTCCGCGACGAGAAGCCCCTCGACGCCCAGTACCGTGCCACGTGTGTCCACGACTGCCCCGATTGCACAGGTACCGGTGGGGTGGAAGATTCCCCGGACCTCGCGTCGAAGATAGGCGTCGAGCGAGCCGTCATTGCCGGGGCGGAGTTCGCGTCCGCAGCCCGCCTGCTCGGCAAGAGTGCGGATGAGCGCGACGCCGCTCGAGAGGCGGTCGAGGTCGTGCGGTTCGGAGAGAAAGCCGTGGTCGATGGCGGGGGGAACCCGCGGGTCCGGCGAGCGCAGCGTGACGCTGCCGCGTGAATCCGGCTTGAGCAGGTAAACGACCGCAGTGGTCCGCCAGCCCTCGTCCACTTCCTCGAGCCATGGCAGAAAGTGAAGGTCCCACGTGCTCTTCGGACACGAGTCGCTCCGGGCACGGACAAGGACCGAAGTCGCGAACACCGGGCCCTGATTCGGCAGGTGCGCCGCCCCCGGGGACCACTCGATTCCCACACCCGGGGTGATCGGCAAGGCCGACTCCGACGGGCAGGTCCTCGATGACACCGACGCCGAGACGAACCAGTTGTGCATGCGGCCCGATCCCACTGCGCAGCAGCAGGGCAGGCGACCCATACGCTCCGGCCGCCACAACCACGGTGTCCGCGGCCAGCCGCCCGCTATCTGAGACAACCCCGAGCGCCCGCCCACCGGCAACCTCGACGCGATCGACGAGTGCCTCAGGGACGATCGTCAGGTTCGGCCGCGACCGTGCCTCGTCGAGATACGCGAACCCAGTGTTCCACCGAACTGCTCCCAGGGCGTTGACGGGCGCCGGAGCGATGCCGACGGTGGCGTCGAGGTCATTGAGATCCGCGAGTCGCGGCAGTCCGATGCGCGGGCCGGCCTCGAGCAGCGCACGATGGAACGGCGACAGGTCGTCCGTGCGATCCGTCCGCGTCCGTATTAAGGCTTCAGCCCGACGCAGATACGGCTCCAACTCGGCGAACGTCCAGCCGTCGCCCCACTCGTCGCCATGACCGTGTCCGCACCGTCCAGTGGTCTTCCGCGACCTCGAGGCTTTGGCTCATCCCGTCGGCGGTCAGGGCGACTCCGATGAGCGACACGGTCATGGCCGCGTCTCCCTTCGCTTCCAGCCCCGGCGCTTCGGCGTCGTCTGGGGCGGTTCGGCATCGTCGGTGATTTGGCCAGTTCCTCTCGGACGATTGCTTCCCGCCGCTGCCGCTCTTTCTCCTTCTCTCTCGCCTGGTGCTCGCGTGCCTCTGCATCCCAATCAGGCGCCGGCGGGTTGAACACCCGCTGCGGTTCGGCGGCGGGCCGAGCTCGATCGGCCGCGTGAACGTCAAGCCTCGGCCTGAGAGGATCCGGTCGAGTTCACCGTCCCGTGCCAGCAGCTCGGCGAGCGCAGCATTCGGAATCCGGCTCATGCCGAAAGTATGGCCGCAAGCACGGACTGAAGACCACGCGGCCGGGCGTATCGGAGGCGTAAATCTGACTGCGGGGGTCAACGGCCTGGATCCCTCTAAAAATGCGGGATCACAATTGGCCGGCCAAAGCGCTAGTGGAGGACTCACAGCGAGATGCGCGAAGCCGACTGTTATGGCTGTGCGACGAGCCGCTGTCCTGCTCGCGGCGCTGCTCATGAGTGTTGTCACTGTTAGCGGATGCGGCGGCTCTGATTCTGAGACGTCGCCGACCACTACTCGCACCATCACGCGTACCGCAACGGTGCCGTCGGCTACCGGCACGGTCGTGTCCACGACGGCGACGACCAAGCCGGGCGGGCAAGCCTGCACCAACCTGCGCCTGACCGAATCCGTCCGTGCCCAACTGTTGGACGGCGAGTTGGACGCGGGCAGCGTCTACTACGGAAAGTGCGGCGACACCTACTGGGCGATCGGACACTTCACCGGGCCGATTGGCGGGGAGGGCTACCTCTTCCGCCGCAAGAGCGGTCAGCGCGGGTGGGACAACCTCGGGGGCGTGAGCGACGAGTCCTCCTCTGCGGCGTTCCTCGACAGCTTCTGCGCATCTGGATGGGCATGTACCGCCCCGGCTATTGCGGTTGAGTTGATCCCACAATGCCGCCGTCCGCGGCCTGGGATCATGACACCTGGAGGATCTGGCCGATGCCGCGCCGGCCGGCCCCGCTCCGACCCTTAGGCCGCGCCCGTAACGACGAGCCCCGCGCCGCCCTGCGCAAAAACGGCGACTGCCCGGCACGAGGCCGGGCAGTCGGTGTGTTGCAGGGCCAGCCGAAGCCAGCCCGTCCGTGTCGTGAGTGTTGTTACGCGCCCTGCGTGGAGTTGAGCGGCATCCCAGCGCAAGCCTGCGCTGCGGCCTTGCCGCCGCCCAGCGCCTTGACGTACTGGCCGTGGTTCTTCACGGACTCGGTACCAGGGGTTGACGTCGTGTCGGTGGTGATGACCGGCTTCGAGATCTGGAACTCGATCTCGTTGGCCGTCCAAGTGGACTCGACGGGCACCGTGCTGTTGTCCATCGGCGCGCTCGTCACCTTGAACGTCGCCCCACCCGGGACGTTGACGGGGATGGTGTCGAAGCTGACGAGCGTACGGTCAGCATTGAACTTGCCGGTGATGCTCTCGTCCCAGCCGAACGAGACGCCGTTATCCGTCACCCTGCCGGTACCGCTGAACGAGCCGTCCGACTTGACGATGACCGTGTAGTCGTGCTTCCACACGTTGGTGAACTGGCCGGTCGTGTCCTTCGGCTGAAGAGCCGTGAACGTCGCGGTCGTGACCGTGGTGTTGACGGGGACCGACCCCTCGCAGCGCGTCACGTCAGCCGATGCGACGGACGGCACGGCGAGAGCGGCGAGGGCACCAGCGATGATGAAGTACTTCTAAATGTCCGACTCCAGTCTTTGCGGCAATCACTGTGATCGCCGTATCCCTTGGAGCATCGCCTTCCCTCACCTCGCCCGATAGGACACGATTGGGTCTATTCGGGGGGACGGGTCGAGCCCCTCGCGCTGCCGCGACTGGTGCTCGTTCATCCAAACCGGGAAGGGCTGGCTAGGAGAAAGGGGTAGCCCGCAGGTGGGCTACCCCTGTAGAGCCGCGCCTCAATCGTTCGATGCGTTCGCGGTGTTGTCTCGGGCCAGAAATACCTCCGTCGGCGTGCCCAGCACGTCGATCCCCACGCGGTACCACTTGGCGTTCGGGTTGAGGTCCTCGCCCCACATGATCTTGAGACAGAGCGAGCCGTCCCCGTTCCGGTCTTCCGGTTCGATTGCGGACACCCGGAAGTCCGCCTGGTCGGTCCATGGCGATGGGTCAATCAGCCCAGGCCAGATCGTGGCGGCAACTCCCTCCACGGTCATCTCGTCCCAATCCTGACCTGCGGGACATCCAGTCTTCGGGGCAGCGCTTGCGCTGACGGTCAACGAACCAACCGCCGCAAGCGCAGCCACCACCCCCGCTAACAGCCGCAGCTTGAACACAGTGCCCTCCTCCTAATGGAAATGCCCCCGAGGGCGCGAGTATGGGGCAGCGCCGCCGAGGATTCAATGCTTCCCGATGTTTCCCGGCTAAGGATCGAGCCCCTCGCGCTGCCGCCACTGGTGCTCGTTCATCAGCACGGCGCGCAGCTCGGCCAGCCCGTCCGGCGGGTCATCGAGCGCGGCCAGGATGATCGCCTGCTAGCTCATCTCGAGGCCAAGCAACTTGACCTCGTCACGCAGGGCTCGCTCGAGCCGGTCGGCCAGTTCGTCGCCGCCCGTGCCCCGGACGATGCCGGCGAGCTCCGTCACCGAGTCGGCGGCCACGGGTATGCCGGCGAGCATCACGCGGGCGAGCATAGGTCGCGGCCCATCGAAACGCAAAAACGGCTCGTTCTGCGGGGACAGCACCGGGGCAGCACCGTCCTGCTTTCCTGCCCTCTCCGTCACGCATGAACCACCATTTCAAGCCGTTTCGGCTTGGCGTCTACCCCCGGAATGCCCCCAACGGGATTCGAACCCGTGCAACCACCTTGAAAGGGTGGTGACCTGGACCGCTAGTCGATGGGGGCGGCCGCAGGGAGGATAGCCTCGTGCCATGAAGCCACGCCCCTTGCGACCGCCGATCGGCACGCAATGAGCCGGGCACTCACCCCCCTTCTCGTCGCGCTCGCGCTGGCCGGCTGCGGTGGCGCTACGGAGCCTGCGACCCAGAGCGAACGACCCAACGTAGTCGAGCTCGTGCAGGCACTGCAGGAGGGCGGGCTCGTCGTCTACGTCCGTCACGCGGCCACAGACCACTCGAAGGAGGACGACCTCGTCGTCGAGCTCGAAGACTGCTCGACGCAGCGGAACCTCAGCGAGCAGGGCCGGGACCAGTCGCGGACGATCGGGCGCGCCTTCCAGGCGCTCGAGATCCCGATCGGCGAGGTGCTCTCGAGCGAGTACTGCCGCACGCGCGAGACGGCCGACCTGGCCTTCGGGCGAGCGAAGCTCGAACCGGCGCTGACCGGCTTCCCCGAGCCGGGCGACCCGACGTTCGACGCACGCGTCCGGCGAACGAGGGAGCTGCTCGCAGAGCCGCCTGCCGCCGGCGAGAACACCGTGCTCGTCGCCCACGTCAAGAACCTCGAGGAAGCCGTCGGCATCACGATCGAAGAGGGCGAGCTCGCTGTCTTCGAGCCGCTCGGAGGCACCCGGCATCGCTACCTCGGGCACATCCCGGCGGGCGCCTGGCCGCAGCTCGTCGAGCAGCTGGGGTCGGATTCCTAGGTCAGATACGGCAGGTCGCGCGGCCGTTCTTGACCAGGTACTGCTGGTGGTACTCCTCGGCCGGCCAGAACATCGTCGCCGGGACGATCTCCGTCGCGATCGGGCGCCGGAAGCGCTCCATCGCGCGTGCCTTGGACTCCGCCGCGGCCTCGGCCTGCTCGGGCGAGTGGGTGAAGATCGCCGAGCGGTACTGCGTCCCGACGTCCCAGCCCTGGCGGTTCACCTGGGTCGGGTCGTGCAGGCTCCAGAACCGGTCGACGAGGTCGGCGTACGAGATCTCACTCGGGTCGAACGTGACCTCGACCGCCTCCGCGTGCCCCGTCTTCCCGCTGCAGACATCCTTGTAGGTTGGGCTCTCGGTGTGCCCACCGGTGTAGCCGACCTGTGCAGCGGTGACGCCCGGCGTGTTGCGAAAGTCGACCTCGACACCCCAGAAGCAGCCGGCGGCGAACGTCGCCTTCTCGGTCGCCGTCATGTCCGCTCCAGCTCGAGCGCACACGAGTTGATGCAGAAGCGCTGGCCCGTCGGACGAGGCCCGTCGGGGAAGACATGGCCGAGATGGCCGCCGCAGGCGGCGCACATGACCTCGGTGCGCACCATGCCGTAGCTGCGGTCGGACTCGGTGACGACGCTGTCGAGCGATGCCGGCTCGACGAAGCTCGGCCAGCCCGAGCCGGAGTCGTACTTCGCGTCGGAGCGGAAGAGCTCCGCCCCGCAGCCGGCGCAGCGGTACACGCCGGGATCCTTCGTGTCGACGTACTCGCCGGTGAACGCGCGCTCGGTGCCCTTGTGGCGGAGGATCTCGTACTGCTCGGGGCTGAGCTCGGCGCGCCACTCGGCGTCCGTCTTCTGCACTTTCGACTCCATGCTGTCCAGCGTAGTTCTTACGTCAAGCGCGCGGGAGCACGAAGCCGGCGATCGCGACGAAGTGGACCGCGGCGGCGCCGATCACGAGCAGGTGGAAGATCTCGTGATAGCCGAACACGGCCGGCAGAGGGTTCGGCCGCCTCGTCGCATAGGTCACCGCGCCGAGCGTGTAGAGGCCGCCGCCGACGAACACCAGCACCGCCGGTGCAACCCCGATGTCGAGGAGCTCGGGCACGGCGGCGACGCCGACCCAGCCCAGCGCGACGAACACGAGTGCGGCCAGCCACTTCGGCGCGTCGATCCATGCGAGGTTGAGCACGAGGCCGGCGGCCGCCCCGGCCCAGACGACGATCAGGATCACGTCCGCGACCCGACCCTCGAATGCGAGCAGCGCGAACGGCGTGTAGGTGCCCGCGATCAGGAGCAGGATCGTCGAGTGGTCGAGCCGTCGCATCCAGGCGCGAGTGCGCGCCGAGCGCCAGTCGATCCGGTGGTAGAGCGCGCTGACGCCGAACATCGCCGCCAGCGCCGCCGCGTAGACCCACGTCGCGAGCAGCTCGCGCCCCGAGTCGGAGAGCGCGACGACCACGATGCCGGCGGCGAGCGCGACGAAGAACGCGTACTGGTGGAAGACACCGCGCAGGCGCGGCTTGACGGTGATCTCCATCCACTAATTGTGCCCTACACTCGATCGCGGGGGCCGTTAGCTCAGTTGGTAGAGCAGGGGACTTTTAATCCCAAGGTCGCTGGTTCGATCCCAGCACGGCCCATGTCCAGGCGACCGCGATCCCAGCCGTCGTGCGGAATCGGCCTGGTTGACCCATTCCGGCCGGCGCGCGTGCAGCGCCGCATCGTCGAGCTCGCCCTCGTCGACGTGCCTGTAGGTGTTCGCGGTCGATCCAGTGTTGGCCAGGCAGGTCCCTCGCCCAACCGATGAGTTACCCCTGCCCTGGCCGTCTACACCAGCGAAACGGGTGTAACGAATAGGAGAGGCATCTTGAGGTTTCTTCTCACTTCCGCTGGGATCAAGAACACGAGCATCGAGAACGCGCTGGTCGAGCTATTGGGCAAACCGATTGCCGAGTCCAGCGCCCTCTGCATTCCCACCGCGGAGTACGCCATATCCCGGCGGTGCTGGCCATGCATGGCGGTTCATCAGCGGACGAGAAACCAGAACCCCCATGTGCGAATTGGGTTGGAAGTCCCTGGGAGTGCTGGAGCTCACCGCGCTGCCCAGCATCAACGAAGAGCAGTGGGTCCCCGTGGTCCAGGAGACCGACGCCCTGCTGGTGGGAGGCGGCGATCCCCTGTATCTGTGCTACTGGATGCGGCAGTCCGGACTGGCGGACCTCTTACCGTCGCTGCGCGCGGTCTGGGTGGGCTTGAGCGCCGGGAGCATGGTGATGGCCCCCAATATCGGGGAGGACTTCGTCGGCTGGAAGCCGCCCACCGGTGGCGACAGCACGCTGGGACTGGTTGAGTTTGCGCTGTTTCCGCACCTGGATCACGAGGACCTGCCGAAGAACACCATGGCCGACGCAGAAAAGTGGGCCGCCAAGGTGCCGGTGCCGGGGTACGCGATTGACGATCAGACCGCCATCAAGGTGACCGACGGCACCGTCGAAGTCGTCTCCGAGGGGCACTGGAAACTGTTCACCCTCTAGGAGGGTGAGGCGGCCCGGGCGGCGGCGACGGCTTCGAGTCGGGAGTTGACGCCGAGAGCCCGAAAGAGACGGCGGATGTGGTTCCTCACCGTCTCGGTGCTCAGGTGGAGCTCGGCGGCGATCTGCTTCGTCGAGCGGCCCTGCTCCAGAAGGCGAAGCACCTCGACCTGGCGGGGGGTGAGATGCGGGGGTGGCGCTCCGGGTGTGTCGTCGGGGCGGTCTTCGATCAGCCCGAAGACGCCGACAACCGTTTCACCGCTCCTGAGCGGCACCGCGCTGACCTCCACGGGCACCCGCTTCCCGGCGGTCGAGACAAGGTGGCCGGTCGCCTCGCTGGCCTGGGAGGTGCCGAGCATCTTCTGAGCGAATCGCTCGCGGGCGCCGGGCCTGTCCTCGGGTGCTACGACGGAGGTGAACTGGCGACCGCGAACGTCGCCGAGGAGCCGCTCGGCTGCCGGATTGATCCAGCGCACGATTCCCGTGGTGTCGAGGACGTAGCTCGGGACGCCGACGCTCTCCAGAGCCTGCTCGACGTCGCCGCCGACTTTCATACCCGTGACCATCACGTAAGTGTGGCTGAGCGAGCTCCTCATCACCACTTTTCTGCGCTGTCGAATTGACCCAAATGGGTCCTTTCAGGATGCGCGGGCCTGTCTAATCTCTAGACATGAGCTCGGGAACGCCAAACCTCACCCCCGTCCGCGAGGCAGCGAGCCGCGCGGAGGGCGGGCGTAGGCAGCTCGAGACCGAGATCCGGAAGGCTCGAGGCAAGGGCGCGTCGCTACGGGCGATCGCCGAGGCCGCGGGCCTCACGCACGAGACAGTGCGCCGGATCGCCGGCTAGCCCGCCGGGCTCAAGATCGGAACGACCGAGCCGCATCCCGCGGCCGGCCAAGCGACGGCCAAACATACGCAAGCGACAAAGGAGGCAGCAGCAGATGAAAACCAAGATTGGCTTCCTGATCGCGGGGGTACTCGTGGGCGTCCTCGTCGTCAGCCCGTGGGAGCCCGGTGCGGCCGCGTCCACGGGGCCGGCGACGATCCGGATCACGGACAAGGAAATCAGCGTCGCACGCGTCGACATCGGGCGCAGCGGCAAGTCCCCCGGGGACATGGAGATCGTCCGGCAGTCGGTGTTCGACCGGCAGGGTCGCCGGATCGGTCGCGCGGAGCTCCTCTGCACGTTCGTCGACAGCCGGCGCGCACGGAATTGCCGTGGCACGTACTTCCTGCCGAAAGGGAAGCTCGTCGTCAACGGCTCGCTGTCCTTCCGGCAGTTCTACGACCTCGCCGTCACCGGCGGCACCGGGCTCTACGACAACGCGCGCGGCTCGGTCACGGTCACCCGCATGGCCAGGCGGCCCGTCCGCGACCTCGTCGTCTTCCGGCTCGTGGGCTAGCGCCAGACGCTACGACGTGATCGGGATCTCGGCCCGTAGGGACGTCCCGGCGCCGATAGGGCTCACGACTTCGAGCGAGCCGCCCAGCGCCTCGACGCGATCCGCGAGGCCCCGGAGGCCGGTTCCGGTGGCCGGGTCGGCGCCGCCGACGCCGTCGTCCGACACCTCGACGACGACACTCGCATCGCTCGCGGCAACCCGGACGCGCACCGTGGATGCGTGGGCGTACTTCGTGACGTTCGTCAGCGCTTCGGCGATCAGGTAGTACGCACCGGCCTCGATTGACTCCGGCAGCCGCTCGTCGGGGATGTCCGCGATCTCGACCGGGACGGGCACTCGCCCCGCGAGCGTCTCGACGGCGGCTCGCAGGCCGCGATCGCTGAGCACCGCCGGATGGAGGCCGCGGGCGAGCTCGCGCAGCTCGTCGAGCGCAAGGGCAAGCTCGTCGCCTGCGTCCGCGAGGGCCGCGCGCGCGGCCGCCGGATCGGAATCGAGCTTCGCCACCGCCCCCCGCAACGACAACGAGAGCGTCACCAGGCGCTGCTGCGCACCGTCATGGAGGTTGCGCTCGAGGCGCCGCCGCTCGACATCGCCGGCGGTGACGATCCGCGCCCGCGACGCGGCGAGCTCTTCGAGCCGGGCGTGGAGCTCGTCGTTCAGACGATGAACCTCCGCCGCTTGCGCCTTCCGTTCGGTGATGTCGGTGTACGCGACCATGTTGCCGACGACCCGCCCGGAGCCGTCCCTGACCGGGGCGGCCGCGATCGAGACGTCGACGAGCGTTCCGTCCTTCCGCTGCCGCACGGTTTCGTAGTCGTTCACCCACTCGCCCGCGCGCACCCTCGCGAACAGCTCCTCGCTCTCCGCGCGCTTCGCAGGCGGCGCCATCGGAAGGCCGGCACGCCCGAGCATCTCCTCACTCGACCAGCCGAAGATGCGCTCCGCCGCCGGGTTCCACAACCGTATGCGCGTATCCAGCCCGAACTCCACGAGCGCCAGCGGCGACGAGTCGATCAGCGCCTGTAGCCGCTCCTCCTGCCTCTCCGCAAGCCGGGGCTCCATCGCCACCGAGTCTACGGCCGGATCGCCCGGCAGGCCGCCTACGGCTCGGGCGTGCGCACGAACGTGGCGACGAGCGTTCCCTCCGCGGTCAGGAGCTCGAGCGAGCGCCCGGAGATCTGGTAGCGCACCGCCGTCGGCAGCGCAGCGAGGTACGCGGCCTCCTGCTCCATGACGCCCTCGGGCTCGGGGCACAGCTTCTCCGTCGCCGCAGGCTGGGTGATCTCGATGCCGCCTCCATCGGTCGTGAACGAGGCGGTGTAGTTGTTGCACCCGGCGCGGCCGGAGACGCGCCGCTCTCGTGCGAACGAGGCGGTGATCTCGGTCCCGGTGATCGGGCTCGTGACCGCGTCGTCCCTGAGGATCCCCGTCGCCTGCCACGAGCCGACCGGTGTCGCGACCTCGTAGCGGAGGACCTCTTCGTCGTCGGCGTCGAGCAATGCCAGCTCGTCGTCCTCCACGCTCCAGGCGGCCACCTGGCCGAGCGCGGCGAGATACGCCTGCTCGACGGCGTCTCCCGGAGGAAGGCACGCCATCCGAGTCGACGCGATCTGGCCGAGCTCGAGCGTCTCGCCGTCGATCGTGTAGGAGCCGGTGAAGCGGTTGCAGCCCGTCGACCCCGAGACTCTGCCGTCCTCGAACGTCGCGCTCGGCGCCACCTCCTCCCATCCCTCGACGTCGACACCCGAGGCGAGCACCCAGGGCACGCCTTCGATCGAAGACACGTCGGCGGAGCCCGCCTCGCCGCCGTCCTCGTCTCCGCCGCAGGCGGCCAGGGTCGCGATCCCGACGAGCACTGCCAGCGAGACCAGATACCTCACGCTCGCGGGAGCCTACTCGAGCGCCGAGATCGAGAACGCCACCGCGAAACCGAGTGTCGTGCAGACGCCGGCGAGCTTGCCGCTCTGCTCGAACGCCTCGGGCATCATCGTGTCCGCGAGCATCGTCAGGATCGCGCCGCCCGCGAACGCGAGCACGAAGGCGAGCGTGTTCGGCGAGGCGTCCTCGAAGAACGCGTAGCCCGCCAGCGAGGCCAGGGCCGAGACGGAGACGACGGCCAGCCAGAGCAGCCAGAGCCGCGTTCGCGGCCAACCTGCAGTGCTCAGGCCGGTCGTCGCCGCGATCGCCTCGGGCAAGTTCGAGAGGAAGACTGCGACGAGCATGGCAAGGCCGACCCCCTCGCCGTTCAGCAAGCCCACCCCGATCACGATCGACTCGGGGATGCCGTCCAGGACGATCCCGAGCACGATCGCAAGTGCGACCCCGCCGGCTTGCCCGCCACCCGCGTCCTTGCGCTGATCGCCGCCGAGCCGGTCGATCAACCAGTCTCCCGCGAAGAAGACCCCGCAGCCGGCGAACAGGCCGAGAGCCGCCGCGTTGGCCTGGTCGGCGGTCTCGATCGCCTCGCCCACCAACTCGTACGCGACCGCGCTGATCAGCACTCCGGCGCCGAACGCCATCACCAGCCCGACCACGCGCCTGCTCGGGCGCACGGTCAGCGCGAGCAGCGCGCCCACGAGCAACGACGAGCTGGCGACGAAACCCCAGAAGAACGCCTCGCTCACGACAGCTCTGCCTCGGCGCTCCCTTCCGGGTGCAAGCGCCGCCAGAGCAGCGCCGCGGGCGCCCCGAGCAGGATCGACGGCAACCACGTCAGCAGCCTGTAGAGCAGCACTGCGGCAACGACTTCGTCGTTGGCGCCTCCTGCCGCGACGAGCGCGCCGGTGAGGCCGAGCTCGACGATGCCGATCCCTCCGGGCGTGATCGGGATCGCCGTCAGGAGGCGCGTGAGCGCCCAGGCGGCGAACGCCTCGACGACCGAGACCTCGTCGCCGGTGACGCCGACCGCGCGGAGGGCGACGAGCAGGACGATGAAGACGGCGGTGTGGCCGAGGAGCGTCCAGACCGTCAGCTGCAGCCACCGCCGCCTGAGCAGCTCGATCGACTCGGAGCGGAAGTGGCTGAGCCGTTCCCCGAGAGGGCCCGAGCCGGTCCGCCGGCGCACGATCGGGATCCGGCGCCGCCACGAGTCGAGCCGATCGCCGAACGCCCGCGTGCTCGCGTCGGTCCGGAGCGCTCCGATCCCGACGCCGAGGACGAGAGCGAGGGCCGCGACCCCGATCAGCGTGAGGATCGGGAGCAGGCCACCTTCGCGGCCCGTGACGACGAGCCCGGCGAACGCCGCCACCGGCAGGAGCACCTTCGCAAGCAGGTTGAACGCGGACACGACGGCGGCCGCTGCGACGATCGCGGCCTTGCGGAAGCCCCAGGCGCTCAGCATCCCGAACGTGAGGCCCAGGCCGACCGCCTCGCCTCCCGGGAACGTGCTCGCAGCCGCGGTGGAGGCCTGGGTCACGACGAGCGCCCGCCACAGGCCCAGACCTGGAATCGCGGCCCGCCAGGGCGGGGCGAACGTGATCAGGTTCCAGGCGGTCGCAGCCAGGAGCGCCGCGATCTCCCACCACTCGAGCGCAGAGACGGCCGAGACGACGTCGCGGTAGCTCGCGATCCGCGGGAGCGCGAAGCCGAAGACGCCGATGACGACGGCGATCCCGAGCGCCGCCGGCCCCCAGCGCGTCAGCGCCCGCTTCATCGCTCTGGAGGTGAAGGCATCACGGGTGGCATAGCATCACCCCGGATACGAGCACGGTGCCCCGGTCGGGCTCGAAGGAGGCTGAGCATTGGAACTGCGTATCGTCAAGCAGGCGTCGGACTGAGCGTGCCGGTTGGGCCAGCCGTGAGCTTGCCCGAGCCCGAGGTCCAGAGCTCCCTGGTCGAACGGGTGCGAGGCGCTGCGGCGCACGCGAGCGAACGAGCGCACGAGCTTCCCGGCGCAACCCATGTCGCCGCCTTGCTCGAGCGGGAGCGGATGGCGGCGGCCGGGCTGCTCGCGGGCGGCCTCGCCTACCGGCTCTTCCTCTGGCTCGTGCCGTTGGGGCTCGTCCTCGCCGCAGTGCTCAGCTTCTGGTACGTGAGCGACAGCGAAGGGCTCGAGGAGGCCGCCGGCGAGTACGGCCTCGGCGGCGCGGCGACGCGCTCGGCGATGGACGCGATCGCTCAGTCGAGCCAAACCCGCTGGTACTTCCTCGTCGCCGGCGTCGTCTTCCTCGCGTGGTTCACGCTCGGCGTCGTCCGCGCACTGATAGTCGCGCACGCAGTCGCCTGGGGCCTCCGGCCCGAGAAGCTTCGGCATCCGTTCAAGGCGATCCTGGTCTTCAACGGCCTCCTCCTCGCGGCACTCGGTGCGTCGGCGGCGACGCAATTCCTGCGCGAGGAGCTCCCCGGGCCGGGAATCGTCGTCACGCTCGCGCTCGTCGTCTTCTACCTGTGGCTGCTGCTCTTCGTGCTCGACAAGCTCCCGCACCGCGCCCGCTCGTGGCACGACCTGCTCCCAGAGGCGATCGTGGTCGCCGTGGGGGCCCAGCTGATGCACCTGGTCGTCGTCTTCTACCTCGCGCCGAAGCTCGGCCGCTCCTCCGAGCTCTACGGGTCACTCGGGGCGGCAACGGTGATCCTCCTCTGGCTCTACCTCGTCGCGCGGCTGATCGTCGCGGGGGCGTTCCTGAACGCAGCGCTCGCCGACCGGCACACGAAGACGGCACCGTGAGCGGCGCCTCACCGCAGCGGTCATGATGCTCGCGTGAACTGGCGCCTGCTGATAGCGCGGATCCTCGTCGTCCTCGCGGCGATCTTCGCGCTGCTCAGCCTGATCGCGGGCTTCATCCGCTACCAGGGACTGGACACCGAGACCGTCGAGGAGACCGCCGAGCTGATGCTCGCGGACGAGCAGATCCGGGACCAGCTCGCGACGAGGCTGGTCGAGGGCATCTACACGAACGTCGACGTCGCCGGCGCGCTGGAGCAGCGGCTGCCGGAGCAACAGCAGGGTCTCGCGCCCGTGGTCGCCGGTGCGATGCGGGAGCTCTCGGACCGCGCCGCGCAGCGGCTGCTCGAGCAGCCGCGGTCGCAGGAGCTGTGGGTTCGATCGGTCTCCGAGCTGCACGAGCAGCTGCTGCGCGTGCTCGACGACGACCTGACGGCGGTTCAGACCGAGGGCGGTTATCTCGTCCTCAACCTCCGGCCGCTCGTCGTTCAGCTCGGCGATCGCGTCGCGATCGTCGGTCGCCTGGCAAACCGGCTGCCGGGCGATGCCGGCTACATCAGGGTGATGGAGGCCGACCAGCTCGAGACCGCACAGGACGCAACGCAGATCCTGAAGTCGGTCGGCGGCTACCTCTTCCTCGTGCCGCTCGCGCTGGCGGCGCTCGCCCTCTGGCTCGCACGCGGCCGCCGGCGCTCGATCCTCCTCATGCTCGGGGTCGCGCTCGTCGTCGTCGGCCTGCTCGTCCTCGTCGCGCGCTCGGTGGGCGGCGCCTACGTCGTCGACAACCTGGTCAAGACCGAGTCGGCGCGCCCCGCCGCCCAGGACGCCTGGGACATCCTCACCAGGCTGCTCAAGGGCAGCGCCTGGTTGACGATCGCGCTCGGCGCCTTCGCGCTGATCGGCGTCTGGCTGACCGGCGCCGGCTCGCGCGCGACGGCGGCCAGGCGCAGGCTCGCCCCCTACCTCGCCCGGCCCGAGTGGGCCTACGGTGCTACCGCGGCGTTCCTGCTCCTCCTCGTCTGGTGGGCTCCCGTCGCCCAGTTCCGCCGCTGGCTGCCCGTGCTCATGCTCGCTGTGCTGCTCGGGATCGGCGTCGAGGCGCTGCGGCGGTTCACCGCGAAGGACGCCCCGGCGGCGTAGCTGCCCGCATCGCCCGAACGGGTGATGCGATCCCCGCGCGATTGCACGATGGTTCGCGGGACCGGCGCCGGCACGGCGACCGGCGCGAAAGGACCTGCGGCAGGATGACCCCATTGCGTGTACTCGTTGCGGACGACCACCCGCTGATGCTGGCGGCGGTCCGCCGTGCGCTGGGCGAGTCGAGCGACTTCACGATCGTCGGCGAGGTCTCCGTCGGCAGTCACGTGATGCCGGCGGTGAACGAGCTTCGGCCCGACGTCGTCCTCCTCGACGTGCGCATGCCCGAGCTGGACGGAATCGCGTGCCTTCGGCGCCTGCGCAAGCAGAATGCCGACGTCGCCGTCGTCATCCTCTCGAGCTACGGCGACGAGGAGCAGATCGAGGCAGCCCGCGCGGCGGGCGCGCGAGGCTACGTCGTCAAGACGGTCGCGCCCGTCGACCTCCCGACCGTGATCCGCAGCGCCCTCGAGAGCAACACGTTCACCGTCTGGGGCGTCGCCTCGCGCGAGCACAAAGCGCCGGTGGGTGAGACGCTCCTCAGCGAGCGCGAGTCCTCCGTGCTCGAGGCTGTGACGCGAGGGCTCTCCAACCGCGAGATCGGCCGCCAGCTGTGGATCAGCGAGCAGACCGTCAAGTTCCACCTGCGCAACGTCTACCGGAAGCTCGGCGTCACGAGCCGCACCGAGGCGGCGCGCTATGCCTACCGGACCGGGCTCGCGGGCACGCTCACGATCGAGTCCGCCTAGATGCTTGATCAGCGCGAGCCCCGGCTCGCAGCCGCGAACGAGCGGCTGCTCGTCCGACTCGGCTTCGACCTGCACGACGGCCCGCTGCAGCAGGTCTACGTCCTGGCGCAGGACGTGCGGGTGCTGCGCGACCATGTGGCGCGCTTGCTCGCGCCCGAGCACCGGCAACAGGCGCTCGACTCGTTCGCCGACCTCGAAGCGCAGCTCGCCGAGCTCAACCGCGACCTCCATGACCTCGCGCACTCACTCGAGCCGCGCTCTCTGCTCCAGCAGCCGCTCCATGAGGCCGTCGAGCGCGAGCTCGCGACCCTGGAGCGACGGACAGGGATCTCGACCTCGCTCACACTCCACGGCCGGTTCGACAGCCTGACCGACTCCCAGCGAATCGCACTGCTCCGCGTTCTGCAGGAGGCGCTCAGCAACATCCGCCAGCACAGCAGCGCCGGGGCAGCGTTTGTCGACTTGACCGACAACGGCGACGGCGTGCGCATGGAGATCCGCGACGACGGGCGCGGCTTCACCGCGGAGACGGCCGAACCGAACGGTGAGCCGCAGGACGGGATCGGTCTGGTCGGCATGCGCGAGCGGATGCGACTCCTCGGGGGCCGGCTCGAGCTGATCAGCCGGCCGGGCGGCCCGACGACCGTGATCGCGCACGTCCCGCGCTGGGTGCCGCCCGTCACGGCCTGATCCCGAAAACGAGGGATCACCGGGGGTTGAAAGTGGGAACGATCTTCGGGGGTGCAGGTCTATTCCTCGGCGGCGAGGGATAGGTCAGCCGCGAGCAGACGTTCCGCTCAATCCGCAAGGCCGCCCAGCGCGAGCGCAGACGTATCTATCGCTGACAACGGCGACCCACACAAAAGACGAAGCCGCCCGGAGGGCGGCTTCTGTCGTTCTCCCTATCTTGGAGCTACGCGATGCAGTAGGCGAACACGCGCAGCGAGTCGGTGTTGCCGCTCGACTGCGTGACCGTGCCCGTCGGCCATGCGGAACGTGTCACCGAGCCCTGCGCGAAGCCGCCCGAGATGGCGTACCAGCCGGGCCCTGCGGGCCAGCCTGACCGACGTCGCCCTTCGGGCCAGCCTCGCCCGGAGAACCAGTCTCGCCAGTGTCACCCTTCGGACCAACATCGCCCTTGGGTCCAACGGGTCCCTGCAGGCCGATCGGACCCTGAGCGCCAGCCGGGCCGATCGCTCCGGTCTCGCCATTCTCGCCAGGGGAAATGAGAGAGGCTCCCTTCCGGGAGCCTCTCGGTCGTACAGGTGAAGCTGCGACCTACGCGCAGTAGACGTACGCCTTGCCCGACCCGGAGTTACCCGAGGTCTGCGTGATCGTCCACGAGGTCGTGCCGGTCGCGACGCCCGCTGAGTCGGAACGGTACGAAGCCGTCACCGAGCCCTGGATGTCGTAGCCGCCGCAGATGGCGTACTTCTGCACACCAGCGATGACCGGGCAGTTGACCGTGAAGGTCTTCTGACCACTCACCGTGTCAGCAGCGACCGTGATGATGGACGAGCCGTTGAGCCCGTCCTCACCGTCAGCACCGGGGGCACCCGTGTCACCCTTCACGCCCTGCGGACCCTGCGGCCCAGCAGGACCGGCGGGGCCAGCGGGACCAACAGCGCCAGCAGCGCCAGCAGCGCCGGGGGCACCAGCCGGGCCGACAGCACCAGCCGGGCCAGCGGGACCGACAGCACCGGCAGGACCGGTCGCGCCGTCGTCGCCGTCAGCACCAGCAGCACCAGCCGGGCCGGTCGGACCCATCGGGCCAGCGTTACCCATCGGGCCGACATGGACCCATCGGGCCGACAGCACCAGCGGCACCAGCCGGGCCAGCCGCACCGGCCGCTCCGTCTTCGCCGTCAGCACCGGTCGGGCCGGTCGAGCCCATCGGCCCAGTAAGACCGATGATGCCCTGCTCACCCTGCGGGACCAGTCAGCACCGATCAGCCCCTGGATGCCCTGAGCCCCTGCGGGCCAGCCGGCCGGTCGCGCCAGTCAGCTCCGGTGTCGCCCTTCGCGCCAGTAGCTCCGGTGTCGCCCTTCGCGCCGGTCAGCTCCGGTCGTCGCCCTTCGCCCCTGCCTCGCCGGTCGCACCCTTCGCGCCGACCTCACCCTTCGCGCCGGTCGAGCCGGTCGCTCCGGTCGAGCCCGTGCCAGCCCTTCGCTCCGGCGGCGCCCGCTCACCCTTCACGCCGGCCGAAGCCACGAGCGCCCCGCTTGCCCTTGACTCCCCCGGCCTTGCCCTTGACACCCACGAGACAGAACCGAGCATCGGTCGGGTGCTTCTTCACGAGCGAGAAGTCGTTGAACGTGTCCTTGTTCCCGCCCTTCTCTACCCAACCGCACAGCTTCTCGACGGTGCGCGGCTTTGTCGCCCCGCCCGCCGTCCCGACGATGACGCTGAGCATGAGCGCCGGGACCAAAAGCATGAAAATTCGCTTCATCTGCTACCTCTCCATTGATTGCCCCCACATCGTTTCGACGGCGCGCCCACACGGACCCACTCCTAGGGAGAGTTCGCGCTCCCTTTCGGGTGGTCAGGCGCCCTGGCGGCCTCGCGCCTACCCGTTCGCCGTGCTCGAACTACCCGATCGGGCTCGGAACGCAGCGGGTGGGTCCTCGATACTCGCTAGAAGTGAAGATCCTGCTCAGCAACCCAGACCTCGCTCCGGAGCTCGTCGACGCACTCAACAGGACGGACTGCGTGGCGACCAGGATCGGCTCGGACACCGTCGAGGTGCTCGTGCCCTGGCTCTCGGACGGAACGGATGCGACTCAGGCCGCGACCGAGCTGCGCTTCTTCCTCGGGGTCTGGGGCAGCGCCTACCCCGACGTTCGGGCGACCGTGCTCGAGACGATCTAGCGCCTACTCGGTGCCGGTGGGGACAGGCGCGAGATCGTGCTCGTACGCGTACCGGAGCGCCTCCGTGCGGCTCGTGATTCCGAGCTTGCGGTAGATGTTGCGCAGGTGGAACTTGACGGTCTGCTCGCTCAGCCAGAGGCGCCGCGCGATCTCCTTGTTCGAGCACCCCTGCGAGAGCTCGGCGAGCACGGTCGCCTCCTTGGCGGACAGCGTCGACGTCGTCGCTGCGCTCCCCGCCGAGACGGCGTCGAGCGGCCGGTGGATCACGGTCTCGTCGACGATCTGGCGGATGGCGGCGGGCAGGTCGAACGGGTTCACCGTCTTGCGGATGTATGCGCGCGCGCCGCGCCGGAACGCCGACTCGATCACCTGGCGGTCGTCGACCGCCGAGAGCATCGCGACGCGGACGCGCGGATGCTGCGCCGCAAGCGCCTCCAGGCAGGCGAGCCCGTCGAGGCCGGGCAGCTGGACGTCCAGCAAGACGAAGTCCGGGTCGACCTTCGCGACCAGGGCCAGGAGCTCCTGCCCGCTCGCCGCTTCCCCGACGAGCTCGATGTCCTCGACCCCGTCCAGCACCACCCTGATGGCGTCGCGCATCAGCGCGTGGTCCTCGGCCAGAACGAGTCTGATCCTGCCGGTCCTCAATCGGGTCGGACTGCGAGCCGGAGCGCGACGTCCCAGCTGAATCCCTGGTCGCTGAACAGCTTGAACCTGCGCGTGATCAGCCGCTCCGCCTGAACCGCCGTCAACCGCTCGAAACCCTCGCGCGTGAGGCGCTCCGACCTGCCGACCTTCCTCACCGCCGTGCTGTCGTTGCTCATCGCTTCTCCTTGGGACCCGGGACGTGGGCGCTTCGCACCCCTCGTCGCCAGTCTCCGCAACGGCGCCCGCTTCACACATCACCCTCACGGTGGTTCAGCGCCCTGGTTCACCGGCGCGCAGCAAACTGATGTAAAGCTCGAGTCGAGGGTTAGGTTCCGCCTGCGCCGGGCTCGACGAGCCCCGTCTCGTACGCGAACACGACCGCCTGGACGCGGTCGCGCAGGTCGAGCTTCATCAGGATGCGAGCAACGTGCGTCTTCACCGTCGTCTCGCTGACGAACAGGTCCTTGGCGATCTCGGCATTCGAGAGCCCCTTGGCCATGAAGCCGAGAACCTCGAGCTCGCGGGCGGTCAGGTCGGCGACCCTGGGCGAAGGCTTGATCGCGATCGTGCTCGGAGGACGACGGATGAACTCCTCGATCACCCGCTTCGTGATCGCGGGCGAGAGCAGTGCGTCGCCGGACGCGACGACATGGATCGCCGAGACGAGCTGCTCGGGCGGCGTGTCCTTGAGCATGAAGCCGCTCGCTCCCGCGCGGAGCGCTTCGTAGACGTATTCGTCGAGGTCGAACGTGGTCAGCATCAGCACGCGCGGGCGTTCACCCTCCGTCTCGACGATCCGCCGCGTCGCCTCGAGCCCGTCGAGATTCGGCATGCGGATGTCCATCAGGACGACGTCGGGCTCGAGCGTCCGCACTGCCTCGATCGCCTGCAATCCGTCCTCGGCCTCGCCCACGATCTCGATCTCCGGCTCCGACTCGAGGATCATCTTGAAGCCGGCGCGCACGAGCGCTTGGTCGTCGACGATCAGAACTCTGACGCTCACACAGCAGATCCTGCCACCGGGAGGCGCGCAGAGATGCGATAACCGCCGCCGGGGCGCGGACCCGAGTGGAGCTCGCCGCCGCAGAGGGCGACGCGCTCGCGCATGCCGACGAGGCCGTGCCCTGAGCCGTCGCCGTCGCCGGTGTTGCGCCCGTCGTTCTCGACCTCGATCTCGACGTCGTCGCCCGCGTAGCGGACGGCCACCCAGGCACGCGCGGGGCCGGCGTGCTTGAGCGTGTTCGTCAGGGCCTCCTGCACGATCCGGTAGGCGGAGAGGTCGACCCCGGCCGGCAGCTTCACGGGCTCCCCCTCCACGCTCAGCTCGACCGGCAGACCCGACTGTCGCACCTGCTCGACGAGCGCGGGCAGCGTCTCGAGGCCCGGCTGCGGCGTGAGCGCGACGGAGTCCTCCTCGGTGCGCATGATCCCGACCAGCCGCCGCATCTCGGCCAGCGCCTGCCTGCCCGTCTCCTCCACCGTGAGCAACGCCTCCCGCTCCCGCTCCTGCTCCGGTGTCAGCCGCCGGCGCACCGCACTCGCCTGCACCGTCATCACGCTGACGGAGTGCGCGAGCACGTCGTGCAGCTCGCGCGTGATCCGGTTGCGCTCCTCGTGGACGGCGCGGCTCGCCTCCTCCTCGGACCGGCGGGCCCGCTCCTCGGCGCTCCTCGCGCGCTCCGAATGACGGGCCCCCACGGCCGAGAGCCCGAAGACCCCCGCGAGCGGGAGCGAAAACCAGAGCGCCTCGGTCCACGGAACGCCCGGCGCGCGCAGCAGCACCATCCAGCCGGCGAGCAGCACGGCTCCAATCGCGATTGCGGCCCGGCGCGGCTCGATCAAAGCGCCCGCAGCCCACGCTGCCAGGAGCAGGACGAAGAACAGCGTGCTCGTGTCGTAGGCGCCGGCGGGATCGACCAGCGTGAACGCGATCGCGCCCGCCGACGCTACGAGCGGCGCGACGAACGGCGCGCGACGGCGAAAGAGGAGCGCTCCGGCCACGACGAGCGCCATCACCGAGAGGCGGGTGTGCGGATGATCGTCGTGCGTCCAGACCTGCGCCTGCGTCACCACGATGACCACGAGCACGAGTGCGTCGAAGACGTACTCCCTCACTCGAACGAGAGCGTCCATGGTCACGGAGGAAACGGTACTCCACAGACCCTGAGACGGCGTCCTCCGCGGCGACTACACCAAGATCATCCGCACGGACGATCCGCAATCGCGAGCGCGGCCGATGCCCTTGGAGCCGCTCGGCCGTACTTTCGGGATAACGCGAAGCCCCGACTCGAAGGAGATCGTCACCAGATGGAAGCAGCACTCGCGCTCGCACACCCCGAAACGCAGCCGATCACAGCCCAGGCAGTCGTCGCCGCGTCGGGTCTCAGCCGCCGCTACGGCTCCGGCGAGACCGCGGTCGACGCCCTCCGTGACGTCTCCCTCGAGATCCCGCGCGGTCACCTGACCGCCGTGATGGGCCCGTCGGGCTCGGGAAAGTCGACGCTCATGCACATCCTCGCCGGGCTCGACAAGCCGAGTGCCGGCACCGTCGAGATCGACGGGATCGAGCTGACGACGCTCAAGGACAACGAGCTGACCAAGCTGCGGCGGCGTCACATCGGCTTCGTCTTCCAGTTCTTCAACCTCCTGCCGATGCTGACCGCCGAGGAGAACGTGACCCTGCCGCTTTCGATCGCCGGCGAGAAGCCGAGCTCGGAGTGGCTCGAGGAGCTGCTCGAGGCGACCGGCCTCTCCGACCGGCGCTCGCACCGGCCGTCCGAGCTCTCCGGCGGCCAGCAGCAGCGGGTCGCGGTCGCGCGCGCGCTCGTCTCACGGCCGACCGTGCTCTTCGCCGACGAGCCGACGGGGAACCTCGACTCGCACACCTCGGCCGAGATCCTCGGCCTCCTGCGCGGCGCCGTCGACACGTATGGCCAGACGACGGTGATGGTCACGCACGACCCGCGGGCGGCCACAATCGCAGACCGCGTCCTCTTCCTCGCCGACGGTCTGATCGTCAAGGAGCTCGGTCGCGCGTCGCAGGCGGAGATCCTCGACGTGCTCGCCCAGGTCTCGGCTCGATGAAGCGAGTCGCGCTCCGCGGGCTCATGGCCCGCAAGCTTCGCTCGACGCTGACGGCGATCGCGATCGTGCTCGGCGTCGCGATGGTCAGCGGCACGCTCGTCCTCACCGACACGATCGAGCGGGCGTTCGACACGATCTTCTCGAGCTCCTACGAGCAGACGGACGCAGTCGTCTCCGGGACCAAGCTCGTCGAGTGGTCGCAGACGGGCCGGGCCTCCGTCTCGCCGGAGGTCCTCGAGCGTGTCCGCGCGCTGCCGGAGGTCGAGGCTGCGGCGGGGACGATCCTCGATCTCTCCGGCGACTCGAACCAGGCGAAGATCCTCGACCGCGACGGCAAGGCCATCCAGGGCTCGAATCCCACCTTCGGCCTCGGCGTCGACCCCGCAGACGAGCGCTTCAACCCGTTCAAGCTCGTCGCGGGCGACTGGGCCGCAGGCCCGAACCAGGTCGTGATCGACATCTCGACCGCAGAGAGCCAGGGCTTCGACGTCGGCGAGCAGGTCAAGGTCGCCGGCGAGGGCCCGGTGCGGTCGTACACGCTCACGGGCATTGCTCGCTTCGGCGACGTCGACAGCCTCGGCGGCGCCACGATCGCGATCTTCGACGTCGCGACCGCGCGCCAGGTGCTCGGGAAATCCGGCTTCGACGCCGTCGCCGTGGGGGCGCGCGACGGCGTCGGGCAGCCGGAGCTGCTCGACGCGATCGGGCGGGTGCTGCCGGAGACGGCCGTGGTGAAGACCGGCGCCGAGCAGGCCGCCGAGGACGGAGAGGGCGTGGGCGAGTTCGTCACGTTCATTCGCTACTTCCTGCTCGCCTTCGGCGGAATCGCACTGTTCGTCGGCGCCTTCGTCATCTTCAACACGCTCTCGATCACGGTTGCGCAGCGAACGAAGGAGCTCGCGACGCTGCGGACGCTCGGCGCCTCGCGCCGCCAGGTGCTCCGCTCGGTCGTGCTCGAGGGCACCGTCCTCGGCATCGTCGCCTCGGCCGTCGGCCTCGGGCTCGGCGTCCTGCTCGCGAAGGGCCTCACCGCGCTCTTCCGGGCGGTCGACCTCGACATGCCGCAGGCCGCGATGGTCTTCCAGGCGCGGACGGCGGTGGTCGCGATGCTGACGGGGACGCTCGTGACGCTGGTCGCGTCGGTGTGGCCCGCTGTTCGGGCGACCCGCATCGCGCCGATCGCAGCGGTGCGGGAAGGCGGGATGGTCGTGAAGCGGCCGTCGCGGAAGACGCTCGTGTTCGGGCTCGTCGTCACCGCCCTCTCGGTTGCTGGACTGGTTTACGGAATGCTCGGCGAAGGGGTCTCGACGGCGGCGAGGATGCTGGGGATCGGGCTGGGGGCCTTCGGTCTCTTCATCGGCCTCGCCGCCGTCGCGCCGCGCCTCGTCCGTCCGCTCGCCCACGTCGTCGGCCTGCCGGCCGCACGGCTCGGCGGCGCGCCGGGCCGGCTGGCGCAGGAGAACGCGATCCGCAACCCGGGGCGCACCGCCTCGACCGCGGCCGCGCTGATGATCGGGCTCACGCTCGTCTCGTTCGTCGCCGTCTTCGGCCGAGCGCTGCTCGTCAGCGACGAGAACGCGCTGCGCGCACAGCTCGGCACGAGCCACGTGATCACCTCGCAGAGCGGCTGGGACACTGTCCCGCTCGGAGCCGGCGAGGCTGCGGCCTCGGCGCCGGGCGTCGTCCTCTCATCGTCGATTCGCGGCGACAGCGCACGGCTCGTCGGCGGCGGCGAGGTGGACGTCAGCGGCGTCGACCCGACGACGATCGGGAACGCCTACAACTTCGAGTGGCTCGAGGGATCGAACGCAGCGCTTGCCCAGCTCCGGCAGGGCGGCGCGATCGTCCGCGAGGGCACGGAGCTTCCCGGAGCGGGGAACGCCGCCGTCGGCGACCGGATCGCGTTCCTGACGCCGGCCGGCAAGGAAGTCGAGGCGGTCGTCCGCGGCGTCTACGCCAAGCACGGCGACCTCGACCAGCTGCTCGGCGAGGTCGTCCTCTCACAGGACGCGTTCGACAAGAGCTTCCCGCGCCCGGGCGACATGCTGACGCTGGTCGAGGCCGGCTCGACGGCCGCGCTCGAGCAGTCGCTTGCGGCGTTTCCCGACGCCAAGCTGCAGACCGGCGACGAGTTCATCGCGTCCTGGACCGCCTGGCTCGGCGACGTGATGAACCTCTTCTACGTCCTGCTCGCGCTGAGCGTGATCGTGTCGCTCTTCGGGATGGTGAACACGCTCGTGCTCGCCGTCTTCGAGCGGACACGCGAGCTCGGAATGCTGCGGGCGGTCGGGATGACGCGCCGGCAGGCGCGGCGGATGATCAGGCAGGAGAGCGTGATCACGGCGCTGATCGGCGCGGCGCTCGGGCTGCCGCTGGGCGTTGCCCTGGCGGCGCTCGTGACCGAGTCGCTGTCGGAGTTCGGCGTCTCGTTCTCGCTGCCTGTGGGGCCGCTGGCGGTCTTCACAGTCGTCGCGATCGTCGCCGGGATGCTGGCGGCGATCGCGCCGGCGCGCCGCGCCGCGCGCCTGAACGTCCTGGAAGCGCTCCAGTACGAGTAGCCAAGCCGTTTGACGAGGGCAGACCAGGGGCGGCCGCGAGGCCGCCCCTGGTCGTTCTGGACGTGTCCCAGGGACTGTCCCTGGGACACGTCCTTCTCGAGCGCGACGGCTCGTCATCCTCACGGCGGATCCCGCCGGTGGCTCGTCACCCTGAGGGGCAGCGAAGATCGACGCCGCGGCTGAGACCGAATCGGCTCCGCGGCGGACGACTTCGGGCCCGCGCTCGCTGAGACTCCCTTTCAAGGAAACCACTGCACATTCGACGCGAAAGGAACCTCATGATCCGCAAGGGAGATGTGATCGAGAACCCCGTCACCGGCGAGCGCCTCCTCTTCCTGGAGACGTCGGCCGAGACGAACGGCGAGTACGTGCTCGTCGAGTGCACCGTCCAGCCGAACGGCTTCGTCGCTGCTGCCCACGTGCATCCGAAGCAGACGGAGCGCTTCGAGATCGAGTCGGGGACCGTCGCGTTCAAGCTCGACGGCGAGGAGATCGTCGCCGGGCCGGGCGACACCGTCGAGGTGCCGGCGGGGAGCTCGCACAAGTTCTGGAACGCCGGCGAGACCGAGGCGGTCTTCGTCACCGAGGTGCGCCCCGCACTGGGGTTCGAGCGCCTGCTCGAGACGATGTTCGGGCTCGCGACCGACGGCAAGACGAACAAGAAGGGGATGCCGAACCCGCTGCGGCTCGCCGTGATCGCGAACGCGCACTTCGAGGACGTCCGCCTGCCGTTCCCGCCCGCGTGGATGCAGAAGGCGGGCCTCGCGATGGGTGCGCCGCTCGGCCGCCTGCTCGGCTACAAGCCCGAGTACGACGGCACGCCGGACACGCCGGCACTGGCGATCTAGATCGCCGGTCAGGGGTCGACGCGACGGGCGGGGTCTCCCCGCCCGTCGCGTTTAACGTGAGCGGCTCTTCAGCTAACGACAGGCCGGTGCCGCTCGAGGAGCGCGAGGACGCTACCGAGGAGCCGCGTAAGCAGAGACGGCATCGACCACGAGCTTGAGCCGACGGCCCTCGTCCGTCAGGCGGTACTCGACGCGCGGCGGCCGGGCGTCGATCACCGTCCGCTCGAGCATGCCCGCCTCCTCCAGCTCGACGAGCCGCTGCACGAGCGTCCGCGGCGGGATCGAGCCCACCGCCTGCTTGAGCTCGTTGAAGCGAACGGCGCCCTCGTAGGACGCCCACAGGATCGAGACGACCCAGCGCCGCTCGAGGAGGCCCGCCGCCCGGCGGACCTCCTCTGGAACGGGCTTACAGCTCCTACACCGCATGAAGCGGTCGTGTGGAAGGCTCGAGCGCCAGCTCGAGCACCTCGTCGAGCGACATGACGGGATGGAAGGTGAGCTCGTCGCGGACGTGCTCGGGCACGTCGTCCAGATCCTGGCGGTTCCGCTCCGGCAGGATCACGTCGGTCAGCCCGGCGGCGTGCGCGGCGAGCACCTTCTGCTTCAGCCCGCCGATCGGGAGCACGCGGCCCTGCAACGTCACCTCGCCGGTCATCCCGACGGTGTGCCGTACAGGGCGGCCGGAGAGGAGCGACGCGAGCGCGGTCGCCATCGTGATCCCTGCACTCGGCCCGTCCTTGGGGATCGCACCGGCCGGGACGTGCAAGTGGAAGGCCCGCTCGAACGCATCCTCGTCGATGCCGAGCTCGCCGGCGCGGGAGCGCAGCGAGGACAGGGCGATCTGCGCCGACTCCTTCATCACGTCGCCGAGCTGGCCGGTGAGGACGAGCTTGTCTCCCTTCGCGGCGGTCGCCTCGACGAAGAGAACGTCGCCGCCCGTGCCGGTGACGGCAAGTCCGGTTGCGACACCGGGAACGGCCGTCCGCTCCGCCGCCTCGCGGTAGAAGCGCTGCCGTCCAAGTGCGTCGCGCACCTCGTCGAGCTTGAGCTCTATCGGGGCCTCGACCTTGGCCGCGGCGATCCGGGTGGCTGTCTTGCGGAGCAGCTTGCCGAGCTCGCGCTCGAGCTGACGCACGCCGGCCTCGCGGGTGTAGTCGGAGATGACCGTCTCGAGGACGACGTCCGCGATCGAGACCTCATCCTCGCGGAGTCCGTTGCGCTCGCGCTGGCGCGGCCAGAGATAGCCGCGAGCGATCGCGACCTTCTCGTCGGTCGTGTAGCCGTCGAACCGGATCACCTCCATCCGGTCCAGGAGAGGCGGCGGGATCGAGTCGGCCACATTCGCGGTCGCGATGAAGACGACCTCGGAGAGGTCGAGCTCGACGTCCAGGTAGTGGTCGCGGAACGAGTGGTTCTGCGCCGGGTCGAGCACCTCCAGCAGCGCAGACGACGGGTCGCCTCGCCAGTCGGCGCCGACCTTGTCGACCTCGTCGAGGAGGATCACCGGGTTCATCGTCCCTGCATCGCGCAGGGCTCGCACCAGGCGTCCGGGCAGCGCGCCGATGTAGGTGCGCCGGTGTCCGCGGATCTCGGCCTCGTCGCGGATCCCGCCGAGCGACATGCGCACGAACTCACGCCCGAGCGCCCTCGCGATCGACTCGCCGATCGACGTCTTGCCGGTGCCCGGAGGGCCGACGAGAGTCAGGATCGCACCGGAGCGCTTGTCTGGCTCGATCCCGCGCTCCTCGCGCAGCTTCCGCACGGCGATGTACTCGACGACCCGGTCCTTGACGTCCTCGAGCCCCGCGTGGTCTGCGTCGAGCACCTCCCGCGTGTGCTCCGGGTCGAGCCGCTCCTCGGAGCGCTTCCCCCACGGCACGGCGAGGATCCAGTCGAGGTAGTTGCGGATCATCGACGCCTCGGGGGAGGCGTCGCCCTGGCGCTCGAGCCGGGCGAGCTCGCGATCGGCCTGCTCGCGCACCGCCTCGGGCAGATCGGCCTCGGCCAGCTTGCGGCGGTACTCGTCGACGACCGAGGCGTCGTCCTCGCCGAGCTCCTTCCGGATCGACTCCATCTGTCGCCGGAGGATGTACTCGCGCTGCTGCTTCGCAGCGCCCTCTTCGACGTCGTCGCGGATCCGGCGGCGCACCTGCATCTCGGCAAGCCTCTCGCGCTGCAGCTCGATCGCGAGCGCCAGACGCTCCTTGACGTCGAGCGTCTCGAGCAGCTTGACCTTCTGCTCGAAGGTGAAGTCCTGGGCGTAGCCGACGGTGTCGGCGAGCGCGCCCGGCTCGGTGATCGAGCGGACGAAGGCCGAGATGCGGCCGTCGTCGCCGCGCAGCTCGAGGATCTCCTCGACGATGGCGCGGTACTCGCGCTCGAGCTCGCGCGTCCGTGCGTCGGCCTCGTCCGAGTCGGGCCGTTCGTCGACCTCGACCCGCAGCCTCCCCTTCGGGTCGGTCTGGGCCGCGCCCGCGACGCCGCGGTGGAGACCGTTCAGCGCAACGGCGCGACCGCCGCCCGGGAGACGGACACGGTCCGTTACCTCGGCGACGACGCCGACGGCTGCATAGTCGTTCTCGTGGCGTGGAACGAGGAGCACGCGCTCCTCCGCACCGACGTCCACGGTCAGGGTCACGTTCATGTTCGGGAAGACGACGATGTCCTCCAGCGGTACGAGCAGCATCGTGCTCAACTCATCACTCCTTCTGCCGGTGTCATCCCAGCATCAACTACAAAAAGGATACCTATATTCCCGGAGCTGAAAGAGTTCCCCTCGGACTAAACCTGCGTATGATCGCCTCATGCCCCGGGCGACCCCGCTGGCGACGCGCAACGACACTCCGAGGGTGGGAGCCCGCGTCCGCTCGCTCCGCCGCGAGCGCGGGCTGACGATCGAGCAGCTGGCCGCGGCGACGGGCCTGACAAAGGGCTTCATCAGCCAGCTCGAGCGAGACCGGACTGCCCCCTCGCTCTCCTCGATCGCGCGCATCTGCGACGCGCTCGGCGTCCGGCTCAGCCACATCTTCGAGTCCGAGCCTGCACCGTCGCTCGTTCGCAGACACGAGCGTGTGAGCGTGGACACCTCCTTCCCGACCGTGAACCACCTGCTCTCGTCACGCGACGAGGAGCGCTTCCAGGCGATCGAGTCCGTCGTCGCGCCCGGCGCCGGCGCGGGCGACGAGCTCTCCTCGCTCCCGGGCGAGATGGAGTTCGTCTACGTGCTCGCCGGGACGATCGAGCTCCAGGTCGGCGAGGAGACGCACGTGCTCGAGGAGGGCGACGCTCTCACCTACCCGCTCGCGAAGCCACACACGTGGCGGAACGCCTCCGCCACGAAGGAGCTACGCGTGCTCTGGGTCTCCGTCCCGAATCCGTACTAGCCGGCGGCAAAACGCTCGAATGCGACCTGCGCGACGCGGCCCGCGAGCTCGTCAGCGCCGGCGGTGCGCCAGGTGAGCACGCTCGCGACGAAGACACCGCCGTCGAACGCGACGATGCCGCTGTCGTGCCGGACCGTCGGGAGCCAACCCGACTTGTGCATCACGATCGCACGGTCGCCGAGGAAGCGATCGAGCTTGCCGCGGTCGCTCGCCTGGGCGAGCAGGAAGAGCAGGTAGCGCGCCTCGGAGCCGGTGACCCCCAGCCGGAGCAGCGGCCCTTTCCCGGCGGCCGCCAGGTAGACCGACCGGGCGAGGCGCGCGAGGTCCCACGCGGTCGAGTACTTGCCTGGGCCGAATGAGGGCTGGCTCTCGACACGGATCGGGATCGGCGCGGCCGCCGCCGGCCGCCGCACCACCTCGTACCCGCCGTACATGAGCGAGTCGCTCAGTCCGAGCGCGCGCATCGTCTCGTCCACGCGGAATCCTCCCGACGACGTCGAACCGGCGAGCCGGACGAGAAGCGCGTTCGCGGCCTCGTTGTCGGAGTGCACGAGCATCTCGCGCAGCTCCCGCTCGACTGCGGTCGCGGCGGCGGGCTTTCCGTCCAGGGCCCGCATCGCCGTGACCGCGATCGCGAGCTTCAGCGTCGACGCGGCGGGAAAGCGCGCGCGCGCGTTCCACGCCGCGCCGCGGCCGCTGCGCAGGTCCTCGACGTAGACCCCGGCCGTGCCTCCGGTGCGCCGGACGAGGGAGCGGATCGGGCCGGCGAGCGCCGGATCGAGGCGCGGCGCGCGCTCGCGCGGGGCCGTGCCCGCCGGCAGCAGGTAGACCTGCTCGACGGTCGACGACGAGCGGCGATTGCGGCCGTCGACCGCGGTCACGCGGATCCGGGTGAGCCCGCCTTTCAGGCGGAGGTTGAGCGAGAACGACCTGCCGCGGAGCGGCTTGTCGGCGACGACGTACGGCCCGACGTGGACGACGATGCGCCGCGTGCCCGCCGGCGCAGTGCCGGAGACGACCCCGAAGGAGGTCTCGCGCGGGGAGGGCGCGACGATCGCGGGCGGGGGCATCGGCGGAGCGTCGATCACGCTCCCATCATGCATTCGGCGGGCTAACGGATCCGAACCGCTCGCCGGACGACGGCCTTCCGGCCACTCTGACGGTTCTCGAGCGTCACGACGATCGTCCACGTTCCGGCGGGGAGCGCGGCTGTCGTCACGCCGGCGCGTCCGCCGGCGAGCCGCATCGGGACGGCAAGCGTGCGACCCGGCAGTCGCACGGCCAGGCGCGCGGCGCACGGCCGGCAGTCGGCGTAGCGGACGGCCACCGCCAGCCGTCTTGACCGAACCGTCGTCGCGACGGAGACGATGGTCGGCGGCGCGAGGCCTGCTGCGTAGCGGATGCCTCCGAGCAGGTGCGATCGGAAGAGCGGCTCGGAGTACGACTCCTCGGTGTGCCCGCCGCCCGTGTACCACGCGCGGCCGCCGTCGAGCTCGTGTGCCCAGGCGATCGGGTGGTCGCGACCCATTGCGCCGTCGCCGGGGGAGTAGGTCGCCTCGTCGAGCGTCGCGAGCACGCGAACCTCCGGGCGAGGATTGGCCGCGAAGTTGTACCACTCGTCCAGCCGAGCCCAGCGCCCGGGCAGCCCGGCCGTGGAGAGATGGCGAGGATCGGCGACCACGACCGTCGCCTGCTGAATCGCCGGATGGCTCTTGAAGTACGCGCCGACGAGTCGGCCGTACCAGGGCCAGTCGTGCTCGGTGTCGGCCGCGGAGTGGACGCCGACGAAGCCGCGACCGGCGCGGATGTAGCGCTGGAAGGCAGCCTGGCCCGCGTCGTCGAGCACGTCTCCGGTCGTGAGCACGAAGGCCACGACGGCATAGCGGGCCAGATTCGCGTCGGTGAACGCGCCGGGATCCTCGGTCGCGTCGACCGTGAACCCGCTCCGAGCTCCGAGCTCGCGCAGCGCTTGGAGGGCTACCGGAATCGACGTATGCCGGAACCCGGTCGTCTTTGTGAAGGCGAGCACGCGAAAGCCGGGCGCAGGCTGCTGCGGTGCAGCGGCCGTCGTCTCGAAGAGCACGGCCGCGACGACGAGCGCCAGGATCGCAACCTTGCGCGGCATACGTGCATCGTGCCTACGCAGCGCTAGAGGAGGCCGAGCTGGAGGGCCGTGGTCGTCGCCTGGGTTCGCGAGCGGCAGCCCAGCTTGCCGAGCAGGTGGCTGACGTGCATGTCGATGGTCCGGTGGCTGAGGAAGAGCTCGTGCGCGATCTCGCGATTCGTACGGCCGACCGCCACGAGCCGGAGCACCTCCAGCTCGCGGCGGGTCAGGCCACCACGCTCGAGATCGCCGGCCGCGCGCCTTCCAACCCTACGATCGACCCGTTCGCCGAGCTCCTCGAGCTGGGCGGCGGCCCGCACCCAGAAGGGGCGAGCTCCAAGGGTCCGGAAGCATCTGTAGGCGTCGACAACGTGATCCACGCCGGTCTCGTGCTCACCGGCGGCCGCGAAGGCGCGTCCGGCTCGGAGCTTCGTCACCGCGGCCTCGAACGGCATCTCGGCTTCCTCGAGCAGCGCCACCGCGCGGGTGAACTCGTTCGACGCCTGCGCGGCATCGCCTTCGAGCAGGCTCGCTTCTCCGAGCGCATGCGCGAGCGCTGCGAGGGCGTCCGGGCTTCCGAATCCGGCAGCGACGTCCGCCAGCACGTCGGCGCAAGCCCGGACCTGCTCGCCGTCCTGTCGAGCAGCGAAGAACCCCACCGCCCAGCGGAGCGTCGGCGAGTAGTGGTGCGCTTCCTGCACATCCCGAGCGTGAGCCCGCGCATCCCCGATCAACTCGCGATAGCGATCCGCGGCAGCATTCGAGGCGCCGTCGATCTCATCGGCGAGCGCGAGCCCGTACATCCCTTCGATCCGAGCCGGCGGGAAGTCGAAACTGGCACCGAAGGTCATGGCCTCGACGAGCAGCGGCCGCCCTCTGTCGGTGCGTCCCCGTGCGACATCCACCACTCCGGTCGCCCAGAGCGCATGCCAACGCATGAGTGGAGCCTGGTCCCCGGACGCGAGGACGTCGGCGGCAAGCGCGTACGCCCGGTCCCACTCGCCGCGCTTCATCATGATCTTCGACAGGCAGGCAACGCAGAAGTGCTCTTCCGCGCTCAAACCGCTCGCGCGGCACACCTCGGCCGCTGCCTCGAGGGCGCCGTGCGCTCCCTCGTAGTCGGCACGGGTCACGCCGACGGCTGCCAGATACCAGTACGCATCGAAGAGCGCGCTCGTGACGCCGGTCGAGCGCGCGAGCTCGACCGCCTCGCGTGCCAGCTCGGTCGCCTCGTCGAACCGCCCGCGGCGCGCGAGCATGTGGGCGCGCAGGCCGTTCGCGCGGGCCGTGAGGTCGAGGCGTCCAGCCAGCACGGCGTCACGGTCGGCGTCGTCGAGCACGCCGAAGACAGGATCGTCCGGGTCGCCTTCAAGATCCCAGACGAGCCGGAGGCGCTCCTCCGCCGCAGCAGCGAACGATTCGCAGGCAGTCAGCGCTTCGGCGGCCTCGGCGCGCGCCAGCGCCGCGTGGTCACGTCGCCCGAGCAGCCGGTAGACCGCCGCGAGCTGTCGCTTCACGTCGGCGAAGCGTGCCCGCTCGTCGTCGGGGTCCAGAGCCGCGGCGACCTCCTCCCAGAGGCGCGCAGCCTCGATCAACTCCCCCGAAAGCTGAGCGCATCGCGCCAACCGGTCGACCGCATCGAGGCGGCCGCTGATGTCGTCGTCCGGCCAGAGCTCGAGGGCATGCCGGTATGCCTTCGCGGCCTCTCGGTACGCGTGGACGACACACGACCGCTCGGCGGCGGCGACGAAGGCGTGTCTCGCCAGGTCGAGCTCGCGGCAGGCGAGCCAGTGCTCGGCGAGCACGCCCGGCGGAGCGCCGCGGCGCTCGAGGCACTCCGCGACGCGACGATGGAGCTCCTGCCGACGCGACCAGGGCGCGTCCGCGTAGACCGCCTCTCGGGTCAATGCGTGTCGAAAGGCTGCGGCCCCGGGCTCGGGCTCGACGACGAGCCCGAGCGCGACGGGCTCGGTCAGGTCGACGTGGCCCGCAAGCGCTTCGATGAGCTCGAGATCGAAGCGCAGACCGACGACCGAGGCGAGCTGCAAGCACGAGCGTGAAGTCTCCGAGAGCGCCTCGAGCCGGACGAGGACGGCGTCGCGAACGGAATCGGGGAGTGGGACGTTCCGCCCGGCGGCGAGCTCGAGGCCGCCGTCGCCCGGCGTGAGACCACCCTCGGAGGAGAGTGCGGCGACGAGCTCCTCGACGAAGAACGGAACACCTTCGGTCCGGTCGTACACCACCCTCGCGAGCGACGGCGCAAGCGCCTCGCCGAGCATCCGGCCGGCCAGCTCCGCGGTCGCCGCCGGGCCGAGCGGCTCGACGTTCGCCTGCCTGAGCCTCCCGGCACGGCGGAGGTGGACCCGCAGCCGTCGAACGGGGTGGAGCCGAGTCACCTCGTCGCTGCGGTAGGCGCCGATCAGCAGCACGCGCGCCGACTCGAGCTCCAGGGCGAGCCGCGGCAACACCTCGAGCGTGGCCGTGTCGGCCCATTGGAGGTCGTCGAAGAAGACCGCGGCCGGCGCAAGCGTGCCGAGGGCGTCGAACCACGCCGCGAGGGCGTCCGCGAGCGCTGCCGGGCTGGTCTCGGGAGGAGGGCCGAGCTCGGGAAGCAGGAGTGACAGGTGGGCGGCGAGTGGGCCGATTTCCTCGAACGGGGTTTCGTCCGAGCGCAGCTGAGTCCGAAGCAGAGACACGATCGGGGCGTACGGCTCGGTCGTCTCCTTCGTCGCTTCGACGCAGTACGAGCGAACGTCGCTTCGCTCGATCGAAGCTCGCACGAGGACGGTCTTGCCCACGCCGGCCTCGCCGCCGACGAGCACCAGCCCGCCGTGACCGGCCCGCGCGCGAGCGATCCAACCGTCGAGCTCGTCTAGTTCTCCGCTGCGCTCAATGAGCGTCCCGTGCCCTCGCACCGCTCCGAGTCTAGGGCGCAACCGGCGGGCCGAAAACGACCCGCCGGTCTAGTTTGTTCCGAGATGGCGATCCTGGCTCACCTCGATCTCGACGCGTTCTTCGCCGCCGTGGAGGAGCTCGAGGATCCGAGCCTGCGCCGGAAGCCGCTCGTCGTCGGCGGCGACCCGCGCGGCCGCGGCGTCGTCTCGACCGCCAACTACGTCGCGCGGCGCTTCGGGATCCGGTCCGCGATGAGCTGCGCCGAGGCGCTCCGCCGCTGTCCCACGGCCGTCTTCGTCCGGCCACGGCACGCGCTCTACCGGGAGTACTCGCGGGCGGTGTGGGCGGCGGTGCGGGAGGTCGTGCCGCTCGTGGAGCGGACCGGCCTGGACGAGGGGTACCTCGACTTCGCAGGGCTCGCGTCCGACTACGCGCGCGCCCGAGTGGTCGCGGAGGCGGTCCGAACCTCGGTGCGGGGTGCGACGAGCCTCTCCTGCTCGCTCGGCGTCGCGCCGACGAAGGTCGTCGCCAAGATCGCCTCCGACCGGCGGAAGCCCGGCGGGATCACCGTCGTCCCCGCGGGAACGGAAGCCGCCTTCCTCGCCCCGTTCGCCGTCCGGGCGCTTCCGGGCGTCGGGCCGAGGGCAGAGGCACGGCTCGCCGCCGCGGGCGTGACCACGGTCGGGGCGCTCGCCGCCCTGTCCGATCTCGACCTGCGCGCGCTGCTGCCCGGATCCGTGGGACGCCTGCTGCGCGACCGCGCCCGCGGCATCGACCCGCGCGGCCTCGAGATGACGAGCGAGCGGATCTCGATCTCGGTCGAGGAGACGTTCGAGCGCGACCTGGACGACCCGGCGCTCCTGCACGCGGAGCTGCGACGGATGGCCTCCGAGGTCGGAGACCACCTGCGCCGCGAAGGCCTCTCGGCGCGCACGGTGACCGCGAAGCTCCGCTATGCCGACTTCTCGATCCGCAGCCGCTCGACGAGCCTGGAGGCGGGAATCGACGATCCGGCTCGGATCGGCGAGCTGGCGTGCGCCCTGCTCGACCGCGGCCTGCGCGACCGCCCCGGTGCGCTCCGGCTCGTCGGCGTCGGCGTCTCCGGTCTCTCGGAGTACCGGCAGCTCAGCCTGGACGAGCCGAGCTAGGGTCCCGCCTGTGAGTGCGCGAGCCGACGTCGAGGTCGCCGTCGTCGGCGCGGGAGTGATGGGGCTCGCGGCGGCGCGCGCGCTGGCGCAGGCCGGCCGTGACGTCGTCCTCTGCGAGCAGTTCGCGCTCGGGCACGACCGGGGCTCGAGTCACGGCGGCTCGCGGATCGTGCGGCTCTCCTATCCGGACGAGCGCTGGGTCCGGCTCGCCCAGGAGTCCTACCCGGGCTGGCGCGCGCTCGAGGCGGAGCTGGGACGGCCGCTGCTCGAGCTGCACGGGACGCTCGATCTCGGCGACTGGGAGCCGAACCGCACGGCGCTGGTCGCGTGCGGGATCCCGTTCGAGGTGCTCGACGCGGCCGAGATCCGGCGCCGGTTCGGGATCGGTATCGAGGCAGGCGAGAGCGGGCTCTTCCAGGCGGAGGGCGGGATCGTCCGTGCGGATCTGGCGCTGCAGGCGCTGCTCGAGTCGGCGCGGGCCGCCGGTGTGCAGGTGCGAGAGGGCGTGCGCATCGACTCGGTGGAGGCGGACGGCGACCTGGTCTCGCTCGGCGGGCTGCAGGCCCGCTGCGCCGTCGTGACCGCCGGCGCCTGGGCGCCCGGGCTCGTCGGCGTCGACGCGACCCCGACGCGCGAGACGGCGTCGTACTTCGCGCTCGACGGGCCGGTGCCCTCGGTGATCGACGCGAGGGCGGGCGAGGCACAGCGCTACGCGCTGCTCGCGCCGTCCGTCGGCCTCAAGGCCGGCTTGCACCAGACCGGGCCTGCGACCGATCCCGACGAGCCGGGTGAGCCGGATGCGGCGATCGCCGAGCGGACAGCCGACTGGGTCGGCCGTCGCTTCCCCGCTGCCGGCGAGCTGCTCCGGTCGGAGACGTGCCTCTACACGACCCGTACGGGCGACGAGTTCGTGCTCGAGCGCCGAGGCCGTGTCGTCGTCGGGTCGCCCTGCAGCGGCCACGGCTTCAAGTTCGCCCCCGTCGTCGGCGCGCGTCTCGCCGCGCTCGCGGCCGAGGTCCTCTAGCGGAAGAGGTCGCGGTCGGGCGGCATGAGCAGGTCACGGCCCGAGCCCTCGCCCTGCAGCTCGACGCCCCGCACGATCGCGGCCGGAATCCCCCGAGC
The DNA here is from genome assembly GCA_963850995.1 of uncultured Gaiellaceae bacterium. GTDB lineage: Bacteria > Actinomycetota > Thermoleophilia > Gaiellales > Gaiellaceae > Gaiellasilicea. The sequence continues at coordinate 42,609 of CAWKNQ010000021.1, read as the reverse complement.
CTTCCCGAGCACGAGCTCGGCGGCGCTCGCGAGCTCGTCGGCGACGGCGATCTGCGTGGCGCGGAGCTCGTAGCCCACCTGGTCACGCGTCCCGCGAAGATCGAGCAGCGGGACGACGCCGGCGACGCCGAGCGCGACGTCGGTCGTGCCCTGCCGGAAGGGACGGCCGAACGAGTCGCTCACGATCACGCCGACGTCCCGGCCGGTGCGGTCGCGCAGGCCCTCACGGATCCGCGCGGCAGACGCGTCGGGGTCGACCGGGAGGAGCACGACCGTTCCCGGCCCCGTCGCGTTCGAGGCGTCAACCCCGGCCGAGGCGCACACGAAGCCGTGACGCGTCTCCGCGATCACGAGCGGCGGGCGGACGCGGACGAGCCGGGCGCTCTCGCGCAGGATCGCCTCGAGGTGGCGCGGATCCCCTTCCACCGCGAGCTCGTGGGCCTGCGCGGACGGCTCCAGCTCGTCGAGTCGCACCACGCGCCCCTCCGCCTTGGAGACGACCTTCTGCGCGACGACGACGACGTCGGCGTCCTCGAGCCCTCCCGCACGGTCGGCTGCGGCCGCGAGCAGCCCGGCGAGCTCGTCCCCCTCTTCGACCTCCGGGATGCCCTCGAGCGCGAGGACCCGGACCTCCGTGCTCACGTCAGGCCGGTCAGGCGGAGCCCTGCGTGGGCCTTGTAGCGCCTGTTCACGTTCACGATCGCGGCGGTCATGCCCTCGAGCGCGCGGGCGCTCGCGAGCGGGCCGCAGTCGACGGCGCGGCCCGTCACGAGCCTGCCCGCGAGGTCCAACGCGAGTTGCTTCGCGACCTCGTCGTTGCCGCAGACGAGGGCGTCCTCGTCGGGCGGCGCCTGGGCGAGGTTCGAGGCCGCGAGCGAGTGCAGGCCGGCGGCCACGGGCGCGTCCAGCTCGTCCTGGATCCGCTGCGCGATCGAGGTCGCCTCGGTCGTGGGCTTGACGCCGCCGGGGCCGAAGGTGAGCTCGGCGCAGACGGAGAAGACGGGTGTCGAGCCGATCGACTGTCGCAGCTCGCGGGCGGACTCGACCGCGGCGTCGGCCTTGACGGCGAAGACGACCAGGTCGACGCGCTGGACGGCGTCGTCGTTCGAGGCGCCCGTCGCGCCGAGCGGCTCGGCCGCGGCGCGTGCCCGCTCGGCGTCGCGCGAGCCGATCACCACGTCGACGCCCGCGTCGACGAGCCGCTTCGCGACCGCCTGCCCGAAGCTTCCCGTACCACCCACAACCGCGACTCTCACGCCCCTGGCCGCCTTTCGCTCCCGCCCGGCAGAGCCGGGCTCCGCGAAAGGCTGACGCCGCTCGCGCCGCTCCAGCCGGCGGCCCGTACCTCCGTACTGTTCCACCGGCCTACGCAGCGCGAGCGGCGCCCCAGGAGCGTGAGCAAGCTCATGCTGCGGCTCCGAGCGTGACCTCGGCGAGGCGCCGCGAGGCGTCGAGGTCGGTCATCAGCGTGCGCGTGACGATCCGGCGCACTGCGAGCGGGCCGGCCGGGTCGGACTCGTCCACCACGAGCGCGTCGATCAGACCGGCGTAGCAGCCCGCGACGTGCGCCGGAGTCGTGCCCCCCGCCATCCGCGCGAGCATACGGTCTGCCGGGCCTTTGACCGCGCGGCCGCCGACGAGCGGACTAACTGCGATGCAAGGCACGGTCCGCGCCTCGAGCGCGCTGCGGATGCCGGGCACGGCCAGGATCGGCCAGATGCTCACGTACGGATTCGACGGCGCGATCACGATCGCGTCCGCCGACGAAAGGGCCGCGAGCACGCCCGGCGCCGGCTCGGCCTCGCCTTCGAAGCGGACTCCGTCGACCTCGTCCCGGTGAGCGCGGGCGACGAACCACTCCTGGAACGCGAAGCTGCCCGCCGGGGTCTCGATCCAGGTGCGGAGGCGGTCGTCCGTCGCGGGCAGGATCGCCGCCTCGATCCCGAGCGCGCGGGCGAGCCGGGCCGTGACGGCCGAGAGCGGCTCGCCTGCTCGCAGCGCCTGGGTGCGCACGAGGTGGACGCCGAGGTCGCGGTCGCCGAGCCGGAACCAGTCCTCACCCCCGAGCGCGGAGACGGTCGAGAGCGCCTCCCAGGTCTCGCCGGCGCGTCCCCAGCCTCGCTCCTCGTCATGGAGGCCGGCGAGTGCGTAGAGGATGCTGTCGAGGTCGGGTGAGACGGAGAGCCCCAGCACCTCGAGGTCGTCGCCGACGTTTCCGATCACGGCGACGTTCTCCGGCCCCGCCGCCTCGACGAGACCGCGCGCGAAGCGGGCGCCGCCGACGCCGCCGGAGAGGAGCGCGACCTTCACCGCGCGACGAGTCGGCCGGGCGTCATCGCGGCCTGCGTCCGCGGTCCGGCCCGGAGGCCGACGCGCCGGAGGTCCTCGAGCGTGTCGACGTCGTCGGCGAGGCTCGGAATCGCCGCGGCCATTGCGGTCATGCCCTGGGCGTGCGCGTGGGCACGAAAGCGCTCGGCACTGCCGCTGCCGTACAGAGGCGCGAAGAGCGATGCGCGCGGCAGCGCGAGCGCGTTCGTCGTGCCGTCGTCGGCCTCGACGAGGCCGATCGCCCCCAGCTCCGCGATTCCGGCGAGGGTGCGCAGGTCGTGCGGCACGACGCACGGGAGGTCCGCGTTGACGACGAGCGCCGGCCCGCCGTCCACGTGCCCGAGCGCGGCGGCGACCGCAAGGCCCTGACCGCCGCCCGGATCGTCGACGACCTCGGCCCCGAGCTCGTTCGCGAGCGAGCGCGCCGCCTCGTCGTCCGAGACGAGCAGGGTCCGCCCCGTGGCGACGCATGCGGTGAGGACGTCGCCGAGCATCGCGAGCGCCAGTGCGGCGCGCAGCTCAGCGGGAGCGTCGACGCGCCGCTTGCCGGAGCCGCGGTAGGGGACGACGATCTGCATCACGGGTAGAGAGTAGTCCTATGGAAAACGCTGCTCTCGCCGAGCGTCTCGAGGCCCTCGCGGCGCTGCTCGACCTGAACGGGTCGGGCTACTACACGGTGCGCGCGTACCGCCGCGCGGCCGAGCTGATCCGGTCGACTCCCGCCGACGTGGACGCGCTCGTGCGCGCGGGCCGCGTCCGCGAGCTCGCCGGGATCGGCCCCGGGATCGAAGCGCGCCTGCGGGAGCTCGTCGAGACCGGCGAGCTCGCGGAGCTGCGCGAGCTGGAAGAGCAGGCGCTCCCGGAGCTCGTCGGCGTCGGAGCGCTGCTCGGGCTCTCGCCGAAGCGGATGCGCGCGCTCGGGCACGCGCTCGGGATCCGCACGCTGGCGCAGCTGCGCGACGCTGCCGCGGCCGGTCGGTTGGACAGCGTTTCCGGGATCGGCCCGAAGACGGCAGCCCGGATCGAGCAGGGGCTCGCCGAGCTCGGCACGGCGCGACCCGCGCGGGGGATGACCCTGAACCGCGCCCGGGCTCTCGTCGCCGAGCTGGCAGCGGCGCTCGGCGGCGAGCCGGCGGGCGATCCCCGCCGCGCGTGCGATCTCTCGACCCGGTTCGCCGTCGTCGTACCAAGTAACAGACTGTTACTTGGCACCTCGACGCGCCGCCGCAGCTGGTGGCGATCCTCGAGCGGGACGAGCACCGCATCGTCGGCGTGACCGCGGAGGGGCATCCGATCGAAGTGGTGGCCGCGCCGCCCGAGCGCTTCGGGACGGAGCTGCTTCGCGCGACCGGCTCACCCGAGTACGTCGCCTCGCTCGGCGAGCTGCCGCAGGCGGCGACCGAGGAGGAGGTCTACGCGCAGCTCGGGCTTCCCTTCCGGCCGCCCGAGCTGCGCGAGCTCGAGGCCGCCGAGCCGGTGCCCGACCTGCTCGAGCCGACCGACGTCCGCGGCGACCTGCACGTGCACACGACTGCCTCCGACGGCAAGGCGACGGTCGAGGAGATGGGACGGGCGGCGCGCGAGCTCGGCTACGAGTACCTCGCGATCTGCGACCACACGCGCGCGGTGACGGTCGTCCCCGGTCTCGATGCCGACGACATCCGCCGGCAGGGAGAGGAGATCGCGGCCGCCAACGAGCTGCTGGCGCCGTTCCGGATCCTGCGCGGCAGCGAGTGCGACATCCTCCCGGACGGCTCGCTCGACCTCCCCGACGACGTGCTCGCCGAGCTGGACTGGGTGCAGATCAGCCTGCACGCGGGCCAGCGGTGGGGCCGCGACGCGCTCACGGACCGGGTCGTCGAGGCGATGCGCCATCCAGCACGCATGCTGCCTCTCCCATCCGAAGGGCCGGATCCTCAACCACCGGCCCGAGAACGCGCTCGACCTCGAGCGCGTCTTCGAGGTCGCGCTCGAGACCGGCATCGCGCTCGAGGTGAACGGCCTTCCGGACCGGCTCGACCTCTCCGGAACGCACGTGCGCGAAGCGCTCGCCGCCGGCGTCCGGATCGTCTGCTCCACGGACGCGCACTCGGTGCGCGGCCTCGGGAACATGTCGCTCTCGGTGGCGACCGCCCGCCGCGGCGGCGCGCCGCGCGACGCTGTCCTCAATACGCTCTCGCTGAAGGAGCTGCTAGGCGGCTGAAGCGTCCGAGCCGGGGCCGCGTTCGGCGTACTCGTGCACCTCGTACCAGTGCGTGATGCGCAGCGCTTCTGCGACCTCGGAGTCGGTGTGCCCGGCGTTGAAGACGTGGTGGTCGAGGTCGCAGCAGATGGCGACGTCGCCGAGCGAGACGTGCGTGATCGTCGTCAACACGTCGACGGGCAGCTGCGCCTCGGCGACGGTGTAGTGCATGAACTGGAGGTCGGGTGCGAGCTCCATCAGCAGCGGCCAGTCGGGACAGGTGCGCGAGCTCATCGCTCCACGGAGTTCTCCTCCGCAGCCCAGCTCCCTTCCAGGCGCACGACGCCACGCTCCTCCCCCGCCGGGTAGACGAGAAAGGTGAGCGCGTCGTCGAGCCAGTGCAAGAGGCGCCCGCCGCCCGCGTCCGCGAGACCGAGCCTGAGGTGGAAGCGGCCTTCGGACAGCGGCAGGCGCGCGACGTCGTAACGGAGCGCGCGCGTGCCGCCCGCCCAGCCGACGCTGCCGGTGTCGAGCACGTCGGACGCGACGAGCAGGCCGGCTTCGTCCCGCAGCTCGAGCTGGAGCTGCGGAGGAGCGACGCCGTTCTCCGCCTCGATCCGGAGCCGGAGCGAGAACGGCTCGCCGGCGAGGAACTGCTGTCGCTCTTCCCCCTCGGCGCCGACCAAGCGTGCGGACGCGATCGTCGCCTCGCCGGTTCCCCACTCGCGCAGGCCGGCGGCGCGCTCCGCCGGATCGGCCTCCGCGGCGAGCACCTTCCGATAGCGGACGATCGCCTCGTGGGTCGGGCCCTTGTACTCGACCCTGCCTTCGCGCAGCAGCACGGCGCGCTCGCACAGCCGCTCGACCTGCGACGCGTCGTGCGAGACGAAGACGATCGTGCCGCCGCGCTGCTTGAACTCGAAGATCTTGCCGAAGCACTTGCGCTGGAAGGCCTCGTCGCCGACGGCGAACACCTCGTCGAGCAGGAGCACGTCGGCGTCGAGATGCGCCGCGATCGCGAAGCCGAGCCGCATGTACATCCCGGACGAGTACGTGCGCACCGGCCGGTCGATCGCGTGCTGGAGCTCGGCGAACGCGACGATCTCGTCGAAGCGCTCGCGGATCTGCGCACGCCTGAGACCGTAGATGGCCCCGTTCAGGAAGATGTTCTCGCGCCCTGAGAAGTCCGGATGGAAGCCGGCGCCGAGCTCGAGCAGCGAGCCGACGCTGCCGCCGACCTCGACCCGGCCTTCGCTCGGCTTGATGATCCCCGCGATCAGGCGCAGCAGGGTCGACTTGCCCGAGCCGTTGCGGCCGACCAGGCCGACCGCTTCGCCCGGCTCGACCTCGAGCGTCACGTCCTGGAGCGCCTGGACGTCGGTGCCCTCGGTACGGCCGCGGAGCACGAACAGCTCCTTCAGGCTGCGGGCCTCGTTCGTGCGAACGCGGAAGCGGCGCGAGACCCCTTCGACCCGGATCTGGCCCGTCTTCACACGTGAGACGGTACCGCCGCCGCGGCCACTTCCCTCCGGACGAGCTCTGCCAGGACACGTACGAACGCCGGGTCGGCGTTCGGGAGCTCGGTCCGGTCGAGCCGGAGACCGAGCTCCTCGGCCCGCTGCCGGGCCTCGACGTCGAGGTCCCAGCGGATCTCGAGATGGTCGGCGACGAAGCCGACCGGGCAGACGACGACGTCGCGCACGTCGTTCGCGGCAAGCTCGTTCAAGTGCTCGAGGATGTCCGGGCCGAGCCAGCGCTCCCCGGTCGGCGACTCGCTCTGGAACGCGAACGTCCACTCGTGCGCGTTCGCACGCTCGGCCACGAGCCGCGAGGACTCGAGCAGCTCGTCGCGGTAGGGATCGCCCTCGTCGAGGATCCGCTCCGGAAGCGAGTGGGCGGTGAAGACGACATGCCGGTGCTTGAGCGGGGCGAGCCGAGCGGCGATCAGCTCGACGAAGCCGAGCTCGCTTCCCCAGCGCTCGACGAAGCGAAGCTCCGCCCGTTCGGCGACGGCCTCCTCCAGCTGGGCGCGGTAGCGCCCGATCGAGAGGCTCGAGTAGTGCGGCGCGAGCACGAGCCCGACGAGCTCGTCGGCCCCGTCCGCGAGCGCTCGCTCGACCGCCTCGGCGATCCGCGGCCGCCAGTGGCGCATGCCCGTGTAGACCGGCAGGCCGAGCTCGGTCTCGAGCGCGGCGCGGGTCGCCTCGGTGATCTCGTTGAGGGGGTTCGACTCCTCGATCCCGAGCCGTCGGTAGCGCTCGACGAGGCTCTCGAGCAGCTCTGGCTTGATCGGTCGCCCGCCGCGGATGTCGGCGTAGTAGGCCGGGACGTCCTCGAGCCGGTCGGGCGAGCCGTACGCCATCAGGACGACGGCGGTGGTCATACGTGGACGCGCGCGGTGTGCTCGTGGACGAGCGCGCGCAGGCGGCCGAGCACGTCCGGGTCGGTGTCCGGCATGACGCCGTGACCGAGGTTGAAGATATGGCCCGGCCTGCCGGCGGCGCGGGCGAGCACGTCGAGCGCACCTGCCTCGACCCGCTCCCACGGCCCGAGCAGGAGCGCGCCGTCGAGGTTCCCCTGCACGCCGCGGTCCTCGCCGACCGCCTCCCAGCCGAGGTCGAGCGGAATTCGCCAGTCGAGGCCGATCACGTCGCCGCCGGCGTCGCGCATCTGGCCCAGCAGCGTCGCCGTGCCCGTGCCGAAGTGGATCGTCGGACAGTCGACCGCGTCCAGGATGCGCGCCGAGTACGGCTGGACGAACTCCTCGTAGTCGGCCGGCGAGAGCGCGCCGACCCAGGAGTCGAAGACCTGGATCACGTCGGCGCCGGCCCGCACCTGCTCCTGCACGTAGCGTGAGAACGTGTCGGTCAGCTTCTCCATCAGCGCGTGCCACGTTGCCGGCTCGGCGTACATCAGCCGCTTCACGTTCAGGAAGTCGCGGCTCGGCTTGCCCTCGATCAGATAGCCGGCGACGGTGAAAGGCCCGCCGCAGAAGCCGACCACGGCCTGGTCGGCGCGCAGCTCACGGCGGACGATCGAGACGGCCTCGAGGACGAACGGGACCGACTCCTCCGGCTCCGGCACCGTCAGGCGGTCGACGTCGGCGCGCGAGCGGATCGGCCGCTCGATCACCGGGCCGACGTTCTCGACCAGCTCGACCTCGACGCCCATCCCGAGCAGCGGCAGCATGATGTCGGCGAACAGCACGGCCGCGTCCACGTCGTGCCGGCGCACCGGCTGCAGCGTCACCTCGGCGCAGAGCTCGGGCTCGAAGCAGACGTCGAAGAGCGTGCGGGTCTTCCGGATCTCGCGGTACTCGGGCAGCGAGCGGCCCGCCTGGCGCATGAACCAGACCGGCGTGCGCTCCGTCGGCTCGAGGCGCGCGGCGCGGACGAGAAGCGGGCTCAGGCACGGCAGTAGGCTACCCCGGCCATGGAGCGAGTCGGCGAGCACCCCGTCCCGGTCGGCCCGCTCGCGGTCCGCTGGCTCGCCTACGAGCTGCCCGAGCTCCGCGCCGGGACGGTCGGGACGGCACGGCTGAGGCTCCAGAACGCCGGGTCGGCGACGTGGCGCGCGCGCGGGGACGCCGGCGTGCTCGCCTCCTACCACTGGCTCGACGACCGCGGCAACCCGATCGTGTGGGACGGACTGCGGACCCCGCTCGAGCGACCCGTCGACCCCGGCGACACCGCCGAGGTCGAGCTCGTCGTCCGCATACCGCAGCCACCGGGCCGCTACCGCCTCTCCTTCGACTTTCTCGAGGAGTTCCGCTTCTGGTGGACCGAGGCCGGTGTCGTCCCGCTCGAGCTCGAAGTCGACGTTCGCAGACGCATCGACGAGCGCCGCCTCGGTGTAGCGATCAGCGGAGGCTCCGACGAGCGCACCCTCGCGGCGCTCGCCGCGCAAGAGGAGCCGCTGGTCGAGCAGGACGCGCTCGCGGTGGCCCACCTCGTTGCGGGCGCGATACCGGCGGCTGACTGGTCGCGGCGCCTGCTCGACGCGCACGCCGAGGGCTACGCGGCCGTGGGCGGCTCGATCGAGTCCTCGGACCGGGCGCTTCGGCCCTGGGCCCCGGGCGGCGGGCGCAACCCCGTCTTCCCACACCCGCTTCTCCTTCCGTCCTTGCTCGCCGGGCTCGAGCCGGACGAGCACGCGGGGCTCCCCGCCTACGAGCATGGTCGGCTGCCCGCGTACGAACCGGACGAAGCGACGTGGCTCTTCGACGGCCGGATCAGGCTGCGGCTCGCGCGCGGGCGCCGCCGACGCTGAAGAGGAACCCGCGGTGGCCGATCGGGTCCTCCGGAGCGCCCGGAGCCGAGAGCCAGGCATCGATCACGAACTCCCGCTCGAGCGTCAGCCCGAGGCCGGCGGCGCAGTCCAGCAGCTCCGCGCGGCCGACGACCCAGCCGACGTATTCCGTCTCGTAGCCGTAGCGATAGGCGCGCTGGAGGATGTGGAATGAGGCGCTCGAGCGCGCGTAGGGGAGCCGGGTGACGTAGAGATAGTCGTTCGTGACGGCCGCCAGCTCGGCCAGCTGAGCGCGCCAGTCCTCGGCGTACTGGAGCGAGCCGCTCGCCATCACGAGGTCGTAGCTGCGGTCGGCCCAGGCGTCGTCCGACACGAACCGGCCCTCGATCCCCAGCTCGCGCGCGACGGCGACGGTCGCCGGGACCTCGCGGCAGTGGTAGTCGATCTCGACGGGCAGGACGGCGCGGGCGATCTCGCCGTAGTGACCGAGGCCGCCACCCCAGTCGAGAAAGGTCAGCCGGTCCTTTCCATGCGCCGCGAGCGCCGCGACGTAGGCGAACGTGAGGACGAGGTTGTGCGCGGCCGGGTCCTCGCCCGTCATCTCCTCACCCGCGCCGACCTCGTGGTAGACGCCGAGCGGCCTGGCGCCCGCGATCGCCTCGAGGAAGGGCGGCCACTTCTCGCGGTAGGCGGCGGCGACGGCCTCCACGTCCCAGCCCTTGACGCTCGGATCCGAGGCGACGCGCGCCCAGCCCTCGGGGACGTACTCCCACTCGGGCTGGCTGTCGGGCTCCGGCGCGGGCTCGGGCTCCGGCTTGGGATCGGGCTTCCGGAGCCCGAGCTTGATCAGGATCGTCTTGGCGGCGAGGACGAGGATCGGCGGCGTGATCGCCTTGACGCCCCACTTCAGCTTCCAGAGAACGTCGTTCACGCGAGCACCTCGACGATTGCCTCGCAGACACGCTCGACCTCGTCGTCCTGGAGCTGCGGATAGAGCGGCAGGCTCACCACCTCGTCCGCGAGCCGCTCGCTCTGTTCGAGCCCGGCCCGGGCGAGCGAGGCGTAGGCGGGGTGCTGGTGCAGGGCGCGAGGATAGTGGACGAGCGTCTCGATGCCGCGTGCCGCGAGCGCATCGCGGAGCGACTCTCTGTTGTCTGTTCGGACAACGTACAGATGCCAGGCGTGACGTGTCCCGGGCAGCTCGGCGGGCAGCGTCAGGCCGGTGTCCGCGAGCATCCGTGCGTACTGCGCTGCGAGCTCGCGCCGGCGCTCGTTCCAGCGCTCGAGCCTTGGCAGCTTCGCCCGGAGGACGGCGGCCTGCAACGAGTCGAGCCTGCTGTTTCGGCCGTATTCGACCGATCGGTAGCGCTCGTCCTCCCCGTACGAGCGCAGTCGCCGTACCCGCTCGGCCAGCGCCGCATCGTCGGTGACGACGGCGCCGCCGTCGCCCAGCGCGCCGAGGTTCTTCGTCGGGTAGAAGCTGAACGCGGTCGCGTCGCAGAGGCTGCCGACGCGCCGGTCGCCGAGCGCCGCGCCATGGGCCTGCGCGGCGTCGTCGACCACCGAGAGGCCGCGCTCGCGCGCCAGCTCGAGCAACGGCCCCAGGTCGGCGCACTGCCCGTACAGGTGCACGGGGACGAGCGCGCGCGTGCGCGGCCCGCACGCACGCTCGACCGAGCCGACGTCGACGGTGTAGGTGACGGGGTCGACGTCCGCGAGCACAGGACCGGCTCCCGCCGCGACGATCGCGGCCACGGTGGGAACGCAGGTGTTCGCCGCCGTGATCACCTCGTCCCCCGGGCCGACGCCGACGGCGCGCAGGGCCAGCTCGAGCGCGTCGGTGCCCGACCCGACGCAGACTGCCTCGCGCGCGCCGCAGAACGCCGCAAACTCGTCCTCGAACGAAGCGACTTCTTCCCCGCCGAGGAAGACGCCGCTCTCGAGCACGCGCTCGTGCGCGGCGTCGAGCTCGCTCCGCAGCTCCTCCGTCTCGCGGCGGAGGTCGAGGAAGGAGACCGTCATTCCGGCTCGCCCCAGTACCGCTCGCCATGTTCCCGGAAGTACTCGAGCGTCCGGCTGAGGCCCTCGTCGAGGCCAACCTGCGGCGACCAGGCGAGCCGCTGCTCGAGCTTGGTCGAGTCGGCGAAGTAGTCGCCGATGTCGATCGCGAGTCGGTCGGCCGGGAACGGGACGACGTCGTATTCCCCGCCGCCGTTCAGGGCGACGAGCTGCTGTGCGAGCTCGAGCAGGCTGACAGGCTCGCGAGAGCCGACGTTGAGCACCTCTCCTGTCGACCGCCGTCGTCGACGACCGCGAGACAGAGCGCCCGCACCGCGTCGTCGACGTACGTGAAGTCGCGCCGCTGCGAGCCGTCCCCGTAGATCTGGAGACGCTCCCCCGTCAGCAGCTGCTTGATCCAGACGCCGAGGAAGGTCTGGCGGGCGTCACGGACACGCATCCGCGGCCCGTACGTGTTCGTCAACCGCAGCACGCACACCGCCGGCCCGTACACCCTGCCGTAGAGCAGGTGGTACCACTCCGCGGCGAGCTTGTGGATCCCGTTGACGTCGACCGGGTCGATCGGGTGCTCCTCCGACACGGGCAGCGATGCGCGGCCGGCCGTAGACCTGGCGGGTCCCGGCGAACACGATGCGGACGCCCGGGTTGTGGCGACGGCAGTTCTCCAGCAGGGCGAGCTGGGCGGCGCAGTTGAGCTCGAGGTCCGCGAACGGGTCCTCCATCGAGTCGAGATGGCTCGTCTGCCCGGCGAGGTTGAAGAGGAGCTCGGCCCGCTCCACGAGCGGCGCGAGCCGCTCCGAGTCGCGCAGGTCGGCGAGGACGACCTCGGCGCCCTCGAGGCCGTCCACGTTCGCGTGGTTGCCGCCGTGACCCGGCACGAGCGCGTCGACGAGCGTCACCTCGCAGCCCGCGTCGACGAGCGCGAACGCCAGGTTCGAGCCGATGAAGCCGAGCCCGCCGGTGATCGAGGACGCTCCGCCCGCGCAGCCGTCCCGCGAGCTCGTCCGGCAGGACCCGCGTCACGTGGGCAGCGCCTCACGGACGGCCGCGAGCGCCTCCTCCGTGCTCGAGACGCCGACGACCGGGATCCCGAGCGTGCGTGCGGCCCGCATCGCAGCCCGGTGCTGGAACCGCTCGCGCCTCGCCTGCTCACCACCGAGATCGAGGACGAGACCGACCTCCGAGAGCGGGACGAGGAACTCGTCCGCCACCGCCGGACGGCCACCGCGGCGCAGCCGCCTCGCGCTCGCGAGCAGGCGCGCGCCGCGCCAGAGCGTCGCCGGGCGCGACGCGCCGCCTCCCTCGAGCACGTAGCGTCGCGCGCCGGGGACCGTGCGGTAGCCCGAGTCTCCGCCCGGCGCACCGACGTACGCCGGCTCCACGCCCGGAACGGCCTCGCACAGGTCGGCGGCAAGCTCCGACAGAGCGCGCTCGTCCGCCCCGGCGAGGAGGACGAGCGGCTGGGGCGAGACCTCGACGGCCAGCGACACGCCGTTCTCGAACCAGCGCACGTGCTCGTGGACGAGGTCGAGCTCGAGGACGTACCGGCCCGGATCGGAGGGCGCCGTGACGTCGACCGGGACCAGCGCCGTCTCCCCCGGCCCGAGCGCGTGCGGGAACGGCGTTCGCAGGCCGCCGTCGACGACGATCGCGCCGTCGCTCGTACGCCAGCGATAGCTCGCGCGAATCTCGGGGACGCCGCGCGTCCCGGGCGGCCAGACGTGGCTGCCCTCGTTCGTGATCCGCACGTCGACGGCGCGAGTCTCTCGCGCTGCGATCGCGGCCGGCTCGCGCACGACCTCGAGCCGCGCCCGGTAGAGCTCCGGCGTCGGCGGCCGCCCGTGCCAGTAGCGGTCGACCTCGTCGCGCGTCGCGCGCCGCAGCTCTGCGGCGGGCGCGCTCCGCGGGCCCCAGGGATCGCCGGAGAGCGCCGCCTCGATCAGCCGCGCGTCCTCCTCGGGCACTTCCGTGAGCGCGACCTCGGGCCGGTCCTCCGGGAGGTAGTAGGCATGGTTGAGCGGCCGTCCGTCGACTCGCTTGCCGGGCTCGATCCGCTCGTACCGGCTCGACTTCTCGCGCCGGCGCTCGACGCGGGTTGAGCAGGAGATCGGTGTGGTAGATCGGCGCCTCGAGGTACCGATGCGGCCCGACCGCCTCGATCGGCCAGTGGGTCACGCCCGGAAACCAGAGCAGCGCCGGATCGTTGCGCACGAGCCTGAGCTGGTAGTCCGGGGCCCACGGCGACTCGTCGAGCATCGTGCGCGGATCGCCGTAGAGCCACCGCCTCGTCAGCCAGTAGTGGGTCACGTCGCGAGCGGCCACAAGCGCTCGAGCTCTCCGAGCAGGCGCTGCGAGGGGATCTCGTCGTCGTCGAGCCAGAGGATCCAGTCGCGGCTGCAGAGCGCGTGCACCCAGCCGACCGGCCGGTCGACCGGATCCTCGTACGGGTACAGCACGACTTCGTCTGCGAGCGCCACGAGCGGCGCGAGCAGCTCGGGGTCGACCCGGTCGTCGACCGCGACCACGATCTCCGCCGCGACCGGCCGCAGGAGGCCGAGCTGGAGCGCGACGCGGCTGCTCGGCCCACGCGTGATGCAGCAGACGGAGAGCGACGCGCTCGCGCTCACGCGATCAGACTTCGACTGCCACGCGGTCGTCGACGCGGTTGAAGACGAAGGCGCCGAGCGCGAGCGCGACCACGGCCGAGACGGCGAGGTAGATCGCGTCGCCGGTCGCGGGAGGCACGCCGAAGAAGAGCGGATCCCGCACCGCCTCGACCGCGGGCGTGAGCGGATTCCCCCAGTGGATCAGGTCGACGAGCCGCGGATGGTCGCTGAGGCCGGGGATGCTCTCCAGCGAGTAGAGCACCGGCGTGAGGAAGAACCACGGCAGGAGGAGCGCCGCGACGAGGTGCTCCACGTCCCGGTAGACCGCGTTCAGCGAGGCGACTGCGAGCGACATGCCGGCCACGAGACACGACGACGAGCGCGGCGAGCGGGATCGAGAGCCAGACGGTGTCTCGCGTGTCCGGCAGGTAGACGAGGCTCAGCGCGATCACGATCGCGAGCATGACGGCGAAGCCGACGAGCTGGGTCGCAACCATCGACAGCGGCAGGAGCTGGCGCGGAAAGCGGACTTTCCGGATCAGATTTGCGTTCTCGAGCATGCTGGGCGAGGCCGACTGGAGCGACATGGAGAAGAAGACCCAGACGGGGAGGCCGGCGAGCAGGAAGAGCCAGTAGTGGTCGTAATCGGCCGTCGCGATCTTCAGCATCACGCTGAAAACGAACAGGTAGACCACCATTAGGACGACTGGATGGGCGAGCGACCACGCGAGGCCGAGCACGGACCCCTTGTACTTCGCGCGCAGGTCGCGGCGGAAGAGGCTGCCGAAGAGCTCGCGGTAGCGGAAAAGGTCGAGGTAGGTGGTCATGGGCGGGATCTAGTCTAGGGCGGTGGCCGCACATATCGGCCTAACAGGCCTCCACTACCCTGTCTGCCCGTGAACGCGATTGCCGCGGTCGCCGGACTCTCGGTCGCGGCGCTGACCCTCGCCGCGCTGCTGCGCGCGAATCTCACCGGCCGGCTGGTCGCCGCGCCGTCGGGCGAGCGCTGGCACGAGCGCACGACGCCCGTCTTCGGCGGCGTCGGCATCTTCGCGGGCCTCGTCGCCGGAATCGGCGCCGCGCTCGCGGTCGGCGCGGTCGACGCGAGCCGCGAGCTCGGCGGGATCGTCGCCGGCTGCACGATCCTCTTCCTCGCCGGGCTCGCCGACGACCTCTACACGCTGAAGCCGGTCGCGAAGCTCGCGGCCCAGTTCGCGGCCGCCGGCCTCGTGCTCGTCTCCGGGCTCACAGTCGAGATCGTCGCCAACAACCTGCTCGCGACCACGCTCGGCCTGGTGTGGCTCGTCGGGATCACGAACGCCTTCAACCTGCTCGACAACATGGACGGCCTGGCCGCGTCGCTCGCCGCGGTCTCGTGCGCCGTCTTCGCGGTCGACGCGATCGCCCGCGACTCGGGCGAGCTCGGCCTCGTCGTCGCCCTGGCGCTCGGCGGCGCGTGTGTCGGCTTCCTGCCCTTCAACCTGCGGCCGGGGAAGCGCGCGGCCGTGTTCATGGGCGACTCGGGCAGCCAGGTGATCGGCTTCGGGCTCGCCGCGCTCGCGCTCGCGTCGAGCTGGACGACCGCCGGGGCGACGCTGACGAGCGTCCTGCTTCCGTTGCTCGTGCTTGCGATTCCGATTCTCGACACGACGCTCGTGACCGTGCGGCGCACGCTCGAGCGACGGCCGGTCACGCAGGGCGGCACCGACCACACCTCGCACCGGCTCGTCTACTACGGCCTGTCCGAGCAGCAGGCCGTGCTGGGGCTCACCTCGCTCGCCGCGCTTCTCGGCGCGACCGGGCTCGCGTACACCGTTCTCGGCAACCCGCGGGTGACGGCGGTCGGCGTGCTCGTCTCCTTCGTCGTGCTCGTGCAGTTCGCGAGCTTCCTCGGCGACCTCGAGGAGCGCTCGCGCCGCGCGGAGGAAGGTCCGCCGCCCTCGCTCTGGCGGGCGCTCATCTCGCATCCCGCGGCGGCTCGTCGAGGTGCTCGTCGACTTCGCGATCATCTGCGCCTCCTTCCTCGCCGCCTACCTGCTGTTCGTCGACGGCGAGGGCACGCCGGTTCAGCGCGCGATCTTCCTCTCCGCCCTGCCGGTCCTGCTGGCGGTCCGGTACGTCCTCTTCGTCGTCTTCGGCATCTACCGCCGCGTCTGGCGTTTCGCGTCGGCGCGCGACCTGGTCGCGATCGCAGCCGCGGTGATCCTGTCGGTGCCGATCACGGTCGCGATCGTCGCCAGGACGCAGACGCTGCAGGAGTTTCCCGCTCGAGATCTTCCTCGTCGACGCGCTGCTGTGCATGACGCTCATCGCTGGGTCGCGCCTCGCCTTGCGCCTGCTGCCTCTCCGCGAGGGCGGGCCGCGAGGCGAGCGGACGCGCGTGCTCATCGTCGGCGCCGGGCGCTCCGGCCGGGCGCTCGCGCGCGAGCTCGCGGAGACGCCCGATCGCCGCGTCGTCGGCTTCCTGGACGACAACCCGAGCGTGCGCCGGCGCCGGGTGCTCGGCGTGAAGGTGCTCGGCGGCCTCGACGAGGCGGCTGCTCACATCGGCGCGACCCGGCCGGACGAGGTGCTGGTCACGATCCCGGACGTCGCGGCCGACCGGCTCCACGCCGTGCAGGCCGCGAGCGGAGCGGCAGGCGTCGCCTGCCGGCTCGTCCGGCGCACGACCGAGCCGAGCCCCGAGCCGCTCGCCGAGGTGTCAGCCGAGTGACGGCGAGCGCCCGGCGCGCGCCGCCTGCGCCTGCCCGAGCTCGAGACGCTTCTGCCGCTCCTCGCGGCCTACGTCGTCCTCGTGGCGCTCTACGCCTGGCAGGCCTGGCAACGGCAGACGCCGACCCTCTTCAGCGACGAGATCGAGTTCACGCAGATCTCGCGCTCGATCGCCGAGACGGGCCGCGCCGCGCTGCGGGGCGGCGAGCCCGCGTCCGGGAGCCTCGCTCTACGCGTACCTCGCCGCGCCTGCCTGGTGGATCGACCGGGTCGAGACCGCGTACGACGCCGTGAAGCTGCTGGGCGTGCTGCTGATGACGGCGGCGATCTTCCCCGCCTACGCGCTGGCCCGCCTCGTCGTCACGCGGCCCTACGCGCTCTTCGCGGCGGTCGCGACCGCGGCGGCGCCGGCGCTCTCGTACTCGCCGTTCCTGGTCGACGAGCCGCTCGCCTATCCCGTCTCGACGCTCGCGCTCTTCCTGATCGCCCGCGCCGGGATCGCGCCGACGCGCTGGTCGGTCGGGCTCGCCGTCGCTGGCGTGTCTCGCCGGGGTGCTCGTCCGCTCGCAGCTCGCCGTGCTCCTGCCCGTGCTGGCGCTCGTCCTCCTCGCAAGCGCCTGGCGTGGCGAACGGCTGCGGCGCTGGCGGTCGACCTGGAGCGCGGGGGACTGGCTCGGCGCAGCAGTGCTCGCGGTCGGAGTGGCTGTCGTCCTCTCGGCAATGCTCGGCCGCCGCTCGAACACGTGGTACGTCTCGACCGGCTTCTTCAAGGACCGGATGCTCGAGTACGGGCTCTGGGCGGCCGGCGCCCTGGCGATCGGGATCGGCGTCCTGCCGCTGATCGCAGGGCTCGCCGCGCTCGTGCGGCCTCGGGGGGAGGCGCGTGACGTCGGCCGGGACACCTTCGTCGCCCTCACGCTCGCGGCGATCGTCTCGTTCGGCCTCTACACCGCGGTCAAGGCCGCCTACATCTCGACCACGCTGGCGATCGTCGTCGCGGAGCGAAACCTGATCTACCTCTACCCGCTCCTCTTCACCGGCACGGCCCTGCTCCTCGCCCGGCGCCGGGTCTCCCTGGCGGCGCTCGTCGCGGCGACGGCGTTCGCGCTCTACCTCGTCTCGACGACGCCGTACACCCTCGCCCAGTACCCGAACTACGAGGCCCACGGGCTCGCGATCGCGGCCTTCGCGAACCGCGTCCTGCGCTGGCCCGACGCCACGATCGAGACGACGCTCGTGCTGCTCACCCTCGGGTCGGCGCTCGTGCTCGCCCTGCTGCGTTACGTGCGAGTGCCGCGGCTCGCGGCCGCGGCGGTCTGCGTCGTGGCGGCGTTCGTCGTCGGCTGGAGCCTGACGACCGAGATCTACGCCGCGAACGGCGAGCGCGCGGCCTCCGACCAGGTCTACGCCAACCTGCCGAAGCCGCCCGACTGGGTCGACCTGACCACGCGTGGCGAGCCGACGATCTACGTCGGCCAGGGGATCGACGCGCCCGCGGCCTGGCAGGTCGAGTTCTGGAACCCGAACGTGCGCTGGTTCTGGGGCATGGACGGCAGCGCCCCGGGCCCGGGCGAGCGGCGGACGCCGAACCTGCTCAGGCCCGACGGCACGCAGGCTCCGGCCGACCTGAACGCGGGCTACGCGCTCGCCGTCAACGGCGTCCAGATCGCCGCGCCGGTGGTGACCACGGTCGGCGGCGCGGTGCTCTACCGGCTCGGCGGCGAGCCCGTGCGGCTGACGCAGACGACGACCGGGATCTCACCGGACGGCTGGATGGGGAAGGAGGCGACGTACACCCGCTACGACGTGCGCGACGATCGGCCCCGGCTTCGTCAAGGTGCGCCTCTCCCGCGAGGCGTGGTGCAGCGACAAGGACGTCCCGGCCCGCGCGACGGTGCTCGGTCGGGCCCGTCGGCGTGGACGAGAACGACCAGCCGGCGATCTCCCGGGTGACCGCCCGCGGCGAGACGACGGTTCGCGCCTGCGAGGCGCCCTCGGTGCTGCTGCGCGTCCCCGACGCGCCCTGGCGGGCGAAGGTCTCGGTCGACAAGACGTTCGTCCCGCACGAGCTCGACCCGAACGTCTCCGACGCACGCGCAGCTCAGCGCGCGACCGACCTTCGAGTTCGTCCCGCTCGCCGGGGACTAGCGCCAGACGCGCAGTCGCTCGGGATGCTTGCGCAGGAACCGCGCCATCCCGCGGGCGTGCCAGAGCGTGTGCCGGCTCAGGAAGCGCTTGTCGATCACGGCGGCGTACGCGTGCCTGACGACGGCCTCGGGCACGAGCCAGCGCTCCCAGCCGGCCTGCGCCGCCCGGTACGCGAGATCGATGTCCTCGACGTAGTGGCGGAAGCCGCCGTCCCAGCCGCCGAGCTCGTCGAGCATCGAACGGCGCATCAGCAGGCAGGCGCCGCCGAGCAGCCAGTCCCCCTGCGTCGGCTCCGACGGCTGGGTGCCGTAGTGGGAGACCTGGTGCTCGTACGGCTTCCGCACCAGGCGGAGCGGCGTTCGCCGCCAGACCGTGCCGAGCACGTCGGGGAAGCGGCGGAGCGAGGGCTGCCAGGTGCCGTCCGGCCAGAAGACGAGCGGGCCGACGAGGCCGGCCCGCGGATGCTCGTCCGCGAAGCGCACGAGCACGCCGATCGCTCCTTCCTCCGGGATCGCGTCGGGGTTCGAGACGACGACGTACTCGCCGCTCGTGGCCGCAACACCCGCGTTCACGTTCGCCGCGAACGTGCGCGGGCTCGGGCTCTCGAGCACGCGCACGCCCGCAGGCACCTCGCCGACGCTGCCGGGGACGTTCGCGACCACGACGACCTCGTCGACCTGCGGCGCGAGCGCCGGCAACGACTCCGCGAGCTCGCGCGCGTGCCCGTGCGAGACGACGACCGCCGAGACCTTCACGCGAGCGCCTCCCGGTAGACGGCGAGCGTCCGCTCGGCGGTGACCCGCCAGCTGAACGCCCGCGCCCGCTCGATCCCGGCGGCCGCCAGGCGCTCGCGCTCCTCGAGCGCGCGCAGGACACCGTCGGCGAGATGCGCCTCGTCGACGAAGATCGCCGCGTCGCCGGCGACCTCGCGCAGCGCCGGCTCGTCGAGCGCGACGACCGGCGTGCCGCAGGCCATCGCCTCCAGCACGGGCAGGCCGAAGCCCTCGAAGCGGGAGGGCTGGACGAGGCAGGCGGCGCCCCGGTACAGGTCGGCGAGCTCCTCCTGGTCGACGTAGCCGCGCAGGTCGGCGCCAGCCTGCTCTGAGCTGCGCCGCGAGCGCCTCGTCCTTGACGGGGCCGGCGACGACCAGCGGAAGGGGAACGGCGGCGGCCGCCGTGAGCGCCGCGAGCTGGTTCTTCCGCGGCTGGACGGCGCCGACGACGAGCACGTACGTCCCGAGCGTGAGCGGGCTGCCCGGTGTGAACGCGGGGTCGACGCCGTTCGGCGTCACGACGACCTTCTCCGGCGGCAGGCCGTACAGGCGGACGAGGTCGGCGCGCGTCCGCTCCGAGACCGTCAACACGCGGCGGGCCCGGCGTGCGGCCCTCGGGACGACCCGGCGGAAGACGAGCCTGTCCTTGAAGGCCATGTGCCCGTCGTCGTGCTCGTAGGAGAGATCGTGGATCGTCACGACCGCCGGACACGACGCGCCGAGCGGGACGGCGTACTGCGTGTGCACGAGCGCCGCGCCGCGTGCGTCGGAGCAGTCGCGAGAGCGTCGCGAGCATCCGCAGCTCCTGGACGGGAGTGCGGAGCTCGAGCGGCTCGATTCCATCCGGAACGAGCTCCGGATGGCGCGTCGCGGCTGCGAGCCGAAGGTCGTCCGGCGCGAGCGCTCCCAGCTCGCGGAGGAGGTTGCGCACGTACGTCTCGTCGCCGGTGCGGCGGCGGCCGAGCACGTCGGCGTCGACGACGACCAGCGGGGCCGTCATCCGAGCGCCTTCCGGTAGCCGGCGACGGCCGCCTCGACCGTCCGCTCCCAGGTGAACTCGCCGGCACGTGCGAGCCCGAGCGGGACGAGCTCGTCGCGGCGCCGGTCGGCCACCTCGATCCCGGCCGCGATCGAGGCGACGTCGAGCGGGTCGACGAGGACGGCCGCGTCGCCCGTCACCTCCGCCATCGCGCTGCCCGCGCTCGTGACGACGGGCGTGCCGCACGCCATCGCCTCGAGTGCTGGGATGCCGAAACCCTCGTAGAGCGAAGGGAAGACGAGGCAGCGCGCGCCCCGGTACGCGGCTGCGAGCTCCTCGTCGCCGATCCGGCCGAGCCACCTGACGTGCCTGCCCGCGCCGCCGGCATCGCCCCACCCGGCCGCGCCGACGAGCCGCAGCTCGACGCCCGCGCGCGCGGTCGCCTCGACGACTCGGGCGAGGTTCTTGCGCGGCTCGAGCGTCCCGACGGCGAGCACGTACGTGCCCTCCGCCGCATCGCCCTCGGGACGGAAGACGGGCTCGAGCGCGTTCGGGACGACGTCGATGCGCTCCGGGTCGACACGCGGCGAGCTCGATGGTCTCGCGCTTCGAGAACTCGGAGACGGCGAACACCCGGTCGGCCGCGCGGAGCGTCGGGCGCAGCGCCGTGCGGCCGTAGAGCCGCGTCCAGGCCGGGAAGACCTCGGGGTGGCGCAGGACGGCGAGGTCGTGCACCGTCACGATCGTCGGCATGCGCGCCCGCGGCGGGGCACGGAAGATCGTGCAGTGGAGCACATCGGCGCGGGCGCGCGACGCGGCGCGAGGGAGCAGCGCCGGGTACCAGAGGACGTCCCGCGCGACGGCCGTCAGGCGGCCCTCGCCGCCCCAGGAGAGCGGCACGACGTCGACGTCGGCGCGCGCCTCCAGGCCGCGCTGCAGCCCGCTCACCCAGCGCGCCGTCCCCGCCCGGGTCTGGAGCAGCGGCGCGACGTCGAGGCCGACTCTCATGCAGCCTCGAACGCCTGCAGGTGGATCTCGCCGCAGCGGCGCCACGTGAACTGCGCGGCGTGCGCGAGGCCCGCGGCGACGAGCTCGTCGCGCCGCTCGAGCGCCTCCCGGATCCCCGCGGTCATCGCCTCGGCGTCGTCCGGATCGACGCGCACGGCTGCGCCGCCGCACGCCTCGTCCATGGACGGATGCGAGGAGGCGACGACGGGCACGCCGCAGGCCATCGCCTCGACGATCGGCATCCCGAAGCCCTCGAGCCGGGACGGATAGGCGAAGACGGCGGCGCCGCGCATCAGCTGCGGCACCTCCCGCTCCGCGACGAAGCCGAGCTTGAGGATCGCGCGGTCGTCGAGGAGCGGCTGGTCGCCCCAGCCGGCGGCGCCCGCGACTGCCAGCGCGAGCTCGCCGCGCAGCGGCCGCCAGGCCTCGACGAGCGTGGCGAGGTTCTTGCGCGGCTCGAGCGTGGCGAGGCTGAGCACGTACGGCCGGCCGAGCCTCGCACGCTCCCCCTCGGCCGGTGTACTCGGCGGAGACGCCGGGCGCAGCGACGCGGATCCGCTCACGCGGCACGGCGAGGTGCTCCTCGACGTCCCGGCCGGTGTAGGCCGAGTTGACGAAGACGAGGTCGCACTCGGCGGTGCGCGCGTACTTGTAGCCGTGCATCGAGCGCGTCCGCGGCGTCACCCACTCCGGGTGGAGCAGCGGCACGAGGTCGTGCACCATCGTCGAGCGGATCCCGTTCGCGCTGCGGCGGCACGAGCCAGTCGCTGAAGTGGAGCACGTCGACCCGGCCGAGGAAGCGCTCCACGGAGGGCCGGCCGACACGGCTCCAGCCCATCCGGAAGGCGTGCGACCACGGCAGGACGACGGTGCGCAGCTCGACCGGGAGGCCGTCCAGCGCCTCGCGGATCAACCTGCGGCCGCGCAGGCGGGTCGGCGCGAAGGCGACGAGCTCGTGCTTCCCCGCCGCCGCCTCGGCCAGCCCGGCGAGCGAGCCGCGAACGTAGTTGCCGATCCCCGTCCGCGGGTGCGAGAGCGGGCTGACGTCGAACGCGATCCTCACGGACGGTACTCGAATGCCCGGAAGTGGGCGCCGAGCGGGCGAGGGTCGTGCGCTGCCGGGCACCTTCGTCTTCGCCATCCGGAAGACGACGCGGCACGTGCCGTCGTCGTCGGGAACCGTGCGGACGCGGAGCGCCTCGATCCCGTACGGCGCGACGCTCGCCCTGCCCGCACGCTTCCCGTTCACGAACGCGGTCACGACCTGGTTCTCGTCGTAGAGGTTCGGGTCGCTCGTGAGCAAGACCGTCAGGTGTCCGCCGCGACAGCGCTCCCGGGTCCAGGTCACGGTGGGGCCCGACCACGTGTCCCTCGGATAGAGGCCCTCGACCTGCGTCGTCGTCGCGACGAGCGGGCCGGCGATGCGCCAGAGGGTGAGCCCCGTCCCCGGGTCGCGGGCGACGACGACGCCGTCCGGCGAGATCCGGTCCTCGGCGAGCAGGTAGCGCGCCTGCACGCGCCCTCCGTCGGCCGTGCGGAGCTCCCCGCGTCGCCTCGTCGACGGTCACCTCGGTCTCGGCGAGCCCGCCGGGGGTCGGACCGCCGATGAAGTAGACGGGCCCGACCTTGCGGTTGAAGAACTCGTTCTGGTTGACGACGAAACGGTCGGTGATGCCGGTCCAGACGACCGACGCGGTCGCGCCGTCCGGAAGGGCGCGGTCGATCCAGTCGCGCTCGCCGACGCGCATGCCCGTGAAGAGCGCCCCGGCCGAGGCCCGCTTGACCCCGCGCTCGCCGCCCCAGACGTTGTGTCCGATCGCTGCGAAGAAGAGGAGCGTCGCCACAGGGAGCACGAGCGCGAAGCGGCGCGGGACGAGCAGGAAGAGCGCCGCCGCGATCGCGCCCCCGATCAGGACCGTGGCGTCGATCGAGTCGAACGGCAGCGAGCCGAAGGCGGCCCAGATCGGCAGCAGGGCGAGCGTGTCCGAGATCGCGGCCGTCTCGATGAAGCGCTCCCACGGGATCGTCAGGGGAAGCAGCGCCGCACCGACAGCGACGGGCGGCGCGAGCCAGAGCGGCCGGGGCAGGCCGCGGTCGACGAGGACGAGGAGCGCGATCAGGAAGAAGGGAGCGACGACGAAGACGTTCCGCTCCTGGATCCGGTTGGCGAACTCGGACGCGAACGCGGCGACGACGAGCAGAACCGACGTGGAGAGGGCGATCCCCGCGGCGAGGAACGGGGCGACCGCCTCGTCCAGCCGGCGCGCGAGCAGCGCGAGCAGGACGAAGGCCGCAAAGGGCAGCACGCCGAGGTAGAGGTCGAGCTCGGCCAGGTGGTAGAGGAAGAAGCGGGCAACCGTCTCGGTGTCGTAGGAGCTCTCTCCGACGATCGCGTAGGCGCCGAGCAGGTCCGAGAGCGACTGACCGCGAGCGACCTGCACTCCCAGCAGGAGCACGGCGCCGGCGGCGAGAAGGCCGTACAGCAGCCGAAAGCTCCAGAGCGTGGCGCGGAGGGGCCGCCGGCCGAGCAGGGCGAGGAGAAACGGCGCGGCGACGATCGCGGGCACGAAGGCGATCGCCTGCACCCGCGTCGCGAAGAGAACGCCGACGAGAGCGATCAGACCCACCTGTCGTGCCGGCGTCGGTTGCTCGAGCACGAGCACGAGCAGCAGCGCACCCGTGAGGAAGAGCGGATAGAACGCGTTCTCGGTCATCACGGTGCCCGTGTAGACGAGCGAGGGGAGCGCCACCGCGAGAACGGCCGCGAAGAGGGAGAGCGGCGGCGCGAGCACGCGGCGGGCGAGCAGGTAGGCGGGCACGGCCGCGAGCGACATGTAGAGCGCGTTGAGCGTCTTCACCGCCCCGTAGGCGTCCGGGAGCGAGTCGAAGAGCGCGTAGGCCGGGCTGATCAGGATCGGGTAGACGAGGCTGAAGCCGCCGGCGGGCACGTCGCGAACCTGGAAGCCGTCACCCGAGGCGATGCTGCGCCCGAGCTCCGAGTAGATCAGCTCGTCGACCATGATGAACGGCCCGAGCATCTCGCGCGCGAGCCAGGCCCGGAGCGCGAACGAGGCGAGAACGATCGTGACGAGCCAGGCCCAGGCCGGGACGCCGCGCAACCTATCGACCAAGCTCGACCTCGGCGAGGCGTCGCGCGAGCTCCGCGGCCTCCGGCGAGCCGGGCTCGATCCCGACGTCGGCCGCGGCGCGCGCGACGTCCCCGAGCACCGCGTCCGCCACGGCCTCTCCGCCCGCGGCCTGCTCGAGCGCGGCCGCGTAGCTGTCCGCGGCCCGGCCGAGGTCGTGCTCGCGCCGGACGAGCTCGAGGGCGGCCGCCGACATCGCCCGGCGAGCGGCCTCGTCGCGCGCGAGCAGCTCGAGGGCCGCGTACAACGTCTCCGTCTCGCGTTCGTCGACCGGAACCTTCAGCGCGACCTCGTCGGAGAGCTCCGCGAACCAGCCGACGTCGCTGACGACGACCGGCTTGCCGAGCGAGAGCTGGCGGATGACGCTGCCCGAGGTCTCGCCCATCGTGGGCGAGCGCAGGTTGACGCAGACGTCGCAGGCGGCCATCAGCGACCAGAGCCTGTCCTCCGCCACGTACGCCTCCCGGACGATGCCCTCTCCGGACAGGCCGAGGCGCTGCAGGCGGCGGTCGAGGTCGAAGCCGGGCGAGACCGCGCCGACGAGCAGCAGCCGCGCCTCCGGCCGCTCGCGGCGCAGGCGCGCGAACGCCTCGAGCAGCTGCGGGATCCGCTTGCTCGCGTTGACGTTCCCGAACGAGCCGATCAGCGGCCGCCCGTCGACGCGCGCGGGCTCGACCGGAGCGTGCTCCCAGGACGGGTGGGGGATCCGCCAGATCTGCCCTGCGAAGCCGGCCGCGCGCGCCCGCTCCTCGACGTAGCGCGAGTGCACGATCAGGCCCGTGGCGAGGCCGAGCACCTCGCCCGCGAGCGGGAAGTCCTCGGGCCGGCTCTCCCACAGCGGCGGGATCCGCTTGTCCATCACTCCGTGGGCGAGCAGCCGTCCAACGACGCCGGCCTCGCGCTCCATCGCGTCGAGATACGCCTTCCCGTTCCGGCGGCCGAGCGTGATCCCCGAGACGAGGTGGTGGAGGACGAAGTCGTGCAGCACGACGACGCCCGGCCGCTTGCGGAGCGCGTCGACGATCCAACCGTGTGCGTCCGGGTTGTTGCCGACGTGGTAGAGCGAGACGTCGGTCCCCCGTGGCGGGCGCGTGCGGCCGCGGCGGATGACCTCGACGTCGATCCGCTCCCGCAGCGCCGGGACCAGGTTGACGGAGTAGTCGGCGATCCCCGACCGCTCCGGCGGCATCGGGCTGTAGTAGGCGACCTTCATGCGAGCAGCCGCTCGATGCAGTCGTCCCAGGTGACCCGCGCTGCGATCTGCCGCCCGGCCTGCCCGAACGCGCGCGCCTCGTCGGGGTGCGCGCGCAGCCGCCCGGCCGCCTGCGCGAGCGCGGCGGCGTCCGGCGCGGTGACGAGACCCGTGCGACCGTCGGCGACCACCTCGAGCGGGCCGCCGGCGTCGGTCGTCGTCAGCACGGGCTTCTCGGACAGGAACGCCTCGTAGGGGACCATGCCGAAGTCCTCGTCGACCGGGGCGTAGTAGACGGCGAGGCAGCGCGCGTAGAGCGAGGCGAGCTCGGCCTCGTCGATCCGCCCGGTGAACTCGGCGCGCCCGTTCAGCCCGCGGTCGCGCGCGATCGCCTCCAGCCGCTCGCGGTCGGGGCCGTCGCCGGTGACGACGACGCGCAGCGACGGGTCGAGCGCGGCCGCCTCGAGCAGCAGGTCGATCCGCTTGGCGCGGTCGAGCCGGTTGACGGAGAGGACGAAGTCCCCGTAGCCGTCGCAGCGGTAGGGCAGCTCCTGGGGCGGGTGCGGCATCACCTCGGCGGCGAGCCCCGTCGAGCGCTCGATCCGGTCGGCGACGTTGCGCGACGTGGCAAAGAGGCGCTTCGCCTCGCCGAGCGCGATCCGGTCCAGGTGTTGGACCGAGCGCCGCAACGCCCGGCCCGAAGGTTCTTCGGAAAACTGACCCAGATCGGTTCGGTCGAGCTCGTACGCCTGCCGGAACTGGTGCAGCACCCACACCCGCTTGTTCGGGTGCCGGACACAGTAGGAGGGGAACTTCGTCGCGATCACGAGGTCGATCGGCCGCCCGTCCGACTCGGTCAGGTCGAGGAGGCGCCAGAGGAACGCCTGGTCGAGGACGCGCGTGCCCGGATACCACTTGAACGGAACGGTGACGAGCTCGACCTCGTGGTCGCGGGCCCGGAGCTCGTCCACGAGCTTGTCGGCGAAGATCTCGGCGCCCCCGCGCACGAAGGGCACCTGCGGCGCGCAGACGGCGATTCTCATGCGGGAAGTCTAGGTACCACTCCGGCGCGGCCAGGCCTTGCGCGCCACGAAGCTCGCTCCCTGATAGCCGTAGCAGCTCTGCGTGAACCAGGTCGCCGCGCTTCGGCCGATTCCAGGCAGGCGGAGCAGCGCGCCGCCGATCCGCCGGTCCTTCATCTCCTCGTAGCCGTCCGCCTGCTCGACCCGCCTGACGACGAGGCCGTGGCGCGCGAAGGCCCAGAGGTAGGCGTAGAGCGTGTGCACGTGCTCGTTGATGCCGTAGCCGCGCTCCTCCTCCTGGTCCGGAGCGTCTCCCGACCGCCAGACGGCCCGCGTCCCCTCGTTCAGCGCGAGCACGTGGCCACCGGGCTTCGTGACGCGTGCGAGCTCGCCGACCATCGCGCCCAGGTCGAGCGCGTGGTGGAGGGTGGCGACGCAGTAGGTGACGTCGAACGACGCGTCGGCGAACGGCAGGCTCTCGCCGTCGGCCTGGACGCGCAGGAACGGGCCGACGCGCTCCTCGTAGAAGCGCCCGCGGCCGAGCCCCACGTTCGCGTCGGCGAGGATGTCGGTGCCGACGTACGTGCACCCGCGGGCGATCACGTGCTGCGCTCCCCAGCACTTCGCCGCGCCGACTTCGAGCACGCGCTGGCCCGGCCTCAACAGGCCGAGCAGCAGACCGAACGAGTGCTCGTTCGCCCGCCACGTGTCGTCGTCCCAGCCGAGCCGGCTCAGGTAGGGCAGCTCCGCGTCGACGGCGTCGTCGGGCTCGTACCACCCCTGCGCCCGCGCCAGCTCGACCCAGCCCTCCGCTTCGCGGCGCTTCTCGGCCACGCCCGGTGCCGTCTCGTCGAGCATGCGCGGGATCCCGTCCTCGATCGCGTACTCGCGCCCGCAGGAGCGGCAGGCGAGGCGAGCCGCGCCGTCGACATCGCCCCCGCAGGCGGGGCAGCGGAGGAGCTCGAACGGAAGCGCGGTCGCCGTCGCGGTCAGGAGCGCTCCTCGAGCTTGCGCACGCGCTCCTCGAGGTCGTCGATCAGCCGCAGCGCGGCCGCGTTGAAGGAGCGCTGGTCGTACGCGACCGGCTCGACGTACCAGCGCATCATCTTGCGCAGCACCGCCTTCACCGGCGTGCCGATACCGCCGCGGACGCCGGGCCGCAGGCGCAGCGAGCGGTCGGCCGACACCGGCCAGAGCCGCTCGGCCTCGGCCCGCGCCGCGCTGCGGTCGTCGCCCGAGCCCGCCGCGCCGGGAGCGGCTCCCGAGCGCCGCACCTCCTCCTTCAGCTGTTCGAAGAGCGCCGCGACGTCGACCTCGCGATCGGACGAAATCCCTGCAAGTTCCGATGTTTTCGCTGGTCGGCTCGGGCACCGGAGGATTGTAGCCGCCGCCCGGGATACGCTCCCTCGCCATGCGGGTCGGGATCAGCCTGCTCACGCTCGTCCCCGGCGAGGTCGGCGGCGCGGAGACGTCCGCGCGCGGTCTCTGCCGTGGCCTCGCCGAGGTCGGCACGCTCGAGTACACCGCCTTCACGCCTCCGGCCGCGCCCGGCGCCGGCGAGGGCCTGCCCGAGGTGTCCGGTGCCCGAGTACCGGCGTCGCCCGCAGCATCCCGGAGCGGGCGCTCGCGATGGCGCTGGCGGCTGTGCGGCCGGGCCCGCTGCGCCGCCGCTTCGACGGGCTCGACGCCGTCCACTACCCGCTGACGATCGCGCTGCCGCGGCTCGACGTCCCGAGCGTGGTGACGCGTGCACGACCTGCAGCACCTCGACCACCCCGAGCTCTTCTCGCGCGCCGAGCGGCTCTTCCGCGCCCGCACGTACGAGGGGTCGGCGCGCAGAGCAAGCGCCGTGATCGTCCCGAGCCAGTTCGTCCGCCGCCGCGCGATCGAGCTCCTCGGCCTCCCGCCGGAACGCGTGCACGCGATCCCGTGGGGCGTCGACCACGACCGCTTCCGCCCGGGCACGGAGGAGCGAGAGCCGTTCCTGCTCTATCCGGCGCGACCGTGGCCGCACAAGAACCACGCGCGCCTCTACGAAGCCTTCGCGCTCCTCCGGGCCGAGCGCCCCGAGCTTCGGCTCGTGCTCACGGGCGGCGGGCACGAGGGCAGGCCGGTACCGGACGGCGTCCAGGTTCGCGGCCACGTCCCCGGCGACGAGCTCGCGTCGCTCTACCGCCGTGCCGCCTGCCTCGTCTTCCCGAGCCTGTACGAGGGCTTCGGCCAGCCGCCGCTCGAGGCGATGGCGTCCGGCACGCCGGTCGCCGCCTCGAACATCCCCGCGATCGCGGAGGCGTGCGGAGACGCGGCGGCCCTCTTCGACCCGGCCGATCCGGAGGACATCGCGGCGATCGTCGCGGGGGTGCTCGAGAGCCCGGACCGTTGGGCGGCGGCAGGCCCCGAGCGCGCCCGTGGCTTCACCTGGGCCGAGACGGCCCGCCGGCACGAGGACGTCTACCGCGGGCTGACGTAGTAGCGGCGGGCGCGCACGGGGCCCGCGTCGATCTGCTCCGTGTCCAGTAGGCGAGCGCCGTGTGCCTCGAGCAGGCCGCGGACGTCCCCTTCGGGCATTGCCGTCATGCGCATCGGCGTCAGCGGCGTCCGCCGCAGCAGCCACGCCTCGGAGACCCCGAGCGTGCGTGCGAGCGCGTACGCCCGCCGGCGTGGTTGGAGCGAGTAGGGGAACGCAATCCGGTGCGGGAGCCCGAACACGACGAGGCCGTCGTCTCGCGCGACTCGGAGAAAGTCGGCGACGTAACGCGCGATCTCGGCCGCCGAGGGCAGATGCTGGAGCACAAGGCTCGAGTAGACGAGGTCGAACGAGCCCGTCTCGAAGGCGGCGAGGTCCGGTGCGGCGTTGACGCGGAACTCGCAGCCCGCAGACGCGTCGTTCAGTCGGCGCGCCCGCTCGATCATCCCGGCCGAGATGTCGACTCCGACGACCGTGTCGAAGCGGTCGCCGAGCGCCCGCGTGAGCCTGCCGACGCCGCAGCCGAAGTCGAGCGCGCGCTCGCGGCGCGCCGGGCGGCCGAGGCGGCCGGCCGCGTCCAGGACTGTCGCGATCTCAGCCTCGCCGCTCGCGAAGAACTCGTCCAGCTCCCAGCCGCCGCCCTTGCGCCCCGGAGTGGTGAGCACCGCCCAGAGCGCGTCGACCTCGGCGAGGCTGCTCCCAGTCCTCTCTGTGGCGCTCCAGGCTCATGTCGTCCGTCGGACTGCGCTGCCGACGACGTCCGGATCGGGCCGCGGATCTCGCCGTGCGTCGAGCCGCATCCACGGCTGGAGGTCCTCCGGCAGGCGAGGCTTTTCGATTACGAACGCGAAGTGGTTCGCCTGGCTCGGCAGCACACGCGTGATTCCGGCGACCAGGGGTCGCGCGAGCCGCCGAACGGTCGAGTGCTCGCCGCACCGCGCGTCAGACGCAGACTCGAACTCGTGGAAGTAGCGGACCCGGTGGCGCACGTGCGGCGCGTAGCTGGCGAGCGTCTTCTCGACCTCGCGCTCCGTCCAGCGGTAGATGAAGTTCGGCGTACTCGTGTTCGCGACCCCACCTGCCTCGAGCCCGTGCGCCGCGACCGCCGCCGAGCTCGTAGTCGTCGACCGCATGCAGGCGAACGCCGAGCCGCATCAGCGCGCTGTCGCGGCTCTCGACTGCGATCGCGGCGACGCGCGCGACCCGGTAGAGCTCGAGCAGCGCTCGGTGGGGCGAACGGCAGTGGTGCAGGCCGGCGCTGACGATCGCCACGTCGACGGACTCGTCCGCGAGGCTCAGGTTCTCCGCATCCTCGCGCAGCCACGGGTACGGCTCGAGAGCGACCGCTCCCTGCGCTCGTCGAGGTTCGAGATCGTGACGTGCTCGAAGCCGAGCGAGTGCAGCACGTCACGGTCGGCGCTCCCGCCCGCGACCACGAGCACCGACATGTCGCGCCGCAGGAGCCCGTCGGCGAGCAGCCGCTCGAGGACGCGACGGTAGAAGCCGGCGTCGTGGGCCCGTCACGCGCGGAACACTAGACCGAGCCGTTGTGACGACGCGCCGGAGCGGGAAGGATGGGGCGATGCCGATGCGGCAGCTACGCATCCAACTGAGGACGATCGGCCCCGGCGGAATGGCGAGGCTTGCGTGGCGGAATCGCTTCGGGCCACGTCTCCAGGCATACGAGGTCTGTCGGCCGCTCGTCGAGCGACGACGGGGCTGGAGATCGGAGGCCCCTCCGCGATCTTCGCGCGCAAGGGCCCGCTGCCGCTCTACCCCCTCTTCGACCGGCTCGACAACTGCGACTTCGCCGACGCCACGATCTGGCACGGCGACGCCGCCGAGGGAACGGCGTTCAGGTACGACGACGACCGACCGCCCGGCCGGAGGTACGTCCGAGACGGAACGTCCCTGGACGGCATCGACGACGCGTCGTACGACGTCGTGCTGGCCTCCCACACGCTCGAGCACATCGCGAATCCCTTGCGCGCGCTCGCCGAGTGGAAGCGGGTCGTGGGAAGCCAAGGTCACCTCATCCTCGTCGTGCCGCACCTGGAGAACACGTTCGACCACGCTGCGGCCCGTGACGACGCTCGAGCACATCGAGGCGGACTTCGCGCGCTCGACCGGCGAGGACGACACGACGCACGTCCAGGAGTTCATCGAGCTGTGCGACCTGTCGCGCGTGCCCGATCGCCTGTCCCGCCAGGACTTCGAGCAGCGGACCCTCGAGCAGGCGGCGAATCGCACCGTCCATCACCACGTCTTCGACACGGAGCTGGTCGTGCGGCTGCTCGACCGCGCCGGCTGCGAGCTCGTCTGGATCGAGACCGCTCTCCCCTTCCACATCGTCGCCGTTGCTCGAGCGAACGGGCCCGAGCCCGACAACCGCCGCTTCCTCTCGAGCACGGCCGACTGGAGATCCAGGAGCGTCTTTCAGACGCGACCGTCTAGCTTCGTAGAACCTGCTCGTAGGCCGCTGCGAGCCGCTCGGCCGCGGCCTGCGTCGAGTATCGCTGCACGACCTCGACCGGGTACTCGACTCGCTCCCGCGGCGGCCGAGCAAGCGGTCCGGCGTCGAGAAGGTCGGGCGAGCTCGAGCCAGTCGCCGGGGCTGAAGAGCCGTGCTCCCGAACCGTGGAGCACCTCGGGGATCGCGCCCGAGGAGCTCGCGAGGACTGGTGCTCCGGCGGCGAGCGCCTCGGCCAGGACGAGACCGAACTGCTCCTCCCAGGTCTTGGTCGGCAGGCTGGCGAGGACGACGCACGACGCGGCCGCGAAGACCGACGGCATCTCGTCGTACGGAACGGGCCGGATCTCGACCCGGTCGCGCAGACCGAGATCGGCGGCGTAGCGCAGCAGCCGACCCCGCTCCGGTCCCGATCCGACGATGAGGAGTCGTGCGTCGCCTCCGACCTCCGCCACGGCCCTGATCACGTCGTAGTGGCCCTTCTCCCACACCAGCCGTCCGGGAGAGACGACCAGGTGCCCTTCTCCCGCGGGTGCAGTTCCGGTCGCGAAGCGCTCCACGTCGATGCCCGGCTCCACCACGCGGATCCGCTCCGACGAGGCCCCCTCGAGCAGGAGGCAGCGCCGCGCGCGCTCCGTCGTCGGCAGGAAGAGATCCGTCTCCGAGAGCAGGGTGCGGCGGTTCGCGGCCGCCCGCGCCGTGCGGAACGTGGATCGAAACGGGATCGTTTCCCAGACGGTCGTGACCAGTCGAAACCCGTAGCGCTGCCGCAACCGAGCGGGCTGGGCGGCGAACCACGGGCCGAGCTCGGCGGTGTGGACGATCGCCGCCTCGCGCACGAGAGCGTCGGTGTCCCGATACGCGTCGCCGACCAGATGAGTCGCCAGCGTGCCGAGTCGCCCCCGCGGCAGCCGGTCCCTCCTCGTCCGTGCCGTCTTCCACGGAACGCCAAGACCGTCGAGCTGCTGGTCGGCGCGGGCGGTCGTGACGACTTCGATCTCGAACCGGTCCTGCAGGAGCTCCCAGGGGCGCAACTCGCCGATGTTCGCGTGGTGCCCGCGCAGAACGACCACGCGCGGCCGAACGCTCACTGACTCTCCCCCTCGTCCCACCTGAAACCGAGTGCGTGGTAGAGGTCGGCGGGCACGGCACGCGTGGCCAGCGCGACCGCGACGAAGACTCCGGCGGCGGCGAACGCGGCGACGACAGGCAAGTCCCGAAGCACGTAGCCGGCCGCCGCGGCGAGTCCCCCCGCAGCGGCAACCTTCCAGGCAAACCGCAGGCTGGGAGCGCCTCGGGCGCGCATCCGGTCGAGCGAGATCCAGAGGAAGAGGGCGAGCGCCGTCTCGGCGGCGACCGCGACCCACGCCGCGGCCTCGGCACCGCCGGAGGGGACGAACGCGAGGCCGAGGACGAAGACGAGCGCCAGTGCGAGACCGTTCGCGATCGCGAGCGCCCGCTGCGCCCTCCCTGCGATCAGGCCTAGCTGCCAGGTCTGGACGAGGAAGAGGGGCATCAGAGCAAGCGCTTGGATCCGCAGGACCGAGGCAGCGCCCGCGTACTCGTCGCCACCGATGAGGCGAATTCCGGGATCAGCCAGGATCGCGATCACGACGACGAGCAGCGCCGCGATCAGGAGTGACGCCTCGGTCATGCTCTGCAGCCCGCGCCGGAGTCGAGCCTCGTCCTCGTCGCCCGCGACCGAGAGCAGCGGCAGCGCGACGGAGAGGATGAGCGCCGGCAGCGCGAGCAACATCTCGAAGATGCGAAACGACGTGCCGAAGAGGCCCGTCTCGGTCTCGTTCGACAGGAGTGAGACGAGCACGACGAGCACGCGGAAGTAGATCACGCTCATCGCGAACGCGACGGCGAGCGGGAGGGTCTCGCGCAGGAGCCAGACGACCACCGGGCGGCGAACGCCGCGCGCGAATCGCACCCCGACTCGAGCGAGCAGAACCGTGACCGGGATCAGGACGACTGCGACGGCAACCTGGACGCCGAAGAACGGAAGCAGCCCTGCTCCGAGGAGGACGAGCACCCCGACTCCGACCAGCGTCAGGAGGCTGCGGAGCACCTCCAACGCCGTCAGCGACACGATCCGAAGGCCGACCCAGATCGGCACCGTGAGCATGGACTGCGCGCTGATGAGAACGACGCCGACGCCGCCGAGGGCCGTGCCCGCGACCATCGTGCCGTCGTACCCGGCGAGGACCATGAAGAGGATCGCGGCCACGACGCCGAGGCTTGCTCCGATCACTCGAAGGAGGAGCAGGTTGTTGAGCAGGCTGGCGCGCTCGGCCGCCGTTCGCGCCACGGAGATCTCTCGGCTGCCGACCGCGGTCAATCCCGCATCGGTGACGCCTGCGACGATCCCGAGCACCGCCGTGACGGTCGCGAAGCGCCCGAAGTCGTCGACCCCGAGGTGGCGAAGCAGCAGCACTGCTGTGGCCAGGCCGAGCGCCGTCCCGACCCCGTAGCCGACCCCACGGATGAGACCTCCCCGGACGACGCGCCCGCCGGCCTCGGGCGTCCGCAGGAGGTCGAGCGCGATCTCGTCGGTGTCGGCGATCACGACCCCACGGCGGCGCTAGCCCGCATGCGGCACGTGCGCACGCAGGTCGATCTGCCGGTGCCAGAGATGACGCAAGCGGCCGCGGAGGACGCGGTCGACGATCGCGCTGCCCGGCCCGAGCTCGCCGAGCGGCCCGACGGAGTCGACCACGTAGCCCGCGTTCTCGAACGCCGCTCGAAGACTCGAGGGCGAGAACCAGCGGAGGTGGGTGGCGTCGAGCGGGCCGTAGCTCCGAAGCTCCCAGCGCCCGCGGACGAGCATCACGATGATCTCCCGGTGGGCGACGTTGGGCGTGCTCGCGAAGACGAGCGCCCCCGGGCGGAGGAGCGGATAGCAGGCGTTCGAGAACCGCCCATGGGTCGCGGAGGTGCTCGAGCACCTCGCTCAGGATCAACGCGTCGAACGAATGGTCGGGCCACGGGAGCTCGAGTTGCTCGACATCGCCCTCGACCACCTCGGTCAGCCGTTCCCGCGCCGCGGCCGCCGGCTCCGGAAAGAGCTCCACACCGCAGTAGCGTCCGCATTTCCCGCGCGCGAGGGCCAGGGCTCCGGTGGCTCCGTTCGAGCACCCGATCTCGAGGATCGCGGCCTCGGGGTTGTCCGGAAGGGCGGCGACGTAGTCGTCGCGGGCCATCGCGAAGTACGAATCGTCCTTGAGGTCGTATCCGCCGCCGCGTACGGAGACGGGCCGCTCTTCCCTCGCCACGGCTGCCACCCTAGCGCCGGCCGCCGCCGGAGACCGTTCGCGATGCCGCGGCGACGGTCGCACGAAGACCGCGCCGCTCGAGCGACGAGCGGGCCAGCGTCGCCGCGGCGCGGAGCAGGACGCCGCTCTCGGACGAGCGGCGCCGGGGCGACGAGCCGACCCGGTCGACCAGCTCCGCGAGCGGTTCGGCGATCCGCGCCCACGCCAGCTCTCCCTGGGCCGCCCTGACTGCGGTGCCGGCCGCTGCGTACGCGCGATCGTCGTCGAGCAGCGTCCGCCAGCGCCGCCGCCCAGCCGTCGACGTCTCCCGGAGCGACGACCCGGCCCATGCCCTTCTCCTCGACGAGGTCCGCGAGGACGTCGCCTCGCGTGACGACGAGCGGCGTCCCGCAGGCGATGTGGTCGAGCACCCTCGTGCGGAACGCCAGCCTCGCCTCGAGAGAGTCGCGGTGCGCGCTCACGCCGAGGTCGGCCTCGGCGAACCACGAGAGACGCTCCTCGTACGGGACCCACGCGCGGTTGAAGAAGACGGAACGTCCGTCGAGCTCGAGCTCCTCGGCAAGCCGCACCGCTCGATCCGCCATGCTCATCTCCTCGACGGCGCTGCTCGGGTGCGTCATCCCGAGAAACAGCAGCTTGACGTCCGACCGGTCCTCCGCGAGCCGGCCGACGGCGCGGATGACGGTCAGGGGATCGAGCCAGTTCCAGATCCCTCCGCCCCAGAGCAGCAGCCGGTCGGAGCGGCCGATCCCGGACAGCACGCCCTTCACCCTCGGCGTGGAGCCCGGTGGGGCCGGATCGAGCCCGAACGGCACGACGGCGACGAGCGAGTGGAGAGCCGGATCGTCCGCGTACACCTCGGGCGACAGCCGGCCCAGCGCCGCGAGCGCGCCCAACCAGTGGTCGCGCTGCCGCTCGCTCGCGCAGAGGAACGCGTCCCCGAGCAGGAGCGCCACACGGGTGGTCGCGACCACCTCGTCGTAGCCGACGTTCCGTGAGCGATCCCCTCGCTCTTCTGCGATGTTCGCCGCCGCTTCGACGAGCGCCGGCGCATAGAGGTCGAAGACGAGCTTCGCACCGGTCCGGCGGAGGCTGCGGATGAGGCCGAGAGGCAGGCTCTGCGCCACGACGACATCCGCCTCCAGATCGTGCGCAGACCGCACCGACTCGGCCGCGCGGAACACATAGGGCGTATCCGCGATGCCGGTCCCGGGAGCCACCAGCGTGACGTCGAACCTCGCGGCGAGCTCGGTCGAGAGACGGTGGTAGCGGATCCCGGGGCCCGCCATCTGCTCCCCGACGGGATCCGTGGACCACATGACGACGCGACGCACTCGCGTATCGTGCCTTGTCGCATGCGGCCCGTCGTCGTCATCCCGACGTGGAACGCCTGCGGCTTGCTGGCAGACGCCGTCGCGAGCCTCGAGGCCCAGACCGTCCCGGTTGACGTCGTCGTCGTCGACAACGCGCTCGACCGACGACACGCTGCAGATGCTCTCGACGCGGTTTCCCGACGTGACCGTCGTCCGGAACACGGAGAACCTCGGCTTCGGGCGGGCCGTGAACCGCGGTGCTGCGGCAGCCGGAGACGCCGACGTGATGATCCTCGTCAACAACGACGCCGTGTGCGCCCCCGACTTCGTCGCGCAGTTGCTCGAGCCGTTCGCGGATCCGGCGGTCGGCATGGCGGCGGGCGTGCTGCTTCAGGCAGCCGATCACGGCCTGATCGACTCCGCCGGCATCGAGCTCGACACGACCCTCGGGTCGTGGGACTACCTCTGGAACCGCCCCGTCGGCGCGCTGGTCGGAGCCCGCGACCCGGTCGGTCCCTGCGGCGGCGCGGCCGCGTACCGATTGGAGGCGTTCCGGGAGCTCGGCGGCTTCGACGAAGCGCTGTTCGCCTACTGGGAGGACGTCGACCTCGCGCTCCGGTTCCGGGCCGCCGGCTGGCGCTGCGTCCTCGCCCCCGGTGCGCGCGCCGTGCACGAGCACGGGCAGACGCTCGGCGCCGCGTCGCCCGCAGCGCGCCGACTCGAGGCGTTCGGCCGCGGCTACGTGCTCGCGAAGTACCGCGTCGGCGGCCGCAGCCTGCTTCGGCGGGCGAAGATCGCGGCGCTCGACTGGCCGGCCCTCGCCGTCCACCTTGTCCTGCGGCGTGAAGCCGCGCCTGCGCGGGCGCGGTTGCGCGCTCGCTCCCTCGGCCTCCGCACTCCAGGCCTCCGCGCTCCCCTCGAGCTGGCCACGGTCAGCTTCTGGACCGCCCTGGGACGCCAGGCAGCCCAGCTTCGACTCCGCCTCTCGGGCGGGCTCCCGGCCCACTTCAGAGACGACGCGGAAACGCCCCGACCCGACCCGACCGGCTGACGGTCGCGGTACGCTGGCCCCCGTGAACGAGGCCCGCATCTGGGACGACGCCGCGCTCGAGTCGCTGCGGCAGGAGTTCGGGGACGTCTACGGAGGCCGGACGGTGCTCGTCACCGGCGCGGACGGCTTCATGGGCTCGCACCTGACCGACGCGCTCGTCGAGCTGGGCGCGAACGTGCACGCGTTCGTGCGCGCCACGTCGAGCGGGGCGCTGAACAACATCGGGCACCTGCGCAAGCAGCTGAAGGTGCACTTCGCCGACCTGACCGACCGCACCTCGATCGACTACCTCGTCCGGGAGCTGCGCGAGGCGCCCGACAAGCCGTACGTCTTCCACCTGGGCGCGCAGGCGCACGTCGGCGAGTCGTGGCACCGGCCCTACGAGACGGTGATGGCGAACACGGTCGGCACGCTCAACCTGCTCCAGTCGATCGTCGACTGGGGCCTCGAGCTGGAGAAGTTCGACACCGCGGGCACCTCGGAGGAGTACGGCAACGTGCGCGAGGCGGTCGCGCACCACCACGACTTCGACGAGGCCGGCGCGCTGATCCTGCACGAGCGCTCGCCGATCAACCCGAAGTCGATCTACGCGACGGCGAAGGTGGCGGCCGACTTCCTGACCATGAACTACCACGACGCGTTCGGCGTTCCCGGCGTCGTGACGCGGATGTTCAACAACTACGGCCCGCGCCAGAACCCGCGCTACGTGACCGGGACGATCATCACCCAGGCGCTGACCCGGCCGACGATCGAGCTGGGCGCGCTCGAGCCGCTGCGCGACTTCTGCTTCTGCACCGACGGCGTCCGGGGGCATCTCACGGTCGCCGCGCACGGTGTCCCGGGCGACGTCTACGTCTACGGGCAGGGCGAGAACATCTCGATGGGCGACTGGGTCGACCTGATCCTGCGCACCGGCGTCGAGCACGGCTTCTGGCCGGACGACCGCGAGGTCGTGACGACGTCGGCGCGCCTGCGCCCCGGAGCAACGGACGTGATGGCGCTCCGCGTCGGCTACGAGAAGCTGCACGGCGAGACGGGCTGGAAGCCGCTCGTCTCCTGGGAGGAGGGCGTCCTGCGCACGATCGCCTGGTACGCCGAGAACCGCGACCGCTGGCTGGGCCGCGTCGACTGGCTCCCACCGGGGCACCCGTTCAGACGTGACCCGAGTGCTCGTGACCGGCGGCGCGGGCTTCGTCGGCTCGCACCTCGTCGAGCGGCTCGAGGCCGACGGCCACGACGTGTTCGTCCCCCGCCGACAGGACTACGACCTCACCTCGATGGACGACACGGCGCGCCTCTTCGCCGACGCGAATGCCCGAGCTCGTCTTCCACCTCGCCGCCGAGGTCGGCGGCATCGGCGCGAACCGCGCGAACCCCGGCCGCTACTGGTACGCGAACCTCGTCATGGGCGCGCACGTGCTCGAGCAGAGCCGGATCCACGAGGTCGGCAAGCTCGTCGTCGCGGGCACGGTGTGCGCCTATCCGAAGCACACGCCCGTCCCCTTCCACGAGGAGGCGCTCTGGGACGGCTACCCGGAGGAGACGAACGCGCCGTACGGCGTGGCGAAGAAGGCGGTGCTCGTCGGCGCGCAGGCCTACCGGGAGCAATACGGGCTGAACACGATCTATCTCCTGCCGGCGAACCTCTACGGGCCGCGCGACAACTTCGACCTCGAGAGCTCGCACGTGATCCCGGCGCTGATCCGGAAGATGGTCGACGCGACGGACGAGGTCGTGCTCTGGGGCGACGGCTCGCCGTCGCGCGAGTTCCTCTACGTCGACGACTGCGTCGAGGGCCTCCTGCTCGCCGCCGAGCGCTACGACGGCGCCGAGCCTGTCAACCTCGGCACCGGCGTCGAGACGACGATCCGCGAGCTCGCCGAGACGATCGCCGACGTGACGGGCTTCGAGGGCGAGATCACCTGGGATACGTCCATGCCGAACGGCCAGCCGCGCCGCTCGCTCGACGCCTCGCGCGCCGAGCGAGCTCTTCGGCTTCCGCGCCCGCACCCCGCTCCGCGAGGGGATCGAGCGCACGGTTGCCTGGTACCGCGCCCGCACGCTCGCGGGTGACCGCGGTTAGAGACCTGCGGGCGCCGGCGGTCGCCGTCGCTCCGTTCGTCGCGCTGATGTGGCTCGTCGCGGCGGGTGTCGCCGCGACGGCAGACGACTACGACCAGGCGTCGTGGTGGCTGCTGCTCGTCAACCAGCTCGTGCTCGTGCCTGCGCTCGTCGGCGCGGCCTGGTGGCTCGGCCGGCGCCTCGCGGGGCCGATCGGCGCCGTCGTCGCCCCCCTCGCCGTCATCCTCGTGCCGGTGCTCGGCGTGCTCTACGCGAACGAGGCCTTCCGCGAGACCTACGTAGACCGGGTGCTCACGCTCGCCGTGGGCATCGCCGACGGGTGGAGCCTCGCGGCCGGCGCGCTCCTCCTCGTCGCGGTCGCGCTCATCGTGGCATGGGGAACAGGACGCGGTCTCGTCGCCGCCGGCGCCGCGCTCGGCGCTGCCGTCCTCGCCGTCGCCGCCTGCTGCGCAGGGGTCGGGCTCGACGTCTCCTGGGACGCGTTCGAGGCGAACATGGCCGGCCTGCGCGAGTTCACGTGGAGCAACCGGCTGCTCCAGTGGCTGCCGCTCGCAGGCGCGATCGGCGTGGCGCGCCGCTCGCGGCTCGCGGCGCTGTCCTGCTCGGCGGTCTGG
Organism: uncultured Gaiellaceae bacterium; assembly: GCA_963850995.1. Classification (GTDB taxonomy): domain Bacteria; phylum Actinomycetota; class Thermoleophilia; order Gaiellales; family Gaiellaceae; genus Gaiellasilicea. The sequence goes on along the minus strand of CAWKNQ010000021.1, from coordinate 2,971 downwards.
TTCGGCGCCTTCGCGCTCGCCTGGGGCGCCTCGCCCAACGTCGACGTCGGCGACGGCAGCTTCTCGCCGTCGCCTTCGTCCCGGCGCTGCCCGCCTTCTCCCTGCTCGTCGCCTCGGTGCCGCTGCTCGTCCCGACGCTGCCGGCCCGCCTGGAACGGCTCGACCGGCGGCTCACTCCCTGGAGTAGAGGCCGACCCAGTCGAGGTACGCCTCCCAGTGGCGGGAGATCGGACCGGTGACACGCCCGTCCCAGAAGCGTGTCGTTGCTCTCCTCGCCGGTGCGGTAGAGCTCGACGATCCGGTCGGCGCCGTCCGCGATCCGAGACGAAGTCGTAGCCGTAGAAGTGGTGCACGGCCAGGAACGCCGTCCACGCGACGCACGCGAGAGCAGCGGCGTGATCAGCATCCTCGTCCGCGCGAGCAACTCCGCGATCCCGATCACGAAGACCGGGAAGAGCGCGGTCAGGAACCGCTGCGAGAACGAGAAGCCGCCGAACCAGAATCCGCCCCAGACGATGTGAACGAGCAGCAGGGCCAGCGCGCTCAGCCCGAGCCCGACGAGAAAGACCCGGTGCCGCGGCTCGCGGCGCAGGAACAGGAGGTAACCGAGGACGCCGAAGAACGTCAGCGGCGTCCAGACGAAGAGCCTCGCTTGATCGTGAACAGCATCTTCGCCGGCGCGAGGACGTCGATGTCGAAGCTGCTGACGTCGTCGACTCCGCTGGTCTGCCGCGACCGGCGTGCCGGAGGCGGCGCGGCGAGCCGGACCGGCTCGTCGACTGAGCGTCGCCGGCCGCGCTGACCGGCCGGCGGCGGCCGTGCTCGCTCGGGAGGGAAGCCGTACGGAATCCCCAGCACGAGCGGGAGTGCGAGGATCGCTGTCGCTCCAACTGTCGCCGAGACGGCCGCCACATACGCCTGCGAGAAGCGACCGCCGCCGGAAGAAGACGTAGATCACGCCGGCGAGCAGGACGATGTTCGCGTAGCGGACGGAGATCAGCAGCGCGAGCACGAGCCCGATCGAAACGGCCACGCGCGTGGTCGGCGGCCGAGTCGTCGCCTGGAGCAGCAGCAGCGCCAGCACCGAGACGAGGAGCGCGTCGAACGCGTGCTTCAGGCCCGGCTGGAAGATCGCGTAGTAGAAGAGCGGCGAGCCGAAGACGGTCAGCAGGATCGCGCCCGGCCCGCCGGGCAGCCCGAGCTCGCGGATCAGCCGCCACGAGACGTAGAAGATCGCGACGACCGCCGCCGTCGACGCGATCGGCGACCGCGACCGCGCCGATCTGGACGTGCTCGATCCAGTCGTCGTCGTTGGCGAGCCGGACGATCCGCGAGAGCACGTAGAAGGGGAGGTTCCAGAAGACGACTCCGAACTGATAGGCGTAGGCGTGCACGTCCTCGCCGACGAGACGACGCATGAAGTTGTAGTAGATGACGCCGTCGTCGGTGATGCGCGCCTGGATGTAGCTGGCGGCCACGACCAGGTACGCGCCGATGCTCGCCAGCATCCGCGGCGTGAGGAAGCGATCGTTGCGCCCGAGAAACGCCGTCAGGCGGCTGAGCCGACCCCCGTCGGACAGACCCATCTCAGGCGCGAGACGTCCGGGCGCGATCCGGCGGGTCGACGTCCGGTGTTCGCTCCGCAAGGCGGTGCTCGAGCAAGGCGAGTCGCTGCGCCAGGATCGTGTTCTGGTCGGCGAGCTTCGAGATCACGGTCGAGTAGTGCAGCAGCACGGCCAGGATGAAGAGCGTCGCGACCGCGAAGAGCACCGCCGGCGGGTAGCCGGTGACGCCGAACCAGCCGGCGATCGTGTTCAGGCCGTCGCGCCAGGCCGAGAGCACGAGCAGGACGATCCCCGTCGCGAGCCAGAGCAGCGCGTAGCGTTCGCGCAGCCGGCGGCTGCGGATCAGCTCCAGCACGACGAGGATGAGCAGGATCGACGCGATCGAGGCTGCGATCGAGACGTAGATGGGGGTCACGGGCTCATCCCTCCTCGAGCGGGACGACGCGCCGCCGGAAGATGCCGACGAAGAGCGCGAGCGTCACCTTGATCGCGTAGTAGAGCGAGCGGAGCGCGGTGATCGAGGACTCGCCCGTCTCGCGGCCGCGCATCCGCACGGGCACTTCGAGGATGCGGAGACGATGGCGGACGACCATCACCGCTGCCTCGACCTCGGGGTAGTCGTGCGGATAGTCGGCGGCGAAGAGCCGGATCGCGCGCGCATTCACCGCCTGGAAGCCGGACGTCGTGTCGGTCAGCTTCTGTCCCGTCAGCAGCGAGACGAGCCGCGCGAACCAGCGGATCCCCGCCCGCCGCGCGAACGGGGGCTTGTAGTCGCCGTTCCCGTCCGCGAACCGCGAGCCGACCACGACGTCGGCCTCGCCGCGCTCGAGCGGCGCGAGCAGGCTCGGCAGCTCCTGCGGGTCGTGCTGGCCGTCGCCGTCGAGACGGAGGACGACCTCGTAGCCGTGCTCGAGCGCGTACTTGAAGCCGGTCTGGACGGCGCCGCCGATGCCGAGGTTGAAGGGAAGCCGGACGACCTCCGCGCCCGCGGCGGCAGCGACCTCAGCCGTCGCGTCCACGGAGCCGTCGTCGATCACGACCACGTCGAGCTGGGAGTCGAAGGCGCGGAGCTCGGTGACGACGCCCGCCGACCGCCGCCTCCTCGTTCCGGGCGGGAACGATCGCGAGCCTACGCATGCAAGCCCTGCCGGAACGCCGAGGCCGACCAGCGAGAGCAGCTGCCGCGCTCGATGCGCGTAGGTGTGCTCGTCGAGCACCCGCTCGCGGGCGCGGGCGCCCATCGCCTCCGCCTGCGCCGGATCGTCGAGCAGCTCCCGGTAGGCGGCGAGCGCCTCGCCGGCGTCGTGGACGACGAGCAGCTCCTCGCCCGGCTCGAACCAGCGCTCGATCCCCTCGTACGGGTTCGAGACGATCGCCGCCCCGGCAGCGGCGAGCTCGAACGGACG
>CAWKNQ010000020.1:0-8880 GCA_963850995.1 uncultured Gaiellaceae bacterium | reverse complement strand
CGCCGGCGTCCCGAGGACGCGCTCGAGGCCCTGCTGCCTGCGCCTCCGCCTCGGCACGTCCGGACTCTATTGCGATGATCGGCGGCCATGGTCCACCTGCGCATCGTGGCGCCAGAGCCGCTCGCGAGCGGCGTGCTCGAGGTGCTCGAGCGTTCGCCGGCCGTCCTGAACATCGTGCACCTCCCAGGGGCCGCGCGGCGGCCGACCGGGGACGCGATCATCTGCGACGTCCCACGCGAGCACGCGAGCCTCGTGCTCGCCGACCTTCGCGAGCTCGGGATCGAGGAGTCAGGCACGATCTCCCTCGAGACCAGCGAGTCGACGCTCGGTCAGCTCGCGCGCAGAGCGACCGAAATCGCGCGCGGCGCGCCCGCGGATGCGGTCGTGTGGGAGGAGGTCGAGGAGCGCACGTCCGAGTCGGCGGAGCTCTCGGGCTCCTTTGTCGCGTTCATGATCATCGCGACGCTGATCGCGGCGGTGGGAATCCTCACCGACTCGCTAATCCTGATCATCGGGGCGATGGTGGTCGGCCCCGAGTTCGGCCCGGTCGCAGGCGTGTGCGTCGCGGTCGTCCAACGACGGCTGCCGCTCGCCCGGCGCTCGCTCGTCGCCCTTGGCGTCGGCTTCGGGGCCGCAATCGGCGCCACAGTGCTCGGCACCCTGATCCTCAGAGCGGTCGGTACCGCGCCCGACGAGCTGAGCGCGGAGCTCCATCCCGCGACGCTCTTCATCTCAGAGCCAAGCACGTGGTCGGTCATCGTCGCGCTGCTTGCAGGCGTCGCGGGCGTCCTCTCACTGACGACCGCGAAGTCAGGAGCCCTGATCGGCGTCCTGATCTCGGTGACCACGATTCCCGCGGCCGCGAACGTCGGTGTGGCAGCGGCGTACGCGGACTGGGGCGAGTTCACCGGGGCGCTCGTCCAGCTGCTGATCAACGTCCTTTCGATCCTCGTCGCGGGGATCGCGACACTGGCGCTCCAGCGGGCCGCCTACCGGCGGCGAGCCGCGGCTCAGGGCTCGAACCGGTAGCCCATGCCGGGCTCGGTCACGAAGTAGCGTGGCTTCGCTGGGTCCGGCTCGAGCTTGCGGCGAATCTGGGCGAGGTAGACGCGGAGGTAGTTCGTTTCCTTCTCGTACTGCGGGCCCCAGACGCTCTGGAGAAGCTGCCGCTGTGTGATCAGCCGGCCGGGGTGGCGGACGAGCGTCTCGACGATCTGCCACTCGGTCGGGGTCAGCCGGATCTCCTCCCCGTCGCGCTCGACGCGCTTGGCGGAGAGGTCGGCCCGGAAGTGTCCGGTCTCGACGACGGCTTCCTCCTCGCCGGGGACCGCGCGGCGTAGGGCTGCCCGCATCCTCGCGAGCAGCTCGTCCATGCCGAACGGCTTCGTGACGTAGTCGTCGGCGCCCGCATCGAGCGCGTCCACCTTGTCTCCCTCGCCCTCGCGGACGGAGAGCACGATGATCGGCACCTCCGTCCAGCCGCGGAGGCCGCGGATGACCTCGACCCCGTCGATCGTGGGCAGCCCGAGGTCGACGATGACCAGGTCCGGGTGCTTCCGCGCCGCGATCGTGAGCGCCTCCTCCCCAGTCGCCGCCAGATCGACGTCATAGTCCCGCGCGCGGAGGTTCGTCGCGAGCGCGCGAAGGATCTGCGGCTCGTCGTCGACGACGAGGATCCGCGTCATGCGGACGCCTCCAGCCGGACGACCATCGTCAGGCCGCCGCCCGGCGTCTCCTCGACCTCGATGTCGCCGCCCATCGCCTCCACGAAGCCCTTGGCGACTGCGAGCCCAAGACCGACGCCGTCGTCGTCGCCGGAGTCTCCGAGCCGCTGAAACGGCAGGAACATCTCCTCCCGGCGGGCCACCGCGACCCCCTCGCCACGGTCGACGACACGGATGTCGACGCCGCCGTTCGCGCGCCCGGCGAGCAAGCGGACCCGTCGCCCCTCCGGCGAGTGCCGGACCGCATTGCCCACGATGTTCGCCAGCGCGCGCTCCAGGAGACCGGCGTCCGCCAGGACGCGGGGCAGCGACTCGGGGACGTCGACGTCGACGCCGTCCGCGGTTCCGCCGAGGCTCCTGAGCGCAGCCGGGACGACCTCGTCGAGCCCGACCGGTTCCCTTCGGACCTCCACGGCTCCCGCCTGCAGCCGGCTCATGTCGAGCAGGTTTCCGACAAGCCCGTTGAGGCGGTCCACCTCTTCGTCGATCGTGTCCAGGAACTCCCTGCGTGCTTCGTTCGTCCAATTCACGTCCTCCTGGAGGAGGCTGCTGACCGAGGCCTTGATCGCCGCGATCGGTGTGCGCAGATCGTGCGACACGGCCGAGAGGATCGCCGACCGGAGCTCACCCGCGGTCGCGAGCGAGGCTGCGGTGGATGCCTCCGCCTGGAGCTCCTCGAGCTCGAGCGAGGCGGCGAGCTCGCGCCCGAACGCCTCGAGGATCCTCACTTCGTCCGGACCGGGATCCGCGTCGGCCACGGTCAGAACGTGCGCGTCGTCGAGGCGCAGCGTGAATCCGGCAGCATCCGGATTCTCCGGCGCGCGCGACCCCGTGGCGCCCTCGATCAGCCAGCCGTCCTCCTGACGATGGAGCACGGACGCGCCCTGGAGGCCGAGCGTCCGGACCAGCGCATCGAGCACCGCCGGAACCGTCGACGAGCCTGCAAGACGGACGAGCGCCTGTGCCTCCGCCCGTGCTCGTGCACCTTCCACTGCCCGACGAGCCGCGAGCGAGACGAGCAGGCTGACGATGACCGCGACGGCAAGGAAGACGAACAGCGCCAGGACGTTCTCGGTCTCGCCGATCGTGAACGTGTAGAGCGGCGGCGTGAAGTACCAGTTGACGATCAGGAAGCCGGCGACGGCGGTCGCAAGTGCGGGCCAGAGCCCACCGAGCGCCGACACGCCGACCACGAGGAGGAGGAACAAGAGCAGGACGCTCGGCAGCCCGAGCTCGTCTCGCAGGCCTGCAAGGACAGCCGTCAGGAGGGGGAGCCCGACAGCCGCTGCGATGAAGCCGAGCACCACGCGGCGGCGGGAGAGCGCTGCGGGCCGGCCTCGGCGCGGGAGCACGAACTCTGCGTCGACCTCGCTCGGATGGCTGATGACGTGGACGTCGAGGCCGACGCCGGAATCGGCGATCACGCGGTTGATCACGGAGCCGCGGAACAGCTGGCCGAGTCGCGACCGCCTCGTCGCTCCCAGGACGACCTGGGTCGCGTTGAGTGAACGGGCCGTCTCGACCAGTGTTTGGCCGACGTCTGCGCCGACGGTTTCACGATACTCGCCGCCCAGCTCCTCGACGAGCTCGCGCTGGCGTGTGAGCTCCTCGGGAGTGGCCGCGGCAAGACCGTCCTGGGGCCGGACGTGGACGGCGACGAGCTCGCCGTTTGTCCGCTGTGCCATCCTCGCTGCCCGCCGGATCACCCGATCGCCTCCCGGAGCGCCGGTCACTGCCGCGATCACGCGCTCCTTCGTCTCCCAGGGCCGCTCGATCCCGTGGCGTTCGCGGTACTCACGAAGGCCTTCGTCGACGCGGTCCGCGACCCACAGGAGCGCAAGCTCGCGAAGAGCGGTCAGGTTTCCCGGCCGGAAGTAGTTGGCCAGCGCGACGTCGATGCGCTCCGCCGGATAGATGTCGCCGCGTGCGAGCCGTGCGCGGATCGACTCCGAGGCGAGATCGACGAGCTGAAGCTGGTCGGCGCGGCGCACGACCTCGTCCGGGACCGTCTCCTGCTGACGCATGCCGGTGATCTGCTCGACGACGTCGTTGAGCGACTCGAGGTGCTGGATGTTCACCGTCGAGATCACTCCGATGCCCGCGTCGAGCAGCTGGTCGATGTCCTGCCAGCGCTTCACGTTTTGCGACCCCGGCGCGTTCGTATGCGCGAGCTCGTCCACCAGGACGATGTCCGGCCGGCGGGCGAGCACCGCGTCGACGTCGAGCTCCTCCAGCGTCGTGCCTCGGTACTCGACGGGTTTCCTGGGAATGACCTCGAGATCGCCGACCTGCTCGGCCGTTGGCCTGCGGCCGTGGGTCTCGACGAGGCCGACGACGACGTCCTCGCCCCGCTCGCGGCGGCGGCGGCCCTCGTTCAGCATCGCGTAGGTCTTCCCCACGCCCGGAGCGGCGCCGAGATAGATGCGGAGACTTCCGCGCGCCATGGAAGGAGGCTACGCCTCGTCGAGAGCCAGGTTGAGCTCGAGCACGTTCACGGCCGGCTCGCCGAGGAAGCCGAGCGAGCGGCCGTCCGTGTGCTCGTCGATCAGCTCGAGCACCTGCGCCCTATCGAGGCCCCGGGCCAGGGCGACCCGATCTGCCTGAAGACGGGCGTTCTCCGGCGAGATGTGCGGGTCGAGACCGGACCCCGACGCAGTCAGCGCGTCGACCGGCGCCTCGGCGTCGTTCGCCTCGCGGTACGCCTGCCGACGCTCGTCGACGGCGTTCAAGAGCTCCTCGTTCAGCGGTCCGAGATTCGACGCCGAGCTCGACATGGCGTCATAGCCGTCTCCGGCCGCCGACGGGCGCGGATGAAAGTAGCGCTCTCCCTCGAAGGCCTGGGCGAGCAGCTTCGAGCCGGCGACGGTGCCGTCTCGCTCGACGAGTGACCCGTTCGCGCGGGACGGGAACGCCACCTGAGCGACCCCGGTGACGGCGAGCGGGTACGCGAGTCCGGTGAGCACGGTGATGGCGAGAAAGACGACAAGCGCGGGAAGGAGCTGACGCCTCATACGACTCCCAGGCCGCCCACGACGAGGTCGATCAGCTTGATCCCGACAAACGGCACGACGAGGCCGCCGAGCCCGTAGATGAGCATGTTTCGCCGAAGGACGGCCGCAGCCGATGCCGCGCGGAAACGGACACCGCGCAGCGCAAGTGGGATGAGGGCGACGATGATGAGCGCGTTGAAGATCACGGCCGAGGTGATCGCGGACTGCGGGCTCTCCAGCCGCATCACATCGAGGCGGTCGAGCACCGGGAAGGCGCCCGCGAACATCGCGGGGATGATCGCGAAGTACTTCGCGACGTCGTTGGCGATCGAGAAGGTGGTCAGCGCACCGCGCGTGATCAGCAGCTGCTTGCCGATCTCGACGATCTCGATCAGCTTCGTCGGGTTCGAGTCGAGGTCGACCATGTTCCCTGCCTCGCGAGCCGCCTGGGTGCCGGTGTTCATGGCGACACCGACGTCGGCCTGCGCCAGCGCCGGCGCGTCGTTCGTCCCGTCGCCCGTCATCGCCACGAGGTTTCCGCCCGCCTGCTCGCGGCGGATGAGCTCCATCTTGTCCTCGGGCTTCGCCTCGGCGAGGTAGTCGTCGACCCCGGCCTCCGCCGCGATCGCCTTCGCGGTGACCGGGTTGTCACCCGTGATCATCACGGTGCGGATCCCGAGCGCACGCATCTCGTCGAAGCGCTCGCGGAGCCCCTCCTTGACAACGTCCTTGAGGTGAACGACGCCGAGCGTGTGCGGCCCTTCGGCGACGACGAGCGGCGTGCCACCCGAGGCGGCGATGCGATCAACGACCTTCGCAAGCTCGGCCGGCGGCAGACCGCCCTGCTCCACGACCCACCGTTGGATGGAGTCCGCCGCTCCCTTTCGGATCCGCCGCCCGTTGAGATCGATGCCGCTCATCCGGGTCTGGGCGCTGAACGGGACGAGCGCGCCACCGGGAACCTCCCGCTCCCGGAGGCCGAATTCGGTCTTCGCGAGCACGACGATCGAGCGGCCCTCGGGCGTCTCGTCGGCAAGACTGGCGAGCTGGGCCGCATCCGCCAGCGCTGCTCCGGTCACCCCGTCGAGCGGGATGAGCTCTGTCGCTTCGCGGTTGCCCAGTGTGATCGTGCCCGTCTTGTCGAGGAGCAGCGTCGAGCAGTCGCCCGCCGCCTCGACCGCCCGGCCCGAGAGCGCGAGGACGTTGCGCCGCACGAGCCGATCCATGCCGGCAATGCCGATCGCCGAGAGCAGGCCGCCGATCGTCGTCGGAATCAGGCAGACGAGAAGTGCAACCAGGACGACGAGGCTCTGCTCGGCGCCGGAGTAAATCGCGAACGGCTGCAGCGTCACGACCGCGAGCAGGAACACGATCGTCAAGCCCGAGAGCAGGATGTTGAGGGCAACCTCGTTCGGCGTCTTCTGCCGCTCGGCGCCCTCGACGAGCGCGATCATCCGGTCGAGGAAGCTCTCACCTGGAACCGCCGTCACTCGCACGACGATCTCGTCCGAGAGCACGCGCGTTCCTCCTGTCACCGCCGAGCGGTCGCCTCCCGACTCGCGGATGACCGGTGCCGACTCACCCGTGATCGCGGATTCGTCGACGCTCGCGATCCCCTCGATCACCTCGCCGTCGGCCGGAATGATCTCGCCGGCCGACACGACCACCTCGTCGCCGAGGCGCAATTGTCCGGACGAGACGTCCTCGACGCCGAGCGCGCCCCGCCGGTGCGCGACGGTCTCGGCCCGGGTCTTTCGCAGCTCCTCCGCCTGCGCCTTGCCGCGTCCCTCCGCCACCGCCTCGGAGAGGTTCGCGAAGAGGACGGTGAACCACAGCCAGGCGGCGATCAGCCAGGCGAACACGCTCGGGTCGGTGATCGCGAGGATCGTGACCAGAACGCTGCCGATCTCGACGACGAACATGACCGGGTTGCGGGCCATGCGCCGCGGGTCGAGCTTGCGGACACTGTCGATGGCGGCGCGCGAGAGCAGCGCCGGATCGCGGAGCGTGGATTCCGCCATCAGAGCATCAGCTCCTCGAGGAACGGCCCGAGGGCGAGCACCGGCAGGTACGTCAGGCCGACGACGAGCAGCACGACGCCGATGAGCAGGCTCGTGAACAGCGGCGTGCCGGTCGGGAAGGTCCCGGCCGTGGCCGGAACCGTCTGTTTGCGGGCGAGCGCGCCGGCGATCGCCAGCACGACGACGATCGGCAGGAACCGGCCGCCGAGCATCGCCAGGCCGAGCGTCGTGTTGAACCAGTCGGTGTTCCCCGTCAGCCCGCCAAAGGCCGAGCCGTTGTTGTTCGAGGCCGAGGTGAAGGCGTAGACGACCTCGGTCATGCCGTGTGGGCCTGGATTGAGGATCGACGCCTTGGCCTGGTCGAGCAGCACCGAGGCGGCTGAGAAGCAGAGCACGAGCGTCGGCACGAATAGGAGGTAGAGGACGACGAGCTTCATCTCAGCCGCCTGGATCTTCTTGCCGAGGTACTCAGGCGTTCGTCCCACCATCAGCCCGGCAATGAACACCGAGAGCAGGACGAAGACGAGCATCCCGTACAGGCCCGCCCCGACGCCGCCGGGGCTGACCTCGCCGAGCATCATGTTCACGAGCGGCACGGCGCCGCCGCCGGGCGTGAAGCTGTCGTGGGCCGCGATCACGGCTCCGGTCGAGGTCCCGGTAGTCGTGGCCGCATACAGGCCGGAGGCCGCCGCGCCGAACCGCACCTCCTTGCCCTCCATGTTCGCCGCGGACGCATCGATCCGTGGGTTGCCGTCGAGCTCGAAGCCCGTGGCGACGAAGACCGAGCCCGCCCAGAGGACGAACATCGCGGCGAAGATCGCCCAGCCCTGGCGCTGATCGCCGACCATCCGCCCGAACGCGTAGGTCAGGGCGAACGGGATCAGCAGGATCGCGAACAGCTGCACGAGGTTCGTGAACGCTGTCGGGTTCTCGAACGGATGCGCCGAGTTCGCGTTCACGATCCCGCCGCCGTTCGTCCCGAGCTCTTTGATCGCCTCCTGGCTCGCGACCGGCCCGCGGTAGATCTCCTGTGTCGCGCCCTCCACGGTCGTAGCCGTGGCGCTCCCGCGAAGCGTCTGGACGACGCCTTGGCTGGCGAGCAGGAGCGCGATGACGATCGCGAGCGGCAGCAGAATTCGCGTGGTGATCCGCGTCAGGTCGACCCAGAAGTTCCCGATGGTCTCCGAGCGGCGCCGTGTGAGGCCGCGGATCAGGGCAACGACGACCGCGATCCCCACTGCGGCCGAGACGAAATTCTGGACCGTGAGCCCGGCCATCTGCGTGAGATGGGCCATAGTCGACTCGCCGCCGTAGTTCTGCCAGTTCGTGTTGGTGACGAAGCTGGCGGCCGTGTTGAACGCGAGCGCCGGCGGAACGGCTGCCACGTCGGTCGGGTTCAGCGGCAGTGCGCCCTGGACGCGCTGAAGGAGGTACAGCCCGAGGACGGAGACGGCGCTGAACGCGAGCAGCGAGAGGGCGTACACCGTCCAGGGCTGCTCGCGCTCGGGATCGATCCGGCCGGCGCGGTAGAGCAGGCGCTCGACGGGCAGGAAGACCCTGTCGCCAGGGGCAGACCCGCCGGCGAAGACGCGCGCCAGGTAGGGGCCGAGCAGCCGTGTCCCCACCGCGACCAGCGCGACGAGTGCGAGCAGCTGGAGCCAGTTTTCGAGGCTCACCGCAGCCTGGACCGCATGAGAGCCACGAGGACGACCGCCGCGCACACGATCCCGCCGACGTAGGCGACTGCCATCAGGAGCTCGAGCAGGTTCGTCATCCGATCCGCTCGGGGAAGAGGAGCGCGTAGACGAGATAGCCGAGCACGGCCACCGAGACGATCAGGCCGACGGCGTTCTCCCAGCTCATCGTTCGCCGTTCTCGGTGCGCGCAAGGATCCGCGCGCAGCCCGTGACCAGGAGCACGGCCAGCGCAAAGAAGGCGACGACCGTCGCGATGAAGAGGACGTCTCGCACACCCTTTCTCTACCGCGCGCGCGAGGGCTCGGAGGCGCCCCTGACGGAACCTCTACGCCTGGCGGCGGAGTCTTGACGCGGCTTTAGCGCGCGCGGACTTGGCCCCAGCGGACGTGACGAGTGTCTGACACTCGTGCGGTCCCGAAGGGACTAGCCGTGAATGGAGACGATGAGG
>CAWKNQ010000019.1:0-173635 GCA_963850995.1 uncultured Gaiellaceae bacterium | reverse complement strand
TGACGGGAGTCGAGCTCGAGGGCGACGATGCACAGCTCGTCTCGGGCATCGACATGAAGAACCTCGAGAAGGCACGCGAGACCGGCAAGGGACTGCTTGCCGACGTGCTCGCGGCGGCCGATCCCGCCTCCGCTCCGGAGGACGTTCGCGAGCTCGCGTACGACCTTTGCCTCAAGGAGGGCACGCGCAAGGACGACCTCGACATGGTCGGCCAGTGGGTGCTGAAGGTGCGCGAGATGTACGCCGACATCGAGTCGCGCCGCGAGGACGCCCGCGAGGCGTCGGTCGACGCGGTGCGCCGGCTCGAGGAGACGTGGCAGAAGTTCCGCGAGCTCGAGCCGAAGATGATCGTCAACGACGAGCAGATCTTCCGCGAGCTCAAGGACCGCTTCGGCTCCCCGTACGGCTTCGGCGTCTACTTCCGCGGCGGCATGGGTGCGGAGTCGATCCGCGACCTGCTCCGCGACCTCGACCTGAACGAGGAGTCGCGCTCGCTCCGCGACACGATCAAGACGTCGAAGGGGCAGAAGCAGCAGCGCGCGATCAAGCGGCTGAAGGTCGTCTCGGCGTTCGTCACCTCGGAGAACAAGCCCGAGTGGATGATCCTCGAGGCCGTGCCGGTGATCCCGCCGGAGCTGCGGCCGATGGTCCAGCTCGACGGCGGCCGCTTCGCCACGAGCGACCTGAACGACCTCTACCGGCGCGTGATCAACCGGAACAACCGCCTCAAGCGGCTGCTCGACCTGGGCGCGCCCGAGATCATCGTCAACAACGAGAAGCGGATGCTGCAGGAGGCCGTCGACGCGCTCTTCGACAACGGCCGCCGCGGCCGGGCGGTGACGGGACCTGGCAACAGGCCGCTGAAGTCGCTCTCCGACATGCTCAAGGGCAAGCAGGGCCGCTTCCGCCAGAACCTGCTCGGGAAGCGCGTCGACTACTCCGGCCGGTCCGTGATCGTCGCCGGCCCGTACCTGAAGCTGCACCAGTGCGGCCTGCCGAAGCTGATGGCGCTCGAGCTCTTCAAGCCGTTCATCATGAGCCGGCTCGTCGAGCGGAAGTCCGTCCAGAACATCAAGGCGGCGAAGAAGTACGTCGAGTCGATGACGCCCGAGGTCTGGGACGTGCTCGAAGAGGTGATCGCGGAGCACCCGGTGCTGCTGAACCGCGCTCCGACGCTGCACCGCCTCGGCATCCAGGCGTTCGAGCCGGTCCTCGTCGAGGGCAAGGCGATCCAGGTGCACCCGCTCGTCTGTCACGCGTTCAACGCGGACTTCGACGGCGACCAGATGGCCGTCCACCTGCCGCTCAGCGCCGAGGCCCAGGCGGAGGCTCGGATCCTGATGCTCTCGTCGAACAACATCCTCTCGCCGGCGCACGGTCGTCCGCTCGCGACGCCGACGCAGGACATGGTGCTCGGCTCGTACTACCTCACCTACGCCGGTCACGACCTCTCGGTCGGCGCGGAGAAGCTCGCCAAGGAGCTGAAGGTCAAGGGCTTCAAGCGCTTCCAGAACGAGGAGGAGGTCGAGTTCCACGTCGAGTCCGGCGAGATCGGGCTCCAGGATCCGATCGAGTACCGCTGGCACGGCGAGCTCGTCCTGACGACCCCCGGCCGCGTGATCTTCAACAGCGAGGTCGAGCAGTCGCTCGAGGAGGCGGTCGTCGCGGGCAAGGAGGTCGGCCACGACTTCATCAACAAAACGCTCGCGAAGAGGGAGATCGACAGCTTCATCGCCGAGCTGGTCGACCGTTACGGGGCGCACGCGATCGCGTCGGTGCTCGACACGATCAAGAGCCTCGCGTTCAAGTACGCGACGCAGGCCGGGATCACGATCTCGAAGAACGACATCGTCGTGCCGCCCGAGAAGGAGGAGCTCCTCGCCAAGCACGAGAACCGCGTCAGCGTCGTCGAGGCGAATTACGAGCGCGGGCTCATCACGGAGGAGGAGCGCCACGAGCAGATCGTGAACATCTGGACGGAGGCCACGGACGAGGTCGCCGGCGCGATGCAGGAGAACCTGAACGAGCTGAACTCGATCTACATGATGGCCAACTCCGGCGCGCGCGGCTCCTTCAAGCAGATCCGCCAGCTCGCGGGGATGCGCGGCCTGATGGCCAACCCGAAGGGCGAGATCATCGAGCGCCCGATCAAGGCCAACTTCATGGAGGGCCTGTCGGTGCTCGAGTACTTCATCTCCACGCACGGTGCTCGTAAGGGCCTTGCCGACACCGCGCTCCGCACGGCCGACTCGGGGTACCTGACGCGGCGTCTCGTCGACGTCTCGCAGGACGTGATCATCCGCGAGGCCGACTGTGGCACCGAGGAGTTCGTCGAGCTTCCGATCAACGTCGCCGAGGGCCTGAACAAGTCGGTGATGGGCCGGATCCTCGCCGAGGACGTCCACAAGCCCCTCGCGAGCGGCAAGCCGGGCAAGACCATCGTCGGGGAGAAGGGCGAGTCGATCACGGCTCCCCGCCTGCGCGAGATCGCGGACGCGCTCGAGGACGAGGCGGCGACGCTGCCGGTGCGCTCGGTGCTGAAGTGCCGTGCCGAGAGCGGCGTGTGCCAGACCTGCTACGGCACCTTCCTCGCCACGGGCAACGTCTCGGACATCGGCGACGCGGTCGGGATCATCGCCGCCCAGTCGATCGGCGAGCCGGGGACGCAGCTGACGATGCGGACGTTCCACACGGGCGGTGTCGCCGGTGCGGACATCACCCACGGCCTGCCGCGCGTCGTCGAGATCTTCGAGGCGCGGAACCCGAAGGGCGCAGCGACGCTCGCAGAGGTCGGCGGCCGGATCGAGATCGAGGAGGCCGACAGGAACGTGACGGTGACGGTCGTCCCCGACGAGCTGGACGAGAACGGCGAGCCGATCCCGGCGAAGGCGTACTCGCTGCCGCGCCGGTCGCGCTTGCTCGTGACCAAGGGCCAGGTGGTGGAGCCGGGCGACCCCCTCAACGAGGGCTCACGCGCTCCGGCCGAGCTGCTCGAGCTGCACGCCAAGGCGGGGAAGGGCTCGACGGAGACCGAGCTGTACCTCGTCGGCGAGGTGCAGAAGGTCTACAAGTCGCAGGGCGTCGACATCCACGACAAGCACATCGAGCTGATCGTCCGGCAGATGCTGAAGAAGGTGCGCGTGGTCGAGGCCGGGGACACCTCCCTGCTCCCGGGCGAGCTCGCCGACAAGACGAAGCTCGAGCGCGAGAACGCGAAGCTGAAGAAGAAGGACGAGCTGGCGACGTTCGAGCCGCTGATCCTCGGGATCACGAAGGCGTCGCTTGCGACCGAGTCCTTCCTCTCGGCCGCCTCCTTCCAGGAGACGACGAAGGTGCTCACCGACGCCTCGATCGAGGGCAAGGTCGACCACCTGCTCGGCCTGAAGGAGAACGTGATCATCGGCAAGCTGATCCCGGCGGCGACCGGCCTCAAGCGCTATCGCCAGATCGGGATCGGCCCCTCCGACTCGGTGCCCGCGCACCTGTACACGCGGCCGGAGACGGAGGCGGAGCTGCTGGCGGCGCTGGAGGAGATCGGCGGCGACGGCGACGGCCTCGACCTCGAGGCTCTCGGGCTCACGTTCGGCGGCCAGCCGGGCGCGGACGAGTCCGGATCGCAGGACGGCGGCGAGGCGACGGAGACCCCCGAGGTCGACGCGCCGCTCGACGAAGAGGCGTAAATGCCAGATGGAGCGGGCGGCGACGCCGCCCGCTCCGTCTGCTAGAACGGCGGCCTGCGGTGCGCATCCTCCTGACGATCCTGGTCGCCTTGGCGGCGTTTGCGACTGCTGCCGGACCGGCGGCCGCGGCTCCATGCGGGCTGCCCGAGACGAAGCCCCTCTGGGTCGACTACGGCACGCCCGAGCTGATCGAGCGGTTCGCGCGGCCGGGCGTCGTCGTCGCCGGCTCGGGCAGCGCCTACCCGTCGCAGGCCCGTTCCCGCGGGGCGAAGACCGTCTACTGGGACATGTACCTGCGCTCCCGCGTGGGGACGCCGTCGGCCCCCGCCGACCCGGAAGGGCTCGCGGCCAAGGCGGAGCGAGTCTTCGACTTCGCGGTCCTCTCGGCCGGGTGTCCGGATCCGGTGATCGCGATGAACGAGCTCTTCGGCGCTTCGACGCCGACGCCGTGGACGCCGACGAGTGCGCGCTATCGCCAGAACGTGCTCGACTGGGCGCGCCTGCTGAAGGCGAAGGGCGGTCACCCGGTGCTGCTCGTGTCCAGCGAGCCCTTCACCGGCGGCGACGCGGGGCCGTGGTGGCGTGAGCTCGCTCAGGTAGCGGACATCGCGCTCGAGAAGTACTTCAACGCGCCGGCCGTGCATCGCGCCGGGCCGGTGATCGGCAGCCGGCGGATGCGAACGTCCATGCGCGACTCGCTCGCGAAGCTGATCGCAGTGGGCGTTCCGCCGGCGAAGCTCGGCGTCGTCCTGGCGTTCCAGACGCGGCGGGGCACCGGCGGCCGCGAGGGCCTCGAGCCGGCTGCAGCCTGGTTCGACGTGGCGAAGCTCCAGGCGCTGGCCGCGCGGCAGGTCGCGGGGGAGCTCGGGATCGCGCAGATCTGGTCCTGGGGCTGGGGCGCCTTCAATGACGAGGGGCGCGATCCGGACAAGGCCGGCGCCGCCTGCGTCTGGCTCTGGGCGCGCGACCGCACGCTCTGCGACGCCGCTGCGTTGCCGGAGCGGTTCGACCGCGACCTCCGCGCCGGCCAGGTCGATCTCCCACGCGGTGTCCGCTGTGCGCTCGGCGACGCCACGATCACCGCGAACGAGATTGCCGCGCTCGCCCGCGTCACCGGCGACGCCGACGCCGCCCTGACGACGCTGTACGCCCGGCTCGTGCAGCGACGCTCGGCCGAGGTCGGCCCCGGCGAGGTGCGCGCCGCGGAGCGGGCGATCCTCCGCCACCGCTTCGGCGGCAACCGGGCGGCCTACCAGGCCGCCCTCGCCCGCGCGCGGGCGACGCCCGCCGTCGCGCTCGGTGTGATCGCCGACGGCCTGCGCCGCCAGAAGATCCAGATGAAGCTGCCCCGGCCGGCGCCGAGCGCCGCGGCGATGGCCGAGTTCGCCGCCACCTACGCAAGCGTCGCACTCCGGGATATTCCGGGCGCCGCCGCGCTTCCCGGCGTCGACGCAGGCACGCCGCTCGGGCTGCTGCCGACCGAGCTCGCCCGGCCCGTGATCAGCAGCGCGCTCGGCGAGGCCGCGCGTGCCGGCGCCTACGACGGATGGGCCGAGCGGCGCCAGGATGCAGTGCTCGCGGAGCTTCGCTGTACCCGCGACCGTTTGCCGACGCCCGGCAGCGCCCCGCTCACCGCCTGGCTGCCGTTCCTGACACCTGTTCCGAGTCGGTAAACCTGCGCGGCGGCTTTGCCGCAGCGACCGATCTTCGGTACACTCCGCTGCTCGGTTGGCAGGGGTGATGTGCGTGCCCCGCCGACCGTTGCCGTGTGAGCAGAAAGATTCGAGGAGACGCGTGCCGACCACAAACCAGCTCGTCCGCAAGGGCCGTCAGACGCCGAAGAGCAAGATGAAGACCCCTGCGCTCCGCGGTGCGCCGCAGAAGCGCGGCGTCTGCACGCGCGTCTACACGACGACCCCCAAGAAGCCGAACTCGGCGCTGCGCAAGGTCGCGCGCGTGCGGCTGACGAACGGGATGGAGGTCACGACCTACATCCCGGGCGAGGGGCACAACCTCCAGGAGCACTCGGTCGTCTTGATCCGCGGCGGCCGCGTCAAGGACCTGCCGGGCATCCGCTACAAGGTGATCCGCGCCGCGCTCGACACCGCCGGCGTCTCCGACCGCAAGCAGGGCCGCTCGAAGTACGGAGCAAAGAAGAGCTGATGCCCCGCCGCGCAGACATCACTCCGCGCGAGCTCGAGGCCGATCCGGTTCACGGGTCGAAGCTCGTCACGCAGTTCATCAACGCCGTCATGCTCGACGGCAAGCGCTCGACCGCAGAGCGGCTCGTCTACGACGCGCTCGCGATCGTGGCCGAGCGGACCGGCAAGCCGCCGGTCGAGGCGCTCGAGGCGGCCGTGAAGACCGTCACGCCGGTGCTCGAGGTGCGCTCGCGCCGCGTCGGCGGCGCCAACTACCAGGTGCCTGTCGAGGTGCCGCAGCGCCGCGCGCGCACGCTCGCGATCCGCTGGCTCGTCCAGTTCTCGCGCGAGCGGCGCGAGAAGGGGATGCAGGCGCGGCTCGCCGCAGAGCTCCAGGAGGCGATCAACGGACAGGGCGGCGCGTTCAAGAAGAAGGACGACATCTACCGGATGGCGCAGGCCAACAAGGCCTTCGCGCACTACCGCTGGTAAGGGAGACATGAGCACGACCGCCACACGCATCGCGCTGGACCGCGTCCGCAACATCGGGATCATGGCGCACATCGACGCCGGCAAGACCACGACGACGGAGCGGATCCTCTACTACACGGGCCGCACGCACAAGATGGGCGAGGTGCACGAGGGCGCCGCGACGATGGACTGGATGGCCCAGGAGCAGGAGCGCGGGATCACGATCACGTCGGCGGCGACGACCGCGGAGTGGCGTGACCATCGCATCAACATTATCGATACGCCCGGGCACGTGGACTTTACCGTGGAGGTGGAGCGAAGCCTGCGCGTCCTCGACGGCGCGGTCGCCGTCTTCGACGCCGTCGCCGGCGTCCAGCCGCAGTCCGAGACCGTCTGGCGCCAGGCCGACAAGTACAAGGTTCCGCGGGTCGTGTTCATCAACAAGATGGACCGGACCGGCGCGGACTTCTTCGCCGCCGTCCAGTCGATTGTCGACCGGCTCGGCGCGAATCCCGTCCCGATCCAGCTCCCGATCGGCCAGGAGGACAGCCACCGCGGCGTCGTCGACCTGGTCGAGATGAAGGCGATCACCTACGAGGACGACCTGGGCGAGAAGTTCACGGTCGGCGAGATCCCGGCCGAGCTCTCCGAGCAGGCGCACGAGTACCACCACCAGCTGATCGACTCGATCGCCGAGCACGACGACGAGCTGATGGAGACCTACCTGACCGACGAGTCTGCGGTCACGCCCGAGATGATCAAGCGCGCGCTTCGTGCCGGCACGCTCGCCGACGCGCTGACGCCGGTGCTGCTCGGCAGCGCGTTCAAGAACAAGGGCGTGCAGCCGCTGCTCGACGGCGTGATCGACTACCTGCCGAGCCCGCTCGACGTGCCGCCGGTGCAGGGGATCGACCCGAAGACGGAGTCGGAGCTGACCCGCGAGGCCTCGCTCGAGGAGCCGTTCTCGGCGCTCGCCTTCAAGGTCATGTCGGATCCCTTCGTCGGGAAGCTGACCTACTTCCGCGTCTACTCCGGGACGCTCAAGGCCGGAGATCGTGTCCTGAACACGACGAACGGGCGCACCGAGCGCATCGGGCGCATCCTCCAGATGCACGCGAACCACCGCGAGGAGCGCGACGAGATCACCGCGGGCGAGATCGCGGCCGGCGTCGGCCTGAAGCAGACGACGACGGGCGACACGCTCGCGACGAGTTCGGCGCCGATCGTGCTCGAGTCGATGACCTTCCCGGAGCCCGTGATCTCGGTGGCGATCGAGCCGAAGACGAAGGGCGACCAGGACAAGCTCGGCACCGGCCTGGCTCGTCTCGCCGAGGAGGATCCGACCTTCCGGGTCACCTCGGACGAGGAGACCGGCCAGACCCTGATCGCCGGCATGGGCGAGCTGCACCTCGAGATCATCGTCGACCGCCTGATGCGCGAGTTCAAGGTCGACGCGAACGTCGGCCGGCCGCAGGTCGCCTACCGCGAGACGATCGGCAAGCCGGCAGAGAAGATCCAGGGCAGGTTCGTCCGCCAGACCGGTGGCTCGGGCCAGTACGGCGACGCGGTCATCAACCTCCTGCCGCAGGAGCCGGGTGCCGGCTACGAGTTCGCGGACAAGATCGTCGGCGGCAAGATCCCGAAGGAGTACATCAAGCCGATCGACGAGGGGATCCAGGAGGCGATGAACTCCGGCATCCTCGCGGGCTACCCGGTCGTCGACGTCAAGGTGGAGTTGATCGACGGCTCCTACCACGACGTCGACTCGAGCGAGCGCGCCTTCAAGATCGCCGGCTCGATGGCGTTCAAGGAGGCGATGAAGCGGGCGAAGCCGAAGCTGCTCGAGCCGGTGATGGCCGTCGAGGTCGTCACGCCCGAGGACTTCCTCGGCGACGTAATGGGCAACCTGAACAGCCGCCGCGGCCGGATCGAGGAGATGAACCCGCTGGGCAACGCGACGACGATCAAGGCGATGGTGCCGCTGTCGGAGATGTTCGGCTACGCCACCGACGTCCGCTCGATGACCCAGGGGCGCGCCACCTTCACGATGCAGTTCGAACGCTACGAAGACGTTCCGGGGAACATCGCCGCCGAGATCGTCGACACCCAGACAACGAGTTCGTAAGAGAGAGACGGAGGAGAGAGCCAGCATGGCCAAGCAGAAGTTCGAGCGCACGAAGCCGCACCTCAACGTCGGCACGATCGGTCACATCGACCACGGGAAGACGACGCTGACCGCCGCGATCACGAAGGTGCTCGCAGAGGCGAGCGGCGGAACTGCGGTCGCCTTCGACGAGATCGACAAGGCGCCGGAAGAGCGCCAGCGCGGCATCACGATCAACACCGCGCACGTCGAGTACGAGACGGCGAACCGGCACTACGCGCACGTCGACTGCCCGGGCCACGCCGACTACATCAAGAACATGATCACGGGCGCCGCGCAGATGGACGGCGCGATCCTCGTCGTCAGCGCCGCCGACGGCCCGATGCCGCAGACCCGCGAGCACATCCTGCTCGCGAAGCAGGTCGAGGTGCCGTACATCGTCGTCGCGCTGAACAAGGCCGACATGGTCGACGACCCCGAGCTGCTCGAGCTCGTCGAGATGGAGGTGCGCGAGCTCCTCTCCAAGTACGACTTCCCGGGCGACGACATTCCGATCGTGCACGTGTCGGCGCTGAAGGCGCTCGAGGGCGACCCCGAGTGGACGCCGAAGATCCTCGAGCTGATGGAGGCGGTCGACTCCTACATCCCGGAGCCGACGCGCGACATCGACAAGCCCTTCCTGATGCCGATCGAGGACGTGTTCACGATCACGGGCCGTGGCACGGTCGTCACCGGCCGCGTCGAGCAGGGCCAGATCAAGATCGGCGACGAGATCGAGATCGTCGGCATCCACGACAAGATCGAGAAGACGGTCGTCACCGGCGTCGAGATGTTCCAGAAGACGCTCGACTCGGCCCAGGCGGGCGACAACGCGGGCGCTCTGCTCCGCGGCGTCAAGCGCGAGGAGGTCGAGCGCGGCCAGGTGCTCGCGAAGCCCGGCTCGATCACGCCGCACACCGACTTCAACGCGGAGATCTACGTGCTCTCGAAGGACGAGGGCGGCCGTCACACGCCGTTCTTCTCCAAGTACCGCCCGCAGTTCTACTTCCGCACGACGGACGTGACGGGTGAGATCACGCTCCCGGAGGGCCAGGAGATGGTCATGCCGGGCGACAACACGCAGATGACGGTGCAGCTGATCGCGCCGATCGCCATGGACGAGGGCCTGCGCTTCGCGGTCCGCGAGGGCGGTCGCACGGTCGGGGCCGGCGTCGTCACCAAGATCACCAAGTAGGAAGAGGAAACGGGAATCGTGGCGCAGCAGAAAATCCGCATCAGGCTCAAGGGCTATGACCACCAGCAGCTGGACCGCTCCGCGTCGCAGATCGTGGAGACGGCCCAGCGCACCGGTGCGACGATCACCGGCCCTGTGCCCCTGCCCACCGAGAAGAACGTCTACTGCGTGATCCGCAGTCCCTTCAAGGACAAGGACTCGCGCGAGCACTTCGAGGTGCGCACGCACAAGCGGTTGATCGACATCCACAGCCCGACGCCGAAGACGGTGGATTCGCTGATGCGCCTCGATCTCCCGGCCGGCGTCGACATCGAGATCAAGCTCTGATGAAAGGCATTCTCGGCAGGAAGCTCGGCATGACGCAGGTCTTCGACCCGGAGACGGGCGGCGTCACGCCGGTGACCGTGATCGAGGCCGGCCCGTGCCCGGTCGTGCAGGTGAAGACCGTGGAGACGGACGGCTACGAGGCGGTCCAGATCGCGTTCGACGCCGTCGCCGACCGCAAGATCTCGAAGCCCGAGCGCGGCCACCTCGAGAAGGCGGGCGCCTCGGCGCACCGCCATCTCGTCGAGCTCCGCGGCCAGAGCGAGCTCCAGGTGGGCGAGTCCGTCACCGTCGAGGCGTTCGCGCCGGGCGACAAGGTGAAGGTCGCCGGGATCTCGATCGGCAAGGGCTTCCAGGGGACGATCAAGCGGCACAACTTCCATCGCGGCCCCGTCTCGCACGGCTCGCACAACGTCCGCAAGCCGGGCTCGATCGGCGCCTCGGCGACCCCGTCGCGCGTCTTCAAGGGCCAGAAGATGGCCGGCCGGATGGGCGGCGTTCGCGTCACCCAGCCCGGTCTCGTCGTGCACGAGATCGACGCGGAGCGGAACCTGCTCCTGGTGAAGGGCTCCGTGCCGGGCCCGAAGAGCGGTCTCGTCGAGATCAGGGAGGCGAGGTAATGGCCGCTCCCAAGGCCAGCGTGGTCGGCGGCGCCGCCGCCAAGGATGTCACCCTCGACGCCGAGATCTTCGGCGCCGAGGTGAAGCCGCACCTCGTCCACGAGACGGTCCGCGCCGAGCTCAACGCTCGCCGCGCGGGCACGCGTGGGGCCAAGACCCGCGGTCTCGTCGCGGGTGGCCGCGCGAAGCCGTGGCGCCAGAAGGGCACGGGCCGCGCCCGCGCCGGCACGATCCGCGCAGCGCAGTTCACGGGCGGCGGCGTCGTCTTCGCCCCCACGATGCGCAGCTTCGACGTGAAGGTGAACCGCAAGGCGCGCCGCTCGGCGCTCCGCGGTGCTCTCTCGAGCCACGCCGCAGCCGGAAGCCTCGGGATTCTCGACGCCTCGGGCTTCGAGGCTCCCTCGACGAAGCAGGCTGCCGAGCTGCTCGCGTCGTGGCAGCAGGACGCGCCGCACGTCGTCGTCACGACCGAGGACGAGGAGACGCTGATCAAGTCGTTCCGCAACCTGCCGAAGGTGCTCGTCACGGTGCCCGCGGAGCTCGAGGTCGCCAGCATCGTCTGGGCGAAGAGCCTGCTGATCAGCGAGGCGGCGCTGCCGCTCGTCCAGGGGAGAGCTTCCTAATGAGCCTGCATCCAAACGAAGTCCTGCTCGCTCCGGTCGTCTCGGAGAAGAGCTACAGCCTCCTCACCGACCGCAAGTACACGTTCAAGGTGCACAAGGACGCCCACAAGACGCAGATCCGCCAGGCCGTCGAGGAGCTCTTCGAGGTGCACGTCGAGAACGTGAACATCCTCAAGGTGCAGGCGAAGCCGAAGCGGCGCGGCCTCTCGAAGGGCATGCGACCCGGCTGGAAGAAGGCAATCGTGCAGCTGCGCGAGGGCGACACGATCGAGATCTTCGAGGGGGCTCAGGTCTAACCCATGGCCTTGAAGAAGTACAAGCCAACGTCTCCGGGTCGCCGCTTCATGACGGTCTCCTCGTTCGAGGAGGTCACGAAGACGACGCCGGAGAAGAGCCTCACCGAGCCGCTGAAGAAGAAGGGCGGCCGGAACAACATGGGGCGGATCACGACGCGCCACCAGGGCGGCGGCCACAAGCGGCGCTACCGCGTGGTCGACTTCAAGCGGACGAAGGACGGCGTGCCGGCGAAGGTGGCGGCGATCGAGTACGACCCGAACCGGTCGGCCCGGATCGCGCTGCTCCATTACCTCGACGGCGCCAAGGCCTACATCCTCGCTCCCGCTCGTCTGCGCGTCGGCGCACTCGTCGAGTCCGGCCCTACGGCCGACATCAAGCCCGGGAACGCGCTGCCGCTCGAGAACATCCCGACCGGGACGATGGTGCACAACGTCGAGCTCAAGCCGGGACAGGGCGGCAAGATGGCCCGCTCGGCCGGCTCGAGCGTGCAGCTCGTCGCCAAGGACGAGGGCTACGGCGTGCTCCGGCTGCCGTCCGGGGAGATGAGGCGCGTGCTGCTAACCTGCCGGGCCACCGTCGGGCAGGTCGGCAACACGGACCACGAGAACCAGTCCAGCGGCAAGGCCGGGCGCAGCCGCTGGCTCGGCAAGCGGCCCGCGGTGCGCGGCTCGGCGATGAACCCTGTCGACCACCCGCACGGCGGCGGCGAGGGCAAGTCGAAGGGCGGCCGCCACCCGGTCACCCCGTGGGGCGTGCCGACGCTCGGCAAGCGCACGCGCCGCAAGCACAAGGAATCGGACAAGCTGATCGTTCGCGGCCGTCGCCGCGGGAAGGACAAGCGCTAATGAGTCAGATCGTCGAAGAAGGGGCCTTTCGTGGAGCCACGGCTGTTGAGCCGCATCGAGGCCATGAACGCCGCCAACGAGAAGCGGATGATCCGCACCTGGTCGCGCGCCTCCACGATCTTCCCCGACATGGTCGGGCACACGATCGCGGTCCACGACGGCCGCAAGCACGTGCCGGTCTTCGTCAGCGAGCAGATGGTCGGGCACAAGCTCGGCGAGTTCGCACCCACCCGGACGTTCCGCGGTCACTCCGGTGACCGCCAGGCGAAGGTCCGCTAGTGGCGGCTGTCGAGACAGCGGAGCAGGTCGTGCGGGCGGAGGCCAAGTGGGTCCGCCTCTCGGCCCGCAAGGCGCGGGTCGTGCTGACGCACATCCGCGGGCGCAGCGTGCCCGAGGCGCGGACGATCCTCGCCTTCACGCAGCGCGCGGCGGCGACGGAGATCGAGAAGGTGCTCCGGTCCGCGGTCGCGAACGCGGAGACGAACCCGCTCCTGCACTGGGACGGCGACGACCTGCTCGTGAAGGCGGCCTATGCCGACGAGGGCCCGACGCTGAAGCGCTGGCGCCCCCGCGCGCGCGGACGCGTCAACCGGATCAACAAGCGCACCTGCCACATCACGATTGAGCTCGTTCAGAACCCGAAGGAAGGGCAGCCCCGCGCCCCGCGCACGGCTGCGCCGGCCACGACCGAGGCTTCCGCGCCCGCTGCGGCCGAGGAGAAGCCGAAGCGCAAGTCGAGCGCCAAGAAGAAGGAGGCGGTGGCCTGATGGGCCAGAAGGTGCATCCCGGCGGCCTGCGGGTCGGCGTCATCCACGACTGGAAGTCCAACTGGTACGTCGGGAAGAAGGAGTTCCCGACCTACATCCTCGAGGACGTCCGGATTCGCGACCACATCAACGGCAAGCTCGGTCACGCCGGGCTGTCGGACATCCTGATCCGCAAGGACAAGCAGCGGATCACGGTCGACATCTTCACGGCGCGCCCCGGAATCGTGATCGGCAAGTCGGGCGTCGAGGTCGACGCGCTCCGCAAGGAGCTGCACTCGATCACCGGCAAGAACGTCCACATCAACATCAACGAGATCAAGCGGCCCGAGCTCGACGCGAAGCTCGTCGCCCAGTCGATCGCAGAGCAGCTGCAGAACCGGGTCAGCTTCCGGCGCGCGATGAAGCGTTCGCTGGCCTCGGCGATGCGCTCGGGCGCCCAGGGGATCAAGATCCAGTGCGGCGGCCGGCTGGGCGGCGGCGAGATGAGCCGTTCGGAGCGCTACACCGAGGGCCGCATCCCGCTGCACACGATCCGTGCCGACATCGACTACGGCTTCGCCGAGGCGAAGACGACGTACGGCCGCATCGGCGTCAAGGTCTGGATCAACAAGGGCGAGATCATGCCGGAGGGCTTCGAGGGCATGACCACCGGCAAGGACACGCGCCTCGGCGACCAGGATCAGGCACGGCGGCGGCGCGGCGGCGCAGCCGAAGGCCTCGGTGCCTCTCGCGAGAGCGGCCGTGGCCGCGCGCAGGACCGCGAGGGCCTCGGCCTGGTGAAGAAGTCGCGCCGTCCCGGCGGGCGCCCCGGCGGCGGCCCAGGCGGCCCCGGCGGAGGTCGTCCCGGCGGCGGCCGGCCGCGTCCCGGCGGCTCGAGCCGTCCGCGGCGCGAGGAGACCGTCGAGCAGCCGAAGACCGACGAGGTCGTCGAGCCGGCCGTCGAAGAGACGACTCCGGTCGCCGAGACCCCTGAGGTGAAGCCCGAGGCCGGTGCTCCCGAGAGCACGGCTCCGGAGACCACCGCTCCCGAGACCACCGCGCCGGAGGAGAGCACCTGATGCTGCTCCCGAAGAAGACGAAGTACCGCCGCGTCCATCGCGGCCGCCGGCGGGGTGTCTCACGTGCCCAGACCGAGGTCCAGTTCGGCGACTACGGGATCAAGACGCTCGAGGCCGGTTGGATCACCAACCGTCAGATCGAGGCGGCCCGAATCGCGATGACGCGCAAGATCAAGCGCGGCGGCAAGGTCTGGATCAACATCTTCCCGGACAAGTCGGTGACGCAGAAGCCGGCCGAGACCCGCATGGGCTCCGGAAAGGGCTCCCCGGAGCACTGGGTGGCCGTCGTCAAGCCGGGCCGGGTCATGTTCGAGCTCGCCGGCGTCGCCGAGCCGCTCGCCAAGGAGGCGCTCCGCCTCGCCGGCCAGAAGCTGCCGGTCAAGACCAAGATCGTGAAGAGAGAGGCTGATCTCTTTGAGAGCTAGGCAGCTGCGGGACATGACGGACGACGAGCTCCAGCGCACGCTCGGCGAGCGCCGGCAGGAGCTCTTCAACCTCCGCTTCCAGTCCGCGACCGGCGCGCTCGACAACAGCGCGCGGCTCCGGTCGGCGAAGCGCGAGATCGCACGGATTCTGACGGTCCGCCACGAGCGGGAAAGGGCTGGGAAGGTTTAGACCATGGCTGAGAAGAAGCAGAACGAGAACGTCGACGAGACGCCGGTCGAGGAGACCGAGGCAACGCCTGCCGTGGACGAGCCGGTGGCCGAGGAGCCGGTGGCGGAGGAAGCCCCTGTCGAGGAGCCGGTGGTCGAGGAGCCAGGCGGAACCGAAGCGGAAGCGTCCGCTGAGGAGCCGGTGGCCGAGGAGCCTGTGGCCGAGGAGCCGGTGGTCGAGGAGCCCGTGGCGGAGGAAGCTGTCGTCGAGGAGCCGGTGGCCGAGGAGCCCGTGGCGGAGGAAGCCCCCGCCGAGGAGCCGGCGGCCGAGGAGCCAGTGGTGGAGGAAGCTCCCGCCGATGAAGCTCCTGTTGCGGCTGAGGAGGCTCCCGCTGAGGAAGCTCCGGCCGAGGCGGCCGAGGTCGAGGTTGCGCCAGCCGATGCGCCCGCCGCCAAGCCGGAGGCCGAGGCGCCCGCAGCACCTGCGCAGCAGTCCGGCCCGAAGCCGAAGCGGAAGCGGCTCCCCCGCGCGCTCCGCCCCCAGAAGGGGCGCGTCCAGCGCGAGAAGTCGACGACGCGGAAGAAGATCACGCGGATCCCGAAACCCGAGCGCGAGTTCGGGCGGCGGCAGGAACGTCAGGGCACGGTCGTGTCCGACAAGGGCGACAAGACGATCGTGGTCAAGGTCGACACGATCAAGGCGCATCCGAGGTACAAGAAGGTCGTGCGGCGCTCGAAGCGCTTCCATGCGCACGACGAGCAGAACGCCGCGAAGCTCGGCGACGTCGTCCGCATCATCGAGACGCGCCCGGTCTCGAAGACGAAGAACTGGCGCCTGGCCGAGATCGTCGAGGTCGCTAAGTGATCGCCCCCTCCCGCACAGCTCGCACCCGCTCGGGCGCGCAGGGCGGCGCCTGGCGGCGTCCTCAGTCGCGCCCATGCCATCCAGGCATGAGCGCTCCTTGCGTCCTTGCCAGCCACCACCCTGCGCGGCGATCGGGCACGACCTCCGCGGGAGGTGACGATCAGTGATCCAGCAGGAATCAAGACTGCGTGTCGCCGACAACACGGGCGCCCGCGAGCTTCTGTGCATCCGCGTGATGGGCGGCTCGAAGCGGCGTTACGCGCGAGTCGGCGACGTGATCGTCGGTACAGTGAAGTCCGCGACGCCGCAGGGCGCGGTCAAGAAGGGCGAGGTCGTCAGGGCCGTAGTCGTCCGGACGAAGAAGCCCTACGGTCGCGACGACGGCACGCAAATCGCGTTCGACGAGAACGCAGCCGTGCTCATCGACGCCGCGCGCAACCCGCGCGGGACGCGCATCTTCGGGCCCGTCGCCCGCGAGCTGCGCGAGAAGAACTTCATGAAGATCGTCAGCCTGGCTCCCGAGGTGCTCTGAGAAAACGCATGGCAACCAAGATGAAGATCAAGCAGGGGGATCTCGTGCAGATCCTCGCAGGGAAGGATCGCGGCAAGCAGGGCCGGATCATCGAGGCGCGCCCGAGCGACGGCCGCGTCCTCGTCGAGAACCTGAACGTGGTCACGCGGCACACGCGGCCGCGCCCGCTGAAAGACGCGAACCGCATGGGCGGCTCGCAGATGTCGCAGGGCGGCCGGATCGAGAAGGCAGCTCCCGTGGACATCTCGAACGTGATGCTCGTCTGCCCCGTCTGCAAGCGGCCGACCCGGGTCGGGACGAAGCTGAAGGAAGTGAAGGGCGAGACGATCCGCGTCCGCGTGTGCAAGCGCGACGGCTGCGGCGAGGAAGTCGACACCAAGTAATGGCCACCACGACCACCTACAGCCCTCGCCTCAAGGATCGTTATGCCGAGCTGCGGCCGCAGCTGCAGGACGAGCTCGGGCTGAGCTCGATCATGCAGGTGCCCCAGATCGAGAAGATCACGCTGAACATGGGGGTCGGCGACGCGAAGACGGACGCGAAGGCGCTCGACTCCGCGATCGAGGAGCTGACGACGATCGCCGGCCAGCGCGCGCAGGTGCGCAAGGCGCGGAAGTCGATCGCGAGCTTCAAGCTGCGCGAGGGCATGGCCGTCGGCGCGAAGGTGACGCTCCGCGGCGCCCGCATGTACGAGTTCCTCGACCGGCTCGTGTCGGTCGCGCTGCCGCGGATCCGCGACTTCCGCGGCCTCGACCCCGGCTCGTTCGACGGGCGCGGCAACTTCTCGCTCGGCGTGCGCGAGCAGGTCATCTTCCCGGAGATCGACTACGACGCCGTGGCGTCGATCCGGGGCCTCGACGTGACGATCACGACCTCGGCGAAGACGGACGAGCAGGCGCTCGCGCTCCTGCGCGGCCTCGGGCTTCCGTTCGCGGCCGACGACAGGAAGGACTCCTAAGGCATGGCGAAGACGTCTCTCGTCGTCAAGCAGAAGCGCACGCACAAGTTCAAGGTGCGCAACTACTCCCGCTGCAACCGTTGCGGCCGGCCGCGCGCGGTCTTCAAGAAGTTCGGCCTGTGCCGGATCTGCCTGCGCGAGCTCGCGCACTCGGGCTCCATCCCCGGCATGACGAAGTCGAGCTGGTAGGAGAAGAAGATGCTGACCGACCCGATCGCAGACATGCTCACGCGGATCCGCAACGCCAACAAGGCGATGCACGACACGGCCGAGATGCCGACCTCCCGCATGAAGGAGCAGATCGCCCGCGTCCTCAAGGACGAGGGCTACATCAAGGACTTCCGCGTGATCGAGGGGACGCCGTACTCGACGCTCGTCGTCGAGCTCAAGTTCGGCCGCAACCGGCAGCGCGTGATCACAGGGCTGAAGCGCGTCTCGCGCCCCGGCCGCCGCGTCTACGCGCGCAAGGACCGCCTGCCGCGCGTGCTCGGCGGGCTCGGGACCGCGATCCTGTCCACCTCGACCGGGCTCCTCACGAGCCGCCAGGCCGCAGAGCGCGGCATCGGCGGCGAGGTGATCGCCTTCGTCTGGTAGCTCCATGAGTCGAATCGGCAAAAAGCCCATCGAGATCCCGAGCACGGTCAACGTGGCGATCTCCCCTGGGCGCGTGCAGGTGAACGGGCCGCTCGGCGAGCTCTCGCAGGCGGTGCCGCAGCGGATGAAGATCGAGCAGGGCGACGGCGAGCTTCTCGTCACGCGCCCGACGGAGCGGGGAGATGACCGTGCGCTGCACGGGCTCACCCGCACGCTGATCGCGAACATGGTCGAGGGCGTGACGAAGGGCTTCGAGAAGCACCTGGAGATCCAGGGCGTCGGTTATCGCGCCTCGTTGCGCGGCGTCGACCTCGAGCTGAACGTCGGCTTCTCGCACTCGGTCGTGATGAAGCCGCGTCCCGGGATCACCTTCGAGGTCCCCGCGCCGACGCAGGTGACCGTCAAGGGCACCGACAAGCAGCAGGTCGGGCAGACGGCCGCCGAGGTGCGCGCGGTGCGGCCGCCCGAGCCGTACAAGGGCAAGGGCATCCGCTACCGGGACGAGGTCGTTCGCAGAAAGGTCGGGAAGAGAGCAGCATGAGCACGCTGACGACACGCCAGGCGCGCGAGCGCAGACAGCGCCGGATTCGCGGCAAGGTCTCGGGCACGGCCGCGCGGCCCCGCCTGGCCGTCCACCGCTCCAACAAGGGTATTTTTGCCCAGCTGATCGACGACGAGAGCGGCCGCACGCTCGCCGGCGCGAGCTGGCTCGGCCTGGGCGCCTCGTTCAAGGGCACGAAGACCGAGCAGGCGACGGAGGTCGGCAAGGCCGTCGCCGCCGCTGCCAAAGAGGCCGGCATCAAGACCGTCGTGTTCGATCGCGGCGGTTACCTGTACCACGGACGCGTGAAGGCGCTCGCCGAGGGCGCGCGTGAGGGAGGACTGAAGTTTTGAGTACCGTCGAGCGTGAAGTGATCGCCCGCGAGGAGGTTCGCGAGCTCAAGGAGCGCGTGATCGAGATCAACCGCGTCGCCAAGGTCGTCAAGGGCGGCAGGCGCTTCTCGTTCACGGCGCTCGTCGTCATCGGCGACGAGGTCGACCGCGTCGGCGTCGGCTACGGCAAGGCGCGTGAGGTGCCGCTGGCGATCTCGAAGGCCGTCGACGACGCGAAGAAGAACCTGTTCACGGTGCCGAAGCACGGCACGACCGTCACGCACGAGATCCTCGGCCGCTTCGACGCTGCGCGGGTGTTCATCCGCCCCGCCTCGGAGGGAACCGGCGTGATCGCCGGCGGCGGTGTCCGTGCCGTGCTCGAGCTCGCGGGGATCCGCGACGTGCTCGCGAAGAGCCTCGGCACGACGAACCCGATCAACATGGCGAAGGCGACCGTGGACGGCTTGAAGAGACTGCGCCGGCCCGAGGACGTCGCGAAGATGCGCGGCAAGACCATCGCCGAGGTGCTGCCCTACAGGGCGCCCGCGGTGGAGGAGGAGGAAGCCGCGTCGTGACCACCCTCAAGGTCACCCAGGTCAAGAGCGGCATCGGCCAGAACCCCCAGAACCGCGGCACGCTCCGCGCGCTCGGGCTCGGCCGGATCGGCAAGTCGAACGAGGTCGCGGACAGCGCCGAGACCGCCGGCATGCTGCGCAAGGTCGCCCATCTCGTGCGGGTGGAGGGCGGCTGATGGCCGACGAGCTCAACCTCTCCAGCCTCAAGCCGGCCCAGGCGCGCAAGGACCGCAAGCGCGTCGGCCGCGGCCAGGGCTCCGGCAAGGGGCGCTACTCGGGTCGCGGGATCAAGGGCCAGAAGTCCCGCTCCGGCTCGGCGAAGATGGCGGCTGGGTTCGAGGGCGGCCAGATGCCGATCGACATGCGCGCGCCGAAGCAGCGCGGGGCGACGTCCGCCGACGCGATGCCGATCGGCCCCTTCCGCACGTATTCGCAGCCGGTCAACCTGCGTGACCTCGACCGCGTCTTCGCCGACGGCGACACCGTCGACCTCGAAACGATGGTCGAGAAGGGCCTGATCAAGAACACGAGGATCGACGTCAAGATCCTCGGCGCAGGCGACCTGAAGCGGAGGAAGCTCGCCGTCACCGCGCACGCCTTCTCGGACCGGGCGCGCAAGAAGATCGAAGGGCTCGGCGGCAGCGTCACGGCGCTCAAGGAGCCCAAAGAGCCGCGCAAGCAAGCCAAGCGGAAGCCGAAGCCGGTCGCCGAAGAGCCCGAGGCGCCCGCGGCTGACGTCGAGACCGACGTCGAGACTGCGGCCGAGGAGAGCTAAGGAACATGTTCAGCTGGCTCGCCAACGCCTGGCGCGTCCCGGAGCTCCGGCATCGCGTCCTCTTCACGGCGATGATCCTCGCGATCTACCGCCTCGGCTCGTGGATCCCCGCGCCGGGCGTCAACTCGGAGACGATCGACAACTACTTCGAGGGCCGGGGCGGCACGATCCTCGGCCTGCTCAACCTCTTCTCCGGCGGCGCCCTCTCCCAGTTCTCGATCTTCGCGCTCGGGATCATGCCGTACATCACGGCCTCGATCATCCTGCAGCTGATGACGGTCGTGATCCCGAAGCTCGCCGAGCTGCAGAAGGAAGGCGAGTCCGGCTACGCCAAGATCAACCAGTACACGCGCTACCTGACCGTCATCCTCGCGGCCGCGCAGGCGACGGGCTACGGGTTCCTCTTCCGGCGCCAGGGTGTGCTCGACGCGAACCTCGGGCGGATGGTCATCATCGTGATCACGCTCACCGTCGGCTGCACGCTCCTGATGTGGATGGGCGAGCTGATCACGAAGCGCGGGATCGGCAACGGCATCTCCCTCCTGATCTTCGCCTCGATCCTCGTCGGTGCCCCGATCGGGATCGCCGCGTGGTGGAACGGCGGCCCGATGGAGAAGCTCTTCTTCCCGCTGATCGCGCTCGCGATCATCGCCGCGATCGTGTTCATCCAGGAGGGTCAGCGGAAGATCCCGATCCAGTACGCGAAGCGGATGGTCGGCCGCCGCATGACCGCGGGAGGCTCGACCTACATGCCGCTGCGCGTGAACATGGCCGGCGTGATCCCGGTCATCTTCGCCGCCGCCGTGATGGCGTTCCCGCCCACGATCGGCCAGTACTTCCCGCAGACGCAGGACTTCGTCAACGAGCACTTCCTGCCGACGGGAATCCCCTACATGCTCATGCAGGGCGTCCTGATCGTGATCTTCACCTACTTCTATACCGCGGTCCAGTTCAACCCTGTCGACCAGGCCGACAACCTGCGCCGCTACGGCGGCTACATCCCCGGCATTCGTCCGGGCCCGCCGACCGCGCAGTACCTCGACCGCGTGCTGACGCGTCTGACGCTGCCCGGCGCGATCTACCTGGCGCTCGTCGCGACGCTGCCGACGCTCTTCATCCGCTACGGCGGCTTCTCGCAGGCGACAGCCGGGGCACTCGGCGGCACCTCCGTGCTGATCGCCGTCGGCGTCGCGCTCGACACGATGCGCCAGATGGAGTCGCAGATGATGATGCGCTCCTACGAGGGCTTCCTGAAATAGGTGGCCCGTCCGGCACCGTCCTCCGCGCCGCTGGCGCCCGCAAAGACTTCGCATCGCGTCGTCCTCAGTCGCGCCCATACCTCCTCGGTATGGGCGCTCCCTGCGTCCTAGCGCTGCTCGCTTTGCGAACGCCAACGGCGCGGCAACGGCACCGGACGGGCCACCAGTGAACGTCCTGGTGCTCGGCCCGCAGGGGTCGGGGAAGGGAACGCAGGCGAAGCGGGTCTCTGCCGAGCACGAGATCCCCCACGTCTCGACCGGCGACATGTTCCGTGCGCTCGACGACGCGACGCCGCTCGGCCGCGAGATCAACGAGATCATGGAGCGCGGCGACCTCGTGCCCGACGAGATCACGATCCGGATGATCCGCGAGCGCCTGGCCGAGGACGACGCGCTGAACGGATTCATCCTCGACGGGTTCCCGCGCAACCTGGCTCAGGCCGAGGCGCTCGACGAGATGCTCCACGAGATCGGCCGCGGGCTCGACGTGATCTTCTTCTTCGACCTCGACGACGCGACCGCTAGGACGCGTGCGCTCGGTCGCGCCCATGAGGAGGGACGCACCGACGACACGCCCGAGTCGATCGCGCGCCGGCTGGCGATCTACCACGAGCAGACCGAGCCGGTGGTCGAGTACTACCGGACGACGGGCAAGCTCGTCCCGCTGCACGCCGGCAGGACGGTCGAGGAAGTGTTCGCAGAGGTGCAGAGCGCTTTGGATACCGTGGGAGCTAGGTGACGACCCAATGATCATCCGCAAGTCGGCGCAGGAGATCTCCAAGATGGCCGCCGCCGGCCGGATCGTCGCCGAGACGATCGCCCACGTCGGCGAGCAGCTCGAGGTCGGGATCACCACCGGCGAGCTCGACCGGATCGCCGAGGAGCACATCCGCTCGAACGGCGGCGTGCCCACCTCACAGGGCTATCGCGGCTATCCGGCGGCGATCTGCATCTCCCCGAACGACATGGTCGTGCACGGCATCCCGGGCGGCTACGTCGTCGGCGAGGGCGACTTGATCACGATCGACGTCGGCGTCACGCTGGACGGCTACATCGCCGACAGCGCCTACACCTTCGGCGTCGGAGAGGTGGGCGACGAGGCGCAGCGTCTGCTCGACACGGGCCGCGAGGCGCTCGCGGCCGGGATCACGCAGGCGGTGCCCGGCAACCGTGTCGGCGACATCTCCTCGGCCGTGCAGCAGCACGTCGAGGGAGCGGGCTTCTCGGTCGTGCGCAGCCTGGTCGGGCACGGGGTGGGCCGCAGCTACCACGAGGACCCGCACATCCCCAATTTCGGCCGGGCCGGCCGCGGGCCGTTGCTGGCCGAGGGGATGACGCTGGCGATCGAGCCGATGATCACCGCCGGCGGCCCCGACGTCTACGTGCACGAGGACGACTGGTCGATCTCGACCGAGGACGGCTCGCTCGCGGCGCACTTCGAGCACACGGTCGCGATCACGCCCTCCGGCCCGCAGATCCTGACCACGAGCGGCGATCGAGAACCGTCTTTGCTACCATAGGCGACCCGCGCGGCCCAGCGCCGTGCTTTGCTGCGCGTCCAACTCCGAGAGGTCTATGCCGGTCAAAGAAGAGAAGATCGAGGTCGAAGGCGAGGTCGTCGAGGCGCTCCCGAGCACGATGTTCCGGGTGCAGCTCGACGGTGGCCACGCAGTACTCGCCACGATCTCCGGGAAGATGCGCAAGCACTACATCCGCATCGCGCCGGGCGACCGCGTCAAGGTCGAGCTCTCGCCCTACGACCTCACCCGCGGCAGGATCACGTACCGCAACCGCTAGAGGAAACCACTTTTCGATGAAGGTCCGTCCGTCCGTGAAGCCCATGTGTGAGCGTTGCCGCGTGATCAAGCGGCACGGGCGCACCATGGTCATCTGCACGAATCCACGCCACAAGCAACGGCAAGGGTAGGAGAGAGACTTGGCACGAATCGCCGGCGTCAACCTTCCGAACCAGAAGCGTCTGGAGATCGGGTTGACCTACATCTACGGGATCGGGCAGCCGACGGCGCAGAAGATCTGCGCGGCGCTCGAGCTCGACCCGAACGAGAAGGTGAAGGACCTCACCGACGACGAGGTCAACAAGCTCCGCGGCTACATCGACGGCGAGCTGCAGGTCGAGGGCGACCTCCGGCGTGAGCGCTCGCAGGCGATCAAGCGCCTGTCCGAGATCGGCGCCTACCGGGGCATGCGCCACCGGCGCGGCTTGCCGGTGAACGGGCAACGGACGAAGACGAACGCGCGCACGCGCAAAGGCCCGAAGAAGACCGTCGGCCGCGGGAAGAAGGCGAAGTAATGGCGCCTCCTCGCAAGTCTGCGGCCCGGGGCCGCACACGCCGCCGTGTCCGCAAGAACATCGCCATCGGCCAGGCGCACATCAAGACGTCGTTCAACAACACGATCGTCGCGCTGACCGACAACGACGGGAACGTGATCGCGTGGGAGTCGGCCGGCTCCGCGGGCTTCAAGGGCTCGCGCAAGTCGACGCCGTTCGCCGCGCAGGTCACCGCCGACTCGTGCGCCCGCAAGGGCATGGAGCACGGCCTGCAGAAGGTCGAGGTCTTCGTCAAGGGCCCGGGCTCGGGCCGCGAGACGGCGATCCGTTCCCTCCAGGCGGCAGGTCTCGAGATCCTCGGTGTCCGCGACGTGACCCCGCAGGCCCACAACGGCGTGCGCCCGCGCAAGCGGAGGCGTGTCTGATGGCCAGAGATATCGGACCCAAGTGCCGCGTCTGCCGCCGAGAGGGCATGAAGCTCTTCCTCAAGGGCGAGCGCTGCCTGACGGAGAAGTGCGCGATCGAGCGCCGCTCCTACCCGCCGGGCGAGCACGGCCGCGGCCGGATCAAGCAGAGCGAGTACCTGCTCCAGCTGCGTGAGAAGCAGAAGGCGCGCCGGTACTACGGCCTGCTCGAGAAGCAGTTCCGCAACTACTACGAAAAGGCGACGCGCGGCACGGGCGCCCCGGGCGAGAACCTGCTCCGGATGCTCGAGACGCGGCTCGACAACGTCGTCTACCGGCTCGGGTTCGCGGGCTCGCGCGCGCAGGCGCGCCAGCTCGTCCGCCACGGCCACTTCCTCGTCAACGGGCGCCGGGTCAACATCCCGAGCTTCGGCGTCCGTCCCGACGACGTCGTCACCATGAAGGCCGGCAGCCCCGCGGAGCAGACGATCCGCGACGCGACCGACCTGACCGCATCCGTGGCTCCCTGGCTGCAGGCCGACCACGAGGGCCTGACCGGCAAGGTCCTGAAGTGGCCCGAGCGCGCCGAGATCGACGCGCCCGTGCAGGAGTCGCTGATCGTGGAGCTCTACTCCAAGTAAGTCAAGCAAGGAAAGGATCGTTTTGGCTACACGCACAAGCTTGATGGACTTCCAGATCCCGCGGATCGTTCACGAGGAGATCGACGAGAACCGCGGCATCTTCGTGATCGAGCCGCTCGACCGCGGCTTCGGCTACACGTTCGGCAACTCGCTGCGCCGCGTGCTGCTCTCCTCGCTCGAGGGAGCCGCCGTCACCGCCGTCAAGATCGAGGGCGTCGCGCACGAGTTCACCACGCTTCCGGGCGTGCGCGAGGACGTGACCGACATCATCCTCAACCTCAAGAACCTGATCTGCAACCTCCACGGGGAGTCGCCCGAGGTCGAGGTGCACATCGCGAAGAAGGGTGCCGGTCCGGTCACCGCGGCCGACATCCAGGCCCCCGCCGACCTCGAGATCCTCAATCCCGAGCTCGAGCTGGCGCAGCTGGCGGAGAAGGGCAAGCTCGAGATGACGCTGACGATCGGTCGCGGGCGCGGCTACGTCCCCGCCGAGCTGAATCGCGGCCCCGAGCAGCCGATCGGCGTGATCCCGATCGACTCGATCTTCTCGCCGGTCCGGCGCGTGTCGTACGACGTCGAGGCCGCGCGCGTGGGCCAGCGCACCGACTACGACAAGCTCCGGCTCGACGTGACCACGGACGGCTCGATCGAGCCGCGCGAGGCGATCGGGCAGGCCGCGCACATCCTGATCCGGCAGCTCGCGATCTTCACCGACCTCGAGAGCATCGACGACCTCCGGCAGACCGAGGAGATCAGCACCGAGTCGCCGGGCAGCGGTGCCGGCCCGATGGAGAACTTCCCGATCGAGGAGCTCGAGCTCGGCGTCCGCTCGTACAACTGCCTCAAGCGCGTCGGCATCGAGACGATCGGCGACCTCGTCTCCAAGTCGGAGAACGAGCTCGCCGCGATCCCGAACTTCGGCAAGAAGTCGATCGAGGAAGTCAAGGAGACGCTCGCCACGCAGGGGCTCTCCGGCAACAATCAGTGCGCCTCTGCCGCGTGATCTGCGGCGCGCTGCGGGTCCTCAGTCGCGCCCGGGCTAACCAGCCCGAGCGCTCCCTGCGTCCTTGCATCGCTTGCAGCTAACGCGGCAGAGACGCGAGATCGAACCACTGAAGCACGCCCGCGCAGGCAAGAAGCTGGGGCGCGACGCCGCACACCGGCGCGCGCTCTACTCGAACCTCGCGGGCGCGCTCTTCACCCACGGCCGGATCGAGACGACCGAGGCGAAGGCCAAGGCCGTCAAGCCGTTCGCTGAGAAGATGATCACGCTCGGCAAGCGCGGCGACCTGCATGCGCGGCGGCAGGCGCTCTCTGAGCTGCGCTCGCAGAACGTCGTGCACGACCTCTTCGCCGAGGTCGCGCCGCGCTTCGCGGACCGGCCAGGCGGCTACACGCGGATCATCAAGCTCGGGCAGCGTCAGGGCGACGCCGCCGAGATGGTCTACCTGGAATTGGTGGACTACGAGCCCGAGAGCGCGCTGGCCGGCTAGCGGCTCCCGGCCGGCGGAGCCGGCCTCCGCCGCCAGCCTCGCGCCGCTCGCGGCACCCGGCTCTCCGAGTCCGTACGTCCGTACTGTCCTCTCCGGCCAGGCACCGCGAGCGGCACGCCAGCGCACTCTCGGAGCGCGCTGGCCGGCTAGCGCGCTCGCCTAAGCGTCGAGCCTGAAGCTCGTCAGACGCCCCTGAGCGACCCACACGGGCCGCGGCTGGGTCTCGTCGGCGACGAGATAGAGCGTTCCGGCCGGCGGCTCGCCGGTCGGTGCGTCGCCGGGCTTCTCGACCCACCAGCCGAGCGCGAGCACTGGGCCGCCGATCGTTCCTCCGCCACCTGGGCGCTCGTAGTCGGTCTCGATCACGAGCTTCTGTGTGACCGGGATCGCGAAATCGGCGTGATGCTCCACGTCCGCTACGCGACGGCCGGCGCGAGCTCGCGGCCGATCAGCTCGACCATCTCTAGATCCTGGTGGTCGAGGTGCTGCAGCATCACGCGCTCGACTCCCACGCGCTCGTAGGCGCGCAGGCGCTCTGCGGCCTCCTCGAGCGTGCCGAGGATCGCGGCCGCGCCGCGCTGCTCCCGGTACGCGTCGGGATCGATCGTCTGGCCGGCGCGCTCGAGCCGGCGGCGGATCCGCTCGCGTGCCTCAGTCTCGTCGCGGCCGATCGCGCAAGCGGTCATCAGCGAGAGCGGAATCGGCTCGCGGCCCTCGCGTTCGCACGCGCGGGCCAGTTTCTCGCGTCGCGCCGCGCACTCCTCGGGAGTCGCCATCACCGTGTTGTACTCGTCGGCCCAGCGCGCGGCGGGGCCGACGGTGCCGGAGAGGCCGCTGCCGCCGACGATCAGGTGTGGCCGCGGCCGTCCGTCCCAGTAGCCGCGCACGGCCTCGATCTGCTCGGTAAAGATCCCGAGCCGTTCCTTCATCGGCGGGAACGGGAAGCCGAACGCCTCGTGCTCGGCTTCCATCCAGCCGGTGCCCATCCCGAGCGAGATCCGCCCGGCCGAGATCTCGTACGCCGTGATCGCGGCGTTCGCGAGCACTGCGGCCGGCCGGAAGGTCACCGGCGAGACCAGCGTGCCCAGCTCGATCCGCGTCGTGTGGGCGGCGAGCGCCGGTAGGACGGTCCAGGCGTCGAGCGCCGCACGCTCCGGATCGGTCAGCGAGAGGTAGTGGTCGGAGCGGAACAGCGCCTCGACGCCATGCTCCTCGCACGCCTTGGCCAGCGCGAGCCAGTCCGCCCACGAGACGCCCTCTTGCCCTTCAATCATCAGCGCGAGGCGCATCCGGGCATCCTATGGTCGATGCAGGTGGACGGACCACTTCCGCGCGCCCGACGGGCGAAGGTTCGAGCTCCTGGACCGGGGGCGCCTGAGTGATCTTCCTGATCTCCCTCGTGATCGCCGTCTTCGTCGTGTCGCCTCCGTGGAGCTGGGTCGTCCTCGGTGTCGGCGTCCTGCTCGAGCTGGGGGAGAGCTATCTGTTCATGCGCTGGTCGCGGCGGCGAAAAGCCACCGTCGGGACGGAGGTGCTGGTCGGTCGGCGCGCGATCGTCTCGGTGGCGTGCAGGCCGGAGGGTCAGGTGCGGATCGCCGGCGAGATCTGGCGTGCCACCTGTGAGGCCGGAGCAGACGTCGGCGACTCCGTCGTCGTGCGCGAGGTTGACGGCCTGATGCTCGTCGTCGAGCCGGCCTAGAGCTCTACCACGCGACCGGAAGCGCGACGAGGCGCCGGAAACCGGGCGTCGGGCGCCAGGCGAGCTCCTCCCGGGGGACGGCGAGCCGGAGCCCGGGCAGCCGCCGGAAGAGCGTCTCGAGCGCGATCTCGGCCTCGAGCCGCGCCAGTGGGGCACCCAGGCAGAAGTGGCTGCCGCGTCCGAAGGCGAGGTGGCGCTTGTCGTCGCGGGCGACGTCGAACAGGTCGGCGTTCGGGAAGCGGTGGTGGTCGCGGTCGGCTGCGTTGACGATCGCGATCACTCCCTCGCCTTTACGGATCGTCTGTCCGCCGAGCTCGACATTCGTTGACGCCCAGCGGTACAGCGTCCGCTCGACCGGCCCTTCGTAGCGCAGCGCCTCTTCGATCGCGGCCGGAAGCAACGACGGGTCCGCACGAACGCGCTCGAGCTCGGCGGGATGCGAGAGCAGGTTGAGAACGGCGTTCCCGATCAGGCCGACCGTCGTCTCGTGCCCGGCGACGATCAGGAGCACGACCGTGCCGAACACCTCGTTCTCGGTGAGCGCGTCGTTGTCGTCGCGTGCCGCGAGGAGGGCGCTGATCAGATCGTCTCTCGGCTCGGCACGCCGGGCCGCGAAGAGATCGGTCAGGTAGGCGACGAACTCGCCCATCTGCTCGAAGAAGCGCTCCAGCTCCTCCTGGCTGAAGACGGGAGTGATCACGGCGTCCGACCACTCCCTGAAGCGGTCCTGGTCCTCCGTGGGCACGCCGAGCAGCTCGGCGATCACTGTGATCGGGAGCGGGAAGGCATAGGCGGCGGAGAGATCCATCTCGCCATTCGACGAGACGGCATCCAGCAGCTCGTCCGCGATCGCCTGGATGCGCGGTCGCAGCTGCTCGACCATCCTCGGCGTGAACGCCTTCGTGACGAGCCGACGCAGCCGCCGGTGGTCGTCGCCGTCGCGGTTCAGCATGTGGTTCTCGATCGCCTCGAGAGCGAGCGGGAACGCTTCGCGCGCCTCGAGCTCCTCGGGCGTCAGAGCGAGCCGCGGATCGCGCACGAAGCGCTCGTCGTCCAGGAGCACGGCGGCCGCGTCCTCGTAACGGGTCACGAACCAGATCGGAGACTCGCCGTCGAGGCCGGGCTGGCTGAACACGGGGTCGTGCTCGCGCATCTGGGCGAAGACGCGATAGGGGTCGCTGCGGAAGGCGTCGTCGTAGAGCTCGTACTTGCGTCCGGTCGCGGCCATGGCTCACCTTAGACTCGGCCGATGCCACTGCTCAAGCTCACGCTCGAGTACGACGGCACGGGCTTCCGCGGCTGGGCGCGCCAGCCCGCCGAGCGGACGGTCGAGGGGACGCTCAGCGAGGCGCTCGACGGGGTGTTCACCGGCTGGACAGGGCTCGTCGTGGCGGGTCGCACCGACGCGGGCGTGCACGCGACCGGGCAGGTCGCGAGCTTCCAGGCGGACGGAGGGCCGCCGCCGGAGCGCGTGGCGGATGCGCTGAACGCGGTCCTGCCGGGCGACGTCGCGGTGGTGGCGGCAGAGCGGGCGCCCGATGGCTTCCACGCCCGCTTCTCGGCCCGCTCACGCGCATACCGCTACCGGATCCTGCGGCGGCGGGCTCGCTCGCCGTTCGCTGAACGCCGCGCGCTCTGGTGGCCGCGTCCGCTCGACCTGGGCGCGCTCCGGGCCGCCGCCGAGCTCCTGCCGGGCGAGCACGACTTCACCGCGTTCACGCCGACCGAGACGGAACACGAGGTCTTCGTCCGCAACGTGCTGGCGGCCGCCTGGGAGGAGGACGGTGACGAGCTCTGCTTCACGATCGCCGCCGACAGCTTCCTCCGGCACATGGTGCGGACGCTCGTCGGGACGATGCTCGAGGGGCGTGACCTCGCGCCTCTGCTCGAGGGACGCCCCCGCAGCGAGGCCGGCGCGACCGCACCGCCGTGGGGCCTCTATCTCGAGGGCGTGGAGTACTAGATCTGGTGCACGGGGCGCAAGCTAGCATCGAGCCGATGCGCTTCCCGGTCGTCCTCTTCGATTTCGACGGCACCGTGATCGATTCCGGCGCGATCATCATCGCGTCGATGCGCCACGCGACGAAGACCGTGCTCGGGCGGGAGATCCCGGACGAGGAGCTCGGCAGGGCAGTCGGCGGCTCCGGCCTCCTCGAGCAGATGCGGCTGATCGACCCGGCGCGCGTCGACGAGCTCGTCGCCTGCTACCGGGAGCACAACGAGCCGCTTCACTCCGAGCTCGCGGAATGCGCGGGCATGAGCGACGTGCTGACGACGCTGAAGGAGGAGGGACGGCGTCTCGGCGTCGTCACCGCGAAGCGGCACGAGACGGTGCGGCTCGCGTTCTCGTACCTGCCGCTCGAGCGGTTCTTCGACGTCGTCGTCGGCTCGGACGACACTGAGCGGCACAAGCCGGACCCCGCGCCGCTCGAGCACGCGCTCGACCTGCTCGGCGCCGAGCGCGACGACGCCGTCTACGTCGGCGACTCGCCGTTCGACGTCCGGGCAGCCAAGGCCGCCGGCATGCACTCGGTCGCGGTCACCTGGGGCGGCATCCACCCACGGGAGCGGCTCGAGGCGGAGGAGCCGGACACGGTCGTCGACACGGCGGAGGAGCTCCTTGCCGCCCTCTAAGAGCTCGCGCGCCGCCGAGTTGCGCGAGCTCCTGCACCACCACAACTACCGCTATCACGTCCTCGACGACCCCGAGGTCCCCGACGCCGAGTACGACCGGCTCTTCGACGAGCTGAAGCAGCTGGAGGAGGACCATCCCGAGCTCGCGACCGACGACTCGCCGACGCGGCGGGTGGGCGGGCCGCCGTCGGACAAGTTCACGAAGGTCGAGCACCTCGCGCCGATGGGCTCGCTCGAGAAGGTGACGACGGACGAAGGGCTGCTCAAGTGGGCCGACGACGTGCGAAAGCGGCTCGACTCCGATGAGCCCGTCGCCTACGTGATCGAGCCGAAGATCGACGGCTCGGCGATCTCGCTCGTGTACGAGAACGGCCGCCTCGTCCGAGGGACGACTCGCGGCGACGGTCAGCGCGGGGAGGACGTCACCGTCAACCTGCGCACGATCCGGTCGATTCCGCTGAGCCTCAAAGGCACGGCGCCGAAGGTGATGGAGGTGCGCGGAGAGGTCTACTTTCCCCTCTCGGGCTTCCGGCGCTTCAACGAGCAGCAGGTCGCGGCCGGGAAAGCGCCGGCGCCGAACCCGCGCAACGCGGCCGCCGGCTCGCTGCGCCAGCTCGACTCGCGGATCACGGCGGCCCGTCCGCTCGCGGTCTGGGTGTACGGAACCGGATACCGCGAGGGCGTCGCACCGGACACGCATTTCGAGACGCTCTCGTGGTTGCGCGAGCGCGGGTTTCGGACGAACCCGTTCGCACAGCGGCTCGAGTCGATCGAAGAGGTCGCGAAAGCCTGCGCGGAGTGGGAGCGCCGGCGCGCGGAGCTCGACTACGAGATCGACGGGATCGTCGTCAAGGTCGATTCGTTCGACCAGCAGTCGAGGCTCGGAGCCCTGCACGAGCGCCCCCGCTGGGCGCGCGCGTACAAGTGGGCACCGCTGACGGCCCAGACGAAGCTGGAGCAGATCCTGATCCGTGTCGGGCGAACGGGGGCGCTCAACCCGTGGGCTGTGCTCGAGCCGGTCAACGTCGGCGGCGTCACGATCTCACGCGCAACGCTCCACAACGAGGAGGACATCAACCGCAAGGACATCCGCGAGGGCGACCTCGTGATCGTGCAGCGCGCCGGCGACGTGATCCCGCAGATCGTCGGGCCGGCCGGGCGACACGCCAAGGGCACGAAACCGTTCCGGATGCCCAAGCGCTGCCCGCTTTGCGACGCCGAGATCGTCAGGCCCGAGGGCGAGGTCATGCACCGCTGCCCCAACCGAGCCTGTCCCTCACGCGGCCTCGAGACCCTGATCAACTGGGTGACCGCCGCAATGGACATCGAGGGCGTGGGCGAGCAGTTCGTCCGGAGGCTCTGGGACGAGGGCATGCTGCGCTCGATGCCCGACCTCTACCGGCTCACGGCGGAGCAGCTGGCCGAGCTCGACGGGTACGCGGAGATCTCGGCACGGAACGCGGTCGCCGCAATCGAGCTCTCGAAGCAGCAGCCGTTCTCACGTGTCCTCTTCGGGCTGAACATCCCGGACGTCGGCTGGGTGACCGCGCGCAACCTCGCCCGCCACTTCGGCACGGTCGACGAGCTGCTCGACGCGAGCCAGGAGGAGATCCAGGAGGTCGAGGGGATCGGCCCCGACCGTGCCGAGGCGATCGCAGAGTGGTTCTCGGACGAGCAGAACCGGACGCTCGTCGCAGAGCTCCGCGAGCTCGGCCTCCGCCTCGAGGTGGGTGAAGAGGAGAAGCCGGTCGAGGGCCCGCTGACGGGGGCGCAGTACGTGATCACCGGCACGCTCGAGTCGTTGACGCGCGAGGAAGCGAAGACCGCCCTCGAGGCGCTCGGGGCGAAGGTCTCTGACAACGTCTCGAAGAAGACGACCGGCGTCTTTGTCGGCGAGAGCCCCGGCTCGAAGGCGGCGAAGGCGCAGAAGGCGGGCGTGCCCGTCCTCGGCGAGGACGACCTGAAGCAGCTGCTGGCGCGCCGGTAGCCGCTCATCCTGCGCCGGCCAGCGCGGTCGCGAACCGGTCCTGCGCGACGCGCGCCCAGTGGGTCGAGACCGGGCTCCCGTTCTGCAGGACCGCGAAGACGTAGCGGTCACGAACGAAGCCCGACAACGCCGAAGCCAGGCGCGTCGTGCCGGTCTTCGCGATCACCTGGCCGCGTGCAGGCCGCCGCTGCAGCCTGTGCTCGAGCGTTCCGTCGACGCCGGCGACGGCGAGCGAGTCGAGAAATGCGTGGCGGAGCCCATTGGACGCCAGTCCAGCCTCCAGCAGCCTCACGACCGCGGTCGCCGTGAGGCGGTCGAGCCGCGAGAGGCCCGAGCCGTCC
The DNA here is from genome assembly GCA_963850995.1 of uncultured Gaiellaceae bacterium. Lineage (GTDB taxonomy): Bacteria > Actinomycetota > Thermoleophilia > Gaiellales > Gaiellaceae > Gaiellasilicea. The sequence continues at coordinate 140,958 of CAWKNQ010000019.1, read as the reverse complement.
GCGAAGCGCACACCGGCAAGAGGGATCTCGGCGGCCGCGAGCTCATTGCGCATCACGGCGGCCCCGGCCGCAGTCGACCCTCGCCCGGCCTGGACCGCGCCGAGCTGCTTCACGAGCATCTCGGCCGTGAAGTTGTCGCTCTCGCGCCCCATGAAGCGCACGATCTCCGCGAGCGGCTCGGAGACGTCGCGCGCGAGTGGGAGCCCGGTCGTCGTGAGCGTGCCGGTGTGGGTACGGCCGGCGACACGCACTGCCTGCCCGTTCCAGCGCCTGTCGAAGCAGCGAGCCGGCTGCGAGGGCCGGGTTGTCCGAGGTCTGGCCGCGATACCAGCCGCGGTCGACCACGAGCGCCGAGAGCGGCGGCGACTCGTTGATGTAGAACCCGGCTCTCCAGCCGGGCGCCGTCCTACGTGCGTCGAACCACGACTCGTCGGCGATCACCGCGCCGTCGACCCGCCGGATCCCCCAGGCGGCGACGTCGGCGGCGAGTGCGGCGAGATCCTCCGGCTCCAGCGTCGGGTCTCCGTAGCCTCGCAGCCAGAGATCGCCGTGCCAGACGTCGCCGACGAGCGTGCCGGTGCCGACGACCTCGGTGTGGAAGCGGTAGCCCGGTCCGAGCAGCGCCAGCGTCGAGTATGCGACGGGCAGCTTCTGATTGGACGCCGGAACGAGAGCGAGCTCGGCGTTGCGCGCGTAGACGACCGCGCCGGTCTTGAGGTCGACGGCGAGCGCCGCCGTCCGGGCCGGATCGACGTTGGGCACGCGCAACGCGCGCTCGAGCCGTGCGGCCAGCGTGCCCTCGGCGGCGCCGGCCGGCGCGGCGAAGCTGACCAGGGCGAGCACGACGGCGGCGACGCATGGGCCGAGTCGCAGCGGAAGATAGGCCTGGAGGCCCTTGTGGCCGGATCGAGGGCCGCGGAAAATCGAGTCGCCGTGGATGAAAGCCTCTCCGGAGTGCTGACCGAGATCCGGTCGCTTCTCGACCTGCCCGCAGACGCGAAGCGGCCGTCGCGTGCGGTCGTCGAGGACACCCTCACGAGCGGCTACGCCCACGCGCTCGCGCTCGAGGGCGACCAGCTCCGGACCGAGGAACGCCTGCGGGCCGTCCTGCGCGACCGGTCCGGCAGCCGGCGCGTCCGCGAGGAGCGGATCGACGAGCTGACCGGGCGCTTGGCGCGGCTCGACCAGGAGCTCGCGGGGCTCCGCGCCCTTCTCTCCTCGCTGCGTAGTCAGGCTCTCTGAGGTCATCTGAGTCGAAGCTGCGTGGCCCGCGTTCCTGGCGGGTCGCTCGCGGTGCGTAGGCCGACGGAACAGTATGGAGATACGGGCCGTCGGCTGGAGCGCCGCGAGCGACCCGAGGCGGGCGGAGCCGGGCTCTGCCCGGTGGGAGCCCGCCGGCCAGGGGCGCGGGCTAGACGATTCCCGAACGAACCGCGTAAACGGCAGCCTGGATCCGGTTCTCGATCTGCAGCTTCATCAGGATGTTCGAGATGTGGTTCTTGACCGTCTTCGGGCTGATGTGGAGCTCGCCGGCGATCATCGCGTTGTCCTTGCCGTTCGCGATCAGCTTCAGCACCTGGATCTCCCGCTCCGAGAGCTCGGCCCGGATCGTCTCGGCTGCCTCGGGGGCGATGGTCGTGGCGCGCACGTGCTGCAGCACCTTCGCGGCGATGTGGGGGGAGATCAGCGACTCGCCGACGGCGGCCGACTCGAGACCCTTCATCAGGTCCTGGATCGACGCGTCCTTGAGCAGGTAGCCGCAGGCACCGGCGAGGATCGCGTCCATCACGTCCTGCTCCTGCTCGGAGATCGTGAGCACGACCACGCGTGTGAGCGGCGCATCACGGCTGATGTGACGCGTCGCCTCGACGCCTGACATCCCCGGCATGTTCAGGTCCATGACGACGACGTCAGGAGCTGACTCGCGAACGTGGCGAAGCGCCTCCGAGCCGCTCGCCGCCTCCGCAACGACCTGCACGCCCTGTTCCTCGAGCAGGTTCCTCAGGCCGGTGCGGAAGAGGTCGTGGTCGTCGACGATCAGCACGCGGAGGCCGTGCTCCTCGGTACGCCCGGACGGTGCGATCTCGGTCAAGCGCTGCTGCCTCCTCGGCTGTGGCAGGGCGCGCAGTTTACTCGAGTATTCGTACCGATTTCAGCCGAGCGTGATCGTGACCGTCCGCCGGCCCCAGGCGTGCGCCTCTTCCTCGGTCGCGAACCAGATGTCGATCACGCTTCCCTGGACCGAGCCGCCGGTGTCGGCCGCGATCGCCGAGCCGTAGCCCGGGATTGTGATCCTCGTTCCGAGCGGGATCACCGACGGGTCGACGGCGACGACGCCCGGAGCGGTGGGGACCCCGGTCGACGTCCGGCCCTGCAACGTGTAGCCGGTCGAGCTGACGGTGAGCGTCCGAGTCCCCGACGCGTCGTCCGCGACGGTCGGCCCGGCGTCGACGTCTGCGGGCGCGTCGACGGCAGCCGTGACGACCGGCGCCACGGATGACGCGACCGAGGCGGTCCGTCGGCCGGCGTGTCGGGCGTCGGCCTCGATCGCGGCGACCCTGTCGGCGTTCAGGCTCTGCTGGCGGCGGAGCCCGGCGAGAAGGGATTTGCGGGCTGTGGCCGTCGCCGACAGTTCGGCGGCGCGGGTCTCGGCCGCGGTCGCGAGCTGACCCAGCTCCGCGTCGCGCGCGGCGAGCCGCTCGGATAGGGCTGCGAGCTGCTTGCGGGCCTTGCGCGCCTGCTCGACGATCCTCGTGCTCTCGTCCGCGGCGCGCGTGATGCTGTCGAGCCCCGCGAGCGCTTCGTCGATCGAGTCGGCGCCGAGCAGGACCGCGAGCGGGTCGCCCTGGTCGGGTTGCTCGTAGAGGGCCCGGACAAGCTTCGCCAGCTGGGTCTCCGTGCCGCGCACCGCGCGCCGGGCGATCCGAAGCTGCGTTTGCGCGAGCGCGCGCTCCCGCGCCACGGCCGATCGCTGGGAGGCGAGGGTGTCGAGCGCGGCCCGGGCGCGGCCGAGCTCCGCCTCGAGCGCGTAGAGCTCGAGCGTCGCAGCCTTCGCGCGGGCCTCTAGTGAGTGGCCGTCGGACCGCAGCGCAGCCGTCTGTGAGCGAAGCCCGGACGCGTCCGCCGCGAGAGCGACGGGAACGAGCGCAACCAGCAGAAGACCGATCATGGCAGCCGCGACTCGCGCCGCATGCCTCGTCGAAAAGCTCGCCACGAGGCGTCGGACCGTAGCACCTTGTGCGCGCCCGGGCGTCGGTTCGACTTATTCCTTTTATTGGCTCATTTGGGTGCTGCAGGCATCCGAAAAGGCTGCTAGGGTGCGCGACTTGTGACTGACCTGGCCCCCACCGGGTCGCCACGCGTGTTCGAGCGAAAGGCGTGTTGAGCAGCTCGAGCAGGCAAAAGACGGCGGCGTTTTTCACAATTCTCGCGGCGACTCTCGTGGCGGCAGCCTTGGCCTGCGTGCACTCCGCGTCCGCAGACCCGAGCATCGGCGCCAAGCGGGCCGAGGCCGCGAGCGTGCTCGCCCAGATCCAGGAGATCGATTCGCAGCTGTCGCACGCAATCGAGTCGTACAACCTCGCGAACGTCAAGCTCGACAAGATCAGGGGCGAGCTCGAGACCAACGCCCGTCACCTGCAGATCGCGAAGAAGAGCCTCAAGAACGGTCAGGCGCACCTGGCCGAGCGGCTCGTCGCGCTCTACGTCGGCGGGCACGAGGAGGGCGCGCTCGAGGTCGTGCTGGCCGCCGAGTCGATCGACGACCTGCTCAACCGCCTCGACGCGGTCGAGCGCGTGTCTGCGCAGGACAGTCGCGTGCTCAGTGAGGTGAAGAGCTTCCGCAAGCAGGTCGTGGAGCGGGGGGTCCGGCTGAAGCGCGCCAGGGCTGCGCAGCAGCACGTCGTCGCCCAGAGGGCCGAGCAGCGCCGCTCGATCGAGGGCCAGCTGGCCGAGCGCCAGCGGCTCCTCTCCTCGATCAAGGATCAGATCGCGAGCCTCGAGGCCGCGGAGCGCCGGCGGCAGGAGCAAGCTGCAGCCGCGGCCCGCGCCCGGCTGGCCGCGGCGTCCCTGCAGCGCCAGACGGAGAGCGCTGCGCAGCCCGAGGAAGCGGCGCCCGTGCTCGACGTGGCGTCGCCGATCGAGGACTCGCTCGAGGCATACGCGGCTCCGCCTGCTGTCCACGGCGGTGTCGTCGGGATCGCGATGCAGTACCTCGGCGTGCCGTACGTCTACGGTGGTGCGAGCCCGTCCGGCTTCGACTGCTCCGGCCTGATCATGTACGCCTACTCCCAGATCGGCGTCTCGCTGCCGCATCACGCCGCCTCCCAGTACGGCATGGGCAGCCCGGTCTCGAGAGACCAGCTTGCGCGCCGGCGACCTCGTCTTCTTCAACGGCCTCGGCCACGCGGGCATCTACGTCGGCGGCGACCAGTTCATCCACGCGCCGCACACAGGCGACGTCGTCAAGATCTCGAGCCTCTCCGACTCCTGGTACGCGAGTACCTACGTCGGCGCCAGGCGTCTCTAGTTCTTAGCCTTCAGCGCGGCGCGCGAGCTCGGCCTCGACCAGCTCGGGCTCCAGCCCCCTCGCCGCCAGCAGCACGTAGCTGTGGAAGAGGAGATCCGCGATCTCCTCGACGAGGCGCTCGTCCGGCTCGACGGCTCCGGCGAGGGCGGCCTCCAAGCCCTCCTCTCCCACCTTGCGCGCGGCCAGCATCGGCTGGTCGAGCAGCGAGACGACGTACGAGCCCGCCGGCCGCTCGAGCTCGCGCTCCTTGATCCGGCGCCAGAGCCACGGGGCGAAGCACGAGCTCGCGCCCGTGTGGCACGTCGGGCCGGCCGGGCGGACGCGCAGCAGGATCGCGTCACCGTCGCAGTCGTCCCGCAACTCCTCGACGACCAGGGTGTGGCCGGACGTCTCGCCCTTGCGCCAGAGCCGCTCGCGCGAGCGGCTCCAGAACCAGGCTTCACCGGTCTCGCGCGTCAGCCGCAGCGCCTCCGCATCCATCCAGGCGAGCATCAGCACGCGGCCGCTGGCCGCATCCTGGACGATCGCCGGTGTCAGATCCGGACGTGCCATCCCGCCCGCCTCAACTCCGCCTTCAGCTCCGGCAGCCGCCGCGGCCGCTCGTGCACGATCGAGGCCACGATCGCTCCCTCAGCACCTGCGGCGAAGGCGTCCGCGAGGTGCCGTGCCTCGCCCGCGCCGCCCGACGCGATCACCGGAACGCCGGCCGATCCGGCGACGGCGCGCGTGAGCTCGAGGTCGTAGCCGGCGCGCGTTCCGTCGGCGTCGATCGAGGTGACGAGGAGCTCGCCGGCGCCGCGCTCGACCGCCTCACGTGCCCACTCGACGGCGCTTCGACCGCGCGGCTTGCGGCCGCCGTGGGTGACGACCTCACCTCCAAGCGCGTCGATCGCGCAGACCACGGCCTGGGAGCCGAACTCGTCCGCGAGCCGCGTGATCAGCCTCGGCTCGTCGACGGCCGCACGGTTGACCGCGACCTTGTCGGCGCCTGCGCGGAGCAGAGCGCGTGCCTGCTCGCGTCCCGAGATCCCGCCGCCGACGGTGAACGGAACGACGAGCCGCTCGGCCGTCCGCTCGACGAGGTCGAGCAGTGGGCCGCGGTCTTCGAGCGTGGCCGTGATGTCGAGAAATACGAGCTCGTCGGCACCGAGCTCCGAGTAGCTCTCCGCCAACGCCACCGGGTCGCCCGCGTCGCGCAGCTCCTCGAACCGCACGCCCTTGACGACCCGCCCGCCGGCGACGTCCAGGCAGGGGATCACCCGCTTCTTGACCATCGCAGCACGTTCTCGAGCACGCGCGCGCCGGCGGCGGCGCTCCGCTCGGGGTGGAACTGGAAGCCGGCGACCGCGCCCCACTCGACCGCGGCGACGATCGGTGTCGCATCGTGCTCGACCTGCGCGACGACCACGTCGTCCTCGGGCTGCGCCGCATAGCTGTGGGCGAAGTAGACATCGGCGCCGTCCAGACCGTCCAGGAGCGGCGACGGTCCGAGGAGCGCGAGCGTGTTCCAGCCCATGTGCGGCACGCGCCGCGCGCGCAGCCTGCACACAGGCCCTCGCAGGATGCCGAGCCCGCGTCCGCCTTCCTCGCTCGCCTCGAACAGGAGTTGCATGCCGACGCAGATGCCGAGCGTCGGCCGGCCGCGCTCGATCCGTCTGCGGAGCGCGTCGGCGACGCGCGCCAACCCTGTGGCCGCGCTCTGGACGTTGCCGACGCCCGCGATCACCGCCAGCGTCGCCTCGCCGACGACGTCGGGCTCGGTGGTCACGATCGACTGCGCACCTGCTCGGGCGAGCGCGGCCGACAGGCTGCGCAGGTTGCCGGCTCCGTAGTCGACGAGGGCGACGGTCATGCGACGCCCTTCGTCGAGCGGACGCCGTAGCCGCCTGGGGCACAGGCCTGGCGGAGCGCTTGCCCGAGCGCCTTGAACGCCGCCTCGGCCAGGTGATGGTCGTCGCGGCCGGAGGAGGTGACATGCAGCGTGAGCGCCGCCTCGACGGCGAAGCGCTCCAGCGCGTGTGACAGCAGCGACGTCGCCAGCCCACCGATGTACGGCGTCGAGAAGCCGAGCTCGATCTCCGCGTGCGGCCGGCGGACGAGGTCGACGGCTGCGATTGCGATGGCCTCGTCCATCGGCACGCGGGCCGAGCCGTAGCGCGCGACGCCCTCGCGTCCGCCGAGTGCCCGCGCGAGCGCCTCGCCCAGCGAAGCGAGGCAGTCCTCGACCGTGTGGTGCTCGTCGACGTCGAGGTCGCCCGCTGCCAGTAGCTCGAGGTCGAAGCCCGCGTGGAACGCGCAGAGCGTGAGCAGGTGGTCGAGGAAGCCGATGCCGGTCTCGACCCGGGCGAGGCCCGCGCCGTCCAGCTCGAGCGACAGCCGCAGCGCCGTCTCCGTCGTCGTCCGGACGACGAGAGCCGAGCGGCCCGCGTGTGGGCGAGCCGCGGCGCCCAGTGCCACGAGCAGGACGTCGTTCTCGGGCGGACGCCTGACGGTGATGCGGACGCCGTCCTCGAAGCTCCGGACGACGAGCCCTTGCTGCTCGAGCTCTGCGCCGAGCGGCTCGTCGCTGCGGACGAAGAGGAAGTTCGCCGCGCTTTCCGCGCAGTCGAGGCCGGCGGCGAGCAGCGCGGCCCGCATCCGCTCCCTCTCCTCGATCGTGGCATCGACGTCGAGCCGGGGCTCGCGGAGCGCCGCGGCTGCGATCGCGGCGGCCGGCCCGCAGACGCTGGCCGGCGGCCGCCTCAGCTCGAGTTGCTCCGCCACGCCGGGGGATGCGACCGCGTATCCCACCCGCAGCGAGGCGAAGCCGAACGCTTTCGAGAGCGTCCGCAACACGATCAGGTTCGGCTGGGACTCGATCGAGTCGACGCAGCTTGCTCCCGAGAACTCGAAGTACGCCTCGTCGACCACGATCGCGGCGTCGGGATGTGCGCGCGCCAGCGCCTCGATCTCTTGGGGATCGCGGAGCTCGCCGGTCGGATTGTTGGGGTTGCAGACCCAGATGAGCGCCGCGCCGCTCGGCTCGGTCGCGACCTCGGCCCCCTCCACGACCGACACGAGCCGGTACAGGTCGTAGGTGGGCGGCGAGATCGCAGCGACCCGGCCGGGACCGAGATACGTGCGCGCGCAGATCGCGATCAGCTCGTCGGCTCCCGCGCCGACGACGATCCGATCCGGATCGCACGCCGCAGTAGGCGGCGGCGGCGACCCGCAGCTCGGCATAGGACCCGTCCGGGTACTCGTTCAGCCGCGCGAAGCTCGATGCGAGCGGCACCTGCGGCACGCCGGGCAGCGGCGGCGTGTTCTGGTCGAAGCGGAGGATCTGCTCGGGAGGAAGCCCGTGCCGTGCCGCCACCTCGGCCGAGCTCGGCGCCCACGCGTACGCTCGGAAGCCGTCCGGGAGAGAGCGCGCGATCATCGCGGTTCCAGGGCGGCCGCGTGCAGCGGCAGTCCCTCGACGCGGGCAAGCGGCAACGCGATCCTGCGTGCCTGCTCGAGCCCATCCGGGCTCGCGTGGACGAACTGGACGGGCTTGAGGAACACCTCGAGCCCGAGGCCGCCGCAGCCTCGGGCGAGGCCGCCTGTCGGCAGGACGTGGGTGGCGCCCGCGGCGTAGTCGCCGACGACGGCCGAGGTGCGGACGAAGACCGTGCCCGCGTTGCGGACTCGGGCGGCGACGTCGGCCGCCCGGTCGACCCAGAGCTCGAGGTGCTCTGGGGCGTAGGCCTCCGAGCGGACGAGCGCCTCGTCCAACGACGGCACGTCCTCCACGACCACGTTGGCGTGCCCGGCGACGAGCGCGGCCACCGCCGTCGTCAGGGCCGGATCGAGGCTGAGGAGCATCGCCTCGCTGTCCGGACCGTGCTCGGCCTGCGCCAGCAGCCCCGCTGCACACTGATTCGCGTCGGCCGACGAGTCGGCGATCACCACGACCTCGCTCGGCCCGGCCGGCAGGTCGATCGCGACGCTGCCCGAGACGAGGAGCTTCGCCGCCGTGACGAAGCGGTTGCCTGGACCGACGATCTTGTCGACGGGCGCGATCGTCTCGGTTCCGTACGCAAGCGCGGCCACGGCCTGCGCCCCGCCGACCGCGTAGACCTCGTCGATGCCGAGCTCGCGGGCGGTCGCGAGCGTTGCCTCTGAGGGCTTCGGCGACACGACGGCGAGCCGTCCGACGCCCGCGACGCGCGCCGGAACCGCCGCCATCACGAGTGACGACGGGTAGGCCGCCCGGCCGCCGGGGACGTAGATGCCGACCGAGGACAGCGGCAGCCAGCGGCGCTCGGCGCGGATCCCCGGTACAGCCTCCACCGAGGTGTCCGGCGGACGCTGCGGCCGGCAGAAGTCCGCGACGGCGCGCGCCAGCTCGCGCACGGCCGCCAGCACGTCGTCGTCGAGCGTCGCGGCGGCGAGCCGCTCTCCGGGCACCCGGAGCGCCGGCCGGTCTCCGTCCAGGCGATCGGTCCAGTCGAGCAGTGCCTCGTCGCCGCGCCCGCGGACGTCCTCGACGATCTCCAAGACCCGTGGCAGCACCGCCTCGAGCCCTGCACCTCTCACGGGACGAGCCGTTCGACGGGCAGGACGAGGATCGACGACGCGCCGGCCGCCTTCAGCGGCGAGAGCAGGTTCCAGAGCTCGTCGACGTCGACGGCCGAGTGCACCGCGATCTGGCCCTCTGCGGCGAGGGGGATCACGGAAGGAGCGCCCATGCTCGGCAGCACTGCAAGGACGGCCGGCAGCGCGGTCTCGGGGGCGTTCATCATCAGGTAGCGCCGACGCCGGCCGGCGACGACGCCCGTGAGCATCAGCTCGAGCCGCTCGACGAGCTCGCGCTTTGCCTCGAGCGAGGCGTGGGAGCCGACGAGCACCGCCTGCGACTCGAGCAGCGTCCCGACGAGCCGCAGCCCGTTCGCGCTCGCAGTCGAGCCCGTCGAGACGAGATCGACGATCGCGTCGGAGAGCCCGAGGCGGGGGGCGGCCTCGACAGCGCCGGACACGGTCACGAGCTCCGCGGCGATGCCGAGGCGCTCGAGGCACGCTCGCGTCGTGACGGGGTACGCAGTCGCGACGCGGAGCCCGTCGAGCGCCGCCAGCTCCTGCTGCGGCGCGTCCTCCGGAACCGCCGCCTGCAAGGTGCAGCGCGCGAAGCCCAGCTCCGCGAGCGTCAAGATGTCCTTCGCCGTCTCGGCGACGAGGTTGGCGCCGGTAATGCCGAGATCGACGACGCGGTCCTGGACGTACTCCGGGATGTCGTGCGCCCGCACGAGCATCAGGTCGACCGGTGCGTTGACACAGGGAACGAGGAGCGCGCGGTCGGTCGCCTCGAAGCGCAGGCCGGCGTCCGCACAGAGCCGGAGCGCGGGCTCGGACATGCGTCCCCTGGACGGGACTGCGACCGTGAGCCGGCCGTTTGCGCCGGCGCGGGTGAAACCGTTCGTGGCCACTAGCACTAGCGCTTGCGCCCTACTCGCTCGAGCGCCGTGCGGTAGCCGCCGGTGCCGTGCCACAGCCACTGGGCGACCCGGGTCACCGTCGCGGTGCTCGTCGGCACGCGCTCGGCGATCTCGAGGTACGGCACGTGCTCCTCGAGCAGGCGCGCCGTCTGCCAGCGATGTGTCAGCGCCTGCAGCTCCGGGAGCGTGCAGAGGTCGCGCAGGAAGCGCTGCACCTCGTCGCGCGTGCGCAGGCTGAGGATCGCGTCGGCGAGCTCGTCGAGCCCCGGTAGGGGCTCGACTGCACGCGGGGTTTCGCCGGTAACGGTCATCGGTGGCAGCATGTTAGCATGCTAGCGTGCTAACACAAGACTTCACAGTCTACCCGGCGATCGACGTGCTCGAAGGGCGCGTCGTCCGCCTGGAGCAGGGCGTGCGCGCCCGCGTGACGGTGGAGGGCGGAGATCCCGTCGCCGCGGCGACCCGTTTCCGCGACGACGGTGCGGCCTGGCTGCATCTCGTCGACCTCGACGGGGCGTTCTCGTCGAGATCGTCGCTCGACCTCGTCGGGAAGATCGCCGCAATCGGCCCGCCGGTTCAGGTCGGCGGCGGGCTCCGCGACCTCGATGCGGTACGGGCGGCCCTCGACGTCGGCGCCGCCCGCGTGCTGGTGGGGACGGCCGCGCTCGAGCCCGGGTTCCTGCGCGCCGCCGTCGCTCGCTTCGGCTCGCAGCTTGCGGTCGCCGTCGACGTTCGCGACGGCTTCGTCGCCGTCGAGGGCTGGACACGGGCGTCGACGGTCTCGGCGGAGCAGCTCGCTGCAGCCTGCGCCGACGCCGGAGTGCAACGGCTGCTCGTGACGAGCACGCGGCGCGACGGCACGCTCGCCGGGCCCGACCTCGAGCTGCTCGAGCGCGTGCTCGCGGCGTCCAGCCTGCCCGTGATCGCGGCCGGGGGAATCGCCTCGCTCGACGACCTGCGGGCTGTGCGCGAGCTCGGCTGCGAGGGCGCCGTCGCCGGCAGCGCGCTCTGGCGCGGGCGTTTCACGCTCGCCGAGGCGGCGGGAGTCTAAGAGCTCCTAACGCAATGAAGCTCGAGTCGCCGGGGCGCGCTGGACGGCGCGATGCTGCGTCCTCAGTCGCGCCGATATGCCCGCATATCGACGCTCCCTGCGTCCTTGCCTCGCACCGCCCAGCACACCCCGGCGACGAGGCGTCATTACGTTAGAAGCTCTAGACCCCGGCTGCCTGGTTCAGCGTCTCGCCGGCGTAGAGCTCGTCGAGCTCCGTGCCGAAGTGCTGCGCGACGACGCGCCGCTTCAGCTTCAGCGTCGGCGTCAGCTCGTCGTGCTCCATCGTGAAATCGCGCGGGAGGACGACGAAGCGCTTGATCTGCTCGTAGCGTGAGCGGTCGGCGTTGACCTCGTCGACGACGCCCTGGATCAGCTCGCGCACCTCCTCGCTGCGGGCAAGCTCCTCGACTCCGCCCTCGAGGCCGCGCTCGGCCGCCCACTTGGGCAGCTCCTCCGGGTCGAGCGTGATCAGCGCCGCGATGTACGGCTGGCGGTCGCCGACAACAAGCGCCTGCGACACGTACTTGGACGTCTTCAGGTCGTTCTCGAGGTTCTGCGGCGCCACGTTCTTGCCGCCGGCGGTGACGATGATGTCCTTCTTGCGGTCGGTGATCGTGATGAAGCCGTCCTCGTCGATCTCGGCGATGTCGCCCGTCCGCAGCCAGCCGTCCTCGTCGAGCACCTCGGCTGTCGCCTCCGGGTCCTTGAAGTAGCCCTGGAAGACGGTCTCGCTGCGCAGGAGCAGCTCGCCGTCCTCCGCGAGCTTCACCTCCGTGCCCGGCAACGGCCGGCCGACGGTGCCGAAGCGGTAGGCCTCGTGGGTGTTCGTGGACGCCGCAGTCGTGCACTCGGTGAGGCCGTAGCCCTCGATCAGGAGGATGTCGATTGCGTGGAAGAACTCCGCGATCTCCGCTGAGAGCGGGGCGCCGCCCGAGATCGCGAGGCGAATCCGCCCGCCGAGCCGTTCCTTGACCTTGCCGTAGACGAGCTTGTCGGCGAGCCGGTACTGCGCGGCGAGACCGCGCGGGACAGGCTTTCCGGCGCGCTTCAGCGCGCTCGCACGCCCGCCGACGTCGAGGGCCCAGTCCACCAGCTTGCGGCGAGCTCCGGTCGCCTCGTCGAACCTCGCCACGACTGCGGTGTGGACCTTCTCGTAGACGCGGGGCACGCTCGGGAAGACGGTCGGACGCACGGCCGGGAGTGCCGCCGCGGCCTGCAGCGGGTCGGCCAGGAACGCGATCGCGTAGCCCACATATGGACCGGAGAGGTGCATCAGCCGGCCGAAGTTGTGGGCGAGCGGGAGGTAGAGGAGCATCGTGTCGTCCGGCCCGGTGAAGCGCGGCAGCTCGTCGACGACCGCGACCATCGCGTAGTAGTTGCGGTGCGAGATCATGCACCCCTTCGGCGGGCCGGTGGTTCCCGAGGTGTAGATGTAGGTGAAGAGATCGTCCTCCTCGATCGCCTCGCGCGCCTCGCGCAGCGCGTCAGGGTGCTCGGCCGCATAGACGCGCCCGCGGGCGGCGAGATCGTCGAGATCGGCGAAGGTGAGCACGTGCTGGAGACGCGGGATCCCGCCGGGCACCTCGTCGAGCTTGGCGCGCTGGACCTCGTCCTCGCAGAGGATCCCGATCGACTCCGAGTGGTCGACGATGTAGCTCGCGTCCTTCGCGGAGCTGTTCGCGTAGATCGGGGCGGCGATCGCGCCGATCGAGCCGAGCGCGAAGTCGAAGAGCGCCCACTCGACGCGGTTCGTCGCCAGCATCGAGAAGGCGTCGCCCTTGCGCACGCCGAGCGAGAGCAGCCCGTTCGCATACGCCTCGACCCGATCGTTCGCCTCCGCCCAGGAGAGCTCGTGCCAGTGGTCGCCGTGCGGGACGAGGTAGGCGGGCGTCGTCCGGCCGGCCGCGACCGCGTCGCGCCACAGGCGCTCGATTGTGCGTTTCTCTTGTGTCACGGGTCAGACTTTACGGAGAAGGGATGCTGCCGGGAAGGGCGAATCGGTTGGTCCCTCTAGACTGAAGGTACAGATGCGCACGACCTGGAACGGCTCGATCAGCTTCGGCCTCGTCTCGATCCCCGTCGGGCTCGCCCCGGCGACGAAGCCCGCTGCACGCTCGTCCGACATCTCCTTCCGCCTCCTGCACCGGGAGTGCGGCACCCCGATCAAGCAGAAGCGATTCTGTCCCGTGCACGAGCGCGACCTCGGGCCCGACGAGATCGTGAAGGGCTGGGAGGTGGCGAAGGGACAGTTCGTGCTCGTCGAGGACGAGGAGCTGGAGGCGCTGAACGCGCACGACGACTCGCGCTCGATCGAGATCAACCGTTTCGTCGACGCGTCCGACGTCGACCCGATCTTCTTCGATCGCACCTACTTCCTCGTTCCTGCGCAGGCGCCCGCAGCCCGGCGGCCCTATGTGCTGCTCCTGAACGCGATGCGCGAGACCCGGATGGCGGCGATGGGCCGCTTCGTCCAGCAGGGGCGCGAGAAGCTGTGCCTGATCCGCCCGAAAGGCGAGGCGCTCGCGCTGGAGACGCTCTTCCTCTCCGCCGACGTCTACTCGCAGGCCGAGATCGAGGAGGCGGTCGACGAGACCGCGGTCAAGGGGCCGGAGCTCGAGCTTGCGCAGCAGGTGATCGAGAGTCTCGCGGGCGACTTCGACCCGAAGGAGCTGCAGAGCGACTACCGGCGCGACCTGCGCACGCTGCTCGAGGCGAAGCTGGCCGGCGAGGAGATCACCGCGCCGGAGCCCGCGGAGGAGGACGCGCCCGTGATCGACCTGATGGAGGCGCTTCGCCGCAGTGTCGAGGACGCGAAGCAGGCCAAGGAGCCGGCCGCGAAAGCCTCGGCGAAGTCCGCTGCGCGGCCGCGCAAGAAGGCGGCCGCGCGCAAGTAGGAAAGGCTGCGGCTAGTGCGTCTTCGGGAGTGCCCCGAGCGCTTCAAGTTGCGCCGCGAACAGTGTCTTGTCGATCTTGCCCTGGTAGATCGGCACGCCTTCCTCGATGCACACGCGAATCACTTCCTGCCGATCGATGCCCAGCTCCTTGGAGAGCTCCTCGGGCGTCAGGTGGTTTGCCATCCGTCTGCTACCTCCCTCGTCGTGAGAACGAAAAAGCCCGCTCGGCGCGGCTTGGCGCTCGTGCGGGCTCGGACATCGCCTGCTCGTGGTCGTTCGCGGGAATCAACGGGCCCGCGTCCCGAAAGTCGCCATGGTCTTCTGAGGATACTGTCCGGGCATGACGGCCGCAACGGCCCTCGAGACCCGCACGCTCGGGACGGTGCGCTACCACGTCGGCGGTGAGGGTGAGCCGCTGCTCCTCCTGCACGGGCTCTCCGGTGCGACGGGAAACTGGGTCGAAGTGTTGCCCGAGCTGCTCGGCCGCTACCGCGTCCTCTCGATCGACTTCCCCGGTCACGGCGGCTCCGGCCCCCTGCCGAAGGGCGCCACCACCGCGGACTTCGCCGCGGTCGCGGCCGCCGTGCTCGACGCAGAGGATGTCGCGCACGCGCTCGTCGCCGGACACTCCTTCGGCGGGCTCGTCGGCCTGCGGCTCGCGCAGAGCCGGCCGGAGCTCGTGCGCGGGCTGCTGCTCGTCTCGTCTGCGGGGATCGCGACGGCGACTCGCGCCGCACAGGTGCTCGTGCTCGCGTCGGCGACGGTGCGGCCGGGGCGGCTCGTCGCGCCGTTCCGGCACCGTCTCGCCGAGCGGACGTGGTACCGCCGTGTCCTCTTCCGCCCGTGGTTCGTCTCCGATCCGGTCGCGCTGACCCCGCGCGCGACGCACGGTCTGCTCGCGGCGCAGCAGCATCACGCCGACACGAAGACCGCCGGGCGCGCGATGGTCGCCGACGATCCCCGGACCGACCTTCCGCCGCTGGCGTGCCCGACGCTCGTCCTCTGGGGCGCCCGCGACTCTCAGCTGCCGCTCGAGGACGCGTTCGAGTACGCGCGGCGGTTGCGGGCAAAGCTGCGGCTCGTCGCCGATTGCGGCCACCTTGTGATCGTCGAGCGGCCTCACGCCGTTCTCGACGCGCTCGCAGAGCTCCGTTAGCTCAAACGGGGTTCTCCACCGGGAGGAACTCCCACTCGAGGTCGAAGCGCTCTGCGAGCCGTTGCGCGAGCGCCTGGACGCCCAGCCGCTCGGTCGCGTCGTGCCCGGCCGCGACGAAGTGGATCCCGAGCTCCCGCGCCGTCTGCAGGCTCGGCTCTTGCGGCTCGCCGGTGAGGTAGAGGTCGTAGCCCTCGTGCGCGGCGCGGATCAGCTCGCCGCCGGCGCCCCCGGAGCAGATGGCGACGCGCCGGATGTGCTCCGGGCCGTGGGCGAAGACGAGCGGCTCGCGCCCCCCGACGACGTCCCGGACCCGGCTCGTGAGCGCCTCGATCACCAAGGGCTCGTGGAGGGTGCCGCCCTGGCCGACGTCGGCGAACGGGCGCTCGACGGCGACGCCCAGGGCGTCGGCGAGCAGCGCGTTGTTGCCGAGCTCGGGATGCGCGTCGAGCGCGAGGTGGTAGGCGGCGAGGCTGAGGTCCGCCGCGAACAGCGCTTCGAGCCGGCCGCGCTTGCGCCGGTCGATCCAGACCGGCTCGTTGCGCCAGAACATCCCGTGGTGGACGATCACGAGCTGCGCGCCCGCTGCCGCTGCGCGCTCGAAGAGCTCGCGCGAGGAGGAGACGCCGCAGGCGATCTTCGTCACGTCGTCCGCGCCGACCACCTGCAGCCCCGGTGTGCCGTACTCCGGAAACCGGTCGATCTCGAGCAGCTCGTTCGCGTGCCGGATGATCTCGTCGCGATGGGCCAAGGGGCGATTATCGCTACCCTTCGACCGCTCGGGGTGTGGCGCAGCCTGGTAGCGCGCTCCGTTCGGGTCGGAGAGGTCCCCAGTTCGAATCTGGGCACCCCGATTACAAGCACGGGGGAACCCATGGTTCCCCCGTGAGCCCCCTCCTTTCTCGGGCTCCGCCGTTCGGTTGCGGGCGGAGGCCGGATGAACCGGCCTCCGCCGGCGAACTGCTGACGATTACCTGTCACCAACCTCGCACGATGTGGACAATCGGTTCCTCATGACCGGGTGACTCCAGAGAGAGGTAGGGGAAATGGGTTCGTGGCCGAGCGGTATCGGTGCCATCACGCTGTTCGTCGAGGACTTGGACGCCGCGAAGCGGTTCTACCGGGAGGTCTTCGGACTGCCGGTGAAGTTCGAGGACGACGACTCGGCGGTGTTCGACTTCGGGAACACGCAGGTCAACCTGCTGAAGACCTCAGCGGCCTCAGAGCTCGTCGAGCCGGCAGCCGTCGCATCTCGCGAGGCCGGATCCCGCCTCGTGTTCACCCTCGAGGTGGACGACGTGGATGCAATGTGCGCGGAGCTGGCCACACGCGGCGTCGAGCTGTTGAACGGCCCGATGGATCGGCCGTGGGGAATCCGAACCGCCAGCTTCAGGGATCCCGGCGGCCATATCTGGGAGATCGCGAAGTAGCGCGCGATGACGCTCCGCCGAAGCGTCAGCCGGGGATCTCGTCTAGATCTGCGCGCGCGCGGCCGATGGTCGTCGTGACCAGCGACGTCACGATCGCGGCGGCGAGGGCGAGCGACGCCCAGAGGACGCCGGTGATCTCGTCCGCCCAGCCGATCGCGTCGTCGAGCGAGATCTCTCCCGGCCCGGTCGCCGCGAGCGCGATCGCAACGGCGGCCAGCGTCACCTCGAACTCGTACCCGCCGAGGAATCCCTTCGGGAAGACGACGGTGACGATCGCGTTCAGCATCACGGTCGCGAGCAGGAAGGAGGCGAGCGGCGTCAGGAAGCCGGTCGCCAGCAAGAGACCCCCGCCGAGCTCGGCCAGGCCGACGACGATCGCCAACCGTTCGGGCCAGCGGTAGCCGAGCGACCCGAAGAAGGCGGCCGTGCCCTGCGGCCCTCCGCCGCCGAACCAGCCGAACAGCTTCTGTGCGCCGTGGCCGGCGAAGAGCAGGCCGACGACGAGGCGGAGGAGCAGCAGGCCGTACGCCACGGCCGGAGTATGCCGCAGACGTATCCTCGAAGCGTGATCCGGGCCGTCCTCTTCGACGTCGATTTCACGCTTGCGCGGCCCGGGCCAGAGCTCGGGCCGGAGGGATACCGGCGCATCGGCGAGCGGCACGGACTGAGCCTCGACCCGGCGCGCTACGAAGAGTCGCGCCTCGCTGCGCTCGCGTCGCTTCAGCGCCACCCTGAGCTCGAACACGACGACGAGATCTGGATCGCGTTCACCGAGGAGATCGTGCGCGGGATGGGTGGCGACGCAGACGGTGCGCCTGCGTGCGCAGCCGAGCTCGTCCGAGCGTGGGAGCAGCACGAGCGCTTCACGCTTTACGAGGACGCGTTACCGGCGCTCGCCGCGCTCCGCCAGCACGGGCTCAAGATCGGCCTCATCTCGAACGGCAGCCGCGACCTGGACGAGTTCGTCGCCCACCATGGGCTCGAGGTCGACTGCGCGGTCGGCTCGCGTGCGTTCGGACGCACGAAGCCGCACCCCGAGATCTTTCGGCACGCGTTGGCCCTGCTCGAGGTCGACCCGGAGGACGCCGCCATGGTCGGCGACTCATTCGAGGACGACATCGAGGGAGCCCAGGCGCTGGGCATGACTGCCTTCCTGCTCGACCGCGACGCCCGCCACGTCGGCAGGCCAGAGCGGCTGCCCGACCTCTTCGCGCTCCCCGCCGCGCTCGGTCTGAGCTAGCAGACGGCTGAGCCGTCGCAGGTGCGCAGCGTCTGGACGCGCGGCGTGCCGCCGCGCCACGTCAACCTGATTCGGAGCGAGGCGGCGTTGTTCGTGTAGTCGAGCTCCTCGAGACGGCCCTGCGGGTTCGTCCGGTGGACGAGCACGTAGTCGCCGGCCGGGACGCCCCGCAGCTCGAGGTTCTGGCCGTGGAAGTGGGCGGGGTAGAGGTCGGTGAACCCGATCGAGGTGCCCTGCTCGACCGCGAGCGCACGCGGCTGCGACGACGCGCAGTTGCCGTAGAAGCGGCCGCCGGTGAAGACCGCGACCCGACGGCGAGCGAGCCCGTAGTGGTCGGCGAGGCAGAAACCGCTCTTGCGGTCGCGGACGACGAGGTCGCCGGCGAGCGTCCGCAGCTCATAGCGCTGGAAGTCGAGCAGGTGCCAGTGCGAGTGGGTCGACTCCGGCGTGTAGCGCAGCCGGCCCGCGTCGTCGTACGCGCGCACCGAGTCATCGGTCAGGCGGACGAGCTGGCGTGCGACCATCGGCCGCGTTGCGGATGGGCGGCTACCGCGCACCCAGATGGGCCCGTCGCCGACGTTGTCGGTCGCGGAGGCGAAGCCGAGCCGCGTGCCCGCGATCGTCAACCGGAAGGGTGCGCGCTGGTCGAAGTCGGGCAGGAGCTGACGCGGGCCGAACTGGGGCGTGCCCGAGTCGCTCAGCTTCTCCGGAAACGGCTCACCCGGCTGGAGCGTCCGGAACGTGACCTTGCCCTCGCGCGTGAACGATGGCGCAACCTGCTCGGCGGGGCCCGACGCGACGAGTCGCGCCGCCCCGCCTGCGGCCGGCACGGTGTAGACGTCGAAGCTGCCGCCTTCGAGCGGGCTCGACGCAAATGCGATCCGAAGCCCGTCGCCGCTCCACGCCGGCATCGCGGCGACGCGGGATCCGTCCACGAGCAACCGCAGTCCGGTCCCGTCGCGGCGGACGACATAGAGGCTCGTCGACCGAGCGCCGGGCAGCTGGCGGACGAAGACGATCTCGCGCCCGTCGGGCGACCAGTCGGGCTCGGTGTCGACCGCGGTTGTCGTCGTGAGCGCACGCCCGCCGACATAGAGGTCGCCCTCCCGAGAGGAGACGACGAGCCGAGGCAGGCTGCGCGCGGCGTCGGCGTCCCCGCCGAGAGCAACGGCCGCGACGAGCGGCAGCGGCGCCAGCAGCACCGCGACGGCGAAGAGTCGCGCGGGCTTCAATCGAGTCCGAGGTCCCCCCGCCATGCGTTCGTATGCTGCCCGACCGCGACGGACGACATGCCCCCTCCAGGGACTCGAGACTCACGACGCGCGCCTGCGAGCGGTTGCATCGCCGCCGAACCTACCACTACTGTTCGAGGCCTTGACTGACCGTTCAACCAACGGCGCGGACAAGCGCCGCGTCATCCTCGACGCGGCCGTGCGCGTGTTCGCGCGCAAGGGCTATCACGCGGCGCGGGTCGGAGACATCGCCGCCGAGGCGGGGATCGCGCACGGGCTCCTCTACCACTATTTCGGCTCGAAGGAGGAGGTGCTCGAGACGGTCTTCCGCGAGAACTGGCGCGAGCTCCTGGAGACGTTCGCGCGGATCGAGGCCTCGGACGAGCCACCGCTCGCGCAGCTGGAAGGGATCGCGAAGTCGCTGCTCCGCACCTGGCGCGCGCAGCCTGAGCTCGTCACGGTGATGGTGCGCGAGGTGGCGCGGAGCCCGCAGCTCCAAAGCCAGGTCGACGAGATCCGCGGGGGCTTCCTCGTCATCCAGCGGGTGATCGAGCGCGGCCAGGCGGACGGCTCGCTTCGGCCGGAGCTGGACGCGCGGCTCGCCAGCTGGATCTTCTACGGCGGGCTCGAAGAGCTCCTGACCGGCTGGGTGCTGGGTCAGTTGCCCGACGGCGACGAGGAGGTGGCGCGTGCCGAGCGGACGGTGGTCGAGCTCCTCTGCGGCGGGCTTGCGCGGGACGCCGTCGCAGCCCCGGCCTGAGCCTGGCTACGCGCGCGTCGTCTGGACGCTCGGGCTGGGCGCGTTCGGGCTCGCCTTCTCGCTGACGACGACCGCGGCGTACCTGCCGCCCCTGCTCGGGCAGTACACGACCTCGACGACGCTGATCGCGCTCGTGCTCGCGGCGGAGGGCCTCTTCGCGGTCGCGCTCCCGCTCGTGATCGGGCCGTGGAGCGACTCGTTCCACACCCCTCTCGGCAGGCGGCGCCCGTTCATGCTCGTCGCGCTCGGCCCGATCGGCTTCTGCCTCGCGCTGATGGCGTTCATGCCGAGCCTGTGGACGACGGCGCTGCTCGTCTTCGCCTTTTTCTTCGCCTACTACGTGTACGAGCCGCCGTACCGGGGCCTGTACCCCGACCTCCTGCCGGAACGGCTCTACGGCCGGGCGCAGAGCGCGCAGCACCTGATGCGCGGCCTCGCGCTGGGGACGGCGCTGATCGGCGGCGGGGCGCTCTTCCACGTATGGGAGCCGTTCCCGTTCCTCGTCGCCGCGATCGTGGTCGTCGCCGCCTGTCTCTCGCCGGTCGTCTTCCTCCGCGAGGACGGCGGCCACGGCCGGGTCTTCGAGGGCGTGCGGGCCTACGTCTCGCACAGCTGGCGGGTGTTCCGGCGCGATCCCGATGTGCGCCGCTTCCTGATCGCGAACACCGCCTGGGAAGGCACTTTCGCCGGTGCGCGCACGTTCGTCGTCCTCTATCTCACCGTCGGACTCGGCCAGCCGCTGGGGACGACGACGGCGGTGCTCGGCGCTGTCGCGGGTGGCTACGTCGTCGCCGCGGCCGGGTCCGGCTACCTCGGCGACCGCTTCGGACTCAGCCGGGTGATCCTCGCCGCGTCGGTCGTCTACGGGCTAGGGCTCCTCGCCGGCGGGTTCGGCGAGGAGTGGCACAGCTGGTACCTGCCGGTGATCTTCGTCGTCGCGATCGCAGGCGGCAGCGTGATGACGCTCGCGTGGGGGCTGCTCTTCAAGCTGATGCCGGCCGCCGACCGAGGTGCGATCGCCGGTCTCGCCACGACGACGAAGGGGATCGGCCTCATCACCGGGCCCCTGCTCGCCGGCATCGCGATCGACCTGCTCTCGCCCTACCTCGAGGACACGCACGGTTACCAGGTCCTCTGGCCGATCCTGGCCGTCCCGGTGCTGCTCGCGATCCCGCTCGTGGCGCGGCTCGCGCACGTCGAGAAGCGGGGCCCAGCCGGCCCGCTCGAGAGCCCGGAGCCGATCGTCTAGATCAATCATCTAGCCTGCGGGCGTGAGGTCGTTCAACCTCTTCGACGGCGAGCTCGACGAGTCCCGCGACCGTCCGGGTTGGAGCTGGAGCGCCGCGACGCTCGGTCCCAAGCTCGGCGCCGAGAAGCTCGGTGCCAGCCTCTACGAGCTGCAGCCGGGCGAGAAGACGTTCCCGTACCACTACGAGTACGGCGCCGAGGAGTGGCTGCTCTGCGTCGCCGGGCGGCCGACACTGCGCGTCCCCGACGGAGAGCACGAGCTCAGGCCGGGCGACATCGTCTGCTTTCCCGAGGGGCCGGAGGGTGCCCACCAGGTCCGGAACGACACGCACGAGCCGATCCGCGTCCTGATCGCCTCGACCAAACAGCTGCCGGACGCCGCGGTCTATCCCGACAGCGGCAAGATCGGCATCTGGACCGGGAACGAGGCAGACCCGCCACGGATCTTCCGGATCGGCACCGAGCTCGACTATTGGGACGGCGAGAGCTAGGTCACTTTCGTCCAAGACGAGGCCGACTGCAGGCCCTACCCTCGATCACATGCCTGAGAACTCGCCCGCCGGCTACCCGACCGTCACGCCGTACCTGCTCTACGAGGACCCGGCCGCCGCGCTCGAATGGCTCGTCGCCGCCTTCGGGTTCCGTGAGCGCTTCCGCAACGTCGGTGAGAGCGGCTGGATCGACCATGCGGAGATGGCGATCGGGGACGGGCTCGTCATGCTGGCGAGGCCTGGCGCGGACTACCGCTCGCCGCGCCGCCTCGGCGGGGCGACCTCACTCGTCCACGTGTACGTCGACGACGCTCGCGGCCACTGCGAGCGGGCGAGAGCCGCGGGAGCGGTGATCCGGGACGAGCCGACGGAGAAGCCTTACGGGACGATCCAGTACTGCGCCGTCGACCCGGAGGGCCACCAGTGGCTCTTCTCCGAGCAGATCGGCGAGCCCGAACCGGTGTGGAGGATCGAGGCTAGAGTTGATGGAAACCGAGTCCTGGATGACGACTCAGACACGGCGCCGGACCGCCCTCGGCCTTGCCAAGGCAGCCAGCCTTGGCTGCGGCCGAGTGCGGCCCCCGGCTTGGTCTGGATCGCCCCCAGGAGCACGCTAATTACCGCATCAAACATCTAGCGGAAGGCGTTCTCGCCGGTCAGCGCGTTGCCGACGACGAGCGTGTGCACCTCGTGCGTGCCCTCGTAGGTGAGCACCGACTCGAGGTTGTTCACGTGGCGGATCACCGGGTATTCGAGCGTAACGCCGTTCGCGCCGAGGATCGTGCGTGCCGAGCGGGCGACCTCGATCGCACCGCGGACGTTGCCCATCTTCCCAAGGCTGACGTGCTCCTGGCGGAGCGTGCCGTCGTCCTTCATCCGGCCGATGTGGAGCGCGACGAGCAGCCCGCGGTTCAGCTCGAGCGCCATTTCGGCGAGCTTCTGCTGCGTCAGCTGGTAGCCCGCGATCGGCTTCTCGAAGACGATCCGCTCCTTCGCATACTCGAGCGCCGACTCGAAGCAGGCGCGCCCCGCTCCGACCGCGCCCCAGACGATCCCGTAGCGCGCCTCGTTCAGGCAGGAGAGCGGGCCGCGCAGCGTGTCGACCTCGGGGAAGCGGCTCTCTTCCGGCACGCGAACGTCGTCGAGGACGAGCTCGGACGTGACGGAGGCGCGGAGCGAGAGCTTCTTGTGGATCTCCGGCGCGCTGAACCCGGCCATGCCCTTCTCGACCAGGAAGCCGTTGATCTTGCCGTCCTCGGTGCGGGCCCAGACGGTCGCGACATCGGCGATCGTGCCGTTCGTGATCCACATCTTGGCCCCGTTCAGGATCCAGTCCGAGCCGTCGCGGCGTGCTGTCGTGCGCATCGAGCCGGGGTCGGAGCCCGCATCCGGCTCGGTCAGGCCGAAGCAGCCGATCGCCTCGCCCGCGTGCATCGCCGGCAGCCAGCGCTGCTTCTGCTCCTCGGAGCCCCAGCGCCAGATCGAGTACATCGCAAGCGATCCCTGGACGCTGACGGCGCTGCGCACGCCCGAGTCGCCCGCCTCGAGCTCGAGGCAGGTGAGGCCGTAGGCGACGGCGCTTGCACCCGGGAGGCCGTAGCCGTCCAGGTGCATGCCGAAGAGACCGAGCTTCCCCAGCTCGCCCATCAGCTCGCGCGGCAGGATGCCCTGCTCGAACCAGTCGCCCACGTCGGGGAGCACGCGCTCGCGCACGAAGGAGCGGACGGTGTCGCGGATCGCGCGCTCCTCGTCGTCGAGAAGGGCGTCGATCGCGAGGAAGTCGAGCGGGTCGAGCGCGGTCCGCTTCTCGGTCACTGCCATCGCGGGACAAGGCTACCCTCGGGCCGTGGTCGCCGCGATCGTCCAGGCGCTGACGCTGCTGCTCGCCGGGTCGGTCGAGGCCGAAGTCGCAGCGATGACGCCGCGCGAGAAGGCGCAGGCCGTCGTCGTCGCGGGGATGCCTGCCGGCGAGGGCTTCGGCGGTGTGCTCGTGCGCAGTTGGAACACCGAGCTGCCGCGCCCGCGCGGACTGGTCTTCGCCGACCAGGAGGGCGGCCTCGTGAAGACATTCGCCTCGCTGCCGCCCTCGCGAGCCGCCTCCTCCTATCGCAGCGCCGCCGAGGCGCGTGCCGCCGGCGCAGCCACTGCCGCCGCGCTGCGCCGCGAGGGCGTCCATGCGTCCTTCGCACCGGTGCTCGACCTCCCGGACGGGCCGCTCGGATCGCGGCACTTCTCCCGGCCGGAGTACGGCGTCGCGTTTGCGCGCGGTCTCGGCCGTGCGGCCTGCGTGAAGCACTTTCCCGGGCTCGGTTCCACTCCCCTTTCGACCGACGAGGCGCGCGTCTACGGCATCGTCCGCGCTCAGGACCTGGCGCCGTTCCGCGCCGCGATCCGGGCGGGGGTGCCGTGCGTGATGGTGGGTCACGCGATCTACCCGCGGCTCGGCCCGCGGCGGGCCTCGTTCGAGCCGAAGACGTACGCGTTGCTGCGGCAGCTCGGCTTCCGCGGCGTTGCGATCACGGACTCGATCGGCGTGCTCGGCAGCCCCTACGCGCCCTTCTGGGCGCGGCTGGCGCTTCGTGCGGGCGCCGACCTCGTGCTGACGACGAGCGCGCGGGACGCAGGGCGGATCGTCGACGCGCTCCTTCCGCTCGCACGTGCCGGCGAGCTCGACGCGAAGCTCGTCAGGGTGTTGCGGTACCGGAACCTGGTGCTTCCGGCACCGTGACCGTCACGGCCGTCTCGACGGCCTTCCCGTTCGTGCCGACGGCGCGCGCCGTGAGGCGGTGCGGCCCGGAAGATTCCGCGTCCGCGTTCCAGCCGAGCGTGTAGGGAGAGGCCACGTCGGTGCCTCGCGGGACACCGTCGACGCGGAACTCGACGTGCTTCGCTCCCCCGGTGGTATCGACGCGCCAGATGACGAGCCCGGTCACCTCCTGGCCATCCGCGACGCTCTGCGAGACGATTCTGAGCACGGGCGCCGGCTTCGGCGCAGGCCCTTGGTGCCTCGGCTTCACCGGCAGCCTGGCGCCGGCGACGAGCGGGATGCGACGGCGCGCGACGCGGCCGTCGGCAGAGGTCGCGACCGCTTCGAGCACGTGCTTGCCTCGCCGCGCCCGCCTCGCGTTCCAGGCGAACGTGAACGGCGGCCTCGTGTCGACGGCGCGGCGGCGCCCGTCGACCCTGAACACGACGCGAGTCGCCTTCGCTCCCCATGGCCGGACGCGCAGCCTGACCGGGCCGAGCACGCGGGTCCATGGCCGCGCCCCGGCGCTCGTGAGCGCGAACGACTTGTTGTCGACCAGGATCGTCTTCTGCGCGATGTCGTAGCGACCGGGCCCGGCGACTCCGTGCACCTGCAGGACGTGCGTGCCGTTGCCGAGCTTCGTCGTGTTCAGGCGGCCGGCATACGTGAAGGGGGGTTGCCGGTCGACCCTGAGCACGCGGCCGTCGACGGCGAACTCGACGCGGCGGATGTCTCCCGTCGCCTTCGCGCGCCACGGGACGATGCCGCGCAGACGGCCTGCCGGCACGACTGGGACGACGCTCAGCTTCTGGACGCCCGCGTAGCGGCGGACGAGCCGCAGGTAGTAGTCCCACTTCCAGCGCGGCCCCGGATCCGTGTGATGTGAGGCGCCGCCGAGGCCGCCGCTGGGCGCCGGCACGTTTGCATGTCCGATGAAGTGCTTCCGGTTGATCGGCATGAGCGCCCGCCGGGCGATCCACCCCGCCAGGCGTGCAGACGCGTGGTACTGCGCGTTCGTGAAGCCTCCCGGACCGTACGTGAAGCCCTCGTGCTCGATCCCGACCGACTGCGTGTTCACCTTCCAGTTGCCCGCGTGCCAGGCGACGTCCGAGAGATGGACGAGTTGGACGATCTTGCCGCGGCGCGCGACGACGAAGTGGGAGGACGCGTGCGCGCGCGTGTTGCGGAGCCAGCGCACCGAGCCCCAGAAGGTGCCCTCGGTGACGTGCACGACGACCTTGTCGAGCGACTCGACGCTGCGGTGCGACTTGGTGAAGTTGCCCTCGCCCTTGAGCCAGACGACCGGTGGACGGGCGGCGACGGTCGCGTCCGCCGTGGGAACGGCGACGCACGAGGCCGCGATCGCCGCGGCGATGACTTGCGCCCTTCGGAGACCCATCGAACCGGTCGCAGCGTAGCGGCGTCCTCACCCGCTTGACGCCCTCTGATGGGGGACTCTAGACTGTTGACTGACTAGTCAATCGACAGCATTCACAGACACAGGAGATGAGCATGGCCACGATCGAGCAGGGCGTGAGCTCGGGCGTCTCGTTCGCCCTGACCGAGGAGCAGCAGCAGCTCCGCGAGCTCGCACGCGAGTTCGCCGAGAAGGAGATCCGGCCGAAGGCGGCCGAGTACGACGAGCACCAGACGCATCCGGCCGACATCGCCGCGAAGGCGCACGAGCTCGGCCTGATGAACCTGCACGTGCCGGAGGAGCTCGGCGGCCTCGGTCTCTCCGCCTTCGACGGCATGCTCGTCGGCGAGGAGCTGAACTGGGGCTGCTCCGGGATCGGCACGACGCTCTGCGCCAACGGCCTCGGCGCCGGCCCGGTGATCATCGCCGGCAGCGAGGAGCAGCAGGCGACGTGGCTGCCGCCGCTACTGGAGGCACCGATCCTCTGCTCGTTCGGGCTCTCCGAGCCCGAAGCCGGCTCCGACGTGGTCAAGCTGAAGACGACGGCCGAGCGTCGCGGGGACGAGTACGTCCTCAACGGCTCCAAGACCTTCATCACCAACGCCGGCAAGGCCGCCTGGACGGTCGTGTTCGCAAAGACCGACCCGGCCAAGGGGCACAAGGGCATGTCGGCGTTCATCGTCCCGATGGACACGCCCGGCGTTCAGATGGAGAAGCACCTCGACAAGATGGGCCAGCGCGCGACCGACACGTCGGCGTTCGCGCTCACCGACGTCGTCGTTCCCGCCGCGAACAGGATCGGCGAGGAGGGCGAGGGCTTCAAGATCGCAATGCAGACGCTCGACTTCACCCGCCCCGGAACGGCCGCGGGCGCCGTCGGCGTCGCGCAGGCCGCGTTCGAGCACGCCGTCGACTACGCCAAGCAGCGCGTCACCTTCGACGTGCCGATCGCAATGCACCAG
This sequence comes from uncultured Gaiellaceae bacterium, assembly GCA_963850995.1. Lineage (GTDB taxonomy): Bacteria > Actinomycetota > Thermoleophilia > Gaiellales > Gaiellaceae > Gaiellasilicea. The sequence goes on along the minus strand of CAWKNQ010000019.1, from coordinate 114,353 downwards.
GGCGTCAACTTCATGATCGCGGACATGGCGACCGAGATCGCCGCCGCCCGGCTGCTCGTCTGGCAGGCGGCGTGGCTGCACGACCAGGGCAAGCGCGCGACGCTCGAGTCCTCGTTCGCCAAGCGCTTCTCCGCCGACACGGCGATGAAGGTGACGACGGACGCGGTGCAGGTCTTCGGCGGCTACGGGTACATGAAGGAGTACCCGGTCGAGAAGCTGATGCGCGACGCGAAGCTGTTCCAGATCTACGAGGGCACGTCGCAGATCCAGCGGCTCGTGATCGCGAAGGAGATCTTCCTCCCGCGGGCGTCCTAGTCGGCGAGACCGCGCTGAAAGGGCGGCAGGAAGCCTGGTGAGAAGCGGGCGTCGCCGACCCACTCGGCGACGCGATTCGTCTCTGCCTCGATCGCGGCGCTCGCGTCCGCGCCGACGTCCTCGAGCAGCCGGTAGACGATCTCGCCGTCGCGGCGCTGGCTCCAGCCGCCGACGACGCGGCCGTCCCACCAGATCGTGGGGCCGGCGTTGCCGTTCGAGTCGAAGAGGGTCGGCCCGTGCGGGCCGAGGTACCAGTCCCGCTCCTTCCAGCCCATCGTCGTGGGGTCGAGCGTGGGGAGGAGCGCGGCGGACGGCTCGGGCGGCGGCGTCGGCTCGAGGTCGCCGGCGAGCACGTAGCCCATCGAGCCCTCGACCTCGACCTCCTCGTGCGGGATCGCCGCGAGCGCGGCGCGTGTTTCGCGCAGCGTCCAACCCGTCCACCAGCGCATGTCCGCCTCGGTGGCAGGCCCGAAGGAGGCGAGCCAGCGGCGGAGCAGCTCGACTTGCGCGGACGCGACGTCGAGCTCCTCGATCGGCCCGCCGAGCCAGTCCTCGGTCGTGACCCAGCGGAACTGCGGGCTGATCCACGTCCCGCGCGGCCGGCCGCGCACGAGTCGGCCCTCCATCGCCATCTGCGGCAGCACGCGGGCGCCCGCGCTCTGCTCGACAACCCACTTGCCCGAGCCGAAGCGCAGCTTCTTCGCGAGCAGGGGCACGTCCTTCGTGACGTCGGCGGTCATCGCCTCGCCCCGCGCGGCTACCGCCGCGACTGCCGCGTTGCCCGCACGCGTGATCCAGGCACCTGGACGGGTGGAGACGCCGCTGTCGCGGACGAAGCCCTCGAGCCGCTTGCGCTGGGTCGCCGCGACCGCCTTCGTCGCCGCCGCAAAGACGACCGGCAGCAGCTCGCGCGGGACCGCCCACAGCGTCCGCCGCATCGCGAGCAGGCGGACGACGCTGCGGTCCTCGTAGAGCGCGGTCTCGACGTCGGCGGGCGCGACGCCGTCGCTGCGCGCCTGGATCGAGAGAAAGACCGTGACCGCATCGGTCGCGTGCAGGCAGACGAGCGAGCGAGCGACCTCGAGTGGGTCACCCGCGCGGGCGGCCGGGTCGAGCCGGTGGCGGCTGACGAGTCGCGCCCGCCGCTCGGCGACGTCGATCCTCTGCATGCAGCTCTTCTACCGTAGGATCGCCGCGTGGCACTCGAGATCGACCTTTCGGGGCGCGTCGCCCTCGTCACCGGCGGCTCGCGCGGGCTCGGCCGCGCCGACGCGCTCGCGCTCGCCCGTGCCGGCGCCGACGTCGTGATCGCGGACATCCAGGTGGAGTCCGACGAGTCGACCGAGACGGCCGAGTCGTACGGCGTCCTCGCGCAGGTGGCGAAGGCGCAGGGGATCGTCTACACCGAGGCGACGGCGAAGGAGATCCAGGAGCTGGGGCGGCGCGCGGCAGCGATCAAGTGCGACGTCACCGACCGCGACCAGGTGCAGGAGACCGTGCAGCGCGTCGTCGACGAGTTCGGCTCCGTCGACATCCTGATCAACAACGCGGGCACGCTCGACCACGTCGGCCAGTTCCCGGACCAGAACCCGGAGCTCTGGGAGCGCGACCTCCGCGTCAACCTGACCGGCGGCTTCAACTGCGCCCAGGCCGTCTGGCCGCACATGAAGGAGCGGCAGTGGGGCCGGATCATCAACATGGCCTCGGTGGCGGGCACGCTCGGCGGCTTCGGCCAGGCCAGCTACTCGACGACCAAGTCGGGCATCCTCGGCCTGACGCGCACGCTCGCGATGGAGGGCGGCCGCCACGGGATCACCTGCAACGCGATCGTGCCCGGGATCATCGGCACGGAGGCGTTCCATTTCGCGAACCCGGCGATGAACGAGCGGATCGCGAACCGGACGGTCTTCAAGCGGCCGGGCGAGCCGGACGACATCGCGAACGCGATCTGCTTTCTCTGCTCCGACCTCGCGAGCTACATCACCGGCGTGCAGCTGAACGTGAGCGGCGGCGTCGAGCTGTTCGTCTTCTAGCCTCGCCGGGATCTCGTTCGACTTCCGCGTACGAGCTGCGGACACCAAATTCTGCCGAAATCTACGCGAAAAGCTGACCTGAGCCGTCGATACACTGCACTGCTTCGTGCAGGTTGACTCAACCTCTCTTCGCGCCGGTTCTGTACCGCGGCGCTCCAGCCGCGCCGTCGCCCGTTGGGTCTTGGTGTCGCTCGCCCTACTCGCGGTCCTCGTCGCTCTTGTCGGGCTCGTGTTCGCCGGCTCGCCTGCGCGCATCGCGGCCGGCGTCGCGATCGCCGGCGTCGACGTCGGCGGGCTGACTCAGGAGGAGGCTCGCGCTCTGCTCGAGCGGCGCTTCGACCGCGTCGCGCGCGTCCCGGTCGTGTTCACCGCCGGCGAGAAGCGCTTCCCGATCAAGGCGACGACGCTGAGCGTGGAGGCGGACTGGGGCTCCGCGCTCGACTCCGCAGCCCGCGAAGGGCAGGGCTTCGGGCCCGTGAGGGGCTTCCGCCGCCTCCAGACGCGGGTCTTCGGGGCCGAGATCTCGCCGCCCGTCCAGGCGTACGCGGCGGCTCTCGACTACAAGCTGGACGGGATCGCGCGCGAGGTCGACCGCCGGCACGTGGAAGCGAAGGTCGTGCGACGCGGCCTGTCGATCGAGGTCGTCCCCGGCCAGACCGGCCTTCGCATCGACCGGAAAGGCGCCGAGGCTGCGATCGTCCGGTCGCTGGCCCGGCTCGAACGGGGCAGCGTGATCGCGCTTCCGGTCGTAGTCGACCCCGTGCAGGTCAGTGCGGCCGAGCTCGCACCTGCGGCCCGGCAGGCGCGGACGGCGCTCTCGGCGCCGGTCAGGCTCGAGTACTCCGGCGTGCGCTGGCGGCTGCCGCGCTGGCGGATCGCGGAGCTGCTCACCCTCCCCGTCGCGGGGAAGACGAGCGTGGCGATCGCCGGCCCGGGCGCTGAGGCGTGGTTCGCCAGGCTGCGCAAGGCGGTCGAGCGCGCTCCGGTCGACGCGGGTTTCGAAGCCGTGGGTGACGACGTCCGCGTCATCCCGGCGAAGGACGGCCTTGCCGTCGACGTGCCTGCGACCGCGAAAGCGCTCCTGGCAGCGGCGGTCTCCCCGAGCACGCGCACGGCCCAGCTCGCCGTCCGGACCGCAGGGCCTGAACGGACCACGGCGGAGGCGGCCGCGATGGGGATCGAACGGCGTCTCTCGTCGTACACGACGCTCTATGCGGGCACGTCGGACCGGATCACGAACCTGCAACTCGCCGTCGGGCTGGTGAACGGCGCCGTCGTCGCACCGGGCGCGACGTTCTCGTTCAACGACCGGGTGGGCAGGCGCACGACGGACCGTGGCTTTCGTTCGGCCCCCGTGATCATCAAGGACGAGTACGAGGAAGCCGTGGGCGGGGGCGTCTCGCAGGTCGCCACGACCGTCTTCAATGCCGCCTGGGAGGCTGGGCTCAAGATCGCCGAGCGGAACCCGCACTCGCTCTACATCAGCCGCTACCAGACCGGGCGCGACGCGACCGTCAACTATCCCGACCTCGACCTCAAGTTCGTCAACGACACGAAGAACTGGGTCTACGTGGCGGGCGCTTCCGGCGGTGCGGGCATCACCGTCTCGATCTACGGCGGCGGCGCCGAGCGGCGCGTGGAGAGCGGCACCGGCACGCTCCGCGAGACCGGCCCAGCCCCGCTCAGGCGCATACCCGACCCGCAGCTGCTGCGCGGGGAGACGGTGATCGAGGAGACGGGCACCCCGGCGACCTCCACCTCCGTCACCCGCAAGGTCTACGCCGAGGATGGGCAGCTCTTGCACGACGAGGCCTGGACGACGAACTACCGCGGCGAGTATCGAGTCGTCCGCTTCGGGACGAAGCCGCCTCCGCCTCCGAAGCAGCCCGAGGAGAAGGCGAAACCCAAGCCGGCCGAGAAGCCAAAGCCCCCGCCGGAGGACGAGGTGCAACTGCCGACCGAGCCGCTGCCGGTCGGGCCGCTCGCGCCGGTCAGCCCGGAGCCGGTCCCGCCTCGACCCTAGCGATCGCCTCCGTGAGGAAGGCGGGCACGCGTGTCGGCCGGTGCGTCGAGGCGTCCACGGTCGCGTGCGCGGTGTAACCGTCGGCGACCAGCTCACCGTTCCGTTCGACCGCGTACTCGTAGCGGAAGCGTGCCCCGCGCAGGTCGACGCACCGCGCCCAGATCGTCAGGCGCTCGTCGAAGCGCGCGGCCCCGTGGTAGCGGACGTGCACCTCGGTCGTCAGCGCCTCGATCCCGCGCTCCCTGATCGACGCGTAGCCGCCGGCATGCTGGGCGAGATACGCGACTCGCGCCACCTCGAGCCAGATCAGGAACGAAGCGTGGTGCGCGATCCCCTGCGCGTCGGTCTCGGCGAAGCGGACGACGACCTCCGTCGAGAAGTTGAAGCCCTCCATGCGAGGACTCTCGCAGGTGGGATTGCCCGCCGTCCGGCTACTTAAGAACTCAATTCAAAATGAGCCTTGTGTCGCCGGGCCGCCCCGGGCGGCACGATCGCCGCGTCCTCAGTCGCCCCGATAGCACCACTATCGGGGCTCCCTGCGTCCTTGCGCTCGCACCACCCGGAGCACCCCGGCGACGAAGCTCATTCTGAATCGAGTTCTTAGGCGGCGGCGCGGCGCACCGTCCGCTCGTCGAGAACCCGATGGCAGTCGGAGCAGACCTTCTGCTCGACCTCGTACGGGATCCCGGCGTGCTGGCGCAGCGCGTGTGCGACAACGGCCTTGTGCCGGTGCAGCGGGCGGACTCTCTTGCCGAGATGGGTCTCCATTCGCCTCTCTGTCAAGGTAGCCGCCCCCGTGTTATGGAGGTGCACCGAAAGCGTGAAGAAAGGGTCAACATGCGGCGAGCTACCTCCTTGATACTCACCGCGTCGGCTGTCATCCATCCCGGCTACGATCGGGACATGGCGAACACACAGCAGAAGGACCTCATCACGCAGTTCAGGGACCTCAGCTCCGACGCGCTGAACAAGCTCTCGGAGGTGCCGGGCGGGTCGAGGCTCGTGGACTTCGCGAACGACACGCGCTCGCGTCTCGACGAGATGCAGAAGAAGCTACGCGGCCTCGACGAGCTCGAGCGGCGCGTCGCCAAGCTCGAAGAGCACGCGGGGATCCAGCCGAAGAAGCCGGCCGCGGCGCGCAAGCCGGCGGCGAAGAAGCCGGCGGCTCCGCCTCCTGCCGAGCCGAGTTAGAGGCTAGGCCGGAACCCGTACGCGCAGGGCCGACGGGACGATCTCGAAGCGGACCGGGGTCGTGCCGGGCTGCTCGCCGTCGAGCTCGACCGGCAGCGGCGCGTCCGAAGCGACCGTGACGACGGCGCCCCGGAGCAGCTCGGCCTTCGGATGCGGTAAGTGGCGGCCGCGGTAGGTCTTCGGCAGCGTCGCGAGCAGATCCCTCTTCGTCAGGTCGCCGATCGTGAGCACGTCGAAGAGGCCGTCGTCCGGTTCCGCCTCGGGGCAGATGATCATCCCGCCTCCGAACGTGCGCCCGTTGGCGACGACGACGTCGTGCATCCGGCCCACACGGCTCTCCTCGTCGACCGTGACCCGGATCTCCGAGTTCTGCCAGCGCGCGAAGACGGCCAGCGTCGCCCAGAGGTACGAGACCTTGCCGCCGAGCGACTTGGTCGTGTCGTTCGCGCGCTGCGCGATCGCGCCGCTCATGCCCGCGCTGGCGACGTTGGCGAAGTACAGCTGTTCCTCGCCGCCGTCCCACGCGTGATAGCCCGCGCGGCCGAGGTCGATCGTCCGCGGGCGGCCGGTCAGGGCGACCTCGATCGCGCCGTCGAGCTTGTGGGGGATCCCGTACGTGCGGGCGAAGTCCCAGCCCGTCCCGCGTGGGATGAGCGCGATCTCGACGTCGTCGCGGCCGGCGATCCCGTTTGCGACCTCGTTCACCGAGCCGTCCCCGCCCACGACGACGAGCAGCTTGGCGCCGCCGTCGGCCGCGCCGCGCGCGAGCTCGCCGAGATGGCCGGGCCGCTCCGAGAGCAGCGCATCGCCTTCGAGGCCGCGGGTCGCCGCTCGGTGCGCGACCTCCGGCCAGCGCCGGCCCGTCGACCCGTTCGCCGACGCCGGGTTGACGAGGAAGACGGTCTCGGTGCTCAATGCCCGGACGTCGCGGTGGCGAGCGCCACACGCGTCATCCGGTCGACCGCCGCGCGCATCTCCTCGTCGCTGATCCGCTTGAACTCGCCCTCGACGACGATGTCGCTCACGATCAGGAGGCAGCCGGCGTGGACGCCCTTGAGCGCACCGACCGTGAAGAGCGCCGAAGCCTCCATCTCGACGGCGAGCACGCCGCGCTTCGACCAGCGCTCGTACTGCCCCTCGTCGGGGTTGTAGAAGAGGTCGCTCGAGACGATCGGGCCGACGTGCATCTCCTGGCCGATCTCCTTGGCGACGTGGACGGCGCCGTGGATCAGCTCCCAGCTCGCGGTCGGGCAGTGCGGCTCGTTCCCGACCAGGTGCATCGCGGTCGAGTCGGCCGGGACGGCTGAGAGCGCGACGATCATGTCACCGAGCTGGTGGTGCGGCTGGAGCCCGCCGCAGGTGCCGACGCGGAGCAGCTTCTTGACGCCGAGCTGGATCAGCTCCTCGAAGACGATCGTGGCGCCGGGGCAGCCCATGCCGGTGCCCTGCACGGAGACCGGCTTTCCCTCCCACGTTCCCGTGTACCCGAGCAATCCGCGCTCGGAGTTCCGCTGGACGACGTCGTCGAGGTACGTCTCGGCGATGTACTTGGCGCGGAGCGGGTCGCCGGGCAGGAGGCACGCCTCGGCGTAGTCCCCGGGCTCGGCTGTGACGTGGATCGGCATCCGCGAGACCCTACAGAGGCCGGGCATCTTGGGCAGGATCAGCTGCATGACGCGTGTCGTCGCGCCGACCCTCCAGCAGATCCTCGGCTACTGCGCCGAGGATCCGGTCGAGCGCGTCTTCCTCGAGGATGTCGCGCGGCGCGGCATCGGCCGCTTTGCCGGCGTCGAGGAGGACGGCCGGCTCGTCTCGCTTTGCCACACGGGTGCGAACGTCGTCCCTTCCGGCCGCGGCTGCGGCGCGTATGCGGATGCGACGGTGCGCGCCCGGGCGCGGATGCTGATCGGAGAGCAGGGCGCGGTCTCGGAGCTCTGGGACGCCGTCTCACGCCGGCTGCCCAGGCCCCGCGAGGACCGGCCGGGCCAGCCCGTCTACTCGATCTCGGCGCCGCCCGAGCCCGGTGAGAGCGGCCTGCGGCAGGCTGACCTGCGCGATCTCGACCTCCTGGTGCCCGCGTGTGCCGTGGCGCACCAAATCGAGCTCGGGATCGACCCGCTGGAGCGTGACTCGGACGGGTTCCGCTGGCGCACCCGTGCTCAGATCGACGAAGGCAGGTCGTGGATCTGGGTCGAGGACGGGGTCATCCTCTTCAAGGCCGAGGCGTCCGCCTGGACGCCGGATGCGGTGCAGCTGCAGCAGGTCTGGACCGATCCGGCGGCGCGCGGGCAGGGCAACGGGAGCCGCGGGCTGCGCGATCTGATCCGCCTCCTGCTAGAGCGTGTGCCGACCGTCTGCCTCTTCGTGCGGGCCGACAACGAGCCCGCGATCGCGCTCTACGACTCGGTCGGGATGAGCCACGTCCTCGACTACAGGAGCGTCCTCCTGTGAAGGAGCTCGTGCTCGCCCGCCACGCCGAGAGCGAGTTCAACGTGCTCGAGCGGCTGAACGGCGATCCCTCGGTGCAGGTCGTGTTGACCGCGGCGGGGCGCGAGCAGGCGCGTGCGCTCGGCGCGGAAGCAGGGCCGGTCGACCTCGTCGCCCACTCGTCCTTCGGGCGGACACGCGAGACGGCGGAGCTCGCGTGGCCGGTGACGCCGCTGCTCGAGGTCCCCGAACTGGGCGAGTTCACGTTCGGGAGCTTCGAGGGGTCGCGCTGGGCGGAGGGGTTCGACGACTGGGTCCGGACGTCCGCGCCCGATGTGGGGGCGCCGGGCGGGGGCGAGAGCCGCGTCGAGGCGGCGCGCCGCTTCGTCCGCGGCTACCGGACGCTGCTGGCACGGCCGGAGGAGCGGATCGCCGCGATCGCACACGGCGCGCCCGTGGCCTACGTCCTCCTCGCACTCGAGGGAAAGTCGCCCGTCCGGCTGCTCGAGGGAGTCGAGCAGGCGCGTCCCTTCACGATCGCCGCCGCCGACCTCGACCGGGCGCTCGACCTCATCGACGCCTGGGTCGCGTCGCCCGTCTTCTAGATGGTTGATCGGTAATTGGCGTGCTCGCGGGGGCGATCCAGACCAAGCTGGGGGCCGCACTCGGCCGCAGCCAAGGCTGGTTGCCTTGGCAAGGTCGAGGGTGGCTCCCGGCGCCGTGTCTGGGTCGTCATCCGCGAGTGCGGTAATTGCCGATCAATCATCTAGTGCACACTGAGTCGATGCTGGAGCGCATCGACGCCTTCATCCGCGAGCGGCAGCTGATCGAGCCGGAAGGCGAGGTAACGGTGCTCGTCTCCGGCGGCGCCGACTCGACCTGCCTCTGGCACGTCCTCGGTGAGCTCGGCTACCGCGTCTCGGCCCTCCACGTCGCCCACGGTCTGCGCGGCGCCGAGTCGGACGAGGACGCACGCTTCTGCCGGGAGGCCTTCGGCGCCGACGTGGTCGCTGCACCGCCCGGGTCGACCGAGGCGGAGCTGCGCGAGCTGCGCTACTCGTTCGCGACCGACCTGCTCCGGGCCACCGGGCACACGGCGTCCGACCAGGTGGAGTCGGTGCTCCTCGGCCTCGTCGCGTCGGGCAGCCCGCAGCGGATCAAGGCGCGCCGCGAGGACGGCGTCGTTCGGCCGCTCCTCCGCGTCTGGCGCGAGGAGACGCGCGGCTGGTGCGACGAGCGCGGACTTCCCTACCGCGACGACTCGTCGAACCCGGACACGAAGCGCGGCCTGATCCGGGACGAGATCCTGCCGCTGCTCGAACGGCTCGATCCCCGAGCGCGCACGTCGCTGCTCGCGCTCGCAGACGAGCGTCCTCGGCTGCCCCGCACGCTCGAGCGCACGCTCGCCGGACTGCTCGAGAGCCGTGCCGGCACGAAGGCCGCCGACCTCGGCGGCGGCGTCCGCGCCGTGCGCGAGTACGACACGCTGCGCCTCGAGGGAACGGTGCGCTGGGGGCCCTGGACGCTCGAGCCCCACCGGCCCGGTCTCGAGGTGCGCGGCTTCCGGCCGGGGGATCGCCTCGCAGGCCGCTCGAAGAAAGTGCAGGATCTGCTCGTGGACGCGAAGGTGCCGAGGCGCGAGCGGAGCGCGTGGCCGCTCGTCGTGTCGGGCGACGAGGTCGTCGCCGTTCCCGGTGTCGCGGAGGCCCCCGGCTGGGAAGGAGCCGTGACGTGGACACGGTGAAGGATGCTGTCGGAGAGATCCTGATCGAGGAGGAGCCCCTGCAGGCGCGCATCGCCGAGCTCGGGGCCGAGGTCTCGCGCGAGTACGAGGGGCGCGACCTGCTGCTCGTCGGCGTGCTCAAGGGCGCGGTCTTCTTCATGGCAGACCTGATGCGCGAGCTCACGATCCCGTGTGAGATCGACTTCATGGCGATCTCGAGCTACGGCGCCGCCACCGACTCGTCGGGCGTCGTGCGGATCCTCAAGGACCTCGACGCGAACATCGCCGGCCGCGACGTCCTCGTCGTCGAGGACATCATCGACTCCGGCCTGACGCTTTCCTACCTGATGCGCAGCCTGAAGGCGCGCAAGCCGGCCTCGCTCGAGATCTGCGCGCTGCTGACGAAGCCCGAGCGCCGCGAGATCGACGTTCCCGTCCGGTTCGTCGGTTTCGAGATCCCGAACAAGTTCGTGATCGGCTACGGGCTCGACTTCGCCGAGCGGTACCGCAACCTCCCCTACGTCGCGGTTCTGCACCCGAGCCTGATTCCACCGCATTGAGCCCGATTTCGCTGTAAATCCAATGGTCCGAGAGACGGGGTAGGAAGGGTGGAGGCTGCTACCCTCCTCTGACCCCGTGAACCGCTTTTTCCGCAGCGCGCTCTTCCCCCTGATCGTGATCGTCCTGCTCGTCTACCTGGCGAGCCAGACGCTGATCCCGAGGCGCGACGCCGAGCGGAAGCTCACGTACTCCCAGCTCTCCGCCAAGATCGAGGACGGGGCGGTGCAGGAGGTCCTGTTCACGCCGAACCGGCAGCAGATCAACGCGACGCTCGTCGGCGGCGAGAAGGTCAAGGTCAACTACCCGAGCGACGTCTCCGCGCTCAAGGTGGAGGAGTTGCTGCAGGAGAACAACGTCACCTACGACTCGAAGGGCAAGGGGTCGAGCGCCTGGTGGACGATCCTCACCTCGCTGCTCCCCTTCGTGCTCCTGATCGGCTTCTGGATCTTCCTGATGAACCAGATGCAGGGCGGCGGCTCGAAGGTGATGAGCTTCGGCAAGTCGCGCGCGAAGCGGATGACACCCGATTCGCCCAAGATCGGCTTCAAGGACGTCGCCGGCGTCGACGAGGCCGTCGAGGAGCTGCACGAGATCAAGGAGTTCCTCGAGAACCCGAAGAAGTTCCAGGCGCTCGGCGCGCGGATCCCGAAGGGCGTCCTGCTCTACGGGCCTCCCGGCACCGGCAAGACGCTGCTTGCGAGGGCGGTCGCCGGCGAGGCGGGCGTGCCCTTCTTCTCCATCTCCGGCTCCGACTTCGTCGAGATGTTCGTCGGCGTCGGCGCCTCTCGCGTGCGCGACCTCTTCGAGCAGGCGAAGCAGTCGAGCCCCTGCATCATCTTCATGGACGAGATCGACGCCGTCGGCCGCCACCGCGGCGCCGGCCTCGGCGGCGGCCACGACGAGCGCGAGCAGACGCTGAACCAGCTGCTCGTCGAGATGGACGGCTTCGAGATGAAGGACAACATCATCCTGATCGCCGCCACGAACCGCCCCGACATTCTCGATCCGGCCCTGCTCCGCCCAGGCCGCTTCGACCGCCAGATTGTCGTCGACCGGCCCGACCGGATCGGGCGGAAGCGGATCCTCGAGGTGCACTCCAAGGGCAAGCCGCTGGCCCCCGAGATCGACCTCGACACGCTCGCGGCCGGAACGCCCGGCTTCACGGGCGCCGACCTCGCCAACCTGATCAACGAGGCTGCACTCCTCGCCGCTCGTCACGGCAAGAAGATGATCGACCAGGACGAGCTGGAGGAGGGGATCATGCGCGTGATCGCCGGGCCTGAGAAGAAGGCGCGGCTGCTCGGCGAGAAAGAGCGGAAGATCACGGCGTACCACGAGATGGGCCACGCGCTCGTCGGGTACCACCTCGAGAACACGAACCCGATCCACAAGATCACGATCGTCTCGCGCGGCCAGGCGCTCGGGTTGACGATCTCGCTGCCGACCGAGGATCGCTACCTGACGACGCGCTCGGCGCTGATGGACGACCTCGCGATGACGCTCGGCGGCCGGGCGGCCGAGGAGCTCGTCTTCCACGAGGTCACGACCGGCGCCGCGAACGACCTCGAAAAGGTGACGGCGACGGCGAAGGCGATGATCATGCGCTACGGGATGAGCGAGAAGCTCGGCCCGCGCGTGCTCGGCCGCGATCACACGCAGCCCTTCCTCGGCCGCGAGATGGGCAACGAGCCCGACTACTCGGACGAGATCGCGCGCGAGATCGACGACGAGATCCGGCGCGTGATCGAGGAGGCCCACCAGTCGGCGCATCGCGTCCTTCGCGAGCACATGGACGACCTCAACAAGCTCTCCGCGATCCTGATCGAGCGCGAGACGATCGACAAGGACCAGTTCGAGCGCCTGCTCGCCGGCGAGGCCGAGGAGTCGGTCTTCCCGGAGGAGCTCGCCCCGGCGGAGCAGCCTGCAGAAGGCGAGCCCCAGCGGCGGCCGACGCCGAAGCCGCAACCGCGGCCGGTCCCGGGAGTCTCGATGCAGCCGCCCGAGCCAGATCCGGCCGCTAGACCTCTCGCCCCGCCGCGATCGCCGTCTCTTCGGGACATGACGGGGCCAGGAAACCTGCCATGTCGCGGACGGTTCGGACATGGCGGGGCCAGGACCGCCTCACGTCCCTAGCGGACGGTTCGTCGAGCCGCGAGGGCGACGAGCGCCAGCGCGCCGACCGCGGCGACCGCACCGACCAGGTCGACCAGGGCACCGTCGGCGGAGACCGATTCGACGAGGGCGAGCAGGGGGATCCCTAGACCGATCACGGCCAGCAGGAGCAGCGAGAGCAGCGCGATGCGCCGGAGATACGTGCCGGGCTCGTCGGCGACCGAGCCGTGCAGCTCGAGCGACCAGTAGCCAAGCTCTGCCACGGCGAGGAGCGCGCCGGCGACGAGTGGAGCACGGGTGTCGAGCGCCTCGCCCTCGAAGCCGAGCAGGGCGATGTACTCCGCGCCGAGGAGGGCGACCGAGACGGGGATCGCGAGCGGGACGCGGAGGACGAGCCCGGCCGCGAGCAGTACCGCGGCGATCACCGTCGCGGTTGCGTTCGCGCGGACGAGCACGCCTTCCTCGGCCGCGACCGTCAGCCACGCGCCGAGAGCGCCGGCGGCGAGCACTGCGGCGGCGGAGACGCCTACGCGCGCACGAGCCGAGCGTGTCGCCGGAATGCCCGCACCTCCTCCAGGGCCGCGTCGAGCGGAGTCTCGTCGTCCCACGTGGTGACGGCGACGCCGAGTCGCTCATAGCGTGCGCGCAGCTCGTGCCGTTGCAGCAGCCAGAGCCGGTGTGCGAGCCGGTCCGACGCACTTGGGCCCGGCGCCGCGAACCCGACGGGCGAGACCTCGATCACCACAAGGTCGTAGCCGCGCGCGCGGAGATCGGCGAACGCCTCGACCGCGCGCTCGTCCAGCAGCGGTGAGATCGCGAGCACGAGCGCCTGCGGGGGGAGCGTCCGGGCAGGGATGACCGACACGTCTTTCCACGCGTAGTTGAAGACGACCTCCGACTCGAGCAGCGCGTCCACGATCCGGTACCGCTGCCCTAGCCCCATCCCCGGTGTCAGCCAGTGCAGGGCGCCGCCGAACGAGACGAGCCCGACGCGGTCGCGCCGGTCGAGGTAGTGGGTCGCGAGCGTCGCGGCCGCCCGCACCGCGAGGTCGAGCGTCGAGCGTGACCCGGCGCGCACGTCGGCGAACGTGTCGAGCAGGAGAATCACGTCCGCGTTTCGCTCGGGATGACGGTCGCTCACGACGAGCTCGTTGCGCCGCGCGCTCGCGCGCCAGTTGATCGAGCGCACCCGGTCGCCCGGCGCGAACATGCGCAGGTCGGCGAACTCGAGCCCTTCCCCCTTCTGGCGCGCGACCTGGTTGCCGGCGAACGGCTGCGTCGCGACGGGTGGGACGATCTTGCGCAGCGTCTCCGGGAGCGGGTAGACGCGCAGGAGCTGCCTCCGGTCGAGCCGGCCCTCGGAGACGAGCAGGCCGAGGCGGTCACGCGCCCGCACGGCGAGATCGCCGACGTCGTAGTTCCCCCACCGCGCGCAGCGGAGGCGCAGCCTGACCGTCCGCTCGTCCTCCCGGCCGAGCCGCAGCGACTGTGCCGCGGCGCCCGATACCACCTCGAGCCCTTCGGGGAGCACGAGTTGGAGCTCGAGCCGCTCGACCGGCCGCTCGGATGCGATCGTCACCTCGACGCCGATCTCGTCCTGCTCCAGCGCCCGCTCGCGCTCCAGCTCCACCCACGCGCGGATGTCGGCCGGGCGCGCCAGTCGCAGCCCGAGGGCGAGCGGGAGGGCGAAGGCCAGCCCGAGGAATGCCAGCTCGGGCCGGCGCAGCGCAAGCGCGGCGAGCAGGAAGAGCGCGGTCAGCGCGGCGTACGCCGCGACCCGCGGCGACGCGGCCGCGGTCACTCGGCCGGCGCCGGCTCTTCGGCCGCCGGAGTGGGAACCTGCTCGAGCAGCTCCCGCACGACGTCGTCCGCGCTCGTCCGCTGCACCCAGAGCTCGGGCTTCAGCATCAGGCGGTGCGCGAGCGCAGGCACGGCGAGCTCCTTCACGTCGTCCGGCGTGACGAAGTCCCGACCCGCGAGCGCCGCCTTGCAGCGGGACGCCTTCAGCAGCGCCAGGCTCCCGCGCGGGCTGGCCCCGACCGCGGTCGAGCCGCTCGTGCGTGTCGCCGACACGAGCTCGACGATGTAGCCGCCGACAGCCTCGCCGACGTGAACCTGCTCCACCGCCGCCTGGAGCTCGAGCAGCGTCGCCGCGTCGACCACGGGCTCGAGCTCGACCTCGTCCTCGCGCCGCTCCAGCCGTCGTGAGAGCACCTCCCACTCGTCGTCGCGGCTGGGATAGCCGAAGCCGACCCTGAGCAGGAAGCGGTCGAGCTGCGCCTCGGGCAGCGGGTACGTCCCTTCGTACTCGATCGGGTTCTGGGTCGCGAGCACGAGGAACGGCCGCGCCAGCGGATGGGTCATGCCCTCGATCGTCACCTGCCGCTCCTGCATCGCCTCGAGCAGCGCGGCCTGCGTCTTCGGCGGGGCGCGGTTGATCTCGTCGGCGAGGAGGAGGTTCGTGAAGATCGGCCCGGGACGGAACTCGAAGTCGGCGTCGCGCTGGTTCCAGATCGAGGAGCCGGTGACGTCCGACGGCATCAGGTCGGGAGTGAACTGGATGCGGTTGAAGCCGATGCTCGTCACGCGCGCGAACGACCGCGCGGCGAGCGTCTTCGCGAGCCCCGGGTAGTCCTCGATCAGGACGTGGCCGTCGGCCAGCAGCCCGATCAGGACGAGCTCGAGCGCCTCCCGCTTGCCGACGACGGCGCGCTCGACCTCGTCGAAGATCCGCGACGCGTGCTCCTGGACCTGCTTGACGTCCATCTCAGAGCGCCTCGAGCGACGAGACGACTCTGCCCAGAGAGGCGAGCTCGATCCCTGCGCCGAAGCGCTCCTCGGGCGGGTCGCGGTCGGCGCGGACGAGCTCCCACGTCTCCTCGCCGAGGGCGCGGCGGGCGGCTGCCGGGCTCCCGTCGAGGTCGATCCCGCGCCGTGACGCCAGGAGCTCACGCGTGATGCCGCGCACCGTCGGCCGCAGTCTGTAGTGCAGATCGAAGGCGGTCGCCAGCCCCAACGTGACCTCACGCTCGAAGCGCTCGAGCTCGGGAAGGCGCTCGGCCCTTCTCGGGCGGCGGCGGAGGGCCGCGTCGAAGGGCGAGCCGCCCGTGGCTGTCGGCAGCCCGCTGCGGACCCCGCGGAGGAGATGCGCGAGGGCGAACGCGGCGAGCGCGAGCACGTAGACGTGGAGAATCAGCTCCGTACGGCCGCTCAGCACGAGGAGCAGCGTGGCTGCGACGAGTGTCAACAGGACGGGCAACGGCGCATGCTGGAGCACGCCGCGCATCAACCGGTCGCCGCCTTCTGTCCCATCGCCGCGATGGCCTTCGCCCGCTCCTGCTCGGCGAGGGCGCGCGCCGCAAGCAGGTCGTCGCGCACCGTCTCGAGCGCGTCGATCGCCTGCTGCTTCATCTCCGGACCCACCGCATGCTGCGAGAACTTAGCCCGTTCGAAGAGGTCGGTGAGCTTTCGCGCCGCAGCCGGGCTCACCGAGAGCTCCGCCAGCATGCGCCGCAGGTACTCGAGCGGCGCCTCCGCCGGGCTCCGAGGGAGCCCGTGGGCTGCGAGCACCCGCTCGAGCCGGGCATAGGCTGCGATCACGGCGCGGCGCGGGTCGGGCTCCGCGCGCAGGTCGTCGAGCGACTCGTCGACGGCGATCGCGAAGGCGTCGGACAGCGGGTCGCGGCGCCGCTCGCCGCGGGCGTGCCGCCGTGCCCGTCCCGACCACCAGATACCGAAGACCGCGACGCCGATCAGGGCGAGGGTCACCAGCACGGGGACCCACGCGAACTGCGCCTCGTAGCCCCCGGCTGCGGGATCCGTCGGCGTGGACGGGTCGCCCTGCACCGACGGTGGAAGAACGAGCTCGTTGTTCAGGCGTAGGTCTCTGGTCGAGAGGTGGCGGGCGAGCAGCATCGCGCCCATGACGATGAGAAGTGGGCCGACCCATGTACGCCAGCCGCGCTTGCGAGCTCCTCTGGACTCGGCGAGCGTGTACCGCGCGACGTAGAGGGCGTACAGGAAGAGCAGCCCGCCCGCGACGATCATCACGATGTAGAGGGTGAAGAGGATGTCCACCAGCGTCTCGCTGGGTCGGCGCACGCCGTTCTGCCCCGAGGCCGTGGATCCGCGCGAGGCGACCGCGACCAGCACGACGGCGCCGAGGATCCCGAGCGCCGTCAGGAGCGCGTTGCGAACGCGGGCGTTAGTGTCCATCGCAGGGTGAGACGTGTACCGGTGGAGGAACGTTTGCGGCGGCCAGCCGTGATGGGAATCGTCAACGTGACACCGGACAGCTTCTCGGACGACGGCATCCACCTCGACCCGGCGGCCGCCGCAGTCGCCGCGCGCCGGATGGTCGACGAGGGCGCGGCGATCGTCGACGTGGGCGGCGAGTCGACCCGGCCCGGCTCCGAGGGCGTCTCGGTCGACGAGGAGCTGCGCCGCGTCGTGCCCGTGCTCGAGCGGCTCGACGGGGTTCCACTCTCGATCGACACCGCGAAGAGCGAGGTTGCGCGCCGGGCGCTCGAGCTGGGCGCCGAGCTCGTCAACGACGTCACCGCCCTCGGCGCCGACCCCGAGCTCGCGGGCGTCGTCGCGGACGCGGGCGCGTACGTCTGCCTGATGCACATGCAGGGCGAGCCTCGCACGATGCAGGCCGACCCGCGCTACGACGACGTCGCGGCGGAGGTCGCTGCGTTCCTCGAGGCGCGGCTCGCGTTCGCGGTTGCCGCCGGGATTCCGGAGGAGCACGTCTGCCTCGACCCTGGGATCGGCTTCGGGAAGACTCCGGCTCAGAACTTCGAGCTCGTCCGCCGGCTCGACGTCCTCCTCGCGCTCGGGCGGCCCGTCCTCGTGGGGCTCTCGCGCAAGAGCTCGCTCGGCCGCCTCTTCGACGCCGAAGCGCGCACGGGCTCGCTCGCCGCGTCAATCGGGGCGGCCGTGGCCGCGTTCGAGCGTGGCGCCTCGATCTTCCGCGTCCACGACGTCCGCGAGCACGTCGAGGCGCTGACGGCAGCAGGTGCAGTCTTGTGAGCAACTCAGTGCGGATAGAAATCGCAGGGATCACTTTGCGCGGGCGGCACGGCGTGCTCGACGAGGAGCGCCGCGACGGCCAGCTCTTCGCCTTTGACGTCGCGCTCGAGCTGGACGAGCCGACAGAGGACGACATCCATGCCACCGTCGACTACCGGGACGTCGTCGCCTGCGTCCGCGAGGTGTCCGACGGCCGCGACGTCCAGCTGCTCGAGACGCTCGCCGCCGCGGTCGCGGACGAGCTGAAGCGACGCTTCCCGGTCACCGCAGTCACGGTCCGTGTCGGCAAGCCGGAGCTCGAGCTCGAAGGGGGCCGGGCGACCGTCACCGTCGAGCGGTGACCCGCGCCTACGTCGGCCTCGGCTCGAACCTCGGCGACCGCGAGGCGACGATCCGGGCCGCCGTCGCCGCGCTGCCCGGCGTGGTGGCCGTCTCAGGCCTGCGGGAGACCGAGCCGGTGGGACCGGTGGAGCAGCCGCCCTTCCTGAACGGGGCAGTCGCGCTGGAGACGGAGCTGTCGCCCCGCGAGCTGCTCGACGTCCTGCTCGCCGTCGAGCGGGAGCTCGGCCGCGTGCGTCGCGAGCGGTGGGGGCCGCGCACGATCGACCTCGACCTGCTCCTCTACGGCGATCGGGTGGTCGACGAGCCGGGCCTTTCGCTTCCGCACCCGCGCCTGCACGAGCGCCGATTCGCGCTCGAGCCGCTGGCCGAGCTCGACCCAGAGCTCGCTGTTCCCGGCCGCGGCCGGGTGAAGGACCTCCTCGCGGAGCTACACTGAGCGCGTGAGTCACCTCGACGATCTCGACGAGTTCGAGGCGGAGCTCGAGCTCGCGCTGAAGCGCGAGTACACGGCGGTCTTCGGCCTCTTCCGCTACTGCATCCTCACCGCCGACGCGACGTATCTCTGCAACAAGCTCGATCTCCAGGTCTCGCCGCAGGCGAGCTACCCGTTCTTCCACGTGCGGATGGAGGACGTCTGGGTCTGGGACAAGAACCGGCCGACGCGGATCATCCCGCGCGCCGAGGTCTACACCTCGAGCGACGTCACCGTGGAGGAGCTCCGCGGCGAGAACGACGACCCGAAGCTGACCGCCGACGCGCTCGCAGAGCGGCTCGGCGAGCGCCTGCACCACAGACGACGACACGCCCTAGAGGCGCCGTGTTACTCGCCGTCGACGTCGGCAATACGCAGACGGTGCTCGGCCTGTTCGAAGGCGAGCGGCTCGCCGACAGCTTCCGGCTCGCCACCGACCGCAGCCGCACAGGCGACGAGCTCGGGGTCACGCTCGCCGCGCTTTTCGAGCTCGAGGACGTCGACGGCATCTGCCTCTCGACGACGGTGCCGGCGCTCCAGCGCGAGTGGGAGCGCGTCGCGGAGCGGTGGGCGCACGCGCCGCTCCTGACGGTCGGCCCCGGCGTCAAGACGGGCATCCAGATCCGCTACGACGACCCGCGCGAGGTCGGCCCCGACCGGATCGTGAACGCGGTCGCCGCGAACGAGCGCTACGGGGCGCCGTGCATCGTCGTCGACTTCGGCACCAGCACCAACTTCGACATCGTCGCCGCAACGGGAAAAGACGGCGAAGGAGAGTACGTCGGCGGCGTGCTGGCGCCGGGGATCGAGGTCTCGATGGACGCGCTCTTCGCCCGCGCGGCGAGGCTGGTCAAGGTCGACTTCTCGGCGCCGCCGGCCGTGATCGGGAAGACGACCGTTGGGGGCCTCCAGTCCGGCCTCGTCTACGGCTTCGCCGGCCAGGTCGACGGGATCGTCGACCGGATCCGGGGCGAGCTCGGCGTCGAGGCGCAGACCGTCGCGACCGGCGGCCTCGCCGACCTGATCGCACCGCACGCCCGCACCCTCGACCGCGTCGACCCGCACCTCACCCTCGAAGGGCTGCGGATCGTCTGGTCGCGGAATGCTTAGCCGCCGCCGTAGACAGAGATCGGTAGATCGAGCAGCACCTCGTCGCCCGAAGGCAGCTCGCCTCGAGCCGCCGCGAGCAGCGGCAGGGCGCCCGGGCGCCGCGGCGATCAACCGGCGCTCGACCTCCTCGGTCGAGTCGAGCACGACGAGCTCCTGCTTGAACGGGCGCGGGAAGCGGCCGCGGCCGAGATACCAGCCGTAGAACTTCTTCAGGAAGCTGGACGCGCGTCGCTCGCCGAGCTCACGGACGGTCTCGCGGATGAACAGGACGAGCTCGGCCACGACCTCTTCTCGCGTCGGCGGCCCGCCGCCCTCGACGATCTCCCGGAGCGCCCACGGGTTGCCCTGGGCGCCGCGCCCGACCATCACCGCGGCGGCGCCGGTCGTCGCCAGCACCGACTGCGCCTTCGCGCGCGAGGTGATGTCGCCGGAGGCGATCACCGGGACGTCGACGAGCGAGACGAGCTCGGCGGTGAGGGCATGCTCGGCGCTGCCCGTGTACATCTGCTCGGCCGAGCGGGGGTGGAGGGTCAGCGTCTCCGCGCCGACCTCGACGAGCTTCGGGCCGACCTCGAGACACGTGCGGGAGCCGTCGCGGAGGCCGCGGCGCATCTTCACGCTCACCGGCACGTCCACGGCGGCGGCGACCGACTCGACGATCGCGCACGCCCGCGCAGGCTCGTCCAGCAGCGTCGCGCCCGCGCCGGTCTTCGTCACCTTGCGCACCGGGCAGCCGAAGTTGATGTCGACCAGGTCGGCGCCCGCCGCCTCGACCATTCGCGCCGCCTCGGCCATCGCGCGGGGCTCGGAGCCGAAGATCTGGATCGCGAGGGGGTGCTCGTCGGCCGCGACGCGCAGGTAGCCGAGCGTGCGCTCGTTGCGGTGCTCGATCCCGGCGCAGCTGACCATCTCGGAGCAGACGAGCCCCGCGCCGAAGCGCCGCCCCTGGCGGCGAAACGCCTGCACGCTGACGCCTGCCATCGGCGCGAGCACGAGGCGGGTCGGGATCTCGACGTCGCGGATCCACCAGCGTTCGCGGAGGTCGATCGACATGCTTGCGAATGGTAGTCGCAGGTATTGACCTCGTCCGGGACCGGCGCTACTATTCCCGGCCGCGTCGGCGCAGTTCGCCGGCTTTTTCCTTGGAAGGGAGTTAGGTGAAGGACGTCATCCTCACGCAGGAGGGCTACAAGAAGCTGAAGGCGGAGATCGAGCATCTCTCGACGGACAAGCGTCGCGAGGTCGCCGACCGCATCCGCACCGCTCGCGAGTTCGGTGACATCACCGAGAACGCGGAATACGACGACGCGAAGAACGAGCAGGCCATGCTCGAGCACAAGATCGCCCAGCTCGAGGAGCGCCTGACGCACGCGCGCGTGATCGAGACCGGCAAGGTCGACACGAGCGTCGTCTCGGTCGGCGCGAAGGTCAAGCTCCGCGACGTCGACGCCAAGCGCACCGACGAGTACTTCATCGTCGGCTCGGCCGAGGCGAATCCCGCCGAGCTGAAGCTCTCCAACGAGTCGCCGGTCGGCAGGGCGATCATCGGCAAGAAGAAGGGCGAGACCGTCGAGGTCGCACGCCCCGAGGATCCTTGAAGTACAAGATCCTCGACATCAAAGCCGCGTAGACTCGCCGACATGCTGCCGAAGCGCTTTCCCGACCGGGACGACGTCGCCGCGGTCCGGGCGAGCGCGGAGGCGCTCGAGGCGGGCGCCACCGACGAGGCGCAGCGGTTCAGGGTCGCCGGGCGGGTGATGGCGCGGCGGGAGATGGGGAAGATCACGTTCCTCGACCTGGTCGACCGCAGCGGGCGGATCCAGCTCATCGCCGCGAAGGTCGACGTCGACCTCGGCGACATCGTCGGCGTGTCGGGCCACCCCGCGAAGTCGCGGCGGGGCGAGCCGTCGCTGCAGGTGGCGGAGCTCGAGCTGCTGGCGAAGAATCGGGCGCCGCTGCCCGACACCTTCCACGGGCTCACCGACGTCGAGCTGCGCTACCGCAAGCGCTACCTCGACCTGCTCATGAACGAGGAGACACGCGCCGACTTCCTCCTCCGCAGCCGGATCGTCGCCGCGATCCGCCGGCACCTCGACGCCGAGGGCTTCGTCGAGGTGGAGACGCCGGTGCTGCAGCCGCGCTACGGGGGCGCGTTCGCGCAGCCGTTCGTCACGCGCTGGAACTATCTCGAGCAGGACTTCTACCTCCGGATCGCGACGGAGCTCTATCTCAAGCGTCTCATCGTCGGCGGGCTCGAGCGTGTGTACGAGCTCGGCAAGGACTTCCGCAACGAGGGGATCTCGTACAAGCATTCGAACGAGTTCACGATGCTCGAGTGGTACGAGGCGTACGCCGACTACCGGGACACGATGGAGCGGATGGAGCGGTTGCTGGAGTCGGTTGCTCTCGAGGTGACCGGAACGACGAAGACGGTGTTTCGCGGTCACGAGCTCGACCTCGCGGCGCCGTGGAAGCGGCTCCGTTTTACCGACGCGCTCGCGGAGCACGGCCTCTGGGTTCGGGACGAGGCGGGCCTGCGAGCGGCGCTGGACGAGCGCGGGGTCGACACGAAGGCCGACAAGGACTGGGCCCAACTCGTCGACCACGCGTTCAGCTTCTACGTCGAGCCGGAGTTGATCCAGCCGACGATCGTGCACGACTACCCGATCGAGATCTCGCCCTTCGCGCGGACGACGGACGGCGACGAGACGCTCACCGAGCGCTTCGAGTACTTCGCCGGCGGGATGGAGCTCGGAAACGCGTTCTCTGAGATCAACGACTCCGAGGAGCAGCGCGAGCGGTTCCTGACGCAGTCGAAGCAGGTGGAGGGCGAGCAGGAGGACCCCGACTACGTCGAGGCTCTCTCCTACGGGATGCCGCCGACGGGCGGGCTCGGGCTCGGGATCGACCGTCTGGCGATGCTGCTGACCGGCCGGGAGACGATTCGCGACGTGATCCTCTTCCCGGCGCTCCGCGGCTGACACCGGCTTCGCGCTGACTTCGAGGTCGCCGCAGGCGTCCTATACCATGGGGTCAGACCTTCGACCCGGAGGCCGGACGAGCTGACCTCCGGAGACTACGTCGGAAGGAGGGTCGACAGGTTGTTCGAGCGATTCACAGAACGGGCTCGCCAGGTCGTCGTCTTAGCGCAGGACGAGGCTCGCGCCCTCAAGCACAACTACATCGGTACGGAGCACATCCTGCTCGGGTTGCTGCGCGAGGAGGAGGGACTGGCTGCCCGCGTGCTCGAGTCGCTCGACATCACGGTCGAGGAGGTGCGCGCCCAGGTCGCGCGCATCGTCGGCCAGGGCGACGAGGTCACGACCGGCCAGATCCCGTTCACACCGCGCGCGAAGAAAGTACTGGAGCTGGCGCTGCGCGAGGCGCTGTCGCTCGGCCACAACTACATCGGGACCGAGCACATCCTGCTCGGGCTCGTGCGCGAGAACGAGGGCGTCGCGGCGCGGATCCTGCTCGACTTCGACGCCGACGCCGAGAAGATCCGGAACGAGATCATCCGCATGCTCTCCGGCCCCGGCCGGCGGCAACAGGGTTCTGGCGGGGGTTCTGGAGAGAAAGCAAAAAGCTCGAAGCTGCTCGACCAGTTCGGGCGTAATCTCACGAAGGCTGCAACTGACGGAAAGTTGGACCCTGTCGTCGGGCGCCAGACCGAGATCGAGCGCGTGATGCAGATCCTCTCGCGCCGGCAGAAGAACAACCCCGTCCTGATCGGCGAGCCGGGCGTCGGCAAGACCGCCGTCGTCGAGGGGCTCGCGTCGCGGATCTCGACGAACCAGGTCCCGGAGCTACTGAAGAACAAGCAGATCTACACGCTCGACCTGGCCGCGCTCGTCGCCGGCTCCAAGTACCGCGGCGAGTTCGAGGAGCGGCTCAAGAAGGTGATGAAGGAGATCATGCAGCGGGGGGACATCATCCTCTTCATCGACGAGCTCCATAACCTCGTCGGGGCCGGCGCGGCCGAGGGCGCGATCGACGCGGCCTCGATCTTGAAGCCGGCGCTTGCCCGCGGCGAGCTGCAGACGATCGGCGCCACGACGCTCGACGAGTACCGCAAGTACCTGGAGCGCGACGCGGCGCTCGAGCGCCGCTTCCAGCAGGTTCGCGTCGACGAGCCGTCGATCGACGACACCGTCCAGATCCTGCGCGGCCTGCGCGACCGCTACGAGGCGCACCACCGCTGCCAGATCTCCGACGACGCCCTGCGCGCCGCTGCCGAGCTGGCCGACCGGTACATCCAGGACCGGCACCTGCCGGACAAGGCGATCGACCTGATCGACGAGGCCGGCTCGCGCCTGCGGATCAAGACCATGACCGCGCCGCCGCGCTACCGCGAGCTCGAGGACGAGATCGAGCGTGTTCGCACCGAGAAGGAGAACGCGATCGAGTCGCAGGAGTTCGAGAAGGCGGCGTCGCTCCGCGACAAGGAGCGGAAGCTGACGCAGAAGAAGAAGGAGCTCGAGGAGAGCTGGCGCTCGGAGGAGTCGGAGGAGCAGCCCGAGGTCGGCCGCAACGAGATCGCCGACATCGTCTCGATGTGGACGGGGATCCCGGTCTTCGAGCTGACCGAGGCCGAGTCCGAGCGGCTCGTCCGGATGGAGGACGAGCTGCACAAGCGCGTGATCGGCCAGCACCAGGCGATCGTGGCCGTCTCGAAGTCGATCCGGCGCGCCCGCGCGGGGATCAAGGACCCGAAGCGGCCGACCGGCTCGTTCATCTTCCTCGGCCCCTCCGGGGTCGGCAAGACCGAGCTCGCGCGCACGTTGGCCGAGTTCCTCTTCGGGGACGAGGACGCGATGATCCAGGTGGACATGTCGGAGTACATGGAGAAGCACTCCGTGTCCCGGCTCGTCGGCTCCCCGCCCGGCTACGTCGGCTACGACGAGGGCGGCCAGCTGACGGAGGCCGTCCGCCGCAAGCCGTACTCGGTGCTTCTCCTCGACGAGATCGAGAAGGCCCATCCGGACGTCTTCAACATCCTGCTCCAGATCCTGGAGGAGGGGAAGCTGACCGACTCGCAGGGCCGCAAGGTCGACTTCCGCAACGCGATCGTGATCATGACGTCGAACATCGGCGCCGGCCAGATCGCCAAGAACCAGACCCTCGGCTTCTCGGTCGGCGACGAGCAGGGGCTCACCTACGACGAGATGAAGGGCCGCGTCACCGGCGAGCTGAAGAAGGTCTTCCGCCCCGAGCTCCTGAACCGGATCGACGAGATCATCGTCTTCCACAAGCTCGACAAGTCGGAGATCCTGACCATCGTCGACCTGCAGCTGCAGCGGCTGCGGGAGCAGATGGCGACGCACGAGGTCGCGATCGAGCTGACCGAGGCCGCCAAGGAGGTGCTCGTCGAGCAGGGCTTCGACCCGGCGATGGGCGCCCGGCCGCTGCGCCGTGCGATCCAGCGCTTCATCGAGGACCCGCTCGCCGACTTCGTCCTCGGACGGGAGTTGAGCCCGGGTTCGACGATCGTCGTCGACCGCCGCGAGGGCGACCCGACCGGCGAGGAAGGCGAGTCGCTCGTCGACATCAAGATCGTCGAGGGCGAGCCGGCCGCCGAGAAGGTGACGGTGCCGCCCGACGAGCCCACGGAGCCCGAAGAGGCTCCGGCTCAGGAGGAGTAAGTAGCCTGACGAGAGGCCGCCGCAGCGCGGCCTCTCGTCGTTCTATGGTTCGTCCGCTGTGAGCAGCGAGCGAACAGGGTTCTTCTGGGAGGTCATGAACGGCCGCGCGAAGCCGCCGCCGTCGGCCGAGACGCTCGGGTTCAGGCTCCTCGACATCGACCCCGAGCTCGGCACGATACGTGTGGAGTTCGACGCCAGGCCCGAGTTCGTCAACCCGATGGGTGCGATCCAGGGCGGCTTCCTCGCGGCCATGCTGGACGACACGCTCGGGCCTGCCCTCGTTGCGACCCTCCCGGACGGGAGCTTCGCGCCCACGTTGGAGCTGAAGGTCAGCTTCGTCCGGCCGGCGGGGGTGGGCAAGCTGATCGGCGTCGGCAGGGTCGTCTCGCGTGGCGGCACGATCGCGTTCCTCGCCGGTGAGCTGCTGACCGAGGGCGGCGAGCTGGTCGCGACCGCGTCGGCCACGGCGCGCATCGTCCAGGGCCAATAACCGGCACGGAGTCGTTGCACGTCCGTGGTTGCGCTTCCCGTCCCGTTGTAGTGTGCTCGCCGCGGCCCGGAACGGGTCGCACGCACACGACGGAAGGGGGAGGGAAGATGACCGGTCCACGCACACGCCTCATGCGCCTCGTCGCGGCAGCGGCGGCCGTTCTCGCCGCGGGGCTGCTGCCCGTGGGCGCAAGCGGCGCGGGGAGCGCGGCGCCTGCGGTCGAGGCGCTGTCGACGCTGCCGCAGTACGTCTCGGGCGGCGACGTCCTCGTCGAGATTCGCCTGCACGACGACGCCGCGAGCCTGAAGCACCTCCGGATCGAGGCGAACGGCCGGGATGTGTCCGCGAGCTTCCGGACGATGCCCGACGGCTCGCTGCGCGGGCTCGTCGACGGTCTCGCCCTCGGCGAGAACGAGATCGTCGCGCGCGCAAACGGCCAGGGGAAGGGCACGCCGCCGGGCCGCTCCGCGACCCTCCGGATCGTCAACCACCCCATCAGCGGGCCGATGTTCTCAGGCCCGCAGCAGGAGCCCTTCTTCTGCGAGACGGTGCAGAACGGGCTCGGGCCTGCGCTCGATGCCGATTGCTCCGCGCCGACGCAGGTGCGCTACGTGTACCGGACGACCGCCGGCGCCTTCGCGACGCTCGCCGACCCGGCCGTGAAGCCGGCCGACCTCGCGCAGACGACGACGCTCGACGGCCGCACCGTCGACTACGTCGTGCGGATCGAGAAGGGCGTGATCGACCGCGCCGTCTACGAGATCGCCGCCCTCTTCGACCCGGCCGCCCCGCCGAGCCCGTTCGTGGACGAGCCCGGCTGGAACGGAAGGCTCGTCTACACGTTCGGGGGCGGCTGCAACGTCGGCTACCACCAGGGCCAGGGGAACGGAGGCGTGCTCACCGACCTGTTCCTCGCCCGTGGCTATGCCGTCGCGTCTTCGTCCCTGAACGTCTACGACAACAACTGCAGCGAGGTGATCTCGGCCGAGGTGGCGCTGATGGTGAAGGAGCACTTCGCCGAGACGTACGGGAAGCCGAGCGTACACGATCGGCTTTGGCGGCTCGGGCGGCGCGATCCAGCAGCATCTGATCGGGAACAACTACCCGGGCATCCTCGACGGGATCATCCCGAGCGCTTCGTTCCAGGACTCGATCACGCTCGGAACCGTCGCGGACTGCCGACTGCTCTCGCTGTACTTCGCCAGCCCGGCCGGTGTCGCCGCCGGCTGGACGGCCGCGCAGCGCGCCGCGGCCTCGGGCTTCGGCACCTTCAACTCGTGCCAGTTCTGGCACCTCGCGTTCGCCAGCCGGACGAACGCGCTCGAGGCCTGCCCAGGCGCCGTGCCCGTGGCGGCGCGGTACCACCCGGTGACGAATCCGGGCGGGATCAAGTGCACGAGCTTCGAGCAGATCGCGACGCAGCTCGGGCGCAATCCGGCGAACGGTTTCGCCTGGCGGCCGCTCGACAACATCGGCCTCCAGTACGGGCTCACAGCGCTCCAAAGCGGGGCGATCACCCCGGAGCAGTTCGTCTCGCTGAACGAGAACGCAGGCGGCTTCGACTTCATCGGTCAGGTCGTCCCGCAGCGCGTCGCCGCCGATCCGATCGGGATCGTGCGTTCGGCTACGAGACGGGCCGTGTCAACACGGGCGGGCTCGGGCTGGCCTCGACGCCGATCATCGACCCGCCCGTACACGTACTCCGACCTCCGTTCGACCGGCGACATCCACACGCGCGATCCACTCGTTCGTGATGCGGGCAGCGGCTCCAGGAGGCGAACGGGACGTACGCGAACCACGTCATGTTCGTCTCGAACGCGGCCGGCTCGGGTCCGCCTGCTGCCGAGGCGCTGACGCAGATGGAGGCGTGGCTGGCCGCAATCGCAGGCCGACGACGCGCCGGGCACGGCCGCGGAGCGGATGATCCGCAACCGTCCGGTTGCGTCTGACGGACGCGTGCTGGACGGGCTCGACGAAGATCGCCGAGCCGTTCGGGCTGCCTCGGCGGCGGCACCTGCGACGGCGCTCTACCCGACCTTCGCGGAGACGCGCATGGTCGCCGGCTCGCCGCTGGCGAGCGACATGTTCAAGTGCCAGCTGAAGCCGATCGACTTCGGCGCGTACGGCGTGTCGTTCACGCCGGCGCAGCAGGCGCGGCTCCAGACGGCATTCCCGACGGGCGTCTGCGACTGGAGCAAGCCCGGCGTCGACGAGCGGCCGCCGCTCGGGGCCTGGCTCGACTACGGCGACTGAGCCGCCGCGAAGGAGTAGGGGAGGGGCCGCCGTCGGGGCGGCCCCTCCCCTAGCCCGCGAGCTTGCGGCGGGCGCCGGTGCGAGGGTCGAAGCGGACGATCGCTCCCGGCTCGACCGCGGTCGCGATCAGGTCGCCGTCCGGCAGGACGGCGACGTCGCTGACGTGGAGGTCGTCGAACAGGACGGTCTGCTTCCCGCCGGGCTCGAGCCGTCGCAGGGTGCCTCCCGTCGGGCTTCCGCCGGCGAGGAAGAGGGTTCCGTCGCGGGCGACCGCGATTCTGTTCGTGTCCACGCCGTCGACGACGAGCTCGGCGCGGCCGGTCCTCGGGTCGACGCGCCGCACGCGTCGCGAGTCTTCCGCGACGAGGAGCCGCCCATTGCGATCGATCGTGATGCCGTGCGGCCGGTCGAGGCCGCCGGCGACCCCGATCCGAGTGATCGCTCCATTGGGCGAGATGCGGGCGAGCGTTCCGCCCATGGTCACGGCGTAGACGACCCGTGCAGGAGTGGCCGCCACCGCGGTCACCTGCGGGAGGCGTGCGAGCGTGGTCACGCGACCCGCGGCTCCGACTCTTCGGACGAGACCCGCGTGGAAGTCCGCGACGAAGAGAAGCCCTGCTGCGGCGGCGAGGCCCGTCGGCTCGACGAGCCCGGCCGCGTGCACGCGCAGCCGACCCGTGCGCGCGTCGAGCTGCAGAATCCGGCGCGACGCGCCGTCGGCCACGAACACGCGCCCGCGCGAATCGACGACGACGGCATAGGGATGGCGTGCCGTCGGCGCCGCGAGTCTTATCGACGGCACGTCTGTGGTTGCGGTCGCCGGCGCCGACAGCGTCACTTGAGACGGCCCGCCGCCGGCGCCGAGGAGCGGCGCACACACGAGCAGGGTCATGACGAGTCGCGCTGCGAGCATTCACGGCCACTACACCGTTCGACAACGTTCGGTTCCGCGGCGGCCTCTCGCTCCAGTGTCAGACTCGAGACGCTTCGGCCGCGAGACGAAGTCGATGCGCCCGCGTCACGAAGTCGACACATCCCCGTCCGCCTCGCGGGCTAGCCTCGCAGGATGGCGAAGGCAGCAGTCCAGTACGCGTGCACCGAGTGCGGCTACGCCGCCGGACGGTGGTTCGGCAAGTGCCCCGGATGCAACGCGTTCGGCTCGCTCGTCGAGGAGGCGCCGGCCGCCGCGGCCCAGCAGGCTGCCGCGAAGCCGCTCCTCCGCCTCGTCGACGTGGACGCCGAAGAGGCGAAGCGGATCTCGACCGGCGTTCCGGAGCTAGACCGAGTCCTGGGCGGCGGTCTCGTTCCGGCCAGCCTCGTCCTCGTCGGCGGCGAGCCCGGCGTCGGTAAGTCGACCCTGCTCCTCAGCGCCCTCGGTGCGATCTCCGCGGCCGGCCGCCGTGCGCTCCTCGTCACCGGCGAGGAGTCGACCGCGCAGGTGAAGCTTCGCGCGGCGCGGCTCGGCGGCACCGAGCACGTCGAGATCCTCGCCGAGACCGAGCTCGACGCCGTCTGCGCCACCCTCGAGCGCGAGCGTCCGGACGTTTGCGTGATCGACTCGATCCAGACCCTCTACGCCGCCGACATGAGCTCTGCTCCCGGCTCCGTCGGCCAGGTCCGCGAGGCTGCCGGCCGCCTGCTCCGGGTCGCCAAGGAGCGGAACGTCGCCACGATCCTCGTCGGCCACGTGACCAAGGACGGCGCAGTCGCAGGCCCGCGCGTGCTCGAGCACCTCGTCGACTGCGTGCTCCAGTTCGAGGGTGACCGTTATCACGCCCACCGCATCCTGCGCGCGACCAAGAACCGCTTCGGCTCCACCAACGAGCTTGGCGTCTTCGAGATGACCGGCGAAGGCCTGATCGGCGTTCCCGACCCCTCCGAGCTCTTCGGCAAGACGGTCCCCGGCGAGATCGGCGCTGCCGTTGCCTGCGTGCTCGAGGGGACGCGGCCGATCCTGCTCGAGATCCAGGCGCTCGTCGCGCCCACCGACCTGGCGATGCCGCGCCGGGTCGGGACGGGAGTTGACCCGAAGCGGCTTGCCATGATCGTCGCCGTCCTCTCCCGGCACGCCGGCGTTTCGCTCGGCTCTGCCGACGTCTTCGTCAACGTCGCCGGCGGCCTGCGGATCGACGAGCCGGGCGCCGACCTCGCGATCGCGCTCGCGATCACGTCTGCTGCTCGCAACGCGCCTGTGCGCGAGGGCGTTGCGGCATTCGGGGAGATCGGGCTCACCGGCCGCCTCCGGCCGGCGTCGCAGTCGGAGCGGCGGCTCGAGGAGTGCGCCAAGCTCGGCATCCTCGCGGTGGTCGCCCCGGAGGGTACCGGGAGCCGGTCGAAGCTCCGCATCTCCGGCTCCGGCACCCTCCGCGAGGCTCTCCTCGCCGGCCTCGAAGCCCGAGAGCAAAACCCCCGCAAATCCGCATAATCACCTGAAAAGTGGCTGTTTCCAGGGGTTTCCGCTATACTACCCCAGCATGCCGGTGAGCCTCGAGCCCGCCGGCTTCTTCACTGAACAGACTCGTTTTCACCAAGGGGAGGCTGGGTTGTTCGAGGTTGGCGACAAGGTGGTGTACCCGCACCACGGGGCAGGAACGGTCGTGAAACGGGAGAAGCGCGAGGTCCTGGGGCAGACGCGCGAGTACCTGACGATCCAGATCCTGCACAACGACATGACCGTGAACGTGCCGGTCGAGAACGCGGAGCAGGTGGGGCTTCGCACCGTGATCGACGAGGATCTCGTCAACACCGTCGTGAAGGCGCTCACGGGCGGCTCGACGGAGATGCCGAAGAACTGGAACCGCAGGTTCAAGCACAACCGCGACAAGATGAAGACGGGGGACATCTTCGAGCTGGCCGAGGTCGTGAAGAATCTCTCCCTGCGCGACCACGAGAAGGGGCTCTCGACGGGCGAGAAGCAGATGTTCGTCAAGGCGAAGAAGATCCTCGCCTCCGAGCTGATGTACGCCAAGGCGGTCGACGAGGACGAGGCCGCGGAGTGGCTCGAGGGCGTGCTCGCCGGCAACGGCGAGAAGCCGAAGAAGAAGGACAAGGCGAAGGCCGCCGCGACGGCGTAGCGTCGCGGGAGACATGAGCGTCTGGGCCCTCCTCGTCGCCGCGGGGACAGGTACGCGGCTGGGCGAGGAGCGGCCCAAGGCGTTCGTGGGGCTCGGGGAGCTGCCGCTCCTTGCCGAGCCTCTACGCCGGCTGGACGAGTCCGGCTGGATCGACGCGATCGTGGTGGCCGTGCCGCACGACTGGGAGGAGCCTGCGATCCTCCTCGCCGAGGAGCTCTCGGCGACGAAGGTGGTGGCCGTGGTCACGGGCGGACCGACGCGGGCCGAGAGTGTCCGCCATGCCCTCGCGGAGGTGCCGGACGACGCACTCGTCGTGCTCGTCCACGACGCGGCCAGGCCGCTCGTGAGCGAGGGCGTCGTCGAGCGAGTCCTCGCCCCGCTCTCGGAGGGGTGGGACGGCGTCGTTCCGGCCCTGCCGCTCACGGACACCGTCAAGACGGTGGAGGGAGAAGCCGTCTCCGGAACCCTCTCGCGCGAGCAGCTGATCGCGGTGCAGACGCCGCAGGCGTTCCTCGCCGCGAAGCTGCGCGAGGCCTATGCCGGCGATCTCGACGGTGCCACCGACTGCTCCTCGCTCGTCGAGGCGTGCGGCGGGCGCGTCAAGTGGGTCGAAGGGGATCCGCGCCTGCTCAAGGTGACCACGAAGGCCGACCTGGAGCTCGTCGCCTCGTGGCTCTGAAGGCCGTTGTCTTCGACGTCGGGGAGACGCTGGTGGACGAGACCGGAATGTGGGAGCGTGCCGCGGACGCGGCGGGCGTGCCCCGCTTCACGCTGATGGGTGTGCTCGGCGGTCTTGCCGCCCGCGGCGAGCACCACGGCCGCGCGTGGGAGATCCTCGGCGTTCCGCAGGCGGCCTCGACCTGGGGGATGGATGACCTCTACGACGACGCGCTGCCTTGCCTCGACTCGCTCCGCGACGTCGGGACGAAGGTCGGCGCCGTCGGCAACACCCCGCAGGAGACAGAGGAGCTGCTGCGGCCTCATGTCGACTTCGTGGGGTCGTCGGAGCGCTGGGGAGTCGAGAAGCCGGCCGCTGCGTTCTTCGAGCGGGTTGTCCGCGAAGCCGGGCACGAGCCCGCCGAGATCGCCTACGTCGGCGATCGTGTCGACAACGACGTCGTGCCGGCGCTGTCGGCCGGCATGGTCGCGGTGCACGTGCGCCGAGGCCCTTGGGGCCACCTCCACGAGCCACCCGCCGCGCGCGATCTCGATCCGCTCGCTCGGGGAGCTTCACGGAGCGCTCGCACGTGTCTGAGCTGCGGATCGGCCTCGGCGTCGACGCGCACGCGCTCGAGGACGGCGTCCGGCTCGTGCTCGGCGGTGTGGAGATCGACCACCCACGCGGCCTCGCTGGTCACTCCGACGGCGACGTGATCGCGCATGCGCTCACGGACGCCTTGCTCGGGGCGGCCGGTCTCGGCGACATCGGCTCGCTCTACCCCTCGGGCGACGAGCGCTGGCAAGGCGCCGACTCGCTCGAGCTGCTCGGCGACGCCTACGGACGGGTGCGGGATGCCGGCTACGGGCTCGTCAACGCCGACTGCGTCCTGATCGGCGAGGAGCCGCGGATCGCGTCGTACCGCGAGCGGATGCGCGAGCGGCTCGCGGGTGCGCTCGGCGTCGAGCCGGACCGGGTCAACGTCCGCGCGACCACGACCGACCGCCTGGGCTTCACCGGCTCCGGTGAGGGGCTCGCGGCCCAGGCCGTCGCCCTGCTCGAGCGCGCGTGAAGCTCTACTCGCAGGCCGAGCGGCCCGAGCTGCTCGCGCGGCGTAAGGAGCTCGGCGCCACCTGGGACGAGTTCATGTACCACGACCCCGTCTCCGACGACTACTGGATGCGCCAGTACGAGGAGTTCGCCGACCTGCAGCTCTACCTCGTCGACGACAACGACCGGCTGCTGGCCGAGTCCAACGCCGTCCCGGTGCCGTTCGGCCCCGCCGATCTCCCCGACGAGGGCTGGGACGCCGCACTCGCGCAGGCGTTCGAGGGCCGTGCCGCTGAGGCGGTGTCCGCGATCGCCATCGTGATCGGCGTCGAGCAGCGCGGACGTGGCCTCAGCAAGACGATGCTCGACGGAATGCGGAAGGCGGTCGCCGCGCGCGGGCTCGAGGATCTCGTCGCGCCGGTCCGCCCGAGCCTCAAGCATCGCTATCCGCTGACGCCGATCGACCGCTACGTCACCTGGCGGCGCGAGGACGGCGAATTGCTCGACCCATGGCTACGTGTGCACGAGACCGCGGGCGCGGAGCTGGTCCGGATCGCGCCGCGCTCGATGCGGATCACGGGGAGCGTCGCCGACTGGGAGAGCTGGACGAAGATGGGCTTCCCCGAGAGCGGCACGTACGTCGTCCCGGGTGCGCTCGTGCCGGTCGAGATCGACCGGGAGCGCGACGAGGGCGTCTACGTCGAGCCCAACGTCTGGATGCACCACCGAATCTAGGCAGGCAAGCGCACGAGCCCACCGGCCTGCTCGACGAGGCCGTCGCGCACGAGCGACTCGACCGCTTCGTGGTCGAGCGTGCTCACCGGTTGCGGCTCCGCCGCGACGAGCCTGAGCAGGGCCGCCCGGCGTTGCCGGAACGAGCCCTCGAAGCGCGACTGCTTCCGCAACGGCTCGTAGCGACTGCCGCGAGACGGGCACTCCCCGGCCAGGGGACAGATCTCGCAGCGCGGCACGCGCGCGAGGCAGATCGTGGCGCCGAGATCGAACAGCGCCTGCAGCGCGCCCGGGCCGAACGCGTGCCCGGTGCGTTCCTGGATCCTGGCGACGTTCGTGTCGACCGGCAGGACGGCCTCGCCGAAGGACTGGTTGCGGATCGCGGCGGCGGTGTATGGCCCGACGCCCGGGAGCTCGGTCAAGTCGTCCGGCCAGCCGCCGTCCGCGACCGCCCGCGCCGCCCGGTGCAGGTTCAGCGCGCGCCGGTTGTAGCCGAGCCCTTGCCACTCGCGGATCACGTCCGCGGGCGAGGCGACGGCGAGCTCGCCGGGCGTGGGCCAGCGCTCGAGCCATGCGCGCCAGCGGGGAATCACCCGCTCGACCTGGGTCTGCTGCAGCATTACCTCGGAGACGAGGATCGCGTACGGGTCGCGCGTTCGCCGCCACGGCAGATCGCGGCCGTGCTCGGCGAACCACGCCTGCAGCAGCTCGTCCACGGGAACGACCCTAGTGGTGTGCGTGGACGACCGCGTGGCCGCGGCCGCGCGCGATCAGCCACCGGTTCACCGGGTACGCGACGGCGCCCGCGACGAGCAGCGCGAAGGCCAGGCTCCCCCAGAAGAGGAGACTCGTCAGGCCGGCCTCCATCGCGCCGGGGATGAGCAGGATGATCGCGTTGTCGACGATCTCCATGATCGCGATCGAGATCGTGTCCGCCGCGAGCGCGATCGGGACTGCGGCGGCGAGTGCCAGCCCGCCCCGAAGCAGCGGCACGAGCGTGAACGAGTAGCCGAAGAGGAAGGCGAGCGCGATCGCGAGCGCGATCGTCTGCCAGTCGTTCCAGCCGAGCGCCGTGCCGATGATCAGTCCGAGCACCTCGCCGATCGCGCACCCGGTCAGGCAATGGACGGTGGCCGAGAAGGCGACGCGGTTCAGCGACCCCTCGCCGTGGTGCTCCACTCAGGCCTTGACGAGCCGCCCGACGGCGGCCATCAGCTCGTCCAGACGGTCGGCCTGCGTGTCGCCCTCGCTCCCGACGACGCAGTGGCGCACGTGCTCGTCCAGCAACTCGAGCGCGACCGCGTCGATCGCCTTCTGGGCCGCGCTGATCTGCGTCAGCACGTCGATGCAGTAGCGCTCCTCCTCGACCATCCTCGCGATCCCGCGCACCTGGCCCTCGATCCGCGCGAGGCGGTTGAGGAGCGCCTCCTTGTCGGCGGAGTAGCCGGGCGTCGCCATGCGTTCACGATAACATACCCCCCGTGGGTATCTCGGAAGTCCAGCTCCCGATCACGGGGATGACATGCGCTTCGTGCGCGGCCCGCGTGGAGAGGCGGTTGAACGAGCTCGACGGGGTCGATGCATCCGTCAACTACGCGACGGAGCGCGCATCGGTCGCGTTCGACACGAGCCGAGTCGCGGCCGAGGATCTTGTCGCGGCGGTCGAGTCCGCCGGCTACCGCGCCGCCTTGGACGAGCTCGCGGCCGAGGAGGATCCGACCGCGTCGCTCCGTCGCCGTCTCGTCTTCTCGGCGGCCATGTCTCTCCCCGTCCTCCTGCTCGCGATGTTCGAGCAGCTCCAGTTCGACTACTGGCAGTGGCTCTCGCTGCTGCTGGCGACGCCGGTCGTGCTCTGGGGCGCATGGCCGTTCCACCTCGCGGCCTGGCAGAACCTGAAGCACCGGGCCGCGACGATGGACACGCTGATCTCGGTCGGAGTGCTCGCAGCCTGGGGCTGGTCGGTCGTCGCGCTCCTCTTCCTCGGCGCCGGCGAGCCCGGGATGCGCATGGGCTTCGAGCTCGTCTTCGACCGCGACGAGGCGGCCTCGCAGGTCTACTTCGAGGTCGCAGCCGTCGTGACGACGTTCATCCTGGCCGGGCGCTACTTCGAGACCCGCGCCAAGCGGCGCGCCGGAGCGGCTCTGCAGGCCCTGCTCGAGCTCGGCGCCAAGGAGGTCAGCGTGCTCGACGCCGATGGGCGGGAGCGGCGGGTGCCGGCCGACCTGCTCGGAGTAGGAGACCGCTTCGTCGTCCGGCCGGGCGAGAAGATCGCAACCGACGGCGTCGTCGAGGAGGGCGGCTCAGCGGTTGACACGTCGATGCTGACCGGCGAGAGCGTCCCCGTCGAGGTGCAGCCGGGCGACGAGGTCTTCGGCGCGACGATCAACGTGGGCGGCCGCCTCGTCGTTCGTGCGACGGGCGTCGGCGCCGACACGGCACTCGCCCAGATCGCGCGCCTCGTCACGGAGGCGCAGTCGGGCAAAGCGCCCGTGCAGCGCCTCGCCGACCGGATCTCCGCCGTGTTCGTCCCGATCGTGATCGGGCTTGCGCTCGCGACGCTCGCGTTCTGGCTCCTGGCCGGGGCCGGCGCGACCTTCGCCTTCGCCGCCTCGGTAGCGGTGCTGATCATCGCCTGCCCATGCGCGCTCGGGCTCGCGACGCCGACCGCCCTCCTCGTCGGCACCGGGCGCGGAGCTCAGCTCGGAATCCTGATCAGGGGCCCGGAGATCCTCGAGTCGACCCGGAGCGCCGACACGGTCGTGCTCGACAAGACCGGCACGGTGACGACCGGAAAGATGGCGCTCGAACGGGTCGTGTCGGCGCAGGGAGTCGATCCGGACGCAGCGTTGCGGCTCGTCGCCGCGCTCGAGAGCGCCTCCGAGCATCCGGTCGCCCAGGCGATCGCCGCCGCAGGCACAGAGCCGCTGCCTCCGGTGGAGGGCTTCCGTAACCGCGAGGGGCTCGGCGTCGAGGGCGTCGTCGACGGCCTCGAGCTCGTGGCGGGCCGTCCGTCGTTGCTCGCCGCGCACGGCTTCTCGCTCCCGGAGGAGCTGCGCGTGGCGCAGGAAGGCGCGGAAGCCGAAGGCAAGACCGTGATCGCAGCCGCCTGGGGCGGACGGGCACAGGCGCTCTTCGTCGTCTCCGACCGGATCAAGCCTGGCGAGCGCCGAGGCGATTCGCCGCCTGCGCGAGCTCGGCCTCCATCCCGTGCTGCTCACCGGAGACAACGAGCAGACCGCCCGCGCAGTCGCAGCCGAGGCAGGGATCGACGAGGTGATCGCCGAGGTGCTGCCGGCGGAGAAGGCCGAGGTCGTGCGCAAGCTCCAGTCGCGGGGACGGGTCGTGGCGATGGTCGGTGACGGCTTGAACGACGCGCCCGCGCTCGCCCAGGCTGATCTCGGGCTCGCGATCGGGACCGGCACCGACGTCGCGATCGAGGCGAGCGACCTGACGCTCGTCTCCGGTGACCTCCGTGCCGCGCCCGACGCGATCCGCCTCTCGCGCCGGACGCTCGCGACGATCAAGGGCAATCTCTTCTGGGCCTTCGCGTACAACGTCGCCGCGATCCCGCTCGCCGCCGCCGGTCTCCTCAACCCGCTGATCGCGGGCGGCGCGATGGCCCTCTCGAGCGTGTTCGTCGTCTCGAACTCGCTGCGGCTGCGGCGGTTCCACGCAGAGCGCGACTCGTAGACTCAGAGCGTGTCCACGCGCGTCCGCTTCGCTCCGAGCCCCACGGGCTCGCTCCATCTCGGCAGCGCTCTCTCCGCCGTGGCGAACCGGCGCCGCGGGGACTGGTTCCTGCTGCGGATCGACGACACCGATCCGAGGCGTAACCTCCCCGGAGGCGAGGAGGAGCTCGTCCGCGACCTCGAGTGGCTCGGGATCGTCTGGAACGAGGGGCCGGTACGTCAGAGCGAGCGGCGCGAGCAGCACCTCGAGGCGGGGCGCGCGCTCGGCGAGCGCTTCGACGGGATCACGCTCGTACGCGAGGACGGCACGCCCACCTATCACGTCGCGAGCGTCGTCGACGACGTCCATTTCGGGATCACGCACGTGATTCGAGGCTCGGACCACCGCCCGAACGAGGCCCTCCACAGGCGGCTGCACGAGGCACTCGGGACCGAGCCGCCGGAGTACGTCCACCACGGTCTCGTCCTCGGGCCGGACGGCAGGAAGCTCTCGAAGCGAAACCACGGCGTCGCGACCGTCGACGATCTACGCGAGCAGGGGATTCCGCCGGAGGCGGTGCGGGCCTATCTGGAGGAGCTGGGGCTGCCGCGCCACGACGTCCAGCTCGACGTGCCGCGAATTCGCCGGCTCGCGATCGACGCGATCGAGGCCCTCTCGGACGAGGAGCTCGCGTCCAGGGCTGGTGCGCCACCGCAGCTCGCCCGCGCCCTGCGGGGCGCGCGTGACCTCGTCGAGGCCCGCGCGATGGCGAGCGCGATCATGGAGCCGCGGCCGGTGACGCTGCCCGGCGAGGCGCGGCCGACGCTCGAGCGCTTCGCGGAGCTGCGGTCGAAGGGGCTCGACGGCAAGGAGGTCGTGCGCGAGCTGAAGGCGGTGGGCGGCGACCTCCGCGCGCTGCGACTCGCGCTCACGGGCGCCGATCGCGGGCCGGAGCTGTGGACGGTGATTGCCGCGCTGCCGCAGGACGAGGCGCTGCGGCGGGTCGATGCGGCTCTATAGCACCCTCGAGCGCGGGCTCGTCGACCTGCCCGACCCGCCGGGCCCGATCGGGATGTACGTCTGCGGCCCGACCGTCTACGCGCGGGCCCACATCGGCAACGCCCGGCCGTTCGTCGTCTTCTCGTGGCTCGCGCGCTGGCTACGGCTGCGCGGCTACGACGTCACGCTCGTCCACAACATCACCGACGTCGACGACAAGATCTTCGTGGCTGCGCCGGGACGCAGTGGTGAGCGGGCAGACGAGGCCACAGCCTGGTACCTCGAGGACGTCGGTCGCTTCGGGCTCGACGAGGTCGACCACTTCCCGCGTGTTTCACACACGATGGACGAGATTGTCGCTTTCATCGCCGAGCTGATCGAGCGCGGGTACGCGTACGAGGTCGACGGCGACGTCTACTTTCGAGTCGCACGCTGGCCCGAGTACGGTCGGCTTTCGGGGCAGAGTCCGGCGGACGTCGAGGAGCAGGAGCCGAATCCGCGCAAGGAGGATCCGCGCGACTTTGCGCTCTGGAAGGCCCAGAAGCCCGACGAGGATCGTTCGTGGGAGTCGCCCTGGGGACGGGGGCGGCCGGGCTGGCACATCGAGTGCTCGGCGATGGCCAAGAAGCTGCTTGGCTCATCGTTCGAAATCCACGGCGGCGGGATCGACATCGTCTTCCCGCACCACGAGAACGAGCTCGCGCAGTCACGTGCGCGCGGGGACGAATTCGCGCGGATCTGGATGCACAACGGCATGCTCCGCTTCACCGGCGAGAAGATGTCGAAGTCGGTGGGGAACGTCGAGTCGATCAAAGAGGCGCTCGACAGATGGGGGAGTGACACGACGATGCTGTTCTTCCTCGACGGCGCACTGGCGCAGCCCGATCGACTTCTCGGACGAGCGGATGGCCGAGGCGCAGTCCCGTGCCGACGGCCTTCGCGAGGTCTTCCGCAATCCGTCCGAGCCCGCCCCCGCCGACGCGTGGGAGCGCTTCGAGAACGCGCTCGACGACGACTTCTCGACGCCCGAGGCGCTGGCGTCTGATGCACGAGTGGCGCGACCACGACCTGCTCCGGCGCGCGCTCGACGTGTTCGGGCTCGCGGCCCTCGCCGAGCAGGCGGAGGCGCCGCCCGAGCTGCACGAGCTCGCACGCGCCCGCCAGGACGCGCGCACGGCGAAGGAGTTCGAACGAGCCGACGAGCTCCGCGCGCAGATCGAGGCCGCCGGCTGGACCGTGCGGGACGATCCGGGCGGCTATCGGCTCGTCCCGAAGGCGTGACCCGGGAGCAGGTCTACGGCCGCCGGCCCGTGCGCGAGGCACTCCGCGGCCCGCGGGAAGTGCTCGAGCTCTGGGCGACCGAGCGCGCGCTCGCCGCCGAGCCGTGGCTGGGGGACGGCCCGCGCGTCCAGGTCAAGCCCGACCGCGAGGTCAGCGAGGCGGCCGATACACGCGACCACCAGGGCGTTCTGGCGTGGTGCGAGCCGTATCGCTACGCGGACGGGCACGAGCTCGCCGCCGTCGAGCTGCCGCTCCTCGCCTGCCTCGACCAGGTCACGGACCCGCGCAACCTCGGCGCGGTGATCCGCAGCGCGGAGGGCGCCGGCGCCACCGGGGTCGTCGTCCCCGCCCATGGCTCCGCACGCGTGACTGCCGCCGTCTGCCGCGCATCGGCTGGAGCCGTCGAGCACCTGCCGGTCGCGGTCGTGCCGAACCTCGCGCGCTATCTGAACGAGATCAAGCGCGCCGACCTCTGGATCTACGCCGCGGCTGCCGAGGCCGGGGAGAGCATGTGGGAAGCAGACCTGTCCGGGGGTCTGGCCCTCGTCTTCGGCGCCGAGGGCAAGGGCGTGCGGCCGCTCGTCCGTCGGGCCTGCGACGCCGCCGTCGCGATCCCGCTGGCCGGCAACGTCGAGTCCCTCAACGTCAGCGTCGCCGCAGCGCTGCTCCTGTACGAGGCGCGGAGGAGGCGCGATGGCTGAGCCGACGCTCTACCTGTTCGACGGCCACAACCTGCTCCACGCCGGGGGCTACGAGAGCCAGCGAGCGCTCGTGGACGCGCTCGCCTCGTTCGTGGCGCTGCGCGGCGCGCGCGGAGTGCTCGTCTGGGACGGGCCTGGAACCGACGCCGAGATCGGCCCGCTGACGATCCGTCACGCACGCCACGCCGACGCGTTGCTCGAGCGGCTCGCGGCCGAGCATCGTGCCACCGAGCAGGTCTGCCTCGTCTCTTCGGACCTCGCGGTTCGCGGCACCTCCGGGCAGGAGGTGCAGAAGCGCTCGTCGCCGGCCTTCCTGGCCGAGCTCGAGCAGCCGAGCCACGAGCCCCCACGAGGCTCCCGTCTCGCCGATGCGCTCGACGACGAGACACGTGCCCGGCTCGAGCGGCTGCGCCGCGGCGAGTAGCTCCGAACACGAACATATGTTCCTAGCAGGTTAGTCGCATTGCAAGCGACTTGTAACTTGCGCCGGTCCTTGCTATGTTCTGCCTCAACCTAAGGGTGAGAGTTCACCTCTGAACCTCAGCCGCCGCTGTCGCTCGATCCCGCCAACGACCAGGAGACCGCGATGCCCGCCCATCCCGTCACCGCAGTCAAGTCGGCGCAGAAGGCTCAACGAGAGCTTGAGGATTTGCAGCTGGTCGTGAAGGCACGGAACGGCAGCCAGGCCGCGCTCGACGC
Organism: uncultured Gaiellaceae bacterium; assembly: GCA_963850995.1. Classification (GTDB taxonomy): domain Bacteria; phylum Actinomycetota; class Thermoleophilia; order Gaiellales; family Gaiellaceae; genus Gaiellasilicea. The sequence continues at coordinate 73,762 of CAWKNQ010000019.1, read as the reverse complement.
CCTGATGCGCCGCTACACGGGTTTCGTCCGCCTGAAGGCGAGCTCGTACTTTCTCGCCGGCGGCGACTCTGAGGACCTCGTCCAGGAGGGCCTGATCGGTCTCTACAAGGCCGTTCGCGACTTCCGCGCCGACAAGGAGACGTCGTTCCGGAGCTTTGCCGAGCTGTGCGTGACGCGGCAGATCATCACCGCGATCAAGACGGCGACCCGCTTCAAGCACCAGCCGCTGAACCAGTACATCTCGTTCAGTCACACGCCGGCGGGTCAGGACTCCGAGGGCGACTGCTCCCTAGGCGACGCGCTCCCGGGCCCGTCCACGAACGACCCCTCCGTGTGCGTGATCTCGACGGAGGAGCTGCAGAGCCTCGTCTTCACGCTCGGCACCGGCCTCTCGCGGCTCGAGGCCGAGGCGCTGCGCTGCTACCTCGAAGGGCTCTCCTACGAGGAGATGGCGGACGAGCTCGGCTGCGACTGCAAGACGATCGACAACGCCCTCCAGCGCGTCAAGCGTAAGATCCTGGCGCACCAGAAGACGCGCGAGGTGCTGAACTAGGCCGAGTACGATGTCCGGCGCAAGCCGGAGTAGCTCAGTTGGTAGAGCAACGCTCTTGTAAAGCGTGGGTCGTGGGTTCGAGTCCCGCCTCCGGCTCAAGTGATCGTCGAATCACCCGATCGGCATGATGAAACCCACCGCCGCCGACGCGAGTCTGCGGGGTGCTCAACGCCCCATCTGAGAAGGAGATCTCATTGATTCTCGCAGCCGACTATCCGTTCCTGGACGTCATGTGGACGATCCTCGTGTTCTTCCTGTGGGTCGCCTGGTTCATGCTGCTGTTCCACGTCATCGGTGACGTCTTCAGGCGTCGCGACGCGAGCGGCGGCAAGAAGACCCTTTGGCTCGTGTTCGTGATTCTGGTGCCGTTCCTGGGCGTCTTCGTCTACCTGATCGCCAACTCCGACGACATGGCCCGGCGGAGCATCGAGCGGTCTCAGGCGGCCCAGGCCGACATGGACGACTACGTTCGCTCGGTGGCCGGCTCGGGAGGCGGTGTCGCGGCCGAGATCGATCGCGCCAAGCAGCTGCTCGACAGCGGCGCGATCACCCAGGCCGAGTTCGAGGCGATCAAGGCCAAGGCGCTCGCGACCAACTAACGCCAACCTAGACTTCCCAGGCCGGCTCTCGACCTCAGGCCGCCCGCGCGTGGGTGTGGGCGGCCTGCGTCGTCCAGGCCTCCTGCCGGACCGGAAGCCGGAGCGGCGGCGGCGGAGCGGGCGCCGCCAGCCGCGAGGCGGCGAGCCAGCCCACCGCGACGACGGCCGCGCCGGCGACGGCGTCGAAGAGGAAGTGGTTGCCGGTCGCGACGATGATCAGCAGCATCAACCCCGGGTAGGCCGCGCCCACGAACCGGAGCCAGCGCCGGCCGGCGAGCTGCGCGACGGCGACGCCCACGATCAGCGCATAGCCGAAGTGGAGGCTCGGCACGGCGGCGATCGGGTTGTAGAGGCTGCCGAGCAGGTCGGAGCTGAGATCGAGCCCGGTGTGGCTGGTGACCGTGTCTGCGAAGCCCATGTTCGCGAGCCGCGGCGGCGCAGCCGGGTAGAGCACGTAGCCGGCGAGCGCGAGCGCCGTGCTCACGATCAGCGTCGTGCGGAGGAACGGGAACGCATGCGGGCGGCGGCGGTGCACCCAGAAGAGCGCGGCCGCCGTGCCCGCGAAGTGGAGGGCGACGTAGAGGAAGCCGAGCAACGCCGGGATGCCCGGCAGCGCGGCGACCAGATTCTGCACGTCACGCTCGACAAAGAGGTTGAGGCGGCGCTCGAGCGCGACGATGTCTGCGGTGTTCGCGCGGGCAGCCGCCCAGTCCTCGCCGCCGAGGCCGCGGACGAGCTCGTACGCGCCGTACAGGACGGCCAGCGCGGCGAGCTCGACCCGGCCCGGATAGGGCCGGTCCGTGAGTCTGCGGAAGCGGTTCAAGGACATGACTGCAGACTCTCAGCCGGGCGCCTCCTGGGCCGTAGGGCGAGCCAGCGTCTCGAAGTGCGGTTATCCGTACCACTTAGAGCTCAATTCAAAATGAGCCTTGTGCCGCCAGGCCGCCCCGGGCGGCACGATCGCGGCGTCCTCAGTCGCCCCGATAGCTTCAGCTATCGAGGCTCCCTGCGTCCTTGCGCTCGCACCACCCGGAGCACCCTGGCGACGAAGCTCATTCTGAATCGAGCTCTTAGCTGCGCAGGAGCGCGAGCACGGCGAGCACCCGGCGATGATCCTCCGCCGTGGCGGGAAGACGCAGCTTCACGAAGATGCTCGTCACGTGCTTTTCGACCGCCCGAAGCGTGACGAAGAGCCGCTCCGCGATCGCCTGGTTCGAGCGCCCCTCGGCCATCAGCTCGAGCACCTCGCGCTCGCGCGGCGAGAGGTCGTCGAGCGGGTCGTCGCGCCGGTGGCGACCGACCAGCTCGCTGACGACGGTCGGGTCGAGCGCGGAGCCGCCCTCTGCGACGCGGCGCACCGCCGACGCGAACTCGTCGATGTCCGCGACCCGGTCCTTGAGCAGGTAGCCGACGCTCTCCGCGCTCGACGAGAGCAGCTCCATCGCGTAGGCGGGCTCGACGAACTGGGAGAGGACGAGCACGCCCGTTTCCGCGTGCTGGTCGCGGATCTCCTTGGCCGCGCGGAGGCCCTCGTCGGTCTGTGTCGGCGGCATGCGGATGTCGACGACCGCGACGTCGGGCCGGTGCATCGCCACGTGGCGGAGGAGGTCCTCCGCGTTCCCGGACTGCGCGACGACGTCGAAGCCCGCCTCCTCGAGCAGCCGCGCGATGCCCTCGCGCAGCAACACCGAGTCGTCCGCGAGCACGACCCGCAGCGGCGTTGCGCCCGGGCGCGCTCGCAGCGGGGGGAAGTCTCCACCGAAACCCGGCTGGTCGAGCTGGAAGATGCGCTCCGGCTCAGGCAGGTCGGGCAGCGACCAGAGGCCGAGGTCGCGGAGGTCGCGAGCTCGGCGTCAGCACGGTCGCCGCCGACTCGGACGCGACGATCTGGCCGCCGTGCCCGGCGGAGGCGATCCGATAGGCGCGGTGCACGTCGACGCCGACATAGCCGTCCTCCCCCAGCGCGGCCGTGCCTGCGTGGAAACCGATCCTGACGCGCACGGGCGTGGGCCAGTGGTGGCCGGTGAGCAGTCGCTGGGCGTCGCACGCGGCCGAGGCCGCTTCGTCGGTCGAGGCGAAGACGGCAAAGAGCTCGTCGCCTCGAGAGTCGACCTCGTGCCCGTTCGAGCCGGTCACCGCCTCGCGCAGCAGCCGCCTGACGTCACCGAGGACCGGCTGCCAGTCGTCGCCCAGCTCGTGCGCGAGTCGTGTCGAGCCTTCGACGTCGGCGAAGAGGAAGGTGACCTTACCGGTCGGGAGCGAGCTCACTCCCGGAGTCTAGGACGGTTCGGCGCTCCGCCAAGCATCGACGAAACTATGCGGCGAGCTCCAGCAACTCCGGGCTGCGCCGGGCCGCGTAGGCGAACGGGTGCTTGAACGCCTCGAGCGCGCGCGAGCGTTCGACGGAGAGCTCGAACGACGAGTCGCTGGCCACGTGAAGCACCTCGACCGAGACCGTGTCGTCGGCAGGCGTCCACCAGAGGGTGACGTCGATGCCGTCGTTCCTGCGGCTTGCGAGATCGATTCTGTGGGCAGCGTGCATTTCGTGTCCTCCTTGGCGTGTGCGCTGGCCGCACGATCCCACGCCGCTCGAGCCGCGCCCATGCGGGACGCAGGTGTTCCCGAGTGCGGTCAGCCCTACTTCTTTGCGCAGGTACCGGATCTGCGGGAGCAGATCCGGTACGCGCGTTCCTAAAGGCGTCCGCTTCGCGGCCGCAGGTCAGATCTCGCTGGAGAGAGGGATTTCTGCGCTGACGCGCGTGCCGCCGCCGGCCGGGCTCTCGATCGAGAGGGTGCCGCCGAGCGCCTCGACGCGGTCCGTGAGCCCGCGCAGCCCCGAACCTGCTGCGGGGTCTGCTCCGCCGACCCCGTCGTCACCAACCTCGACCCGCGCGCGGCCGTTCTCGCGGCTCACCCGCACCGTCGCACCGGACGCGCCCGCGTACTTCGCCACGTTGGCGAGAGCCTCGGCGATCACGTAGTACGCGGCCGCCTCGACCGGCCGGGGGAGGTCATCCTCGGGCGTCTCGATCTCGACGGGGAAGGGCGAGCGCGATGCCAGCGCCTCGAGCGCCGCGGGGAGGCCGCGGTCGGTCAGGACGGCCGGATGGATCCCGCGTGCGAGCTCGCGCAGCTCGTTCAGGGCGGCGGCGAGCTCCTCCCGAGCCGTCTCGAGCACTCTGGCCGCAGTCGCCGGGTCCGAGTTGACCTTCGCCTGGGCGAGCCGGAGCGAGAGCGAGAGCGCGACGAGGCGCTGCTGGGCGCCGTCGTGCAGGTTCCGCTCGAGGCGACGGCGCGCCTCGTCACCCGCCTCGACGATCCGCGCGCGTGAGGCACGGATCTCTTCCTCCTGGCGGCGCCGGTGGGTGATGTCCGCGAACAGCGCCATGTGGCTGACGACGCTTCCCGATGCATCCCGGATCGGTGCGGCCGAGACCTCGACCTCGATCGACACGCCGTCCTTGCGAACTCGGGTGGTCTCGACGCCGCTGTAGGTCTCTCCGCCGCGCACACGCAGCATCAGGTCGGCAAGCTCCTCGGCTCGATTCGCCGGCAGGTGCCTGGCACGCCCTCCGACCACCTCGGCGGCGCTCCAGCCGAACATCCGCTCGGCGGCCGGGTTCCAGCGGACGATCGTGTCGTCGAGCGCGTACTCGACGATCGCGACCGGTGACGCCTCGATCGCAGCCTGCAGCCGCTCGCCGCTCGCCTGCAGCTGCTTGTGCTGACGCTGGCGCTCCGTCACGTCGAGGCCGCCGCAGACGACGTTGCGGACGTTGCCCTGGTCGTCATAGAGCGGCGCGGTCGACCAGGCGATCGTGAGCTCCTGCCCCGCCCGATTGACGAACGTGTGCTCGAACGCCGCCTCCTTGTGGAAGGGAGCCGCGTCGTCGAAGCGGGTCTTCGAGCCCTCGCGTTCGTCGGGTGAGACGAAGACGTCCCAGAACGGCTGCCAGCGCACCGCGTCTTCGTCTTCGAAACCGCTGGCCAGCCGCGAAGCCTCGTTCAGGTTCACGATCCGCCCTTCGCGGTCGAGCGAGCAGAGCAGCGACGGCGAGGCGTTGACGATCGTCTCCAGGAACTCGATCTGCGCCCGCAGCTTCGCCTGCAGGCGCTCGTTGTCGAGCCACAGCCCGGCCGCGGCGGCAGTCGCCTCGACGAGCTCCGGTTCGTCCACCAGCAGGGGATCGTGCAAGAGCGCCGCGGTCGGTCGGCCCGCGTGCTCGACGAGGGTGACGTGGCGGTTGCCGTCCCCTTCGGCCAGGGGCTTGCCGTCGGCGGAGACGTACCGGCCGGTCTCGGGCAGCCAGTAGGCGATGTCGAGCGTGGGGTCGCGCAGCGTCCGCGCGAGCGCATCCCGGATCGGCGTGCCGTGCGTGAGCTCGAGCAGGAGATCGGCGACCCCCGAGCGCGCGAGCTTGCTGCGCAGGATGCCGGCGAGGAAGGCGAACGGCACGACGGCGAACGCCGCCAGCGCCATCAGCTCGATCGGCCGCGCGGCGCTCCTGGAGAGTTCCGCGACTCCGATCGCGACAAGGAACAGCAGCAGCGAGATCGCGCTCGTCGCGAACACCGGCGCGAGGACTCGCCTGAGTGCGGCGCTCGCCCGGCGCCAGCGCTGCGCGAGCGCGAACAGCACCACACCGAGGAGCGAGAGCGCGGCGATCGTGGCGAGCGCGAGGATGATGCGCGCCGCGGGATCGCTCTGCCAGATGACGATTGGGCTGTCGGGTGAGGCGCTGGACTCGCCCGCCGCGCGGTCGGTGCCGCCGACGAGGAGCAGCGCCAGGGCAGGAACGGTCAGGTCGAACCAGATCGTCGCGACGAGGATGCGGTGGAAGCGGGTCTCGAGCCGGCCGGTCGGGTACGCGAGGAGCAGGTGCCCGAAGGCGCCGAAGGCGGCGCTGCCGAACGCGAAGCCGACGGCGAAGACCCACGGGTTGTTCGCGGCCGTGAGCGCGCCGAGCAGCCAGAGGAGGCCGGTGGCGACGAGCAGGAAGCCGGTTCGGTTCTCGGGGCGGCGCCAGAGGGCGAAGAGGCCGCTGAAGGTGAAGGAGAGGCTGGCAGTGAGCACCAGCGCGGCGATCAGGTCCTTGTTTTCAGTGTGGTTGCTCCTCGAGATCACCCACACTGCGCCCGCCGCGCCGAGCAGCGCGACCGCGCCGGCGGCGGCGAGGTAGCGGCCCCTCACCCCAGGACGTCGGCGAGACTGTCGCCCGAGAGCTCAGCCTTCGGGATGAAGCCGCGGGCGCCGCTCTGCGCGATCATGCAGCCGTAGTCGCACGCATCGCGGCTCGAAACGAGAACGACCGCCGGGGGGCGGCCGTTCAGCTCGAGCGTCCGGCAGACGGCGAAACCGTCCATGTCCGGGAGCTGGACGTCGAGCAGGAGCACGTCGGGATGCAACGCCCGCACCGCGGCAATCGCCGACTCACCGTCCTCCGCCTCGCCCACGACCTCGAAGCCCTCCGACTGGAGGATCGCCCTTGCCGACGCCCGGAAGCTCGGGTGGTCATCGACGATCACGACGGTCTTGGGCATAGGCACATGGTGGCAGAGAGCCAACGCAGTTGTAGTGCGGCCAACCACACTCTGCATCTACCCCTTTCAGGCTTGTTCGAGCGCATCCTCCAGGTCGCGCCAGAGGTCGTCCGCGGGCTCGAGGCCGACCGAGAGGCGCAGCAAGCCCTCGGGGACGCGGTCGCCCTCCCAGCGGTGGCGCGTCTCGATCGTCGAGTGGACGCCGCCGAGGCTCGTCGCGTTCACAATTGTCTCTGTGGCCATCTCGACGCGACGTGCTGTCGGCGCCGTCGGCGACGTCGAACGAGAGCAGCCCGCCGAAGCCCGGGTAGCGCACGGCGGTCACCTTGTCGTGGCTCCGCAGGCGCTCGACGAGCGCAGTCGCCGTCTCACCCTGGCGGGCGACGCGGACCTCGAGCGTCTTCAGGCCGCGGAGCAAGAGCCATGCCGCGTCGGGCGCGGCGACGAGGCCCGTACGCGTGCGGAGCTCGAGGAGTCGGGCCGCGTGTTCGGAGTCCTTGGCGACAACGGCGCCGAGGAGCACGTCGTGGTGGCCGGCGAGGTACTTCGTCGCCGAGTGGAGGACGAAGTCGCAGCCGCGCTCGAGCGGGCGCACGTGCACCGGCGTCGCAGCCGTCGCGTCACAGACGACGGGTGCGGCGTACGCGGCGGACGCCTCGAAGTCGGGCATGGTCAGGAGCGGGTTGGAGGGCGCCTCGATCCAAACGAGGTCGGCGCCTTCCGGCGGCGGCCCGGTCTGGTCGAAGAGCACGTGCCGGAGCCCCCAGCGCTCCAGCTCGCCGAAGAGGACGCCGGTGCCGTAGTACGCGTCCTGGGCGAGCGCGATCGTCGAGCCCGGCGAGAGGAGGCCGAGAACGAGCGCCGTCCCGGCGGCGGTGCCCGACGGGAAGAGCAGCGCTTCGCCGCCGTCGAGCTCCCCGAGCGCCCGCTCCGCCTCGACCCCGACCGGATGCGCGTTTCGTGCGTAGTGGAACGGCCCTGGCTCGCCGTCGACGTAAGGCCAGATCGTCGAGCGGTCGAGCGGCGGCTCCATGGAGCGATCGTATTAGGCTGCGGCCGCATGGCCGAGACCCACGACACGACCGCGGCCAAGCTCGCCTGGCTGCAGGAGCTGTCCGAGCAAGCTGCGACCGCGGGCAGCGAGCAGGCGATCGCACGGCAGCGGGAGCGAGGGAAGCTGCTCGCCCGCGAGCGGATCGAGAAGCTGCTGGACCCCGAGCTCGTTCGTCGAGCTCGACCGCTACGTCCGGCACCGGAATCCCGACTTCAACTCGATGGCGAACCGCCCTTACGGCGACGCCGTCGTGACCGGGTACGGCGAGATCTTCGGGAGGAAGGTGTTCGTCTTCTCGCAGGACTTCACCGTCTTCGGCGGCTCCCTCTCCGAGGTTTTCGCCGAGAAGATCTGCAAGGTGATGGACATGGCCCTCAAGTACGGCTGTCCCCTGATCGGGATCAACGACTCCGGCGGGGCGCGGATCCAGGAGGGCGTTGTCTCGCTCGCCGGCTACGCCGAGATCTTCTGGCGGAACGTGCAGTCCTCGGGCGTCGTGCCGCAGCTCTCGCTCGTCCTCGGCCCGTGCGCGGGCGGCGCCGTCTACTCGCCGGCGATCACCGACTTCGTGCTCATGGCCGAGGGAGCCTCGTACATGTTCATCACCGGGCCCGACGTCGTGAAGACGGTCACGGGCGAGGAGGTCTCGTTCGAGGAGCTCGGCGGCGCGTCGACCCACGCCTCCAAGTCCGGGGTCGCGCACTTCACCGCGCCCGACGAAGAGGCGTGCCTCGAGGACGCGCGCTACCTGCTCTCGTTCCTGCCGCAGTCGAACCTCGAGCTGCCGCCGTACGCGGCGCCCTCGGACCCGGTCGACCGGGAGGCGCCGGAGCTGGACACGTTCGTTCCCGACAGCCCGAACAAGCCGTACGACATGAAGCAGGTGATCGCGAAGGTGGTCGACGAGGGGGAGTTCCTCGAGGTGCAGCCGCACTGGGCGGAGAACATCGTCTGCGGGTTCGCCCGGCTCGGCGGCCACTCGGTGGGCGTCGTCGGCAACCAGCCGGCCGCTCTCGCGGGCGTGCTCGACATCGACGCATCAGTGAAGGCCGCGCGCTTCGTCCGCACCTGCGACGCGTTCAACGTCCCGCTCGTCACGTTCGTCGACGTGCCCGGCTTCCTCCCGGGCACCGAGCAGGAGTGGGGCGGCATCATCCGTCACGGGGCGAAGCTCCTCTACGCCTTCGCCGAGGCGACCGTGCCCAAGCTGACCGTCATCACCCGGAAGGCGTACGGCGGGGCGTACGACGTCATGAGCTCCAAGCACATCCGCGCCGACTTCAACGTCGCCTGGCCGACCGCCGAGGTCGCGGTGATGGGGCCGGAGGGCGCGGTCAACATCGTCTTCCGCAAGGAGCTCGAGGAGGCGGACGACCCGGAGGCGCGCCGCGCCGAGCTGATCGCCGAGTACAAGGAGCGCTTCGCGAACCCGTATCACGCTGCCGAGCGCGGCTACGTCGACGAGGTGATCGAGCCGCGGCGGACGCGGCCGGTTCTGATCTCCGCGCTCGAGGTCGCGCAGACGAAGCGCGAGCCTCGGCCCTCGCGCAAGCACGGGAACATCCCGCTCTAGCGGCCGCGGCGAAAGATACGCCCGAAGATCCACCCGACGGACGACGCCGTTCCGGACATGTCCGGGGACAGTCCCCAGACACGTCCCGCGCAGACGTGGCGGGTCAGGACGGCTCGACGAAGTCGAGCTCGAGCGAGTCGCAGACCCGCTCGACTACACGGCGGCGGCGAGCAGCGTCTCGGCGATGCCGAGCTCCTCGGCCAGCGCCTCGACGACGTCCGGGTCGAACTGCGTGCCCGAGCAGCGCGCGAGCTCGGCGATCGCCTCGTCGTCGGAGAGACGGCTGCGGTACACGCGGTCCGAGGTCATCGCGTCGTACGCATCCGCAACGAAGATGATCCGGGCACCGAGCGGGATCTCCGCGCCGGCGAGGCAGTCCGGGTAGCCGGTGCCGTCCCAGCGCTCGTGGTGATGTAGCACCCAGTCGGCGACCGGGTCGACGCCGAGGCTCTCGAGCATCCGGTAGCCGATCTGCGGATGGCGCTCGAGCACGAGCCGCTCGGTCTCGGAGAGCGGCCCCGGCTTGCGCAGGATCTCCTCCGGGATCGCGAGCTTGCCGAGGTCGTGCAGGCTCGCGGCGAGCCGCGTCAGCTCGACCTGCTCCCGGTCGAGCCCGAGGCCGGCCGCGATCCGTGCCGCCAGGTCGGCGACGCGCTCCGAGTGCGAGCCCGTGTATGCGTCGCGGGCGTCGACGGCCCGGGCGAGGCTCGCCGCCGCCCGGAAGCGCGCCGCGCGGTCCGGGCCTGCCGCGAGCCGCCTCAGCTCGGCGATCTCGACCACGTCCGGCCGGTGGACGCGCACCTGGTTCTTGCCGTATTCCTTCGCCCAGTAGAGCGCACTGTCGGAGCGGCGCACCAGCTCGTCAGAGCCGATCTCCTCCTCGGGTGACGTCGCGATGCCGGCGCTGACGGTAATGCGGCCGGCGGGAGCGAGGTCGACCTCGGGAAGGCGCGCCACGATCGCCTCGGCGGCGATGCGGGCGCCGTCCTCGTCGCGTCCGGGCAGCAGGATCGCGAACTCGTCCCCACCGAGCCGGAACGCTTCGCCTCCCTGGCGCAGGTGCGCCGCCAGCTGAGCAAGCACCTTGTCGCCGCCCGGATGGCCGAATCGGTCGTTGATCCGCTTGAAGTCGTCGATGTCGAGCAGGCAGATGCTGAGCGGATAGCGCTGCTCGCGTGAGTCTGCGAGCTCGCGCTCGAGCCGGTCGTGGAAGTGACGGTGGTTGCCGAGCCCCGTGAGCGGGTCGGTCAGGGCGAGTCGCATCGCGCGCAGCTCGCGGAACGTGGAGCGCTGGTAGAGCGCGATCGCGAGCAGCGGCCCGACGAGGGCGGCAGAGAGGAACGGCGAGCGCTGCCAGAGGACGACGAGCATCAGCGCAGCCGAGGACATCAAGGCGAACGGCACCGCCGTGACCTCCGCGCTCGTTCGCGCAACGGTGAGGAACGGCTTGCCCGCGCTGATCCCGACGACGAGGCTGATCAGCAGCAGATTGACGCTGAAGTGCACCAGCGCCGCGACGACGACCTGCACGAGCAGCTGCGCGACACTGTCCCCGCGCAACGGCGCGATCGCCGCGCTCGCACAGACGGCAGCGAGCCCGAGCACGGATGCGTTGTACGCGACGCGTACCGGCGGGCGATGCTCGAGCAGCTGCATGAGCGGCGCGGCGAGCCCGACGATCACACCGGCTTCCCACCCGTAGAGCACGATGCTCGCGGTGCAGAAGACGAAGCCGAGCGAGACGCCGCCGGTGTCGATCCCGTCGAGCGGCACCGGGTACCGCTCCGCCAGCGTCGAGGCACCGAGCAGGCCGGCGATCCCGGCCAGCGTCAGCGCGTCGAACGGGGAGGCGGCGAGCGAGACGGCGGTCGCCGTGGCGACCAGGAGGCCCAACAGCCCGACCGGCAGGACGACTGCCGCGAGCCGTGGGGGCATGGCGGCCCCCGAGCTCATGCTGTGAGCTCTACCAGCCCCAGTTGTAAAGGTGCCAACCCCAGTTGCCCAGAGCCGCAGCCACGCCCGCGAGCGTGACGAGCAGCAGCGCGAGTCGACCGTTCTTCCACTGAAACATGCGTTCCTCCTCCTCGTGTACCCAGGAAGGCGATTCTTCCCTAGCCGCGAGCCGTTGGAATCACCCGAAAAGGTGATCTACTTTCGCCCGTGCCTGTCGCGATCGTGCCCGAGCCGGCCGAGGATGAGCGCGCGGCGATCCTCGCCGCGCTTGCAGCAACCGGCGACGTGAGGCGCCGTAACTCCCCGGCCCTCTGGGCCGTTGTCTCGACACGATGTGTTCCCGCTGCGGTGATCACCCAGCCCGCTCCGCCGAGGATCCCTTCTGCCCCATCTGCCAGATCTCGATCAAGGTCGAGTTCGCGCGAGGCCTGACGCAGCTGCAGAGCTATCTCGCTGCCTGGGCCGCCTTCGGCGAGTGGTGCAAGACCAAGGCGTAACCCTGCGCTGAGTCAGGCCGCGCCGCGGAGCAGCCTTGGCGCCGCCCGCGCGTAGTCGAGGCCGGAGACCCAGGTCAGGACGAGCGCGACGACCAGCGCCCACCAGCCGACGCTGTCGTCCCAGGCGCCTGCGGCCGCGAAGCCGCCGAGCGCGGCCGCAAGCGCCTGCGCCCACGTCTTCAGCTTGCCGAGGTCGCGCGCGGCGATCACGACGCCGCGCTGGATCGCCGCCAGCCGAAGGCCCGAGACCATCAGCTCGCGCGCGACGATCGCGGCGACCATCCAGGCGGGCCAGATCCCGTCCTCGATCAGCATCACGAGCACCGAGAGCACGAGCACCTTGTCCGCGATCGGGTCGAGCAGCGTCCCGAGCTGCGAGGTGACGCCGCGCCGGCGCGCGATCCGGCCGTCGAACCAGTCCGTCGCCATGGCGATGCAGAAGACCGCTGTCGCCCAGTACTCGTTGTTGGGGAACTCCCACGCGTAGAGGAGCACGACGAGAGGCACCGAGGCGGCCCGGGCGACGGTCAACTGATCGGGCAGCGTCACGGCTCCGTGAGAATACGCGGCGATGGCGCTCTTCTCGAAAGTGCTGGTCGCGAACCGCGGCGAGATCGCGATCCGGGTCTTCCGGACGCTGCGCGAGCTCGGGATCGCGCCCGTCGCGGTCTACTCGGAGGCCGACCGGGCGGCGCTGCACGTGCGCGCGGCCGACGAGGCCTACCTGATCGGGCCCGGCCCGGCGGCGGAGAGCTACCTCGTCGGCGAGCGGATCGTCGAGACGGCCCTGCGCGCGGGGGCGGAGGCGATTCACCCCGGCTACGGCTTCCTCGCCGAGAACGCCTCGTTCGCCCGCGCCGTCGAGGAGTCCGGGCTCGCCTGGATCGGGCCGCCGAGCGCGGCGATCGAGCTGATGGGCTCGAAGACGCGTGCGCGGACGGCGATGCAGGCGGCCGGAGTCCCGATCATCCCCGGCGCCGTCGACCCCGTCGACACGGTCGCCGAGGTGCTGCGTCTCGGCGAGGAGGTGGGCTATCCGCTGATCGTGAAGGCGGCGGCCGGAGGCGGGGGCAAGGGGATGAAGCTCGTCGCCGAGCCGGGTGAGGCCGAGCGGGCGTTCGAGTCGGCCCAGCGAGAGGGCGAGAAGTACTTCGCGGACGGGCGCGTGTACGTCGAGCGCTACCTCGAGGACCCGCGCCATGTCGAGGTGCAGGTGCTGGCCGACACGCACGGAAGCGTGATCCATCTCGGCGAGCGCGACTGCACGATCCAGCGCCGCCACCAGAAGCTGGTCGAGGAGACGCCGTCGCCTGCGGTGGACGAGGCGCTGCGCGATCGCATCGGGCAGATCGCGGTCGACGCGGCGCGCGCCGCCGGCTACCGCTCGGCCGGGACGATCGAGGGGCTGCTGACCCCCGACGGTCACTACTACTTCATGGAGATGAATACGCGCATCCAGGTCGAGCACACCGTCACCGAGGAGGTGACGGGGATCGACCTCGTGCGGGAGCAGGTGCGGATCGCCGCCGGCGAGCCGCTGTCGATGACGCAGGCCGAGGTGCGCCTGCACGGTCACGCGATCGAGTGCCGGATCAACGCCGAGGACGTCTCCAGCGGCTTCCTGCCGGCTCCGGGGCGGATCACGGCCTACCGCGAGCCGGCCGGGCCGGGCGTCCGCGTCGACTCCGGCGTGGTCGCCGGCTCGGAGATCTCGGGCCTCTACGACCCGATGATCGCGAAGCTGATCGTGCACGGCGTCGACCGCGAGCACGCACGGATGCGGATGCTCCGCGCGCTGGACGAGTTCGAGCTCGCCGGCCCGCCGACGCTGCTCGGCTTCCACCGCGCGCTGCTCTCGCATCCGTGCTTCATCGCCGGTGCGACCTGCGACGGCGTCGTCGAGTCGGAGGAGCTCGCAGGTCGTGCCGCCGAGCTGACACGAGAGGCGCCGGAGGACGCGGGCTCCCTGGATGGACAGGTGCGTCCCCGCGCGACCGTCGTCGAGGTCGGCGGCCGCCGCTACGACGTGACCGTGCTCGAGCCTGAGCCGCCGTGGGCGGAGCTCGCGCGCCGGCGGCGCGGGCGGGCGGCGGCCGGTCCGGGCGGCGCGGGCAGCGAGGCCGTCGTCACGCCGATGCAGGGAACGGTGCTCAAGGTCGACGTTTCGGACGGGGACGTGGTCGAGGCCGGCAGCGTCGTCTGCGTCGTCGAGGCGATGAAGATGGAGAACGAGATCGTCGCCCACCGGCGCGGCACGATCTCGGCGCTCTCGGTCACTCCAGGCGAGGCGGTCTCGAGCGGGCAGGTGATCTGCCTCGTCCTGGGCGAGTAAGGCGTTCTGTGCGGAGACGTCGCGGGCCGACGCAGAGCCGCTCGCCGCGACCGCGAGCCGCGTCGACACGTGGATCCTGCTCGAGTATCGCGGGCTCTGGGCGCACGACGCCGTCGACCGCTCGACGCTGAGCTCGGAGCTGAAGGCCTACCTGCGGGCCGAGCGCGCGCGGCTGCCGCACGCGCGCGTCCTCTTCGTCCGCCGAGCCGAGCGTCGCGGCGAGGACCGGCTGCTCGCGTTCGTGGCCCGGACGGCGCAGGACGGGAGCGACCTGCGCCGGCTCGAGCTCGAGCGTCACGACGACCTGATCGGGCTCGACCTCGAAACGGCAGGCGCGCCTGTCGAGCACCCCCTCTTTCTCGTCTGCACGCACGGGAAGCACGACCGTTGCTGCGCCCGGTACGGCCGGCCGCTCTACGAGTCGATCCGCGAGCAGGTCGAGGACGGGTGGGCATGGCAGTCGACTCACGTCGGCGGCGACCGCTTCGCGGGCAACCTCGTCACGCTCCCGGACGGCGTCTACTACGGCCGGGTCGAGCCGGGAGACGCCTGGTCGGTCGTCGAGGCAGTGCTGGAGCATCGCGTCCATCTGCCCACATACCGGGGTCGCTCGTGCCACGGGTTCGCCGCGCAGGCCGCAGAGCGGGCCGTGCGCGAGGCGACGGGACTTCTCGGCGTCGCCGACGTCCGGGTCGCGGAGATCGAGCCCGAGCGCGAAGGCTGGCGTGCGCGCGTCGAGGCGGGGGGGACGCGGTACGACGTCGAGGTCCGGCGCGAGCACGGCGAGGCGACGCACCTCACCTGCTCGACGGAGCAGCTCAGGCGGCCGAGGCGCTACGTCGCAGGAACCCCTCGCGCACGAGCCGTCTGAGCAGCACGAGGCGTCCCGCATCGTCGAGCGGGCCCGGGAGGTCGCTCCCGCAAAACGGTGCCTCGGCCGTGACGAGGAACTCGAGCTCTGCCGACAGCCGCTCGGGAAAGCGGAGCTCCTTGCCCTCGAAGACGAGGCGCGTGCCGTGCAGGTCTGCGATCACGGTGTCGCGGCGCACGAGCTCCGTCGACGTGTCCAGTCCGTCGAGCGCCCGCAGCTCCGAGAGCTGCCCGTCGAGGATCGGGCGCCTGCTGCGCACGAACCGGTCGCGTGCGCGCTGCCGGGCCGCATCGGCGTCGAGCCCGGGCAGCTCCGGAGGCGGGACGCCGTCGATCGTCCGGCGGTAGGAGAGCTCGTGCTCGCGCGCCTCGAGCTCGGCGCGGGCGGCGTCGATCCAGCGGGGCACGTTGACGCCGATCGTGACGTGCAGCGAGTCGGAGCCGGAGGTGAGCGCCTGGTGGAGCCAGCCGCGCGGCAGGTACATCGTGTCCCCGGCGCGGAGCGTCACGTCCAGCACGGGCTCGCCCGGGGCGCCGAGCGCCGAGCGGTAGCGCTGGTTCTTCAAGGGCAGCTCGAGCACCGGCTCGTAGACGAGCCACCGCTTCTCGCCGCTCACCTGGAGCGAGACCACCTCGTGCGTGTCGTGGTGGACGGGAAGCCCCTGTGAGCCGCGAGGTGTGTAGTACGCGTTCGCCTGCGCCGCGTGGCCGAGATACGCCTCGAGGTGACGGCAGTAGCGGACGAGCGGCAGCCAGAAGTGGTGCAGGCCCTGGAGCACGATCGTGGCGCCGTCGTCGAACTCCTGCAGGACGCGCGGGACGTCCGCGACTCCGGTGAACGGGGACGGACGCCAGGAAAGGTCGGTCGTGTAGTCCGAGACCGTCGCGCCGGCCTTGACGAGCCGGAAGCCCGGCGTCCTGAGCCCGGTCTCGGTGATCAGCCGCTCGACGTCCCGCACGGAGAGGAGGTCGTCGAACCGGCCCTCCTCGGCGCGCGGGACGACGAGCGGCTTCTGCTCCCAGTGCTCCGAGAGAAAGAGCTCGGGCTCGACCGGCTCGATCGCACGGTCGAGCGCCTCGCTGCTAGCCGGCGTCCGTGTCGTCCGAGTCCGAGTCCGTGGTGTCGGAGTCGTCTGCGTCACCGTCGGTCGTGTCCGTGTCGTCGCCGTCGGCGTCGCCGACGATCTCGGGCTTCTCGTCTTCCGAGCCGATCTCCTCGTCGCCGAGCGTGGTCTCCTCGTCCATCTCGCTCCTCCTTGGCTGCGTGACCTTGCCGCGCGAGGTTACAGCGTCCGTCCGGCGTCTACAGGTGGTACGAGCGGTCCGTGATCCAGACGACGACCTGCTCCATCCCGTCGGGCGGCTCGCCCTGGGCGCGAAGGGGCCCGAACGAGACGCGGACGTAGCTGCCGTCCGCCAGCGCCCCGGGCGCCGAGATCGTCGTGCGCCAGGTGTCGTTCGGAGCGAGGAGCTCGGGCGGAGCAGGCTCGAGCTTTGCCGCGAGTCGCGGCGCCGGCAGGGTGCCGTCCCGAGCCGCCTCCTCGAGCTCGGCGAGATCGCTCGTCGCGAACAGCATCAGCCCGTACTGATGCTCGGTGTCGTCGCCGACGAGCTCGAAGGAGATGTCGGTCGCATTCGTCACGGCGATCTCCGCCGACCAGCCGTCCTTGCGGACCTCGAGCCATTCGACAGCGAAGCGGAGCCCTTGCCCGGTGGCGGGATAGCGCTCGAGCCAGCCGAGCTCGGCCCGCTGCGGCTCGGCCGCCTTCGTCGGCTCGACCGGCTCGGCATCGGCGCCGCCACACCCTGCGAGCAGGAGCGCGACGGCGAGGAACAGTGCCCGGCGCATCCGCCGAAGTCTCGCAGCTAGACTCGCGGCCGCTTTGGACCTCTACGAGTATCAGGGCAAGCAGCTCTTCGGGCGCTTCGGCATTCCCGTCTCGGAGGGCCGTCCGGCGACGACTCCCGAGGAGGCGCGCGCGGCAGCGGAGGAGCTCGGTGGCCAGGTCGTCGTCAAGGCTCAGGTGCTGACGGGTGGCCGCGGCAAGGCGGGCGGGATCAAGCTCGCCGACGACCCGGCGGACGCCGAGGAGAAGGCGAAGCAGATCCTCGGGCTCGACATCCGCGGCCACGTCGTGCGCACGCTCTGGGTCGAGCGCGCCTCCGAGATCGCGAAGGAGTACTACCTCTCGCTCACGTTCGACCGTGGCGTCAAGAAGCCGCTCTTCATGTTCACGACGCAGGGCGGGATCGACATCGAGGAGGTGGCGGAGCAGACGCCGGAAGCGCTCGTCAGGCTCCACGTCGACCCGCTCGAGGGCTTCCAGCCCTGGCAGGCCCGGCGGCTCGTCTACGGCGCGGGGGTCGAGGACCCGGGCGAGCAGAAGCAGATCGCGGCGATCGCGGGCAAGCTCTACGACGCCTTCGTCGGTTGCGACGCGATGCTCTGCGAGATCAACCCGCTGATCGTCACGCCCGAAGGCGAGGTCAAGGCCCTCGACTCGAAGTTCACCGTCGACGACAACGCCCTCTACAAGCACCCGGAGATCGAGGCGATGCGCGACGTCGCGGCGGCCGATCCGCTCGAGTCGCTCGCCCGGGAGAAGGGCGTGACCTACGTGAAGCTCGACGGGGAGGTCGGCATCCTCGGCAACGGCGCGGGGCTCGTGATGTCGACGCTCGACGTGATCGCGCTTGTCGGCGGCACGCCTGCGAACTTCTGCGACCTCGGCGGCGGCGGCGACGCGGAAGGCGTCGTCGACGCGCTCGAGGTGATCACACAGGACACGCAGGTGAAGTCGATCTTCTTCAACATCTTCGGAGGGATCACGCGCTGCGACGAAGTCGCGCGCGGAATCCTGGCCGCGCTCGAGCGCATGACGATCGAGGATCCGATCGTCGTCCGCCTCGACGGCACGAACGCCGAGGAGGGGCGCAGGATCCTCTCCGACGCCGCACCGGCGAACCTGCACGCGGAAGCGACCATGCTCGACGGCGCCCGGAGGGCAGTGGAGCTGGCGAAGTGAGCGACTGGTCGTCGCGTGCCGAGGCGTACCGCAACGCGCCGGAGCAGCGCGAGGGCGAGGACCTCGACCTGATCGTGCGCTGGGCGGAGGGCGCGGAGACGGCGCTCGACGTCGCGACCGGCGGCGGGCATGTCGCGCGACGCCTGCGCGAGGCGGGTCTCTCGGTCGTCAGCGCGGATCCGGCGCCGGGGATGCGGCCCGACGTCATCTGCCGTGCCGAGGACCTGCCGTTCGCGGACGGCGCCTTCGACCTCGTCGTCACCCGGATCGCGCCGCACCATTTCGACGACGTCGCCGCGGCGGTCGGCGAGATGGCGCGTGTGAGCTCCGACCTCGTCGTCGTCGAGGACACGCTCTACGTGAGCGAGCAGGTCGAGGAGGCGGAGCAGCTCCGCGATCCCACGCACGTCCGCTCCTACTCCGAGAACGAGTGGCGCGCGTTCCTCGAAGGCGTCGGGCTCGAGATCGAGCAGGTCGAGTCGTTCGAGAAGCGGCACCCGCTGGAGGAGTGGCTGGCGCGGTCGGGCACCCCCGAGGACGACGCGGCGCGCGTCAGGGAGCTGCTCGCCGACCAGATCGAGGGCGACGAGTACGTGGACACGAAGCTGCTCTTCAAGGCGCGCAAGGGGTAAGGCATGGCGATCATCGTCGACAGGGAGACGAAGCTCGTCGTCCAGGGCCTGACCGGCTCGGAGGGCTCCTTCCACGGCCTCCGCAACAAGCGCTACGGCACGCAGGTGGTCGCAGGGGTGACGCCCGGGAAGGGCGGCCAGGACGTCGAGGGCGTCCCCGTGTTCGACACGGTCGCGGACGCGGTCGCGGAGACGGGCGCGAACACGACCATGGTCTTCGTCCCGGCGCGCTTCGCCGCCGACGCGATCTACGAGGCCGTGGACGCGGGCATCGGCACGGTCGTCTGCATCGCCGAGGGGCTGCCGGCGCACGAGATGCTGCGGGTCTACGCGTACATCCGGCCGAAGGGCGTGACGATGCTCGGGCCCAACTGCCCCGGCGCGCTCTCACCCGGCAAGGCGAACGTGGGGATCATCCCCGCCGAGATCTTCACCGAGGGCTCGATCGGCCTCGTCTCGCGCTCGGGCACGCTGACCTACCAGATCGGCCACGAGCTGACGCAGCGAGGGCTCGGCAACTCGACCATCGTCGGGATCGGCGGCGACCCGATCGTCGGCTCCTCGTTCATCGACGTGCTCGAGCGCTTCGAGTCCGACCCGGAGACGGAATACGTCGTGATGGTCGGCGAGATCGGCGGCGACGAGGAGGAGAAGGCGGCCGCCTTCATCGAGGAGAAGATGTCGAAGCCGGTCGTCGCCTACATCGCCGGCTTCACGGCGCCGCCCGGCAAGACGATGGGCCACGCCGGCGCGATCATCTCCGGCTCCTCCGGAACCGCACAGGGGAAGAAGGAAGCGCTCGAGGCGAAGGGCATCCGCGTCGGCACCTCGCCGACCGAGACGGCCGAGATCGTCGCCGAGGTCGCGAGCAGTCCTTACCTGGCGTCAGCCCTCGCAGCCGCGCCCGTCGTCGTCCCGGCCGTCGAAGCCGTGCGGATCGGGCGCGAGCACGCGGAAGTTGCGGTAGGGGACGTCCGCGCAGTCGAGATCGCCCACCTGGGCGTACGGGCGGATGCAGACGTCCGGGTAGGAGGAGTCGCAGTTTCCCTGCGGGACGAGCGGTTGCGGCTTCGGCGACGCCGTCGGACCGGAGCTGCCGGTCGTGGCCGCGCCCTCCGGGTTCCAGACTGCGTTCGGGCAGGCTCCCCACAGGCCGCGGCGGGCGGACCGCGCGGCGTTTCCGGCTGAGAGCAGCCTGGCCGCGTTCGTCCCGCGCTCGCCGCGGTAGAAGTACACGGTCGCGGCGCCGCGGCGCACGAGCTCGACGTTGACGTTCGTGCGCCCGACCTCGACGTACGCGAGCAGCCGGCCGTACCGATCCACCCGGTCGAGGCGCGGATCGGTCGTGAGGCGCACGCGCGTCCCGGGGCCGGCGAGCTGCAGCAGCTGCGTTCGCGCGGCGCGGGAGTAGCATTCGCCGCCGCCGAGCTCGGGCGTGTCGATCTGCACGAGCCGCACGCGGCGGCCGTCCGTCAGCCGGAGCGTGTCGCCGTCGGTGACCGAGGCGACGACGCCGCTGTCACCGGCTGCGGTGCCGGAAGCGGCCGCGGCGAGCGCGACGAGGCAGACGATGACGAGCGTGGCGGAACGCATGCGTTCAGCATCGGCAGCGCTTGACGTGTCCATAAGAGGCGGGAGACCTATTTCGACGGCGCCGGGTCCTGCGGAGGAGCGATGGAGCGGTGCCCGAACCAACGTGCATGGAGCGTCACGTCCGCAGGCGCCTCGCCGCGGCCGCCGGGCTCGGCGTCGTCGTGGTCGGCTCGTGCGTCTCGTTCGCCGCAGCCGACACGTCGCGACGCGCACCGGCTGCGCCGCCTCCGCTGCGGCTCGAGCGCCCGCACCCGAAGTGGCTCGTGCCCGGCGCCGCGTTCAGGGTGACCGGCTGGGCCGGCGCGGAGGCGACGGTGCGGTTGTTGGTCGGCGGTCGTGAGGTCGGCCGCGCCCGGAGTGGGCCTATGGGACGCTTCGTGATCGAGGCGCGAGCGCCGCGGCGAGCCGCCGCCTACCGGTTGGCGCTGGTGTCCGCCGAGCGGAAGCGTCACCTGCAGACGCTTGTCGTCCGCCCGCTCGTCCTGGCCGCCGTGGGTGACGTCAACCTCGGGGACCAGATCGCGCACGCGATCTCCGCCAACGGCCCCGCGTATCCGTGGAGCGGCGTGCGCGAGTTGCTCCGCGAGGCGGATCTCGCCATCGCCAACCTCGAGTGCGCCGTCTCCACGGGCGGAGCGCCGGTCCCCGGCAAGGAGTACACGTTCCGCGGCTCGCCCGGCGCACTGCCGGCCGTCGCCGCAGGCGGGCATCGACGTCCTCTCGCTCGCCAACAACCACTCGCTCGACTTCGGCCGGGAGGCGCTGCTCGACACCGTGCGCCACGTCCGCCGAAACGGGATCGCGACGGTCGGCGGTGGCCGTGATCTCGCGGCAGCGCGCCGGCCCGCCCGCTTCGAGCTCGGCGGCCTCCGGATCGCGGTGCTCGCATATTCGGACGTGCGGCCGTACGGCTTCGATGCAGGGCCCGGGCTCCCGGGAGCCGCGCCGGCGTTCTCGGAGCTGATCGACCCGGACGTCCGTAAGGCGAGACGAACAGCGGACGTCGTGGTCGTCTACTTCCACTGGGGTACCGAGCTGGCGACGACACCCGACTCGCGCCAGCGCAGCCTCGCCGACGTCGCGCTCCGAGCCGGTGCCACGGTCGTGCTCGGCGCGCACCCGCACGTCCTGCAGCCGGTGCAGCGCGGCGGCCGCAAGCTCGTCGCGTGGAGTCTCGGCAACTTCGTCTTCGGCGCCCACTCGACCGGGACGACGTCGACCGGAGTCCTGCTGGCGCGGCTGAACGCGCACGGCGTCTCGCAGGCACAGCTCGTGCCGGCGCGGATCGCCGGCGTCCGGCCCGCTCTCGACGCGCGCTACGCGGCGACGGCGCGGGCGCGGATCGGGGCCGAGAGAGCTCCGGCTGCCCTCACACTTCGCTAGACCGATCAGTGTCCGCTCCGGACACGCCGGGTCCTGGCCCCGACGTGTGCGGAAAGGACGAGGTGGGGCACACGGCCGGGTCTGCCGGCGCCGGCTGGGCGCGGCGCGCCTAGCATCCGGCTGATGAGGGCCTCCGGCCGATGATGCTCGAGTTTCGCGACGTCGCCCACTCGTTCGGCAACCGGGTCGCGCTCGACGGCGTCACCTTCGACGTCGCGCCGGGCGTGCTCGTGGGCCTCCTCGGCCCGAACGGGGCGGGGAAGACAACGCTGCTGCGCGTGCTGCTCGGAGTGCTCGACGCAGACCGCGGCGAGATCGCGGTCGACGGGCGCCGCGCGACCCGGGACGACCGGCGCAGCTGGGGCTACATGCCGCAGGAGCGCGGGCTCTACGCCGGGATGGCGGCCGGCGAGCAGGTCGTCCACTTCGGCCGCCTGCATGGCCTCTCACGCCGTGACGCGACCGAGCGAGCGCGCAAGGTGCTCGACGAGCTCGGTCTCGCGGATCGCTGGGGCGACCGCACGGACTCGCTGTCGGGCGGGATGCAGCAGCGGCTCCAGCTCGCAACCGCGCTCGTCCACGACCCGCGCGTGATCGTCCTCGACGAGCCGTTCAGCGGTCTCGACCCCGTCGCGGTCTCGGAGCTCTCCGAGAGTCTGCGAGATCGCGCGCGCGAGGGGCGCACCGTCCTCTTCTCCAGCCACCAGCTCGACCTCGTCCAGGACCTCTGCGAGGCGATCGTCATGGTCGACCACGGGCGGATCGTGCTCGAAGGAGGTGTGGCGAAGCTCCGTGCCTCCTCCGGCGGACGGCAGCTCCGGTTGCACGTCGAGGGCGCCGGGCGCGACTGGCTGCGGGCGTTTCCCGGAGTCACGGTCGCCTCCGAGGCCGCCGACGATCTCTGGCTCGCCCTGCCGGCCGGGACCGACCCGCTGGAAGTGCTCGACGCGGCCCGTGCGGCCGGGCGTGTCGTCGACTTCGGGCTCGACCTGCCCACGCTCTCACAGCTCTTCTTCGAGGCGGCCGCCTGATGCGCGACTGGGTGCAGGGCGCCCGTCTCGTGTGCGAGCGGGCGTTGCTCGAGAACGTCCGCTCCCGCACGTTCAAGCTCGTCACCGCGCTGCTGCTCGCCCTCGCGATCGCCGCCGTGACGGTGCCGCAGCTCCTGCACGACGAGGGGACCACCTACACGCTCGCGACCGTCGGCGCGGCGCGCCGGCGGACTGGTCGATGACCCTCGAGGCCACCGCGGCCGCTGCGCAGTTCGAGCTCGATCTGGACGCCCATGCCGACGCGCAGGCGGTGCGGACGGCGATCCGCGACGGAGATGCGACCGCGGGCCTCGTCGGGGACACGCTGTTCGTCTCCGCGGAGGCCGCGCGACCTTCCCGGCGGTCGTCTCGCAGGCGGTCGTCTCGCTCGAGACGGAGCACCGCCTCGAGCGACGCCGGCCTGAGCGCGCAGGAGATCGAAGCGCTGCAGTCGGTGCCGCCGCCACGACAGGTCGAGATCGGCCGCGTCGACGACGAGAGCCGCGCGGAGATCGGCTTCGCGGTCGGCGTCGTCCTCTACATGGCGCTCACCTTCGCCGGCTCCGCGATCGCGACGACGATCGGGATGGAGAAGTCGACGCGGATCTCCGAGGTGCTGCTCGCTGTCCTGCGCCCGAGTCAAGTGCTCGTCGGCAACGTGGTCGCGGTCGGCGCCGTCACCGTGTTCCAGCTGCTCGTGCTCGCCGCGCCGCTCGCCGTCGCCGTGCAGGTCACGGACGACATCGGCCTGCCGCCGGTCGCGGGCGCGGACCTTGCGCTCGCGATCGTCTGGTTCCTGCTCGGCTTCGCGCTCTACGCGTTCGTCTTCGCCGCCGCGGCCGCGCTCGTGGACAAGATCACGCAGGTCACGTCGGCGATCACACCGGTGTCGACGAGCCTCCTCGT
The DNA here is from genome assembly GCA_963850995.1 of uncultured Gaiellaceae bacterium. GTDB lineage: Bacteria > Actinomycetota > Thermoleophilia > Gaiellales > Gaiellaceae > Gaiellasilicea. The sequence goes on along the minus strand of CAWKNQ010000019.1, from coordinate 50,219 downwards.
CGCGTATCTCGTCTCGGTGCTTGTCGTCACCAACGATCCCGGCAGCATCTGGAGCGTCGCGCTCTCGCTCTTCCCGGCGACCGCGCCGATCGCGATGCCCGTGCGCTGGGCGTCGGGGGAGGTGCCCGTCTGGCAGCTGCTCTTCGCGATGGTGGCGACCGCGGCCACGGCCGTCCTCCTCGTCCGCGTCGCGTCGATCGTCTACCGGCGCGGGCTCCTCGTCACGGGGCGGCGCGCCCGGCTGCGCGAGCTCGTGCGCGCGGCCGGCTCGGCTAGACGGCCCAGCCCGACTCGAACTCGCGCTGCCTCGCCGTCTTCTCGCCGAGCTCGATGCCGAGCGTCGCGAGCTTCGTGCGCGCGATCTCGAGGTCGAGTTCCGCCGGGAAGCGGTGCAGGCCTGGCTCGAGGCCGCCGCGTGCCAGCAGGTGCGCCGCGAGCGCCTGCACCGAGAAGGAGAGGTCCATGATCTCGACGGGGTGGCCGTCGCCGCCGGCGACGTTCGTCTGGCGGCCGCCGACGCATACGTACGCCGCGCCGCCTCCGGGGATCGCGTGCGCCGTCACGCCGGGCCGCACCTCCTCGCCGGGTCCGAGGCCGTCGATCGCGACCTCGCGCTCGTGATGGCCCCCGTTCGCGATCACGACGCCGTCCTTCAGGTGCGCGAGGGCCGCGGCTGGGACGCAGTCGATCGCGCCCGTGGCCGAGATCAGCACATCCGCGTCGGGCAACGCCTCCTCCAGGGGAACGACCCGATGCCCGTCCATGTGCGCCTCGAGCGCCGCGACGGGGTCGATCTCGACGACGGTGACCCTGCCGCCCGCGCCCCGCGCTGCGCGCGCGAGACCCTTGCCGACCCAGCCGTAGCCGACGATGCAGAACTCGCGGCCCGGGAAGGTGAGGTTCGTCAGCCGGTCGATCGCGGCAAGCGTCGACTGGCCGGTGCCGTAGCGGTTGTCGAAGAGGTGCTTGCAGCGCGCGTCGTTCGCCGCGATCGCCGGGAACGTGAGCCGGTCTGCTCGCTCGAGCGCCCTCAGCCGTGCGACGCCCGTGGTCGTCTCCTCCGTCACGCCCGCGAGCTCGGCTGCGAGCTCTGGGCCGGTGCTCGACGATCCGTGCCGTCAGCTCGCTCCCGTCGTCGACCACGACCTCCGGGCGCGTGTCGGCGACGGCGAGCAGGTCGGCGTCGAACTCCGCGGGCGAGGCGCCGTGTCGCGCGTGCACCTCGATCCCCCGCGCGACGAGCGCCGCGCAGACCGCGTCCTGGGTCGAGCCGGGATTCGAGCCCGAGGCGACGACCTGCGCGCCCGCGTCGGCGAGGATCGTGGCCAGGTAGGCCGTCTTCGCCTCGAGGTGGACGACGACTGCGACCCTGCGGCCGCGCAGCGCGCCGTCCGCGAGCCGCTCGCGCGCGAGCCGGTTGAGGACCGGAGAGTGCTTCGCGACCCAGCGGATCCGCTGCTCGCCCTCGGGCGCGAGCGACGGGTCGGCGATGTTCGAGCGGGCCGCTGCGTCCATCGAGCGAATCTATCCAAGCAACAGACTGTTACTTGGGCTGGGACGAGCCGGCTCACGAAGCGAAAGGAGCCTAGTAACAGACTGTTACTAGGCCCCGGTTCGAACGGTTCGAGACTCCGTTAGATCTTGCGGCGGGGGCGCACCGGGCCCCACTTGGAGTTGCGGCGCTTGGAGGAGTAGACGAGGCGCGGCGGCGCGATCTGCATCCCCTCGCTCGCGAACTTCTCCGTGTGCCCGAGCATCCGGGCGACGTGGCTGACGTCGGCCTGCTGCTCGGGAAGGACGAGCGTGACGCCCGTGCCGTTCCGCCCGGCGCGACCGGTGCGGCCGACGCGATGGATGTATGCGGTGTGCTCCTCCGGCGGGTCGAAGTTGATCACGTGCGTGATGTCGTCGAGGTCGAGCCCCCGGGCGGCGACGTCGGTGGCGACGAGCGTCTTCACAGTGCCTTGCTCGAAGCGCTTCAGCGCTCGCTCGCGCTGGCTCTGGTTCATGTCGCCGTGCATCGCGACCGCGGTCACGTCGTGGCGAGCGAGCCTTTGGACGAGCCGGTCGGCGCCGCGCTTGGTCCGGACGAAGACGAGTGCCAGCCCGCGCTCCTTAGCGAGGAGTCCGGCGAGCGTCTCGACCTTGTTCTCGGCCGTGACCGGCACGAACTGGTGGTCGATCTCGCCCTGCTCCTGGTCGGGCGTCAGCTGCGCCTCGAACCGCGACGGATTCGTCGTGTAGGCCCGCGCGAGCTCGCCGACCTTGCCGTCGAGCGTGGCGGAGAAGAACATCGTCTGCCGCTTGCGCGGCAGCCGGGCGACGATCCGGTCGACCTGGGGCTGGAAGCCCATGTCGAGCATCCGGTCGGCCTCGTCGAGGACGAGGATCTGGACGCCGTCGAGCGAGACGATCTTGCGCTCGACCAGGTCCTGCAGGCGGCCGGGCGTCGCGACGAGGATGTGCGCGGCGCGCGCCGTCTTCGCCTGCGACGAGATCGAGAGGCCGCCGTAGACGGCGGCGATCTGGAGGTCGCGGGCCGGGGCGATCGTGCCGAGCTCGGCCGCCACCTGCGCGGCCAGCTCACGCGTCGGCACCAGCACGAGCCCCGTGGGGCGCTTCTCGCTCGGGTCGAGCCGCTCCACGAGCGGCACCGCGAAGGCGAGGGTCTTGCCGGATCCCGTCGGGGATTTCGCGAGCACGTCGCGGCCGGCGAGCGCGTCAGGCAGGACGAGCCCCTGGATTCGGAAGGGAGCGTGGATGTCGCGCTCCGCCAGCGCCTGTGCGACGCGTGCGGACACGCCCAGCTCGAGGAAAGACTGCATGTTCGATTTGACTCCTTCGTGTTCGGTCGAGATCCGCCTGCCTCGACCGCCGGCGCCGAGCACCGAGGAAAACCAAGGAGAACAAACCTCACGGGACGACACCACGCCGTCCGTACGCACCAAGGTAGCAGCAGCCCGGCGATCCCTGGGCGGCTGCGCCTCCCGGCCGGCGGAGCCGGCCTCCGGCGCAGCGTCCCGCCGAAGGCGGGCAGATGATTCAGGGTCGCTCGTGGCGCTCGTGCGGCGGCCCGTACCTCCGTACTGTTCCACCGGCCTACGCACCGCGAGCGACGCGCCAGGAACCGCCGGGAGCGTCCATGGTGATGACTAGGGTGATCGGATGATCTCCTTTGCCCGAGGAGCACCGGCGCCGGAGTGCATCGACGCCGAGCTCCTCGCCGACTGCGTGCGCTCGGCGATCGCCCGCGACCCGACGGTGCTGGCCTACGGACCGGGCGGAGGGTATGCGCCGCTGCGGGAGCGGCTCGCGGCACAGCACGGCGTCGAGCCGGGCCGCGTCCTCCTGACCTCCGGTGCGCTTCAGGGCTTCGTCTTCTACGCCGAGGAGCTGCTCGCCGAGCGCCCCGGGCGCGTGCTCGTCGAGGCACCCACCTACGACCGGCCGCTGAAGATCCTCGCCCGGCTGGGTGCCGACGTCCGTGCGGTCGAGATGGACGACGAGGGGCTCGATCCAGACGCGCTCGCCCGCGAGCTCGACGCCGGGCCGACGAGCTTCCTCTACACGATTCCGACCTTCCAGAACCCGAGCGGGAGGACGCTCTCGGCCGAGCGGCGGCGGCAGGTGATCGAGCTCGTGAGCGCACGTGGAGTGCCGGTCCTCGAGGACGACCCGTACGGGCTCGTCCGTTACGAGGGCGAGAGCCCACCCTCGCTCTTCGACCTCGAAGGCGGCGCACTCGTCACGTACGCCTCGTCGTACTCGAAGACGGTGGCGCCCGGGCTCCGCGTCGGCTGGTTCGTCGCTCCGGCCGGCCTTGCCGCCCGGATCGAGGCGCGCGCCGTCTCGACGTACATCTCGCCGCCCTTTCTGGGTCAGGCGACGGTGCACGAGCTGATCGAGAGAGGCGCGTACGAGCCCAACCTGGAGCGAATCCGCGGGCTGCTTCGACTTCGTCGCGACGCGATGCTGGCCGCGCTCGAGCGCGAGCTCCGCGGCCGCGCGACGTGGAGCGAGCCCGAAGGCGGCTACTTCGTCTGGCTCGACCTGCCGGCCGATGCACGCGGGCTGCTCGCTCGCGCCGAGTCGGCCGGCGTCACCTTCGTCCCTGGTCCGGACTTCTTCCCGGACGGGAAGGACGGGAAGGGCGCCGGTTCCGCGCGTCTTGCGTTCAGCTACTCCTCGCCGTCCGAGATCGACGAGGGCGTCTCCGTGCTCGCCTCCTCGATCACGGACTGACGCCGGCGGTGGAGCTGGGAGAGCAGCACGCCCCCCACGAGCCCGGCGACGAGCGAGAGCAGGATCACCCAGATCAGCGACGTCGTCGCAGTCCCGATGACGAAGTCGACCGAAGCCTTCTCGTCGTTGCCGACGACGAATGCGATCAGGTACGCGCCGATCAGGATCAGGAGCCCGAGCCGCAGCCAGACCCGGGGCTGCCAGCCGAGGTCGCGGTCGCGTGGAGCCTGCACGGCGCAGACTCTACTCGGCCGTCAGGCCGTGGCGAACGTCGGGCGCCGGGCGGGGAGCGGGACGAGCGGCGGCTGGCGAGGCGGCTCGAGCGTGGCCTTGCCGAGCCGGAACGTCGGGCACGGATTGTCGCCGGGGAGAGCGCACAGGCCCGCTCGGCGGAAGTAGCAGTCGCTACAGCTTGCTTCGGACAACTTGCCCATTAAACCTCTTGCTCTATAGCGACCCCTTACGGACCTGGGCATTCTGGCCACGGCCGGCGGCGGCGGCAAGTTCTCGCCGGACGAAAAGCGTGCAAATTCCGGAAGCTTTCGGAAACCGAAAAATCGCTGCTAACTACCTATTTCTGGGCAGTGTTGCCAGCTCACGCAACGCCTGTCGAAAACTCTCCACAGGGATCACGCGCAGATCCCCGGCATAGCGGCGTGCCACCTCGGCGTTATCCCCAGCCGGAACGAGGAAGACGTCGGCGCCCGCCCGCTTCGCGCCGATCACCTTCTGCTTGACCCCTCCGACGGGCACGACGGAGCCGTCGAGCTCGATCTCTCCGGTCGCCGCCACGTTCAGGCCGCGGTCGATGTCGCCCTTCAGCGACTCGGCGATCTCGAGCGCGAAGGCGAGGCCGGCGGACGGGCCTCCGACCCCGCCGAGGTCGATCTCGACCTCGCGCGGCAGGTCGATGTCGGCCGACTGCTCGACCTGGACGCCGATCACCGGGCGCCCCTTCTCCTGAGGGCTCTCGACTGTCGCCACCTCGACCGTCCGCGTTTCGTCGCCCGCCCGGACCCGCAGCTGCACGGTCTCGCCCGGCTTGTGCTTCGCGATCAGCCGGCGCAGGTCGTTCGGTGTCTTCACCGGCGAGCCGTCGACCGCGACGATGACGTCCGTCGGCTCGAGCTTGCCGTCGGCAGGGGCGTCAGGCACGACCGCGGCGACGAGGGCGCCCTCGGGATCGGCGGTGACGTCTTCGCCGAGCTCACGCAGCGCCACTGCGGCGGCGATCTCCTGCGAGCGGTCCATCTGGCGCAGGTTCTGCGTCCGGCGCTCCGCGAAGCTGGAGCCCGGCGGAACGAGCGCCTGCTCGGGGACGATGTCGGCGCCGTCGGGCCGGAACGCGCTTACGAGCTCCTCGAGCCATGAGGCCTTGCGCACGACGACGTCGACGTAGTAGATGCCGCCGGGCGGGGACGGCGTCTCGCCCTCGACCGTGACTCGGTCGGCAAGCGGCTTCGCCTTGTCGGGGAGGAAGAGGTAGTGGTCGGAGGGGACGAGCCACGTGGCGCCGACCGCGAGCACGGCGAGCATGAGCCCGGCCAGGACGATCTTCTTCACAGGAGGCCGCGGGTCAAGCCGCCGTCGACGACGATGGTCGCACCGGTCACGTACGCAGCGCGGTCGGAGGCCAGGAAGCAGACGACGTCGCCGACCTCCCGCGCCGCGCCGAGCCTGCGGAGGGGGATCGTCGCGAGGTCGGCCTCGCTCGGGCCGTCGGGATAGACCTCACGGACCCGCTCGGTGTCGATCCGGCCCGGGGCGACGGCGTTGACGGTGATCCCCGCCGGCCCGAGCTCGCGCGACAGCGTCTTCAGCCAGCCGATCAGCCCCGGCCGGATCGCGCTCGAGAGCGCGAGGTTGTCGATCGGCTCCTTCACCGACGACGACGTGATCGCGACCACCCGGCCGTGCCCGCTCGCTTCCAGGTGCGGACGGCAGAGACGGACCAGCCGGACCGCGGAGAGGAGGAGCAGCTCGACGGCGCCCTCGACCTGCTCGTCGGTGACGTCCGCCGCGCGCGTGCGCGGTGGTCCGCCGGAGTTGAGGACGAGGACGTCGACGCCGCCGAACGACTCGACCGTGCGCTCCACGAGCCGCTCGAGGTCGGCCGCGCTCGCGACGTCCCCGGGGACGGCGAGCGCGCCCAGCCGTCCCGCCTCGCGCTCGAGCGCCTCCTGCCCCCGCGCGAGCATGGCGACGTTGGCGCCCTCGCCGGCGAGCGCTTCCGCGCAGCCGAGCCCGATCCCGGCGGACGCGCCGCAGACGATCGCCGTGCGCCCGCGAGAGGCCGAGGTCCACTACGTAGGTCGTGAGGACGCCGACGACGTCGCGGACCGCGTCCGCCGACGCCTGCAGCGCCTGCTGCTCCGACTCGTCCAGCTCCAGCTCGACGATCCGCTCGATTCCCGCCGAGCCGAGCACGACCGGGACGCCCATGTAGAGGCCGTCGATCCCGTACTCGCCCTCGAGGTAGGCGGTGCACGGGAGCACACGCTTCTCGTCCAGCACGATCGCGTCGACCATCTGCGCGGCCGCGGCGCCGGGCGCGTACCAGGCGGAGGTGCCGAGCAGGTTGACGAGCTCGCCGCCGCCCTTCGCCGTCCGTTCGACCATCGCCTGGATCCGGTCCTCCGGCGCGAGCTTGCGCAGCGGGATCCCGCCGACGGTCGTCGCCGAGACGACGGGGACCATCTGGTCGCCGTGGCCGCCGAGCACCATCGCGGTCACGTCCTTGATCGACATGCCCGTCTCCCAGGCGATGAAGGCCGAGAAGCGGGCCGTGTCGAGGATCCCGGCCATGCCGAAGACGCGCTCCTTCGGGAAGCCGGAGACGTTCTTCGCCACGTGGCACATCGCGTCGAGGGGATTCGAGACGACGATCAGGATCGCGTCGGGGCTGGCGCCGAGCACCTGCTCGGTGACCGACTTGACGATGCCCTCGTTCGTGGTCACGAGGTCGTCGCGGCTCATCCCGGGCTGGCGCGGCAGCCCCGCCGTGATCACGACCACCTCCGAGCCGGCCGTCTCCTCGTAGCCGTTCGAGCCGGTCACGTTCGCCTCGTAGCCGAGCACCGCGGCGGCCTGGTTGATGTCCAGGGCCTTGCCCTGCGGCAGCCCTTCCTTGATGTCCACGAGCACGACGTCGGCGTAGTCGCGCCGCGCGAGCTCCTGCGCGCAGGTGGCGCCGACGGCGCCGGCCCCGACGACGGTGACGTTGTGCCTCACGGCATGACCTCCAGCTTCTCGATGATCGCGTCCGCGACGCCGCTCGTCCCGACCGCGGTCGGATCGTCGCGCGACGGCTTCATGTCGTAGGTGACGCTCTTGCCCTCGGCGATCACCTCGGCGATCGCGTTCTCCAGCCTGCCGGCGGCGGCGCTCTCGTCGAGGTGGCGGAGCATCAGCATTCCCGAGAGCATCATCGCCATCGGGTTGACCTTGTTCTGACCCGTGTACTTGGGCGCCGAGCCGTGGGTCGGCTCGAAGACGGCGGCGCTCTCGCCGAAGTTGGCGCCGGGAGCGAGCCCGAGCCCGCCGATCAGGCCGGCGCAGAGGTCCGAGACGATGTCGCCGTAGAGGTTCGGGAGCACGAGCACGTCGTACTCCTCCGGCCGCTGCACGAGCTGCATGGAAAGGTTGTCGACGATTCGGTCGTCGAACTCGATGTCGGCGTTCTCGGCGGCGACGTCACGGGCGACGTGCAGGAAGAGCCCGTCCGTGAACTTCATGATGTTCGCCTTGTGCACCGCCGTGACCTTGCGGCGGCCGTTGCGGCGCGCATGGTCGAACGCGAACTGGACGATCTGGCGCGTGCCCGTCTCGGAGAGCGGCTTGATCGAGATGCCGGAGTCACGGCGGATGCTCCCGTAGCCTTTCCCGGCGAGCCAGTCGAGCAGCTCGTCCGCGTCCTCCGTTCCCTCCTCGAACTCGACGCCGGCGTAGAGGTCCTCGGTGTTCTCGCGGACGATGACCAGGTCGACGCTCGCGTAGCGGGAGCGCACGCCCGGATAGCTCTTGCAGGGGCGCACCTGTGCGTAGAGGTCGAGCGACTTGCGCAGACCGACGTTCACCGAGCGAAAGCCGCCGCCGACCGGGGTCGTGATCGGCCCTTTGAGGGCCGTTCCGTTCTGCCGGATCGACTCGAGCACGTGCTCCGGAAGCGGGTTTCCGTCGTTCTCGGCCATCACGTCGGTGCCGGCCTGCTGCACGTCCCAGTCGAACGCGACCCCCGTCGCCTCGAGGACGCGGCGGGTCGCCTCGGTGAGCTCGGGGCCGGTCCCGTCGCCGGGAATCAGGGTCACGCGATGCGCCATTCGGCGGCGGACTCTACCGACGGATTGTGAGGAGCCGTTGCGGGTAAGGTGCCCGCGATGGCAGGCCCGAAGAAGTCCGTTGCGCTCTCCGGCGTCTCCGTCGCCGAGACGAGCATCTGCTCGATCGACCCGGACGAGGGCGTCCTGATGTACCGGGGCTACGACATCGCGGAGCTCGCCGAGCACGCGAGCTACGAGGAGGTTGCCTACCTGCTGCTCGAGGGCGAGCTGCCGTCGAGCGACGAGCTCGAGTCGTTCGCCGAGCAGCTGGCGGCGGCGCGCGAGCTGCCGGCGGCGGTGGCGACGATCGTCGACGGCAACGCGATGGACGCGTCGCCGATGGAGACGCTGCGCACGGCCGTCTCGGCGCTCTCCTTCTCCGATCCCGCAGAGGACGCGATCGACCGCGAGAGCGAGCACCGGAAGGCGGTGGCGCTGATCGCGCAGCTGCCGACGATCGTCGCGCGCTACGAGCGTCGCCGCCGTGGCGAGCCGGCCGTCGCTCCCGACCCGACGCTCGGCTACGCGGAGAGCTTCCTGACGATGCTGCGCGGCGAGGCGCCCACCGCTTCGGAGGCGCGCGCCTTCGAGGTCGCGATGATCCTTCACGCCGAGCACGAGATGAACGCGTCGACCTTCGCGGCGCGCGTCGTCGCAGGGACGAACGCGGACATGCACTCCGCGATCGTCGGCGCGATCTGCGCGCTCAAGGGGCCGCTGCACGGCGGCGCCAACCAGGCGGCGATGGCCATGTTCGAGGAGTTCGGCTCCGCCGACGGCGTCGCCGAGGGCGTGCGCGGGCGCCTCGTCGAGAAGAAGACGCTCTACGGCTTCGGGCACCCGCTCTACCGGGCGATGGACCCGCGGGCGCCGATCCTGCGCCGGCTCTCGGAGGAGTTCGCCGACGGCACCGAGCCCAACTTCCTCGAGATCGCGACGACGGCGGAGCGCGAGGTGTACGAGCAGAAGGGGCTCTGGCCGAACGTCGACCTCTACTCGGGCGTCCTCTACCACGGGCTCGGGATCCCGACCGACCTCTTCATCCCGCTCTTCGAGATGAGCCGCGTCGCCGGGCAGGCGGCGCACGTGCTCGAGCAGCACGCGGGCGGCAAGATCATCCGTCCGAGCGCCGACTACGTCGGCGAGCCACCGCGCGACTACCCAGTACGCGAGCTGCGGGGCGGGCGATGAACGACTTCAAGCCCGGGCTCGAGGGCGTCGTCGCCTTCGAGACGGAGATCGCCGAGCCCGACCGCGAGGGCGGTGCGCTCCGCTACCGGGGCGTCGACATCGAAGAGCTCGTCGGCTCGTACCACTTCGAGCAGGTCTGGGGCCTCCTCGTCGACGAGAGCTTCGAGCCCGGCCTGCCCGCGGTCGACCCGTACGAGGGCGGCGGCCTGACCGGGAACACGCCGGCCGACCTCCAGGCGGTCACGGCCGGGCTGGGCGGCGAGTGGGGGCTGAAGAAGCTGATCGACATCACGGACGACGAGGCCCGCGAGGACCTGCGCCGCGTCTCGGCACAGTTCATCTCGATCGCGGCGCAGTCGGCGCGGCTGGCCGACGGAAACGACGACCGCATCGCGCCGCAGGCGATCGCGCAGGGGAAGACGACGGCCGAGCGCTTCCTGCTCGAGTGGCGTGGCGAGGCCGACCCGAAGCACGTCCAGGCGCTCGACACGTACTGGATCTGCACCTGCGAGCACGGGCTGAACGCGTCGACCTTCGTCGCGCGGATCACTGCCTCGACCGCCGCCGACTGCGCGGCCTGTCTCTCATCGGCGGTCGGCGCCCTCTCGGGCCCGCTCCACGGCGGCGCACCCGCGCGGGTGCTGCCGATGCTCGACGCGGTCGCGGAGTCCGGCGACGCCGAGGCTGGGTGCGCGACGCGCTCGCGCGCCGCGAACGGCTGATGGGCTTTGGTCACCGCGTCTACCGCGCCGAGGACCCGCGCGCTCGCCTGCTCAAGGGCACGGCGAAGGAGCTCGGCGCCCCGCGCTACGACGTGGCCGAGGAGCTCGAGCAGGCTGCCCTGGCGGCGTTGCGGGAGCGCTCCCCGGACCGGCCGCTGGAGACGAACGTCGAGTTCTGGTCGGCCGTCGTGCTCGACGTCGCCGACGTCCCGCCGCCGCTCGCGCCGGCCATGTTTGCCTGCTCGCGCACCGCCGGCTGGTCGGCCCACATCCTCGAGCAGAAGAAGCTGGACCGGCTGGTGCGGCCCTCGGCGCGTTACATCGGCCCCGCGGCCCGGCCCGCCTCCTCGATCCAGTGACCCTCGCCGAAGCGGCGGCGCGAGCCGACGAGCTGGCCTCGGCCGGCGACCAGAAGGCGCTCGCGACGCTCCGGCAGCAGTGGGACGACGAGCTCGAGCACGCGGCGCGGGACGCCGACTACCGCGTCCGCGCGCAGGCGTACCGCGCGATCGCCCAGTTCCGCTTCCGCCAGAAGCTCGAGCTCGTCCGGCGCGGGCTCCAGGACGAGAGCCCGGCCGCCCGCGGCTCGGCGCTGATCGCGCTCGAAGGCCTCTCCCGCGACCACCCCGGCGACGTGAACGGGATGCGGCGCATGCTCGAGGAGCTTGCGAACAGCGACCCGAACGTCGCCGTGCGCAGGCTCGCGATCGTCTGCCTCAAGAACGGCTCGCCGCAGCGCGAGACGATCCTGCTCCTGAACGGCCTCGCCGACGACGACGAGCAGGAGCCCGACGTGCGCAAGACGGCGAGGGCCGTCGCCGCGGCTCTGCAGAAGCGCGCGAGAGAGAAGTGAGCGCGCTCGTCGGCGTGATCATGGGGTCGCGCTCCGACTGGGAGACGATGCGCCACACCTGCGAGACGCTCGAAGCGCTCGGCGTCCCGTTCGAGCAGAAGGTGGTCTCCGCGCACCGGACGCCCGACCTCCTCTTCGAGTACGCCGCGACGGCCGAGGAGCGCGGGCTGCAGGTGCTCGTGGCGGGTGCCGGCGGGTCCGCGCACCTGCCCGGGATGGCCGCGGCGAAGACGAACCTGCCCGTCCTGGGCGTGCCGGTCGAGTCGAAGACCCTGAAGGGGATGGACTCGCTCCTCTCGATCGTGCAGATGCCTGCGGGCGTGCCCGTCGGCACGCTCGCGATCGGCCGCGCGGGCGCCGTGAACGCCGCGTTGCTGGCGGCCGCGATCGTGGCGCGGTCGGACGAGGGCGTTCGCGGGCGGCTGGCGCGCTACCGGGCGGAGCAGACCGAAGCCGTGCTCGCGAGCCCGGACCCGGCCAAGTAACAGTCTGTTACTTGGCCGTCGTCGGCGTGATCGGGGGAGGCCAGCTCGGGCGGATGCTCGGGCTCGCCGGGATCCCGCTCGGGCTCTCCTTCCGTTTCCTCGACCCCGCTCCGGACGCCCCCGCGGCCGCCGTGGGCGAGCTGCTCGTCGGCGCCTACGACGACCCGGTGCTGCTCGACCGGCTCGCGGACGGCGCCGACGCCGTCACCTACGAGTTCGAGAACGTCCCGGTCGACGCGGCGCGGCGGGTCGGCGCGATCCCGGCTGCCGCGCGCCCTCGAAGTCGCCGCAGGACCGGCTTGGTCGAAAAGCGGCTGTTCCGACAACTCGGGATCCCCACGGCGAAGATCGACGACGAGGTCGAAACCTTCCCGGCCCTCCTGAAGACGCGCGGGTTCTCGGCTATGACGGAAAGGGCCAGCGTCTGGTGGAGACATGTCCGGGGACTGTCCCCGGACCCCACCATGTCCTCGAGGAACGTGTCGCGTTCGACCGCGAGCTCTCGCTGCTCGCCGTGCGCGGCCGCGACGGCGAGACGCGGTTCTGGCCGCTCGTCGAGAACGTCCACGAGGACGGGATCCTGCGCACGTCGCGGGCGCCCGCGGTCGACGCGCCGCAGGCCGAAGCCGAGGCGTACGCGGGCCGCCTGCTCGACGAGCTCGGCTACGTCGGCGTCCTGGCGCTCGAGCTCTTCGACGCCGGCGGCCGGCTGCTCGCGAACGAGCTCGCGCCGCGCGTCCACAACACGGGCCACTGGACGATCGAAGGCTCGGCGACGAGCCAGTTCGAGAACCACCTGCGCGCGATCCTCGGGCTCCCGCTCGGCTCGACCGAGTCGCGGTCCTCGCTGCTCGTCAACCTGATCGGCTCGACGCCCGACCCGGAGGCGGTCCTGAGCGTCCCCGGCGCGCACCTCCACCTGTACGGCAAGGAACCGCGCCCCGGCCGCAAGCTCGGCCACGTCACGCTCGTCGAGCCGACCCCCGAGCGCGAGCGCGCGCTCGACTTAGTGTTGAAACAACACTAGAGTCAGTGGTTCTGGCAGACGGCTCCGACGATCGTGTGGCCGCAGGAGGGGCAGGTGCGCTTGCCGCGCTTCAGCTCGAGCGCCCTCTTCTTCAGCCCGGAGAAGAGCATCGTGTAGCCGATTGCCATCGTCAGGGCGGCGAGGACGGCGAGCTGTGGGTCAGGCGTCATCGGCGGTCGTCCCTTTCGAGGTCGTACGTCGTCGCGCATGCGGGTGCGCTCGGAAGTACAACTCGCGACGCCTCCGGTCGGATACGTGCGTGTAGAGCTCCGTCGTGGAGAGATCTGCGTGGCCGAGCATCTCCTGGACGCTGCGGAGGTCGGCGCCGCCCTCGAGCAGGTGGGTGGCGAACGAATGGCGGAGCAGGTGCGGGTGCACGCGGCGCGGCTCGAGCCCGGCCCTCTCCGCCAGCCGGCGCAGGATCAGGAACGCGCCCGCCCGCGTGAGCGGGCCGCCGCGGGCGTTCAGAAAGAGCTCGGCGCGGCTGCGGCGGTCGAGGTGAGGGCGGCCGAAGGCGATGTAGCGCCGCAGCGCCTCGGCGGCCGGCCGGCCGAGCGGGACGAGTCGCTCCTTCGACCCCTTTCCGAGCGCGCGCACGACGCGCTCGTCGAGGTCGACCGAGCGACGGTGGAGCCCGGTCGCCTCGCTGACGCGGAGACCGGCCCCGTACAGGAGCTCCACGAGCGCCCGGTCGCGGAGCGAACGCGGCGACGTCCCCGCGGCCGCGTCGATCAGCCGCTCGGCCTCGGCGGGCGAGAGGGTTCGCGGCAGCGTTCGCGTCCGCCGCGGCAGCTGCAGCGCGGCGGCCGGATTGTCCTCGCGCGCGCCGAGCAGCAGCTGGTGGCGGAAGAAGGCGCGGACGGCCGCGACGCGCCGGGCGACGGTCGACGCGGCCACGCCGGCCGCGCGCATCTCCGCGAGCCAGCGCTCGAGCTCCTCGGTCGTCGTCTCGGCGACCGGCCCCTTGCGCCAGGTGGAGAGCTGCGCGAGGTCGCGCCGGTAGGCGTCGACCGTCCGCGGCGCCCTGCGCGCGGCCAGCAGCGCCAGGAACCCGTCCAGCTCAGGATCTCGGATGGGAGAAGTCATAGACCTTCCGGAGACGTTTCGCGTCGACATGGCTGTAGACCTGCGTGGTCGAGAGCGACGAGTGGCCGAGCAGCTCCTGGATCGTGCGCAGGTCGGCGCCGCCCTCGAGCAGGTGCGTCGCGAACGAGTGCCGCAGGCGGTGGGGGTGGGGGACGAGCCGGCGGAGCGTGCTCGTGTCGAGGCGGCGGCCCCGAGTCGAGAGAAAGAGGGCGTCGTTCGCGCCCCGGGCGAGCTCGGGCCGTGCGTCGCGGAGGTACCGCGCGACGAGCTGCGACGCCTCCTCGCCGAGCGGGACGACCCGTTCCTTGCCGCCCTTCCCGCGCACGCGCACGAGCTCCTGCTCGAAGTCGACGTCCGCAAGGTCGAGCCCGACCGCCTCGGCGCTGCGCAGCCCGGCCGAGTAGACGAGCTCGACGAGCGCGCGGTTGCGCAGCGCCAGGGCGCCCTCTGCGTCGAGCGCGTCCACGATCGCCTCGACCTCGGCCCGCTTCGGCGCCTCAGGCAGCCGCTGCGGCCGGCGTGGGCCGAGCGACGCGTCCGGGACGCGAGTCGGGCCGAGCGTGAAGCGGAGGAACGAGCGGACCGCCGCGAGCTTCCGAGCGATCGTCGCCGGGGCCAGCCCGTGCCGTGCACGTCCGAGCTCGGCGGCGTACTCCGCCAGCGCGCGCACGTCGACGTCCTCGACGCTCGTTCCGCGCCGCTCGAGCCAGTCAGCGAAGCCGCGCAGGTCGACGCCGTACGCCTTCCGGGTCGACTCGGCGAGCGAGGGCGAGGCGAGGAACCGGTCGATCGCAGCCTGAGTCGTCACCCACGGCGATTTCCCTAGAGTCGCGGAATGTCCTTTGGCCTCCACACAGGCGCCGAGGCCCGCTGGACCGGAATCCCGGGCCGGCGGGCGGTCGTCTGCGTGAACGGCGGCACGGCCGCGGAGGCGCCGGGCACCTGGAGCGCCTCGGTCGAGTGGCTCGTGCGGCGGCTTGCGAGCGGGCGTCCGTCGCTCCCTTTCCTCGAGGTGCGCTACCGCGTCAAGTCGTGGCGGCGGCTCGAGCTCTGCGTCGAGGACGCGCGGGCCGGAATCCACGCGGCTCGCGACGCGGGCGCGCAGGAGGTTGCGCTGCTCGGCTTCTCGATGGGCGGCGCGGTCTCGGTCCAAGTCGCCGGCGATCCGTCCGTCTCGACGGTGATTGC
Organism: uncultured Gaiellaceae bacterium; assembly: GCA_963850995.1. Taxonomy (GTDB): domain Bacteria; phylum Actinomycetota; class Thermoleophilia; order Gaiellales; family Gaiellaceae; genus Gaiellasilicea. The sequence continues at coordinate 35,106 of CAWKNQ010000019.1, read as the reverse complement.
GCTCGCACCCTGGCTGTACCCGGAGCTCGACGTCTCGCCGCTCGACGGACGGCGCTTCGCCGTCCTGCACGGCTCGCTCGACCGCAGCATCCCGGGCGTTCCCGGCGTCGCGCCCGCGCTCTCCCGGGAGGGCTACGAGCGGGCCAAGGCGCGCGGAGTCGACGCTCACCGCACCGTGATCCCCGGCGCGATCCACCCGATCGCGCTCCGCGCCCCGTGGGGCGGGACCGTGGCGATGCCGCGCGCCGGCCGCTGGGCGGAGCTCGTCGGCGCCGAGCTGGAGCGCTTCTGCGCGTAGGCCTCTATCTCGGCGTGCGGCGGGTCGTGCACGTGCTCGCCCGGCTGCTCTACCGGATCGAGATCGTCGGCCGCGCGCCGCCGGGCCCCTGCGTTGTCGCCGCGAACCACGAGTCGTTCCTCGATCCACCCCTGCTCGCCCTCGTTGCGCGGCAGCCGCTGCACTTTCTCGCCAAGGTCGAGCTCTGGCGGTACCGGCCGGGCGCGTGGCTGATGGACTCGCTCGGCGGGATCCCGATCAGGCGTGATCGCCGCGACCTCCACTCGGTCGGCCGCGCCGGCGAGCTGATCCTCGCCGGCGAGGCGGTCGCGCTCTTCCCGCAGGGGACGATCCAGGGAGGCGAGTGGTCACGGGGCGCCGCGAGGCTCGCGCTCACGACCGGCGTCCCGCTCGTGCCCGTCCGGATCGTCGGTACGCGCCGGGCGCTCTCGCGCGGGCGGATCCGGTTCTCGAGGATCAGGATCGTCGTCGGCGAGCCGATCGCCGTCGACCGCGCGAAGCCGACGGTCGCCGCGGCCCGGGACCTCACCCGCGAGCTCCAGGCGCGAGTCGACGCGCTGCATTAGCCGGTCCGTAGGCTGTCACCAATGCCACGAATGAGGTACCGGGACATGATGGAGCCGCCGGAGCGGCCCGCCGACCCGGCGGTGCGCCGCGCCTACCTGCGCCGGATCGTCGCGCTCTTCCGCCCCTACCGGCTGCGGCTCACCGGGGTGCTCGGGTTGATCATCTTCTCGTCGGCGCTCGGCGCGATTCCCGCCTTCCTGATCAAGGCGGTCTTCGACACCGCCCTCCCGGACGACGACCTGCGCCTGCTCAACCTGCTCGTCGCCGGGATGATCGCGATCGCGGTCGTCACCGGCGCGCTCGGGGTCGTCCAGACGCTGCTCTCGAACCAGGTCGGGCAACGCGTGATGCACGACCTGCGCACGTCCGTGTACAAGCATCTGCAACGGCTTTCGCTCGCGTTCTTCACGCGCACGCGGACGGGCGAGGTGCAGTCACGGCTGGCGAACGACATCGGCGGCGTGCAGGAGGTCGTCACCTCGACCGCGACCTCGATCGTCTCGAACGTGACCACGGTCCTCGCCACCGTCATCGCGATGTTCCTGCTCGACTGGCGGCTGACCCTGTTCGCGCTCGCGCTGCTGCCGTTCTTCGTCTGGATGACGAAGCGGGTCGGCGACCAGCGGCGCAAGGTGGCGAAGGTGCGGCAGGAGTCGATGGCCGACATCTCGAGCCTCGTCCAGGAGTCGCTCTCCGTGTCGGGGATCCTGCTCGGGAAGACGATGGGCCGCGCCGGCGAGCTGGCGACCCGCTTCGAGGGCGAGTCCGGCCGCCTCGCCGAGCTCGAGGTGCGCAGCCGGATGACAGGCCGCTGGATGATGGCGTCGATCCAGACCTCGTTCGCCGTCATGCCGGCGCTCGTCTACCTGTTCGCCGGCCACTTCGCGGGCGCGATCTCGATCGGCACCGTCGTCGCGTTCACGACGCTCCAGGCGCGCCTCTTCTTCCCGATCGGCTCGCTGCTCGGCGTCGGGCTCGAGGTGCAGACCTCGCTCGCGCTCTTCGACCGCGTCTTCGAGTACCTCGACCATCCCGTCGACATCGAGGAGGGGACGCGCACGCTCGGCTCGACTCGCGGCGACGTCGTCTTCGACGGCGTCTGGTTCCGCTACGACGACGCCGCCTGGACGCTGCAGGACGTTGCCTTCGTGGCGCCCGCCGGAACGAAGACCGCCCTCGTCGGCGAGACGGGCTCCGGCAAGACGACGGCCGGCTACCTCGTCGCGCGGCTCTACGACGTCAGCGAGGGGCGGGTGACGATCGACGGCGTCGACGTGCGCGAGCTCACCTTCGCATCGCTCGCGGGAGCGGTCGGCGTCGTCTCGCAGGAGACGTATCTGTTCCATGCGACGGTGCGCGACAACCTCCGCTTCGCCCGCCCGGACGCGACGGACGACGAGGTCGAGGAGGCGGCGCGCGCGGCGCAGATCCACGAGCTGATCTCGGGCCTGCCGGACGGGTACGACACCGTCGTCGGCGAGCGCGGCTACCGCTTCTCCGGGGGCGAGCGGCAGCGGATCGCGATCGCCCGCACGATCCTCCGCAACCCGCCGATCCTCGTCCTCGACGAGGCCACGTCCGCGCTCGACACCCAGACCGAGCGCGCCGTGCAGGAGGCGCTCGAGCGGCTGGCCGAGGGGCGGACGACGATCGCGATCGCCCACCGGCTCTCGACCGTGCGCGACGCCGACCAGATCGTCGTGCTCGACCGGGGCCGGGTCGCCGAGATCGGCACGCACGACGAGCTCCTGGCCGCCGGGGGCCGCTACACCGCGCTCGTCTCCCGCGACACCGAGGAGGTCTTCGGTTGAGCTGTACTCATCTCGACACGATCGTGGACGTCGCGCCGAGCGCGCCCGGCTGTGAGGACTGCCTGCGCACCGGCGACCGGTGGCTCCACCTGCGCCTCTGCCTCGCCTGCGGCCACGTCGGCTGCTGCGACAGCTCGCCCAACAAGCACGCCACCAAGCACTTCCACGCCACCGGGCATCCGCTGATCCAGTCGCACGAGCCGGGCGAGAGCTGGCGCTGGTGCTACGTCGACGAGGTGATGCTGCTGCCCGAGTGACTGCCCCGGAGCGCCTCGAGGAGAAGCTCCGGCGGCAGCGCCGAGACGGTGTTGCCACCGCGTCCGGTCATCGTCTCGGCGGCGAGCAGCGCGTTCACGATCGACTCCTCGACCGCGTCGATGACCGCTTCGTAGAGCGCGTCGATGCGGCGGTCGTTCAGCATCCGCAGCGACAGCTTCGGCCCCGTCGGCGTCGAGGCCGCGGTTTCCCGTCGCGAAGCAGAGCGCGAAGTCGCCACTCGAGCGCTCGCCCATGCCGCCCGTGCGGGCGATCCCGAAGCCGGCGCGCCGCGCGAGCCGCTCGCACTGGCCGGGGAGGAGCGGCGCGTCGGTCGCGAGCAGGACGATGATCGAGCCGGCGCCCTCGGGCGTCTCCGGCAGCGGCACGCGGTCCGACCCGATCCGCTCGCCCACCGGCACGCCGTCGACGCGCAGGCGCGGGCGGCGGCCGTGGTTCGCCTGCACGAGCGCACCGAGCGTCCAGCCGTCCTCGACGACGCGCGAGCTCGTGCCGATCCCGCCCTTGAAGCCGTGGCAGACCATGCCGGTGCCGCCGCCGACCGCGCCCTCCTCGACCGCACCTCCGCTCGCTCGCTCGAGGGCGGCGGCGACGTGCTCGGCGCGGACGTGGAAGCCGTTGATGTCGTTGAGGAAGCCGTCCCACGTCTCGCCGACGACGGGGAGGCTCCAGTCGTGCTCGCCGGGCGCGGCCGCTTCGACGAGCGCGTCGCGGACGACGCCGACCGAGTGCGTGTTCGTGAGCGCGACCGGCGTGGTGAGGAGGCCGGAGTCGCGGACCCACTCGAGGCCGGTGAGCTCCCCGTTCCCGTTGATCCGGTGCGCGCCGGCGAAGAGCGGCTCGCCCGGGGGCAGGACGACGGTGACGCCGGTGCGAACCTCCGCGCCCTCGATCAGGGTCGTGTGCCCGACGCGGACGCCTTCCACGTCGGTGATCGCGTTCGCCGGCCCGGTCGGGAGCCGGCCGATCTCGATCCCGAGGTCGCGCGCCCGCGGCTTCACGCCGCGAGACTAGCCAAGTGGTCTTGCCAGCCTCGTCGACCTCGAGTGCGCCGCAAGGCGGGTGGATTCCCGCTTACGTAGGATGTCCGGCGCCATGGCGGCGACCACTACGAGAAAGGGCGGCGTCGGCCTCGGCGAGCACGGGATCGAGGCGTCCGGCACGGTCCACTGGAACCCGACCACGTCGTTGCTCTACAACCACGCCGTCTCGCGCGGAGACGGCCGGATCGCCGAGGGTGGCCCGCTCGCCGTCGACACCGGCGTGCACACGGGTCGCTCGCCGAACGACAAGTTCGTCGTGCGCGAGCCGGGCTCGGCCGACCGGATCTGGTGGGGTGAGGTCAACGCGGAGATCTCGGAGGAGCGGTTCGACGGCCTGCGCGAGAAGGTCGTCGCGCATGTCGGCGGCGCCGACGTCTACGTCGTCGACGCGTTCGCGGGCGCGGACCCGAAGCACCGGATCGCGGTCCGGATCGTCACGAACCATCCCTACCACGCCCTCTTCGCACGGACGATGTTCATCGACCCGAGCGAGGCCGAGCTGCGCGACTTCGAGCCGGAGGCGCTCGTCCTCCACGCGCCGGGGCTCGAGGCCGACCCCGATGCCGACGGCACCCGCAGCGGCACCTTCGTCGTCCTCCATCCGACCCGTGCCGAGGTGCTGATCGGAGGCACGTTCTACGCGGGCGAGATCAAGAAGTCGATCTTCACGCTGATGAACGACCGGCTGCCGCTCGAGGGCGTCTTCCCGATGCACTGCTCGGCGAACGTCGGCGACGCGGACGACGTCGCGGTCTTCTTCGGGCTCTCGGGTACCGGCAAGACCACCCTCTCGGCCGACCCGTCGCGCAACCTGATCGGCGACGACGAGCACGGCTGGGGCGAGGACGGCGTCTTCAACTTCGAGGGCGGCTGCTACGCGAAGGTGATCCGCCTCTCGGCGGAGGCCGAGCCGGAGATCTACAAGACCACGCGCACGTACGGGACGATCCTCGAGAACGTCGTCCTGGACGAGCGCGGCGTCGTCGACCTCGACGACGACTCGAAGACCGAGAACACCCGCGCCGCCTATCCGCTCGAGCAGATCGCGAACCACCTGCCGGCGAAGCGCGCCGGGCATCCGCGCTCCGTCGTGATGCTGACCGCGGACGCGTTCGGCGTCCTCCCGCCGATCGCCCGCCTCACGCCCGACCAGGCGATGTACTGGTTCCTCTCCGGCTTCACGGCCAAGCTCGCCGGGACCGAGATCGGCGTCAAGGAGCCGCAGCCGACCTTCTCGGCCTGCTTCGGAGCGCCCTTCCTGCCGCAGCCGCCGATGGTCTATGCGCGCCTGCTCGGCGAGAAGCTCGCTGAGCACGATGCCGCCGTGTGGCTCGTGAACACGGGCTGGACGGGCGGCCCCTTCGGCGAGGGCGAGCGGATGCCGATCAAGGCGACGCGCGCGCTGCTCACCGCCGCGCTCTCGGGGGAGCTCGACGGCGTCGAGTACCGCACCGACGACGTCTTCGCGTTCGAGGTCCCCGTTCGAGGTGCCCGGCGTCGACTCGTCCCTGCTCGACCCGCGCTCGACCTGGCGCGACCCCGACGCGTACGACGCGAAGGCGCGCGAGCTCGCGACGATGTTCCGCGACAACTTCACCCGCTTCGACGCCGACGACGACGTCGTCGCCGCCGGCCCGCGCGTCTAACTCCGTAGCCGCACCCTGCTGGTAACTGCCCGGGCGTAAGCCCGGGTCCTCCTCGTTAGCGATCCGTTGGCCGTCCGTTGGCCGCCGGTTGGCGACCCCTCCGAGCGTGGGCGCACGGAAGGAGGTGCGCCATGCAGAAGCAGCCCCCCGGCGGCGGCCACGACGGCGGCTAGCAGTCCCAAGAGAGGAGCTCCGAGAGGAGCTCCTCTTACGTGTGCCGCGACTGTCAGCGGCGCGCGAGCGCGGGCGCTCGGTAAGGGCCGAGCAGAGCGGTTGCACCTTTCTGGCGCAAGAGCTCTTTCCCCACGCGTGGCTTCCGCCCGTGCTTCCTTCTGCTTCTCGGCCAGCTGCAGCACCTCGGCCAAGGCGAAGTGCGCCCTCGCGCGATCGCGTAGCCCGTCGGTGAGGGAAGCGATTTCGACCGCGTCCCGAGCCATGCGCTCGGCTTCGGAGAACGCACCTGCGCGTGCGAGAAGTCGCGCGCGAGTGGAGCGCCAGAGAACCTGGACGAGTACATCGGACGGGAGCGCTTCTTGCTCGGCCATGTCGACGTAGGGGACGGCTGCGTCCGTCTGACCCTTTTGGAGGAGCACGTCGGCAAGCTGCGCCGCTCGCGTGCTCACGTAGCCGGGGCCGCCCGCGACCTGCAGCGCCTCCAGGCTTGCCCGTGCTTCCCGCTCCGCGGCGTCGTAGTCGCCTCCGATCGACTCCAGCTCGATGCTGATCGGACTCCACGTCGTGTGCAACGCGAGCCGGTTCCCGACTTCCTCGTAGAGTGAGCGCGCGTGTGCAAGAAGACGTCGGCCGTCGGCGAGATCCCCTTCGAGTGCTCGCAATCCGCCCAGCGCCGCCGTCACGCTTGCCCTCGCCCCCTGATCCACGCTCCGCAGGTTTAGCTCGGCGCACCGCAGGCTGGCCTCGGCGGCGGGAACTGGTCCTGCATACAGCGCTTGCGCCTGAGCGCCGAGGCAGACGCCGGTCGAAAAGCCGATCGCGGCGTAGTGCTGCTCAGCTCGCGCCGCCGCGTCTCCGAACTCCTCGAAGCGGCAGGCGAGCAGATGGACCATCCCCAGAGAGACCTCGGCGCGGCCCAATCCGCGCGCGTCGTTCGCAGCCCTGAGGTGGTCGACCGCTCCCGCGAGCGTCACGATTGCGTCGTCGAGCGCGAGCGCACCGGTCAGTAGGTGGTTCCGCGCTCGCTCACTTGCCACGCGGGCGACGACGCTCCTCGATCCAACCTCGGTCGCGTCACGCTCGGCGGCGGCGAGCGCCTCGTCCGCTGCCTGAGGCTCATCGTGGAGTCGCAGCGCGATCGACCGCTCCCATTCGAGCTCCGCGCGCCGCACGCCGGCGGGGAGGAGCGCCACAGCGCGTCCGAGCAGGCCGACGGCAGCGGCGACGTCGTTCGTCCGCCAGACGCGCATGCCCGCCTCGCCGAGCCGTTCCCCGGCGCGTGCAGCGAGCTCGTCCGCGTCCTCGCCGAGCTCGCGTCGCGAGAGCGCGGCCTGCTCGAGGTGGTAGCCGGCGAGGGCGTCGTCGCCGGGGCCGTCGCGGTCGAGCCAGTCGGCGACCCGCTCGTGCAGTCCGGCGCGGTCGGCCTTCGTCAGGGTCGCGTAGGCGGCGTCGCGGAGGAGGACGTGGTGGAAGCGGTAGCCGTCGTCGCCGGGCTCGGCGGTCGCGGCCGGGTGGACGAAGCTACGGCGGGAAAGGGAGGAGAGGGGGCCGTCGACCGGCTCATCGGAGAGCGCCGCGACGACGCCGCGGGAGAACTCGCGACCGGCGACTGCGGCACGCTGGATCACGCGTCGTTCGGGGTCGGCGAGTCGCCCGATCCGCCCGGCGAGGACGGCCTCGAGCGTCGGCGGCAGCCCCGCGCCGTCCTCGGCTGCGAAGGCGGCGAGCTGCTCGGCGTAGAGCGCGTTCCCGTCCGCGAGCGCGACCACGCGCTCCTGTGTCTCCTCGTCGAGGTCGGCGAGGCCGGCGACGAGCCGGCGCGTCTCGTCGGGGGTGAGCGGCCCGAGCTGGAGCTGCTCGCCGGCCGGCCGCTCGAGCTCCGGGCGGGCGAGCGAGACGACGAGGACGGGTGCCTCGGCGACGCGCTCGGCCAGGTAGTCGACGAGGTCGAGCAGCGCCGGCTCCGCCCAGTGCACGTCGTCGAGCAGGAGCAGCACCGGCCGTTTGCGCGCCAGCGCCTCGAGCAGGCGGCGCAGCGCCCAGTACGACTCGCCGAGCGTGCCCGCGTCCTGTGTGCTCGCGAGGGCGGCGAGCCGGGTCGTCGCCAGCTCGCCCTCGGGGTCGTCCGCGAGCGCCGCGGCCAGGTCGAGCTCCTGGAGCGGGTCGAGGAGCGGCAGGAACGTCTGCCCCTTCCCGTAGGAGAAGCAGCGGCCGACCAGTGTCGTCGCCTCGTCTGCCAGCGCGGTCGTCAGCTCGCGGCCGAGCCGGGTCTTGCCGATCCCGGGCTCGCCGAGGACGGTGACGACGCGGCAGCGCTTGCTCCTCTTTCGTCGCCTCGAACGCGGCGCGCAGGCGCGCCAGCTCCTCGGTGCGGCCGACGAGCGGCGCGTCGAGGCGGCGCTCGTGCTCGACGAGGGCGCGTGTGCGGTCGTCCACCTGCAGGCCGCCCAGCCGCGCCAGCTCGACGGCGCGTGTGAAAACGGTGCCGGCGCCGCCGACCGACTCGCCGGTCGCGACTCCCGCCGGCAGGCCGAGCTCGGCCGCGGCGCGGACGGCCCGGAGCGCGTCGTCGTCGCGGGGCGCCTCGGCGCCGAAGACTGCGACGAGCCCCTCGGGGCCGAAGCGCTCCAGCTCGCCGTCGTTGCGCTCCAGCACGTCACGGGCTCGTGTCAGCAGCTCGTCCAGCCGCCGCCGTAGCGTCTCCGGGTCGTCGTCGGCGGGTGGTACGGCGGCGAGCACGCTGACCAGGCGTCGCTCGGCCGTGGGCACGGCTGCCTCCTGCTCGACCTCAGCAGGTGCGGCGAGGTCGGGATCCTGGCGGAGAATCTTCCGCTCCAGCTCCTGCAGGTCCGGAGAAGGATCGAGGCCGAGCTCGTCCGCGAGCGCGAGCCGGGTGGCGCGGTAGACCTCGAGCGCCACCGATTGGCGTCCGTCGCGGTAGAGCGCGAGCATCAGCAGGCCGCGAAGACGCTCGCGGAGCGGGTTCGTCGCCACGAGCGCCTCCAGCTCGCCGACGAGCGTGGCGTGCCGGCCGAGCGCCAGCTCCGCCTCGATCCGGTCCTCAACCGCGGCCAGGCGCAGCGCCTCCAGCCGTCCCGCCGCCAGCCGCGCGAACTCCTCCTCGTCCAGGTCGGCGAGGGCAGGCCCGTGCCAGAGCGCGAGCGCCTCTTGGAGCAGGGTCGCGCGGCGGGCAGGCTCGGCATCGCGCGCCTGCGCGAGCAGCCGCTCGAACCGGTTCGCGTCCACGTCCTCCGGCTTGACCGCCAGGCGATAGCCGGGGGGCTGGGTGACGAGCACGTCGCGACCGAGCGTCTTCCGCAGCGCGTGGACGGTGTTCTGGAGCGACCCCGTCGCCGACGCGGGCGCGCGGTCGCCCCAGAGGTCGAGGATCAAGCGGTCGGTCGAGACGACCTCGCCCGCGCGGAGCGCGAGCGCCGCCACCAGCGCCCGCTGTTGGCGCCGCGGCAGGTCCAGAACGTGCTCGCCCTCGCGCACCTCGAGCGAGCCGAGGAGGCGGATCTCCACGAGGCGGTTGTAACACCGGCGCAGCCACTTTCCAAGTGAGCGCGCGATGAGCGGCGTATGAGCGGCCGAGCGCAGCATCGGGCTCGTGCAGTCCACCGACTACCTCATCGACGTCGACGAGCTCATGCGCGAGATCGAGCGCTACCTCGCCGTCGTCGAGGCGTTCCGGGCCGCCGGCTGCGACGTCGGCGGGATCGGGAGGCGGAAAGGAAGCCCATGACCAACGAGCGGATCGGCAGAGACGCGACGCGCGCCGCATGAGCGGTGGCGGACAGGAAGGAACCGGTGCGTTCCGCGGACGTGAAGGCGCTGATCAGAGAGATCCAGCGCTACCTCGCGTTCGTCGAGGCACTTCGGCAGTCAAAGGACCCGCCGCGCAATCGCGGTGGAGGAAGGAGCACGTGATGAAGAAGGCAGCATTTCTCGTCGCCGGAGCGGTGTTCGCCCTGGCAGTCGTCACCGCGGGGACCGCGGGCGTCCAGGCGCTGATCACGAGCGCTCAGATCAAGGACGGGACGATCGCTTCTCGCGACATCAAGAACGGCTCGATCGGTCGAGCGGACATCTCCGCGAACGCCTTGTCGTCGCTGCGAGGCGCACGCGGCCTCGCAGGTGCGGCGGGCGCTCAGGGAGCTGCAGGCGCCCAGGGAGCCCAGGGCCCCGCCGGTGCCCAGGGCCCGCAGGGTGACAAGGGGCCGCAGGGCGAGAAGGGCGAGAAGGGTGAGGCCGGTGCCACAGGGCGACCAGGGCCCGAAGGGCGATCCCGGCGCCGACGTGCACGTGACCGGGCCCGGTCGCCACTGCGGCCGACCTGCCGGATGACCGCCGAGGCGGGCGATGCTTACATCGCGAACGACACGGGCACCTGCACGTGTTCGACGGCGACGCATTCGTCGACACCGGGCTCGTCCAGGGTCCGAAGGGCGACCAGGGCGACCAGGGCCCGAAGGGCGACAAGGGCGACCAGGGCGTGCAGGGCGTGCAAGGCCCGGCAGGCGGGCTCTCCGGCTACCAGATCGTTCCCGGCAGCGTGGTCGCGATCTCGGCGGCAGAGTTCGTGGTTTCAGGTGCCGCGGCGTGCCCGAGCGGGCAAGGTCGCCGTCGGCGGCGGTGTCACGATCGCCGATCCGTCCGGCGAAGTCTCGATTGCGGAGTCGTATCCCGCAGGCGGGTGGGTCCGGGTGGGCGATCACGGCCCTGAACTACGGCGGTGACAACAGCATGACGCCGTACGCGATCTGCGCGACGCAGGCCTGAAGGCTGGCGGGGGCCAGGCGACAGGGGGCCGGGCACATGCTCGGCCCCCGCGCCGTTCCGCGGTTCGCCGCGCGGGAGGGGTCGGCATTCGGTAGCGTCAAAGGCGGTGGACGCGAAGCACGACGTACTCGTGATCGGCGCCGGTTGCGCCGGCATGCGCGCTGCGATCGAGGCACACGACGCCGGCGCGGACGTGGCCATCGTCTCGAAGCTCCACCCGACCCGCAGCCACTCCGGCGCGGCCGAAGGAGGCATCAACGCGGCGCTCGGGAACGCCTCCGAGGACGATCCGGAGACGCACGCGTTCGACACCGTCAAGGGCTCCGACTACCTCGGCGACCAGGACGCGATCGAGATCCTCTGCAACGAGGCGCCGGGCGACGTCTACCAGCTGGAGCGTTGGGGCGCGGTCTTCTCCCGGACGGAGGACGGACGCATCGCGCAGCGGCCGTTCGGCGCCGCCGGTGCGCCGCGGACCGCGTACGCGGCCGACATCACCGGCCACGTGCTGATCCAGGTGCTCTACGAGCAGCTCGTCCGGCGCGAGATCCAGGTCTACGAGGAGTACTTCGGCTGGCGCCTCGTGGTCGACGACGACCGCTGCCAGGGCGTCATCGCCTGGGACCTGCTCCACGGCGGCCTGAAGACGATCGGCGCCAAGACGACGATCCTCGCCACCGGCGGCGCCGGACGCCTCTACGCCGGCACGACGAACGCCTACTCGTGCACCGGCGACGCCATGTCGATGGCTCTGCGTGCCGGCGTGCCGCTGAAGGACATGGAGATGATGCAGTTCCACCCGACGACGCTCTCGCCGACGGGCGTGCTCATCACCGAGGGGTGCCGCGGCGAGGGCGCGTACCTCTACAACTCCGAGAACGAGCGCTTCCTGCAGCGCTACGCGCCGAACGCGATGGAGCTTGCCTCGCGAGACGTCATCTCCCGCGCCGAGCAGACCGAGATCGACGAGGGTCGCGGCGTCGAAGGCAACGTCCTGCTCGATCTGCGCCACCTCGGCGCGGAGAAGATCATCGAGCGCCTGCCGGGAACGCGCGAGCTGGCGATGGTGTTTGCCGGGATCGACCCGATCCACACGCCGATCCCCGTCCGGCCCGGCGCGCACTACCACATGGGCGGCGTCGACACGGACGTCTGGGGACAGACGTCACTCGAGGGCCTCTACGCGGCCGGCGAGGTGGCGTGCGTCTCGGTGCACGGGGCGAACCGTCTCGGCGGCAACGCGCTCATGGAGACGATCACCTACGGCAAGCGGGCGGGGCGGCACGCCGCCGAATGGGCACTCGCGAACACGACCGTCGCGGTGCCGCCGTCCCAGCTCGCCGATGCAGAGCGCGACCTGAAGAGGCTGCTCGGCCGCCAAGCCGGCGAGCGGCCGTGGCAGATCCGTGACGAGCTCGCGCGCACGATGCACGAGAACTTCGGCGTCTTCCGTCGCGAGGAGCAGATGCTCGAGCAGGGCAGGATCGTCGACGGGCTGCGCGAGCGGTTCGAGCAGGTCGTCGTCGAGGACAAGGGCGACGTCTTCAACTCGGATCTGACGCAGGTCCTCGAGCTGGAGTTCATGCTCGAGCTCGCCGCCTGCATGATCGAGTGCGGCGTCGCCCGCAAGGAAAGCCGTGGCGCCCACGCCCGGCCGTACGACTTTCCCGACCGCGACGACGAGAACTACCTGAAGCACACGCTCGTAACGTGGGCGGACGGGAAGCCGATCCTCGACTGGAAGCCGGTGACGATGACCAAGTGGCAGCCTCAGGAAAGGAAGTACTGATGGCGGTCGACGCGACTGCGCACGCGCCCGAGAAGACGATCGCGGTCGCGCTCAAGATCTGGCGCTTCGACTCGGCCTCAGGCGAGCGCGAGCTGAAGACCTACGAAGTCGATGCGCCCGAGTGGGTGACGCTCCTGGACGTCCTCGACCTGATCAAGGACCGCCACGACGGCACGCTCGCCTACCGCAAGAGCTGCCGGATGATGATCTGCGGCTCCTGCGGGATGCGCATGGACGGCGCGGCGGTGCTCGCGTGCAAGACGCGCATGTACGACATCGCGCAGGCAGGTCACGTCCCGGTCATCTCGGCGATGGGGAACCTGCCCGTGATCAAGGACCTCGTCGTCGACATGGAGCCCTTCTGGGCCAAGTTCAACGCGATGAAGCCGTACCTCCAGCCCGGCTACCAGGTGCCCGAGGACGGCAAGGAGCACCTGATCTCGCAGGAGCGGATGAACGTGATCCACAAGGAGTCGCTCTGCATCAACTGCGGCTGCTGCGTCTCCGAGTGCAACGCGATGGAGTCCGACCCCGAGTTCCTCGGCCCGCAGGCGCTCGCGAAGGGGATGCGCTTCGTCGGCGACCCGCGCGACGCCGCCAAGGCCGAGCGGCTCGACGAGTACTCGGGCCAGCACGGGATCTGGGAGTGCACCCGCTGCTACTTCTGCAACGAGCGCTGCCCGAAGGGGGTCGACCCGCGCGACGCGATCGCGAAGCTCGGCGCCGAGGCGATGAAGGAAGGCATCGACGACGACATGGGGGCGAAGCACGCGAAGTGGTTCGTCACCTCGGCGAAGACGACCGGGTGGCTCCGCGAGACCGAGCTCGTCCCGAAGACGCAGGGCGTCCTCACGTCGATCAAGGAGATGAAGTTCGCGATGGGGCTGCTGAAGCACGGCAAGGTGCCGCCGCCCTTCCCGCCGCACGTCGCCGAGGGCGTGAAGGAGTCGAAGGCGCTCTACGACCTGGTCAAGGAGCAGGGGCGCGACGGCGCGCTCGGGATCGTCCAGGGCGAGCGCGCGCTCGGACGGATCGAGCACGAGCCCGGCGGGCACAAGCAGGAAGGCGAGGCGTGAGAAGGGTCGCGTACTACAAGGGGTGCCTCGCGTCGCTGAGCGCGAAGGAGCTCGACATCTCGACGCAGGCGCTCTCGCCGAAGGTGGGCCTGGAGCTGCTCGAGCTCGAGGCGGTCACGTGCTGCGGCGCCGGCGACATCCACGAGGCCGAGCCGGACTACTACCTGCACCTGAACGCGCGCATCCTCGCCTACGCGGAGGCGACCGGCTGCGACACGCTGATGACCGTCTGCAACGTCTGCACGCTCAACCTGCGCCAGGCGAACCACCAGCTGCAGGGCGACGAGGCGCTGCTCGAGCGCGTCAACGGCAACCTCGCCAAGGTCGGCGTGCCCGAGTACACCGGCGCCGTCGAGGTGATGCACTTCCTCTGGCTCGTCTCCGTCGGCGAGGGCTACGAGCTGCTTCAGGCCGCAGCGCACAAGGGGCTGAAAGGCCTGAAGGTGGCGCCCTTCTACGGCTGCCAGATCCTGCGCCCGTCGAAGCTCCTGGGCTTCGAGGACCCGGACCGGCCCTCGTCGCTCGAGCGGATCATCGAGGCGTGCGGCGGCGAGGCGATCGACTACCCGGCGAAGATCAAGTGCTGCGGCTTCCCGATCATCCAGGCGCGGGAGGAGACGGCGCTCGGCGAGCTGATCCAGCCGATCGAGCAGGCGAAGGAGGCCGGCGCCGACGCGATCGTGACCCCGTGCCCGCTCTGCCACCTCTCGCTCGACGCCTGGCAGACGAAGCTCAAGAAGCAGACGGGCAAGGACTTCCAGATGCCGATCCTGCACCTCTCGCAGCTGATCGGCGTGGCCGCCGGGCTCGAGGACTCCGAGCTCAAGTTCAAGCGCCACGTCGTCTCCGTGCAGCCGGTTCTCGAAAAGCTCGCCGTCTGATCTCCACGCTGCTCCTGGTCCTTGCCGCGCTCGCCGCGGCGGCGCTCCTGTACGGCTGGTTCGAGGCGGGCTGGCTGCGGACGCGGGTGCTCGAGGTCCCGGTGGAGGGCCTTCCGGCCGCCCTCGAGGGGCTCCGGATCGCGCACCTCTCCGACTTCCACCTCGGCCCGCCCTCGCGCGGCAGCGTCGCCGTTCGGCGGGCGGCGGACTGGGTGCGCGAGCGCAACCCCGACCTTGTCGTCGTCACCGGCGACCTGCTCTCGCACCCGCGCGGCCGCGGGCTCCTCGACGAGGTGCTGCAGGGGCTGGACGCGCTCGCGGTGCTCGGCAACCACGACGTCGGCGTCACCCGCGACCGCTTCTCGCGCGCGGCGGAGCTCGACGGGCTGCCCGCGACGCTGCTCGTCGGCGAGTCGCGTGTCGTCGAGCGGCGCGGAGCGCGGATCCAGGTCGCGGGAACGGCCCCGCGCCCGCGCGCGCCGCTGCCGGACGCGGACCCGTCGGTCGCGCTCCGGATCCTGCTGACGCACTACCCGCGCCTTGTCCCCGGCTACGAGCTCGTTCTCGCCGGTCACATGCACGCCGGCCAGATCGTGATCCCGTACCCGGGCGGCAAGGTGCGGCTCGCGCACCTGCGCGCGCGGCTGACCGAGGGCATCTACCGCCGCGAGGGGACGACACTGCACGTCTCGCCGGGCCTCGGCACGACGTTCGTCCCCTTCCGCTTCTTCGCCAGGCCCGAGGTCACGGAGCTGGTTCTAAGATCAGAGGCGTGACGGAGGGCCAGTCGCTCATCTCCCCGGACGTGCTCGCGAGCTACGCCGCCGACGCGGCCCGCGAGGTTCCCGGCGTTCACGGGCTCGTCGGCGGCGCGCTCCACCGGCACGACGGCGTCAAGGTGGCGCGCGACGAGGGACGGGTCGGCGTCGAGCTCCACCTCTCGCTCGACTGGGGCGCGAACGCGGGGAAGGTGGGAGCGGAGGTGCAGGCGCACGTGGCCGAGTGCCTCGTCCGGATGGCGGACGTGAAGCCGGACACCGTCGACGTGGTCGTGGACGAATGGCACAGCGCGTCGTCGGCCTGACCGGCGCGACGCTGGAGACCGCGCCGGCCGTGTGCCAGACGTGCGTCTGGTGGCAGTCGCGCAACGGCCGGGATGCGTCGAAGGAGCGGTGGGTCGAGCGGGCCGAGGACGACTGGGGCGCCTGGGGCGCGCTCTACCGCGACGACGACGGCAAGCTGCTCGGCTCGATCCAGTACGGACCGTCGGGCTTGTTTCCACGCGCGGCCGAGCTCCCGGCCGGACCGCCGTCCGACGACGCCGTCCTCGTCACCTGCGTCTACCTCGTCTCCGGCTCGACGCCGTGGGTCGAGCAGTCGCTCTTCCTCGCCGCGATCGGGGAGGCGCGCGACAAGGGCGCGCGGGCGCTGGAGGCGTTCGCGTACCGCTATCCCGAGGGCGAGTCGGCCTACGAGCGCTTCCTCGTCCACCGCACCGTCTTCCCGCGCGACTTCCTCGCCGACTTCGGCTTCCGGTTCGTGCGCGCGCAGGGCCGCGTCGAGCTCCTCCGCCTCGAGCTCGGCGGCCTGCAGCCGGTCGTCGAGGGCAAGCGCGAGGCCGTGCTCAGGGTCGTGAAGGAGGCGTTCGCGCCCGCGCCGGTGCCGCAGCGGCCCTAGCCGTTCGGGCAGTTCAGACTTCTCGATCTGGCCTTAGCAAGACGCAGGCACGCTCCTAGACTCCGATGCAAGGCGGGGCGGTCCCGCTTCCGGGCATGGGAGAACCGAGGGCGACAATGAGCAGCGGGGTAGAGGCGGCAGTCCGAGTGCCGGCCGTGACGGCGCGGCAACATCGCTTGCGGCGGGGACGCACGCGGATCCTCGCGGCGAGCGACCTGACGATGCTCGCGATCGCCTACGCGGTCTCGTACCTGATCGCCGACCGGATCGCGCCGTTGCCGCCCGTCTCCGGCCCGGGCTGGTTCCTCGGTCTCGTCCTCGTGACCGCGCCGTTCGTCTGGCTCGCCCTCTTCACCGCGCACAACCTGTACGACACCGACAGCCTCCGCATCTCCGTCTCGAGCTTCGACGAGGTGCGCGACGTCTTCCACGCGATGCTCGTCGGCTCGCTCGGCTACCTGCTCCTCTCGCAGGGTGTCGACCACTTCTACGACTGGTGGGTCTACACGCCGGCCGAGGCGTTCATCTTCCTCGCCGTCGCGCTCGTGCTCGTCCCGGTCGCGCGCGGGTCGATCAGGAGCTGGGCCTTCCCGCGCCTGATGCAGCCGCGGCGGACGCTGATCGTGGGGACCGGCGACGAGGCGCTGCTCATCTACCGGAAGATCAAGGCGCACCCGGAGTACGGGCTCGAAATCGTCGGCTTCCTCAGCGCCGAGGGCGAGGCGGACGACGGGCTGCCGGAGCCGGTGATCGGCTCGGCCGCCGCCGTCGCCGAGATCGTGGACGAGCACGAGGTCGACCGGATCTTGATCGCTTCCTCCGTGGGGAGCCACGAGGAGACGCTCGACCTGCTCCGCACCGTCCACCGGCCGGACGTCCACGTCTCGATCGTCCCGCGCTACTTCGAGATCCTCACCTCCTACGCGACGCTCGACGACGTCGAGGGGATGCCCGTCGTGACGCTGCCGCCGATCCGCCTCGGCCGCAGCGCCAGGGCGCTGAAGCGCACCGTCGACGTGGCCATCTCGGGGACGGCGCTGCTCCTACTGGCGCCGGTCCTGGCGATCGTCGCGGCCGCGATCCGGCTCGACAGCAATGGGCCCGCCTTCTACCGGCAGGACCGCCGCGGGCGCTCCAACTCGACGTTCCGGATCGTCAAGTTCCGGACGATGTTCGTCGGCGCCGAGGCGCGTCGCTCCGAGGTGCTGCACATGAACGAGGTCGACGGCCCGCTCTTCAAGATCAAGGGCAAGGACCCGCGGGTCACGCGCGTCGGGGCCTTCCTGCGCAAGACGTCGATCGACGAGCTGCCGCAGCTCTGGAACGTGCTGCGCGGCGAGATGAGCCTCGTCGGCCCGCGCCCGTTCGTCGTCTACGAGGCCGACCTGATCACCGGCTGGGCGACCCGCCGGCTCGACATGACGCCGGGCATCACCGGCCTCTGGCAGGTGCTCGGCCGGAACGACATCCCCTTCGACGAGATGACGAAGCTCGACTACCTGTACGTGACCAACTGGTCGCTCTGGTGGGACCTGAAGATCCTCTGCCAGACGGTCCCGGTCGTCCTCGGCCGCCGCGGCGCGTACTAGCACGTCTGCCGTATTAGGCTCGAACGTTATGAGCTAGCCAATCGGCGAGTCTCCACGGTCCTGTCTGGCCCGATCGCTGACGCTGCCTTACGCTCCAATGAAGATCGATCTGCGAATGCCCAATCATTAGATACGAGAGGTGACACCTTCCGATGCGTGAAGCACTGCTTGATTTCATTGCCTGTCCCGAATGCGGCGGCGACCTCGAGGGCAACTTCGAAACCTGGGACGGCGAGGAGGCAATGGAGGGTAGCCTTGGCTGCGCTTCCTGCGACGCCGAGTACCCGCTCGTTCGCGGCGTACCACGCATGAACGCTTCCATGACAGGACTCGAGAACGTCGCCCGCACTTTCGGCTACGAGTGGCGGAGCTTCCACGATGGGGAATTCGAGGACGAGACAGTGTTTGGGCGAACGCCTGAAGAGGATTGGCGGTACTTCCTCGAAGGGCTAGCTGTGCAGGAACCTGAGCTGGCGGGAACGGCCGTGCTGGACGCCGGATGCGGCTCTGGCCGACTGACACGACAGATCGGTGAGCATGGTGCGGGCGTCGTGATCGGCCTCGACATGAACGATGCGGTGGAGCACGTCTTTCAGTCCACGCGGGATGCCGAGAACGTTCACATCGTGCAGGGCAACATCATGAGTCTTCCGTTTAAGCGGCACGTTTTCGATCTCGTCTGGTCGAACGGTGTCATTCACCACACGCCGGACGCCGCTGCGTGTCACCGCTCCCTTAGTCGCGTCGTCAAGCCTGGTGGCACGCTCTACGTTTGGGTCTATGCGCGGCGATTCAGCCCGTTCAAGCTCGCGAAGGATATCGCGGATGTGACCAGGATCTCCCGGTTGCCGGAGCCGACGCTGCTCGCGCTTTGCCGGCTTCTGGCGTACCCCGCTCTTGCGCTAATGACGCTCTATCGCGGCATCGTTCACCTGCCCTTCGTGCCGACGACGCCTCGGCTCAAATGGACGTCGCGTCCTCGCACACTGAAGGAACTCCGGCTCACGTTGTTCGACACGCTCTCACCACAGTACGACACGACTCATTCTGAGCCGGAAGTCGTGGGATGGTTTGAGCAGGCTGGGTTCGACGACATCGCCGCGATTGAAGAACCAAAGGTCGGCGTGCGCGGTGTGCTCCGCTCCTCGGCTTGACATGACGCTCACGTACGCGATCGTGACGCCGGCGCGGGACGAAGCGGTAAACCTCCGCCGCCTCGCGCCCTGCCTAACGGCACAAACCGTGCTGCCGCAAATGTGGGTCGTGGTCGACAACGGCTCCCGCGATGAAACCGCCGACTATGTTCGCGAACTCTGCACGCAGTACCCCTGGGTCCGTCTTTGCACTTCCGAAGCCGTGGAAGGCCTCGTGCGCGGCGGGCCCATCGTGCGAGCGTTTCATCGGGGACTCGAGGAGCTTCCAGGGCGATCCGACGTTGTGGTCAAGCTCGACGCCGACGTGTCAATGGAGAGCGACTACTTTGAGCGGCTCCTGGCGGAGTTCGAGGGCGATCCGTCGATCGGTATCGCGAGCGGCGGAGGCCATGAACTCGGCAAGGACGGGGTCTGGCGCCTGCGTCCGGTCGGGCCAGACCAGGCCTGGGGAGCGAGCCGCGCCTATCGGTGGGAATGTTTGGAGCAAGTCCTACCACTCGAAGAAGCGATGGGGTGGGATGGCATCGACCAGGTCAAGGCATCGGCTCACGGGTGGACGACGGGCACCATTACGTCGATCCCGTTCAAGCACCATCGTTTCGAAGGGCAGCGCGACGGTGCGCCGCGTGCGGGCTGGGCGGCGCAGGGTCGTGCCTCTTACTACATGGGTTATCGCTTCTCGTACCTGCTCTTGCGTTCACTCCATCACGGCCGCCGCGATCGCGCCGCACTTGCTCTCCTCCTCGGATACGTGGGTGCCGCTCTCAGGCGCGGCCCTCGCTGCCCCGATCTCGAGTTGCGCTCGAGACTCCGCAGGCAGCAGCGTCTCCGCGAGGTTGCACCCAGGGTGCGGCGCCTGTTTGAGAGCGGCGGCCCGGCTCGATCATGAGCTACAGCCGGTAGCTAGGGCGACCGGGAATTTGCTCTCCTAGCTCCCTTGGAAGCGCTGACCGTCAATCATGGAGACCGGTATTCGTAGGCGCCGGCGTCGGGGCTGCCTGTGGGGCGGGGGTTGTTGTCGCGGTCGTGGGTTGGGTGGCTGCTGGGGTCGCCTGCGTTGATGAGTGGGCTGCCTGGGAGGAGGTGGTAGTCGCCGGGGGGTTCGGGCGAGGCGCCGCCGTTTCCTGAGAAGGGGCGGTAGTTGAGGAAGCTCGCGATGATCGTGGATAGTGCGATGCTCTTCGCTCCGGGCCCGCCGCAGTTCGACACTCCGATCGGGGTGACGTTGTAGGCGTAGGTGGTGTTGGAGTGGCCGCAGGGTGGGTTGGTGGCGAAGTAGTTGCCGACGACGGTGAATCCGTTCGCGGTCGGCGTGTTCTCCGGCCCCATCTGTACCCCGGACGAGCCGAATGTGTTGTAGCGCATCACGAATCCGTCCGGTGATGGGGATGGGTTGTCGCCGCGGCGGAAGGCGAAGGCGTTGGCAGCGTTTCCGCTCGATCCTGTTGGTGCCTCGAAGATGTTGTTCTCGACCAGCCAGTTCGTTGCGTTCTCGCTGCCGGTGATGAAGACGTCCATGACGTTGCAGGACCAGAAGTGGTTGCGGGTCATCGTCATGCCGGTTACCGGTTGAGCGCGGAAGCACTCGTCATGGATGACTCCGCCGGTGTTGTTCAAGTTGTCGTAGAAGTCGTTGTTGTCGATGGTGAAGTTCGTGCCGCCGACAACCACCATCGCGTTCGCGTTCAGAACGTTGTGGACCTTCGAGTTACGCAACGTAAAGTTCGTCGCGAACTCGACATGGAAAGGCTGAGTTTTCTGCGCCCCACCAGAGTCAACGTCCCAGTTGTCCACCGTGACGTTGCTCGTGTGATCGGCCTGGAAGCTACGAGCCCGCACCGGCCCGATCAGCGTCACGTTGTTCGCGCCACCACCGCTGGTCTGGTACATCCCATTCACGAAGTCGTCCAGCACAACCGACTCACCACTCACAGTCCGGAAGGTCACGCTCGGCGAACCAGACCTGTTCGGCCCCAACCTCACATCGCCGTAGCTCCCGCCCTTGACCAGGACGAGATCACCGCTCTGCGCGGCCTGATACGCCTGACTCCACGAACACGCCTGCCCATCCACCCAGGCAGCCCCACCCGCCTGCCGCACGCACGAGCCTCCACTCGGATCAACCCACAAATTCGCGGTCGAGCCTGACGGCGGCGGAGGAGGCGGCGGAGGCGGAGGCGGAGAACACGCACTCGTCGCCGCACGTCAACGACGCCCGCAACGACCGATTCCCCACCGCATCAAACGCATCAACCCCAAAGCTGTAACTCGTCCCACACACAAGCCCCGAAAACGAATAGCTTCGTGTCGAGGCAGTTGTGGTGCCGACCGCGACGCCATTTCGGTAAAGCCCGTAACCAGTCACCGCGATGTTGTCGCTTGAGGCGCTCCAAGTCAGCGTCAAGGTGCTTTGGGTTTGTGCGCCGACGGCAAGTCCGCTTGGTGCGGTAGGCGCCTCGGTGTCAGTCGGAGGCGGCGATGGCACCGTGCCGCCGGCGACGGGGGTGTTCATGTCAATCTGAAGCTCGCCGGCGTTAAGCGCGCGCCCGTAGACGCGCAAGTCGTCAATCTGGCCCTGGAACCACTCGGGCCAGATCGTGTTTCCACCAATCCGCAGCGGCCCTGCTGAGTTGAGATACGAACCGGTGATGTTCTTGCTTCCCACCTGGTTCCCGTTGACGTACAGCCGGAGCACGTCACCGTCGTACGTAGTCGCCAGGTGAGTCCACGTCGAGAGCGGCAGCCCGCTCGGTCCACGCACGATGTCCTGGGCCGGGTTCGAGCCGATCGAGACGATGCCACTCGGCTGACCGCTGTCGGAATTCGAGAAGAGACCGTAGACGAGGTTGCCGACCTGCTCTTTCGTCACGACCGTGCGCCACGAGCCTGCGGCGGTCGGGCGTACCCATGCTTCAAGCGTCATGCCGTTCGTCAGGTCGAGCGAGTCGGCGTCGGCGACCGTGACCAGGTCATTTACTCCGTCGAAGGAGAGAGCGCCGCCATTGCGGCCCGCCGCGGTCCAGGTCGCGCCCGAGATCGTGCCCGTGTTGCCCAGCCCCGACGCGTCGGTCAGCGTTGACCCGGTTCCCGCGTCGAACGAATACGCGCCGACGAGGGAGGGCGAAGGCGGCTCCGGGCACGCATCTGTGGACGTAGTGAGTGAGGATCGTGTCGACCGGTTGCCCGCAGCGTCGTAGGCGTCGATACCGAGCGAGTAGCTCGTGCCGCAGGTGAGGCCGGGGAACGTGTAGCTCGTTCCCGTGCCTGACGAGACCAGACTGCCGTTGCGGTAGCGCCCGTAGCCGGACACGCCCACGTTGTCGCTGGAGGCAGTCCATCCGACGGTGACCCCGGTCTGCGTCCTGCCCTGGACCGCGAGTCCAGTGGGCGCAGAGGGAGCGCTCGTATCCGCACAGGGGCTCGTTGCGGCCGTGACCGAGCTCACGCTGGAGCGGTTGCCGGCGGCGTCGTACGCGTCGACACCGAGCGTGTAGCTCGTTCCGCAGGCGAGGCCCGTGTAGGAGTGCGAGCTATCGGTGCCGCTACCGACGAGAGTGCCGCCTCGGTAGTTGCCGTAGCCGGTGACGCCGACGTTGTCCGACGAGGCGTTCCAGGTCAGCGTGATCGAGGTCGATGACTGAGCGCCGATGCTCAGCCCGTCCGGATCAGTCGGCGCCTGCGTGTCCGCCGGGGGAGGTGCGACCGGAGTGGCCGCGTCCGCTTGGAGCTCGGCCGAGCTGAGCGCGCGGTCGTAGACACGCACCTCGTCGATCTGCCCCGCAAACCATCTGCCTCCCTGCGAGTTGCCGCCGATGCGGAGCTGACCGGACGACACACGGATGCTGCCGGATACGGGGGTCGACCCGCTGAGCACACCGTTGACGTACAGCCGCAGCATCGCTCCGTCGTACGTCGTCGCGAGGTGTGACCACACGCTGGTTACCAGCTCGGCACCGAGCGCTGTGCGCTCGCTGCCGATGACGACCTGGCCGGCGGCACGGCCGGTGCTCTCGCCGGCGAACAAGCCGTACGCGAGCCGGTTCCGTTCCTTCGAGACGACGGTGCTCCAGCCCGACGGAGCCGCGCTCGGCTTCACCCAGGCCTCGACCGTCATTCCTGTCGTCAGATCGAGCGAGCCGGCGTCGCCGACCTCGACCCAGTCGTTCGTCCCGTCGAAGGACAACGCTCCCCCGAACTTCCCGCCGCTCGTCCACGTTGCTCCCGAGATCGTCCCGAAGTTGCCGCTCCCTGATTCGTCGGCCAGGGTGGAGCCGGAGCCGGCGTCGAAGGAGTAGGCGGCGACGAGTCCGGGCGCAGGGGCGCCGCTCGCGACCGACGAGCCCGCGATTAGGACGACAGAGACGACGAACAGCAGAGCAAAGCGCGCGGGCAGGAGCCAGGTGGCGGGTGGTTGCATGTATTCCTCTCTTCAGCCGGCCCGAAAGCTGGGCGCTAGACCGGCGCTCGTCCGAGATTTGGAAGGCGCGATGGTACTGGACTTGCTTGCTAGCCGATTAGCAAGTGTGCGAACAATTGTGTAGCTTTGCTCTGGTTTCCCCTGCGAAGGATCAGCTTTCCTCGACGCGCTGCGAGAGCGGCACAACCGAAACAGCTCTTTCGGGGTTCCCCGAGCCGAGCCAGGAGGAAGTCGACGAGCTCCTCTGCGTGAGTCGCACGCGCGTCGGCCTGGGACGGGTCACGGCCGAGCAACCGCTCGAGTGCGTCCGCGTAGGCGAACGGAAACCAGCAGAGAGCGGCCGCGTCGACGAGGAGGTCTGTCGACTCTGCTTCCCCGAGCGTCCGCTTCGAGCGGCTGCCGACCTCGCGAATCAGGTCGGCGAGGCTCTCGGCGTGCGAGCTGAGGGCCTCCATCAGGTGCCCGTCCGCGTGCAGGGTCTCCCACTGGATCACGCGCACGAGTACGGGATCGGCTGCGAGAAGCTCGATGTGCGCTGTCACGAGCTCCGCAACGACCTCCCTGAGCGGCACTCCGTCCGCTCTCGCGCGCACGTACGCGGGAGCGAGCGCGTCTCGGGCACGGTCGATGATGCCGTCGAGCATCTCGCGGTAGAGGCCCTCCTTCGAGCGGAAGAAGTACCCAGGTGTCCCGCGGGAGAGGCCGGCCTCGCGGCCGATCTCCTCGAGGCTCGTCGCACGGTAGCCATTGGCAGCGAAGCAGCGCTCGGCCGCATCGAGAATCGCCGCGCGGGTCTCGGCTCTGGACCTTCGTGTCTGGGGTTTCGTGCTCATCGTCGATGCAGCCGAGGGTCGAGCAGGAACGGGCCGACTCCACCGATACCTATTACGAGCTTCGAGAGAGCGGTGGATGCCCATACCGCTCTCCAGTATCGATTCGCCGTCAACCCTTGTAAAGGGGGATGACCGTACTTACAAGTCGTCCCGCGCTTGAAGCAGAAGCGGCGATTACGGCAGGGTCTTAGCGGCGATACGCCGAATGTGGGTCTCGATGTCAGCAGCGCGAGGTGCCGTCATGGGTGGGCGAAGTGTCGGGCGCTGCGACCGCCGTCAGCTCTCGTAGGCGCCGGCGTCGGGGCTGCCTGTGGGGCGGGGGTTGTTGTCGCGGTCGTGGGTTGGGTGGCTGCTGGGGTCGCCTGCGTTGATGAGTGGGCTGCCTGGGAGGAGGTGGTAGTCGCCGGGGGGTTCGGGCGAGGCGCCGCCGTTTCCTGAGAAGGGGCGGTAGTTGAGGAAGCTCGCGATGATCGTGGATAGTGCGATGCTCTTCGCTCCGGGCCCGCCGCAGTTCGACACTCCGATCGGGGTGACGTTGTAGGCGTAGGTGGTGTTGGAGTGGCCGCAGGGTGGGTTGGCTGCGAAGTAGTTGCCGACGACGGTGAATCCGTTCGCGGTCGGCGTGTTCTCCGGCCCCATCTGTACCCCGGACGAGCCGAATGTGTTGTAGCGCATCACGAATCCGTCCGGTGATGGGGATGGGTTGTCGCCGCGGCGGAAGGCGAAGGCGTTGGCAGCGTTTCCGCTCGATCCTGTTGGTGCCTCGAAGATGTTGTTCTCGACCAGCCAGTTCGTTGCGTTCTCGCTGCCGGTGATGAAGACGTCCATGACGTTGCAGGACCAGAAGTGGTTGCGGGTCATCGTCATGCCGGTTACCGGTTGAGCGCGGAAGCACTCGTCATGGATGACTCCGCCGGTGTTGTTCAAGTTGTCGTAGAAGTCGTTGTTGTCGATGGTGAAGTTCGTGCCGCCGACGACCACCATCGCGTTCGCGTTCAGAATGTTGTGGACCTTCGAGTTACGCAACGTAAAGTTCGTCGCGAACTCGACATGGAAAGGCTGAGTTCTCTGCGCCCCACCAGAGTCAACGTCCCAGTTGTCCACCGTGACGTTGCTCGTGTGATCGGCCTGGAAGCTACGAGCCCGCACCGGCCCGATCAGCGTCACGTTGTTCGCGCCACCACCGCTGGTCTGGTACATGCCATTCACGAAGTCGTCCAGCACAACCGACTCACCACTCACAGTCCGGAAGGTCACGCTCGGCGAACCAGACCTGTTCGGCCCCAACCTCACATCGCCGTAGCTCCCGCCCTTGACCAGGACGAGATCACCGCTCTGCGCGGCCTGATACGCCTGACTCCACGAACACGCCTGCCCATCCACCCAGGCAGCCCCACCGCCTGCCGCACGCACGAGCCTCCACTCGGATCAACCCACAAATTCGCGGACCCGAGCCGGCGGAACGGCGGCGGAGGCGGCGGAGGGCGGAGGCGGAGGCGGCGGCAGAGCACGCACTCGTCGCCGCACTCAACGACGCCCGCAACGACCGATTCCCCGCCGCATCATACGCATCGACCCCAAAGCTGTAACTCGTCCCACACACAAGCCCCGCAAACGTGTAGCTCGTACCCGTGCCGTTCCCGATCAACGTGCTGCCGCGGTAGTAGCCGTACCCGGCCACACCGACGTTGTCCGACGACGCTGACCCACGACACCGACATCGACGACTGCGTCACCCCGGCCACGCTCAATCCTCCCGGCACCGACGGCGCCGCCGTGTCCGCCGGCGGCGCGGCGGAGGCGCACGCCGTCGTCGAGGCGGGCCCGCGTCGCGTACCGGATGTCGGATGCGTTGCCGGCGGCATCGAGTGCTTCCAGTCCAACGGTGTACGTCGTGCCGCAGGTAAGGCCGGTGTACGTGTAGCTGGTCGCTGTCGTCGTCGCGATCCTGGCTCCGTCCAGATAGACCGCGTACCCCGTCACGCCGACGTTGTCGGTTGCCGGGCCCCACGACATCGTGAACGAGGTCTGCGTGAATCCCACCGATCGTCTGGTTCTGCGGAACCGACGGCGGCTGACGTGTCGATCGGGACACCCTCGCGTGGCCACGACGAGGGTCGCCCGCGCGGAGCGGCTGCCGGCGGCGTCGTACGCGTCGACGCCGACGGTGTACGTCGTCGCGCACGCGAGGGCCGCCAGGGTGTAGCCGGGCGAGCTTGTCGTAGCGATCCGTACGCCGGCGAGATAGACGCCGTAGCCCGCCACGCCGACGTTGTCCGTGGACGGGGCCCAGCCAAGTCCGATCGCCGTCTCCGTGGAGCTCGTCTGTGTCAACCCGGAGGGCGTCGACGGCGGTGTCGTGTCAGGGCAAGGGGCTGTCGACGCGACGATGGCGCTTCGGGCCGACCGGTTGGCTGCGGCGTCGTAGGCGTCGACCGCGAGCTGGTAGCTGCGACCGCAGGAGAGGCCGGAGTAGGTGGCGCTTGTCACCGACACAGTCCCGGCCGCGGCATTGTCCCGGTACAGGCCGTAGCCCGCGACGGCGGTGTTGTCCGTGGAGGCGCTCCACCGCAGCGAGATGCTCGACCCAGTTGCGCCGGTGACCGTCAGCCCTGTTGGAGCCGTCGGGTGCCGCCGTGTCCCCAGGTGGTGGTGCAGGCGGCGGTGGCGGAGGTGCCGGGCAGGCGCTCGTGGAAGCAGTGATCGACGACCGGCTCGAGCGGTTTCCGGCCGCGTCGTACGCGTCCACGGCGATGACGTAGCTTGCGCCGCAGGAGAGATCGGCGACCGTGTACGAGGTCGATCCGGTCGAGCCGATGGACGTGCTACCGCGGTAGACGCCGTAGCCCTGCACTGCTCGGTCGTCGCTCGAGGCGTCCCAGCGGACGGTGACGGAGTTCTGGTTGGCCGCCGCGACGGCAAGGCCGGGCGGAGCAGAGGGGGCTCGTCGTGTCCGGACAACCGGACGTGGTCATGAGCACGCTGGTGGCCGGCGACCGGTTGCCGGCGGCGTCGAACGCGCGTACACCGATCGTGTACATCGTTCCGCACTGGAGGGCGGTGAGCACGTAGACGGTGGAGGCGGTCGAGCCCGCGAGGGTGCCGTTGCGGAGAATCTCGTACCCGACCACGCCGAGGTTGTCGCTCGCGGCTCCCCACGAAACCGTGAGGCTCGAGGCGGTTACGTCGCGCTGAGACACCTCGGTCGGCGCGCTTGGCGCCTGCGAGTCGGCGCAGGGAGCCGTGGCTGCGAGGATTGTCGCCCGCGCAGACCGGTTACCGGCCCGGTCGTATGCCTCGACACCGATGCGGTAGCTCGTTCCGCACGCAAGCCCGGCGTGGGTGTAGCGCGTCGTCGTCGCGTTCGTCGTGCCGACCCGAACGTCGTTGCGGTAGACGATGTAGCCCGCGACGCCGAACCGGTCGCTGGAGCGTCGCCAGGAGATCGCCACGCTCGTCGTCGTCGCCGTGGCGACCGTGAGCCGGCTCGGCTTCGACGGTGCGGTCCGATCGGGGCCTGGAGCCGGTCTCGCGGACGTCCGCTTTGGCGCTCCGTCGCGCGAGGCGAGTGCGCCGGACGCGGGGTCCGAGCCGACTGCCAAGAGCGCCGCAAGAAGGCCGAAGACGCCGATGAGCGCGATCGAGCGGCTGCGGCGTTCGAGGTTGCGCACGCCGGCGACCCACGAAGCGGCCGCACGCCGGGTGTCTGTTCGGCCGAAGCTCACGGCGTCTGCTCCTCGACCACGAGCCGCGCCTGCACGGTCGCCACGTCGGCTCGGCGGTTCGTTCGGCTCGAGACAGGCCAGACGTACCAGCGGTAGCTTCCCGGCGTGAGCTCGTCGCTGCGCCCAGCTTGGCGCCAGCGACCCGGAAGCTCGAGTCGTGGCTGCTCGACCCGTGCCCGATAGATGCGCTCGCTGCCCCGGAAGAGCTGGAACTCGTATGCAGCAGCGTCCGGCGCAGCAACCCAGACGAACGTCTGTCCTTGCGGGGCCGTCGTGGGAGCAGGAGCCGACGGCTGCGACGACGTGCGCGCTGGTTGCGTCGGCGTGGGCTGTTGCTCAGCCGACGCGGTCTCGGTCCGAGCGGCTGTCGTCGGCGACGGCGTGGCGGCGGTCCGAGTCGGCGGCTCGACGACGGGCTCGCTCAGCGAAGCGGTTGTCGGTCCCCGGTCGTGCTGCACGGCCCAGACGAGAAGCCCCGCGACGCCGACGCCGCCGGCGGTGGCGACCCAGCGGAGGCTGCGGGGGGCGCGAACGCGTGCCGGGGGTTCGTCGGTGATCGGCTCCAGGCCGCTCCGCAGTCGCCCGACGGCCGACCGATTCATCGGCCGCCGCAAGGACGGCGGAGCGGACCGGCAGCGCTCGGGGTATGTCCGGGAGAAGCGCGCGCGCGGCCGCCGCAAGCTCGGGATCGACGAGCACGAGCTCAGGGCTGATCGGGCCCAGCTCCCGGTGAGGTTGTCGGCTGCGTTGGCGTGGTTGCTGGCTCGTCGCGAAGCGGGACGACGATGCCGCCGGCGGCTCCTTCGTCGCCGGCGCGCCGCCCGCAAGCTGGCTCAGCCGGACGGCGTCCACGGCGCCGGACATGCGGACCGTGTTCGCCCGTGTCGCGCGCTTTCCTACCGCCGAGCTGGCGGCGAAGCGCACGTCGGCGCGTGTCGGCCGGGTATGGGCGCAGGGGAGCGGGGGTCTCCACGATGCGTCACTCCTGTTAATGCTTGGGCGGCTACTGGGCGCGCGCGCATCCTAACGGCGTGATCGGCCGGACGTTGCCACAACAGAAATCAGTAGATTTTCGTCAGGTCAGCGGCCGAACTCGTACGCACCGATGTCCGGGGCTCGACCAGCGAAGCGGATCTTCCCTGTGCGGTCGCGGCGCGGATGGTTGGTGGGATCCCCTTTATCGCGCAGAACACTGTTCGAGCGGAGGCTGTAATTGCCGGGGCTTCCCGAAGCCGCAAAACCCGCGAGATACGTCGAGAGCGGTCGCGTAATCGCGTTGGTGCCGCAGGCCTCGCTGGTGAAGGCGTTGTGACTCCAGTTCATGTTGGCAAGGCGGCACGAAGGCGTGCCGGCGAGGAACGCGTTGCCAACTAGCCTCATACCTCCAGGCCCGACTGGGTTTTCGTCGGAGGTGACTGAGAGGGGACCGAGGAACGTGTTGTGTCGGAAGTCCCAGTTGTTTGGGTCCGGTGATGGGTCACCGCCGCTACGGAAGTGGAAGGCGAGAGCACTGTTAGATATTTCGCCGGTATATCCCCACGGCTTCTCGAACACGTTGTTTTCGACGAAGCCACCGCTGGCGATGTCGCTGCCGGTGATGAAGACGTCCATCACAGAGCAGTGGTAGAAGTGATTCCGCTTCAGCGTCAGATTGGTTACGTTCCAGGCGTACATGCACTCGGTGTGGGCGCCCGTACCGACGCGGAGGCCGGCGTCGTGAATACGGTTGTTCTCGAACGTGATGTTCGAGCCGCTGATCCAGACGAGGCTGTCGTCGGTGTTGTCACTGATCTCCGAGTTGCGCACTACAACGTTGTCGCTGTCGATGTGGAAGGTTTGAACGCTGATACAGCCCTCGCAATCGACGTTCCAGCGGTCGACCGTGAGATTGATGACGTGGTCTGAGATGAATCTGCTCGCCCTGACCGGGCCGATCAGGTTGAGGTTGTTGGCACCGCCGCCCTGGTTGTAGTACGCACCGTTCTCGAACTCGGCAACCACGACCTTTTCGCCGGGGGCGGTGCGGAATGTAACACCGGGGGCGGTGATCGAAGTCTTGTTCGGCCCGATCGTGACGTCGCCGTAATTGCCACCGCGGATGAGGATTAAATCGCCGGTCCGAGCGGCCCGATACGCCTGGTTCCACGAGCACGCCTGGGCATCCACCCATCTGGCGCGAGTCCCCCGCCGAACGCATGACCCGCCTGACGGATCCACCCACAGGTTCGCCACCAACTGCGTCGAGCTAGGTGCCGGAGGAGGTGATGGCCGCGGAGTAGGCCGTGGTTTTCGCTCTGCAGTGCTGCAGGAGAGGGTCGAGATCGAGCCTGTCGCCTCTGCTCGGTTCGAGGCGTTGCCGGCCGCATCGTACGCCTCGAGCGCGAATGTGTAGCGCGTGGCGCACGTAAGCCCTCGGTAGACATAGCCGGGATCCCTCACGGTCGCGATGTGCCGTCCGTTCCGGAACAGCCGGTAGCCCGCAACGCCGACATTATCGGTCGCCGCTCCCCACACGAGCGAGACCGTTGTTCGTGTTCGCCCCGAAAAGGCCATGGTGCCCTGTGGTATCGAGGGCGGCTGGGCATCGGCGTGGAACTCGCTGGGAGCGGAAGCGACGTCAGTCGCGCTCGCTCCGACAAGCGACACGACGGCCAGTACTACGCCGAGACAGTGATATGCGTGAACTCGTCCGCTGGGCATACGATTGGAGCGTCGCCACCTGCGGGCGAGGCGACTGAAACTGCGCGTGAATCGACCACTGCTAGGCTCGCGCGCTGTGGCCGGGGTCGATGTCGTGACAGTAACGTACCGAAGCGGACGCACGGTTCGTCGAGCCGTCGAGCCGCTCGCCGAGCACGACTGGATTCACGTCGTCGTCGTCGACAACGCCTCGGGGGACTCGACCTCGACGAACTCGAGTCTCTCCCGGTCGAGACGATCGAGCTTCCGATCAATCGCGGCTTCGCGCACGGATGCAATGTCGGGGCGGCCGCAGGAAGCGCTCCTTACGTTCTCTTCTTGAATCCGGACGCTCGCCTCGACCCCGACGATCTCCGGCTATCGCTCGACGCCATGGAGGACAACGAGCGTGCCGGAATGCGCCGCCCCGCGAATC
This sequence comes from uncultured Gaiellaceae bacterium, assembly GCA_963850995.1. Taxonomy (GTDB): domain Bacteria; phylum Actinomycetota; class Thermoleophilia; order Gaiellales; family Gaiellaceae; genus Gaiellasilicea. The sequence continues at coordinate 4,253 of CAWKNQ010000019.1, read as the reverse complement.
GTCGAGGCTGACGGGTCGCTCGACTTTTCGCTGCGCCGCTTCCCGCGGCTGCGCTCAACCTTCGCGCAGGCGCTCTTTCTCCATCGACTGTTTCCGGCGGCGCCGTGGGTTGACGAGGTGATCCGGGCGCCGGCGGAGTACGAAGTGTCGAGAGTCGTCGAGTGGGTGTCCGGGGCTTGCTTCCTCGCTCGCCGTTCGGTGGTCGAGGAGCTCGGCGGGCTCGACGAGGCGTTTCTTCCATTACAGCGAGGACATGGACCTCTGTGCACGCGTCTGGGAAGCGGGATACGAGGTGCGGTACCTGCCCGAAGCCGTCGCCGAACACGAGGGCGGAGCTTCGGTATCCCGGCCCGGGACTCTTGCCGATCCTCGCCGCAAGCCGGATCCGATACGCGAACAAGCATGACTCTCGCGGGGTCGCACTGCTCGGCCGCATCGGAGTCGCGCTCGGGGCGGCAACGCACATCGATCGTCACGAGTGGCGGCCGGGCGGCGCGGCTTGGCCACCTGCGGGCGCTTGCCGTTGCGCTGAAGCCGCTTCCCGCCGACCCTAGCCGTCTGGTCAGGGGTCGCTGAGCCAACTCTGATCCTTCGGGCGTCGAAGCCTTTGCGAGGTCCGCGACTACGGTTCGACTGCAGATATGTGCGGCATTTGCGGGGTCATCCAGATCAGTGGCGAGCCGCGTCTGCGTCGTACCGAATCACGTCCTCGACCGGATGACCGACGCGATGGTGCACCGCGGGCCGAACGATCGTGGCACGCATGTGTCACCGGGTGCCTCGATCGGCGCGCGCCGGCTCAGCATTGTCGACGTCGAGGGCGGACATCAGCCGTTCTCGAACGAGGACGGGACGATCTGGGCGATTCAGAACGGCGAGCTCTACAACCACGTTTCGATCCGCGACGAGCTGCGGGAGTGCGGGCACCGCTTCGCGAGCCGCTGCGACACGGAGATCCTGCCGCACCTGTACGAGGAGTACGGCCCGGTGTTCCCGAACAGCTCCGGGGAATGTTCGGCGTCGCCGTCTGGGATCAGATGCGTCGGCGCGGCGTGATCGCGCGCGACCGCCTCGGGATCAAGCCGATCTACTACGCGCTTTGCGGCGACCTGCTCGTCTTCGCCTCCGAGCTGAAGAGCCTGCTGGCCAGCGGGCTCGTCCCGACCGATCTCGACTACGAGGCGATCGACGTGTTCCTGTCGCTCGGGTTCTTCCCGGCTCCGGCGACGCCGCTCGCGGCGGTAGGAAGCTCGAACCCGGCTGCATCCTCGTCATCGAGGCGGCGAAGTCGAGCAACGAGCGTTACTGGAGCTATCCGGAGCCGACGCTCGAGCGCGGCCGGCGACCGTCGACGAGTGGAGCGAGCGCCTGCTCGCGGACTCGAGGAGTCCGTTCGGCTGCGGCTGATGAGCGACGTGCCGCTCGGTGCGATGTTCAGCGGCGGCCTCGACTCGAGCCTGATCGTCGCGTTGATGGCGAAGCAGATCGACCGGCCGGTGCAGACATTCGCGGTCGGCTTCGGGAGGCCGGTGCGAGCAACGAGCTCGCAGACGCGCGCTTCGTCGCCGACGTTCTCGGCGCCGAGCACCACGAGCTGGAGCTCTCGCTTGCCGACGAGACGATCTCGCTCGACCGCCTGCTCTGGCATCTCGACGAGCCGCTCGCCGACCTCTCGTCGCTAGGTTTCATCGCGCTCTCGGAGCTGGCTGCACAGCACGTCACGGTCGCCCTGTCGGGCCAGGGCGCTGACGAGCTCCTCGGCGGCTACCGCAAGCATCGTGCGGCACGATCGCGGCACCTGGAAGCGCGTGCCGGCCCCGCTGCGGCGGGCGGTTCTCGCTGTGGCTGCGCACGGCCCTGCCCGATTGCGCCGGCCTGTCGCGACGCTGGCTGCGCCCGGTGCTGCCGAGCGGCTCCTCTCGATGAGCGGGGCGCTCACTCGGCGAGCATGCGGCGGCAGCTCGTCCGCGGCCCTCTTGCCGAGCTCGACGGGAACGCCGCTCTGCGAGCGATCTCCTACCGACTCGGCGACTTGCCCGACGCTCCGCTCGCGGGCAACGCTCTTCCTCGACGGGCAACTCGGCCTTGCCGACGACATGCTCCACTACTTCGACCGCGCGTCGATGGCGCACTCGCTCGAGGTGCGCGTGCCTTCCTCGACCATCACTTCGTCGAGCTGTGCGCGACGATGCCGCGAACCTGAAGGTGCGCGCGGCTCGAGACGAAGCACGTTCTTCGGCACGCAGCGCGCGGGCTCGTGCCCGACCGGATCATCGACAAGCCCAAGATCGGCTTCTTCAACGCCGCAGTGGACGGCTGGTTCCGCGCCCAAACGCGCGGCGCGATCTCTGACTACCTACTCGGGCCGAACCCGCGTACGCCGAGATCCTCGACCGCGGCGAGGTGGAGCGGCTTGTCAGGCCATGCCGACGGGGCTGGGGGCAACGCCTATGTCCTGCTCTCGGTCCTGATGCTCGAGGTCTGGCTGTCGGAATACCTGCCTCGTGCGACAGCAGGTGCGTCGGCCTCGAAGCCGTCCGAGCCCGTACCTGCCTGAGGTGCGTGTTGGCTAACGTGCTCTGACGCCCGGATAGTGCGGGCGAGCACTCCACAATTTCACTGCGAGCGGCCACTTCGTCCCTCGCCGAGGCGACGGTAGAGCCGCTGAGCTCACCGGTTGTTGACGTCGTTCGCCTCACACTCGACTCGCTCGTAACACCGAACCAATGGCCCTCGGGGCCCACGGGAACCGGCTCTGGCCGCTCCGCCATCAATGAGGCGCCGATCCCCAGCAAGATGAAGACCAAGAACGTGACCTGGATGAACGAGAACGCTCGAACGTCACATTGCCGACTCCGTACGCGGCGATCCCGGCCGCAAGCGAGGCGAGCAGCGCGCCTCGTGGCGAGTCATCTCGCTTCGACTCCTTGCCGAACCTCCGCACGGCGCAAGTGAACAACCAGAGCCAGCCGAAGACGCCAACCGCCCCTGTTTCGAGCAGTGTCCCCAGCCATTGGTTGTCCAGCACATTTGCCGGAGGGACGCCAGCGTCGAGATCCACCACACGTGTGCTAAACCCTTGACCAACGAGCGGCTGCTGCGCCCACTCAGCGAGGGACGGCCCGAGGTCCGCGAGGCTGCCGCTTCCGCTCTGCCCCGCCATCGACTGCTGCTCCGCGACGAGCCCACCCGCCGGGAGAAATGACGTTCTTGACCGCATCAGGTTCCGGGAAGGAAGAGCTTGATCACAATCAATGCCGGGATAATCATTGGCCAGAATCGCCGCACCTCCCGGGGGCGAAGCCACGAGAAAGACGACCCGACGACGACGAACATCAACATCCCGGTCCCTCGAGACCGTCGCCGCGCACCCGGCGACGAGCGGATTGCGCACAGGATCCAGCGGCGTTGTCGGTAGCGTCACGCGAGATACACGCCGAGAGCTCCGAGGAGCACGAAAGCGGCGCCGAGCGCGATCGGATGTTCGGCCGGCCCGAAGACACGGAGCCGCGCGGCTCCGAACTTCTTGAATCCGCCTGGCTCGATGCCCGTTCCGGGCTCGAGCACCGGCAAGCGGTTCGACATGGTTGAAGACGTTGATCCCGGTTCGTGCCTCGACCATGCGAATTCGCAACGACGGCACCACCGGCGACAAGCGTCTTGACAACGAAGTCGACGCTGTCGACCCGCCTAATGACGCTCGCTACCACGTACAAGACAGGACGAAGCTGAAGAAGAACATCAGCTTTTTCTCGACGATCGACGACGAGCTCCACGGGCCCGGATTCGCCACGACAATCGACGCCGCCGCAGGACCACAAGGAGCGGGGCCCTCGAACCCGGTTCGGCGCAGTCTGACACGTCGGTCGACGAGCAACGCGGCCACCCACACGAGAGCGAGCAACGCTACGAAGACGCGGTAAGGCTCGATCTCGAACGGCAGGTTTCCTGGTAGGGAGTAACGCCGGATCGGAACGAAAAGGATGACCAGGATCAGGGCTGCGATCAGCTTGGGCCAGCCCACTGAGAGCCGGTGTCCGAGTGCAGCGATCGTCACGAGCACGAGCATCGCGGCCGTCGTCCTCATTGACGTGCCGGCGGAGACCGTGATGGCAAGCAGTCCGAGGGCCGCGGCGACGAGCGCGATTGGCACGACCGACTGAAGCGACCGGGCCGAAGCGATCACTGCCCTACGCGCTGCGCCGTGCTGCCGCTTCCTGGAATGCGGGCTCTGCCGCCTCGCTCGGCGGCCG
>CAWKNQ010000018.1:0-148452 GCA_963850995.1 uncultured Gaiellaceae bacterium | reverse complement strand
CGGCGGTATGTCCGACAATCCCCGCCCCCAGCTCTACGGCGCCCGCTACACAGCTCTGCTCGCAAACAGGGCGGACGAGTCGCCGGCGGGCGAGTTCACGATCGCGGGCAAGCACTGCGAGTCGGGTGATGTCCTGATCGAGGGGGCTCAACTGCCGCTGCCGCGACGCGGCGACCTGCTCGCCGTCCCCGTTACTGGCGCGTACACGCTCGCGATGAGCTCCAGCTACAACGGCGTCCCCCGCTCCGCCGCCGTCCTGGTTTCGGGCGACGACGTGCGACAGATACTCCGCCGTGAGACCGTAGACGATCTGCTCGCGAGGGAGGCCGAGTGAGCGAGCACGCCGTCGAGATCTGGAGCGACTACATCTGACCGTTCTGCCGCGCGAGCCAGCCGACGGCCGCGCAGCTCGAGCGCCGGTTCGGCGCCCGCGTCGACTGGCTTCCCTTCGACCTCCATCCCGAGTATCCGCGTGAGGGCATTCCGCGCGCGCAGCTGCTGGCGCGGTACGGCGAGGAGATGACCGGCCGTGTCCGCAGCTTCTTCGCCGAGCGCGGGCTCGACTACAACCCGCATCCCGACGTGGTTCCGAACACGATGACGGCGTTGCGGCTGACGGAGCTCGCACGCGACCTCGGCCGGCACGGCGAGTTGCACGATCGGCTGATGGACGCGTACTGGGCCGAGGCGAAGCACATCGGTGACCACGAGGTGCTCCGCGAGGAGGCGGTCGCCGCCGGACTGCCGCCGGACGAGGTCGAGGACGTGCTCGACAGCGACCGCTACCGCGATCGCGTCGAGGCATCGACGCGTGAGGCTTACGGCGTCGGCGCGAGCGCGGTGCCCGCGTTCGTGCTCGACCGGCGTCTGCTCGTCCTCGGCGCGCAGCCGGTGGACGTGTTCGAGCAGGCGTTCGCGCGACTCGAGTCGGCGTGAGAGTCGTGGACGAGATCGCCGGCGGCGTCGGCTGGATCGAGGAAGAGCGCCTCCGACGGACGTCGCACGCGCTCGCCGTCGAAGGCCGCGTCTGGCTCGTCGACGTCGTCGACGACGACGGCCTCGAGGAGCGAACACGAACGCTCGGCGACCCCGCCGCGGTCGTGCAGCTGCTCGACCGGCACAACCGCGATTGCGCCAGGCGTCGCACGCCGGCTCGGCGTGCCGCATCACGTGGTGCCGCGGCAGCTGCCCGGCACGCCCTTCCGGTTCCTTCCCCTGGTGCGAGGACGCTGGTGGCATGAAGTCGCGCTCTGGTGGGAGGAGCGGCGGATCCTGGTCGTCGCAGACGCGCTCGGCACGATCCCGTTTTTCTGCGCCGGCGACGAGCTCGTCGGCGTCCATCCGCTGCTGCGTGTCGTTCGCGTTCCACGCGCGCTCGCAGGGCTCGGCGTCGAGCACCTTCTCGTCGGCCACGGCGCCGGGATTCACGGCGAGGCTGCGGGCGCTGCCGTCGACGAAGCGGTCCGGACAGCGCGGAGTCGGATCCCCCGCTGGCTCGGCGGCCTGCCGCGGATCGTCCGCAGCGGGTATTGACGCGCGATCGGTGGCGGCCGGAAAGACGGTCACACGTTCTCTCCTGCGCGCGCACACGCGCGCGCGCGCGACGCCCACCACCCACCCCCCACCCACGTTGGGTGGGGCCAGGGTTGCACGCGCATCTCCACGCGCGTGTCACGAGCGACTGAATCTTTCGTGCCGATGTATCCCCAGCGGTCCGGCCCCTCCCGACGCGGTCAACCGGAGGGAGCAATGGCCCTCTAGCGAGCGCGCGCGAGCAGTCCCGGCCGAACGAGCCGGGGCGGCGCTCTGAGGCCGGCATCGCGGACCGGCGGGTTGAGCGTCTCGGCGAGCGGGGGCGCTGCGAACGACGCCGCGCGCTGCTCGGCCGGAGCGTCCTCGTACAGCGTCGTCCGCTGGCGCGGAGTGCGGCCACTGGCGCGGATCAGCGCCTCCATCGCCTCGGGCGGCAGCTCCTGCCCGTGCTCTGACCCTGCCGAGCGCGAGATCGACTCGTTCATCAGTGTGCCGCCGAGGTCGTTGACGCCGGCTCGCAGCGCAGCCGCGATCCCGTCCGCCCCGAGCTTCACCCATGAGGCCTGGACGTTCGTGAACGCAGGGTGGAGCGCCAGCCGCGCGACGGCGTGCATGAGGAGCGACTCGCCGAAGGTCGGCCCAGAACGCGCCCGACCCTTCAGCCACATCGGCGCCTCCATGTGCACGAACGGCAGCGGCACGAACTCGGTGAAACCGCCGCTGCCGCCGGCGACGCTGCGCTCCTGCTGCTCCCGCGCCCGAAGCAGATGGTGCGCCCAGTGCACCGGCCGCTCGACGTGCCCGAACATGATCGTCACGTTCGAGCGCAGGCCCACCCGGTGCGCGGCGGCGTGCACTTCGAGCCACTGCTCGGTCGTGACCTTGTCAGGGCAGATGAGCGCACGGACCTCGTCGTCGAGGATCTCGGCCGCGGTGCCCGGCAGCGAGCCGAGACCGAGGGAGCGGAGCCGGGCGAGGTAGTCGTCGAGCGGGAGGCCGAGCGTCGCCGCGCCCTGCCAGACCTCGAGCGCCGAGAACGCGTGGATGTGGAGGTCGGGCACCTCGGTCCGGATCGCCTCCACGACCGAGGCGTAGTAGTCGCCGGTGAAGGCCGGGTGGATGCCACCCTGCAGGCAGACCTCGGTCGCCCCCCGACGCCAGGCTTCACGTGACCGCCGCACGATCTCGTCGAGCGGCACGAGGTACGGAGCCCCGCGCAGGTTCGCCGCCAGCCGGCCCTTCGAGAACGCGCAGAAACCACAGCGGAAGTAGCAGACGTTCGTGTACTGGATGTTGCGCGTGACGACGTAGCTGACCTCGTCGCCGCAGACCTCGCGCCGCAGCCGGTCGGCGGCGGCGAAGACGCGCTGCCGCTCCTCGCCGCGCGCGCGGAAGAGGCGCACGAGCTCCTCCTCGCCCAGCTCGTCCGCCGTCTCCACGGGCAGTGCGTCGCGGGCGACGACGAAGGGGACGCCGCCGCGCTCGCCCGGATGCCAGCCGTCCTCGCGGGCGAGGCCAAGCGCGTCGGACGCGCGAAGGGCGTGCGGTAGCACGGCCTTGTCGATCCATTCGCCGGAGAGGTAGCCCGGGTACACCGGCAGCCGCGCCACGAGCTCCAGCCCGCGGGCGTGAGTAGCCGCCGCAAGCAGATCGCGCTCGGGCCAGGGCGCCTCGGGGTTGACGTGGTCGATCGTGACTGGGCTGACGCCGCCCCAGTCGTCGATCCCGGCGTCGAGCAGGCGCGGAAAGTCCTCGTAGGCGAGGTTCGGGGGCGCCTGCACGGACACGTCCGGAGGAAGGACGAGCCGCGCCGCGGCGATCGTCCAGAGATGCTCCTCGAGGCTCGGCTCGGGGTGCGCCGCCATCCGCGTGCCCGGCTTGGCGCGGAAGTTCTGCACGATCACCTCCTGGAGATGGCCGTGCCGCTCGTGCAGCGCGCTCAGCGCGCCGAGCGCCTCCAGCCGCTCGGCGCGGGTCTCGCCGATCCCGATCAGGATCCCGCTCGTGAACGGGATCGCGAGCGCGCCGGCGCGCTCGATCGTCTCGAGCCGCCGCGCCGGCACCTTGTCGGGCGAGGCCCAGTGAGGGCCGCCCTTCGCCGACAGCCGCTCCGAGGCCGTCTCGAGCATGAGCCCCATCGACGCCGAGACGGGCCGGAGCGCTGTCAGCTCGGCGCGGCTCATCACGCCCGGGTTGAGATGCGGCAGCAGCCCCGTCTCCTCGAGGACGAGCTTCGCCACCCGGCCCAGGTACTCGAGCGTCGTCTCGCAGCCGAGCGAGGCGAGCTCCTCGCGGGCGACCTTGTAGCGCAGCTCCGGCTTGTCGCCGAGCGTGAAGAGCGCCTCGGTGCAGCCCGCGGCTGCGCCCGCCCGCGCGATCGCGAGCACCTCGTCCTCGGTCATGAACGCGCGCTCGCCCCGGCGCGGCGGGCGCGCGAAGGTGCAGTAGCCGCAGACGTCGCGACACAGGGTGGTCAGCGGGATGAAGACCTTGGGTGAGTAGGTGACGAGGCCGCCGCCCTTCCGCCGCGCACGCGCCGCAGCCAGCAGCTCCTCGAGCGGCGCGTCGAGCAGGCCCTCCATCCCGGAGACCTTAGACAGCGAAGGCCGGCGTCGCGGCCGGCTGGAAACCGCGCTGGGTCAGCTCGCGCGATAGCCCCAGAGCCCGCCGAAGCTCTGCCAGCTCCCCTTCGACCAGCGCTGCAGCAGCGTCTGCTCGATCGGGAAGCGCTCCGTCCCCGTCGTCTCGATCGCAATCCCCGGGAGCAGAAAGGGGTTCGACGCGTCCCTGAGCTTGCGCGTCTGCGCCATCACGGCCGCGCGGGTCGGCGTCTTCCCTGCCGCCCTCAGCACGCGCACGGCCTCGTAGGCGACCGACATGCCGTAGACGTAGTTGACGTCCCTCACGTTCGCGCCCTTGGCGTAGCGGGCCATCACCGAGCGGTACAGCTTGATCGCCGGGTCGTTGCGCCACTTCGCCTCGGCCGGGTCCTTGAGGAAGACGATCGAGATCGAGTTCTCGACCGCCTTGTTCGAGCCCCCCTCGGAGGCGAGCGTCATGACGTTGGAGGCACTCGAAACGGCGCTGTTGACAACGAGCGGCCGCCAGCCGAGCCTGTTGGCGAGGACGTAGCCCTGGACTGCGAACGGCGGCGTTGCGAAGAGGGCAAGCACGTCCGCGCCCGACGCCTTCAGCTTCGCGATCTGCGACTGCACGTCGGTCGCAGTCACGTCGTACGGCTGGGCGGCGACGACCTTCACCTTCGAGCGGGCGATCCCCTGCTTCAAGCCGGCCAACAGGTCCTTGCCGTAATCGTCGTTCTGGAGGAGCACGGCGACCTTCGCGCCGGGCTTCGAGCGGGCCAGGAATCTGCCGTAGATCCAACCCTCGGCGCGGTAGCTCGGCTGGAAGCCCATCGTCCACGGGTACCGCTGGTAGTCGCGGCCGAATGTCGTCGCACCCGAGGCGACGAAGAGCTGCGGCACCCTGTTCTCGTTCAGGTACGAGCGCGTCGCGATGTTGTGCTCGGTCCCGAGCGCATTGACGATCGCGAAGACCTTGTCCTGCTCGACGAGCTGGCGGGTGGCCGTCACCGTCTGCAACGGGTTGTACGCGTCGTCGAGGACCTTGTAGGTGATCGTGCGCCCGTTGACGCCCCCGTTCGCGTTCACGTACTTGAAGTAGGCACTCGCCCCGCGGGCGATCGACGCGTAGCCCGAGGCGGTACCGGAGAGCGGCGAGGTGCCGCCGAGCAGGATCGTCGTGCCCGTGATCCCGGGGTCGGCGCTCGACGCCGCGGCGGCGCCGTTCGCGAGCGCGCCCGCGAGGACGAGCACGGACAGGACGACTCTCGAGCTGCGCATGGAAAAGGGTGCTCCTTCGGGTCGAAAGCTCGGCCGACGAAGCCGGATGTTAGCCGCGGCTCGTTCGCGACTTGATCGTCCGGATCAGCCCGGCCGCCCCACCCGGGAAGGCCAGCATGATCAGGATCAGCACGACCCCGAAAGCCACCGCCGGTGCTCCCGGCGCATCCGTGTCGATCGCTCCGAGCCCGGGGATGAAGTCCGGGATCACGTCCTCCATCTGCTGCGCCCACTCGATCTGCATGAAGTGGATGAAGATCGCGCCGAAGACGAGCGGCCAGAGCGAGCCGAGCCCGCCGACGACGACGCCGACGAGCAGGAAGATCGACAGGGTGATCGGGAACGTATCCGGGTTGACGAACGTCGTCGCGATCGCGAGCAGCGACCCGGCGACCCCGGCGTAGAAGGCGCTGATCGCGAACGCGAGCGTCTTGTAGCGCGCAAGGTCGACGCCCGACGACGCCGCCGCGAGCTCACTGTCGCGCACCGCCCGGAGCGAGCGCCCGAAGCGGCCGCGGAGCATCAGCCACGCGGCCCCGAAGAACACGAGCGCGAGCGTCCAGGAGAGGTAGTAGAGCCATTCGTTGAAGGTCGGAATCTCGAGCCCGAGGATGCGGATCGGCTCGGTGATCGTCTCGAAGGTGATCGGGTCCGTCGTCTCGGTCGGACGCGTGCGCCCCTCGACGTCGAACAGGTTGATGCCGCCGCTGCCGCCGGTGAACTCGTCGAACTTCCTGACGATCGCCGGTGAGGCGACCGCAATCGCGAAGGTGGCCAGCGCGAGGTAGATGCCGCTCAGCCGCAGGGCCGGGATGCCGAAGAGGAAACCGACCACACCGGCGACAAGCCCGGCGACCGGGATCGTCCAGATGTCCCGCATGTCGTTCGTGAATGCGTGGCCCGCGAACTCGAGTGGTGGACTCTGGTTGGACATCAGGATCCCCGTCGTGTAGCCGCCGATCAGCATGAAGGCGCCGTGGCCGAGTGAGATCTGCCCGGTGAAGCCGGTGAGCAACTGCAGCCCGAGCAGGGCGATGAAGTAGATGCCGACGTAGGCGAACTGCTGGGCACGGAAGTCGCTGACGAAGCGCGGCAGCAGGACCATGCCCACGGCCGCCAGGGCGAAGATCCCGTAGTTGACGAGGTCGCGCCGTTTCACACGCGCCTCACCACGGGCTTCCCGAACAGGCCGGCCGGACGGACGAGCAGGACGACGAGGATGATCAGGAGTGCGACCGGGAGCCGCAGGTCGGCGCCGACGAAGTCGACGTACGAGCTGAGCAGGTTCAGGCCGACTCCGAGAATGAGGCCTCCCGCGACGGCGCCGACGGGCGAGTCGATGCCGCCGAGTACCGCCGCCGCGAAGGCGTAGATGAGGGTGGCCTGCATCATGTTCGGATCGAGGAAGAGGGTCGGTGCCGCCAGCATCCCGGAGACTGCGCCGAGCAGCGCCGCGAGGCCCCAGCCGATCGCGAGCATCCAGCTGACGCGGACGCCTACGAGCCGGCTCGCCTCTGGGTTCAGCGCTGATGCACGCAGTGCCAGCCCGGTCTTCGTGAACTGGAAGAACGCCCACAGGAGGGCAACGAGCACGAGCACGACCGCGAAGGTGCCCACGTCCTGCTGGGAGATCGAGACGCCGCCGATCTGCCAGGTCTCGTTCGGGAACGGGCTCGGGAACGACCGGATCTCCGCCGACCAGATCAGGCTGGCAAGCCCGTTGAACACGAGCACGAGGCCGATCGTCATGATCACGATCGTCAGGACGGACGAGCGCTCGACCGGATGGATGACAACCCGGTGGACGCCGAGCCCGAGCCCGAAGGCGAAGACGAGCGTCGCGACGAACGCGGGCCAGTACGACCACCCGTGGTTCGCGGTCAGGGTCCAGGCGATGTACGTCGTGAACATCGCCATCTCGCCCTGGGCGAAGTTGATCACGCCCGTCGCGCGGTGGATCAGGACGAGCGCGAGCGCCAGCGACGCGTAGATGGAGCCGGTGGCCAGCCCCGCAACGACCTGCTGGAAGAACTCAGCCACTAGTGCCCCTAGTACCCCAGGTAACTCTTGCGGACGGACTCGTCGCGGGCGAGCTCCTCGCTCGTCCCGGAGACAGCGACCTTGCCGACCTCGAGCACGTACGCGCGCGACGCGACCTCGAGCGCGATTGCGGCGTTCTGCTCCACTACGAGCACGGTCAGGCCCTCCTCCTCGTTCAGCTCGCGGACGATCCGGAAGATCTCCTGCGTGACGAGCGGTGCGAGCCCGAGCGAGGGCTCGTCGAGGAGGAGCAGCCGCGGTCGGCTCATCAGCGCCCTGGCGAGCGCCAGCATCTGCTGCTCGCCGCCCGAGAGCGTGCCGGCGTGTTGCCCGAGCCGCTCTCCGATCCACGGGAAGTAGCCGCTCATGCGCTCGACTTCGCCGTCCAGCCCGCCGCGACGAGTGTAGGCGCCGAGCTTCAGGTTCTCCTCGACCGAGAGCTCGGCGAAGGTGCCGCGGCCCTCGGGGACGTGGGCGACGCCGAGACGTGCGACCGCCTCGGGCCCGCGCCGGCCGAGCGGCTTGCCCTCGAACGTGATCTCGCCCGTCCGCCGGACCATGCCCGAGATCGCGCGCAGCGTCGTCGTCTTGCCGGCGCCGTTGGCGCCGAGGACGGTGACGATCTGTCCCTCGTCGACCGCGAGCGAGACACCGGCGAGTGCCCGCACCGGCCCGTAGCGCGCCTCGACGTCGCGCAGCTCAAGCAGCGCCATCCGGCTCCTCCGAGTCGTCTTCCGGCTGTGCGTCGCGCTGCGGCGGCCCTGTGTCGTCCGTGCCGAGGTAGGCCTCGACCACGGCCGGGTTCGCGCGCACCTCGCCCGGGCTGCCCTCCGCGATCATGCGGCCGAAGTTCATCACGTGGACGTTGTCGGAGATCCCCATGACGAGGTTCATGTGGTGCTCGACGAGGAGCACGGTCAGCTTGCGGTCGTCGCGGATCTGCCGGATGAAGCGGCCGAGCTCCTCGACCTCCTCGTGGTTCAAGCCGCCGGCGGGCTCGTCGAGCAGCAGGAGCGTGGGCTGCGAGACGAGCGCGCGCGCGAGCTCGACCCGCTTCAGCGTCCCGAACGGCAGCCCCGCGACCGGCCGCTGCGCGATCGCTCCGAGCCCGACGTAGTCGATCGCCTCCGCCGCCTCGGCCTCGGCGCCGCGGCCGCGGGTGTGCGCACCGACGAGGACGTTGTCGAGCACGGTCATCGTCTTGAAGAGCTCGACGTTCTGGAAGGTGCGGGCGATCCCGCGCCGGATGATCCCGTGCACAGGTGTCTTCAGCAGCGACTCCCCGGCGAACTCGACGTCGCCCTCGTTGGGCGCGTACAAGCGCGTGATCACGTTGAAGGCCGTCGTCTTGCCCGCCCCGTTCGGGCCGATCAAGCCGACGATCTGCCCCTCGCCCACGTCGAGCGAAACCCCGTCGAGGGCGACGATCCCGCCGAACCGGCGAGTGATGTTCCGCAGCGAGAGCAGGGCCATCGAGTGCGCGGAGCATATTCAGGCGGGGAGGACGGGCGCAAAGGGACCGCTACCCTCAGCGCGGTGCCCCGCAGTCAGAAGATCATCAACCTCTTCGGCGTCACGATCCCGTTCGCGGGCTTCCTCGCGTCGATGTTCTTCCTCTGGGGGAACCTCGTCACGCCGCGCGACCTGACCATCCTCGCCGTCGGCTACATCCTCACCTGCCTCGGCATCTCGATCGGCTTCCACCGCCTCTTCACGCACCGCGCCTACGAGACGTTCCGGCCGATCCGCTACGGGCTCGCCGTGCTCGGCTCGATGGCCGTGCAGGGACCCGTGATCCGCTGGGTCTCCGACCACCGCAAGCACCACAACTTCGCCGACCGCGAGGGCGACCCGCACTCTCCGCACGCCGGCTTCGGCCCCGGCGTGCGCGGCAAGGTGGCCGGGCTCTGGCACGCGCACGTCGGCTGGCTCTTCCGCAACGTCGGCCGGGCCGAGCGAACGAAGTACGCGAAGGACCTCCTCGCCGACAGCGGCATGGTCTTCATCTCACGCACGTTCGGGCTCTGGGTCCTCGTTTCGCTCGCGCTCCCGTTCGCGGCCGGCTGGCTCTGGGGCGGCACACTCGGAGCCGCCATGCAGGCGCTCTTCTGGGGAGGCGTGATCCGGATCTTCCTGCTCCACCACATCACGTGGTCGGTGAACTCCGTCTGCCACTTCTTCGGCTCGCGCCGCTTCCGCGTGAAAGACGAGTCGCGGAACGTGTGGTGGCTCTCGTGGATTTCGCTCGGCGAGTCGTGGCACCACAATCACCATGCGTTTCCCTCCTCGGCGTTCCACGGCCTGAAGCCGTGGGAGCTCGACCTCGGCGGCCTCGTGATCCGCTTGATGCGGCGGCTCGGCCTCGTCTGGAAGGTCGTCACGATCACGCCGGACATGCAGCGCCGCCGTGAGCTCGCCGTCGACTGAGCCGCCGACTCCCGCGGACTCGCCGCTGCGGCTGCACGACGTGATGTCGTCGCCGTTCTACGGCGGCCTTATGTCGCCGAAGCTCTCCCCGGGAGAGCCCGCGTTTGCATTCGACCTGCCGCTCCTCGACGGGAGCGGGCGCGTCCGCCTCGCCGACTTCGCCGGCGAGCGCCCGGTCGCGCTGATCTTCGGCTCCTACACCTGACCGCCCTTCCGCCGCCAGTTGGGCGAGCTGGAGGAGCTCTACGGCCGGCACGGCGACGAGGTCGCGTTCTTCATCGTCTACATCCGCGAGGCGCATCCGGAGGACGGCTGGGTGCTGGAGGTCAACCGCGACGAGGAGATCGCGCTCGTCGACCCGACGACGCTCGACGAGCGCGCGGCGGCCGCCGACGCATGCGCGGTGCGGCTCTCGACGCGGATCCCGATCCTGCTCGACGATGTCGACGACGAGGTCGCGTCGGCGTACGGCGGCTGGCCCGACCGGCTCTATCTGGTCGGCAGCGACGGCCGCATCGCCTTCCAGGGCGAGGTCGGGCCGGACGGCTTCAAGCCGGGCGAGCTTGCGCAGGCGATCGAGGCCGAGCTCGGCTACTCGAACGAGTAGACGCCGCCGTCCCGGAACTCCTTCAGGATCCGGCGGCTGACGACCATCCGGTGCACCTCGTCGGGGCCGTCGTAGATGCGCGCGCCGCGGGCCTGCCCGTACATCTGCGCGAGCGGCGTCTCGTCGGTGAGCCCGCGCGCGCCGTGCACCTGGATCGCCCGGTCGATCACGTCGCCCAAGACGCGGGCGGCGTAGAACTTGATCATCGACACCTCGACGCGCGCCTCGCCGCCCTCGTCGAGCTTGCGGGCGGCGTCGAGCGTGAGCAGGCGACACGCCTGGATCTCGGCGGCCGAGTCGGCGATCCAGTTCTGCACCGTCTGCTTCTCGGCCAGCGGGCCGCCGAACGCCTCTCGCTCGAGCGCGTACGCGCACATCAGCTCGAACGCCCGCTGCATCTGCCCGAGCCAGCGCATGACGTGGTGGATCCGCCCCGGTCCGAGCCGCTTCTGCGCGATCCGGAAGCCGTCGCCGGGCTCGCCGAGCACGTTCTCGCGCGGGACGCGGACGTCCGTGTAGCGCACCTCGCAGTGGGTCGACCAGCCGCGGCCGGCGTGGCCGAGCACCGGGATCGGCCGGACGAGCTCGAAGCCCGGCGTCTCGACCGGGACGAGGATCTGGCTCGTGCGCGCGTGCGGCGGCGCGTCCGGGTCGGTCACCGCCATCACGATTCCGAACTCGGCGCCCTCGGCCGCGGACGAGAACCACTTGTGCCCGTTGATCACCCACTCGTCGCCCTCGAGCACCGCCGTCGTCTTGAGGCCCGTCGGATCGGCGCCCGAGACGTCGGGCTCGGTCATCGAGAAGAACGATCGCGCGGTCCCCTCGACGAGCGGGCGCAGGAACCGTTCCTTCTGCTCCTCCGTGCCGAAGAGGTGCAGGATCTCACCGTTGCCGGCGTCGGGCGCCTGGCAGTTGAACACGAGCTGCGCCCACGTGCTCCGGCCGATCTCCTCGTTCAGGAGCGCGTACTCCATGAAGCCTCCGCCGGTGCCGCCCGCCTCCGGCGGCAGGTGCACGGCCCAGATCCCCGCCGCCTTCGCCTTCGCCCGCAGCTCCTCGATCAGGGCGTCGGACGACTCGTCCTCGCGCGCGAGCGCGGACTCGTTCGGATAGACGTGCTCCTCCATGAACGCCCGCACCTCGGCGCGGCGCGCAGCGACGTCGGCGGGGATCGCAAGCTCGGTCATGCCCTGACCCTATCGCCCTACGATCGGCGCGTGAAGCCACACGACCGCATCGCGGAGCTCGACTGGTGGCACACGATCGAGGTCGCGCCGGGCGTCGTCACGCCCGGCGGCTGGGACCTGCGCGGAACCGCCGAGCAGCTGCCGTGGCCGGGATCGCTCGCCGGGCTGCGCTGCCTCGACATCGGGACGATGGACGGCTTCTGGGCGTTCGAGCTCGAGCGTCGCGGCGCCGGGGAGGTCGTCGCGAGCGACGTCCTCGACCCGGCTCGTTTCGACCGCCCGGCCAGAAACTGGAACCGACCGCTGGGCAGCCGCCCACGCCCTTCCGAGAGGAACTTCGCCCTCGCGGCCGAGCTGCTCGGCTCGAAGCTCGAGCTCCGCGACCTCAGCGTCTACGACCTCGATCCGGCCGAGCACGGCGAGTTCGACGTCATCGTGATGGGCTATGTGCTCCAGATGCTGCGCGACCCGCTGCGCGCGCTGGAGGCGATCCGCAGCGTCTGCCGTGGCCACCTGTTGCTGCTCGACACGATCAGCTTGCCGCTCGAGCTCCTCCCCTCCCCGCTCGCGCGACTCGATGCGCGCCGCGGCGCCCTCGAGTGGTTCGTGTTCAACCGCCGCGGCCTCCGCAAGGCGCTCGAGCTGACCGGCTGGGTCGTCGAGGAGACGACGGGAATCCTCCGCGACCGCACGGGCATGCCCGGCGGCGAGGCCGCGCTCCCGCTCCTGACCCGCGCCAGCTACCTAGTCGGGATCCTCGGCCGCTCCGCCGCGATCCGCGCGCGGCCGCTGACGCTTTAGAGTCGCTCTCCACGATGTTGGAGCCGGGAAGCCAGGTCCAGAACGCGATCTACCTCGCCGGCGGCGGCGGAGTGGCCCGTCGCCCCGGAGGACTGGGAAGCGACGGGCGCGGGAGACGCTCGAGCAGGGACCGTTCGACTACGTCGCCGGAGGCGCCGGCTCGGAGGCGACGGTCCGCGCGAACCGGGAGGCGTTCGAGCGCGGCGGCTGCGGCCGCGGATGCTCGTCGGCGTCGCCGAGCGCGACCTGTCGGTCGAGGTGCTCGGACTGCGCTCGCCGGTGCCGTTCCTGCTCGCGCCGGTCGGCGTCCTGTCGATCCTCCACGCGGAGGCCGAGCTCGGTGTCGCGCGGGCGTCCAAGCGCGACGGGCGTGCCGCTGATCCTCTCGAGCGCCGCGTCGACCTCGCTCGAGGACGTCGCGGCCGAGCTCGGCGACGCGCCGCGCTGGTTCCAGCTCTACTGGTGGGGCGACCGCGAGCTCGCCGGCAGCCTGGTCGACCGTGCCGCCGCAGCCGGCTACGGCGCGATCGTCGTCACACTCGACACGCTCACGCTCGGCTGGCGCGACCGCGACCTCCGCAACGGCTACCTGCCCTTCCTGCAGGGCGAGGGCCTGGCCCAGTTCTTCAGCGATCCGCTCTTCCGCGAGCGTCTGGACGCGCCTCCGGAGGAGGACGTGCAGGCTGCGTCGCTGCTCGCGTTGGCCACGTTCCCGAACCTCGGTCTCGTCTGGAGCGACCTCGAGTGGCTGCGCGACCGCACCGAGCTTCCGGTCCTCGTCAAGGGCGTGCTGACCGCCGAGGACGCGCGCCTCGCGCTCGACCACGGCGTCGACGGGATCGTCGTCTCGAACCACGGCGGACGCCAGGTCGACGGCGCCGTCGCGGCGCTGGACGCGCTCGTCGAGGTGCGGGACGAGGTCGGCCCGGACACGACCGTGCTCATGGACGGCGGCATCCGCCGCGGCTCGGACGTGCTGAAGGCGCTGGCGCTCGGAGCGGACGCCGTCCTCCTGGGCCGGCTCTACGCCTACGGGCTCGCAGTCGGCGGCGCCGCCGGCGTCGAGGCCGTGATCCGGCAGCTGGCGGCAGAGCTCGACCTCACGCTCGCGCTCGCCGGCGGACGCTCGGTGCGCGAGCTCGACCGGTCGGCGGTGACGTGAAGCTCTACGCCGAGGAGCACGGCGACGGCCCGCCGCTGCTGCTGCTGACGGGGCTCGGCTACGCGATCTGGTCGTGGCAGCGTCAGATCCCGGACTGGTCGAAGCGGTTCCGCTGCATCGCGGTCGAGAACCGGGGCACCGGCCGCTCGCCGAAGCCTCCCGGGCCGTACTCGATCGAGGAGCTGGCGGACGACGCCGCCGAGGCTCTCGACGGCCGCCGCGCGCACGTCGCCGGCTTCTCGATGGGCGGCTACCTCGCGCAGACACTCGCCCTTCGCCACCCAGAGCTCGTGGAGCGGCTGGTGCTCGTCTGCACCGGAACCGGCGGGCCTGCCTACGTCCCGCTTCCCGCCGCGACCGCCGCTGCGTGGGAGGCGAACGCGGACAGGACGCCGCCGGAGTTCGCACGGGCGACGATGCCGCTCTCCTTTCGCCCGGGCTGGACGGACGAGCATCCCGACGAGTTCGAGCAGCTGCTCGCCGACCGGCTCGAGCACCCGACCCCGCCCGAGTGCTGGCGGGCGCAGTACGACGCCTGCACGGAGTGGGTCGCCCGCGTGACGCCGGTCGAGGAGCTGGCCGTGCCGACACTCGTCGTCCACGGCGACGCCGACCGGATCGTCCCCTACGAGAACGGGGTCGAGCTCGCGCGGCGGATCCCCGGCGCGCGCTTCGAGCCGTTCGCCGGCGCCGGACACCTGCTCTTCCTCGAGTCCCCGGAGCGCTTCAACCCGCTCGTGGAGGAGTTCCTCTCCTGATCACCCGCGCCGCGGTGCTGCACGAGCTCGGCGCCGAGCGGCCGTACGCGGCGAGCATGCCGCTCACCGTCGAGGAGCTCGAGCTCGCGCCGCCACAGGACGGCGAGCTGCTCGTCCGCGTCGCGGCGGCCGGGCTCTGCCACTCCGACCTCTCGGTCGTGGACGGCACGCGCCCCCGGCCGGTTCCGATGGCGCTGGGCCACGAGGCGGCAGGGGTCGTCGAGACCGTCGGGGCGGGCGTGACCGACGTGCGCGCGGGCGACCACGTCGTCCTGACGTTCGTCCCCAGCTGCGGTCTCTGTGCCGAGTGCGCCGGCGGAGAGCCGATCCTCTGCGAGCGTGCGACCGCGGCGAACGGCGCCGGCGAGCTCCTCGGCGGCGGGCGCCGCCTCGCCGGAGGCGAGGGCGCCGTCAACCACCACCTCGGCGTCTCCGCCTTCTCCGAGCGGATCGTCGTCGCGCGTCCCTCGGCCGTCGTGGTCGATCCTGCCGTGCCGCTCGAGACCGCGGCACTCTTCGGCTGCGCCGTCGTCACCGGCGTCGGCGCGGTCCTGAACACCGCCGGGACGCGCCCCGGCGACTCCGTCGCGGTCTTCGGCCTCGGTGGCGTCGGCCTGGCCGCCGTGATGGGCGCGGCGCTCGCCGGCGCGCGGCCGATCGTCGCGATCGACCCGGTCGCCTTCAAGCGGGAGCTCGCGCTCGAGCTGGGCGCGACGCAGGCGCTCGACCCCGACGAGGTGGGCAGCCTCCGCGTCCGCCATGCCTTCGAGGCGGCGGGCCGTCCCGCCGTGCTCGAAGCCGCCTATCGCGCCACCGCGCGAGGCGGTACGACGGTCGCGATCGGGCTCCCCGATCCCTCGCTCGACCTGACCCTGAACGCGCTCTCGCTCGTCGCCGAGAGCCGCACGCTGAAGGGGTCGTACCTCGGCTCGGCCGTGCCGCAGCGCGACATCCCGCTCCTCGTCTCGCTCTGGCAGGCCGGTCGCCTGCCGGTCGAGCGGCTCCGGGCGGAGACGATCGGGCTCGACGACCTCAACGCCGCGCTCGACGCGCTCGCGGACGGCGAGGTCGTTCGGCAGATCGTCGTGCCTTGACCCGCCGCTCGGATTAGAGTCCGGAGCGTGGATCTCCGCGACACACCCGAGGAAGCCGCCTTCCGCGCGGAGCTGCGCGCGTGGATCGAGTCCAACCTGACCGACGAGATCCGGCGCGGCCGCTTCGAGGAAGAGGGTCGGATCTGGAGCCAGAAGTTGCACGAGGCGGGCTACGCGGGGCTCACCTGGCCGAAGGAGTACGGCGGCGCGTCGGCTCCGTACAGCCACCAGGCGATCTTCCTCGAGGAGATGGCGCGCGCCGAGGCTCCTTCACATCTCGGCGTGATCGGGCTCGGGATGGCCGGCCCGACGATCATGGCGCACGGGACCGACGCCCAGAAGGCCAAGCACCTCGAGAAGATCCTCTCGACCGAGGAGGTCTGGTGCCAGGGCTTCTCGGAGCCGGATGCCGGCTCCGACCTCTCCGCCGTGCGCACGAGCGCGCGCCTGGACGGCGACCACTTCGTCGTCGACGGCCAGAAGGTCTGGTCGTCGTTCGCGCACATCGCCGACTGGTGCATCCTCGTCACCCGCAGCGACCCCGAGAGCGAGCGCCACGCCGGCCTCAGCTATCTGCTCGTGGACATGCACGCGCCGGGCGTCGAGGTCCGTCCGCTGCGGCAGATCACGGGCGAGGCGGAGTTCAACGAGATCTTCTTCACCGGCGTGAAGGTGCCGGTCGAGAACCTCGTCGGCGAGATCGGGGGCGGCTGGCAGGTGGCGATGACGACGCTCCTGCACGAGCGCGGCACGCTCGGCTTCGCGCTCACGGCGGCGCTCGAGAGCCAGATCCGCAAGCTGGTCGCGCTCGCGAAGGAGCGCGGCGCGACCGAGGTGCAGCGCGACGCGATCGCGCGCGAGTGGATCGGGCTCCAGGCCGTCCGCTACACGAACTACCGGGCGCTGACGACGCTGATGAAGACCGGGATCCCGGGCCCCGAGGGCTCGGGCGCCAAGCTCTGGTGGTCGGAGGCGAACCAGCGGGTGACGAAGCTCGCGCTCGAGCTGCTGGGTCCCGAGTCGCAGCTCCTCGACGGCGGCGGCACGCAGTTGGTGGGCCAAGCGGACGGCTACTGGCAGCACCAGCAGCTGCGCTCGCGTGGCAACACGATCGAGGCCGGCACCTCCGAGATCCTGCGCAACATCATCGCCGAGCGCGTGCTCGGCCTCCCGAGGTCGCGCTGATGGAGTTCGCGTTCTCACAGGAGCAGGAGGAGCTGCGCCGCGAAGCGCGCGCCTTCCTCGAGGCGAACCCCGAGGCGCCGCTCGCGGAGCTGCGCGAGCTCGGTTGGCTCGGCGTCTCCGTCCCGGAGGAGCGTGGCGGCGGCGGGCTCTCCTTCGTCGACGAGGCGATCCTCTTCGAGGAGGCTGGACGCGCGCTTTACGCGGGCCCGTTCCTGACCACCGCCGTCGTCCTCCCCACCCTGCCGCAGCTGGACGACAACGCCTGGTCGGTCGAGCTCGACGGGCTCGTCCCGCACTTCGACGCCGTCGACAGGGTGCTGCGCGAGGACATGACCGCCGTCCCCGCCGAGGGTGAGGCGCTCGCCACCGTCGACGAGACGAGGCCGCTCGGGCGGCTCGGGAAGACGGAGGGCGAGACGATCGACGGCGAGTTCGAGCCGGTCCGCCTGCGGCTGCTCGCGGCACTCGCGGTCGAGGCGGTCGGCGTCGCACAGAAGGCGCTCGAGCTCGGCGTCGCCTACGTCTCCGACCGCGAGCAGTTCGGCAAGAAGATCGGCACCTACCAGGCCGTCTCGCACCCGCTGGCCGACACCTACGTCGAGACCGAGCTCGCGCGCTCGCTCGCCTACTGGGCCGCGTGGTGCGTGGCCGAGGACGACGAGCAGGCTCCCGTCGCGGTGGCCGCGGCCAAGGCGCAGGCGGCCGAGACCGCCGTCGCCGCCTGCGAGCGGTCGATCCAGGTGCACGGCGGCATCGGCTTCACCTGGGAGCACGTCCTGCACCGCTACTACAAGCGCGCGCAGTGGATCGACGCGTTCGGCGGCCACGCCGCCGTCCAGCGGCGGGTCGTCGCTGCGGCTCTCCTCGACTAGAACGGAGGTCCGACTTGCCGGTCCCGAAGGAGGAAGTGCTGGAGTTGATGCGGATGGAGGTCGACCCGGCCGAGGTCGACGAGATCCGGGAGCTCTGGAAGTCCCACTCGAAGGCGGAGGACAACCGCTCGATCGAAGGGCTGCTCGCGACGCTGTCGGAGGACTGCGTCTACACGGTCTATCCCGACGACGTCTCCTGGCACGGGCACGAGGGGGCGGCGCGCTTCTACACCGAGCTACTGACCGCGTTCCCGGACATCGTCTTCGAGCTCCAGAACATCGTGATCGGACCGCAGGGCGTGGTCGAGGAGGCGATCGTGACCGGGACGCACCGGGCCAAGTGGCTCGACAACGAGCCCACCGGCGAACGGATGACCTGGCGGAACGCGATCTTCTTCCCCTGGGACTCCGAGTCGCGCCGCTTCAAGGGCGAGCGCGTCTACACCGACATGCCGAGGCGGGCCGCGTGATGGCGCACGCCTTCTCCTCCCTCGACGAGCTCGGTGACGGCTACGGCTTTCGCAAGGTGCGCGGCCCGCTCGGGGTCACGGCCTTCGGCGTCAACGGCGTCGTCTATCCGCCCGGACATCCCGGGATCCACCACTACCACGACACCCAGGACGAGCTCTACTTCGTGCACAGCGGCACGGCCAAGGTTGAGGTGGAGGGCGAGGAGCGCATCCTCGGCCCCGGCGGCCTCTTCCACGTCGAGTCGACCACGCCGCGCCGGATCGCGAACGTCGGCGACGACGACCTCGTGCTGCTCGTCGTCGGCGGCAAGGGCGGCTACGTCGAGCGCGACGGCCATGTCATGAGCGACGAAGACCTGGAGCTCCGAAAGAGCCTCGGAAAGGAGCAGCAGTGAACGGGCTGATGATGGACTTCCAGCTGACGCTGCCGACGATCCTCAAGCGCGCTGAGACCTATTTCCCGCACCAGCAGATCGTCACGCGGATGCCGGACCGGAGCTTCCACTCCTACTCGTTCGCCGACTTCGGCAAGCGCGCGAAGCAGCTCGCGGTGGCGCTGAAGGGACTCGGGCTCGAGCCGGGAGACCGCGTCGCGACGCTCTGCTGGAACCACTACCAGCACCTCGAGGCCTACCTTGGCATTCCGTGCGCCGGCTACGTGCTGCACACGCTCAACCTGCGGCTGCACCCGAACGACCTCGCCTACATCGCCACGCATGCGGGCGACAAGGCCGTGATCGTGGACAAGTCGCTGCTGCCGCTCTGGGAGCAGTTCGCCGACAAGACGGCGATCGAGCACGTGTTCGTCGTCGAGGACTCGTACGAGGAGTCTGCTCGCGGGCGCGAGTCCGGACGACTACGAGGATCCCGGTGCTCGACGAGGACGCTGCGGCGGCGATGTGCTACACGAGCGGCACGACCGGGATGCCGAAGGGCGTCCTCTACTCGCACCGCTCGGCCGTGCTGCATACGCTCGGGCAGGCGCTCGCGGCACCGATGGGGCTGCACGTGACCGAGAAAGAGACCTTCCTGCCCGTGGTGCCGATGTTCCACGCGAACGCCTGGGGCTACCCGTACACGTGCCTGATGGTCGGGGCGAAGGTCGTCTTCCCGGGGCCCTTCCTCGACCCGGAGACGCTGCTCGACGACTTCGAGCAACAGGGCGTGACGATCACCGCCGGCGTGCCGACGATCTGGATGGGGATCCTCGGCATGCTCGACGCCGAGCCCGACCGCTGGGACCTCTCGAAGCTCCACTCGATGCTCGTCGGCGGCTCGGCAGCGCCGCGCGCGATGATCGCGGGCTTCCGGCAGCGGCACGGCAAGACCGTCGTGCACGGCTGGGGCATGACGGAGACGTCGCCGCTCGCGACCACGTCCGATTACATCGGCGAGTTCCGCGACGCGGACGAGGAGACACAGCTCGACGTCGTCGCGATGCAGGGACTGCCGCTCCCGTTCGTCGAGCTGCGCGCGAAGGGCGACGACGGGGAGGAGATTCCCTGGGACGGCGAGGCCATGGGCGAGCTCGAGGTGCGCGGCCCGTGGGTCGCGGCCGGCTACTACGAGACGCCGGAGCAGGCGGAGCGATGGACGGACGACGGCTGGTTCAAGACCGGCGACATCGCGTCCTTCCACCCCAAGGGCTACGTGATGATCAAGGACCGCTCGAAGGACGTGATCAAGTCGGGCGGCGAGTGGATCTCGTCGGTCGAGCTGGAGAACGCCCTGATGGCGCACCCGTCGATCGCGGAGGCGGCGGTGATCGCGATCCCCGATCCGAAGTGGGACGAGCGCCCGCTCGCGGTATGCGTCCTACGCGAAGGCCAGGCGGCGACGCCGGACGAGCTCCGCGAGTTCCTCGCTCCCAACTTCGCCAAGTGGTGGCTGCCGGACGCGTTCGAGTTCGTGGACGAGATCCCGAAGACGGCCGTCGGCAAGTTCCGCAAGACGGCGTTGCGCGAGCAGTTCACCGGCCAGCCGGTGTCCTCCTAGTGCAGATCGCAGGGAGGACGTTCATCGTCACGGGTGGCCGCTCCGGGCTCGGAGAGGCCACCGCGGCGCTGCTCGAGCGCGAGGGCGCGACGGTGGCGATCGCCGACCTGCCCGAGACCGACGTCACCGACGAGGCGGCTGTCCGTACGCTCGTCGAGGGGTGCGCGGAGCTGCACGGCGTCGTCAACTGCGCCGGCATCGGCGGGGGCGCCCGCGTAATCGGCTTCCCGCTCGACCGCTTCCGGAAGGTCGTCGAGGTGAACCTGGTCGGCACCTTCACCGTGCTCAGCGTCGCGGCCGAGAAGATGGCCGCGAACGAGCCCGACGAGGAGGGCACGCGCGGCGTGATCGTCAACACCGCCTCGAACGCGGCCTTCGACGGCCAGATCGGCCAGGCCGCCTACTCCGCGTCGAAGGCCGGCGTCGCCGGCATGACGCTGCCGGTCGCACGCGACCTCGCCTCGAAGGGCATCCGCGTCGTCACGATCGCGCCCGGACCCTCGGACACGCCGATGCTCGGGCCGATGCGCGACGACATCCGCGAGAGCCTCACCTCACAGATCCCCTTCCCGAAGCGGCTCGGCCGGGCGGAGGAGTTCGCCGCGCTTGTCAAGCACATCGTCGAGAACGAGTACCTGAACGGCGAGGTGATCCGCCTCGACGGCGCCTTGCGAATGGCACCGAGATAAAGGAGACACATGGCTGAGTTCGTCAAGGTCGAGCACGACGGCCGCGTTGCGATCGTCGCCCTCGACCACCCGCCCGTGAACGCCCTCTCGGCGCGCCTGCTCGAGGAGCTCGAGGAGGAGTACGACGCGCTCGACCGCTCCGACGAGACGCGGGCGATCGTGCTCCGCGGCGAGGGGGAGAAGGCGTTCGTCGCCGGCGCCGACATCACCGAGTTCCCGGCGCTGCGCGACGCGGCGGTCGAGGCCGCCGAGCAGGGGTCCGCCCGCGGGATCCAGAAGCTCGCCGCGCGGATGGACGCCGGGCCGCACGCCCGTCGTCGCCGCGATCCACGGCTACTGCCTGGGCGGCGGGCTCGAGCTCGCGATGGCGTGCGACGTCCGGATCGCGGCCGAGGACGCGCAGCTCGGCCAGCCCGAGATCAAGCTCGGCCTGATCCCGGGCGGCGGCGGCACGCAGCGGCTACCGCGACTCGTCGGCCACGGGCGCGCGCTCTACCTCAACCTCACCGGCGACCCGATCTCCGGTTCGCAGGCGTACGAATGGGGGCTGGTCGAGCAGGTCGTGCCGCGCGAGGGCCTGTTGGACGCGGCGCTCGGAATCGCGCGCACGCTCTCCGAGCGCTCGCCGCACGCGATGGGAGTGATCAAGGAGCTCGCGGCCGAGACGCGCGACCTGCCGCTCCACGAGGGGATGCGCCGCGAGGCGCAGGGCTTCATGCGCTGCATCGGCAGCGAGGACGGTGCGGAGGGCGTGATGGCGTTCCTCGAGAAGCGCCAACCCGAGTTCACCGGCCGGTGAAGGCGGCCGTCCTCCACGAGGTCGGCGGCCCGCTCGTCGTCGAGGACGTCCCCGAGCCCGAGCCGGGACCGGGACAGTCGCTGATCGACGTGCGGGCGGCGGGGTGAACTTCGCCGACGTGCTCGTCCGCAAGGGCATGTACCCGCAGCCGCCGCCGCTGCCCGTCGTGCTCGGGAACGAAGTCGCCGGCGAGGTGGGCGACCGGCGCGTGCTCGCGTTCGTGCGCGGCTCCGGCGGGGGCTACGCGGAGCGGGTCGTCGCGGACGACGAATGGATCTTCGACCTGCCGGCCGGCGCGAGCTACGCGGAGGGAGCAGCGCTGCTGACGACCTATCTGACGGCGTGGATCCCGTTCACGCGGCAGGTGCGCATCCATCCCGGCTCGAACGTGCTCGTGACCGCGGCTGCGGGCGGAGTCGGCACAGCGGCAGTCCAGCTCGCGCTCTTCGCCGGCGCCACGGTCACCGCCGCGGCCGGCTCGGAGGAGAAGCTTGCGCTCGCGCGCGAGCTCGGCGCGCAGCGGACCATCGGCTACGAGGAGATCGCCGGGCTCGACGACATCGACGTCGCGTTCGACCCAGTAGGCGGCCCCGTTCTCGCCGCGTGCCTGCAGGCGCTGCGCCCGCTCGGCGTCGCGATCGCGATCGGCTTCGCGGGCGGCGCCTGGGAGCCTGTCGACCCGGCGCGGCTCGTCGGCCGCAACATCGGCGTGCAAGGGTTCTATCTCGGCCGCCTGCTCGGATTCAGGGCGGAGCTCGTCCAGGAGGAAGTGCACGAGCTGCTGGCGCTCTGGCGGCGCGGCGCGATCAGGCCGGTGATCGGCGCGGAGCTCCCGCTCGACCAGGCGACCGACGCGCACGAGCTGATTGCGTCGCGCAAGTCGACCGGGAAGGTCGTCCTTGTTCCCTGAGTCCGCACTCGTGACCGGCTCGGCCGGCGGGATCGGCCGGGCGATCGTCGCCGCGCTCGAAGCGGAGGGAGCGACGGTACGTGGCCTCGATCTCGTCGACGGCTTCGACGTCTCGGACCCGATCGCGTGGACCGAGGTCGAGCCGGCGGACCTCGTCTGCCTGAACGCGGGCGTACTCGCGAAGGGCGACGGGACGGTCGACGACTACCGGCGAATCCTCGGCGTCAACGTCGACGGCGTCGTCTTCGGCGTCCAGGCGCTCGCGCCGCGGATGCGCGAGGGCAGCGTCTTTGTCGTGACGGCGTCGCTCGCCGGGTTGATCCCGATGGAGTCCGACCCGCTCTACGTGCTCACGAAGCACGCGGTCGTCGGCTACGCGCGCTCGATGGCGGCTGTGCTCGAGCCGCGCGGGATCCGGATCAACCTCGTCTGCCCCGGAATCGTGCGCACGCCGATGACCGAGCCCGCGCAGGCCTCCCTCGACGCCGCCGGCTTTCCGCTGCTCGAGCCGGAGCAGATCGCCGAGGCTGTGCTCGTCGCCGCCCGGAGCGAGGAGACCGGCCAGGCGTGGGTCTGCCAGCCTGGCCGCGAACCGCTCAAGTTCCGCTTCCCGAACGTCCCCGGCCCGCGCGTGGAGGGCGCCGAGGGCATGGTCCCGCAGCTCTGAGCCCCGTCGGCCTGTCCCGTCGAGCCCTGTCCATCGAAACAATTGCGCAACTCTTTCTCCCCAACCGTCCCCGCGGGACGTGTCCGGGGACAGTCCCCGGACCGGTCCCGCGCGGACGTGTCTCGTAGGATCGGCTGACGATGAAGCTCGGCCTCCAGCTCGGCTACGACGATCCGACCGGCTCGGTCGGCTATGCCCAGGAGGCGGACCGGCTCGGCTTTCACTCGGTCTGGACCTCGGAGGCGTGGGGCGCGGACGCCGTCACCGTGGCGAGCTGGGTCGCAGCGACGACCGAGCAGATCGGGATCGGCACCGCGATCATGCAGATGCCCGCGCGCACGCCCGCGACGACGGCGATGACGGTAGCGACGCTCGACCAGCTCTCCGGCGGCCGTGTCCTGCTCGGGCTCGGCACCTCCGGCCCGCAGGTGGTCGAGGGGTGGCACGGCGTCCCGTGGGGGAAGCCGCTCGGCCGCACGCGCGAGTACGTCGAGATCGTCCGGGCGGCGCTCCGGCGCGAGACGGTCGAGCACCATGGCCCGCACTACGACATCCCGTACACCGGCGAGGGCGCGACGGGGGTCGGCAAGCCGCTGAAGCTGATCCTGAAGCCGCTCCGGCGCGAGGTGCCGATCTACCTCGCCGCGCTCGGGCCGAAGAACGTCGCCCTCGCGGCCGAGATCGCGGACGGCTGGCTGCCGATCTTCTTCTCCCCCTACCGCTACCGCGAGATCCACGGCCCGTCGCTCGTGGACGCGCCGGAGGGATTCGAGGTCGCCCCGCTCTGCCCCGTCCTCGTCGGCGACGACGTGCAGCAGTGCCGCGACCTGCTCAAGCCGATGCTCGCCCTCTACATCGGCGGCATGGGCGCGCGCGGCAAGAACTTCTACAACTCGCTCACGCAGCGCTACGGCTTCGAGGAGGCCGCGGCGACGATCCAGGATCTCTACCTCTCCGGGAAGAAGGGCGAGGCGACGATGAGCGTCCCGGACGAGCTCGTCGACGAGATCGCCCTCGTCGGGCCGAAGGAGCGGATCGCGGAGCGGCTCGAGCCGTGGCGGGAGGCCGGGATCTCGACGCTCGTGATCCAGGCGCGCCAGCGGGAGGCGCTCGAGGTGATGGCGGAGCTCGTGCTGTGAAAGAGAGCGTTCGCGGCCGCGCTCGACGCCCCGGTCGAGCGGGCCGTGCTGCTCGCGGGCGGCGCGTCGAAGGAGGCGTGGGCGGTCGACTCCGAGGGCCGCGAGCTGCTGATCCGCCGTGCGGCCGGCGGCGTCATCCATCAGGCGACCCTGACGCTCGAGCAGGAGTTCGAAGTGCTGCGCGCCGCACACGAGTCGGGCGTGAAGGTCCCGCAGCCGATCGCCTACCTCGGCGAGGTCGAGGGCCGCGAAGCGTTCGTGATGGAGCGGATCCACGGCGAGACGATCGGGCGCCGCATCGTCAAGGCTCCGCCGGCGGGACTCGACGTCCAGCTCGCCGAGGAGCTGGCGAAGATCCACGCGATTCCGCCGTCGCGACTCCCCTTCCTCGAAGCCGGAGACAAGATTGCCCGCTTCTACGAGGAGCTCGACTCGGTCGGCGAGCCGCATCCGGCGATCGAGCTGGGGCTCCACTGGGCGAAGGAGCGGCTGCCGACCCACCGCGAGCCCGTCGTCGTGCACGGAGACTGGCGGATCGGGAACATCGCCGTCGACGAGAACGGGATCGTCGCCGTGCTCGACTGGGAGTTCGCGCACCTCTCCGACCCGGTCGAGGATCTCGCCTGGCCGCTGGTCCGAGCCTGGCGCTTCGGCGCCGACGACCGCCACCTCGGCGGCGTCGCCGGTCTCGACCGCTACCTCGAGCGCTACGCCGAGCTGACCGGCATCGAGGCCACCCGCGACGAGCTGCTCGTCTGGGAGGTCTTCGGCAACGTCAAGTGGGCCGTCGGCTGCTTGACGCAGTCGCGCCGCCACTTCAACGGCCAGGAGCGAAGCGTCGAGCTCGCCGTCCTCGGCCGCCTGACCGCAGAGATGGAGTACGAGCTCCTCGACCTCATCGACCATGCAGCATGACCGCCCCACCCCTCAGGAGCTCGCCGAGGCGGTGCGCGAGTTCCTCCAGGACGAGATCCTCCCCATCCTCGACGACCACCGGCTCCGGTTCCGGACGCTGGTCGCGATCAACGGGCTCGGGATCGCCGAGCGCGAGCTCTGGGCGACCACGCCTCCGCGAGAAGAGGACTGGGAGCTCGCGCGCCGCATCCGAGCGGGCGACATCCCCGAGGGTGTGGTCGCGCTCCTGAAGGAGCAGGTCGCGCAGAAGCTGCGCATCTCGAACCCGCGCCACCTCGCGAAGTACGAGTGAAGCGCGGGCTCGTCTTCGGCAAGTTCCTGCCGCTCCACCGCGGGCACCAGCTGATGATCGAGACTGCCCTCTCGCAGGTCGACGACCTCACGATCGTCGTCTACGCCAGCCGCCGGCCCGACGACGACCGGATGCCTGTCGAGCTCCGGCTCTCGTGGCTTCGCGAGCTCTACCCGGATGTCGAGAACATCCTCGCGCTCGAGGACCCGCTGCCGGGCCAGGACGACACGGACGACCCAGGCTACGCCGAGGTGTACGCCCAGGGCCTCACGTTCCTCGGGCGCTTCGACCATGTCTTCTCGAGCGAGCCCGGCTACGAGCGCTTCGCGGAGCTGCTCGGCGCGACGCACGTGCTCGTCGACGCCGCGCGAACGCTCGTACCGACCTCCGGCACGGTTATCCGCTCCGATCCCTATGCGTACCGCGGCTGGATGGACCCGCTCGTCTACGCCTCCCTGATCGAGCGGGTCGTCTTCGTCGGCACCGAGTCGACGGGGAAGTCCACGCTGGCGAGGCGGATGGCGGAGCAGCTGGGCACGCTCTGGACGCACGAGTTCGGGCGCGAGCTCTGGGAGGCGCAGGGCGGGCAAGGCACGTTCGCCGACCACCTGAAGCTCGCGCGCCGGCAGCGGCAGCGCGAGGATGCGGCCGCGCGGCACTCGCGGCGCTACCTCTTCTGCGACACGAATGCATGGTCGACGCTGCAATGGTCGCTCCGGTCGTACGGCACCGCCGACGCGCGCCTACACGACCTCGTCGACCGCACGGTGGGCGACTACAGGTGGTTCCTCTGCGACAACGACTTCGGCTGGGTCCGCGACGGGACACGTGAGCTCGAGGGATCGGCCGCAGCAGAGTTCCAGCGCCAGCACATCGACGACCTCGAGCGGCGCGGGATCCCGTACGTGACCGTCAGCGGCCCACTCGAGGAGCGTGTTCGCCAGGTCGAGGAGGCGCTGGGGCCTGCATGAGGCGCCGGCTCTACCTGATGCGGCACGCGGACGTCTCCTACGTCGACGAGTCCGGGGCGCCCGTGAATCCCGAGACGGTGCCGCTGACGCCGCGTGGCCGCCAGCAGGCAGCGGCGGCGCACGAAGCGCTCGCTGAGGTCGGCTTCGACCTCGTCCTCGCGAGCGACCTGCCGCGGACGGCGGAGACAGCAGGGATCGTCGCGCCCGGACTGGAGGTGGAGCGATGGCCGGAGCTCGCCGAATGGCGCGGCGGCCGGCTCGACGCGCTGCCGCCCGACGAGCTCGAGTCGCTCTTCGTCGGCGCGCTCCGGGTGACGGACGAAGCTGCGCGCTTCCTCGGCGGCGAGTCGCTCGGCGAGGCGCTCGATCGCGTCCACCCCGCGCTGGATCGCCTCGTCGAGCGCGACTGGGACACGGCGCTTGCCGTCCTCCACGGCGGCGTCAACCGGATCGTTATCTCCTACGCGCTGTCCGGCGACCGCACCTATTTCGGCACCTTCGAGCAGGCCCCCGCGTGCATCAACGTGCTCGACCTCGGAGACGACGGCTGGATCGTGCGCACCGTCAACTACATCCCGTATGACCCGCTCCACCCGGCGCGCGAGACGACGATGGAGCACCTCTGGGAGCAGCTCAAGCCGTTTCTAGACGAGCGCCAGTAGCGCCTCGGCCTCGTGCGGCCGCAGATAGGAGCCACGGATCACCGTCCACACCCGCATCCGCGCCTCGTCGAGCCCGGCCGCGGCGAAGGCCGCAAGTCTCCGCTCGGTCACGTCGCGGCTCATCCGATGCCAGAGCGGATTCCAGAGAAACGACGGTACGTCGTACTCCGGCTCGCCGAGCATCGGCTTCGGGTCGATCGCGACCGCTCCACGGCGTCGACCAGAGGATGTTGTGGTGGTGGAAGTCGCCGTGCACGAGCGTCGTGCGACCGACGTCGAGCGACGCGTAGAGGTCGCGCGCCAGCACGGCGAGCTCGTTCCCGCCGGCGTTGTCGAGCCACCTCGGCACGTGGTCGCCGATCCAGCGGAACGGCTCTGCGGCCTCCCGCCAGAGCTTGAGCCCGATCGCGACGCCGATCCGGGTCGCCTCCTCGTCGGGCAGGCCGGAGATGTCCCCACCGGCGCGCTCGATCAGCAGCGCCCGTCGTGCCCGGTCGCGCCGGAGCAGCCTGACCGCACCGTCGCCGGCCCAGAGCTCGAGCGCCTCCGCTTCCTCGTCGGACTCGTCGTCCTCGGGCGGCGTCACCTTCAGGACCGCGCCGTCGCCTGCGGGCGCGACGAACGAGTACCGCGCGAGCGCGTACGGCTCCCCGAGCTCGACCCCCCACTCCGCCGCCACCTCCCGCGCGATCCGCTCGAGCAGCGCCAGGTCGGGGCGATCGTCGCTCAGTTCAGGCGTTCCACGACCATGGCCATGCCCTGGCCCCCGCCGACGCACATCGTCTCGAGGCCGATCGTGCCGTCGAGCGTGTCGAGGTCGTTCAGCAGCGTGCACATGATCCGGGCGCCGGTCATGCCGTAGGGATGGCCGAGCGCGATCGCGCCCCCGTGCGGATTCAGCTTCTCGCCGAACGGGTCGACGCCGACCTCGCGGCAGACCGGAAGCACCTGCGCCGCGAACGCCTCGTTGAGCTCCATCACGTCGACGTCCTCGATCGTCATCCCGGCGCGCTCGAGCGCGACCTTGACGGCGTCGATCGGGCCGACGCCCATGATCTCCGGATCGAGCCCCGTCACGGACGAGGCGATGATCCGTGCCCGCGGCTTCACCCCGAGCTCCGCCGCCTTCTCCTCGGACATGATCACGAGCGCCGCGGCGCCGTCGTTGAGCGGGCAGGAGTTGCCCGCGGTGACCTTGCCGTCCGGCTTGAAGGCCGGCTGCAGCTCGGTGAGCTTCTCGAGCGTCGAGCTCGGGCGCGGGCCGTCGTCCGATGAGACGACGGTGCCGTCCTCCTTCGTGTACGGCGCGATCTCCCGCGCGAAGAAGCCCGACTCCTGTGCTGCGACGGCGCGCTCCTGCGAGCGCTGCGCGAACCGGTCCATGTCCTCGCGCGAGACGTCGAATTGCTCGGCGACGTTCTCCGCGGTCAAGCCCATCGGGATGTAGACATTCGCGACCGCGCCCTCCCCGACCAGCTTCGGGTGCAGCTCCTCGGCGTCCTTGGGATAGCCGTCAACCTGCGAGATCGACTCGACCCCGGCGGCGACGTAGACGTCGCCCTCGCCGGCCTTGATCGCGTGGAAGGCCATCCGCGCCGTCTGCAGCGACGAGGCGCAGAAGCGGTTCACGGTCGTGCCCGGGACGCGCTTCGGCAGCCCGGCGAGGAGCGCCGCGCGGCGGGCGAGGTTCATGCCCTGCTTCTC
The DNA here is from genome assembly GCA_963850995.1 of uncultured Gaiellaceae bacterium. Taxonomy (GTDB): domain Bacteria; phylum Actinomycetota; class Thermoleophilia; order Gaiellales; family Gaiellaceae; genus Gaiellasilicea. Next base: position 119,707 of record CAWKNQ010000018.1, on the reverse strand, counting down.
CTGCGGGAAGCCGCAGCCGACCATCACGTCGACGACGTCCCCTGGGTCGAGCCCGTCGACGCGGCCGACCGCCTCCCGGATCGCGAAGGCGAGCAGGTCGTCCGGCCGGACGTCCACGAACGATCCCTTGCCTGCGCGCCCGATCGGGGTGCGGACGGCGCTACAGATGACGGCTTCGGGCACGGGGCTCTCCTCTAGGTCGTGAAGGCGGACTCTCCGGTCAGCGCGCGGCCCACGATCAGGGTCTGGATCTGGCTCGTCCCCTCGTAGAGCGTGGTCACGCGCGCGTCGCGCAGGTATTTCGCCACAGGGTATTCGTCGACGTAGCCGTAGCCGCCGAGCACCTGCACGGCGGCGTTCGCGGCGCGGACGGCGGCCTCGCTCGCGTACCACTTCGCGAGCGCGGCCTCGACGGTGTACGGCTTGCCGGCGTCCGCGAGCGCTGCGGCCCGCCAGGTGAGGAGCCGCGCCGCCTCCGTCTCCGCGTGCATCTCGGCGAGGAGCTGCTGGACGAGCTGGAAAGCGGCGATCCGCTTGCCGAACGCCTCGCGCTCCTTGGCGTACGCGACCGACGCGTCGAGGCAGCCCTGCGCGATCCCCACGCACCCGGCTGCGAGCGAGATGCGGCCGTTGTCGAGCGCCGACATCGCCACCTTGAAGCCCTCGCCCTCCGCTCCGAGCAGGGCCGACTCCGGGCACCCGGACACCGTCGAGCGAGAGCTCGGCCGTGTCCTGCGCGCGCAGGCCGAGCTTCCCCTTCATCGGCCTCGCCTCGAAGCCGTCCGCGGCGGTCGGGACGAGGAAAGCGCTGATGCCCTTCGGCCCCGGCCCGCCGGTGCGCGCGAAGACGATGGCCGTCTCGGCCCAGGAGCCGAGCGTGATGAAGACCTTCGAGCCGGTTAGCGTCCAGCCGTCTCCCTCTCGCTCGGCCCGTGTCGCGAGCGCCGCCGCGTCCGAGCCGCATCCGGGCTCGGTGAGCGCGTAGCAGCCGAGGCCCTCCCCGCCCGCGAGCCGCGGCAACAACGCCTTCTGCTCGTCGGTCCCCCACTTCGCGACCGTCTTGCCGAAGAGCCCATTCGAGACCGAGACGATCCCGCGCACGGACGAGTCGGCGCGGCCGAGCTCCTCGCAGAGCAGGCAGTAGGACACCGAGTCGAGCCCGCCGCCGCCGAGCTCCTCGGGAAGCGACGCTGCCAGGAAGCCGGCCTCGGCGAGCGTGCCGACGAGGGCGCGGGGCAGCTCCTCGGCCTCGTCCCAGTCGCGGGCGTGCGGCACGAGCTCGCGGTCGCAGAGCTCGCGCGCGGAGGCGCGGATCAGCTCCTGTTCCGGTGTGAGCTCGAAGTCCATGGGGAGAAAGACGTGGGGGCCGTTGCCGGCCCCCACGATCCTCTCATGCCCGGTAGGGCTCTAGCCGCGTGGCCGCCCGTCGACGAGCTGGCCCGTCAGCGTCCAGCCGCCGTTGTTGAACCGGATCAGCTGCTGCTGGGAGATGATGAAGTGGTCTCTCCCGGATGTCTTCAGCCGGACGCCCGGAAGGGCGTACGGGCTGGGCTCGTTCAACGAGAGAAGCGCCCGCATCAACCCTGCGCGGGTCGGGTTGGCGCCCGCCTTGTACATTGCGCGCACGAACGTGTGCGCCTTCGCGAAGCCGTAGAGGTTGAGGCCGTCGGTGACGCGGCCACGCGGGTTGTACTTCTCCATCAGCGCCTTGTACTGCTTGACCGTGGCGTCGTTCTCCCACACCGGGGAAGCCGGGTCCTTCAGATAGGCCGTGCTGATCGAGCCGTTGACCTGCGCCGCGCTCGAGTTGTTGACCGCCAGCGTCATGAAGGTGTCGGTCGCGGAGACCGAGTTCACGTAGATGTTGTCCGGCTTCCAGTTGAGCGCGCGCATGATTGCGTACGACTGAATCGTCGGCGTCGGCGTGACGAAGATCATCAGCGTGTCGGCGCCGGACCCGCGGAGCCGGATCAGCTGGGACTGCGGCGTGCCGCTGCCGACCTCCCAGGCCTCCTCACGGATGACCTGCTGACGCACCTTGGCCGTGCCGAGCGCGGACTTGAAGCCGTTGACGTAGTCCTTGCCGTAGCTGTCGTTCTGATAGAGGATCGCGATCTTCGCGTTCGGGTGGTTTGCGCGGATGTCGAGCCCGTACATGCGACCCTCGGCGACGTAGTCGGGCTGCCAGCCGATCGTCCACGGGTACTCCCTGTACTTCAAGCCCCACTCGCTCGCGCCCGTGGAGACGAGCACGTGCGGCACTTTCTGCTGGTTGAGGTAGGGCTGCACCGCCTGGTTCACCTCGGTGCCGAGCGTGCCGACGACCGCGAAGACCTTGTCTTGCTCGACGAGCCTCCGCTGCAGCTGGACGGAGTTGACCGGGTTGTAGCCGTCGTCGTAGTACTTGAAGACGATCTGGCGGCCCATGACGCCGCGCTTCCCGTCGGGACCGCGCCGAGCGTTGATGTAGCTGAAGTACGCCTTCATCGCGGCCGGAATCGGCGCGTAGCTCGAGGCAGAGCCGGTCAGCGGGAAGGTTCCGCCGATCGTGATTGTCCCGGCGGTGATGCCCGGGTCGGCCGCAGTTACGTCGGCCTTCGCGAACGCCGACGGAACCGCGAGGAGCAATGCTCCCGCAAGTGCCAGGCCGGCGAGTGAAACCCTACGCATAGAGAACTCTCCCCTTGAGGTGGACGAAAAAAGGCCCCGCTGGTTGTGCGAGATTACTGCTTCTCCACTTCTTAGACAACGTGCGGGCGCGGAAGTTAGGCAACTCCGGAGGATATCCGCAGCTCCCCGGGATCGGTCGCCGGCGCCCGGCACGCGAACCGCTCGCACACGTAGACGGCGGGCTTCCCGTCGACGAGGGTCTTCCCGGCGAGGAGCGGCACGTCGTCCGCAGGGCCGACCGCGACGACGGTGTCCGGCCGCCACGGCTCGAGCGCCGCGCGGGCCACCTCCGAGTCGACGGGTCCGACGACGGCGAGCTCGCGCGGCGTGCTCAGGTGGAGGTCGAGCGCGCAGAGCGCCCAGCCGAAGGACGAGGGCGCACGCTCGAGCGCAGGGCGGACGAGCCGGAGCACGGCGACCGCCTGCCGCTCGAGCTCGTCGTCGCCGTAGATTCGTGCGAGGCGGAGCAAGACGTGCGCGAGCATCGAGTTGCCCGACGGCAGCGGATGGTCGTCGAGATCCTTCGTCTTCGCGATCAACGGCTCGCGGTCGCGATCCACGAGGAAGAAGCCGCCGTGCTCGTCGTCGGCGAAGAGGTCGACCGCGACGAGCGCGAGCCGGTGCGACTCGCGCAGCCAGCGGAGCTCGCCCGTGGCGACGTGGAGCTCGAGGAGGCCGTGGGCGACGTTGGCGTAGTCGTCGAGATAGCCGGCCCCGCTCGTGTGGCCGTCGCGCCAGCTGCGGCGAAGCCGGCCGTCCTCGTCCGAGAGCGGGCCGAGGAGGAACTCGCCGAGCGCGCCCGCGCGCTCGATCCAGTCGGGCTGCTCGAGCCGCCGTCCGGCTTCGGCGAGCGCCGCCAGCGCGAGCCCGTTCCAGGACGCGATCGCCTTGTCGTCCCGGAGCGGCTTCGGCCGTCGCTCCCGCAGCTCGAAAAGTCGCGTGCGCAGCTCCGCGTCGAGCTCGCCGCGGATGATCGACCGCCCGTGCTCGAACGGCTGGAGCAGCTCCGCCGGCACCCCCTCTTCCTCCGTCCACGTGAACGTCAGCCCTTCGACGCCGTCGGTGTCGGCGTCCTGCGCCGAGGCGAAGCCGCCCTCCGGGAGCGAGAGCTCGCGGAGCAGGTAGTCGATCGTCTCGCGGCAGACCTCGCGGTAGCGCTCCTCGCCGAGGACGAGCCAGGCATGCAGGTAAGCGGGCGCGAGCAGGGCGTTGTCGTAGAGCATCTTCTCGAAGTGCGGCACGAGCCAGCGCTCGTCCACCGAGTAGCGGTGGAAGCCGCCGCCGAGCAGGTCGTACATCCCGCCCGCTGCCATCGCGTCGAGCGTCTTCGTCACCATCGCCCGGGCCGTGTCGTCGTCCCGGCGGAGCAGGAGCTCGAGCGTGGGCGCGTTCGGGAACTTCGGCGCCCGCCCCCAGCCGCCGAACGCGGGCTCGAACTGCTGCGCCAGGGTTCGAGTCGCACCCGTCAGCAGGGCGCTCGTGAGTGGCTCGTGCGAGGGACGCAGCGACGCCGACTGCTGCACCGCCCCGACGAGCTGCGCCGCCGAGCGTGTCACGTCGTCGCGCCGCTCGCGCCACGCCTCGGCGATCGCGTCGAGCACCTGGCGGAAGCTCGGCAGCCCGTGCCGCGGCTCGGGCGGGTAGTACGTGCCGCCGTAGAACGGCTCGCCCGCCGGGGTCAGGAAGACGGTCATCGGCCAGCCGCCGTGCCCGGACATCGCGACCACCGCCTCCATGTAGACGGCGTCGAGGTCGGGACGCTCCTCGCGGTCGACCTTGACGTTGACGAAGCGCTCGTTCATCGCAGCCGCCGTCGAGGCGTCCTCGAACGACTCGTGCTCCATCACGTGGCACCAGTGACACGCGGCGTAGCCGATCGAGAGCAGGATCGGCTTGTCCTCTGCGCGCGCCCGCCCGAGCGCCTCGTCCCCCCACGGGTACCAGTCGACGGGGTTGTCGGCGTGCTGGAGGAGGTACGGGCTGGTCTCGCCGGCGAGCCGGTTCATGCTCCCGAGCTTGCCATGCGGCCCGCATACTGGGACGCATGCCCGGCCTCCCGAGCGGCACGGTCACGTTCGTCTTCAGCGACGTCGAAGGCTCGACCGCGCTCCTGAAGCGGCTCGGCGAGCGTTACGACGACGTCCTCGCCGAGCACCGGCGGCTGATGCGGGAAGGCTTCACGGCCCTCGGAGGCGTCGAGATCGACACGCAGGGCGATGCCTTCTTCTTCGCCTTTCCCCGTGCCCGCGACGCCGTCACGGCAGCGGTCGAGGCGCAACGCGCCCACGCCGAGCACGACTGGCCCGACGGGGTCGACGTCAGGGTGCGGATGGGCCTGCACACCGGCGAGCCGGCCGTGGGCAGCGAGGGCTACCTCGGCCTCGACGTCGTCCGGGCGGCGCGCCTCTGTACGACGGGCGGCGGCGGCCACGTTCTCCTCTCGGAGACGACGCGCGCGCTCGTCGGCTCGTCGCTGCCGGAAGGCGTCTCGATCTTCCCCCTCGGCGAGCGGCGGCTGAAGGGACTCGACGAGCCGGAGCGTGTCTTCGAGCTCGACATCGACGGCGTCGCCCGGTCCGAGGAGGCCGTGCCGGCCGTGCCGGCCGCTCCGGCGGCGGCCGAGGACTGGGACGCCGACATCGGCAAGCGCATGGCGGAGCGGATCGAGGCGAGCGTGAGACGCTCGGTCGAGGCCTCGCTCGAGCGGGCCGTCTCCAGCGTCGACGCCCTCGCCGACCGGGCGTCGAGCCGGCCCGGCGAGATCGCCGAGCGGCTCGACGAGGAGGGCTAGGCCAGGACCTCGCGCACGCCGCGGAGCCGGGTCTCGAGCAGGGCCTGGGCGCGCGACGAGTCGAGCGAGCAGTCGAGCGGGCGCGTGTCCGGAGCCGGCGCGCCGGCGACCGGCCGCTTGGCGATCAGCTCGGCGAAGCGCGCACGCGAGACGGCATCCGCCCCGGCGACGTGCAGCGGGCCCGAGACGTCGAGCGCGGCGAGCTCGAGCAGCGCCGCCGCGAGGTCGCCGACCTGGACCGGGCTGCGGATCTCGGTCGTGAAGAAGGTGAAGGAGGGATCGCGCGCCGTGAGCTCGTGCTTGGACGGCACGGCACCGCCGTAGATCAGCGACGTGCGGACGAGGAGCGCCGCGGGATACGCAAGCGCGACGCGTCGCTCGGCCTCGGCCTTCGCGCGCCCGTAGTCGGTGAGCGGCGAGACCGGGTCGTCCTCGACGTACGGCGCGCCCTTGCGCCCGTCGAAGACGACATCGGTCGAGAGATGGACGAGTCGCGCACCGACCGCGGCGGCGGCTCGGGCGACGTTCTCTGCTCCGTCGACCGTGATCTCCCGCGCCCCTGCCCCGTCCTGGCGGTAGGCGGTGTGGATCACGACCTCCGGGCGGAGTCGGCGTAGCAGCGCCTCGACAGCCGAGGCGTCCCGCACCTCGACGCGCTCGGTCGACGCGTCCGGGGCGCGGCGGATCAGCTCGGAGCCGAGATACCCGGTCGCGCCGGTGACGTGCAGTCGCACGCTTGAACGCTATCCGGCAACTGCCATAGGCTCGCGCGCATGAGACGAACATTCCTGTGGATCAACTTCGTGCTGGCGTCGTTGATCGTCGTGCTGGTCTTCCTGCAGGCGTACCTGATCACTTCGTACATCGCGGGCGCCGGCGAGGACGCCCTCGATGCGCACGGTTTCGTCGGGTTCGCGATCATCCACGCCGCCGAGCTGTTGGTGTTCCTGACCGCGTTCGGCGCCTGGCCACGGGCGTGGAAGTGGATCGGGTTCACGTTCTTCCTCTTCGTCCTCGGCACGGTGCAGATCTTCCTGACTCCCGTCGAGGAACGGACAAACGGCTGGGTCCACGGCCTCCACGGCTTGCTGGCGCTGTTCGTGGCAGTGACCGCCGCGATCATCGCGCACCGCGGCATGCGCGATCTCGGGCTCAAGCGGGGGCGTTCCGCCGACGTAGGTGGCGCACCACCTCCACCGCTCCCGTAACGGCAAGAGCGATCCCGAACGCGAGGAGGAGCCCCTTCCAGGGGTCCTCCTCGAACGTCTTGCCGCCGAAGTAGCCGAGCAGCACGGTGTACGACCCCCAGATCGCCGCCGCGAGCGCGTCCCAGCGCAGGAACCGGTGCCAGGGGAACGTCTCGACGAAGCCGGCCGTGAACGTCGTCACGGTGCGGCCGCCCGGGATGAAGCGCGCGACCACGATCAGGTAGCCGCCGCGTTCGTCCAGCGTGCGCTGCGCCCAGTGCAGCCGCTCCTGCGCCTTCTCGCTCGTGAAGAACCGCCGTTCGACGCGGTAGCCGAGAAAGTGTCCGAGGCCGAAGCAGATGTTGTCGCCCACGAAGGCGCCGAGCGCGGCGGCAAGGATCACGAACTCGACCGAGAGACCGCCGGTGCCCGCGACGACGCCGGCGGCGATCGCGGTGGCCTCGCTCGGCACGAGCGGAAAGAACGCGTCGAGCGTGGCGACCACGAAGACGATCAGGTAGCTCCAGTCCGAGCCGGAGACGGCATTCACGATCGACTCGAACACGTCCGGGCATCCTCGCAGAGCGGGCAGTAGCGATGATGCGCGCGTGGAGTTCTCTCCCCTGGCCGGGATGCGCGTGCTCGACGTGACGACCTCGATCGCCGGCCCCTACTGCGCCGAGATCCTCGGCGGGCTCGGCGCCGACGTGATCAAGGTCGAGCGGCCGGACACCGGCGACGACGGCCGCGCCTGGGGTCCCCCGTTCTGGGACGGCGAGGGGACGATGTTCCTCTTCGCGAACGCGTCGAAGCGCTCGCTCGCTTTGTCGCTCCGCGACCCGCGCGGGCGCGAGGCGCTGCTCCGGCTCCTGGACGGCACCGACGTCTTCCTGCAGAGCCTCCGCCCCGGGCTCGCCGAGCAGCTCGGTTTCGGCGTCGATGCGCTGCGCGCCCGGAACGCGCGGCTCGTCTACTGCTCGGTCGGCGCGTACGGCAGCGTCGGGCCGCAGAGCGCCGAGCCGGGCTACGACGCGCTCATGCAGGCCGCGGGCGGCCTGATCTCGATGACGGGCGAGCCCGACCGACCGGGCGTCCGCGTCGGCTCGTCGCTGATCGACCAGGGGACGGGCACCTGGGCGGCGCTCGGAATCCTCGCCGCGCTGCTCGAGCGCGAGTCGACCGGGAAGGGCCGGGTCGTCGACGTGTCGCTCTACGAGACCGCGATCGGCTACATCGGCTACCAGCTCGCCGGCTACCTCGCCGACGGGACGGTGCCGCGCGGCAGCGGCACGCGGTTCCCGATGGTCGCGCCCTACGAGGTGATCCCGACCCGCGACGGCGAGTTGATGGTCGCGGCCGGCAACGACCGCATCTTCGCGCTCCTCTGCATCGAGCTCGGCGCCGACGACCTCGCCGGCGACCCCCGCTTTCGCACCAATCCAGACCGGGTCGAGCACCGCGAGGCGCTGATCGCGCTGCTCGAGCCCTACTTCAGGCGGGACGACACGGCCTCGTGGCACGAGCGGCTCACCCGCGCCGGCGTCCCGGCCGCGCCCGTCGCCGACGTCGCGGACGTGCTCGGCTCGCCTCAGACCGAGGCGCTCGGGATCGTCCAACCCCTCCCCCACCCGGCGATCCCTGAGCTCCACCTGCCCGCGCTGCCGCTCTCGTTCGACGGCGACCGCGTCCTCCACCGCAGCCCACCGCCACTGCTCGGGGAGCACACGGCCGAGATCCTGGGCGAGACCGGCTACGACCACGCAGAGATCGCGGAGCTCGCCGAAGCCGGCGTCGTCCGCGTCGCCGAAGCCAAGTAACAGTCTGTTACTAGGCTCGTCGAAACCGCTCGCTGCGGGCGAGCCGGGCTTGCAACAGACTGTTACTAGGCCGGGAAGCGGCCGGCGCGCGAGACGCGGCCCGGGAGCTCGCGGCCGAGCAGCTCCTCGAGCCACCGGGCGACCGCGATCAGCGCGTCGAGGTCGACGCCCGTCTCGACGCCCTCGCGGTCGAGCAGGTAGAGCACGTCCTCGGTGGCGACGTTGCCGGTCGCGCGCGGCGCGAAGGGGCAGCCGCCGAGGCCGGCGACCGAGGCGTCGAGGACGCTCGCTCCTGCCTCGAGCGCCGCCCACGCGCACGCGACGCCGGTGTGGCGCGTGTCGTGGAAGTGGCCGCCCACCGGCACGCCGAGGATGAGCGTGCGCTCGACCAGGCGCCGGACCGCGCCCGGCGTGGCGACGCCGATCGTGTCCGCGAGGACGACCTCCCCGGCGCCGGCGCCGGCGAGCCGCTCGGCGAGGTCGGCGACGACGCCTGGGTCGACGGCTCCCTCGAACGGGCAGCCGAAGGCGACGCTGATGGTCGCGCTCGACGGCCGGTCGGCGGCGGCGAGGATCCGCTCCACCCGTTCGGTCGCCTCCGCGAGCGAGGCGTTGCCGTTCCGCTGGTTGAACGTCTCCGTCGCGGCGAGCGTGACGTTGACGCGGTCGAGGTCGGTCGCCGCAAGGCGCTCCCAGCCGCGTTCGTTGAGCACGAGGCCGGAGAGCTCCGCCGCGACGTCTCCGACCGCGGCGACGACCTCCTCCGCGCCTGCCATCTGCGGCACCCGCTCGGGGTTGACGAAGCTGACCGCCTCGACCCGCGGGAGACCGGCTGCGGAGAGCCTGCGGACGAGCTCCGCCCGGACGTCCGGCGCGAGCGTCTCGGGCTCGTTCTGGAGCCCGTCGCGGGGGCCCACGTCGCACAGCGTGACGCGCAGCTACGTCTCCGAGCTGGTCTGCCGGCCGCTGCGCCGCAGCGCCATCCAGCCGAGGACGGCCAGCCCGACCCCGATCGCCGCGACGAGGACGAAGTGGATCGTGAAGCCGCCGTCGACGAGGAGGAAGAAGGCGAGCATCAGGTCGACCGCGGCGAAGAGCAGGAGCGGCAACGGTGCGATCCCGCCGAGGAAGCCGGCCGGCTTCTCGCCGGCCTCACTCATACTGGAGCGCCTCGAGCGGGTTCAGCTTGGCCGCGCGGCGGGCCGGGAAGATGGCGGCCACGATGCCGACGAGGATCGCCGCCAACGCGAAGACCACGATCTGGACGGTCGGGAACGAGAACTCGATGAACTCGACGCGGGCGATCAGTAGGGCCCCCAGCACGACGCCGAGGATGATCCCGAGCACGCCGCCGATCAGCGCCGTGATCACGCTCTCGTGCCGGATCATGCGGCGCACCTGACGCCGCGTCATCCCGATCGCACGCAGCATGCCCAGCTCCCGCGTGCGCTCGAAGACGGTGAGGACGAGCGTATTCACGATCCCGAAGAGGCTCACGATCACGGACAGCGCGAGCAGCACGTAGAGGATATTCAGGATCTGGTTGAGGCCGCTGATCTGGTTGTCGACGAACTCGTCGCGCGTCTGCGCCTTCGCGTTCGGGAAGTCGGTGAGCGACTCCTCGAGCGCACGGGTGTTCTCGTCGGTGACGCCGCCGCTCATGAGCACGAACGTGTAGAGGTTCCGCGGCGACTCGTACTCGCGGTCGAACGTCGCGCTCGAGAACGTGACGCTGCCGAACGGCGAGCCGCCTGCAGGAGGATCGAAGATGCCGTTCACCTCGAGCTCGAGCTCGTTCCCGGACGGGACCTGGATCGTGATCGGCGAGCCGACGCTCAGGTCGTGATCCTCGGCGAAGTCCTCGTCGACGAAGGCGCCGTTGCTCCCCAGGTCCGCGAACACGTCCTGTGAGCCCTCCACCCAGTCGAGCGTCAGCACCTCCCCGGCGTCGGGGTCGGTCGCGGTCACGTTCTCGGTCTCGCCGAACACGCGCGCCTCACCTGCGCGCGTGCTCGCGATCGCCTCGACGCCGGGCGCCTCGGCCGCGGCCTCGGCGGCCTCGGTCGGGATCGGCGAGAAGTTGTTCTGCGCCGTGATCGCGTAGTCGGAGGTGAAGATGTCGTCGACCGCGCCGCGGAACGTATTCGTGATCCCGGCGGCGAGAGTGGCGACGAGCGTGACCAGCGCGAGGCCGATCATCAGCGCGGCCGCCGTCGAAGCCGTCCGCTGCGGATTCCGGCGGGCGTTGTCGCGGGCGAGCTTGCCGGCTGCACCGCCGACGGAGGCCGCGGGCGCGCCGAGGAGGGCCGAGAGCGGGCCGACGAGCCGAGACGAGAAGAGCGCCACGCCGAGGAAGATCAGCAGCGCGCCCAGCCCCATCCAGACGAGGATCTGCGTCGTTCCGAGGCCACTCCCGAAGAGCCCGTATGCGAGCGCCGCGAAGCCGAGCGCGGTCAGCGCCAGCGAGCCGACGGTGCGGTAACGGGCGAACCGTGACTCGGGCAGCGTCGCGCCCTCGCGGACGGCGGCGATCGGCGGCACGCGCGTGGCGCGAATCGCGGGCCGGAGGCTGGCGATCAACGTGACGAGAATGCCGACGAGGAGCGCAACGACGATCGTGCGCGGCTCGAGCAGGAGGCCCTGGTTCGGCAGCGTGAAGCCGACCGCCTCGAAGAGCGCGAAGAGGCCCTTGGCGAGCAGCAGCCCGCAGAAGAGCCCGATCAGCGAGGCGACGGTGCCGACGACGAGCGCCTCGATCACGATCGAGACGAGCACCTGCCGCCGCGAGCCGCCCAGGGTCCGGATCGTCGCGAACTCACGCGTCCGCTGCGCAATCGTGATCGAAAGGGAGTTCGCGATCACGAAGCTGCCGACGAAGAGCGCAATGCCTGCGAAGACGAGCAGGAACGTTCTGAGGAAGCCGATGAACTCGTTCGTATCGGACGCGTCCTCCTCGGCCTGCTGGGCGCCGGTCCGTACCTCTGTGTCGGCCGGGAGCACGGCCTCGATGTCGGAAGCCAGCTGGGCGTCCGAGACCCCGGGCTCGGCTGCGACCGCGATCTCGTCCAGCTTCCCTTCCTTCTCGAAGAGCCGCTGGGCGGTCGGCAGGTCGAAGCCGGCCAGGGTGGCGCCGCCGATTGCGTTCGCGGTGCCGAACTTGACGATGCCCGAGATCCGCATCCGCTCGACCGGCCCCTCGGCCTGGACGCCGATCTCGTCGCCGATCTTGAAGTCCTTCTTGTCCGCAACGCCCTTGTCGATCACGACCTCGTCGGCGCCGGGCCACTCGCCCTGCTCGAGCGTCAGGGGGTTGAAGGGCGACTCCCCGTTGGCGATCGCGAAGCCGAGGTTCGGCGCGCCCCCGAAGACGATCGCCTTGTTGTCGCGGCCGATCAGCGTCGTCGACTCGCTGTCGACGCTGCCCTCCGCCTCGGCGACGCCGTCGACCCCGCGGACGTCGTCGAGCACGCTCTCGTCGAACGCGGTCGCGGAAGCGCCGCTCCCCTCGGAGATGTCGAAGGCCGACTTCCCCGTCACGACGAGCGTCGACCCCTCGCGAACGTCCGTGAAGATCGAGTCGAACGCCTGGTCGATCGAGTCGGTGAGGACGAATGTGCCGCTGACCATGGCGACGCCGAGCACGATCGCGAACGCCGTCAGCGCCGTGCGCAGCTTCCGGCCGAGCAGCCCTTTGAGTGCGAACCGCGTCACGCCGCGGACCCCTTGCCGGCGTCACCTCCGGCAGCGCCATCCGAGGAACCCGCGGGGACCGCCGGTGCGGCGGCCAGCTCGTTCATCGTCTCCAGCACGTCGTGCTGCGACGCGCCGGCAAGGTCGCGCATGATCAGGCCGTCCGCGAGGAACAGGATCCGGTCGGCGATCGCCGCGGCGCGCGCCTCGTGGGTGACCATCACCGTCGTCTGGCCGTAGGCGTCGACCGAGTCGCGCATCAGGTCGAGGATCTCCTGACCGGTCGTCGAGTCGAGATTTCCGGTGGGCTCGTCGGCGAACAGGACCGTCGGCTGCGAGACGAGACCGCGGGCGATTGCCACGCGCTGCTGCTGTCCGCCGGAGAGCTCGGACGGCCGGTGGTGCAGCCGATCGGCCAAACCGACCTTCTCGATCAGGCCGCGGAAGAACTCGGGATCCGGGTCCTCCCCGGCGATCGAGAGCGGCAGGGTGATGTTCTCCTCTGCGGTCAGCATCGGAAGCAGGTTGAAAAACTGGAAGACGAAGCCGATGTGGCGCCGGCGCAGCTTCGTCAGGTCGGAGTCCTTCAGCTTCGTGATCTCCGTGCCCGAGACCGAGACGCTGCCCGACGTCGGCTTGTCGAGCCCGGCGAGGATGTGCATCAACGTCGACTTGCCGGAGCCGGACGGCCCCATCACGGCCGTCAGCTTGCCCTGCTCGACGTCGAGCGAGATCCCGCGCAGCGCGTCGACTGCCGTGTCTCCCTCGCCGTAGCGGCGCGTAACGCTGTCCGCGACGACGACTGCGCCGTTCTGCCCGTTCTCCATCGACCCTCCTCGGCCGGGTTTACTCCGGGACCCTAGCGAGTGCGGCGCCTGGCGTAGGCCGGTTAACCGCACGTTCACCGGGAGCGGCCCCCATCATCATCTGCCCGGCCTCCTCGAGCACGTCGCCCAGGATCCCGGTGATCTCGTCGAACTCGGCCTGCCCGGCCACGAGCGGCGGCGAGATCTGGATCACCGGGTCGCCCCGGTCGTCGGCGCGGCAGATCAGGCCGCGCTCGAAGAGCGCGGACGAGAGATAGCCGCGCAGCAGCGTCTCGCACTCGTCCGCGTCGAACGTCTCCCGTGTCTCCTTGTCCTTGACGAGCTCGAGCGCGTAGAAGTAGCCCGTTCCGCGCAGGTCGCCGCAGATCGGCAGATCGAGCAGCTGCTCGAGCGTCGCCCGGAACGTGGCCTCGTGCTCCCGCACCCGCTCCATGATCCGCTCCCGCTTCATGATCTCGATGTTCTTCAGCGCGATCGCGGCCATGACCGGGTGGCCGCCGAAGGTGATCCCGTGTGCGTACATCGAGGCCTGCTCGAGAAACGGCTCCATCACCTGGTCGGTCGCGAGCACCGCGCCGATCGCGGCGTACGAGGATGAGAGGCCCTTCGCGCAGCAGACGATGTCCGGCCGGATGTCGTAGCGCTCGGACGCGAACCAGTAGCCGACCCGGCCGAACGCGGTGATCACCTCGTCAGCCGAGAGGAGGATGTCGTAGCGGTCGCAGAGCTCGCGGACGCCGCGCCAGTACCCCTCGGGCGGCGTGAACGCGCCGCCCGCGTTCTGGACGGGCTCCATATGGACGAGGCAGACAGTCTCGGGGCCCATCGCGAGAATGGTGTCCTCGAGGTCCTCGAGCAGCATCGCCGTGAACTCTGCCTCCGTCTCCTCCGGCGGCCGGTGGTAGCGGTTCGTGTTCTTGACGTGCCGCACCTCGGGGACGAGCGGCTCGAACGGCATCCGCAGCGCAGGGATGCCGTTGATCGAGAGCGCGCCCATCGTCGTCCCGTGGTAGGCGACCTGGCGCGCGATCGCCTTGAACTTCCGCGGCGGAGGCGCCCCCACATGCTCGTCGTGACGCGTTCCGTCCGCCTCGATGCGCTTGCCGCCGCGGGCGAGGAAATACTGGCGCGCCAACTTCCAGGCCGACTCGACCGCCTCCGAGCCGCCGGAGACGAAGAACGCCCGGTTGAGGTCGCCGGGCGCGAGCGCGGTCACCTCGGCCGCGAGCTCGATCGCGCGTGGATGCGCGTACGACCAGTTCGTGTAGAAGGGCAGCTCGCGCATCTGCGCGAGCGCAGCCTGGCCGATCTCCTCGCCGAAGCCGTAGCCGAGGTTGACCGAGAAGAGGCCGGCGAGCGCGTCGAGGTAGCGCTTGCCGTTGACGTCCTCGAGGTAGCAGCCGTCGCCGCGGACGATGATCGGCACCTCGCCGTCGCGGTAGCCGCCCATGCGGGTGAAGTGGAGCCAGAGGTGGTCGCGCGCGGCCCGCTGGAGGTCGATCCTCGAATCGCTCATGCCGGGGACCTTCTCAGAAAACCTAGCCTTGACTGCGACGCGCCGGGACGCGCTGGCCCCGACACGTCTCCCTTGGACGTGTCTGGGGTCTCACCCCGGACACGTCCACGCAGGACGCCCCGGGTCAGCTCTTGCCGAGCTCGGTGGGGATGTCGGCGATCTCGCCGTCGGCGATCTGCTTCTCGATCGCGTCGACCTGGTCGACGTCCTCCTGCGGCACCTCGGGGCTGACCGTCCCGAGCCCGACCCCCTCCTCCTTGAGGCCGAAGGTGGCGTTGCCGCCGCCCTGCCAGGAGCCGTCCTGGATCGACTTGATCGTGAGGAAGACCGCCGCGTCGACGCCCTTCTGCGCGCTCGTCAGGATGTGGGCACCAAGGGAGGACTGGTCGGCGTCGACACCGATTCCCCACCGGTCACGCTCCTCGGCCGCGTTGAGCGCGCCGAGGCCGCAGCCGCCGGCGACCTGGAAGACCACGTTCGAGCCGCGCGCGATCTGGTTCAGCGCGAGCTCCTTGCACTTCGCCTGGTCTTCCCAGTCCTGCGAGTAGTCGTGCATCGTCGTGATCCCGGGCGCGGCCTTCTCCGCGCCGGCGAAATAGCCCGCGATGAAGCGGTCGACCGGCGGCTCCTTGAAGCCACCGACCGCGCTGATCGCGTCGTCGCCCGCGCGGCGCTTCTCCTCGAGGCCGGCGAGATAGCCGACGAGGTACCCGACTTCCTGCTCGCGGAAGAGCAAGCCCTGCACGTTGGCGGGCTTGCCGGGCACGAACGCCTGGTCGACGTCGATGATCGCGAAGTTGACGTCGGGGAAGCGCTGGGCGACCTTGCCGATCGCATCGCCCTGGGCGAAGCCGACGCCGACGATCAGGTCGTAGTCCTGACGCGCGAGCGCGGTCATGTTCGGGATGTAGTCGGCAGCGGAGGCGGACTCGACCACCCGGCCCTTGACCCCGAGCTCCTGCTCCGCCCGCTTGAGGCCGCGGAATGCGAGCTCGTTGAAGCCGTTGTCGTCGAGCTGGCCCTGGTCCGTGATCAGGCCGATCTTGAGCTGCTCCTCCTGGGCCGTGGTCGCCGCCGGCGGCGCCGCCTCGTCCTCGTCGCCGCCACAACCGGCGAGGGCGAGAACCGCGAGAAGCAAGGCGAGCGGGATGAGGCGCAGCATCGGGACGACCTTTCGACTAGGTTTTCGACTGTGAGGCGTAAACTCGGACACGAGTCCTACCACACCCCCTGAGCAGGTCGTCCTCGCCGTCGTGCTGCAAGTCCGAGCCGGCTACCTGCAGGCGCTGCTCTGGCAGCGGGGGCGCGAGCCTCACGCCGGTGCGTGGGCGCTCCCTGGCGGGACGCTCGGGCCTGCGGAGACACTCGAGGAGTCGATCAGGCGTCATCTCGCCGCGAAGGTGGACGTGCGGGAGCTCGCACACCTCGAGCAGCTCGGATCGTGGAGCGAGCCGGGCCGAAACCCGGCCCACCGGGAGCTCGCGACGGCGTTCCTCGGCCTCGTCCCCGCAGACGTCGACCCGCAGCTCCCCGTCGACACCGACTGGAAGCCCGTCGACGAGTTGCCCCCGCTCGCGTTCGACCACGGCGAGCTCGTGCTCGCCGGGCGCGAGCGGCTGCGCGGGAAGCTCTCCTACACGAACGTCGGCTTCGCGCTCGCCCCGGCCGCGTTCACCCTCTCCGAGCTTCGCGATCTCTACGCTGCGGCGCTCGGCCACGAGGTCTCGGCCACGAACCTGAAGCGCGTCCTGCTCCGGCGCGAGGTGCTCGAGCCGACCGGGGCCCGGCGCGAGCCGGGTCGCACGGGCGGACGGCCGGCCGAGGTCTATCGCTTCCGGGCCCGCCGGCTCGAGATCACGGACCCGTTTGCGACTCTGCGCCCGCCGGCCTAGAGGACTCAGGCGCGCAGCCGGTCGCCCGCCGGGTCCCAGAGCGGCTCCGAAGTCACCTCGCCGCCGACCCAGTCGCCGAAGATCTCCACCTCGACGTCCGTCCCGGGCACCGCGGCCGCGGCCGGAAGGTAGGCGTAGGCGATCGAGCGCTCGACCGTGTAGCCGTATCCCCCGCTCGTGACCCGCCCGGCGAGCTCGCCGCCCACGCGAACGGGCTCGGCGCCGAGCGCGACGGCACGAGGATCGGTCAGCGTGAGGCAGGCGAGCCGGCGCTCGGGCTCACCGGCCGCGACGAGCGCCTCCTTGCCGACGAAGTCCTTGTCGAGCTTGACCGCGAAGCCGAGCCCCGCTTCGTACGGCGTGTCGTCGGCGGTGATGTCGGCTCCCCAGACCCGATAGCCCTTCTCGAGCCGCAGTGAGTCGATCGCCTTGTACCCACCCGCGACGAGCCCGTGCTCGCGGCCGGCGTCCCAGATCGTGTCCCAGAGGGCGAGGCCGAACTCGGACGGGCAGTAGAGCTCCCACCCGAGCTCGCCGACGTACGTGACGCGGAGCGCGAGGCAGGGGACGTGACCGACCGCCAGCCCGCGCGCCCGCATGTACGGGAAGTCGAGCTCGTCCGTGGTGAGCGGCCGGAGCACGTCGCGGGCGCTCGGCCCCCACAGGCCGAGGCACGCGTAGCTCGAGGTGACGTCCTCGACTGCGACCGAGCCGTCCTCCGGCGCGTGCTGGCGGATCCAGGCGAGGTCGTGCCGCCCGAATGCCGTGCCGGTGACGATGCGGAAGCGATCCTCCGCCAGCCGCGTCACGGTGAAGTCGCACTCGATCCCGCCCCGCGCGTTCAGCATCTGCGTGTAGGTGATCGCGCCGACCTCGCGGGCGACGTGGTTGTCGCAGAGCCGCTCGAGCAGATCCGCCGCGCCCTCGCCGGAGACCTCGATCTTGGCGAACGAGGACTCGTCGAAGAGCGCAGCCGCCTCGCGGCAGGCGCGGTGCTCCGCGCCGATCGCCGGCGACCAGAGCTTGCCCGCCCACCCGCGCGGGCGCAGCCGCTCCTCGCCGCTCGCCGCGTTCGGCTCGAACCAGTTCGCGCGCTCCCAGCCGGCCTTCTCGCCAAACGCCGCACCGAGCTCCTGCAGGCGCGGATAGGCCGGCGAGAGGCGCAGCGGCCGGCCTGCCTCACGCTCGTGCCCCGGGTACTTGACGTCGTAGTACGTGGAGTAGACCTCCGTCGTGCGGGCGAGCGTGTAGGCGCGGCTCCGGTAGGCGGCGCCGAAGCGGCGCGAGTCCATGTGCCAGACGTCGAGGCTGGGCGATCCCTCGACGATCCACTCCGCGACGAGCTGCCCCATCCCGCCGGCACCGGCGAGGCCGTGGGCGCAGAAGCCCGCGGCGACCCAGAAGCCGCGCACGTCGGTCGGCCCGAGGATGAACTCGCCGTCGGGCGTGAACGCCTCCGGCCCGTTGATGAGCCGCACGACCTCCATCTCCTCGAGCGACGGCACCCGGCGGAGGGCGTTCTCGAGCAGCGGCTCGAAGCGGGGCCAGTCCTCCTCGAGCAGCTTGCCGTTGAAATCCGGCGGGATCCCGTCGAGCGACCAGGGCGCCGGGTCGCGCTCGTAGCCGCCGACGACGAGGCCGCCCGACTCGGGCCGGAAGTAGACGAGGAGCGAAGGGTCGCGCATCGTCGGCATCTCGAGCGGCAGCCCGCTCGGCCGGGTGACGAGGTACTCGTGCGCCATCGGCACGACCGGGACGTCCACGCCCGCGAGCGCGCCGAGCTCCCGCGCGAACATCCCTCCGGCGTTGACGACGACGTCCGTCTCGATCTCGCCGCGGTCGGTGACGACGCCGGTCACGCGCCCGTTCCGAACCTGAATCGAGAGAGCGCGTGTGGCGGTGGACACCTCCGCACCTCGCCGTCGCGCACCCTCGGCCAGCGCGAACGTGAGCTGCGAAGGGTCGACGTAGCCGTCCGTCGGCAGGTAGGCGGCGCCGAGCACGCCGTCCGTGGTCATCGGCGGGAAGAGCTCCTGAGCCTCGGCTGCCGAGATCAGCTCGAGCGGCAGCCCGAACGTCTTCGCCCAGCCCGCCTGGCGCGCGATCTCCTCCATCCGCTCTTCCGAGGACGCGAGCCGAAGCGAACCGACTTCACGCCAGCCGGTCTCGAGCCCCACCTCGTCCCCGATCGTCCGATACAGGTCGACGCTCGCCATCATCATCTTGGTCAGGGAGAGCGAGCCGCGCAGTTGGCCGACGAGGCCCGCCGAGTGGAACGTCGAGCCCGACGTCAGCTCGGCCCGCTCGACGAGGACGACGTCGTCCCAGCCGAGCCGCGCGAGCCAGTAGAGGATCGAGCAGCCGCCGACACCGCCGCCGATCACCACCGCTCTCGCCCGCGCGCGCATCGCACGGAGAACCTAAACGGCCGACCGTGAACCGTTCCGCGATACCGGACGTAGAGTCCTGCCGAGACCGCGACCGAGAGGAGACGCCGTGAGACGCTCGCGCATCGCCCTGCTGTTCCTGCTGGTCACGCTTGGCCTGGGGGTCGCCGCGTGCGGCGGGGACGACGACGACACTGCCGGGACCACGGCGCCTGAGACCACGGAGGCGACCGCAAGCGGAGACGCCTCCACGCTGCAGGGCAGCGTCGGCCCCGGCTTCGACATCAGCCTCGACGGCACCGACGGCATCACCGCCGGCAGCTACACGATCGTCGTGTCGGACCAGGCGGCGGAGCACAATTTCCACCTGACCGGGCCGGGCGACGTCGACGTCGCGACGGACGTCGGCGGGGAAGGCGAAGAGTCGTTCGAGGTCGAGCTCCAGGCGGGCGAGTACACGTTCGTCTGCGACCCGCACGCGAGCCAGATGAGGGGCAGCTTCTCCGTCGGCTGAGACGTCAGCCCAGAGCTCGCCGGAACGCGCGTTCCGAGGCGGTCCGCCGCATGCGCTCGAAGTGCTCGTCGGCGTACGCGCGGAAGTCGACGTCGAGGTCCGAGACAGCCTGCTGCACGACGCCCCACATCGCCTCGCGGAAGTCCGACATGAAGCGCATCAGCGTGAGCTTGCGCTCGTCCTCGGGGCGCACCTCACCGAAGTACGCCTGCAGGAAGGCGCTGCTCTCCGCCTGCCCGAGCCCGTTGTTGACCGAGAAGTTCGCGAGGTCGAAGAAGACGTCGCCCATGCCGGCGTACTCCCAGTCGACGATCCGGATCCGCGAGCCGTCGTCGATGAAGTTCGCCGTGAGCAGGTCGTTGTGGCACGGCCGCTCGGGGGCAGGTCCCCGGGCACGCTCGATTCGATTCGCGGTTTCCCGCGCGGGCGCGAACGCGTCCGGGACGGCGATCCCGCGCGTCGCCGCCGTGGCGGCGTAGGCCTCGACGACGCGGAAGGAGTCGAAGCGCGCGGGGATCGGTGGGCCGGCGTGCACTGCCCGAAGCGAGCGCGCGACCCGGCGGAGCGCCTCCGGCTCGCGGATCGCCTCCGCCTCGACGACGTCTCCTTCGAGGAACCGCGTGACGAGGTAGCCCTCCGGCTCGACGAACGCGACCACCTCCGGCCCGACACCGACTGCGGCTGCAGCCAGAGAAGCCTCGTGCTCCACGCTCCGGTCGATCCCGAGCAGCTCCGTGTCCTTGCCGCCGATCCTGAGGACGTACGCGCCGTCGTCGAGCACGACCTTGAAGTTGCGGTTCGTGATCCCGCCGCCGAGCACCTCGATCTGCGCGTCGCGGCCGGGCCAGACTCGCTCGACCATCTCCTCGACGCGCATGTCGAGCGATCCTAGTCTTCACGCCCTCCAGGTCAGAGCGCGCGAAACCCGCCTCACGGACAGGTCGGCGGTCGCGAACCCGTCGTTGCGCCGCAAGGCGAAGTCGAGGGTCATCGACGCCCTGATCACGACGGCTTCGGCGACGGCCGGTGCAACCGGGGTGTCGACGGTCACAGGCGTCTCCGCGACGCAGACGTACGCCTGCCGCCAGTCGGCGGCGAAGAAGAGCCGCTCTCCGGCCGGCAGTCGACGTCGCGAACGGGTAGCCGAGCAGCGCGCCCCCGTCGACGCCGTCGAGCGTGAGGAGACGGAGCGCGTCGAGCGAGCGCGGCTGCGCTCCTCCGGGAACGAGGCCGTTGGTCGTCGTCGACGACGTCAGGGCGTCCAGGGTGCTCGGGTGGAGTATCCAACCCGGGCTGTGAAACTCCGCTTCCCCCGCGCGCACCGCCGACACGACGTCCCGCGCCGTCTCCAGCAGGCTTCCCGCAGTCGCCACCGGCGCAGCTCTCGCGGCGACATTTCTCCTGCGGAGGCCCGCCGAGAAAGGCCTCATCGGCGCGGCGGGCGAGCGCCTCGGCCAGATCGGCCTTGAGCGTCTGCGCGAGCTCGGGGTTCTCCTCGAGGCTGCGAAAAACGGGATTCGGGATCGAGATCCAGGCCTCGAGCCTCCATTCCCGCGGGCTCAGCTGCTCCACTGCGGCGGCGCCGGGCGGAGCCGCTGGCGGGACGCCGGGACCGCGGAAGTCGACCGCCGGGGTCGCGGTCGGGATCGACAGATCGGCATCGCTCGAGACGACGGTCGCGCCGAGCCGGACGACGGCGGAGCGTGCCAGCACGAGCTCGCAGACCTCCTCGCTCCACTCCGCAGGGTCGAGTTGACCGGGTGGACCGCCCTCGTACGGCCGGGCGCCGTAGGGCCGCGCCCCATACGGACGGGCTCCGTACGGACGCGCCCCGTACGGACGTGCCCCGTAGGGCCGAGCGCCGTACGGCCGCGCCCCGTACGGCCGCGCCCCGTAGGGCCGTGCCCCGTAGGGCCGGTCCGCGATCGGCTCCTCGAACTCCTGGCTCCCCTCGCCTTGCCAATCCGACCCGTCTGTGGACACGGCTGCTCCCTTCTCAGAGGGAGCCGAGTCTACGAGCTTGCCGGGCCGGTTACAACCGTGCCCGCCGGGCGACGCTCAGATCGTCGGCACGTGTGAGATAGGCGCTCGCCCCGACGTCGCGGAAGAAGGAGAGCGCCTGCTCGAGCTCGATCGCGCTCGCATCGCTGTCGGTCTCGGCGACGAGCTCTGCAGCCCGGAGGCGGGCGAAGGCCTCGTCGGGGCGAGATCCGATACCCGCAAAGAGCTCCGAAGCGACCTCGAACTCTCCACTCGTGAGGGCGATCGCAGCGTCGAGCCACGTCGACCTGTTGACTAGCCCGACGGCAGCTTCGGCGAGCTCGCCTTCACGGCCGAGAAGCTCGAGCGCGCAGGCGAGATCGACGACCCAGGAAGCCGCGAGGACGAGATTCAGCTTCGACCTCCACTCCGCCAGCAGCTCGTCCGCCAGCCGGGAGGCCTCGTCGTGATCGCCCGCTGCCGCCAGGGCGTGGGCACAGAAGGCCAGCGCCGGGTAGAGCAGCTGCGGCTCGTCCGAGCCGCGTGCCTGGTTGAGCGCCTCGCTGGCGTCGACGAGCGCCCCCTCGATGTCCGCCCTGGCCAGACGGATCCGCCCGCGCATGTCGCGGCAGTACCCCTCCATGAAGTGGCGCGTCGCGGCGTCTCCCGCGTTCTCGCCCGCGAACTCGTCCGCGAGGCTCAGAGCTTCGTCCCAGCGTCCCGTCCAGTAGCACTCGGCGACACGCTCGCCTCTGAGCCAACGGATGTGCGAGGCGTGCCCGAACCGCTGTGCATGCCCACGTGCCCGCTCCTGGAGCTCGAAGCACGCGGCGAGGTTGCCGAGGCCACCCTCGAGATCGGCCAGCATCCCGCAGTGCAGCGAGCTGAGCGACGAGTCGATCCGCTCTGCGATCTCGATGCTCCGCTGGAGATCCTCGCGGCCGCCTGGATCGCCTGAGAGCCCGCGCGAGATCCCCATCGTGGCGAGCGCGCGCGCCTGCAGCTCCTCGAGCTCGAGCGCCTCGGCGTCGACCAGCGCCTGCGCCGCGAGCGCGATCGCCCGTTCGTGCTCGGCGGCCAGGCCGAGGAAAAGCGCGAGCTCGACGAGCACCTCGACCTTCGAGCGCGAGAGCTCGCGGTCTTCGACGAGCTCCAGCGCGCGATGAGCGTGCTCGAACACGATCTCGAGCGGCTCGCCGCGCTGATGAGCGAGATCTGCGAGAGCCGTGGCGGCCTCTGCGGCGGACTCTCGATCGCCGGCCTCCAGGAGCATGCGCTCGGCGTCCGACAAGACGTCGGCGCCCTCGGTGTTCGCGAAGTAGCTCGCCTGCCCGAGGCGCAGGAGCAGCAACGGCCGCTCGGGATCCTCCTCCGACCAGAGGTCGAGAGCCGCGCGGAAGTACCGCTGGGCTGCCGGGAAGGCGTTGAGCGACAGCGCTCGTTCGCCTGCCTCTCGCAGCGTCAGGCGGGCGCGCTCGCTCAACTCGGCCGTGTCGCCGTTCGCCGCTTTCGCCAGCTCGTAGGCAGCCAGATAGTGGAGCGCGAGCATCTCAGCCCGGTCGTTCGTCCGGTCCGGGCTCAGTCCCTCGAGCCATTCGGCCGTCCGCCGGTGGATCTCGCCGCGCCGCGCGTGCGGGATCTGCTCGTACGCGACGTCCCGGACGAGTGCGTGCCTGAACCTGAACTCGAGCTCTCCTCCCACGGACGACGGACGAACGCGGACGAGAAACTCCTTGCGGACGAGCTCGCGCAAGTGCCGTTCGACGGACGCCTTCGACCGGCCACCGATCGCGCCCAGCGCCCCCGGCCAGACAACTCGGCCGACCACGGCTCCGTCCTGAAGCAGCGCCTTGTCCCTCGTCGAGAGCGAGTCGAGGCGCGCGGCGATGATGGCCTGCACCGTCTCCGGGACGACGAGCTCCTCGCCGGGGCGGCCCTCGAGCATCCGGACGTACTCGACGGCATAGAGCGGGTTGCCGGAGGCGGCACCGACGATCGCGGTCTTCGTCCCCTTTCGGATCCCGCCGCCCGTGAGCTCGGCAACGAGCTGTTCGGTCTCCTGTCTGGACAGCGGTCCCAGCTCGATCGTCGTCGGAAGCTCCCTCCTGGCCCCCAGCTCGCTCTCCCCCCAGCCCGGTCGTGCGCCGGCGAGCTCGTCGGGACGGGCGCTGCAGACCACGAGGATCGGCACGTCGCGGGCCCACTCGAGGAGGTACTCGACGAAGTCGAGGAGCCCGTCGTCCGCCCAGTGGATGTCCTCGAACACGAGGACGAGCGTGTGCTCGCGCGCCACTGCTTCGAGGAAGCGCCGCCAGGCGGCGAACGTGGCCTGGTGCTGGTCGCCGTGAGCCTGCTCCGCGGTCCCGAGCCCGACAAGCGAACGTAGGTGGGTCTCGACCCAGGCGGCCTCGGTGGGCTCGGACAGCACCTCGCGAACGGCGTAGCCGAGCTTGTCCGAAGCGGTGGCCGCTCCGTCGGTCTCGAGGATGCCCGCTTGACCCTTGACGATCTCCCCGAGCGCCCAGAACGTGAGCCCGTCGCCGTAGGGGGACGAGCCGGCCTGACGCCACGAGGTGAGGGTTGGGCTGAGCTCGACCCCGCGGAAGAGCTCGAGGACCAGGCGGCTCTTGCCGATACCCGGCTCCCCGACGAGCGTGACGAGCTCCGGGGTCCGCTCCCGGCCCACCCGGTCGAGGCTCTCGCGAAGCTGCTGGAGCTCCACGGCCCGGCCGACGAAGGGCTCGTGACCCGCCTGTGAGAGGTCGACGCCTCGTCTGGCGCGAGGCGCGAGAGCCTGCCACACGAGGACCGGCTGCGTCTTTCCCTTCGCCTGCACCGGCTCCGCTTCGCCGTAGTCGATCGTGTGGCGTGTCGCCCGGTACGTCGCCTCGTCGACGAGGACGCCGTCCACAGGCGCTGCGGTCTGAAGCCGGAACGCGGTGGTCGTGACGTCGCCCCACGCCATCCCCTCCCCCGCTCCCGACCTGGCGCCGAGGGCGACGAGCGCCTCGCCGGTCGCGACGCCCACCCTGACGTGGAGGGCCGGTTCCACGTCACCCTCGTTCAGGTCGGCGATCCAGTCGACGACCGCCAGCGCAGCGCGAACGGCTCGCTCCGCGTCGTCGCCGTGCGCCCGGGGAGCGCCGAAGAAGCCACAGACCGCATCGCCGATGAACTTCTCCACCGTCCCGCCGAAGCGCACGAGCTCCGACCGAACGCGATCGAAGTACGGAGCGAGCGCACGGTGAAGAGCCTCCGGGTCGAGACCCTCCGCGCGCCGCGTGGAGTCGACGATGTCGCAGAAGAGCGCCGACACGGTCTTGCGCTCCTGCTCAAGCCCAGGCTCTTCCTGGCTCTCCAGGGGCGTACCGCAGGCGCCACAGAACCGGTAGCCGGGAGGACTCTCGAATCCGCAGCGATCGCAGGTCATGTCCCGAAGGTACTCCTCCGGGGGGAGTGGGTGTCAAGCCGCACGAGCCTCGTTGACGCCGCTCCGCCGAGATGTGACAGTCGTTCCGACGCCGAGGGAAGGAACCGTGTGACCAGGCTCAAGGCCGTCTTGGTCGGAGTTGACACCTACGAGCGCCCCGACATTCCGCCGCTGAGCGGTTGCGTGAACGACGTCGCGCTCGTGCGGCGGACGTTGAAGGACGTCTTCGGCGTGCCGAACGACGACATTCGCGTCGTCGTGAATCAGCGCGCGACGAAGGAGAACATCCTGGGACGGCTCCAGACGACGCTCGACCAGGCCGAGAACGGGGACATCGTCGTCTTTTACTTCTCCGGGCATGGCTCGCAGATCCGCGACCGTGACGGAGACGAGCTGGCCGACAGGCTGGACGAGCTCATCTGCCCCTACGACATGGACTGGGACCGCCGGACGTTCATCCTCGACGACGAGCTCGATGCGCTCTTCGACCGGGTGCCGCCCGAGATCGTCGTGGAGGTCTTCGTCGACTGTTGCTTCTGGGGGGCCGGCCCGAGCCAGCTCGAGGCGGAGTCACGGCCCCAGGGACTTCGCGGGGACGTGAGATACCTCGCGCCGCCGTTCGACATCGCGGCGAGAGTCGAGGGTGACGAGCCCGTACTGCACCGCCACGGTTTCGCCGGCTGTCACTGCTTCGTCGGGAGGAACGTCTTCTGGGCCGCGTCGGCCGAAGGGGAACCGGCCGCAGAGGACTATCTGGAGGGGCGCGCACACGGCGTCTTCACCTTCTGGGGCTGCCGCTTCATCGAGGCCAACGTCGATCGGATCACTCGGCAGCGGTACGGTCGCGCGACGCTGCTCGACGACCTTCGCGGGTACCTGAGCTCGGTGGGCTATGCGCAGATGGCCGAGCTCTCGGCGCCGGACGACCTGCGCGTCGCGGGGCCGTTCATGCGAGGAGACACCGGCGTCTGGGTCGGCGAGGGTGGGCGAGGCGGTGCCCGCGTCCGGCTCGCGCCACCCCGCGGTCGTCCTCCTCGCTAGAACAAGCGGACGAGCGCGGCCGCCGTTGCGGCGGCGACCATCACGACGAGGAGCGGCGCGCGCAGGGCGACCGCGACTCCGCCGACCGCGACGCCGACGAGGCGCTCGTCGAGCACGAGCTCGCGGTCGCCGCCCACCGTCTGGGTGACGACGAGCGCCGCCAGCATCGCGGGCGCGAGCACGTCGACAACGGCTGCGACGCGCGGCGGCAGCGCGCGCCGGCCGAGCAGCACCGGGCCGGACGCCTTGAAGAGGATCGTCCCGGCGCCGACAAGCGCGACCACGAGCCAGGTCATCGGCGCAGCCCGATCAGTGCGGCCAGGCTTGCGGCAACGATCGGCACCCCGGGAGGCGCGAAGGGCAAGAGCACGAGCGTGATCGCGGCGGCGGCGAGGGCGGTCGCCAGGGCGCGGCGACTGCGCAGGTACGGAGCGAGCAGCGCGAGGAAAAGGGCCGCGAACGCGGCGTCGAGCCCGATCGCCTCCGGGTCGAACAGGTCGCCGACGACGGTTCCGAGGGCAGTGCCGCCGACCCAGAGGCCGTAGAAGAGCAGGCCGACGCCGACGAGCACGCCGTACTCGAACCGGCCGCTGCGTCCGGCGAGCGCCCACGACTCGTCCACGATCAGCTGCGACTCCATGAGCCTGCGCCGCCGCGAGCCGGGGAAGATCGACGCCACTGAGATGCTGAGCGGCACGTAGCGGGCGTTCAGGAGCAGCGCGGCGACGATCGCCGCCGCGGCGCCGCCGCCGTCCTCCAGGATCGAGGCGGCGGCGAACTGCGCCGAGCCCGCGAACGTCGTCGCCGACATCGCGACCGCGCCGGCCCCGCCGAAGCCCGCCTCGACGGCGAGCAGCCCGAACGCGGCGCCGAAGAGGAGCGGGGCGAGCGTGAGGGGCAGGGCCGCCCGGATGCCGTCCCGAATCCGCGAGCTCTGCACCCTCCGACGCTAGCGACAGAGGTGGAGGGGCGGCCGCAGCCGCCCCTCCAAGCCAAAACGACTACGGGATCCGCGTGATGCGGTTCTGCGGCCCGGGCGCGACGGGCGAGTTCGCCTCGAAGTAGTCCACGAGGACGTCGAGGTCGATCTCACCGCCGAGCGGGTTCGTGCACTGCGTGAAGACGCTGAACCCGTCACCGCCGGTCGCGAGGAAGTTGTTCATCGCGACGCGATAGGGCGCCAGCGCCGAGATCGGCGTGCCGTTGATCTTGATCGACGCGATGTCGACCTTGCTGCCGACCGGCGCCGCAGCGCTCCACTCGTACGTGAAGCCCGCGGGGACCTGCAGGATCGTGTTGCCCGCCGCACGGAACTGCTGCTCGAGCAGAGCTTCGATCTGGGCGCCCGTGCAGGTCATCACCGTCATCACGTTGTTGAACGGCTGCACCGTGAACAGCTCGCCGTACGTGACCTGACCCGCGGCCTCGCCGCCGGAGATCTGGCCGGCGACGATGTCGGCGCGTATGCCGCCCGGGTTCATGAATGCGACCACGGCGCCGCCGAACAGCGGGTCCTTCGTCGCCGCGTGCTGCGCGTCGGCGATCACGTCGCCGAGCGCCGACTCGCCGGCCGTGTTGTTCGTCCGCGTGATGTCGGCCGACACCGAGCCCACGATGCGGTTCGCGAGCGGTGCCACCAGCGTGCGGTACTTGTCGACGAGCGTGGTCAGGTCCGCGGCCTTCGCGACGTCGCGCGAGACGGGTACGTTGTTGACCTTCGCCGCGACGACGTCCTTCGACGCCCGGCTGAGCGTGAGGTCGATGTCAGTCACGACCTTGCCGTTCACGGCCGCGCCGGTGACGATCTTCCCGTCCATCACGCAGTTGACGGCCCAGTTCGTGTGGCCGGTGACGACCACGTCGATCTCGTCGTCCATCCGGTCGACGATCGGCGGGATCGCGCCCGTCGTGTTGACGCACTGATTGATCTGGTCGGCACCGGCACCCGCGCCGTTGCCTGCGACGCTCGTGTTCCCGCCCTCGTGGAGCAGGACGATGATCGTCTCGACGTTCTGAGCCTTCAGCACCGGCACGAGCGCGTTAACGGTGTCGGCCTCGTCGAAGAAGTTGACGTGCGAGATGCCGGCCGGCGTGACGATCTGCGGCGTGCCCTCGAGCGTCATTCCGACGATGCCCACCTTGACGCCGTTGAAGTGGTGGATCGCGTACGGCGGGAAGATCGTCTCTCCGCTGTCCTTGTAGGCCACGTTCGCCGCCAGGAAGTCGAACGAGGCGCCGTCGAAGCCGTCTCCGCCGAAGCAGCCCTCGGTCGGATGGCAGCCGCCGTTCTGCATGCGCAGCAGCTCGTCGACCCCCTCGTCGAACTCGTGGTTGCCGACGCCGTTGTAGTCGAGGCCCATCAGGTTGAACGCCTCGATCGTCGGCTCGTCGTGGAACAGTGCCGAGACGAGCGGCGTCGCGCCGATCAGGTCGCCGGCGGACACGAACAGCGTGTTCGGGTTGGTCGCCCGCAGCGCACGGACGTGCGTCGCGAGGTACTCGACGCCGCCGAACTCCGGCGTCCCGGCGGGCCCGAGACGGCCGGCCGAGCCGGTCGGCGGCTCGAGCGCGCCGTGGAAGTCGTTGAGGCCGAGGATCTGGAGCTCCGTCGTCTTCGCCTTCTCCTCCGCCCGTGGCGACGGGTCGCCTGTCTCCTTCGCCGCCGAAGCGCCCTGCGCCGACTCTTGTGGCTGCGCCGCCGCAACCGGGGCGGCAGCCGCATCCTCTGACGCCGCCGGAGCGACTCCGGCCGAGACGGCAGAACTGTTCTTCCCCGCGGAGACGTGCGCCTGCTCCGCCGCGTTGACCGACGGGCCGCGATCCGCCTTGGGCGGCGCTTTACCGGCCGCGAGTGGGACGAGCACGACCGCGACGGCAAACGCCGCGATCGCAACGAGTGTCTTCTTCATCTCTCTCCTTTTTCTCCTTCGTACTACGAGCTCAGAAGCAGCTGCGCCTCGGCGATCAGAGCGCCGGCTGCGGTTGGCGTGATGAACGTCGGTGTCTTGTCCCGCACCTGGCCGATGAAAGCGCGAAGCTGGTCGTCACCGACCTTGGGGACGCGGTCGAGATGGTTCTGGAGCTGTCTGCAGGTGTTGTTGCCGGTGATCGCGCCGTTGTCGCAGTAGAAGGCGAGCAGCGCCGTGAGCCGTTCCAGCGTCGCTTCGAGCGCGAACCGCGACGACATCGGATCGTGATCCGAGAGGCCACGGGCGCCGTCGCCCGTGAACTCGGCCGCGAAGTCGGCGTTCACGTGTGCGACGCGAGTCTGCTCGAGCTCGGCGAGCAGGTTGTCGGTCACGAACTGGCCGTCGAGCGTCTGGGCTTGGCCGACGAACACGTACGAGTACGCCGCCGCCGGGACCTCGGCGACGAGCGTGTCCCAGAGATTCTCCAGACCCTGCTCGTAGAGCGGCCCGAGCTGGTCGCTCGGCGGCTGGAGCGGATCGTCGGGCCGCGGGAAGACGTTGAAGTCCCCGCCCGCAACCACTCGCTCACCATCCCCGAGCGCCCCCACGATCGCCGCCAGGTATGCGGCCTGTTCGCGCCGCTGGTTCACGCGCGAGTCGGGCGTGCTCGAGAAATGGTTCGAGATCGCATACACGTCGATCCATGCGCCGACGCCGATCCCGGTCCGCCAGATGCGGAAGAAACCGACCTGGGGATCGCGCGTGTACACCTCGTTCCCGTCCACCGGGCCAGTGACATCGGCCGGCAGCGGGGCGTTCAGCGACTTCGGGTTCTGGATGTCCGCGTTGTAGGCATTCGCACCCGAGCGATAGGTGAAGTCGGGCGAGCTGCCGAGCACCGGATGATCGGCGGTCGCCGGCAGCAGCTCGACGCGGTCGGTCCGGTACATGAGCGCGGCCACGATGCCGCGGTCGTCGGAGCCGTCACGGTCGTACGCCGCGTCGTAGGCGATTCCGCTTTGCGCCTGGATCCGAAGCGCCAGTTCCTGCAACGTGTCGGGCTTGCCGTCCCGATCGTTCGTCGCCCCGCAGACAAGGGCGCCGCCCGCGACCGTGCAGATGTCCTGATCCTCGGCCTCCTGGACGAGGATCACGTCGGGCGCGTGCAGGTCGTCGACGATCTGCTCGGCGATCAGCCCCAGCCGCTCCTGGTAGACGGCGTCGTTCGGCGGCACGAAGTCGAAGGGCGGCATGACGCCCGGGCAGCCCGTGTTGCCGACGAAGTCGCAGCCGTCGAACGGGTCGTCGCGGAAGTCGTAGAGGTTCTCGACGTTGTAGTCGCCGACCGAGTACTCGACGTGCCGGTCGCCTGCCGTCGGCGGCGCGTTCAGCGCCGGATCGATCCCGTTCTGGAGCGTCGGCGTCGCCGTCGTCTCGAGCCGGTACTTGTTGAACGTGAAGTTCAGCCCGCCGACAAGTGCGTTTGTCACCGTCGCGAACGTCCTGCTCGGCGGGAGCAGCAGCGTGTTGTCGCCCGCAAGCGACTTCAGACCCCACGCTCCGACGAGGATGCGAAAGCCGTTGCCGTTGTCGACGAGCCCGGGCAGGTCGTCGAGTGGGTGGGCGTCACGGAAGACCCGCTGCGCGTAGCCCGTGCGCTGGGCGATCTGGCTGTCTCCACGCACGAGCCACATCTCCGCGTCCGCGGTGCCGGGGAAGACGTCGAGACCGTCCGTGACGAGCGAGCCGGCCGGGACGCGCAGGCGCATGCTCTCGAGCCGCTCCCAGTAGCGGTTCGCGTCGTCAAGCACGGCTGGCGGATTCACGTCGACCGGCGGCACGACCGTGTCCACGTCGAGCGCCGTGCCTGTCATCGCCACGAAGCGCGGGCTCGAGAGCTGCGTGAAGCTGAAGAACTCCGTCACGTTGCCACGGAGGACGATCTCGTCGCCGACCTGAGGCACGTAGCTCGGCTGGCCGCCGACGACGTTGAGGATGTCCGTGAAGGCGCCCATGAAGATCCAGATCCCGTCCGAAGTGAACGCGTTGCCGTCCGCCTCCGCCGCAGTGTTCTGGATGAAGATCCCGTGCTGGCTCGCCCCGGCCGCGGTGCGCGCGAGTGTCTTCTCGTAGACCACGCCCTTCACGAAGACCGTCTGCCCAGTGCCGTTGCCGGTCGGGGGTGCGAACGGCGAGCGGTGGACGAGGCCGTTGTCGGCCGGGCCGACGGAGCCCTGCACCTCGCCGATCGGCTTGATCTCGGTGACGGTGACCGTGAAGGAGCACGTGCCCGTCTGCGGAGTCGCATCATTGTTCGAAGCGGTCACCTGAACCGTGTAGGTGCCGGGCGCAACGGTGTCCGCGACCGAGACTGTCGCCGAGGCAGTGCCGCCGACGCCCGATGCCGGCGTCTGGGCCGAGATCGCGATACCCGCCGCCGGCGGCGTGATGCCCGCGCTGAAGCTCGTGACCGTGCCGTCGGGATCGGTCGCGGTGACCGTCCGCGTCGCCGCGGTGCCTTCGAGCGTCGTGAGCGCGCCGCCGCAGGTGGCGCTCACGGGCTGGTTCGGCGGCGGACCGCCGCAAGGGCTCAACGCCGACGCCGTGTTGCGTGGCGCCGGAGCGCCGGACGCGAAGTCGGCGCCGTTCTGGTCCGTGTCGGTGCAGCCGTTGGCGGCTCGCAACGCTGCCGTCGTGTTGCTGAGGGTCGCCGTCGGGCCGGACCCTTCGAAGTTGGTCGCTGCGGAGCCATAGCCGACGAAATCCTCGAGAGCGGGGTTCGGGAAGCAGTTACCGGGAGCAGCGCCGCACGTCAACGCGGTCGTGCTGGTGACCAGTGCGACCTTGCCGCTCGTCGCGCTCATCGCGATCGAGCCGGTGGCGTCAGGCGTGGGCAGGTTCTCCGTCCCGCCCGCGCCGGCGGCCTCCTGCACGAGGTAGTACTGGCCGGGAGCAAGCGTGCCGCTCAGATTCGTGACCTGCCAAGTGCTGCCCGCCGAGGAGGCGTACTGCACCGACCAGCCGGCGAGGCTGACGGGTGAGGCACTTCGGTTGAACAGCTCGATGTAGTCGTTGCGAAGCGTTGCTCCCGCGTTGCCGCCGCCGCCGTAGACCTGGCTGATGACGACGTTGCCGGCCGCAAGTGCGTTGCCGGCACCCGCGAGCGCGCAGAGTGCGACCACGCCGACGGCGAGCCGTAGTCGAAGCTGAGACACCGAAGCCCTCCCCTGGATGAGTTCTGTTCTCCCCCTAAAAGGACGTGACTCTCTCAGCCACGTCCGCGCCGGACTCTAGCCCGTTTTCCGCAGGACGCCAAGACCAGTTCGACTTTCTCACCGGTTGTGGGCATACTTGGAGACGTCCCGACGACGAAGGAGGTGCGAACACATGTCAAAGCTTGCCCCCTTCGCCTTCAGAGCCCCGCGGCTCTAAAGGCCCGTCGGCCCACACCTCCGGCAGGTCCTTGAGCCGCGCGGCGCGCGCGTCGACGACGTGCGCGCGTCCATCCACTTTCGCTCAAGGAGCCACGCTTGTACGCATTGCAAGACCTCGGCTGGACTGACAGCCACACAACCGATTTCGAGCCGCACGCCGCGGACGGCCACGTTCCGGCGCGCGTCGCCGCGCAGCACCGCGGCGCCTACGTTCTACTCAGCGAGGCGGGCGAGCTGCGCGCCGAGACCTCGGGCCGGCTCGCGCACGACGCGGCTGGAGCGGGCGACCTGCCGGCCGTCGGCGACTGGGTTGCCGCCGCCGTGCGCCCGGAGGAGCGAGCGGCGACGATCCACGCCGTGCTCCCGCGCCGGACGAAGTTCTCGCGCAAGGTCGCGCTCGCGGCGGCGGAGGAGCAGGTTCTCGCCGCCAACGTCGACGCCGTCTTCTTGCTGATGTCGCTGAACGAGGACTACAACCTGCGCCGGCTCGAGCGCTATCTCGCGACGGCGTGGGAGTCCGGCGCCGCGCCCGTGATCGTGCTCACCAAGACGGACCTCGATCCCGCCCACCAGCTGCGCGTGCTCGAGGTCGAGGCGATCGCCTTCGGCGTCCCCGTGCACGCGATCTCGAACGTGACCGGCGACGGCCTCGATCTGGTCCGCTCACACCTCGGGCACGGCCGGACGATCGCTCTGCTCGGCTCGTCCGGCGTCGGCAAGTCGACGCTCGTGAACACGCTCGCCGGCGAGGAGCTGCTCGCGACGCAGTCGATCCGCGAGGAGGACGGCGAAGGCCGGCATACGACCACGCACAGACAGCTCGTGCTGCTGCCCGGCGGCGGGCTCGTGCTCGACACGCCGGGGTTGCGGGAGCTGCAGCTGTGGGAGTCGTCGGACGGGCTCGCCGAGACGTTCGAGGACGTCGAGGAGCTCGCCGCACAATGCCGCTTCTCCGACTGCGCGCACCGCACCGAGCCCGGCTGCGCGGTGCAGGCGGCGCTCGAGGACGGCACGTTGCCGGTCGGCCGCTGGGCGAGCTACACGAAGCTCCAGCGTGAGCTGGCGCACCTCGAGCGGCGGCTGGACAAGCGACTCCAGGCCGAAGAGCGGAAGCGCTGGGCCAAGGTCGGCGCAGAAGGACGCGCCAACATGCGGGCGAAGGGGCGTAGGTAGGGCTGGCGCCGCGCCGGGAGAACGCGGCGCCCGGCCCTACCGTCAGCCGGTGGCGACGTTCGGCGCACCCGGCGTCGGCGTCGTCGTGAACACCCAGTCCGAGGCCGCGTCGTTCGTGTCGCGGCCGTCGGGGTTGCGGGCGAGCGAGCCGGCGACCGTGTTCGAGTCCGCCACCGACGGCGGCAGGACGGTCCCTTCGACCAGGCTCACCGTCACCGGGCCGATCTGGGCGGCCGTGATCGGCCCCTCGTAGGAGAGCGCGTCGAGCAACGCGTCGGTCGCCGTGTCGACGAGGGCGACGCCGTCCGGTGCCCCGTTCTGCGCCTCGATCGCGATCGAGCGATGGGCGCCCGCAGCGAGCGAGCCGGTCAGGAGCTCGCGGTCGTACTCGAGCCCGTCCGAGCCGTCGACGAGGACGAGCGCGAGCCCGGTCAGATCCGCCGCCGCGGAGCCGTTGTTGCGCAGCTCGACGAAGCCGTCGCCGTCGGTGCCGACCTGGTCGTAGTCGATCTCGTTCACCACGATCGTCCGGCCGGAAGGCGGAGGCGGCGAGCCGCCGTCCTCGCAGCTGAGCACGATCGCGCCGTCGATCTCCGTCTCGACGGCGACCGTGCCCGCTCCGCCGGACGCAGTCGAGCAATCGATGCCCGCGAGCTCCTCGATCGCCTCGAGTGACCCGGGCGGCCCAGGAGGTCCTGCCGGACCGGCCGGGCCGCGCTCGCCCTGCGGCCCTTGCTCGCCGGCAGGGCCGGCGGGACCGGCGGGACCTGCAGGGCCTGCCGGACCTGCAGGTCCCTCCGGTCCCCTGACGTTCCAGGTCATTCGTTGCTCCGCGGTCTTGCAGGTCTTGCCCTGCGAGGGGACGAGCAGGTAGCCGGACTTGTGGCGGCACGCCGTGATCGCGTCCTCGGCGACCGCGGCGTCGAGCGCCGCCACGGCGCCGGCCGCGACCGCGACCGCCGCGACCAGGGCGAGCACGATGGCGCGCGTCCGCCGCCTCCTGAACCGTGACTTCATCGATCCTCCTTGGAAGGAATGGAGCTGCCTGCTTAGCCGCGGGCACGCGCCCCCACCAGTGGCCGAAACGGCCCGACCTGTCCCGACGAGCCGGTTCTACGCGCCAATTGGCACGCAATCGACACACTCCCGTGATCGAAATCCGCTTCCAGCTCCCCGATCCCCGCCGCCGGCTCGCCGGCGTCCGACTCGCCCATCAGCTGGGCGACCGGCTCCCGCACGCGTTCAGGCGCCGCGGCCGAGAATGGGAGCTCGCCGCACCGGCACCCGACGTGGCCCGCTTCGAGTATCAGCTCGAGCTGATCGATCGGGACGACGCCAGCGAGTGGGTGGTCGACCCGGCCAACCCGAAGACAGCCACAGGCCCGTGGGGCCCGAAGTCCGTCTGGGAGGAGCCTGGGTACGAGCCTCCCGCCTGGCTCGACGACGCCCGGTCGGCGCAGCCGAAGCCGGTGACGATCCCGAGCCGCATTCTCCGCAGCGAGCTGCCGGCGCTCGTCTGGGCCCACCCCGACGCGAACGGCGACAGCCCGCTGCTGGTCGCGCACGACGGGCCCGAGTACGCCGAGCACTCGTCGCTCCTGCGCCTGCTCCCGCAGCTGCCGCCGCTCCGCGCCACCCTGATCGGCCCGGTCGACCGGAACGAGATCTACTCGGCGTCAGCGCGCTACTCGCGCGCGCTCGCCGAGGAGATCCTGCCCTCGCTCCCGCCGGCGCCGGTCCGGATCGGGCTCGGCGCGAGCCTCGGCGCGCTCGCGCTCTTCCACGCGCATCGTCGGTTCCCGCAGAGCTTCGACGCGCTCTACCTTCAGTCGGGCAGCTTCTTTCGGCGGGCGGAGTCGTACGAGCGCTGGTTTCCGCGTTACGAGCGGATCGCCCGCTTCGTCGGCGGCGTCCACCGAAACCGGCCGGAGCGCCCGATTCCGCTCGTGCTCGCGTGCGGCACGGTCGAGGAGAACCTCGCCGCGAACCGCGCCCTCGCCGACTCGCTCGACGGCTGCGGGTACGACGTGGAGCTGCACGAGTTTCGGGATGGGCACAACTGGATCGCGTGGCGGGACTCGTTCCAGCCCCACCTGCAAGAGTTGCTCGAGAGGATCCGGCCCTGAACCGCAGCCAGCACTCGCTCTGGTCGCCCGCGATCGGGGCGAACGGAAACGTCGTCGCCTACGGGCACTGGGGCCGGCCGCTACTCGCCTTCCCCTCGCAGCAGGGCCCGGTGTGGCAGTACGAGGAGCGCGGGATGATCGACGCGATCGGCGACCTGATCGAGGCGGGGCGCGTCAAGGTCTACGCCGTCGACAGCTTCGACTCGGGCAGCTGGTATCGCGACGACCTCTCGCTCGAGCAGCGCGCCCAGGCGCACGGGCTCTACGAGGACTGGATCGTGAACCAGGTCGTGCCCTTCGTGCAGGACGACTCGAAGACGCACGAGATCGCGCTCACGGGAGTCAGCTTCGGCGCCTACCACGCGGCCAACTTCGCCCTGCGCCGCGCCGACCTCTTCCCGCTCGCGATCTGCCAGAGCGGCGTCTACGACGTGTCGGTCGTCGCCGGCGGCGAGCGCGGCGACACGGTCTACTTCCACAACCCGGCCGACTACGTCTCGCACCTGCACGGCGAGCACCTCGAGTGGCTGCGCGGCCGCGTGAACCTGCTCCTGCTCGTCGGCCAGGGGGACTGGGAGGACTCGACGGGCGCGCTCGAGAGCACCAGGCGCTTCGCAGCAGCGCTCGCCGAGAAGGGGATCGCGCACGAGCTCGACGTCTGGGGGCACGACGTCGCGCACGACTGGCCCGCCTGGCGCGCGCAGATCGCGCATCATCTGCCCCGGTTCGTATGACGCCTTCCCACACGCACCTGATCGGCCTCCTGCTCGGCACCGAGGAGGACTGGCCTCGCGCCTTCGAGCATCTGCTCTCCCGCGTCGGGCCGATCGAGCACGAGGGCGAGACGCACGAGCTCTCCTGCGAACGGATCACGAACGAGCCGTTCGACCTCCGCACGCGCCCGCGCTACGCGCTCGTGATCGATCGGCTCGGCTGGTGGTACACGGTCCCGCGCGAGTGGCTGAAGAAGATCTCGCTGATGGACGACGTCTACCTGCTCAACAACCCGTTCACGTTCCAGGCGATGGAGAAGCACTCGGCGTACTGCGCGATGATGCGGCTCGGGCTCAAGGTGCCCGAGACCTGGCTGATCCCGCACAAGAGCCCGCCGGAGAACCCGCGCTTCGAGCCGACCGCGGAGCGCTACAACCTGCCCTTCGACCTCGAGGAGATCGCCGGCAGGATCGGCTATCCGCTCTACATGAAGCCGTTCGACGGCGGCCAGTGGGTCGGCGTCACGCGCATCCGCGACCCGCAGGAGCTGCACGCCGTCTACGACGCCTCCGGCGAGCGCCTGATGCACCTCCAGGCGGCGGTCGAGGACTTCGACGTCTTCGCCCGCAGCCTCTCGATCGGCGCCGAGACGATGGTGATGAACTTCGAGCCCGACCGGCCGATGTACGACCGCTACCAGGTCGACCACGACTTCCTCAGCCCCGAGACAGGCGACGAGGTAGTCACCATCAGCCGCCTCGTCAACGCGTTCTTCCGCTGGGAGTTCAACTCCTGCGAGACGATCGTGAAGGACGGCGTCGCGTCCCCGATCGACTACGCAAATGCGTCGCCGGACGTGGCGCTGACGAGCCTGCACTACTACTTCCCCTGGGCGATCCGGGCGCTCGTGCGCTGGTCGGCGTTCTGTCTCGCCACCGGCCGGCCGATGCGAATCAACCAGACGACGAGCGACTACTTCGCCGTCGGCGACCGCGACGACCTCTCGTACGAGGACAAGCTGGCCGAGTACCGGAAGCTCGCCGACGCCTACTTCCAGGTCGACGCCTACGACGAGTTCTGTGCGACCGCGCTCGGGCACCTCGACGAGGCGCTGCACGAGTGGGTCACCGGCCCCGACTTCGACCGCCTGCTCGTCGACACGGTCACCTCGACCTTCCCGCCGCACGAGCACGAGCATTTCGTCGGCCACTACCGCGGCCTGCTCGCGGCGTGGGCGCGCGACGCCGCGGCGGCGTGAGTCGCGAGTACACGCTGGAACGCACCCAGGTCGTTGCCGTCCCGATCGAGGAGGCGTTCGCGTTCTTCGCCGACGCGGCGAACCTCGAGCGGATCACGCCGCCGTGGCTCCGCTTCCGGATTGTCGAGGCTCCCCGCGAGCTGGGACCCGGCGCCCGTCTCCGCTACCGGCTGCGTCTCTTCGGCGTCCCCATCCGCTGGCGGACGGAGATAGTCGAGTGGAATCCGCCGCGACGATTCCTCGACGTCCAGCGGCGCGGCCCGTTCCGGCTGTGGGAGCACGAGCATCGCCTGACGCCCGTCGAGGGTGGCACTGAGATTCACGACCGCGTCCGCTACCGGCTCTTCCTCGGCCCGGTCGGAGCGCTCGTCCGGAGCCTCGTCGTGCGCGGCTGGCTCGACGGAATCTTCGACTACCGAGCCGAGGTCGTCTCGGGGCTGCTCAGCTTGCAAGCCCGACCCGTGGACTCAGTTCGATGAGTGACGCCCGCGCCGCGCTCGCGGGCATGTCGGCGGCAGCCGCGTGGGCGGCCGCCGAGCCCCTCGCGCGTCGACTGTTTCGGACGCCCTACAGCGACGTGCGCCTGCTCGGCGCCGTTCTCTCACGCCGGCACTGGCGGGTCGCCGGCACTGCAGTGCACCTCGCGAACGGCGCGGTAGCCGGCATCGCCTTCTCCCGGCTCGGACTGCGGGGGTGGAAAGCCGGCGTTGCGGCGGCCGTCGCGGAGAACACGGCGGTCTGGCCGGGTATGGCCTTCGTCGACCGCTTCCATCCCGACCGACGTCGCGGCGCGTGGCCGCCGCTGCTCCGAAACGGCCGCGTCTTCGCCCAGGAGACGGCCGTGCACGCGCTTTTCGGCGCGGTGCTCGGCATGCTGCTACGCGACTAGCTGCCGCTCGGTCGGGTCGAGCTCGGGCGCAGGCCCGGTCGCGCTCAGCGGCAGCCAGAGGACGAAGGTCGCTCCCTCTCCCACCCGCGAGTGCACGTCGACGGAGCCGCGGTGCGCCTCCGCGATCTGGCGCACGATCGCGAGGCCGAGGCCGCTGCCGCCGCCGGGGCGGGTGCGGCCGTCGTCGGCTCGCCAGAAGCGGTCGAAGATCCACTGCTGCTGCTCGGGCGGGATCCCCGGGCCCTCGTCGGCGACGGCGAGCCACGCCCAACCGTCCTGCTCGCCGTGCGCGAGCCTGACGCTCGTCCCCCGCGGCGCGACGCGGACCGCGTTGTCGAGCAGGTTCGCGACCGCGCGCTTGAGCACGTCACGATCCCCCGCGACCGCCCGACCGGGCTCGACGGCCGTCTCCAGCTCGACGCCGCGCGACGCCGCTGCGGCGAGGAACTCCTCCCGCGCGTCCTCGAGCAGGGCGGCGAGCGCGACCGGCTCGTGCCCGTTCGCCGGCGCGTCGAGGCGCGCGAGCGCGAGCAGGTCGTCGGTCAGCCGCGCCATCCGGTCGATCGCCCGCTTGATCACCGCGGCCGCCCGTGCCCGGCTCTCCGCGGTCGCCTCGGCGTCGGTCAGCGCGAGCTCGAGGTTCGCCTTGATCGTCGCGAGCGGCGTGCGGAGCTCGTGCGAGGCGTCGGCGACGAAGCGGCGCTGCGAGGCGAAGGCGAGGTCGAGCCGCGCGAGCATGGCGTCGAAGGTGTCGGCGAGCCGCTTCAGCTCGTCGTCCGGGCCGCCGAGCTCGATCCGCCGCGAGAGCTCCCGCGCCTGGATCTCGCGCGCCACGTCGGTGATGTGCGCGATCGGCGCGAGCACCCTGCCCGCGATCACCCATCCCACCGCCAGGCTCGCGACGAAGAGCGCGCCGAGCGCACCGAGCGAGAAGTTGCGCAGGTTGCGCAGGGTGCGCTCGTTCACCTGCTGCTCGAAGGCCTGCGCGTCGACGAGCGTCCGCTCCTCGAGCTCGCTGCCGTCGTTCACGGGCACCTGCTCGACGAACACCGTCTGCGAGACCGGCTCGTCGCGGAGGCTGAGCGAGAGACCGAAGTAGAGGCTGGCGACGAGGAGAGCGGCGACGAGAAAGAGGACGCCCGAATAGAGCAGCGTCAGCCGCACCCTTATAGAGCGCATGAACTGACTCACGCGTCCTCCTTGAGGCGGTAGCCGGCGCCGTGGACGGTCTCGATCGGGTCGCCGGCGAGCTTGCGCCGCAGCGTCATCACGGTCACGCGCACCGTCCGCGTCAGCGGGTTCGCGTTCTCGTCCCACACGTGCGTGAGCAGCTCGAACTCGGAGAGCGCCTCGCCCGGACGGGACATGAAGTAGCGGAGGAGCGCGAACTCCTTCGGGGTCAGCGCGAGCGGCGTGCCGTCCTGGGTCGCCTCGTGGCGGGCCGGGTCGAGCTCGAGCGAGCCGACGCGCAGCGGCGGCGGGCCGGCGTCGCCGGGCCGGCGCAGGAGCGCTCGCGCACGGGCGGCGAGCTCGCCCAGCTCGAACGGCTTCACGAGGTAGTCGTCGGCGCCGTCGT
The DNA here is from genome assembly GCA_963850995.1 of uncultured Gaiellaceae bacterium. Lineage (GTDB taxonomy): Bacteria > Actinomycetota > Thermoleophilia > Gaiellales > Gaiellaceae > Gaiellasilicea. The sequence goes on along the minus strand of CAWKNQ010000018.1, from coordinate 79,886 downwards.
CGAGGCCGGAGATCCTGTCCTCGACCGTGGCGCGCGCGGTCAGCATCAGGATCCGCGGCTGTGGCGCCCCGTCCGGCCGTTCCTCGGCGCGGATCGTCCGGCAGACCTCGCGACCCCCGGCGCCGGGGAGGTTGAGGTCGAGGCAGATCAGGTCGTACGGGTAGACGCGCGCCTTCACGAGCGCCTCGTCGCCCGCGTGGGCGAGATCGACGGCGTACCCCTCCCTGCGCAGGCCGCCCGCGATCGCGTCGGCCAGGTCCCGCTCGTCCTCGACGACAAGCACGCGCATACGTTCACCCATCGTACTCACCGTTTTTATCCGGGCTTTACCGCCGGATTGGTTGACTGGCCGTAACCCTTCGAGCAAGGAGAACGCGCCGTGAGCGAGACGACCGTCGAAGAGCAGCGCGAGCTGCTCGAGCAGGCCCTTTTCGAGATCAAGCGGGTGATCGCCGGGCAGGACGCGATGCTCGAGCGCGTGCTCGTCTGCCTGCTCTCGAGCGGACACCTCCTGATCGAGGGCGTGCCCGGCCTCGCCAAGACGCTGACGATCAAGACGACCGCGCAGGTGCTCGGCGGCACCTTCCAGCGGATCCAGTTCACGCCGGACCTCGTCCCCTCCGACCTCGTCGGCACGCGCGTCTACCGGCCGAGCTCGAGCGACTTCGACACCGAGCTCGGACCCGTCTTCTGCAACTTCCTGCTCGCGGACGAGATCAACCGCGCGCCGGCCAAGGTGCAGTCGGCCCTGCTCGAGGTGATGCAGGAGCGCCAGGTCACGATCGGCCACGAGACGTATCCCGTCCCCGAGCCCTTCCTCGTCATGGCGACGCAGAACCCGATCGAGTCGGAGGGCACCTATCCGCTCCCCGAGGCGCAGGTCGACCGCTTCATGCTCAAGATCCTGGTCGGCTACCCGGAGCACGACGAGGAGCTGACCGTCGTCCAGCGCTCGCTCGTCGCGCCGCCGACGCTGCGCCGCGTGCTCGAGCTCGAGCGGCTGCAGGACCTCCAGGCGGCCGCGGCCGCGGTCTACGTCGACCCGGGCATCGTCAGCTACACGGTCCAGCTCGCGACCGCGACCCGCGAGCCGGCGCGGTACGGGCTCGCGGAGATGGCGCCCTTCGTCTCCTACGGCGCGAGCCCGCGCGGCCCGATCAGCCTCGTCCAGTCGGCCCGGGCGCTCGCCTACATCCGCGGCCGCGACTATGTCGTCGTCGCCGACGTCGAGTCGCTCGCGAAGGACGCGCTCCGGCACCGGCTCGTGCTCAGCTACCAGGCGCTCGCAGAACAGGTCGACGCCGACCAGATCCTCGACGCCGTGCTCGCGAAGGTGCAGGCGCCCGAGCTCGATCTGAGCAGGAGGGAGACGGCGGCCGCTTGACGACCGCGTCGGAAGCGCACGCGTTCGAGCGCACGCCCGACCGCCCGGGCCCCGGGCCGCTGCCCGAGACCCTCCTGCGGGCGCTCGATCTGACGATCGGGCGGCGGATCGAGGGAATGCTGGCGGGAGACCACCGCTCGTCGCTCCTCGGCGCAGGCAGTGAGCTCGCTCAGGTGCGTCCGTACGTGCCCGGCGACGACGTGCGCCGGATCGAGTGGAACGTGACCGCACGGACGGGCGAGACGCACGTGCGCATCGACATGGCCGAGCGCGTCCTCGTGACGTGGCTCGCGCTCGACGTGTCCGCGTCGATGTCGTTCGGCACCGCCGACCGCCGGAAGGCCGACGTCGCCGAGGGCGTCGCGCTCGCTCTCGGCCATCTCGCGAGCCGGCGCGGCAACCGGCTCGGGCTCGTCGGCTTCGGCGGCGGCTCCGAGTCCTCGCAGGTGATCCCGCCGCGCGCCGGCCGGGCGGGGATGCTCGGCCTGCTCCTCTCGCTGCGCCGCGAGCCCGTGCTCGAGGGCGGCGGCGCGACCTCGCTCGGCGAGGCGCTCCATCTCGTCTCGCGGATGGCGCGGCAGCGCTCGCTCGTCGCGATCGTCTCCGACTTCCGCGGCCCGCGTGACTGGCGGCCCCCGCTGCTGCAACTCGCCGGCGGGCACGACGTGCTCGCGATCGAGATCCGCGACCCGCGTGAGGAGACGCTGCCGAACGTCGGTGAGCTCCGGCTCGTCGACCCGGAGACCGGTCGCCAGCTGCGCGTCGACACGGCGAGCTCCCGGTTGCGGGAGCGCTTCCGGGCCGCGGCCGCGGCCGAGCGCGCCGAGGTCGCCGGCGAGCTCTCGTCGCTCGGTGTCGGCCACGTCGTGATCTCGACCGAGGGCGACTGGCTGCGCCCGCTCGCGCAGCACCTCCGGCGCAAGGGCGGCCGGCGGTGAGCTTCGACTGGCCGCTCGGGCTCCTGACGCTCCTGGCGGTGCCGCTGGCGATCGGGGGCTACATCCTGCTCGAGCGGCGGCGGGAGCGACAGGCGGCGGAGTTCGCGAACCCTGCCCTGACCCCGAACCTGATCGGGCGCAGGCCCGGACGGCTGCGACACCTGCCGCCGCTGCTCGGACTGCTCGCCCTGGCTGCGCTGGCGACCGGTCTCGCACGGCCGCACGCGACCCTCTCGGTCGAGCAGGAGGAAGCGACGGTCGTGCTCGCGATGGACACCTCGCGCTCGATGGTCGCGACCGACGTCCCGCCATCCCGCCTCGCCGTCGCGCAGGACGCGGTCCGCCGCTTCCTCGAGAAGCTGCCGGACGACTACCGGGTCGGCATGGTCTCGTTCTCGCAGGCGGCGCACACGGTCCTACCGGCGACGGCGAACCGCGAGGTGGCGCTGCGCGCGCTGAGGAACCTTCGCACCGGCGACGGCACCGCGCTCGGCGAGGGGATCGCCCGCGCCGTGCAGGTCGCGCAGCGGGTGCCCTCGGAGCGCAACAAGAAGCCACCGGCGGCGATCCTCATCCTCTCCGACGGCGCGCAGACCCAGGGCGTGCTCGAGCCGGAGCAGGCGGCGCAGCGCGCGAGGAAGCTGAGGATCCCCGTGCACACGGTCGCATTCGGGACGGCGGCGGGAGTCGTCGAGGTGGTCGACGACAACGGCTTCACGCAGCGCGTGACCGTGCCGCCCGATCCGCCCACCCTGCGCCGCGTCTCCCAGCTGACCGGCGGCCGCTTCTACTCCGCCCCGGACGCGGCGAGCCTGAACGCGGTCTACGAGGAGCTCGGCTCTCGCGTCGGCCACGTCAAGGAGGACCGCGAGATCACGGCCGCGTTCGCGGCCGGAGGCGCGCTCCTGCTGCTCGCCGCCGGCGCCCTGTCCGCTCTACTCTTCGGGAGGCTGCCGTGATCCGATTCGTGCTCGTCCTCGCGATCGCCGCCGCCGTGGCCGGGATCGGCCCGTCGCGCGCGGACGCCGGCCGCGAGTGCAACGGCCTGATCGTCTGCATCCCCGTCGCCGGCCCGTGGGTGGCGGTGAACGGGGGCGGCACCCCGACCTACTACCAGCTCGCCTGTCCGGGCCGCGGCCAGGTGATCGGCGGCCTCGACGCCGACCGCGCCGGCCCGCTCGAGCTCTCGTTCCTCGGCCTGCTCGGCGGCCCCGTCGGCCCCGGTGTCACGACCGGGCGAGCCGCCGTCTTCGTCGCCCGGACGACCCGCGCAGCTCTCCGGCTTCCGGCCGTTGCTCGGCTGCATCCCGGGCGGCGGCGGGGGAGGCCGCGGGCGCACGCTCTACAGGCCCAAGCGCAAGCTGACCGCCGCAGCACCCTCGCCGACGCCCGTCGAGGCGACGATCCTTCGGGTCAAGAACGTCCGCCTGAAGGACGCGCCGAGCGAGCGGGTCGCGCACGCCTGCCTCGAGGGAGAGCGGCTCCTCTCGTTCTCGGACGCCGTCGCCTTCCGGACGAGGCGTCCGCCCTCGCTCGCGGCGCTCGGCTCCGTGCGCGCGACGTCCAGGCGCGCGGGCCGACGGGTCGTCGTCACCTCGGTCCGCTCGGGCATCACGCGGCCGCTCGAGACCCGGGTCGAGCTCCAGGTCCACGCGATCTGCGTCAGAGGTCCAAGTTGAGCTTCGCCACCCCCTGGCTCCTGCTCGGCCTGCTCCTGCTGCCGCTGATCGTGCTCGGCTACCGGCTCCTGCAGCGCCGGCCGGGGCGCTACGCCGTCCGCTACACGAACCTCGACGTCCTCGCGAGCGTCGTCGACAGCACCCGCTCCTGGCGCCGCTACGCCGGCCTTGCGCTCTTCCTGCTCGCCCTGACGGCCCTGCTCGTCGGCTTCGCCCGGCCGAGCATGACGCGGCTGGCCGATCGCGAGGAGGCGACGATCGTGCTCGTGATCGACGTCTCGGGCTCGATGCAGGCCGAGGACGTCAAGCCGACGCGGCTCGAGGCGGCGCAGAAGGTCGTCCGCGAGTTCATGAAGGGCTTGCCGAAGCGGTTCCAGGTCGGCGTTGTCGCGTTCTCGGAGACAGCGGAGGTCGCCGCGCCCGCGAGCGAGGACCGGCAGCTCGCGATCGACGCGATCGACTTCCTCTACCCACAACGCGGCACTGCGATCGGGGACGCGCTCGCGCGAGGCGTCGAGGTCGCCCGTGCCGCCGAGCCCGGACAGGCCGGCACCGCGCGGCCTGCGGCGATCCTGCTCCTCTCCGACGGGTCGCAGACCGAGGGGATCCTGCTCCCGATGGAGGGCGCCGCCCGGGCGAAGTCGTTCAAGATCCCGGTCTTCACGGTCGCGCTCGGGACGCCCGAAGGCGTCGTCGAGTTCACCCGCTTCGGCGGGACGCGGGTGATCCCGGTGCCGCCCGACAAGGCGACGATGCGCCAGATCGCCTCCGTGACCGGCGGCCGCTTCTACGAGGCGACGAGCGCCGGCGACCTGGACGAGGCGTACGACAAGATGGGGTCGGTGGTGAGCAAGGTGGAGCGGAAGGAGGAGGTCACGTACGCGTTCCTCGCCGGCGGGCTCGTCCTGCTGCTGGCCGCGGCCGCGATCTCGGTGATCACCTTCCCGAGGCTCCCGTGAGGCTGTCCGCACTCGCGCTCACGCTGGCAGCCGCGCTGCTGGCCGGCTGCAGCGGCGACGACCAGGAGGCCGCGACCCCTGCGACGACGGCGGCGCAGACGGTCACCGTAACCGAGCCGACCGAGGTCGGTGCGGCTCCGCAGGCGGACCGGAGCGGCTCGCTCGCGGATGCGGTCGCCCGTGTGCTCCCGTCGGTCGTGAACGTGCGTACCGAGTCGTTCGGCGGTGGGCGCGGCGACGGCTCCGGCGTCGTCTTCGACAAGGACGGGATCATCATCACGAACAACCACGTCGTCGAAGGAACGACAGGCGTCACGGTCGTCTTCAACGACAAGCGGCACCCGCGACCGCTGCGCGGAACCGTGATCGGCACCGCGCCGGAGCGGGACCTCGCCGTGATCCGCGTCGACGCGGACGATCTCGTCCCGCTCGAGCGCGCCCGCTCCTCGTCGCTCCGGCTCGGCGACGCCGTGTTCGCGGTCGGCTTCCCGCTCAACCTGGGCGGCCCGACGGTGACTTCCGGGATCGTTTCGGGCCTCGACCGCGAGATCGACGGTCGCAACGGCAAGCTCACGGGCCTGCTGCAGACGGACGCGGCGATCAACCCGGGCAACTCGGGCGGCCCGCTCGTCGACCGCTCGGGCCGACTCGTCGGCATCAACACGGCCGGGGTCAGGCAGGCAGACGCCGAGAACGTCAGCTTCGCGATCGCGATCGACGAAGCGCTGCCGGTGATCGAGGAGATCAGGCAGGAGCCGCCCAAGAGCGAGGGTTGGCTCGGGATCTCCTACAGCTCCGTCGACTCGGAGTCCGCCGCGGTCCAGCTCGGCCTCGACGGGGCGGTGCGCGGCGCGGCGGTCACGGCCGTCTACCCGGGCGGCCCGGGGGCGGACGCCGACATGGCTGTAGGCGACGTCATCACGGTCGCGGACGACGTTCCGATCAACTCGGCCAACGATCTGTCGAGCGTCCTGGCCGAGCGGAAGATCGGCGACGAGCTCGACCTGGAGCTGATCGACAGCCGCGGGCCGCGCCTCGTGACCGTTACCGTCGCCCGCAGGACGCCCGGCGCGCTACCGTAGGGCTCGATGAGCCCGCAGCGTCCCTCGGGTCGACGCTTCGCCGCCTTCCTCGCGGCGCTCGCAGTCGCGGCGAGCGCCTTCGGAGCGCTCGTCCTGCCGCGGTTCGCCGACGCCGATCTCCCCGCCTCGATGAAGGCGCCCGCCAAGCCGTCCCTGATCGAGCAGAAGCTCGAAGACGGCCAGTGCCCGAACCGGCACATTCGCAGCCCCAACACCTAGAACTCTTCTAGAAACAGTTCTACGCTGCTTGCAACGTGACGCGACGGCCCCTCGTGTTGCTCGGCCTGGCAATCGCCGGCGTGCTCGCGATCGCGGTCCAGCCAGGCGCACAGGGGTCGACCGATGCGCGGGCGGGCGGGATCTTCAAGGTCACCTATCTGACGACTCCGGGCACCTTCGACCACGTCGACCCGGCGCTTGCCTACTCGCGCGAGAGCTGGGCGCTCCTGGACACGGTCTGCGCGCGGCTGATGCGCTATCGAGACGCGCCGCCGCCTCGCGGCTACCAGCTCGTGCCCGACGTCGCGGCGGCCCCGCCGACCGTCTCCGCCGACCGCAGGACCTGGACGTTCAGGCTCCGGAGCGGCTTCCGCTTCAGCAACGGCCAACCCGTGCGGGCCGACGCGTTCGCGCAGGCGATCCACCGCACGATGGCGCCCGGGGTCGACTCGCCCGGCTACGACTACACGCGCACGATCGTCGGCGCCGAGGACGTCCACGCCGGCCGGGCCACGAAGGCGTCCGGGGTCGTCGCGCGCGGGCAACACGCTCCGTCGTCCGCTTCACCCGCCCGGTGGGCGAGTTCGACGCCTGGACGACGATGCCGTTCTTCTGCGCCGTCCCGCCCGCGACTGCAGCCGAGCGCCGAAGGGGTGCGAGCATTCCCGGGCGCGGGGCCGTACTACGTCAAGGAATACCGCCTCAACCGGAAGGTCGAGATCCGGCGCAACCGCTACTACGGCGGCAACCGCGAGCACCACGTCGACGGCTTCGACGTCGACCTCAGAGGCGGCTCGCCGGACGAGCATGGTCAGCCGCGTCGACGCCGGCAGCAGCCGACTGGACGTACACGCTCTCGGGGATCGCTCTCGGCGTCGCGCCACGGCCTGATCAGGAAGTACGCCGTCAACTTCTCGCGGTTCTGGCTCACGCCGGGCTTGACCGTCTCGATGTTCGTCCTCAACTCCTCCCGGCCCGCTCTTCCGGGACAACCCGCAGCTGCGGCAGGCGGTCAACTTCGCCCTCAACAGGGAAACGATCATGCGCCCCGGGGGCCGGCACGCGACCGGCCAGCTACCTGCCGCCCGGCGTCGCCGGCTTACAGGCAGCGAGCCATCTATCCCGACCAGGGAGACCTCGCCCGCGCGAGGGAGCTGGCGGCCGGAAACCTCCGCGACGGAAAGGCCGTCTTCCTCGTTCCCGACATTGCGCCGGCGCGCGCCACGCTCAGCGTGGTGCAGGGCCAGCTGGCGAAGATCGGCCTCGACGTCGAGATCCGCCCGTTCGGCGAGCACGCGACCGCATCGTCGTACCTCGGGCGGCTCGGCTCGCGACGAGCCGTGGGACCTCGCGCTCGTGCTCTGGTCGCCCGACTACGTCGATCCCTCCGCGTACATCAACCGGCTCCTCGACAGCGCAGTTCACCGGCGCGCGCCACCTTGACCCGGTTCGACGAGCCCTCGTTCACCGAGCTGATGCGGAAGGCGGCGCGCCTGCGGGGCGCGGCCCGCGCGAAGGCGTACGCCGAGCTCGACCTGCAGCTCGCCCGTGACGCCGCGCCACTCGTGCCGACCGTGGTCCTCAACGAGGCGACGCTCGTCTCGGCGCGCGTCGACCGCCAAGCTGCATGCTGCTGCGGCCGGGGCTCGTTCTGACCACGGTCTGCCTGAAGCCGCCGCGGGCGTGAGGCGCCGTCTCCTGCTGCGGCTCTGCGCTGGCGACTCCTCGTCGTGCCGCGCTGCCTTGCGCGCTCCCGGCCGCGCAAGGCTCGACCGACGCGCGGGCGGGCGGGATCTTCAGGGTCAGCTTCCAGGGCTCGAGCAGCCTGCACGCGTTCGACCACGTCGACCCCGCGCTCGCCTACTCGCGCGAGAGCTGGACGCTGCTGGACACGGTCTGCGCCCGCCTGATGCGCTACCGCGACCGGCCGCCGCCGCAGGGCTACCAGCTCGTCCCCGAGGTCGCGGCCGCCCGACCGACGGTCTCGGCCGGCGGCACGACCTGGACGTTCAGGCTGCGGAGCGGCTTCCGCTTCAGCAACGGCCGACCCGTCGCGCGCGGACGCGTTCGCGCAGGCGATCCACCGAACGATGGCGCCGGGCGTCGACTCGCCGGGCTGGCTCTACACCCGCGCGATCGTCGGCGCCGAGGACGTCCGCGCCGGGAAGGCGACGCAGAGCCTCCGGTGTGACGCGCGCGGGAACACACTCGTCGTCCGCTTCACGCGTCCCGTGGGCGAGTTCGACGCCTGGACGACGATGCCGTTCTTCTGCGCCGTCCCGCCCACGCTCCCGCCCAGCCCGGAAGGCGTGCGCTCGTTTCCCGGGGCCGGGCCCTACACCATCCGCGACTACCGCCCGAACCAGCGCATCGTGATCCGGCGCAACCGCTACTACGGCGGCAACCGCGCGCACCACGTCGACGGCTTCGACGTCGACCTCGGCGCCGACTCGCCCGAGGAGGTGCTCGACCGGATCGAAGCAGGCAAGGCCGACTGGGGCTACACGAAGCCGCACACCGCCTTCGGCGCCCGGCCGCAACGTACCTCGCCAGAGTACGGCGCTCAACATCTCGCGCTTCTTCGTCGACCCCGGCCTGACGGTGGCCATGTTCGCCCTCAACTCCTCCCGTCCGCTCTTCAAGGACAACCCGGATCTGCGGCGCGCCGTCAACCTCGCGCTCGACGCGTTCGCCAGTTCATCGCCAGCCCGGCCTCTGCCGGGGTGACCGACCAGCTCCTGCCGCCGTCCGTGGCGGCCTTCAGGAATCGCTCGATCTACCCGGACGACGGCGACCTTGCCCGCGCGAAAGCGCTCGCGGCCGGGAACCTCCGCGGCGGCAAGGCCAACCTCTACGTCCCGGCCTGCGCGGGGGCGATCGCGTGCGCCCAGTTCGTGCAAGGGCAATTGGCGCCAGATCGGGCTCGAGGTCGAGATTCAGCCGTTCGCGGAATGGACGACGGCGTCGGCGTACCTCGGCAGGCTCGGCAACCCGGACGAGCCCTGGGACATGGCGCTCATCCTGTGGACGCCGGACTTCGTCGATCCGTTCGGCTACGTCAACCGGCTGCTCGACGAGCAGGAAGCCGGCGGCACGGACCTCCCGGGCTTCGACCAGCCCGTCTACACCGACCTCATGCGCCAAGCCGCGCGCCTGCATGGCCCGGCGCGCGACCGGGCCTACGCCGACCTCGACCTGAAGCTCGCACGCGACGCAGCCCCGATCGTGCCGCTCTACGTCATGAACGAGGCCACGCTCGTGTCGGCCCGGGTCGGCTGCGTCCTGCGCGGCCCTCGCTCGTCCTGACCACCGTCTGCCTCAAGCGCCGCGCGTGAGGCGCCGTCTCCTGCTCCCGCTCTGCGTCGCGCTCCTCGGTCGTCGTTGGCAGTCGCGGCGCTCCCGGCCGCGCAGGGGTCGACCGAGGCGCGGGCGGGGGGCATCTTCAGAGTGAGCTTCCAGGGCTCGAGCAGCCTCCAGGCCTTCGACCACATCGACCCCGCGCTCGCCTACTCGCGCGAGAGCTGGACGCTCCTGGACACCGTCTGCGCCCGCCTCATGCGCTACCGCGACCGGCCGCCGCCTCAGGGCTACCAGCTCGTCCCCGAGGTGGCCGCCGCGCCCGCCGACCGTGTCGGACGGCGGCAGGACGTGGACGTTCAGGCTCCGCAGCGGCTTCCGCTTCAGCAACGGCCAACCAGTCGGGCCGAAGGCGTTCGCGCAGGCGATCCACCGCACGATGGCGCCGGGCGTCGACTCGCCGGGCTGGCTCTACACGCGCGCGATCGTCGGCGCCGAGGACGTCCGCGCCGGGAAGGCGACGCAGAGCCTCCGGGGTGACCGCGCGCGGGAACACGCTCGTCGTCCGCTTCACGCGTCCGGTGGGCGAGTTCGACGCCTGGACGACGATGCCGTTCTTCTGCGCCGTGCCGCCGACGCTTCCGCCCGACCGCGAAGGCGTGCGCGCCTTCCCCGGCGCCGGCCCGTACTACGTGAAGGAGTACCGCCCGAACCGACGCATCGTGATCCGGCGGAACCGCTACTACGGCGGCAACCGCGTGCACCACGTCGACGGCTTCGACGTCGACCTCAGCGCCGACTCGCCCGAGCAGATGCTCGACCGGATCGAGAGCCGGCAAGGCCGACTGGGGCTACACGCTGCCGGCGGTCTACCTTCGAGGCCGGCCGCCGCCTGATCGGCAAGTACGGCCTCAACCACTCGCAGTTCTGGATCACGCCGGGGCTGACGGTGTCGATGTTCGTGCTCAACTCGTCTCGGCCGCTCTTCCGCGACAACCCCAGGCTCCGCCGGGCGGTCAACCTCGCGCTCGACCGGCACGAGTTCACTGACCCGCGGCGTCGGTGGCCACACCGACCAGTACCTGCCGTCGTCCCTGCCGGGATTCAGGGACCGCCGGCTCTCCCCGCCCGAGGGCAACCTCGCGCGCGCCAAGACGCTCGCGAGCGGGAGCCTCCGCGACGGCAAGGCGATCCTCTACGTGCCCGACGTTTCGCCAGAAGCAAGGGGCGGCACAGCTCTTCGCGGAGCGACTCGCGGAGATCGGGCTCGACGTCGAGCTGCGAGACATCGCCGAGTACGTCACGACGTCCGCGTACCTCGGCAGGCTCGGAAATCCCGACGAGCCGTGGGACCTGGCGCAGGTCCTCTGGACGCCGGACTTCGTCGACCCGTCCGCGTTCATCAACCGGCTGCTCGACGACCAGGCGGTCGGCGGCACCGACCTGGCCGGCTTCGACGAGGCCGGATACGCCGAGCTGATGCGCCGCGCGGCCCAACTGCAGGGCGCCGCACGCCAGCGGGCCTACAGCGATCTCGAGCTGCACTTGCGCGCGACGCCGCGCCGATCCTGCCGATCGCGGTGATGAACGAGGCGACGCTCGTCTCGGCCCGCGTCGACCCGAAGTGCATGCTGCTGCGGCCCTCGCTCGTCCTCACGACGGTGTGCCTGAAGCGCTAAGGCGCCTGCACCGTCACCCACACGAGCCCGTCGGCGACGACGATGCCGGACGGCCTGTTCCCGACGTCGATCGTCTCCACAACGGTCTCTCGTCGCCGGGTCGATGCGCGAGACAGTCCCGTCGCCGGCGTTCGCGACCCACACGGCACCGGCGCCGACGGCGACCGCGACCGGCTCGTCGCCGACCGAGATCTGCGATGGCGGAGTTCGTGCTCGCGTCAATCCGCGTCACGATGTCGTCTCCGCTGCTCGCGACCCAGCCTGCTCCGAAGCCGTACGCGATGCGCCGTCGACCGCCGACCGACGTCCGGTGCCGCCGAGCGGGCCGACCCGGAACGTCGGCGGATTGAAGCGGTAGACCGTCGAGTCGCCGGAGCTCACGACCCAGACCATGCCGCCGGCCTCGATGACCGCGGTCGGGCGGTTGAGGGCCTCGATCACGTCGCGCTCCACCGAGCCCGACGTCGGGTCGATCTGGGCCATCGTCCCGTCGCCGAAGACGGCCCACACGCCGCTAGGCCCGGTCGCGACGGCGCCGTCGGGCGAGCGGCGCCTCGTCTCGGCGACGTCGAACGTCTCCTGGCCGCCGAGCTCCGGATCGATCCGCGTCACCTGGCCGGTCAAGCCGTGCGCGGCCCAGAGGTGACCGTGGCCGAACGCGATCCCGGTCGGCGTCGCGTGCGAGCGGGATCGTCTCGACGACCTTCCTCGAGTCCTGGATCGATCTGGGTCACGCTCTTGCCGTTGAGGTTGGCCGCCCAGACCGACCCGCCGCCCGCGGCGATCGGCCCGGGCAGGATCCCGGCCTGGACCGTGTCCACGACGTCGTTCGTCTCGGGATCGATGATCGCGACCGAGTTCGGCTCGACCGCGACGGGCGTCGCCTCGCTCGCCGAGCAGGACGGCCGCGGCGACCGCGACCGCGGCGACGAGCGAGCAGCGCGGCGGCCACGACACGGACGCGCCGCTTCTTCCTTCCGGGCTCGGCGGGTGCAGCGGGCGGCACGGGCGCGGCGAGCGCGGGATCGTGGTCGAGGACCGACCGCTCGAGCCCCTTCAGCTCCTCCCCGGGCTCGATCCCGAGCTCGTCCACGAACGCCTTGCGCGCGGAGCGGTACGCCGCGAGCGCGTCGGCCTGGCGGCCGGAGCGATAGAGCGCGAGCATCTGCTGCGCGCGGAAGCGCTCGCGGTACGGGTGCTCCGCCACGAGCGCGTCGAGCTCCGGCACGAGCTCCGTGTGCTTCCCGAGCGCGAGGTCGGCATCGATCCGCTCTTCGAGCGCGCCGAGTCGCTGCTCTTCGAGCCGGCCGGCCGCCGCCGCGGCGAACGGCTCGCCGTCGAGGTCGGCAAGCGCGGGACCACGCCAGAGCGCGAGCGCCTCGCCCGGCCGCGCCTCCGCTCGCAGCCTGGCGAACTCGTCGAGGTCCGTGCGCCCTGCCGGAACGTCGAGCACGTACCCCGGGGCGCTCGTGCGGAGCGAGGCGCCGTCCTCCCCGAGCGTTTTCCGCAGGCCGGCCACGTACACCTGCAGCGCGGAGCGCGCCGTCTCCGGCGGCGCATCCCCCCAGAGCTCGTCGATCAGCCGCTGGGTCGAGACGACGCGGTTCGCGTCCAGCAGGAGCAGCGCGAGCACCGCCCGCTGCTTGCGCGCCCCGAGGTCGAGCTTGACGCCGTTGCGCTCGGCCTCGAGCGGGCCGAGAAGTCGGAACCTTAATTCGCTCACTTAGGAGCAGTTTGGCGTTCCTTTGGCCGGATTTCAGCCCCTCCGCAGATGGTGGCGCCGTCCATCCGACCGGAGGTGAAGGCAGATGACACGAGCGATTCGACTCCTTCTTCCCGCAGCGGCGCTCGTCGCGCTCGCGACCGTCGCGATCGGCTCCGCGTCCGGCGCCGCGAACGGCTCGAAGCGGTTCGAGGCGCAGTTCCAGGAGAGCAACGTGCTCCGTCACGGACCGCGATCGCCGACCTCGGCATCTTCCAGCTGATCAACACGGGCACCGGGACGGTGGAGGGGTTCGGGCCCGCGACCATGGTGCTAGCGATGTCGCAGGACCGCTCGGTGACGCCGTGCGGCCCGGGCAGCTGGACGAACGCCGGTATCCGGCGGATCGTGGTCGCGGCGGGCGTGCTGATCCTGCGCGAAAAGGCATACGTCTGCCAGACCGAGGCCGGTCCGGTCGCCACCGGCACGTGGCGGGTGGACGGGCAGGCCAGCACGGGCATCTTCGCCGGCGCACGGGGAAGCGGGACCGACACGGTGCACATCCCGACCGCGAGGTCCACGCTCTCCGGGAAGCTGAAGCTCGTCCACGAGGACGAGGGCTAGACGAGTGAAGCTTCCATTCGTCACCGCGCTCGCGGCGGCGTTCGTCGTCGGCGTGACAGCGGCCGCGCTCTCCCTGAGCGCGGCCGCTGCGGACCGCGAAACCGCTCGCCCGACGGCGCCGCCCCAGAGCCAGCTGCGTGTGGTCTCCGCCGTCGAGATGGACGGCTCCCCCTCGAGCATGGTCGCCGCGGCAGGTTCGGTCTGGGTCACGCTCGGCATGGCCGGGATCGCCCGCATCGACCCGGCCACCAACACCGTCGTCGCGCGGATCGAACCCGGCGGAGCGGTGAGCGGGCTCGCGGCCGGCTTCGGCGCCGTCTGGGCGATCGACGCCTTCCACGACCGGCTGCTCCGGATCGACCCCGACACGAACCGAGTCACCCGCGAGACCCGGGTCGGCGGCCTGCCGAGCGGGATCGCGATCGGGCACGGCTCGGTCTGGGTCGGAAACCAGCTCGAGTCGACCGTCACCCGGATCGACCCCGACAACGGCCGCACCCTCACCACCTTCGCGTTCCAGGACGGCGCCATCTGGCCCGGCGCAATCACCACCACCACCGACGCGGTCTGGGTCGTCACCCGCGACGGCAACGCCGTCAGCCGCATCAACCCCAACACCTCAACCGTCGACCGGCTCATCGCCCTCCGCGGCGCTCGCTCGCTCACCGTCGCGAACGGGTCGGTCTGGGCCGGCGTCGCCAACAGCACCTCGCTCTTCCGGGTCGGGCCCCGCGGCCTCAGCCGCGTCACAACCCCCTACCGCTCCAACGCCTACGGGCCCGAGCTCGCCGGCGGCGATGCCCTCTGGCTGGCCGTGCCGGCAGGCGTCGCCCGGGTGAGCCCAGCCGGCGTGCGCATGCCCCTCCAGCCACGGCCCCTCCATCTGAGCTCGATCGTCACCGCCGCCGGCGACGTCTGGGTCGCCGACCAGGATGGCGACCGCATCCTGCGCCTGACCGACGTGGGGGTCGCGCCGCGGTGAACGCGGTGGGAAGAACCACGCGGTGTCTGCCGTCGCGTGGGCATGAGACCTCTCCGATCCATGGCGCTCGTTGCTGCCGTCGCGGCGGCGCTGCTCGCGTCGGCCGCGCCGGCATCCGATGCAACCGCGCGGCTGACCGAGGTCGCGCACGTCTACTCGCTCGGCGTCGGCGAGGTGCGCTGCCCGGCACGCGCCGAGTGGAACGCGGACTTCGCGCTCGTCGTTCAGCTCTGCCTACACGAACCTGCGCGACGACTACACGGTTCTCTCCCCGCGCGGTCTGCGAAGGAGCGCTCGGCGTGGGCAGCGCGGAGGTTCCGGCCTGGAAGCAGGCGCTCGGCACGCTCGTGCTCACGCACGAGGCGTACCACCTGCGCCACTGGCGCCACCGCCGCGACGAGGGCAAGGTCGAGTGCCAGGCGCTCGTCTACTTCCGCGAGGCGGCGCAGCGGCTGGGAGCGACGGCCGCGCAGGCGGACGACCTCTACCCGTATGCACTGGCGCTGCATCAGTACAAGGTGCGGCTCTTTCCCGAGTATCGCGATCCTGCGTGCGTGATCCCGCCGTGGGCTCCGCCCGTCGGCGGTGGCGACGAATGAGACTCACTCTCGCCACGCTCGTCCTCGCGGCGACGTCGCGGGGACAGCGAACGCCGGGCCGCCCCTCGCGGGCGCCGTCGACGAGGCGCGCCGGATCGCCCGCGAGACACAGCGCACGCACGGGCCGGACATCACCGCCGTCACGACCACCTCGGGCGTCGCCGCACTGGAGCTGTTCAATCCCGCGACGGGATGGTCGCACAGCGTCCCGGCCGGGAACGGCATCCACTTCACGCTCTGCGGCCGGTGTCCTCCGCCGCTGCGCTCTCCCGGCACTGGCCGCCCGTAGGCAGGCGCTGGCCCTGGCGCGCCGCACACTGCGCGAGACCTCGGCGAGCCTGGTCGTCGTCGCGCTGCCGCAGACGGCGACACGGCACCTCCAGCTCGTCTTCGAGCGCGACCTGCTCAACAGCGACGGAGACCTCGGCCGAACGGCTCACCCGGGCGCGGCTCTACGCGATGGCCGGGCTCGTCGCTGCGGGCGACAGAAGACAGCCTCCTGCTCGTCCGGATCTAGCTGACGCGCGCCGCCTCGTCGCGGGACCACTGCGTCCGCGGCCGCTCGAGCATCTCCCCGTCGAGCTCGAGGTCGACCCGTTCGTTGAAGAAGCAGAGCAGGTCTCGAATCGGTTCGACTTCGTGTTGCGGATCGCGGTAGGTCCAGACGAGATCCTCGACGATGCGGTCGCCCACCCGCACCGACCAGTAGCTCGCCGAGCCCTTGTACGCACAGCGGGTTCGCGCGCTCGACGGCTCGAGGAGCTCGGCACGGACGTCCTCGACAGGCATGTAGTAGCGCGGCGGCAGGCTGGTCTCGAAGAGCGCCAACGCCCGACGGGTCTCGGCGAGCAGCTCTCCATCGAGCAGGACGCGTACGTGCCGGCTCGTCGGGAAGACGTCGATGCGGTGGTACGGGTCGCGCGGATGCCCGAGGATCTGCTCGTCCTCGCAGAACCACTCGTCCATCGCGTCCCAGTCGAGTGCGACGAGCCCGTTCAGGAAGGATGCGGCCTCCGGCACGTCCGAGTACGACCAGGCGGCGTCGGGAACAGACCGGTCGCCGACCCGCAACGCCCATCGTTCACAGGTGCCCTTGGCGTCCGTCTCCTTGCGGGAGCCGGCCGGGTCGAGCAGGTCGCGCCGGACGTCCTCCGGCGGGAAGTAGTAGACGGGCAGCCGTCCGGTCTCGTGGAGCAGGAACGGCCGGTGGCTGTCCACCACCGTCTCGTTTGCCAGGAGGGCCTGGACGCGGTACGGCATCGGGTCGAGGTAGAGGACGACGTCGGGCTCGCCGAGGTCGACGTTGAGCCGGCCCGCCGGCTGCTTCGCGAACGGACCGTTGATGGTCAGCGACACACGACTCCCATTCCACGTTGCCGCTGCGCCAAACGTCAGGAGGGTGCGAGCCGCGCGCGCAGCTCGTCGGGCACCGGGAGGCTCTCGCCGCGCTCGTAGTCGTACGAGACGAGGACGCTCTTCGCCTCGGCGACGACACGGCCGTTCGCCGTGATCACGTGCTCGAGCTGGAAGCTCTTCGTCCCGATCCGCGAGCAGCGCGTCCGCACCTCGACCTCCTCTCCGGCTCTTAGCTCGGAGCGGAAGTCGAGCTCGACCCGCGCGAGGATGAAGTCGGTGAGGCCGCCGAGGACGCCGATCCGCGACTCCTCCAGATAGGTCGAGTAGACCGCATTGTTGACGTGACCCATCGCGTCGCAGTCACGGAACCGGACGCGCTCCCGGTGGACGAAGGGGAAGTCGTTCACAGCGCCCACTCCATCGGCGCCGGCCTGGTGAAGCCGGACCGAACTGGGACGGCGGCGCCCTGCTCGCGTGACGCGTCGATCGCGTTCAGCACCTCGACGACGTGGGCGGCGTGCTCGCCGGTCGAGCGATGCGGTCGCCCTTCCTCGATCGCATCGGCGAGATCGACGAGCGCGCGGCCCCAGTCGATCCCTTCGAACGGCGCCCGCACCGGCTCGACCGCGGTGTACTCGCCGCCTCGCGGCTGGAGCTCGACGGTCGAGCTCGCCTCCAGCCACGACTCCAGGTGGAGCGAACCCTCGTCGCCGTGCAGCTCGAGCCCGCCCTGCTTGCTCGGCGGGACGTAGAAGGTCGCCGTGAGCCTCGTGAGAACGCCCTCCTCGTGCTCGAGCGTCGCGACGACGAAGTCGGGCGCCGCGGGAACGAACGCGGTGCCGTCGAGCAGCGTGCGCTCCGCTTGCAGCGTCGTCGCGAACGACTGCACGCGGCGGACGGGGCCGAACATCGCGGTCAGGATCGTGAGCGGGTAGACGCCGACGTCGACGTGCGGCCCGACGGCGTACAGCGTCCGCGGGTCCGGATGCCAGTCCTCGATCCGGCCCCAGTTCGCCTCGGCGTAGACCGCCCGGACACGCCCGATCGCGCCGTCACGGACGAGCTTCCAGAGCGTCTGCTGCGCCTCGCCCAGCAGCGTCGCCGGCGCGCTGCTGAGCCTGACGCGGTTCTCGGCGGCGAGGTCGATCAGCTGCTGGGCCTCCTCGTGCCGGAGCGCCAGCGGCTTCTCGTTGTGGACGTGCTTGCCCGCCGCGAGCGCAGTCGCCGCAACTTCGTAGTGCGCCTGCGGCACGGTCAGGTTGACGACGGTGTTGACATCATCGTCGGCGAGCACCGCGGCGAGGTCTGGGTAGACGCGGCCGCCCTGCGCCGCGACCAGCTCCTCGGCCCGAGCCCCGTCGAGGTCGGTGGCGCCCGCGAGCTCGAGTCGCGGCGCGGCCACAATCGAGGCGGCGTAGCGGGCGGCGATGTTGCCCGCGCCGACGAGCGCGACTCTCATCCGAGCCAAACCTCGAGCTGCTGCCGCATCGCCATGATCTCCTCGCTCGGGTCGTGGTCTTCCGGCTCGTGCTCGACCACGTAAGCGCCCGTGTAGCCGCTGTTCTGGAGCGCGCGCACGCAGGCCTCGATGTCGACGATCCCCTCACCCCAGACGCACGTTTCATGCGGCTCGCCGGTGTGGCTCACGTCCTTCAGGTGCACGTGCGCCACGTGGCCGTCGAGTTCCCGGATCGCCCGCTCCGGGTCGTAGCCCTGCGTTGCCCACCAGCCGGTGTCGATCGTGGCGGCGAGCGCGCCATCGCCCGCCTCGATCTTCACCAGCACCTCCGCCGGGGTCCGTTCCGGGTGGTTCTCGAGCGCGAGCGTCACGCCGTGGGCGCGGAGGACCGGCGCGAGCGCCGCCGGGTCGCCGGACAGCCCGGCGCCGATCACGGGCGTGCCCACGGCGAGCGAGAGCTCGCAGGCCCGCTCGACGTTGGCCGCGTCGACCCACGTGGCGTAGGTCGCCACCGCGAGGCCGTGCGCACCGAGCGCTTCCTGCGCCGCCGCGACGTGCTCGTCCATCGCCCACGTGGGGCTCAGGTGCGGTCCCCAGAGATCGATCGTCTCGAAGCCGAGCTCGCGTACCGCGGCGAGGAGGGCGTCGAAGCGCTCGCGATACGTTTCGACCGGGGAGAAGAACTCGTGCGTAGCACGGTCGCCGTGGCCCCAGCCCTGCATCGCCCAGCCCGTCTGGCGGGCGACGTAGTTCGCGGTCGTGAAGGCGATCCGGCTCACAGAGTCGGAACGTACCTGGGCACGCGGGACTCGCAGCGCCATGACCGGTACCCTCCTCGGATGACATCCGGCCACGACACGCTCGTGTTCATCCCCGCCTGGAACGAGGAAGGCAATTTGCCGGCGTGCTGGAGGAGCTGCGCGAGGAGCTGCCCGCGATCGACGTGCTCGTCGTCGACGACGGCTCGACCGATCGGACCGCGGAGGTCGGCCGCTGCCGCGGGCGCCGAAGTGCTCTCGTTCGGCGAGAACCGCGGCCTTCGCGCCGGGATCGCGGCCGGCTACAACTGGGCGCTCGAGCACGACTACGCCTACTGCGGCCGCGTGGACGCCGACGGACAGCACCCGCCCGCCGAGCTGCGCCGCCTGCTCGAGCTCGTCCGCTCGGACCAGCTGCGACGTCGCCGTCGGCTCGCGCTTCGTGAGCGGCGACGGCTACGAGCCGTACCGGTACAAGCCGGAAGGCATCCGCAGGCTCGGCACGGGGCTCCTCCGTCGCGGAATGCGGATCGCGCTCGGGCGGCCGTTCAACGACGCGACGAGCGGCCTCTACGCCGTCAACGCGAAGGCACTCCCGATCCTCGCGAAGCCGTACGAGAGCGGCGCCCCGGAGGTGGAGTCGCTCCTCCGGCTCGACGAGGCAGGGCTGCGGGTCGAGGAGGTGCCGGTCGACATGCGCGTCCGCGCGGGCGGCGAGTCGAAGCTGCGCGGTAAGAAGGCGTTCGTCCTCGTCGTGACCGTGATCGCGACCCTTTTCGGCGCCCGGCGCCTTTGGCGGCGGCGTGGCTAACACGACGCTCGTCGCGGTCCTCGGCTACTCGACCCGCCGCGGCGGTGGCCTGCATCCGATCTGCGCGGCGCGCCTCGCGCTCGCCGAGCAGACCGCGAGCGACGCAGACGCGGTCGTTCTCAGCGGCTGGGCGCGGCGACCGCACCATCCCTCGGAGGCAGAGCTGATGCGCGCGGCGTGGCGGGGACCGAACGTGACGCTGATCGCGGACCGCGACGCACGGTCGACCGCCGGCAACGCACGCGCGATCGCCGCCGAGGCGCGCAGGACCGGCGCGACCGAGGTCGTCGCCGTCACCTCATCGTGGCATCGTCCGCGCGCGCGGCTGCTCCTGCGACAAGCGCTCGACCCGGGCGTCCAGCTCAGGGTCGTCTCGCCCGAGCGTCGCGGGGGCCCGGTGGGCCTGCTCGGCCGCGAGCTCGTCTGCCTGCTCGCGCTGCCGCTCCAGCTCGCCTCGCTGCGCTGAGACGTGAGGTCGCTCACGCCCGCCCTCTACGGGGCGGGCGTTGAGCGCGTTGTTCCTACGACTACGGGCAGCGGCCGAGCTTGTCGCCGTGCTGGCGCATATGCGCCTTGGCGGCCGGCGCGCCGACGGTGATCGTCTTGCCCTTGTGGCAGAGCGTCACCTTCGTCTTCCCGTACTGCTTCCCGCTCGGGCCGTACTGCTTCTTCGCCGGCTTTGCCGCAGCGGCGGCCGACGCCTTCGCGGGCTTGCCGGGCGTTCCGGCCGGTTTCCCCTTACCCGGGGGCGGTGCAGCACCCGCGAGCGCGACCACGGCGAGCACGAGCACGGCCGTGAGCGCAATCACGAGGGCGATCCGGACTGGGCGATGTGTTCGTTTCATGAGTCTCCTCTTCCCCTTTGGCCGTCGGACCGTAACGATCCTCGTCCCGCGTTACGTAAATGCTGTGTAAAAAGAGCGGCGCCGCAGAAGAGGCCCGCTGCGCTGACAACAGGCATCTCCCAGTCCCAGTCCACACCGGCGTGGAGGAGAAAGGCGACGTAGCCACCCGCCGCGGCGGCAGACATTCCCCAGGACGCGGCCGCAAGCGGAGCGGCCAGCGCGATCACGAGGAGCACGAGCCCGACGATGCCGAGCTCCGCGAGCGTCTCGAGGTAGAGGCTGTGTGCGTCGCGCACGAAGACCGGAGCGGGCTGCGCCTCGAGCCAGGCCAGCTCGAACGTCCCCGCCCCACGGCCGGCGAGCGGATGCTCCTCCGTCTGCGCCCAGGCGACGTGCCAGTACCAGGGCCGGTCGCCGGCGCGGTCGGCGAGGTCGTCGGCGAGCGACCCGGCGGGCAGGACGAGCGCAACGACGAGCGCGAGCGCGGCGACGCCCGCGGCCACCGCGCCCAGCCGGCGGCGGCCGGTGCGGAGGGCGAGCGCGACGGCACAGCCGACCAGTGCCGCAACCCAGCCGCCCCGGCTTCCCGTCAGCGCCAGCGTCGGCAGGAACAGGGCGATGGCGGCGAGAGCGACCGGACGGAGGCGAGCGTCGAGGAGGAAGGCGACGGCCGCCGCGAGCCCGATCGCCGCGAGCCCGCCGAGGGCGTTCGCATAGCCCAGCGGCTCGTGGAGCAGCGTGCCCTCGAACGGGTCGGGCGGGCTCGGCGGCCCGTTGAGGAGACGCTCCCCGAGCGCGTACGCACAGACGAGGCCGATGCCGGCAAGCGTGCCGGCGAGGAGCGCGCCGCGGACGGCGAGCGCCGCGGCGAGCACGGCGACGTACAGGAGCGCACGCTGCGCCTCGAGCAGGGACGAGTCGCCGTCGGGCGACCAGAACGCGGAAAGCGCCGTCCAGCCCGCGAACGCGGCCAGCGCGAGCAGGGCGACGAGCTCGAGCCGGGTCGGGACGACCCGCCGATGCAGCAACGCCAGGCCGCCGGCCGCCAGCAGCGCGACCGTCCCGGCCCGCCAGACGTCCGCGTCGTCGTAGCCGCCCTCGCGGAAGGCGAGCAGCACGACGAGACCGCCCGCGAGCACCGCTCCTGCCCACCCGTGCGCCGACCGGACCACGGCGCGTTGTAGCACGGTGGAGCTGTTAGCTCGGGAACGTCGCTGTCTCGGCCTCGTCGAGCGGAACGACTCCGTCGCCCTGCTTCGCCCCCGGCGGGTAGATCTGGAGCACGACCTTGAACGGGCCGGTTCCCGGAGGGTCCGCGACCCAGAAACGCTGAGAGAGCTGCGCTTCGTTGCGGTCGGGCCGGAAGAGATGCCGCCTGCTCGTCTGGTCGACGATCTCGTTCGTGCTCTCGTCCAGGACATACCAGCGCAGCGGCAGGTCCGCGTCTCTGTAGCCGGTGATCGCGAGCTGCACCCGGAACATCGCTCCCGGCCGTCGCAGCTCCTCCTCGCTCGAGTTGTCGCGGGGGATCTCAACCCGGTCCAGGTACTGGCCGTACGTGACGGGATGGTCGAGCGTCGGTTCTCCGAATGCCGCCGAGCCCTCGTCCGGCGTTGGATCCGGTACCCAGTCGGGGAAGAAGAGGAAGACGAGGCCGAGGATCGCGGCGATCGCGCCCGCGAGGGCGCCGGCGGTCTTCACGCCCGTCGACAGGTCGCCCAGCCACCGCCGGGGGCCCCGCTTGCCCTCCGGCTCCGGCGCGGGGGTTGCCTCGGCGTTCACGCGCCCACCTTTACGACTCGGTTCCAGGTACGGCCGCCGCCGAGCCCGTCGCTGACCGAGATCGTCAGCCGGAAGCGGCCCGCCTTCGACTTTGCGGGAACCTTCAGCACCAGCGTTCTCGCCCCCTTCGCGAGCGGGTAGCGGCGCTCGGCGAGCAGCTTTGCCGCACCCGCGCGGCGCAGCTGCAGCCGGGCCTGCGCCGTGTGCCGGACCGACAGACGCACGCGGAGCGTGCGCCCGGCTTTCTTCCCGGCCGCCTCGAGGCGCTGCAGGAGCGGGACGAGGTTCTCCGTGAACTGTCGCCGCGACCGACGTCACCGGCCCCACGTACAACCTGCACGTGGACTGCTTCGCGCAGGCGCCGCGCCAGGTCGTGAAGCGCCAGCCGTCGGCGGGACGCGCGCGCAGCTCCTCCTCCGCCCCGAAGCGGTAGCGCTGCTCGCACTTGTCGCCGCAGTCGAGCTCGCGCCCGGAGATGCTTCCCTGGCCTTCGCGTACGACGTCGAAGAGCACCGCGAGCGTGGTCGGCACGCCGATCTCGTCGTCCTCGCCGAGCGCGACGCCCACCCAGTTGGGGCGGTTCGTGGCGGCGAGGGTGCAGCGGCGTGGATCCGTGGGCGACGGCGTGCAGCCGAACTTCCAGGCGAGGAACGGGAACGCTGGGTCCGCCTGCGCGACGAGCGTCACCTGCGAGCCCGCCGGAAACACGGCCGTACAGGTGGGCGGACAGGAGATCCCCGCCGGCTCGCTGACGATGGTGCCGGTCCCGTTGCCGCCCTTGATCACCCGCACCTCGAGGGGCGTGAAGCGGGCGACGAGCGAGTTGGCATCGCGGCTCAGCCGGACCGCACAGGCGCCGGTGGCCGCACACCCCTGCGCGCTCCAGCCCAGGAAGGTGCTCCCAGGCGCCGCGGTCGCCGTCGCCGTGACGGTCGTGCCGGGGAGGTAGTAGAAACGGCAGCCGGTGCCCTCGAAGGCGTTCTCGCGCGTGCAGGCCGGATCGGCAGGCAGCCCGCGGTGGTCGGCGGGTGGCGGCGAGACCGTGATCGCGCCGTCGCCGTTCGGCCAGAGCTGGAGCTCGGCGCGAGGGCGGAAGTAGACGTCGAGCGTGTAGGCGAAGTCGCCCAGGGAGACCGTGCAAACGTCCTGTTGACGCAGAAGGCGAGCTCCTCGAGCACCCAGCCGTTCGACGCCGTGGCGCGCAGAGTCAGGGTCGTCGGGCCGGTGAACGCGAGCGAGCAGCGGCCGGGACAGTCGATCGCGCCCGGCGGCTCGCTCGTCACCCGTCCCTGACCGTGGATCACGATCGTCGCGCTCCCCGCGACGGCTTCGGGCCCGGCCGAGCCGGAGGCGGGCAGCACGGCAGCAGCGGCAGGAGCAGGCCCAGGAGCGCGGCCCGGCCGCGCAGGACGTTGCCGCAGCGACCGCCCCTCCGGCGCATCCAGGCCTCCTGCTCGTCGCCGTTCGAGCGTGACAGCGGTCTCGGACAGTGTCAACGCGTACGGATCGTCGGCTGCGCCATAATCGGCCCGTGCTGGGCGTCCGCCGCCGCGCCGTCACGATCGTCGCCGCCGTCGCGATCATCGCGGGGCTGGGCGACGCGCGCGCGGGCGAGCCGCCGAACCAGAACGATCCGTGCTCGAGCGGCGGACGGAACACGTGCGGCACGACCGGCACGGGCTACTACGCCGACTACCAGTACGGCCTCCGCTGGTTCGGCGACTACCGCGGCGTCGTCCCGAACGAGATCCACACGTACTGCATCGACCTGCGCTACTGGTACCCGGCGCCCAGGCACCAGTTCCGCGAGGACACGTCCGACGTGTTGAGAAACCGCGACGGCGAGACCGTCTCGCTCGAGAGCAAGCGTCGGATCGCCTACGCCATCTGGGAGTACGGCCGAAGCAGCAACGCGAACCAGGCCGCCGCGGTGATGCTCTACGTCCACGCGCTGATGGGCGACGCGCGCCCGGGTGAGGTCGACCCGTCGGCGCTGAACGAGACCGTCGAGCGGATCTACACCCGCGTCGCCCGTGACGCAGCTCGTTATCACGGCCCTTACCGGCTCGAGCTCCGGATGCCGGCGCCGCTCCAGGTGGGTGAGCGGGGCACGGCCGCGATCCGCGTCCTCTCGGCCGGCGGCAACGCACTCCCGAACGTGACGGTCTCGCTCGAGGCCGGCGGCGCGAGTGGCGTCCCCGGCGAGGTCCGGACGAACGCGAACGGCGTCGCCACGGTGACCTTCACCGCGACGAGCGCCGAGGACGTCGAGCTGACCGCGCGCGCGGGCGGGCTCCCCTCCACGCTGCCGCGCATCTTCCGGCCGACGACGCCCGCGGCCGCTCCGAACGGACAGCGGCTGGCCGTCGCCGACTCGCAGACCGTGACGGCCACGCGCGGCACGAACGTCTCGAAGAGCCGCGTCGTCGTCGCGTCGGTCGCGGATCCGGCAGAGCTGCTCGCCGGCGCCGAGAGCCGCGACCGCGTCACGATCCGAGGCGCTGCCCAGAGCTTCCGCGTCACGGTGACGGCCCGGCTCTACGGCCCCTTCCGGACCGCGGCCTCGATCCGCTGCGACCAGCCTCCGGCCTGGGAGGGCACGTGGCGCACGGATGGGCCGGGTGACTACCAGACGCCGCCGGTGAAGCTCGACAGGCCGGGCTGGTACGTCTACGTGAACGCCGTCCCGGGCGACGACGACCACATCGGAGCGACGACGCCGTGTACCGAGCCGCGCGAGCGCGTCAAGGTCGAGGTACAGCCGCGGGTGAGCACGATCGTGAGCAACCAGCGCTCGGCGCCGGGCGCGGAGATCTTCGACCGGGTGATCGTCGAGGGTCTCGCCGGCGAGACCGCCACCGTCCAGGCCGCTCTCTACGGGCCCTTCGCGACGCGCGAGGCGATGGTGTGCACCGGCAATCCGGTCTGGAGCGGCAGCGTCGCAGGCGACAGGCGACGGCGAGTACCAGACCGCTCCGGTCACGCTCACCGTGTCCGGCTTCTACACCTATCGCGAGACGATCGCCGAGACTGAGCTCGTCCGCCCGGCGGAGACTCGCTGCGGCGAGGAGGCGGAGACGACGATCGTGCCCGGCGCGCCGCAGGTGCGTACGCAGGTGAGCGAGCAGCAGAGCCGACCCGGCTCCCGCGTCACCGACCGGCTCGTCGTGACGGGGCTCGGCGCGCTCACGGCGTCGATCAAGGTGGACCTCTTCGGCCCCTTCCGGACGCGCGCGGGTATCACCTGCGACGGTACGCCTGTCTGGACGGGCACGGTCACGGCAGCGGGCGACGGCACGTACACGACGCAGCCGTACACGATCGAGCGCGTCGGCTTCTACACCTACCGCGAGTCGATCGCCGAGACGCCGCAGTACCCGGCGTTCACCGGCAAGTGCGCCGAGGTGGCGGAGACGACGCTCGCCCGCGCCGCCCCGCGGGTGACGACGCTCGTGTCGAACGAGGTCGTGGCTCCCGGCTTCCGCATTCACGACACGGTCCGTGTGGAAGGGCTAGGGGACTCGGAAGCGCGGATCGGGGTCGAGCTCTTCGGGCCGTTCGCCACGCGCGATGGGATCCGCTGCACGGGCGAGCCGTTCTGGACCGGCGAGATCTTCGCGCAGGGTGACGGGACGCTGAGAACGCCGCCGGTAGAGCTGCGGCAGGCGGGCTTCTACACCTACCGGGAGCACCTCGTCGGCTCCGAGCTCGTCGCGGACACGCGCACCGAGTGCGGCGACGTGCTCGAGACGGCGCTCGCGCGGCCGCTGATCCTGACCGGACGCAACGAACGAGTCGTGCAGGTACGGACGGCGGCTCCCGGGCCGCTCGCACCGGCGCGGGTGCGCCTGCAGGCGCGCGACATCGACGCGCCGGTCTTCGCTGCGGCGATCGACGTCCGCGGAGGCGCGCTCGCGGCGCCCGCAAACATCCAACGGCTGGGCTGGTGGCTCGACGGCGCAGACCTCGGGTCGGAGAACGGCGCGGTCCTGATCGCAGGCCACGTCGACAGCGCGCGCGCGGGTCCCGGGGCTCTCGTCCGGCTGGACGAAGCGCGCCGCGGCGACCGCATCCAGGTGACAGCGAGGAACGGCCGGGTGTTCGGCTACCGCGTCACGTCGGTGCAGACGGTTCCGAAGCCGCAGCTGCCGACGAGCATCTATTCGCGCGCCGGCCGCCATCGTCTCGTGCTCGTCACCTGCGGCGGCCCGTTCGTCGAGTCCGAGGGCGCCTACCGCGACAACGTCGTCGTGACCGCCGTCCGCGGCTAGCTAGACACACCGGCCGGCTGCCGGGCGATCGTGTCGACCGACGAGACCTCCGGGAGCCCCTGCGCCGCGCACGCGCCCCGCATCCCCGCCCGGCGTCCGAGGATGAGGTCTGCGCGGTCGCCGAGGCCGCGCAGCGCGAGGAGCGGCGGCAGGGCCAGCAGCAGCGCGAGGCCCCCGGTCACGTAGCCGACCCCCACCGACTGCGCCCGAGAGATGTACCCGAGCCCGAGCTGGCCGCCGATACCGCCGGCGCTGCCGGTGAGCGAGACGAATGAGACCACCGTCGCCCGCTCCGCCGACGGCACCACTTCGTGCAGATAGGCCTGCTGCACGGGGGCTCCGACTCCCATTGCCGTCGTCATCACGAGCAGGCACGCGACGGCCGGCCAGAAGGAGTCGACGAGCCCGACACCTATCGCCGCGAGCGCGAGCACGCTCGAAGCGCCCAGCAGCAGCGTCGTCCGCTTGCCGCAGAAGCGCGTGAAGAACTCGACGAGCCCGTTCCCGGCCATCGTGGAGAGCGCGATCAGGGCGGAGACGACTCCGGCCACCCAGACCGCGTCCCGGCCCAGCAGCTCGAGGAAGTACGGCTGCCAGGCGTAGAAGGCCCACATCGTGAAGCCGCCGTGGACGAACGACACGAGCACCAGCGACCGCACCGAGGGGGTCCCCCAGCCGAAGGTGAGGCTCGCGTCGAGCACCCGCTTCATCTCCGTCGGCATCGCGGACGCGGTCATCACGCGCGGGGTGAAACCGATGTCGTGCATCGCCCGCAGGCCGACGACGAAGACGGCGGCGAGCAACGCCGCCCTGACGAGGAACGGCCAGGCGAGGTTGACGCTGCCGAGCAGGCCGCCGCCGACCGTGCCGATCAGCATCGCCGCGCCAGACACCATCGCCCCGCGCGCGAAGACGCGGTCGAGCTGCCCCTCGTAGCCGGTCGCCTTGAGTGCGTCGACGAGCCACGCCTCGACGGCGCCGGAGTAGAAGCTGAAGCCGAGGCCGAGCAGGATCGACGTGAGCACGAAGGGCAGGAGGCCGCCGCCGTAGGCCGCGATCCCGACGTAGCCGAGCGTGCCGGCGAACAGCACGACCGCGCTCAAGAGGAACGAGCGCCGGCGTCCGGCCGTGTCCGCCACGACGCCGGTCGGGATCTCGAAGAGCACCATGCCGGCGGTGAACGCCGCGTTGGCGACGAAGACCTGGAAGATGTCGAGGCCGGCGTCGAGCAGGAAGAGCGTGTTGACGCCCCAGATCACGGAGGCGGAGAGCGTGAACAGGCCCGTGACGGCGAGATAGGCCCGCACGACCCGTGCGGGAGTCTCGACGGCGGTCACGCGGACATCATCGCCGACCATCCGAGAGGCTTGATGCGAAACCTGCGCGGGCTGTGCGGCCGCCTCAGACACGTCGCCAGACCGCCTCGGCGCCCTCGCGCAGGCAACCAGCCTGCGCCGCGGACGCCGAGTCGCCCTGGCTTGGTCTGAAACGCCCGCACAGCGCGCCAATTCCACATCAAGCCTCTAGGACTATCGTCCTCTCATGGCGGAGCGACTGAACCCGACGTTGAAGGCGGTCAGCGACGCCGTCCTCGCGATCGCGGCCGAGTTGTCGGTCGACGACGTCCTGCAGCGGCTCGTCCACAGCGCCCGCGAGCTCGCCGAGGCCCGCTACGCCGCGCTCGGGCTTCCCGACGGCGACGGCGGCTTCCGCACCTTCCTCACCTCGGGAATGAGCGACGAGCTGATCGCCTCCTTCGGCCCGCTGCCACGGCAGCACGGCGTCCTCGGCGCCATGCTCACGACGGAGGAGCCCTACCGCACCGGCGACATCCACGAGCACCCGCGTTTCCGTGGCTGGTGGCCGAAGGGGCATCCGGACATGCGCTCGTTCCTCGGCGTGCCGATCGTCGCGCCGTCGGGCGTCATCGGCGCCTTCTATCTGACGGAGAAGGTCGGTGCCGCAGACTTCTCCGACGAGGACGAGGAGCTGATCCAGCTGCTCGCCGCGCACGCCGCGATCGCGATCGCGAACGCCCGCCTGCACGAGCAGACGCGCGAGCTCTCGATCGTCGCGGAGCGCAACCGGCTCGCGCTGGACCTCCACGACTCCGTGGCGCAGAAGCTGTTCGGGCTGCTGCTGACCGCGGAGGCGGCGCGGACCCTGCAGGAGTCGGATCCCGGCGCGGCGGGCGAGCACGTCGGGAGGCTCCGCGACCTCGCCCAGGAAGCGCTCGACGAGCTCCGCTCCCTCGTCTTCGAGCTGCGGCCGGCCGACCTCGAGCGCGACGGCCTCTGCGGGGCGCTGCAGAAGCACGTCGAGCTGGTGCGGCGGCTCGGCCGGCACGAGATCGAGCTGGTGACGCCGGAGGGCATCGCCCCGGATCCGGAGCGCGACCGCGAGCTGCTTCGGATCGCCCAGGAAGCGCTCCAGAACGCGCTCAAGCACGCGCAGGCGGACCGGATCGTGGTCCGGCTCCAGGCGGACGACGGCCTCCTCAAGCTCGAGGTCGAGGACGACGGTGTGGGCTTCGACCCGACCGCCGCCTCGTCGCGCTCCCGGTCGCTCGGACTGACCTCGATGGAGGAGCGGGCGCGCCGCCTCGGCGGCAGGCTCGAGATCCGCTCGACCCCGGGGGCAGGCACGACTGTCAGCCTCGAGGTCGGGGATGGCTGAGCCGATCCGGGTCCTGATCGTCGACGACCACGCGGTCGTCCGCGAGGGCTTGCGGTCGTTCCTCACGCTGCAGGACGGGATCGAGGTCGCAGGCGAGGCGGCCGACGGCGAGGAGGCGCTCGAGATCGCGGCCCAGCTCCGTCCCGACGTGATCCTGATGGATCTCGTAATGCCGCGGCTCGACGGCCTCGCCGCCATGCGCGCCCTGCGCGAGCGGCTGCCGGGCGCCCGCGTGATCGTGCTGACGAGCTTCCTCGACGACGACAAGCTCCTCCCCGCGCTCCGCTCGGGCGCTGCCGGCTACCTGCTCAAGAACGCGCAGCCCCAGGAGCTCGTGCGCGCGATTCGCGCGGCGCAGGCCGGCGAGGCGCTGCTCGACCCCGTGGTCGCAGCGCGGCTCGTCGAGACGCTGGCCGCGGACGGCGAAGTGGAGCCGCTCGAGCGGCTGACGCCGCGCGAGCGGGAGGTGCTGGTGCTGATCGCGCAAGGCTTCGCGAACAAGCGCATCGCCCGCGAGCTCGGCGTCTCCGAGAAGACCGTCAAGGCCCACGTCGGCCACGTGCTCGCGAAGCTCGGCGTCACTGACCGGACGCAGGCGGCGGTCGTCGCGGTCCGCGCCGGGCTCGCAGGGTCCTAGGACCAATTGCGCCTGGCAGTCGGGACCGCGCTCCGGCAATCCTGAGGGCATGACGGCAAGCGAGCAGATCACTGCCGAGGTCACGTCGTGGCCGGGAGTGGAAGCGGGAACAGGGGTTCGAGGCGAGTTCGCGTTCACGCTCGGCAAACGCGAGCTCGGCCACTTGCACGGCGACCGCATCGCCCACTTCGGCTTCCCCAAGGACGTCTGGGCCGACCTGTTCGAGCAAGGGCGGATCGACTACCACCCAGTCTTTCCCGGCCGGCCCGGCTTCGCGTCGCGCACGATCGAGACCGACGAGGACGTGCAGGACGTGATCGCGCTGCTCCGCCTCAACTACGACCGCGTCGTGGCCCGCCACGGCGTGCCGGTCGAGGCGGCCTGAGCCGTGCAGGCGATCGTCACCGGAGCCTCGCGCGGCCTCGGCCTCGCGCTCACCCGCGCCCTCGTCGACCGAGGATGGCGAGTCGTGGTCGACGCCCGCGACGGCGAGGCGCTCTCGCGCGCGTGGCCGGAAGCGCCGCAGGACGTGTTGATACCCGGGGACGTGGCCGACCCGGAGCATCGCCGGCAGCTCGTGCAGGCTGCCGGAGGGACGCTCGACCTGCTCGTCAACAACGCGAGCCTGCTCGGCCCCAGCCCGCAACCGCCGCTCGGCACATATCCGCTGGAGGAGCTGCGCAGCGTCTACGAGGCCAACGTGGTCGCGCCGCTCGCTCTCGTGCAGCTCGCCCTGCCCCACCTCCGCGAAGGCGGGCGGATCGTCAACGTGATCTCCGACGCCGCCGTCGAGGCGTACGAGGGCTGGGGCGGCTACGGATCGTCCAAGGCGGCATTGGCGCAGATCAGCGCCGTGCTGGCCGTCGAGCATCCGCGCCTGCGCGTCTACGCCGTCGATCCGGGCGACATGCGCACGCAGATGCAGCAAGAGGCCTTCCCCGGCGAGGACATCTCCGACCGGCCGCCTCCCGAGGAGAGCGTCCCTGGGCTGCTCAGGCTGGTCGAGGGCGACCTCCCGAGCGGGCTCTACCGCGCCCGCGATCTCGTCCCGATCTCAGCATGAGCATCCAGGCGCTGGACTTGGCGGCTCGCCTCGACGCGCACGAGCCCCCCGAGGCCGGCGGGCTCGCCCGCGACGGGGTGCGCCTGCTCGTCACCGACCGCTCCGACGGGAGCATCGTCCACAGCCGCTTCCACGACCTGCCGCAGTTCCTCGAGCCGGGCGACCTGCTCGTCCTCAACACCTCCGCCACCCTCCCGGCGGCGGTGCCGGCGATGCGCGCGGACGGCACCGAGCTCGAGCTGCGACTCTCGACCCCGGAGCCGGGACACGACGCCGACGGCCGCTGGGTCGTCGAGCTCCGTCACGGCGACGCGCCGTTCGGCGGCGGCGAGGCCGGCGAGCGGCTGACGCTCCCGGACGGCGGGACGGCGCAGATCCTCGTTCCGTTCACGGCCGGCCGCCTCTGGCTCGCCCGCCTCGAGCTGCCCGTGCCGCTCGAGGCCTTCCTCGAGGAGCACGGCCGTCCGATCCGCTACGACTACGTCCCACGCCGCTGGCCGCTCTCGGCCTACCAGAACGTCTACGCCCTCGAGCCCGGCAGCGCTGAGATGGCGAGCGCCGGCAGGCCTTTCACGGCGGAGCTGCTCACGCGGCTCGTCGCCGGCGGCGTGCTCGTCGCCCCGCTGACGCTGCACACCGGCGTCTCGTCACCGGAGCGCCACGAGCCGCCGTATCCCGAGCGCTTCCGCGTCCCCGAGTCGACCGCCCGGCTCGTGAACGCCGTCCACGGCTGGGGCGGCCGCGTGATCGCCACCGGGACGACCGTCGTTCGCGCGCTCGAGACGGTGGCCCAGCCGGACGGCACGGTCGAGCCCGATCAGGGCTGGACGAACCTCGTCGTGACGCCGGAGCGGGGCCTGTGGTCGGTCGATGGGCTGCTCACCGGCCTGCACGAGCCCGAGGCGTCGCATCTCGACCTCCTGCGTGCCGCCGCCGGGGCGACGTTGGTCGCGCGGAGCTACGCCGCCGCGGTCGAGCACGGCTACCGCTGGCACGAGTTCGGCGACAGTCACCTCATCGTCGGCTGAGGCGCTGCGAGCGGGCGCCACACCTGCTCGTTGCCGATCCGATCGTCGGTCGGCTCGAGCCCTGCTCGCGCCGCCACGATCTCCGCGGCTCGATCGCGGGTATCGACGTGGGCGACGACGTCGTTCGCGCCGTGCCGCCACAGCCAATCGACGACCGCGCTGGCCGCTTCCGACGCATACCCGTGCCTCTGCCAGGCAACGCCGACGACGAGCGAGATGCGGGCGATCCAGCGGCCGGCCCGTGCTGTCAGAGCGGCCTGCACGGTCCCGATCGGCTGCGCGTCCACGCAGCCACGGACGACCCAGGTGAGCCACGCCTCGTCGGGCTTCGACGAGCCGGCGGCGAGCCGAGCGTAGTGGTCGCGCAGCTCTGAGCGGGTCGCGGGCCGGCCGCCGGTGAGCTCGTGCAGCCGTGCGTCGTCCAGAACCACGGCCAGGTCGCCGGCGTCCTCGGCGCGCAGAGGGAACAGTCGGAGACGCTCGGTGACGATCGCGGTGGGCTCGTCGAACGGGATCACGGCTACGGCAGAGCTCGTAGAGGCTCGTAGTTGGAGCGGAAGATGCGCTCGGCGGCAAGGCGCAGAGTGAGATTGCGGACGAACGCGGGCAGGCTTCTCGTCCTGTCACGGCGATGGGTCTGCTCCTGCACGAACGCCACCCGGGGCCGGCGCCGGCGCCCGTACTCGGCCAGCGCCTGCTCGACGGGTTGGTCGGCGCCGAGCAGCTCGGCCAGCACGAGCCCGTCCTCGACCGCCATCGCCGCGCCCTGCGCCATGTTCGGCGAGCTGGCGTGCGCCGCATCGCCGACGAGCACCACGTGCCCGGACGTCCAGCTCGGCGCCGCAACTTCCTCGATCGGGGCGAAGTACGCGTCGCCGGCCTGTTCGAGCAGGCGCGGAACCGGGTCGGCGAACCCGGCGAACGTCTCCCGCCAGCCGTCGCGGTCGGCGCTCGCCGGATCTGCGGTGCTGACGTCCGCGTAGCAGTACACCGCCCCTTCACCGAGTGCGACGGTGAGGAACGAACAGCCCGGGCCCAGCCAGACCGTCCAGCCGTCGAGCTCGGGAAAGCCGTGGGCGACGTAGCGCCAGCACGCCTGACCGACGTACCGGGCAGCTGGACCGCCCAGGGCGAGGCTGCGGATCGTCGAATGGACGCCGTCGGCGCCGACGACGACGTCATAGCTGCGGCTCGAGCCGTCCGAGAAAGACGCTCGCGGCGCGGCGCCGTCCTCCAGGCTCGTCACCGACGTGCCGAGCCGGACCGGTACGTCCCCGATCGCCTCCCGCAGCACTTCGTGCAGCGCCGCCCGCTCCATCGCGACGCAGCCGCCGACGCCGTCCCAGAACCGCGCGACGTCGATCTCGGCCAGGGTACGGCCGCGGTGGTCGAGGAAGCGCTGCCGCGTGATCGGGTTGGCCCGTGCAGCCACCGCCGGCCAGACACCGAGCTCACGCAGCGCCCGGCCGGCGTTCCCCGGCAGGAACAGGCCTGCCCCGGCCTCGCTCCACTGGGCGGACCTCTCGACGACGAGCAATTCGGTTACTGCCGCGCAGCCGGAGTGCGCGGGCCAGCGCGAGGCCGGCGATCCCCGCACCGACGACGAGCACGCGCACGCTCTCAGGAGCGTACGTCCGGCGACGCGCGCGCGGCGATGTGGTTGGCGATGTGCTCGGCGTCCCTCCCGACCCCGCCGAGTAGGGCAGAGGTGAACCCGTAGAGGAAGAACCGGCCGACGAAGTACAGGCCGGGCTGGCTCTCCACCACCCCGCGCTCGTACCGCGGCTCTCCCTCGTCGTCGAACACCGGCAAGTCGATCCACTCGTAGTCGGCACGGAAGCCCGTGCACCAGATCACGTTCGCCACGTCCAGGACGCGGCCGTCCTCGAGCTCAGGGGATCCGTCGCGCACGCCGACCGTCCGCGGCACGCGCTCGATCCCGGCTGCCGCCAGCTCCTTCGACCGGATCCGCTCGAGCGGCGCCGCCGTCCGGATCGCCTTCGGCCGGATCTTGCGGCCGATCGGCGTCCCCACCGTGAGCACGTGCGAAGCCAGAAACCAGAACGGCGGCGTCAGCAACCGGTCCAGCAGGCCGCCGAAGCTAACCGGGATCTGGCCGACGTCCTTGCCCGAGAGCCAGGTTCGATGCGAGTCGGACACGTCGAAGGCGATCTCCGCACCCGACTGGCCGGCCCCGACGACGAGCACCCCGCCCTCCTGCAGCTGGGACGGGTTCCGGTAGGTGGTCGAATCAAGCTGCACGATCTCCGGGTCGAGCTCGGCAGCGAATGCGGGCACCCTCTGACCCTGGTACGCGCCCGTCGCCACCACGACGTTGTCGGCCGCGAGCCGGCGGTTGCCGGCCACGAGCTCGAACCCGTTGCCGTTCCGGGAAAGCCGCTCGACGCGGACGCCCGTCTGGACGGGCAGGTCGAACCGGGCTGCGTACGCTTCGATGTAGTCGGCGACGCCATCCTTGGTCGGGTGT
Source organism: uncultured Gaiellaceae bacterium (assembly GCA_963850995.1). Lineage (GTDB taxonomy): Bacteria > Actinomycetota > Thermoleophilia > Gaiellales > Gaiellaceae > Gaiellasilicea. The sequence goes on along the minus strand of CAWKNQ010000018.1, from coordinate 45,568 downwards.
GACTCGCCCGGTGCCGGGAAGGGCCAGCCCGGCAGTCCCGAGTAGCGGGCGGGCGTGACCAGCCCGAGCGAGTCCCAGCGCTTCCGCCACGTGTCGCCTACCCGCTCGCCCCCGTCCACGATCGCGAACGTCCTATCCTGCCTCGCCAGGTGGTACCCCACCGCGAGACCGGCCTGCCCGCCGCCGACGATCACAGTCTCGAACGCCATCTCGCCCCGAGCCTACGGGGCGACAGGCGCTGCGGCTTCGGGCGGAACACCCAAATCAGCGCGCTGCCCGACGTGGGTAGTTCTATGTAGGCGCCTACACGACGTCGTGCTCGTAGGCGTACGCGGTCAGCGCCGACCTGGACGAGACATGGAGCTTGGCGAAGATGTTGCTCACGTGGCGGGCCACCGTTTTCTCGCTGATCACGAGCTCGTTCGCGATCGCCCGGTTCGTCTTGCCCGTCGCGACGAGCCTGACGACCTCCAGCTCCCGCGCGGTCAACCCGCCCGCCGCCCGCACCGCGGCGCGACCGGCGAGCGCATCCGTGCGCGCGAGGTCCGGGGCGGCGCCGAGCTCCTCGAATGCGCGACGCGCCGCGTCCAGCTCCAGCTCGCCGGCGTCCTTGTCTCCGAGCTGCCGGCACGCCAGCGCGACGAGGACTCGCGCACGCGCAGACTCGTACGGAGCCCCGAGCTCGTGCCAGATCCGGCCGGCCCGACGGAGCTCGGCTAGAGCGAGCGAGGGGTCGCCGTCAGCCAGCGCGACCGCCCCGCGCGTCTGTGCGGCCAGCGCGCTCAACATGACAGATCCGGAACCGTCGGCGCACTCCTCGAGCTCGAGGCAAGCGCGCCGCGCCTCCTCGATCTCGCCGACCGCGAGCATGATCTCGACGAACGCGGGCAGCAGGCCCGCCCGCTTCATCGGCTCGGTCGTCTCCCCGAGGGCCCGGCGGATCGCCGCCGCCGCGGCTTCGCGATCGCCCTCGGCGAGTCGTAGCAGCGCGAACCCCGGCTGCGGCTCCCAGCCGAGCCGGTTTGCCTCACGGTACGCGCCCGCAGCGGCCGCCGACTCGCCGAGCAGGCGATGGAGCTCGCCCTGCCTGTAGGCGGCCTGACCCGCCGCTGACCGGCTCGAGCCGAGACGCTCCGCGAACCGCCTGCTGGCACGCTCCGCCTCCTCCCGTGCGTCTCGCCACGCACCCTGATGCTGCAGCACCTCCGCTCGATGGACGAGGCATTCGCCGGTGTAGACAGAGAGGTCGGGCTGCTGGTCGCACCAGCTCGCCAGAGCGGCGGTCCACTCGTGGGCCCTGCGCAGGTCGTAGACCTCATGACAGCCGGCGATGAGACCGCAGTAGATGAGGCCGGTGACGGGAGGCGTCAGTTCGTTTGCGGTGACGGCGACCATCGCCTCGTCCAGCCGCGCAAGACCCTCCTCTACCCGCCCCTGCGCCAGCAGCATGCGCCCCTGGCCCATGAGGGCGAGAGCGAGCAGGTCTGCGTCGCCGAAGCGCTGGGCGATCTCACCGGCCTCGAGCGCGGCCGCCCAGGCGGCCTCAAGGTCGCCGCTACCCGCGAGCTGGAGCATCGCCGGCACGAGCAGGTAGCCCTTCTCGACACAATCGCGGTCCGAGACGAGGCGCTCGCTGCGGGCGAGCCAACCGCTCGCCGGGCCCAGCGCGCCGCGGTCGGCCAGGGTCATCCCGATCCAGAACGCACAGCGCGCCGCCTGCGTCTCCTCGCCCGCCGCAAGGTGCGCGTGATGGGCGCGCTCGAGGATGCGCATGTCGTCCTCTTCGCGGCCGAGCATGAAGGCCACCGTCGCCAGCGCCTCGAGATCCTCGGCCTGCAGAGGCGCTGCCTCGTCGGCCGCGGCCAGCAGCTCGTAGGCCTCGCGCCAGGCCCGCCCGGCCTGCGCCTCGCGGCCGCGCTTCACTAGGTCGGCTCGGTCCACGCTGGGCGGCTCCCCTCCGGACTTCCCGGTGACCTCACGAGGCGTCACCCAACGAATTATCAGGGCGATTCGGGAGGAGCCCGGCTACTCTCACCCACGGAGGGTTCAGAGGACTCGGGGGGACCGGGGTTGCTGCGGACGTCACTCGTACTCTTGACCGGCATCGTCGCCACCGTGATCGGCGGATCGACTGCGGCGGCGGCCGGGCATTCGAGTGGCGGACACGCCGCGCTGCAGCCGGTTCCGTCGCTGACGCCGGCCGCGACCTATCGGCTCTGGCGCGAGCTCGTGCGGCGACCGCGCGTCCACTCGCTGGGGACGGCTGCATGTAGTCCGCTGCGCGCCGTCTTCTACTCGCCGACCGACTGGCGGCGTCTGGCCACGAGGCTCGCGGAGAATGCGTCTCCCTGCGCCCACTACTACATCTCCGTCCCGCCGCTCGTGGCGGACAAGTCGCAACTCCGTGCCGACGAAGCCTGGCGGATCCGGGCGCTCGGGCCGGCGTTCCACGCCCTGGCGGAGATCAACGTCACCGGCTGGACCGACTGGGTCGCGGCCAACGGCGGCTCGTGGTACGCGGCCGGGGTCGCGGCGCGGCGACGCATGGCCACTGCCGGATACGACGTCGCCGCCGGCGACACGTGGGCGCTGAACGAGCTCTCGTCGGCGGTGCGCCAGGGAACCGGCAACGCTCGCGCGAACATGCGCGCCTTCTTGCGAGGCCTGTACGACGCGGGCGGCGAGCTGCCGGCAGCACAGGGAGTGGTCTTCGTCATCGGCATCGCACAGACGACCGGCGACCTTTCCGTCTACCAGGCGCGGCTGCAGGACTGGTATGAGGACGCTGGTTTCTGGAGCGACCTGAGCGGCTATGTGAGCGACTGGTCGCAGGAGCTGTACGGCGACGTCCGAACCTACGCGGTCGCTGGAGTGCCGCGAGAGGCTCGCCGCGATTCGCTGAACGAGTACCTACAGCACGGAGCGGCGCTGGCGGCCGTCGCCCCGACCGCCGCCGCGCCAGCGCAGGCGTTTCTCGGCGGCGCCTACAGCCCGCTCGGAAACGCCGCCTGGCAGTACGACGCCGCCTTCGGCTGGACGAACGTCCCCGTCGAGCTGATGCAGGACTACGTCTCCGCGCAGACGTACGCGACGCGCTCCGCGGGCAACAGCCGCTTTGGCTTCGCCTGGTCGCCGCGCAACCTCGCAGGGATCCCGACCTCGGAGTTCACTGCCCAGACGGACGCCCTGCTCGTGCGACTCGCAGCGGCGATCGCCGACTCGGCGGACACACCCGAGGCCGCGTGCGCCACTACGTGGTGCGTCCGGAACCTCGACGGCGCCGTCGCGACGACGGCCTGGCGCACGTTCGCCGCCTGGAAGCCGTCCATCCTCGCCTTCACGACGGCTCCGCAGACACTCTCGCCGGGCGCGCCGTCGGCGCCAGTGACGGTTGAGCTTCGCACGCATGCCGGAACCCCGTACTTCGCGGGCGTGCAGGTGCCGGTCGAGCTGCGGTCATCCTCGCCTACGGCCGAGTTCTCGCTCTCGCAGGGCGGGCCCTGGACGGCCACGCTCTCGACGTCGATCCTTTCCGGCCAGAGCGCGACGACCTTCTTCGTCCGCGACTCGAGCGGCGGCTCCGCGGAGATCGTGGCTGCGGCCGCAGGCAAGGTCGCCGCGGTGCAGGCCCTCACGGTGGCCGCACCACCGACGGACACGACACCTCCCGAGACGGCGATCGACTCGGCGCCCACGGGCACGGTCACCGTGACAGACGCGACCATCTCCTTCTCGGCGAGTGAGCCAGACGCGCGCTTCGAGTGCTCGCTCGACGGTGCGCTGTTCACCGCGTGCACGCCGCCCGCGGCGTACAGCGGCCTCGCGAACGGCACCCACGTCTTCGACGTGCGGGCGATCGACGCCGCGGGCAACGTCGACTCCTCGCCGGCGCGCGCAGGCTGGGTCGTCGAGCCGCCCGTCGCTCCGCTTACGCCGACTCCGTCTCCGCCTGCCGTCGGTGGCGGCAGCAGCGGCACGGGTCCGGTCGTCGTCCCGCCCGGGAATGCCCCCGTCCCGGTTTCGCCGCGGCCGTCGCGTGTCGTGCCGCTCGGGCTTCGTGCGCTGACGACGTCGCCCCTCGTGGCTCGAAGCCGTGGAACGGCAACGTTCTCGGCCCGCTTCTGGGTGAGCGAACGCGCCCGGCTGCGGGCTGTGGTGACGCCGCTTCGCTCAACGCGCGCGCTCGCGCTCCGGCGGGGAACTGTTCTGGCGGGAGCCCGGTTGACGGCGACGCGCCCGGCCGCGACGACGACAGTGACACGTGCCGGCGCGTATTTGTTGCGGGCACGGCTGAGCGCGGTGCGGCTGGTCCGCGGCCGCACCTACCTCGTCCGGCTCACCGCCGTCGCCCCGGGCGGCCGGACCCGCGTGTTGACGATCCGTGTGCGCGCCTGACACACGCGCTACCCGTGCGCGTGGTCGTGAGGAGTCGCTCCGGGCGCGTCCTGGTGGTGATGGCCTGCGGCCGCATCCGGCGTCGTGGCGAGCGCTGCGCAGATGATGCCGGTGACGACCGCGGCGCCGACCGCGGCGAAGCGGCGCATGCCCGGGCCGGAAGTCGTGACCGTGCCCGCGGGCGTAGCCAGCAGGAGGATGCCGCACACGATGATCCCGAGCTCGAACGACGTCGCAGCGAGATCGAGCGGCGCGACGGGCTCGGCGGTCCACGGCTCGGCCCCGTACGGCAGCCCGAAGGTCCGCGACACGGCCCACGCGCCGATCACTCCTGCGTTCACGACGACGCCGGCGCCGAGCAGGCGGACCGAAGGCGCGGCCAGCACGAGCGCGGCCCAGCCCGCCTGGAAGAGCGCCGTCGCGACGAAGAGGAGCCCGTAGACGGCGCCCTCCTCGAAGTGCGGCCCCGCGACCGAGGCGTGGATCGCGGCCGCCCCCGCAGAGAGCAGCGCGGCCGCGATCGACAGTTCGTTCCGCGTCGACATCTAGCCGGCGTTCCCCTTGGCGACAACGACCGTGCCCCGCATGCCGGGGTGCAGAGCGCAGACGTAGGCGTACGTCCCCGGCTGCGTGAAGCGGCGACGGTAACTCGCGCCCTTGCCGAGCTGCGGCGACGAGAATTGCTTCCCGGTCGCGGTGTGCGGGGCCGGGTCGACGTTCCGCCAGGTGACCGTGGTTCCGGCCGTCGTCCTGAGCGTGGCCGGCTTGAATGCGAACCCGGCGATGTCGACGGTCGCGCGCGACGCGGCCGTACGCGGGCGCACAAGCGGCGCGTCCGCGCGGACTTCGAGCACGCCGCGCATGCCCATCTCGTCGTGGTGGCTGATGAAGCACTCGATCTCGTAGGTGCCCGGCGCGAGGTCGAGCGTCAGCGTCGTCTTCTCGCCGGGAGCGAGCTTCACCGACTTCGCGTCGTCGTCGTGATCCCCGTCGTGGCGATCGTCGTCGACCCGGCGGATCTCGAGCTCGAAGCCGTGGCGGAACTTGCCCCGGTTTGCGATCACGAACGTGACGCGGCCCGGCCGGATCGCCCGCGCCTCGGGTGTCAGAGCCCACTCACCGAGGGCGATCTCGAACCCGCCCGCGCGCGGATCGACACCGGCGGCGACGGTCCCGGCGGGTGCCTGCGCCTGGCGGGCGCCGGCCGAGGAGCCGGCCATGGCGAGGGCGCCGCCGAGAGCGGCGACGCCCACGAGCGTCAGGACGAGCGGAAGTACGCGAGAGCTCGTCATCGTTCTAGGTGACCCGGAACGCGCCGTGCATACCGCTCGCGTGCGGCTGGCAGACGAACTGGTAGCGGCCGGCGGCGAGCCGGACGGTCGCCGTCTTGGTTCCCACCGCTGCGACGCTGCTGAGAACCCTGTTCACGCCCGGTCCGCGGAGGCGAAAATCGTGCATGCGCGAGCGGTCCTTGATCGTGATCGCGTACGTGCCGCGCTTGAGCGTCGTGACGTTCTTGCCGGCGGCCGTCTTCAGCGAGATCGTGAACCCCGGCCCGACGGTTCCGATCAGCTTCGGCGTCGCTGCCTCCGCGCTCCCCGGACCCAGCAGAGCCAAAGCACCCAGGAGAGCCGCCGCGATCGCGGCCCTCGCTCGCATGCCCGTGTGGTTGGTGCGTGTCATCCTTCGACCCCTTTCAGGCGGTTGCATGTTGCACCGCACCGTAGGCGGGGCCGGTCAAACTCCGGGCGTGCGCTCGGTCAGGATTCGTCCGGGAGCCGGTTAAGACTCGACAAACATCCGACCCTGACCTTGTTTCTGGACTTGACTCCGACGGTCTACGTCGAGCTCTTCGTGACCAGCACCGCCGCCGGCGCCGGGCCGCCGCGGACGTACGAGAACCTGGACGAGCTCGTCGAGGACGTCGAGAACGCCCGTGTCTGGGGCGGCCTCCACTACCGCACAACGATGACGAAGACCGCCAAGCACTTCCCGCGCATCGCTCGAGATGTCGGCCGTGAGCACTTCCTCGCCGACCGCGGCCACGGCCGCGGCGGCGACAATGACAACGACGACGACGACGACGACCGGCGAGGGGAAGACGACTGACGCAGCACGTCGGCAGCAGGGCCCGCTCCGTGCGGGCCCTGCCGTCACTCCGCGTCGAACAAAGATCCTCCGCTCAGCCGCTGCGGTTAGGCTCGCGCGCGTGAGCCGGCCCCGGCGTGCCGCCCTCGTCCCGAACCTCCCCAGCGGCATCTCGGCCTGCCTGTTCGACCTCGACGGCGTGCTCACCCAGACGGCGAAGGTGCACGCCGCCGCCTGGAAGGAGATGTTCGACGCCTTCCTGCTCGACCGGTCCCGCCAGACTGGCGAGCCCTTTCGCCCCTTCGAGCTCCCGGCGGACTACGCCGAGCACGTCGACGGCAAGCTGCGCCAGGACGGCGTCCGGGTGTTCCTGGCGTCACGCGGCATCTCCCTCCCGGAGGGGTCTGCGGACGACTCGCCCCAGACGGAGACCGTGCACGGTCTCGGCAACCGCAAGAACGAGCTCGTGCTCGAGCTGATCAGGAAGCGGGGCGTCGGTGTGTACGAAGGCTCGGTGCGCTTCGTCGAGGCGGTCCGTGAGTTGGGCCTGCCCCGCGCCGTCGTCTCCGCGAGCAAGAATTGCCGTGAGGTGCTGGCCGCGGCCGGGATCGACGAGCTGTTCGAGGTGCGGGTCGACGGCGTGGCCGCCGAGCAGCGTGGCCTGCGCGGAAAGCCGGCGCCGGACACGTTCCTGGCCGCCGCCGAGGAGCTGGGAGTCGCGCCGGCGAACGGCGCCGTCTTCGAGGATGCCGTCGCCGGCGTCGCAGCTGCCCGGGCAGGGTCGTTCGGGTGGGTCGTCGGCGTCGACCGCATCGGGCACGGCGCTGCGCTGCGCAACCACGGCGCCGACCTGGTCGTCACCGATCTCGCGGAGCTGCTGGTGGAGCAGTGATCGAGCCGGGCCTCTTCTCGGTGGAGCCGTGGGCCGTCGTCGAGCCGGAGCTTCGGCTCGATCGGCTCGCGCAGACCGAGTCGATCTTCGCCCTCTCGAACGGCCATGTCGGACTGCGGGGCAACCTCGACGAAGGTGAGCCGCACGGCCTCCCCGGCACGTACCTAGGCGGCTTCTTCGAGTCGCTGCCGCTGCCCTACGCGGAGGCCGGCTACGGATACCCCGAGGAAGGCCAGTCGCTGATCAACGTCACCAACGGCAAGCTCATCAGGCTACTCGTCGACGACTCGTCGTTCGACGTGCGCTACGGGACGCTGCTGGAGCACGAGCGCGTGCTCGACCTCCGCGACGGTGTCCTGCGACGCGACCTGCGCTGGACGACGCCGACGGACAAGACCGTGAGAGTCCGCTCGGCGCGGCTCGTCTCGTTCGTTCACCGGGCGGTCGCCGCGATCCGCTACGAGGTCGAGGCGCTCGACGCGCCCGTCCGTATCGTCGTCCAGTCGAGCCTCGTCGCCAACGAGCCGACGCCCGACCGACCCGACGATCCTCGCACCGCGGCTGCGCTGCGCGCGCCGCTCGTCGGCCAATTCCATACACACGGCGACCTCAAAGTCGCACTCGGCCACCGGACCCGCGCGAGCGGGCTGCTGATCGCGGCCGGGCTCGACCACGTGGTCGACGGCACAGCCGGCACCGTGACCGCCTCCGATGCCGAGTCCGATCTGGCCCGGGTCACCGTCAGCACCGAACTCGCTCCCGGAGAGCGGCTGACGGTGGTGAAGTTCCTCGCCTACGGCTGGTCGAGTCGGCGCTCGATGCCCGCGCTGCGCGACCAGGTCGACGCGGCGCTCGCCGCCGCCAAGCGGAGCGGCTGGGACGGGCTCGTGTCCGGGCAGCGCGCCTACCTCGACGACGTCTGGGACCGCGCCGACGTGGAGCTCGAGGGAGACGCGGAGCTGCAGCAGGCGGTCCGCTTCGGGCTCTTCCACGTGGTGCAGGCCGCAGCCCGGGCGGAGGGGAGCGCGATCCCGGCGAAGGGGCTCACCGGCCGCGGCTACGACGGGCACACGTTCTGGGACCAGGAGGCGTACGCGCTCCCGGTCCTCACCTATAGCGCACCCACCGCCGCCCGAGATGCGCTCCGCTGGCGGCATGCGACGCTGAGGCAGGCGCTCGCGCGGGCCGGCGAGCTCCAGCTGGCGGGCGCCGCGTTCCCGTGGCGGACGATTCGCGGCGAGGAGTCCTCCGGCTACTGGCCGGCGGGCACGGCGGGGTTCCACGTCAACGCCGTCGTCGCCGACGCGGTGCGCCGGTACGTCGCGGCGACCGGAGACGTCGAGTTCGAGCGCGGGCCGGGCCTCGACCTGCTCGTCGGGACCGCGCGGCTATGGCGCTCGCTCGGGCACCACGACGCGGAAGGCCGCTTTCGCATCGACGGCGTCACGGGACCCGACGAGTACACGGCTCTCGTCGACAACAACGTGTTCACGAACCTGATGGCCGCGCGCAACCTGCAGGTGGCCGCGGACGTGGCGGAGCGTCATCCGGAGCATGCGGCCGAGCTCGCCGTCGACGACCGCGAGGTGGCGTCGTGGCGGAACGCCGCGGCGGCAATCGTCGTTCCTTTCGACGAGGAGCTCGGCGTGACCTCGCAGTCGGAGGGCTTCACCCGCTACCGCTCCTGGGACTTCGCCTCGACCCCGCCGAACCGGTACCCGCTGCTCCTGCACTACCCGTACTACCTCCTCTACTCCAGCCGGATCGTGAAGCAGGCTGACCTCGTCTTCGCCCTCTATGCCTGCGGCGATCAGTTCGACGCCGAGCAGAAGCGGCGCGACTTCCGCTACTACGAGGCCATCACAGTGCGCGACTCGTCGCTGTCGGCGTCGATCCAGGGCATCGTCGCCGCCGAGGTCGGGCAGCTCGCGCTCGCCTACGCGTACTTCCGCGAGACGGCGCTCGTCGACCTCCGCGACCTGACCGGCACCACCGCCGAAGGCGTGCACCTCGCCTCGCTCGCCGGCGCGTGGCTCGTCGCAGTCGCGGGCTTCGGCGGACTGCGCGACTACGGCGACACCCTTGCCTTCGCGCCGTGCCTGCCCGCACCGCTGACGAGGCTCTGCTTCCGGCTGCTCTACCGCGGCCGGCGCCTGCGCGTCGGGATCGAGAACACCGGTGCGCGCTACGAGCTGCTCGAAGGCGAGCCGATCGAGCTGCTCCACTACGGCGAGCCCGTGACGGTCGCGCTCGGATCGCCGCGGCTGCTGACGTGTCCGCCGCCGCCAGAGCTGGATCCGGTCGAACCGCCGCCCGGGCGGGCGCCCGGCCAGCTCGGCGTGGGCGCGGACTAGGCGGCAGCGCAGCGCGAGATGGAGCAGGGCCTGGGCGGCGCCTGCTGAACATCCGCGCGCGAGGCTGAGCGCCCGCCGCGCCCGATCGGGCACGATCGGTGTGTGCGGTTCCCGTCCCGGAGCCAGGTCACCGGCCTCGTCGACAGGCTGATCCCGTGGGGCGTCGGCGTCTTCCTCGTTCTCACTGCGATCGTCGGTGCGATGCAGGAGACCTCTGAATCCCGATCGAGAAGGGCCCGATGACGAGCGCTGAACTGTCTGAGACCGTGATCTCCGCGCGCGGCGTGGTGAAGCGATACGGCAGCACGACTGCGCTCGCGGGCCTCGACGCCGAGATCGGCCCTGGGATCACGGGGCTGCTCGGCTCGAACGGCGCCGGCAAGACGACGTTCATCTCGCTCGTGCTCGGGCTCCGCTCGCGAGACGGCGGCGAGCTCACGGTGCTCGGACGGGATCCTGCGACTGCGGGGATCGAGGTGCGCGCGCGGATCGGCTACGCGCCCGAGCATCACGACCTGCCCACGGAGCTCGCGGCGACGGACTTCGTGCGGCACCTCGCCGAGATGCACCTGCTGCCGCGGCAGGCGGCCGTGCAGCGCGCGAACGACGCGCTCTGGCTGGTCGGCCTGGGCGAGGAGCGCTTCCGCCCGGTCGGGACGATGTCCACGGGCCAGCGGCAACGGGTCAAGCTCGCCTCGGCGATCGCCCACGATCCCGAGCTCGTGCTGCTCGACGAGCCGACCGACGGGCTCGACCCGATGCAGCGCACCGAGATGCTCGCCCTGATCCGGCGGCTCGGCACCGAGCTCGGCATGCGCATCGTGGTGTCGTCCCACCACCTCGAGGAAGTGGAGCGGATCTGCGACGCCGTCGTCATCGTCGAGGGCGGCGAGGTCGTCCAAGCCGGGACGCTCGCCGACCTGCGTCGAGGGCCGGACGGCCTGGTCGTGGAGGTGGACGAGCAGGCCGACGAGCTCGCGTCGATCCTGACTGCGCGGGGATTGACCGTGACTGCCGACGGCGCCGTCCTCCTCCTCGAAGCGGCGGACGACGCCTACGACGCAGTCCGCGACGCCGTCGCGGAGCTCGGCATCGGCCTGAGACGGCTGGGGCCCCGCGGACGGACGCTCGAAGACGTCTACCTCGGAGCGGGCACGTGACGACCGGCCGGGAAGCCCGGCTGTACGACCTCGGCTACCGGAGCTACGACGGTCCCCGCGAGCGTCCGGCACGCGCAGTCCTGAGGCTCGCCGAGTTCACGGCGCGGCGCGTGCTCGGCCTCGGTCGCGGCGCCCGGCACAAGGTGCTGCCGGCGATCACGCTCGCAATCGCCTTCCTGCCCGCGCTCTTCCTGGTCACCTTCGCGGTGATCGCCGAGGAGATCGCGCCGGAGGACCTGATCAGCTACGGCGACTACATGTTCATCATCGGGAGCGCGCTCGCTCTCTTCGCGGCGCTCGTCGCGCCCGAGGCGCTGTGCCCGGACCGGCGCAGCGGCATGCTCGGGCTCTACCTGTCCGGTCCGCTCGACCGCACGCGCTACCTCGTGGCGAAAGGTGCCGGCGTCAGTGTCGTCATGCTCCTCATCACCGTCGGCCCGCTGCTGTTCACGCTGCTCGCGTTCGAGATCGCGGGCTTCGGCCCGAGCGCGGGTGAGACACCAAAGCTCTTGCTGCAGATCCTCGCGGCCGGAATCGTGACGGCGCTGCTCTATGCGGCCCTGTCGATGGCCGTCTCCAGCTTCACCACGCGGCGCGCCGCAGCGGCAGTCGGCGTGATCCTCGCCGTCTTCGTGCCGGTGACCGTCGTGCGCGCGGCGATCGAGAGCGCCGAAGCGCCGAACGAGCTCGACCTGCTGAGCTCGCCGTTCGTCGCCACGGAGCTCACCTATCGGATCTTCGGCGAGATGCCCGACGACTCCGAGCCCGTCACGGAGCTCTCGACCTGGCTCGTCGCCGGCGGTGTCGGTGCGGCCATCGTGGCCGGCGCGCTCATCTGCTGGCTCCGGTACCGGCGACTGGAGGCATTCCGGTGACGAGCGACCCACGGATCGTCGCGGAGGGTGCCTCGAAGTGGTTCGGCGCGCTCGTCGCGGTCTCCGACGTCAGCTTCGACATCGGTCCCGGCGTGACGGCGCTCCTCGGCCCGAACGGCGCCGGCAAGTCGACGATGTTCCGCATGCTCACCGGGCTCGCGCGGCCGTCGAAGGGGACGGTCCGCGTGCTCGGCCGCGATCCTCGTGCGGACACGGGCGTCGCCCGGCTGATCGGCCTCGTGCCGCAGCAGGAAAGCGTCTTCGAGCCTCTGACGGCACACGAGTTCGTCGTCCTGTCGGCCCGGTTGCACGGCCTCGCCGATCCCGCGCTCGCCGCAGCCGCCGCGCTCGAGTCGGTCGGTCTCGATCCCGGAGACACGCGTCGGCTGCCGGCGTACTCGAAGGGGATGCGGCAGCGCGTGAAGGTGGCGCAGGCGATCGTCCACGACCCGGCCGTGCTCGTCCTCGACGAGCCGCTCACCGGCCTCGATCCGCGCCAGCGCATGGACTTGGTCGCGCTGTTCCGCCGGCTCGGTGACGAAGGACGCTGTGTGCTCGTGTCCAGCCACGTGCTCGAGGAGGTCGAGAGGCTCGGCTCGCAGGTGCTCGTGATGTCGCAGGGCCGGCTCGCCGCCGCAGGCGACTTCCGCGAGCTGCGCGCCCTGATGGACGACCGGCCGCTGCGGATTCGCGTGCGCACCGACCGGCCGCGGCAGCTCGCGGGCGCGCTGCTCGAGGCGGGGACCGCAGTCGGCGTGCGCCTCGACGGGAACGACGCGCTCGAGCTCGACGCGACGGACGCCCGCGCGCTCGCCCGGGCACTCGCACCGGTCGCGCGCTCGCTCGACGCCCGTTTGCTCGAGGTGCACCCGCTCGACGCGGACCTCGAGGGCGTCTTCCGCTACGTGGTGGAGCGATGACGACCGCCGCCCCAACCGCCGCGATCACCGACCGTCCAGGCAGATTCGCCGCCCTCGTCACGTTTTACCGCTTGCTCCTGCGCACGCAGGTCACCGTCCCGCGGCTGCTCGGCATCGGCGTGCTCAGCGCGCTCGCCGTCGTGATCGGGCTGTTCGCCCGCTTCGACGCGAACCCCGAGCAAGCGGCCGCCGATGCCGTCATCTCCTACGGATTGGGGCTGCTCGTACCGCTTGCGACGCTCTGGCTCGGCACGTCCGTCCTCGGCGATCTCGTCGAAGACCGTCTGCTCGTCTACCTGTGGCTGAAGCCGGTGGCCCGCCGGCTGCTGCCCGCCGCAGCGGTGCTCGCAACCGCCAGCGTCGTCGTGCCGCTCACGGCGGTGCCTCTCGCCGCGTCCGCGCTCGTCGCCGGAGCGAACGGCGTCGCCTGGGCCACGCTGCTCGCCGCGACGCTCGCGGCGCTCGCGTACTCAGGGCTCTTCGTCGCCGCCGGGCTCTGGTTCCGACGCGCCGTCTGGTGGGGGCTCGTCTTCGTCGTGATCTGGGAGAACGTCGTCGCCCGCACCGCCGACGCCGCCGCTCGCTTCACCGTGATCGGCTGGGCAGCGTCCGTCCTCGGGCTCGGCCCGCAGCCGGAATTGCAGTTCGAGGCCGGCTCAGCCGCCCTCGCCTTCGTCGTCCTCCCGGCGATCGCGATCGCGGCCTGGCTGGTCGCGGTCTGGCGCTATCGCCGCGCCGACATCGACTAGCCGATCGCGGGCCGGGCAATCGTGGGCGGCTCGCGGCCGGCGAGGAGCCAGCCGGACGCGGCGGCTGCCACAGGGATGCCGACGACCATCAGGCCGAGGTAGAGCACGGGGATCCGGCCGAGATAGTCGAGCTTGTCGAAGTACGTCGCCCCGAGCATGAGATAGGCGCCGGCGACGCCGAGGAGCGCGCCCAGGAGGGCGAGCGCGCCGGCGGTGGCGGCAGTCAACGTGCGGCGGATTCTGCTCGTCGCGCCGGTGGCGGTCAGGGTGCGCAGGTCGCCGGCGGCCTCGCTGCGGATCAGCCCGACGGTCATGGCGAGGATGCCGAGCGCCAGGAGCGCGCCCGCGGCGGTCGCGATCGCGATCGGCGTCGCGAGGGAGGTGCTCTCTCGCCGTGTCTCGATCGTCAGGCCGGCCCCGGCCGCGAGTTCACGCGCGTCGGCGATCTGTTCACTCGCCAGAGACCTGCTCGACTCGACGAGCCAGCCGGACGGGATCTGGCGCCAGCCGCGGCGGTGAAGACCGTCGAGCGTGATGAATGAGGTCGGCGCAAGGCCGGTTTCGCCACTCGGAGACCCGAAGAGCTTCCGGCTGTCGATCCTCTGCACGTTTGTGACTGCGCGGACGGTCACCTCTCGTTCCCCGCCCGTTTCCTGCATGCCGTGGTGACGAGCCCGTCGGTCTGGAGGCCCCTGTCGACCAGGAAGTCCGTGCTCGGATCGACCGACGCGGGGTCGATCCCGAGGTACACCGAGGACGGCGGGGGTCGCGACGTAGAGGCGGGATTCGGTGACGTAGCAGCTCGCCGGTGGCCGGGACGGGCAGAAGATCGGCCTCCCGTCCAAGCCTTTTTCGTCGGGATTGGCGATCTTCAGTCGCAGTGGTTCCGTGTGAACAACTCGGGTGCCGTCGATGACTCCGGACCGTTCGCCCCGTCTGAGTGCGTTGTGGAGCGGGATCACGGCTGCGTCGTCGAGCTCCGCTGCGAGTTGGCGGACGCGACCATCCATCCGTTCGAGCTCGGCGGACGTCGGGATCGCGATGAAGTCCGGCCCCTCCACCGCATCGGTGTGCACGCGGATCTGCCGGTCGGACAGGTTGGGCGGTTGCGCCGGCTGACTGCTTCTCCTCGGCCGCCGCGATGACGACGACGGTCGCGGCGATGCCGAGGGCGAGGGTGATAGCTGCGAGTGCGGCCCCGGAGCGGGCCTGGTAACGGGCGAGGTCTCGGAGCGCCAGGCGCACGGCAATCGGCATGTGCGCGGCCGTCCGCGCGAGGAGGCGGATCGCCAAGGGGCACAGGAGCAGCGTGCCGAGGATCGTCGCCAGGACCCCGGCGATGATGAGCGGCCGGCTGCTTCGGTCTGAGAGCACGAGGCAGCCGACTCCCGCCGCGATCAGGACTGCGGCGAGGATTGCCGAGTGGTGCGCGGGTTTCGGCGCGGGCGGGCGCGCCGAGAGAGCGAGCTGTGACGGGCACGCGGGCCACTGCTCGCCCCGGCCACCATGCGGCGGCGGTCGCCCCGAGGATCGCGACGAAGACAACCAGCGCGAGCAGTGTCCACGGCAGGCTCAGCCGGTCGAGACGATGGTTGAGCGCGGTCTCCAGAGTCGGCATGACCGCCAGCCAGACTGCGAGACCCACGACTGTTCCGATCAGTGCGCCGATCGCGCCGACGACCACGCCGTTCCACAGCAGCACGAGTCGAAGGTGCTTCTCGGTCGCGCCGACCGCGGCGAGCATGCCGAGCTGACGGAGCCGTCGCTGCGCGATGACGGCGAAGCCGGCTGCGGCAACGAGCGACGCCAGGAGCAGGAAGACGGTGGCCACCGAGAACATCGCCAGCGCAGGTGCCTGCTCGTCCTCGCCCCGAGACCTGGCCGACACGCCGGCGGACCGGTCGCGCTCGGCGACGCCGGCGGGAGCTTCCAAGAAGGCGCGGACAGAGTCGTCGCTTGCGTCGACCAGGACCGTGACGTAGTCGGGTGCTCCCGCGGAAGAGGGCGAGACGAGTGCGAACTCGTCGCTCAGGTCACGTGGGTTCTCGACGATGCCGACAACCGTCCGGCGATGGCCGTCGAGGGCAAGTGTCTTCCCGAGCTCGAGCCCGAGGATCGTTGCGACTCCGTCGGTGACGGCCACCTGGTTGCGGCCTTCCGGGTAGCTGCCTCGCCGGAGTGAGAGGCGCGCGCCCCCGTACGGACCGCGCGGATCCTGAGAACGGAACTCCACCTTGTCGACGCCGCCCGGAACGGCGAGGGAGCGGTGGCCGATGACGTCGGTCGTCCCGAACCTGTCCGCGAGGGCGGCGAGACCTGCCTCCAGCGCGCGCGGATCGGCGCCGTCCAACTCGAGGAGCTGATTCGCGGAGCCGAACTCGGCATCGTTCGCCGAGGCCGAGTTGTAGACGATCGTGACGCTGCTGATCGCGGCCGCCACCGCCATGGTGAGGAGAGCGATCACCAGGATCTGCTGCCGCCACTCGCGGCGAAACAGGCGCCACGCCCAGCGGATCAGAGGACGACGCGCGGCAATCTCCGCCGCTGCTCGGTCCGTCGCAACGCCGAGCGGTGCGCGACCGTCGTCATCGCGAGTCACCGGCCGCGAGCAGCGACTCCGGGCCCGGCGGCGCGACCGTCTGGTCGACGACATGGCCGTCGCGCAGGAAGACGACTCGGTCGGCCCAGGAGGCCAGCTGCGCCTCGTGCGTCACGACGACACCTGCGACGCCCCGCTTCGTGGCAGCCCGAAGCAGGCGCATGACCGCCTCGCCGTTCACGGAGTCGAGGGCGCCGGTCGGCTCGTCCGCGAGCAGCAACCCACGCTCGCCGACGATCGCCCGTGCGATCGCAACCCGCTGGCGCTCGCCGCCCGACAGCTCGTCGGGGAAGCGATCGGCATGCTCCGCGACATCGAGCTCCTCCATCGCCTCGAGGCCCGCAGCGCGTGCGTCCTTGGCGCGGATGCCGTCGAGCTCGAGGGGCATGGTGACGTTCTCGATCGCCGTCAGCCCGGGAAGCAGGTTGAAGTCCTGGAAGACGTAGCCGATCGAGCGGCGTCGCATCTTCGCCTGCTCCGAGCGCGAGACGCTCGCGAGGTCGACCCCGTCCACGCAGACCTGGCCGCTGGTCGGCTCCTCGAGGCTGCCCGGCGATCGTCAAGAGCGTGCTCTTGCCGGAGCCGCTCGGCCCCATGACGGCGACGAGCTCGCCGCGCTCGACCGAGAGATCGACGTCGCGGAGCGCGTGCACCTCGGTCGGCCCGGCGCCGTAGACCTTCGAAACCTGGCGCAGTTCGAGTGCGCTCATTGCGACACCTCCATCTCCTGAGTTGGTTCGAGCGGCATGCCGGCCACCTCGCGCGGCGAGGGGTGCGGCCGCTGCTTCAAGCGGACCTCGGCGGCATCGAGCCAGCGGACGATTGCTTCGAGCCGGAAGAGCTCGGCGTCGGTGACGAGCGCCAACGCCGTGTCGTCCTCGCCGGCCGCCGCCTTGACCTGGGTATAGCGCTGCATGATCTCGATCACGTGCCGGCGGTGCACCTGCAGGATCTCGTGGACATCGGTCCCGGGCACCTGGAGCGCGACCAGCACCTTGATCACGAGCTCGTCGCGCGGGGGAGGAACGAGGTCGGGCGGGGTGCGAAGCCAGTCCGCCAGCTCGCGGCCGCCGGCGGACGTGATCCTGTACCGCTTCCGCGACCGTTCGCTCTCGCCGTCGTCGGTCTCGACAAGGCCGTCCCGTTCGAGGCGCTGCAGCGTCGTGTACACCTGCCCGACGTTGAGCGGCCAGACCTCGCCCGTCCGCGACTCGAACTCGCTCTGCAGCCGCAGGCCGTACTTGGGCCCCTCACTCAAGAGGGCGAGGAGGGCATGGGGAACGCTCACAGTTGGCTCCTGAGCGCGATCATACCGAGTACTATACTGCGTATTATCGTCCTGCGCAACTCGGTGTCCGCGCGTGCAGCTCCTGCGACGCTGGATCCGGACTACGAGAGGCGCCGAGACCGTGTCACCGGTGCGGCGTGAACGGTCTCAGCTCGTCGTCGCCGGGCTGGATGATGCCGACGTGTGACTCGGGTACCTCGTTCCAGGCGCCGGGGAGGTCGCCGAGCGGTTCGGAGACGACGACCCTGGTCTCGTCCGAGAGCGCGCCGAGCTCCTCGAGCTCCGGGTGGAGCGCCCTCAACGTGTCCATGTTGGTGCTGTAGTACAGCGAACGCGAGTCTCCCTCGCTCGAGTAGCGGAACGCCCAGATGGTCCGACCATCGGTCGTCGCAACCGTCATCTGAATCGGCTGCTTCGACGCCGTGCTTTCGGCCGGTCTCCTCGACGAAACCGACCATCTGCTCGACCGCGGCCACTGGGTCGTCTTCCAGCCCGAAGGTGAGCGCCAGGTAGAACATCGCCTCCGAGTCTGTCGTTCCCTCGATCGAGGTGAACAGGGAGTCGTCGACCGCGAGCACGAGCTCGCGCCTCATGCGCGCGAACTCGCGGATGAGGCCGTTGTGCATCCAGAGCCAGCGCCCGTGGCGGAACGGGTGCGTGTTCGTCTCCTGAATCGCCGTCCCCGTTGCGGCGCGGATGTGCGAAAAGAAAAGCGGCGAGGAGATCCCGGCAGCGAGCTCGCGCAGGTTGCGGTCGTTCCACGCGGGGTGGATGCTGCGATAGAGCCTCGGTGTCTCGCCGTCGTACCAGCCGACGCCGAAGCCGTCGCCGTTCGTCGTCGTCGCACCCTGCCTGGAGTGCAGGCTCTGGTCGATCAGCGAGCGGTCCCTCTTGACGAGCAGCTCCTCCAGCCGGATCGGCGATCCGGAATACGCGAGCCAGCGGCACATCGCTACTCCTTCCTCTCTGCGGCACCCGGTTGTTTCTGCGGGATGGCCTGAGCCAGAAACAGGGCGAGGATCGCGAGGACGGCGAGGATCGCGAGCGCGGAGCGGAGGCCGGCGAGGCGGGCCTCGCCGTACGCATCGAGCGCTGCGTCGGTGGTCGCCGGGGGAACGTCCGCCTCGTCGAGGGCGGCCTCGAGGTCCGCGTCCGAGACGAACGGCACGCCGCCCGCGAGCTCGACCTGCGCCTGCTCCTTCGCGCTCGCCGGGATCGCGGGGTCCTGCAGGACGTTCGTCAGGAACGCCGACGTCAGCGTGGCGATCAGAAGCGAGCCGGCCAGCGCGGTGCCGAGCGAGGCGCCGAGGTTCGTCGCCGTGTTCTGGATCCCGCCGACCTCGGGGCTCTCGTCGTCCGGCACCGCCGAGACGGTGACCGCACCGAGCTGCGAGGCGAGCGCGCCGATCCCGAGCCCGACCAGGAGCATCGGCACGAAGACGATCTCCGCCCCGGCGTCGGCGTCGAGCGCGCCGAGCAGCACGACCGTGCCGGCGAGCAGCGAGAGCAGGCCCGTGCGGACGACCAGACGCGGCGAGATGGTCGGGAGGAAGCGCGGGATGCCGATCGCGGCGGCAAGCAGCGTCACCGAGAGCGGCAGCAGCCGCACGCCGGTCTCGATCGCGGAGAGGCCGAGGGCGACCGA
Organism: uncultured Gaiellaceae bacterium; assembly: GCA_963850995.1. Classification (GTDB taxonomy): domain Bacteria; phylum Actinomycetota; class Thermoleophilia; order Gaiellales; family Gaiellaceae; genus Gaiellasilicea. Next base: position 26,603 of record CAWKNQ010000018.1, on the reverse strand, counting down.
GAGGAAGAGCGGCACGACGAAGAAGAACCCCGCCTGCACGAGGAACTGGAAGAAGAACATCGTCAGGCCGCCCGTCAGCTGCTTGTTGCGCAGCATCGCCGCGCGGATGAGGGGCTCCTGGCCCCGCGACTCCCGCCGGGCCTGCCAGCGGAAGAAGACCCAGATCACGAACAGCCCGCCCAGCACCAGCCATACCGTCGGCGACAGGCCTGCCCATGACGGGGCGTCCGGCTTCGGCTGGATCCAGCCCCACTCGCCCGAGCGCAGCACGCCGAAGACGAGCATCCCCAGCCCGAGCGCCGACAGGACCGCTCCGACAACGTCGAGCTGCGGTCGCTCCTCGGCCGGCGCATCCGCGATCCGCCGGGCCAAGACAAGGATCACGAGGACGACCAGGACTTCCCCTGCGAACACCCAGCGCCAGGAGAAGTAGGTGGTGAAGAAGCCGCCGATCAGCGGCCCGACGGCAACCGCGACGGCCCCTGCCGCCGCCACGAGCCCGTACGCGGCGGGTCGCCGCTCGGCCGGGAAGTTCCCCGCGACCAGAGCGACGATCGCGGGCAGGATGAGCGCCGCGCCGACCCCCTCCAGGAACGACCAGCCGAACAGCAGGACGGGCAGGTTCGGGGCGATCGCGGTCGTGAACGAGCCACAGCCGTAGATCACGCAGCCGATCGTGAAGGCGCGCTTGCGGCCGATGATCGCACCCACCTTGGCGCCGGTGATCATGAGCATCGCCATCACGAGCGTGTAGGCCGTGATCGCCCCCTGGATCCCGGTCACGGTCGTCCCCACGTCCTTCGCGACCGTCGCGATCGAGACATTCATCACCGAGCTGTCCAGCGTCATCAGGAATTGCCCGGCCGCGAGCGTGAGCAGCACGACGCTGGCGGCGGAAGCCGCCTTACCGGTGAGCTCGGATGTCTGTGACTCGGAGGCCATGTTCACGCGCGCTACCGCACGCGACTGCGCACCCCTAGAACGTGGAGACCGTCGGAGTGGCGACGGCATCCCCGACGTCGGCGAGTGCCCGCATCATCTGGCTGAGCGCGAACGGCCACGTCGCCAGGAAGAGCGCGAGCGGTGCGCCGATCAAGATGACGCCGAGCGTCGCCCAGAAGCCGTCGGCCTCGATCGCCCAGGCGATCGTCCCGAAGACGACGAGGCCGACCCCCAGTGCGCCGATGATCATGATCGCCGCAGCCCAGGTCCGCAGCAGCTTGTACTGACTCATATCGCTCCCTCCTTGGATCCAGGACTGTCTCTTTCTCCGCGCCGGCTCAACCGCCTGCCGCCGTGCCGAGATCCGGCGACGCGTCCGAGCCCTTGTCCCTCGCCCGCTTCCAGACGAGATCGAGCACCACGGCGAGCGCGGCGATCACGACGATCGCGGTGAACGTTTCCGGTGCGTTGCGAATGGTGTCGACAGCGAAGAAGGCCAGGACGACGGCCGTCGCCGCGATCGCCGTGAGCACGATCGCGCCGATGGAGCCGGTGTCCGCGCGCCGCCGATAGCCGGCAATGCCGACGAGGAGGAAGATGATCAGCGAGCACGCGCTGCCCACCGATGCGATCGCCGAGAGGTTGACGAGGTTGGAGATGACGAGGACGACCCCCGCGGTGATCAAGAGCCCTGCATGAGGCCCCAGGCGCGAGCCGCGTCCAAAGATCGGCGGGAACTGCCCGACCTCCGCAAGCATCGCGGTCAGTCCGCCCGACGCGTAGAGGGTCGCGTTCACGGACGACGAGGTCGCAAGGAGGGCGGCGATCGCCATCATCGTGAACCCCGCGTCGCCGAGGGACGGCCGGGCGGCCTCGGCGATCGCCGTCTCGCCGTAGCCGATCACCTCCGGGACCGTGAGCGTGCCGAACACGCCGAGTGAGATCAGGACGTAGAGCACCGTCGTCACGCCGAGCGCGAGGTACATGGCTTTTGGCAGCTCGCGCTCGGGATCGCGCAAGTCCCCGACGGCGAAGGTGATGACGCTGAAGCCGAGGTATGCGAAGAAGGTGAGGGCGACGCTGGCGATGATGTCCTCGACCGGCGGGTAGCCGCTGAACGCGAGCAGGTCGAAGTCGATCTCCACCAGGGTCACCGCGATGAAGACGGCGAAGACGGCGAGCAGGACGACGACGATCAGCGACTGGGCGCGGTCGACGATCCGTGAGCCGACCATGTTGATCGCCGCCATCGCGACGACGACCAGCGAGGTGAAGAAGTTGTCCCAGCCCGCCCCAGCGCCGTCGCCGACGAACAGCGAGGTCGCGTAGCTCCCGAACGAGACGGCGACCATCGAGCAGACGATCACGATCGCGGCGAAATAGCCGAGCCACGAGGAGATGCCGACGAGGCGACCGTTGCCGAAGCCCTCGATCAGGTAGGCGATCAGGCCGCCGGATGACGGAAATCGCACGCCGAGCTTGACCACCGTGTAGCCGAGCAGGGCGGAGACGATCCCGGCCAGGAGGAACGAGAGCCAGACCGCGGATCCGGCGACCGCTCCGGCCTCGCCGAGCAGCGCGAAGATGCCGGCACCGACCATCGCGCCGATGCCGAGAAACGCGGCGCCGCGGACGCTCATCTACGGCGTCGTAGGCGCGGGCGGCGCCGGCGTCTGGTCGCCGAAGAAGAGCCAGACGATCAAGATGCCGACGAGCGCCGTCACGACCCAGCAGATCTGCAGCGGCAGCTGGAAGGAGTGGTCGATGACCCGCTTGCCAAGCGTTGTGGTTCCCGTTTCGTCGGACTCGGCGGCGGCGATCTGCGTTCCGTTCGCCGGGAGGAAGAGCACACCCATCACCGCCGTCCACATCGCGATCATGTAGCCGGCCCCGATCCCGAGCGCTAGGCCGAGCGGAACCATTGTCCGGGTCGCCGCAGATTGGCTCGTCGTCAGCCCGGCGACGAGGAAGAGGGCGACCGCGATCATGAACGGCCAGTTCGTGGCCAGGCTGCCGAGAGCCTCGACGATCGCGTCCTCGTTGTTCGCGATGAACGTGTCCGCCATCCAGGCGATGCCGAACAGGGCGATCATCGCGACCATGCCTGACTTGAAGATCGGTGTGCCGGGGATATCGCTGGCCTTCACGTGTGCGAACACCAGGATCAGCGCCGCAACAGTGAGCATGATCATCTGGATCAGCGGCGTGACGGACATCGGCTCGACGCCACCGCCCTCTGCAGCGACGGTCGGCCGGATGTCCTCGACGAAGCCGAACACGCAGATCGCGAGGACGCCGGAGAGGAAGATCGCGACGCTGCGCTTGGCGAACGGCATCAGCACGATCTCGGCCGGGGGTGCGGGAGGCTTTATCTCGCCGGCAGCCAGGCGGCGCTGGTACTCCGGGTCGCTGTCCAGCTCTTTCCCGTAGCCGGTCATCACGAGCGACATCGCGAAGATGCCGACGATGCTCGCCGGAACCGTGATCAGCATGACGTCGATCAGGTCGTAGTTGAACACCTCGACCAGCGGCAACATCGTCGCCATCGCCGCCGCGACCGGGCTCGAGGTGATGCCGGCGGCGGAGGCGACCGTCGACGCGGCGAGCGGTCGCTCGGGCCTGATCTTGTTCGAGTACGCGACCTCGTTGATCACCGGGATGATCGAGAAGAAGGTGTTGCCGGTGCCGGTAAGGATCGTGAGCACATACGAGACGTAGGGCGCGACGAAGTTGAGCAGCTTCGGCCTCGCGCGCAAGGCCTTGCTCGCGATCTGGACCATGTAGTCGATCCCGCCTGCGGCCTGCATCGCCGCCGCAGCCGAGATGACGGCGATGATGATCAGGATCGCGCTGATCGGCGGCTCGCCGGGGTCGAGCCCGAACAGGAAGACGAGAACGAGCGTTCCGACGCCGCCCCAGAGCCCGAGGCCGATGCCGCCCGAGCGCACGCCGAGAGCGATGAAGCCGATGACGACGAGGCCCTGGATTGCGATCAGAACCCAATCCGTCGTGCTCATCGGCCGGCCTCCTCTCGAAGCTGCTCACAGGTACTCGACTGATTGAGCGCCACACGCGAGCGCGGGATCGAGCTCCGCGACGCCGGTGATCGTCTCGACGCCGCCGACGACCGCTGCTCCGATTGCGCCTGTCGCGTCTCCGAACTGCTCGATCGACGCCTCTATCGTGTCCGCCTCCTCGTCGAGCGAGTCCTGCGCCTCCTCGAGGTCGCCGAGGGCGCGCTCGGCCCACGTGGAGACGTCCTCCGCCGCCTCCTCGCCCTGCTCGGTGTCGGGCACACCCGCGTTGTCGATCCCCTCGACCACCGTCTCGGTCGCCTGTATCGCGCGCTCGAGGCCCTTGCGAACGAAGCCCGTCCGCCCCTGCGGCGTCTCGGACTGCGGCTCCTCGCCGCCTGCCGTGCTCGATGCGTTCGGGGTCCGGACGTCCTCGACGATCGCCTCCAGCTCGCCGCGCCAGACAGCGACGGCGCCGCACACGTTCTGCGCCCAGTCGCCTGCACTGACCGTCTCGCCGCTCTCGTCGCGACCGCCGATGGCGGCGGCCGCGATGATCACGGCTACGACACCGCCGGCGGCGAGGAGCCAGATGACTGGACTGCGCATGCGTTACCTCCCCGGGGCCGACAGCTCGTCGACGACGGCGACCAACAGCTTCCAGAAGCGTTCGACGGTGGGGACGCTGACCCTCTCGTCCGGTGAGTGCGGAAACTCGATCTGCGGCCCGAACGAGAGCATGTCCAGGCCGGATACCTTGCTCCCGATCACGGCCGTCTCGAGCCCGGCGTGCACGGCGGTCACGATCGGCGGCTCCCCGAAGGTGCGCTCGTAGACGGAGCGCGCTGCGGCGAGCGCGGGCGAATCGAGATTCGGGCGCCAGCCGCCGTAGTTGTGCTTGACCTCGAGCGCGCCACCGGCGAGGCGGGCGACGGCGTCGAGGGCGGCGATCACCTCGGGGAGCGCAGAGTCGTTCGACGAGCGCGAGAGGCTGTGCAGTGTCAGCTGGTCGCCCTCCGTGATCGCCTCCCCGAGGGAGGTGCTCGTCTCGACGAGATCGTCGAAGTCGGGGCTCAGCGCGAGCGGCCCGGTCGGCACGAGAGCGACGGCATCGAGCAGCGTGGCCGTGCCCGCGTCGGTCCACGGATCGGCGGAGGCCTCGGCGGCGTCGACGGCGATCGATACGCCCGGATCGGTCTTCGCGAACGCGTCGCGGATGGTTTCTGCAGCGGCGGCGACCGCAGTCCGGAAGTCCTGCTCGCGGTCGGCCGAGACGGCGCAGATCGCGGTCGCGTCGCGCGGGATCGCGTTGCGGCTCTTGCCGCCCGACAGGGAGACCAGCCGGAAGGGAACCGTCGTCTGCGCCTCGCGCAGAGCCCGCCCGAGAACCTTGACCGCATTCGACCGCCCGAGGGCGATGCCCGACCCGGAGTGGCCGCCTTGACCGCCGCTCACCGTGACGGAAAGCGTCACGGCATCGTCGGCCGGCTGCTCGCGGGGGGTGTCGATCCGGATCCACGTATCGGTGCTGCCGGCACACCCCACCGTCAGGCGGCCGTCCTCCTCGCTGTCGAGGTTGATGAGGATCGAGCCGGTGACGAGCGCCGGGTCGAGTGCGTTCGCGCCCTCGAGCCCGACCTCCTCGGCCACCGTCATCAGCAGCTCGAGCGGCCCGTGGGGCAGCGACTCGTCCTCGACGAGCGCCATCATGGCCGCGATCGCGACGCCGTCGTCGGCGCCGAGCGTCGTTCCGTCCGCTTTCAGCCACTCGCCGTCGCGAACGAGCCCGATGCGTCCCTCGGCGGGGTCGTACTCGCTCGAGGGGTCGCGCTCGCACACCATGTCCAGATGCCCCTGGAGCGTCACGGTCGGCGCGCTCTCGCGGCCCTCGGTCGCGGGAACGCGGATCACGACGTTCCGGCCCGCGTCCTGCTGCAGCTCGAAGCCGTGCCGGTCTGCCCACTCGCGAACGTGATCGATCACCGGCTCCTCTTGACGCGAGGGGCGCGCGATCTTCGTCAGCTGCTCGAAATGCCCCCAGAACGAGGCAGGCTCGATTCCCTTGAGCACTGATGTCTCGGTCGCCACGTCCCCTCCCCTCCAATCACCCTTCCGACTCCGTGCCGATCATTTCATTTCGCAGCGGACACGGGGCAAGTGAACGTGAGTCGCTGCTCAGAGAAAAGGCGAGAGAGCCGCGAAGACCGTGGCCTTGGCCCTCTCCTGTGTCCCGGTGAGCCTGCGCCCGGGAGACGACACTGCCTCCGCCGGCACGGAGAACCGCTCGTCGAACTGGGACGCGGCCGGCTTCGACCAGACCTGGAGGTCGATCTCGAAGAAGCGCTTCAAGCTCCAGGCCTCGAGGTTGCACGTTCCGGCGAGGAGCTCCTCTCCGTCCCGCACGAACGCCTTCGCATGAAGCATGGCCGGGTACTCGAGGATGCGAACCCCGGCGTCCAGCAGCGCTCCGTGGTGAAATTGCTGCGCAGCCGCGCAGGCCCAGTTGTTCGCATTCGCAGGCACGAAGAGGCGGACGCGAACGCCACGTCGGGCCGCCTGCTCCATTCGTCTGATCATCCCGCGATCGGTGACGTAGGGGTTGACGACGTCGAGCGTCTCGCGAGCGTTCTCGAGCACGCCGGCGATCGCAGCCGTGATCGGGCGGTAGCGCCCCGGAGCGTTGTGCAGCACGACCGCGGGGACTGACTCCGCGCCCGCCTCGAGCGACGGGAAGAGCGCCTCGATCTCGGCCACGGGGACCTCGCCCCCGAGCCAGCGGAAGCTGGCGAGAAAGACGAGCTGGAGCTGGCTGACCACGGGGCCGGTGACGCGCAGGAACAGGTCGTGGAAGCGGCCGTCCTGGAAGTGGTCCTCGATTCCGGCGCCGCCGACCCAGCCGATGCGACCGTCGACGACGGTGAACTTGCGGTGGTCGATATGGCCGAGGCCGCCCAGGTTCCAGTGCATTGCACCGCCGGCTCCGAGCTGACCGGCACGAGAGCGGGGCTTCGTCGCCCGCACGACGCAGACCTGAACGCCTGCGCCCGTGAGACGGTCGTAGAAGACGCGGCTGCTTCGCTCGGGATCGGAGCCCTGACGATCGACGACGAGCCTCACGGGAACACCCTCGGCGGCCTTCGCGATCAGCGCCTCGGCGAATTCGTCTCCCGCGACGCCCGGCCGGAAGCCGAACTGGTTGATGTGAACGGACGATGAAGCCGACGCGATGTCCTCGAGCATCCGCGGGTAGAAGGAACGGCCCTCGACGAGGGTCTCCACCGACGACGCACGACTCTCGGAGAACCCGATCGCGAGCGCTCCCCGAGGCACAGGGCCCGTGAGGAGGCGCTCGGCGTGCTCCTGGATGCCGTCGTTCGAAACCGCAATCACGTGTTCGCCTTCATACACGACGCGCTCAGGATCACGTACGCCCGTTACTTGTGCGGCGCCTCGGGTGCCCTGAGAAGATTTGCGCGTGGCGGACGTCGAAGCAGCCGGAACGGAGCCGCCTCCTCTATCGCCGTCGGACTCGGCCGTCGAGTTCCTGATCCGCTTCACCAGGGTCGGCCACGAGGCCGGCTACCCGACAGCCGACCTCGAGGACCGGGTCGTCGCTCTCGCTCAGGCGCTCGCACTGGAGGGTGTTCAGATCTCCGCGACGCCGACGCTCGTCGAGGTCTCCCTCGGAGCGCTGCCGCACCAGCGCACGTACACCCTTCGCGTGCGTCCGACCGCGGTCGACCTGGACGCGATCGCCCGCCTGGACGACCTCGTGCAGGACGTGCTCGCCGGACGGCTCGACGCCGGCGCGGCGCTCGCGGCGCTCACCGACATCGCGTCGCACCCGCTGGAACGCCCCTGGCCGGTCCTGCTCGCCGCCTATTCGATCGCCGGCGCCGCCCTGACGCCGGTGCTCGGCGGCGGCTGGCGAGAAGCGATCGGTGCGGCAGTCGTCGGTCTGCTCGTGGGCGCGATCGCGCTTCCCGCAACGCGCACGACGCGCACCGAGCCCATGGCGGCTCCAGTCGCGGCGATCACCGCCAGCTTCACGGCCGCGACGCTCCCCCAACTCGGCCTGGACGTGTCGCCTGACGTCGTGACGCTCGCCGCGCTCGTGACCTTCCTGCCCGGCATGAGGCTCACCATCGGCATGCGCGAGCTGTCGAGCGAGCACCTCCAGTCGGGTGTGGCGAACACCGCGAACGCACTCGTACAGCTGCTCGGCCTCGTCTTCGGCGTCCAGATCGGGCGCTCTATCGCAGCGAGCTGGTTCGGCGCCGTCGGAGGCGGTCACTCCGGACACTGCATTCGCGGGAACGCACCTCCTCGGGGCGGTTGCGGCCGGGCTCGCGTTCACGCTGGTGCTGCGAGCTCAGGCTCGCGACGCCTGGATGATGTGCGCCGCGACCGTGCTCGCCCTCACCGCAAACGCGGCCGGCGCCGAGCTCTTCGGTGCAGCGGCCGGCGTGTTCTTCGCGACGCTCGCGGTCGGTCTCGCCGGCGGCCTCGTCGCCGAGTGGCTCCGCCGCTCGCCGCTCGTCTTCATCGTCCCCGGCGTGCTCATGCTCGTGCCGGGGAGCGCGGGTTTCGACAGTGTGCTGCAACTGCTCGCCAACCAGACGGTCAGCGGGATCACGGCCGCCTTCGACACCTTCGTCACCGCCATCTCGATCTCCTACGGGCTCATGGTCTCGGCCGTGATCCTGCCGGGCCGCTTCAGTCGACTCGACGCGAGCGGCTCCCGAGCGCGAGAATCGCCGTCGTGAGAAACGCTGCGGTCATCGGGCCGCTTCTGGCAGTCGCGGGCCTCATGCTGGGAGGCTGCGGAGGCGGCGACGGAACCGCGCTGACGGGCACGAGGCCGACCGTGACTGCCACGCGGCCGGCCGCGACCGCTGTCCCGACGGATCCGGTCCGCACCGCGGCGCCCACGCTCCCGGCGCGGACAGAGACCTCGCCTGCGACGACCGCCGACACCACCATCGAGGTCACGACGAGCGAGATCACGACCGCTCCCGAACCGACGACCCCGACAGTCACCACGACCGCCCCTACGGTCACCGTGATCGAGCCGGTCACCGTCACCGAGCCGGAGACGACGACGGCAGAGCCGACCGTTCCGGCCACCACCGACACCGAGCCGGCACCGACGCCGACCACGACGGCCGTCGCGGCCGAGCCGACGTCCACGGACGGCACGCCGTGGGGCTGGATCCTCGGTGTCGCACTGGCGGCGGCACTCGGGATCGGGTTCGCGATCTGGAGGCGGCGACGTGCCGGCGCTGACGCGTGGTCCGCCCAGCTGGCGGATCTCAGAGGGCGCTGCCTCGTCGCGCTGGACGACGTCGTGTCCGAGGGCTCGGTCGTGACCGGGCAGATCCAGGCTCTCGCCGCCGAGGCGCAGTCCCTCGAGGCGCGCGCACCCGACGATCCCTCGAGGACGGCCGCCACCCGGCTGCGAGGCGACCTGGAGGAGCTCTCGGACACGCTCGAGTCCGACAGAGCCCTTCGACTCGGCTCGCCGCCGCCGAGCACGGAGCAGATCGCGTACTCGACGGCTCTGATCCGCCGGCAGGTCGAACAGCTCCAGGGCGGGCTGCGGCCGCCGAGCGCCGGCCGGCCTCCTGTCTGAGGATCAGTCTTCCGCTTCGAGCTTCTCTCGGGCCGCCAGGTTGGCCTTTCGCTCCTGCTCGGTGACCTCGGGCCAGCTGAGGTCGAGAGCCTGGATGGTGTCGACGAGAATCCTGACGATGAGGGCCTGTGCAAGCTTCTTGTGGTCGGCGGGGATGACGTACCAGGGCGCCCACGGCTTCGAGGTCGCGGTGAGTGCGTCGTCGAAGGCGACCATGTAGTCGTCCCAGAGCGCCCTCTCATCCACGTCGGCGGGGTTGAACTTCCACTCTTTGCCGGGTGTGTCGAGGCGCGCGAGGAAGCGCTTCCTCTGTTCCGACTTCGAGACGTGGAGGAAGAACTTCACGATCTTCGTCCCGCTGCGGTCGACGTGGCGCTCGAAGGCATTGATGTCCTCGTACCGCTCCTCCCACAACGTCGGCCCTCGCGCCGCTGGCGGCAGCTTCTGCCCCTCGAGCCACTCCGGATGCACGCGCAGCGCAACGACCTCCTCGTAGTGGGAGCGGTTGAAGATGCCGATGCGTCCGCGCTCCGGCAGGGCCTTCGATATGCGCCAGAGAAAGTCGTGGTCGAGCTCCTCGGACGAGGGTTGCCTGAACGAGACAACCTGGACTCCCTGCGGGTTGACACCGGTCATGACGTGCTCGATCGCGCTGTCCTTCCCGGCCGCGTCCATCGCCTGGAGGACGATGAGGAGGGCGTACGTGTCGCTTGCCCAGAGGAGCTCCTGTGCCTCGGAGAGCTCCTCGATTCCGTCCGCTAGGACCGCCTTTGCCTCGTTTTGGAGCTCCTTCTCGGAGAGCCCCTCATAGCCTGGGACGCCGGTCCAGGCCGGATCGCGGTCGGCGAGGGCCGCGCTCGTCCCGGGCTCGACAACGACGTGACGGCGTATTTGTTCTTTCCTGGCGATCTCGCCACTCTACGTCTCGGCGGGCGGCGAGAGACCGGTTCAGCCGAGCACCATGGCTTCGGCTTCGGCGGCCGAGTGCGCGGGAGCGGGGAGACGCATCATGCGGAATCCGTTGACGATGCCGACGAGAGCGGCGAGGAGTGCGACGAGCAGCGCGACTTGAAGCGCAAGGTTCCGGGCGTCCGTGTTGATGCTGAGGATCTCGTCCTGGATGTCCTCGGGCTGGCCGGCCAGGAGCTCGTCCAGCTGCGCATCGCTCATGACCTGGGCGTCCTCTTCCAGCACCTCGGCTACGCGCTCTTGATCGGCCGGCGGCAGGACGTTGCTGGCGTCCGCCATGTTCGTGAAAGCGATCGACAGCGTGGCCAGCATGATCGCGCCCGAGAACGCGAGGCCGAACGAGAGGCCGAACGATCCCGTTGCCGAGGTGACGCCGGCGGCCTCGCCGACCCGCTCTTCCGCGATCGGGGACAACGTGTAGTTGTTGAGCTGTGACGCGAGCAGGCCGAGCCCCGCCCCCGCGAGCATCAACGGGATCACCAGGCCCCAGCCGGAGTCCGCCCTCGGGACCAGCGGGATCAGGATCGCCGTCGCCACGGCGAGCAGCACGAACCCGGCCGCAATGACGACACTGGCCCGGCGTCTGCCCGTTCGCTTCCCCGCGAGCAGGGCGACACCGAACATCGTGAGCGACAGCGGCGCAAGCGTCACACCCGCCTCGAGCGCGTTGTAGCCCCAGACGAGCTGCAGGTAGATGGGGAGCACGATCAGCAGCCCACCCAGAGCGACTTGCTGGAGGAAGATCTGGGAGACGCCGAAGCGGAAGAGCTTGGACGCGAACAGCGTCGGATCCAGCAGGGTGGGCTTCCCGGCGCGCTTGCGGCGGACGAGCCAGTACGCCAGTGCCCGCCATCGCCGCGACTCCGATCGCGAGCAGCGCCGCGACGTACTCGCCGCCCTCCTGCCATGCGAGAACCCCGACGACGAGTCCGCCCATGCCGATCACGGAGAGGAACGCGCCGACGCCGTCGACGGACCGATCACCCGTGTAGGGCACGTCCCGGATCCGCCTACTCCCGATGAGCACCGCGGTGATGATGAGCGCTTCGAGCAGGAAGCCCACGCGCCACGACAGCAGCGTCGTGACGAAGCCGCCGACCAAGGGGCCGATCGCGGCGGCTATCGCTCCCGCCGCCCCGACGAGGGCGAAGACGCTTGCCCGCGCCTTGCCTTCGAAATTGCCGTGGATCAGCGACTGCATCGCAGGCAGGTAGAGGGACGCTCCAAGCCCTCCCAGCACCGCCCAGAAGACGATGATCGCCGCCAGGCCTTGCGCGAACACCATCGCAAGGGCACCGACGGCATAGAGGACCATGCCCACCACGAAGGCTCGCTTCCGGCCGAAGAGGTCACCGAGCTTGCTGCTGATGAGGATGAAGGCGGCGGACACGAGCGCTTCGATCGCAACGGCTGCCTGAACGCCGCTCACCGTCGTGTCGAGGTCCTGAACGACGGCCGAGATCGAGACGTTCATGAACGACGTGTCGATCACGAACACGAACATGGCCGCTGCCAGAAAGATGCCCTGACGGGGAGTCCCGCCGGGGCTTTCGGCCGGATCCGCGCTCACCTGGCCTACCTACGCCTCGGCGGGCGCCGGAACCGGTCGCCTCTGTTCCGCACGACGGTAGGCGAGCTTTCCCAGCTCGACGAACGCGAGGAAGGCGATCGGGCCGAGCAGGCAGATCCCCCACTGCGAGCTCGTCAGCGGGACGGTGTCGAAGATGCGCTGGAGGGGCGACAGGCTCGTGACGAGGAACGTCAACACAAGCGCCGCACCGATCAGTTGCACGAACCGCCGGTTCGCGATCGTGTAGCTGCTGAAAATCGTTCCCGTCGGCTCGCGTGCCTCGAGCGCGGCCACGATGTGCATCAGGGAGAGCGTCGTCAGACCCATCGTCGTGGCGACGATGAGGTCGTAGCGCTCCTCGCCCCAGGCGACCACGCCAAGGGCGAGACCAGCCATGATCAGGCTCACCACGCCGAGTCGGATCCCGAGGCTACGCGAGACGATCGGTGCGCTTGCGTCCCGTGGCGTGCGCCGCATCAGCCCGGGGACGGGCGCGTCGAAGCCGAGCCCGATCGCCAGCAGCACGTCGACTGCGAAGTTGATCCAGAGGATCTGCAGCGGCGTGAGCGGCGCGCCCCCGGCGATGTCGAAGATGCCGGCGCCGACGAACGTGAGGATGAAGCCGCCCAGCATCACGAGCTGGACGCGCACGTACTTCATCAGGTTGTCGTAGATGCCGCGACCGCCCTCGACCGCCGCGACGATCGTCGAGAAGTTGTCGTCGGTGAGGATCATGTCGGCCGCTTCCTTCGTCACCTCGGTGCCGGTGATTCCCATCGCGACGCCGATGTCCGAGCGCTTGAGCGCCGGTGCGTCGTTGACGCCGTCGCCGGTCATCGAGACGACGTTGCCCTTGCGCTTGAGCACGTCGACGAGGCGCACCTTGTCCTCCGGCGCGACCCGCGCGACCACCCCGATCTCGTCGACCTGCTCGTCGAGCTCGGCGTCGGAGAGCGCAGCGAACTCGGTGCCGGTCAGTGCGCGACCTTCGATTCCCAGCTGGGACGCGATGGCAGCCGCGGTCGTTGCGTGGTCGCCGGTGATCATCCGGGCGCGGATCCCCGCCTCCTTGCAGCGGGCGATCGCGTCCTTGGCTTCCTTGCGCGGGGGATCGACGATCGCGACGAGCGCGAGAAGCGTCAGACCCTGGACCTCCTCGAGCAGCGTGCCGTCCGCGTCGAACTCGGCCGGATCGATGTCGCGCGAGGCGACGGCGAGTACGCGTAGCCCTTCACCGGCGAGACGATCGTTCTCGGCGAGAACGCGATCGCGGGCGTCCTCCGCGGGAACGCTCGAGCCGTCCACGTCCCGGATCTGCGACGAGCGCGCGAGCAGGACGTCGGGCGCACCCTTGACGAAACAGCGCACGACCTTCCGGCCGTCGTCCTCCATCTCGTGGAAGGTCGCCATCAGCTTGTACTCCGAGTCGAACGGCACCTCGCCCACGCGCGGATAGACGCGGCGCGTCTCGTCGACGTCGATCCCACCTTTCGCCGCCAGGACGACGAGCGCCGCCTCCGTCGGGTCGCCCACGATCTCGCCCTCGCGCACCGCGGCGTCGTTCGCAAGCGCCATCGGCAACAGGAACGACTCGAGCACGACATCTCCCTCGCCGGCGACGTGGAGGATCCTGCCGTCCGTCGAATAGCCCTCGCCCTCGACCGAGTAGCGATGACCGACGATCACGAGCTGGCGCGCGGTCATCTGGTTGAGGGTCAGCGTGCCGGTCTTGTCCGAGCAGATCGCCGACGTCGCGCCGAGCGTCTCCACCGAGCGGAGCCGCTTCACGATCGCCCCCTTGGCCGCGAGCGCCTGCGTCCCCAGCGAGAGCACCGTCGTGACGACCGCGGGAAGGCCGGTCGGGATCGCCGCCACCGCCAGGCTGATTCCGATGATGAAGAGCTCGTCGAAGTCGTCGCCGCGAATCAGCCCGAGAACGACGACCAACGCCAGCGCGGCCCCCGCCATGATCGTCAGCAGGACGGTCAGCTGGTCGAGCTGGCGCGTGAGCGGCGTCTTCTCCTGCTGGACATCGCTCAGCATCCCCGAGATCCGGCCGACCTCGGTCGCCATCCCGGTCGTCGTAACCACCATCTCGCCCCGACCCCGGGTCACGGTCGAGTTCATGTACGCCATGTCGAGCCGGTCACCGAGCGGCACATCGTCACCCGTCACCGGCTCGACCGCTTTCAAGACCGGGCGTGCTCTCGCCCGTCAGCGCGGACTCCTCGATCTCCAGCGTCGCGGCCACCAGCAGCCGACCGTCCGCCGGGATCTTGTCGCCCGCCTCGAACGACAGCGACGTCCCCGGGACGAGCTCCTCGGCCGGGACGTCGACCGAGCTCGCCGCCACGACGGACATGGGCTCTGATGATGAGCATCTTCTGGAGCGCGGCGACGCTCTCGGCCGCCTTGCCCTCCTGGTTCAGGCCCAGCACGGCGTTGAGCACGGTCAGGCCGATGATGACCAGGCCGGTGGAGAACTCCTGCAGGGCGACCATGCTGACGATCGCGGCGCCGAGGAGGACGAGCTGCATCAGGTCGCGGTACTGGCGCAGGAATGCTTGCCAGCCGGGCTCCTTCTCCGCCTCGTCGAGCCGGTTCGGGCCCACCTGCGCACGCCTCTGCTCGACCTCCGTGGCGTCCAGTCCGGACACGCGATCGACCCCGAGTTGCGCGCAGGCCTCCGCCGCGGCGAGGGTGTGCCAGGAAACAGCGTCTCGGGCGGAGCCGGCGCTCACCGCCGGTGCCTCTTCGCCGTTCGCTTGCCCTGCGACGTTCGCTTGCCCTGTGCTCATCGGTCCTCCTGGTGCCAGCCTGCCGGATTCAACCGCACCTGCCAAGAAGCAACTGTCGCGAGGTCAGAGAAACGATGCAAGCTTGTCCCACAGCCAGCTCTCGATGCGCTCACGTCTCCCGGAGGGCGGCTCGCCGGGTTTCGAGCGGGCGATGTCGGGCCCGAAGAGCCGCTCCTCGAGCAGCGCTGCCGCCTCGGGGCTTCGCGCGATCATCGCGATCTCCGAGTTGCGGTAGAGCGCCCAGGCGTCGAGGTTGACGGTGCCGAAGCTGACGACGTCGTCGGCGACCACGACCTTGGCGTGCACGACCGTGCCGGGAAGCTCCCACAGCTCGACGCCCGCAGCGATGAGGTCGGCGTAGCGGTACCTGAGGGCGGCCGTCGCCTGGGCGTTGTTCGACGTCTCGGAGACGACGACGCGGACGTCCACTCCGCGTCGCGCGGCCGCGAGGATCCGCTCGAGCATGTCGCGGTCCGTGAGGTAAGCGTTCATCACGTCGAGGCGCTCCCGCGCACCGTCGATCTGCTCCCGGATCGCCTGCGAAGCGGCGACGAAGCCGCCCGGGATCACCTGTGCGAGCGCGATCGGCGTCGAGCCGGGCTCGGCAGGCTCGGGAAAGTACGGCGACAGTTCGGTCGGCAGCGGACCGCCGTGACCATCGAAGCTCGTCATGAACGCCGCCTGCGCCTGTCGCACGACGTCGCCGGTGACACGCACCATCACGTCGTGGAAGCCCCCGTTCTCGAAATGGTCCTCGATGCCCGCGCCGCCGGTCCACGCGACGGCGCCGTCGATCACGTACAGCTTGCGGTGGTCGGCGCGACCGACCTCGTCCTGGCGCCAGTCGACCTGCTGATCGTCGGGATAGAGGCCGTCCCGGTCGAGCGGGAACACGTCGTTGACGACGATCTGCGCGCCCGCATCCACGAGCCGCGTGAACATCTCTCGCGCCTCCTTGTAGGGCCTCGAGCCGTAGGCGTCGACGATCACGCGCACCTCGACGTCCTCCGCCAGCTTCCGCTCCAGCAGTGCGGCCATGCGCATGCCGACGTCGCCTTCCCGCCAGCCGAACATCAGGATGTGCACCGACGAGCGCGCGGCCTCGATGTCCGCGAAGATTCGGGGGAAGAAGTTCGCGCCCTCGACCAGCGGCTCGATCGTCGCCGCCGTCGACCAGGCGAAGTCGAGAGCCGCATCGTGGGGACGCGTCCCGGAACGGGCGGCGAACGCCTTCGTCGCGGCCTCCGCTCCCGCGGCCGTCACCGCATCGGAGGGCGGCGGCCAGCTCGGCTGCTGCGTGACCCCGAGCACCTGCCGGTAGACGACGACGAACGCGGCCGCCGCGACGAGCGCCGCGATCGCAACACCCTTGCGACCCGCTGCTTTAGCATCGCGGCTCATTGCGTGAGGACGCTACACGCGGGGCAGGCAAGGCGTTCCCGACCCGACTCGTCGCGTTGACGGCAATCGCCGCGGCGGTGATCGGCGTGTTCTCCACGTGGACGGACGACGGGCCGGTGACCCTCAACGGGACGCAGGGACCGAACAACGGGTGGCTCATCGTCATCGTCGCCGCCTTCGCGCTCGGCTGGACCCGCTCGCTCGTCCGAGGCTCGTGGATCGGCGTTGCCGGCGTGCTCGGCGCTGCTCTCGTCATGGGCTGGACGGCCCTCGAGAGCTGGCTCGACAACCGGGCTGTCCTTGGGGCGACCGCGAGCTACGGGCTGGTGCTCGTCGTCGCCGCGAGCGTCGCGCTCGCCGGTGCGGCGATCGCACGGGGCGTGGAGCTGGCGCGCCGCCGACACGGCGTGAGTCGAGCTCCCGAGTCCGACCAGTCCTGACTGCCGGAACCGTCCGGCTGCCGTCCTGCTCTCGACCTCGGTGGGTTCCCGCTTGACATCCGCCCGGCGGACGTGAGAGAGTCGCTGCGTCAAGTCCTGTGGGCCCTCGGGTTCGCAGGACTTGGCATTTGTGGGGCCGACGTGCAGGTGGAACGCGCGGGTCGCGTCCCGCCTGCTCACGACCGACCGAGCAAGCCGAGCTCGCCGGCGCGTGGTGGGAGGCCCTGCCCCACAGCACCGCCGCCCCGGATTTTTCTGCCAGCTCGTCCACGAGCCGCGTCATCCCGACGCCGGCATCGCCCGCGACGAGGACCAGCGAGCCGTCGCCGAGGCGCGCCTTGTCGAGGGCCTCGGTGAGTCGCTCGAGCTCGGCGTGGCGCCCAACGAGCGGACGCGGACCGGCCATGGTCGAGTCCACCGACCGTACGGCCTTCCTCCGGCGACACATGCGTTGAATTGCCGTATTCCTGGGTGGACCGCTGCCGTTACTCTTCATCGGTCCAAGCGGCAGCGAGAGCCACAGCCGATGCAAGCGACCAACTAACTACAGCCAGACGTCAGCCGAAAAGACCGAGTCTCGACCTCTTTCGACGAGGCCTAAGGAGGCGACGTGGACGAGGATCAGATCCATGTGGCGGTTTCGAACGACGGCACGAGGATCGCGGGGCGGGTTCAGGGACAAGGGGCACCGATCGTCCTCGTTCACGGCGGGTTGGGTGATGGCGAGGTGTCGTGGTTCTTCATGCTCCCGGTCCTGGTCGAGCACTTCACGTGCTACCTGATGAGCACGAGAGGTCGTGGCTTGAGCGCTGATCACGCCGACCACTCGCGTGAACGCCAGTTCGAGGACGTCGCCACGTTCGTGGAGAGCATCGGCGAACCGGTAGGTGTGTTCGGCCACTCGAGCGGGGCCGTCTGGGCGCTCGGTGGGGCCGCTCTCTCCCCGGCTCGCGTCCGTGCTCTTGCGCTCTACGAGCCCCCGTTCCCAGCGCTGGACCCGCCCATGAGTGACGAGCAGTATGCGCGGGTAAGGGCGGCAGTCACCGAGGGCAGGCTGGCGGATGCCGTGCAAATCGTCACGGGCGAGATCATCGGCCTCAGTACCGAGGCGCAGGCGCTCTTTTCGGCGCCGGGCGTGGCAGAACGTGCCCAGGCGGCCATTCCCGTGGTCGTCCAGGAGGCCCCGGAGATGAACCGGCCGTTCGAGGAAGCGTTACTCGCGACGCTTTCGATGCCGGTGCTCGTTCTTCACGGCGAGCGGTCGCGCATCGAGTTCAAGAACGCTGCGCACGACCTTGCTGGACGCCTAGATAGTGCCCGAATCACCGAGATCGCCGGCGCCGACCACGTTGCTCCGCTGACGGCCCCCGAACCGTTGGCTAACGAGTTGGTCGAGTTTTTCGGCAGCTGAACACGTCGATGCTCGAGGGCGCGGGTGGAGCGGATCGAGTCGCAACCGAGGACCGAACGATCCCGTCTCCGGCGCGTGCAAGCTGAGTGGTACTCGCGTCCGATCACGGCTTCGATCGGGTGCTGCTCGACGCGCCAGTCCAGGCCGGCGGCGGCGATCATCGCGGCGGCGTCGTGCGCCTCGTTTGAGTCGATCGTGCGCAGCACGTCTCCCCACGCGCCGGGCGTCTGGCCGATCCATAGCGGCCGCTCGGCGTCGTCAATCCGGTGGGCGGGCCGGTCGATGGTCTGCATACGTTTCCTCCTCGCGGTCAGGCGGCGAGCGCCGCGGCGGGCGTGACGGGTGACGGGGCGGCGATGACGAAGCGCTCGGGCTCCTCGAAGATCGAGAGCCCGACATGGGTCGCGAGGCCCGCGCCGAGCCAGAGCGCGTGTACCTCCTCGCGGCTGACGCTCTCGTGCCGCAGCCGGAGCTCGACGACGTCGGCCAGCAGCTTCGGAATCGGAGGCCGACTCGACGAGCTCGACCTGTCGGCCGATGAACTCGTCCAGCGCCTCGCGGTCGATCCGGTACTCCATGCCTCCTCCTCTCTGTTGGTTTGACCCAACCCCTGCGAGATGCGAAGGCGGCGCACTGCTCCGCTCCCCACCCGGAGGGTGAACCTGTGCCTGGACCTCGAGCGGCTCTACGCGGCGGCGTCGTCGGCCGGCAGCCGGCCGGTCTCGCGTGCCCAGCGCTCGACGCTGCTCCAGCGCCACACCGCCGAGCGGCCGAGTTTCCGACGGGCTTCGGGAAGCCGGGCCCGGAAGCGAGCACGTAGACGCGCTGCGCCGAAATGCCGAGCCTCTTCGCGATGTCGACGGCGATCACGAGTTCGGTGCGCCCGTCCACCTTCACGTGCTCAGCGTAGCCGCGTGGATCACGGGTCCTAACGGCGCTTGACAGGCCAGTTCGGCTAATGAGATGGTCTTGGCGTCAAGTCCTGTGGGCCTTCGGGTTCGCAGGACTTGACGTTTGTGTCGGGTCGGCACCGAGCGCGCCCAGCTTGGCTCACGCCCGTCCAGGCGCCCCCCGTTACGGCTGAGCAACGTAAGTTCGGCCCTCCGGCGGCCACTCACTGAGAGAGTGAGCACGTGATCACCCGCAACGGTGGCTACTTGGCGATTCGCGACTACGCCGCGATCGGCGACGGCCGCACGGTTGCGCTCGTCGGCCGCGACGGCGCGATCGACTGGCTCTGCTTGCCCGACCTCGACTCCCCGAGCGTGTTCGGCGCCCTCCTCGACGAGCAGCACGGCGGCCGCTTCATGCTCGCGCCGGCGGACGACTGCGAGATCGAACGGCGCTATCTGCCGGACACCAACGTGCTCGAGACAACGTTCAAGACGGCGACCGGCACCGTTCGCGTCACGGACGCGATGACGCTGCCCGGAGACGGACTCAACCCGTACCGCGAGCTCGCCCGCCGAGTCGAGGGTGTCAGCGGCCGCGTAGAGATGCGCTGGTCGGTCGAGCCGCGCTTCGGCTACGGGACAAGTGAGACGACTTTCGCCGTCCGGGGCGGCGTTCCGATCGTGGCAGCCGGCGGCGACGCTGTTGCCGTTCTCAGCTGGGAGGCTGGGGAAGCCGACGTCACCGCGACCGCGGTCGGCGGCAGCTTTCAGGCGACGGCCGATCGGAGCAGCTTGATCGTTTTGAGCGCTGCCCATCAAGAGCCGGCCGTCTTTCCCGCTCGCGGCGACGTCGAACGGCGCCTCGAGGACACGACACGCGCCTGGAGCGAGTGGGCACAAGCGCGCGCCTACGAAGGACCTTGGCGCGACGCAGTGGTGCGAAGCGCGCTGGCGCTGAAGCTCCTTGTCTTCGCTCCGTCCGGAGCGATCGCGGCCGCCGCGACGACATCCCTGCCCGAGGAGATCGGCGGCGGCCGCAACTGGGACTACCGCTTCTCCTGGCCGCGCGACGCCGCCTTCACTCTGCAGGCCCTGCTCTCGCTCGGCTGCGGCGGAGAGGCGCGCGCGTTCTTCTTCTGGCTGCTACACGCCTCGCAGCTGACGCAGCCGCGCCTGCAGGTCCTCTATCGCCTCAACGGTCGCGCCGAGACCCACGAAAGCGAACTCGCGCTCGCCGGCTACCGCGACTCGCGACCGGTACGGATCGGCAACGGCGCCTCTGGCCAGCTCCAGCTCGACGTCTACGGCGAAGTGCTCGCGGCCGCCGCACTCTTCGCCGACGCCGCCGGCGGACTCGATCGCGATCACGGCAAGCGCCTCGCAGACATCGCCAATCTCGTCTGTGAGCTCTGGCGCCAACCCGACGCCGGCATCTGGGAGGTGCGGAGCGACGCCAGTCACTTCACGCAATCGAAGATGATGTGCGCCGTCGCCCTCGACCATGCCATCGCCCTCGCCGAGGCCGGGCAACTGCCGGACGACCACGTCGGCCGCTGGCGAAGCGAGCGGGAGCTGATCCGCGACTTCGTCGAGAGCGCCTGCTTCGCAGAGGGCAAGCACAGCTACACGCGCGCAGCCGAAAAGGAAACCCTCGACGCCTCCCTCCTTCTTGCCGTCCTGGCCAACTACGACCGCGCCGACTCGCCGCGGCTGCGCGGAACCGTTGCCGCCGTCCGTCGCGAGCTTTCGCATGGCCCGCTGGTCCGGCGCTACGTCGGCGACGACGGCCTCTCTGGCGAAGAAGGCGCCTTCGTCGCCTGCTCGTTCTGGCTCGTCAACGCCCTGGCGCGGCAAGGGCGCGTCGACGAGGCGGCAGCACTGATGGACGAGCTCGTCGCTCTCGCCAATGACGTCGGCCTCTACGCCGAGGAGATCGACGTCACGAGCGGCGAGTTCCTCGGAAACTTCCCCCAGGGCCTGTCGCACCTCGCTCTGATCAACGCCGCGGCGGCGCTCGCCGAGGTCTCGCGGTGATCTGGGGCACGCTCGTCGGCGGCTTGCTCGGCACCGTCGTCTTGACGACGCTGTTGCGCGGAGCCACCGAACTCGGCTGGACGCGGATGGACCTCCCGTTCCTGCTCGGCACGGCGGTGACCTCAGACCGCGCCCGCGCCAAGCTAGCCGGCTACGCGCTTCACTTCATGTTCGGCCTCTTGTTTGCAGTCGGCTACTGGCTCGTCTTCGCGACCCTTGGCCAGAGCGGCGTCGTCATTGGCGCCCTTGTCGGACTCCTGCACGGTCTCTTCGCCGGCACGGCGCTGGTCAGCATCCTCCTCCCGGCGGTGCATCCCCGTATGGGCACGGGCTTCGACGCCGCCGGGACGGCCCCGCTACTCGAGCCGCCGGGCTTCATGCTGATCAACTACGGCCGCCAGACACCGCTCGCGACCATTGCCTCCCACATCGTCTACGGCGCGATCGTCGGCGGCTTCGCAGCGGTGGCGGGGTAGCCCGAGGGGGCCGAGTGGCGAGGCGGGCTAGCTCTTGTGGGTCGGCGTCAACCCGGTGCGCATCGCGGCGCCACTCGTGCTCCACGAAGAGGCCGCCACAGATCGCGAACAGCGCGACCTCGGTGCAAAACGCGATCGTGATGAAGACGTCAGGGTCCATAGCATCGCCGACCGGGCGGCGGGCAAGGTTGACCGTCCATCCCGACCCCCACTCCCTCCGAACAAAGAGGCGCGCCTTCGTCGGGCCGCCAAGACTCCCTGTCCGCATACCGAGCGGGGCTGTTCATGAAGCCTCCGTGGCTCCCGGCGGCACGATCAAGACCGGGCAGCGCGCGACGCCGACGAGCGCGTTCGAGACGCTGCCGAGGAACGCGGCCCTGAAGGCGCCGCGGCCGCGCGAGCCGACGACGATCAGCTCGGCGTCCACCTCGTCGGCGATCTCAGCCAGTCGCTCTGCGGGAACCCCGACGGCGGTGCGACGCTCGGCGTCGAGTCCGGCCGCGACGACGACTTGCTCGAGTAGACGCTCTGCAACTTCCTGTTGCGACTGCACTTTCTCCATCACGGCGTGACGCGCAGCGACGCCGCCGAAGGCGGTTGCACCGGCATAAGGCACGAAGGCTGGTTCCGCGACGTGGGCCACGACCAGTCTCACCTCAAGCTGATCTGCCAGATGCGCGGCGACGCGAAGCGCTGCCTGTGACTCGGACGAGCCGTCGACGCCGCAAACAATCGATGCACTCATGTCTCTCCTCTCTGGTGAGACCAGCGTCGCCGCACGGGCACCCAACCGCGATCGGGGCTCCACCCCATTTCGATCCCATCGCGACCCAGATGGGGCCATGAACCCATAGCCGGCTCGGCGAGGAGACGGCAGGCTCAGGACATGCCTTCGAGAGGAGCCCTGTGATTACAGCTGCTCCAGTCGACGCCCCCGCGAGCGGAGCGCGCCTGCTCTTGACCGACGATGATCCACGCGTCCGCGCGATGCTCGCCACGTTGCTCCGCGCGGCCGCCGGCGTAGGTCGGTGATCGAGGCCGAGGACGGGGCCGAAGCGCTCGCGCTCGCCCGCAGGGGCCTCGTGGACATCGTCCTACTCGACATGAACATGCCGCGCGTCGACGGAGTCGAAGCGGCGCGCCGGTTGCGCGCGTTGCAGCCGACTTTGCCGATCGCCCTGCACAGCTCAGACCCCGAGCTGTTACGCCAGCGCGCAGCTGGTCTCGGGCTGCCGGTGTTCGACGAGATCGACTTCGATCACGTGCTGGCGTGGGTCGAGCAGCAGGCGAACGCATCCGCTGCCAGTGGCCACGCACGCGTCGCTCCGATGGCGCGAAAGCGCGACCTCTGCTGCGACCTGTGTGGGTACGGAATCGTCAGCCGTGTGCCGCCTGGACGCTGTCCCATGTGCGGCGGGGACGCAGTCTGGGCCGAGCCGCCCAGCTGGGGGTCGCGCCGGGCCGCGCTCCATGAACGCCGAACGGGTTGAGACGAGTCAGGGGAGCTCGGCCATGCGAAGAACGCCTTCAGGCCGCAGCCACTTGCGGCGATGCCAGCGCAGCAATCCCGGCTGCCAAGTACAGCCAACGCCCGAGTAGCTGCTCGGCCAGGCCGTCGAGCGCCGGCGTCGCGCGGCACAGCGCGATCGCGAGGTAGTCGAAGTCTGTACCGGTGCGGGCCGCGAGATCGCTGAAGCCCGCGACGTGGCGCCAGCGTGCGAGATCGTCGACGCGAACCTCCGGGTGAAACTGGAGCCCGTAGGCAGCGGGGCCATAGCGAAACGCCTGGTACGCGCAACGGACGGAGCCTGCCAGCGGTACCGCACCGGGCGCCAAATCGAAGCTGTCCTCGTGCCAGCCAAGGACCGCTAGACGACCCGGTAGTCCGGCGAACAGCGGGTCATGTATTGCCGCGTCCGTTAGGAAGACATCGTGGACGCCCACTTCTGGGCGCCCACGCCCGACGCGAGCGCCAAGCGCGCTCGCGAGCAGCTGGCCGCCAAGACAGACGCCAAGGAATGGCTGGCCTGCCAGAACCGCATTCCGCACCCAGCGGCGCGCCCCGAGCAGTCGGGCGTCGTCGACGCCGAGGCTGCCGCCGAGGGCGATAGTGCCGTCAAAACGTTGGCAGTCCGGCAGCGTCCGCTCGGCCGTGCACAGGACCTCGTAGCTGACCTCGGCCGCCTCGAGTTGCGGGGCGAAGGCACCGAGGCCAGTCTCCGGCTCATGCGCCAAGACGGCGAGGTGCAGCTTCATCTCTTCGCCTTCGCCTGCGCGCGCCAGAGCGGCGCGCGCAGGCAGACGTTGAGCGGCTCGCGGCGTCGACGCTTGGCGACGTGCGCGCATGGCCGCGTAGGAGAGCGGACATTCGTCTGTTGACTCACGCC
The DNA here is from genome assembly GCA_963850995.1 of uncultured Gaiellaceae bacterium. Classification (GTDB taxonomy): domain Bacteria; phylum Actinomycetota; class Thermoleophilia; order Gaiellales; family Gaiellaceae; genus Gaiellasilicea. The sequence goes on along the minus strand of CAWKNQ010000018.1, from coordinate 2,636 downwards.
GCCCCCTTTGCGGCCGGTCGGTCGGCCGCAAGGACGGCCAGGATCTCGAGCTGCTGCGTGCCGCGCGGAGTCTCGACGACGACGGTTTCGCCACCCACTCGACCGACGAGCGCTCGGCCGACCGGCGCCCCCACCGACACGCGACCGTTGCCGACATCGGACTCGATCGAGCCGACCAAATCGTACTCCGCAACCTCGCCGCTGTCGGAGTGGCGCACGCGCACCAGGCTTCCGATTCCGGCCGCGCCGTTGCCTGCGGGCGCACGACTCGCGCCGCAGCGAGCTGCGTTTCAAGCTCGTTGATTCGCCCCTCGAGCTGCGCCTGCTCCTCAAGCAGATCGAACAACATGGGGTTGTCGGGGTCGCCGTCCTCGCGAGCCTCCCGGAGCTGCTCGATAAGTGCTGCGCGCCCCACCGTCCGCAACGCCTCGAGCTCGGCACGAAGCCGGCCGTGACCGTAAGCAGTCACGAGCAAGTCGTCGTCCGTCGCAGCGAAGAATGTAGTCATCTCGAACTCCTTTCTGTCTGGGGATGGCTCGCAGAGATCGGCCGTGACGAGCCTGCCCGCGGGCGGGACGCTCGGCCATCGGGCCACGGCCCCATCTCTCCGGAGGCTGTAGCGCAGCGCTGATCCTTTCCTGCTGCCGCAGCACCGTCAGCGTCGACGCCGTAACCGACGGCCTCAGTAAGGCGGCTCTCGGCCGAACCAGCGTCAGCCTCGAAGGCTCTCCGCCGAATCGGTGCAGGTGTTTCCTTCGTTGCGAGCATGCTTCCAGGCTGCCCCGAGCGCCGTGTTCCGGACATGGGGCCGGCGGTGCATTTCGCCCGCCCGCCCACCGCATTTGAGCCGCTTATGAGGCGTAAGTGAGGTCCCGGCTCCATGGCTCTCCATCCCGAGCGCAGCGACCATGGGCCTACCGAGAGCGAAGGAGGATGAAATGGGGGAACGCTGGTCTGCGGCCTAAGCGACAGTGAAGACGGCCGTAACGCGCTCGAGATGGCTGTCGACCTGAGCGACCGACTTGGCTTGCGGCTGGTGCTCGCGTACGCACGCGACGGGATCAGCGCAACCGAAGACGATCTCGACGGCGCCGAGAGCGTCTCGATGAAGGCAAATCGCGAAGGTGGCGCCCGGGTGCTCGCGCGATTGTCGTCAGAGTACGGCGTCGCCGACAGCGCTGAGCATCGTTCAGGGACGGGCGACGCCGCCACGCTGATCGGCCGAATCGCAGCCGAGGAGGCTGCTGACTGATCGTCGTCGGCTCCAGACGCGCGGCCGCTTCCGGCGCGGCCTCCAGAGCCCGCTCGCCGAGCAGCTCCAAGCCGAGACGCCGGTGCCGGTTCTGATCACGCCGCCGCGACGCGGGCCGGGAGAGATGGACGCGTGAATGGAGGGCCGCGCTAACGTCGAGCTATGTCTCGTCCTCTCTCCGTCTTCTGGCGTGTCTTTGCCGTCAACGCTGGGCTTCTCGGTGTTCTCGCTGCTCTGCTCCTCTTCAGTCCGCTGGAGATCGATGCGCCGATCAAGCCGATCCAGGCGCTGCTCGTTCTCGGGGGGCTTGTGGTGACGCTGGCAGCGAACGCACTGCTGATACGACGCGCGCTCGCGCCGCTCGAGCGCCTGGCGCAGAGGATGGAAACGGTCGACCTCCTGCGGCCGGATCAGCGGCTGCAGGTGCTGCGTCACGACGAGATCAGCCGGGTCGTCATTGCCTTCAACCGGATGCTCGACCGGTTGGAGAGCGAGCGCCGACAAAGCGGCCGCCGCGTCTTGGCCGCGCAGGAGGCGGAGCGCGTCGGAATCGCCCGCGACCTCCATGACGAGGTCGGCCAGGTACTGACCGGCGTCCTCCTGCACCTCGACTCGATCGCTGAAGACGCGCCCGCTCATCGCACTGAGATCGACGACGCCAAGCAGTCGGTCCGGCGAGGCCTCAACGAGGTGCGTCGGATCTCGAGCGAGCTGCGCCCCGAGATGCTCGAGCAGCTCGGACTAGTCAGCGCCCTGACCGAACTGACGACGACCTTCAGCCGCATCTCGGGCATCCGCGTCGACCGTCGGTTCGACCCGTCCTTGCCAAAGCTCGAGCCCGACGCCGAGCCGCCGTCTACCGCATCGCGCAAGAGAGCTTGACCAACGTCGCTCGCCACGCGCATGCGACGCAGGTCATCGTCTCACTCGAGGAAGGCATCGACAGTGTCACGCTGCGCGTAATCGACGATGGCCACGGCTTCCTCGACGAGCCGAACGAACACGGTGGTTTGCGCAGCATGCGCGAGAGGGCGCTCTTGATCGGCGCCGCACTGGCAATCAAACAGGCGTCGCCAAGTGGAGTCGATGTCCGTCTCGAGGTTCCGGCGATCCGTGCCGTCCCCCCGGTAGGAGTGTCGGAATGACGATTCCGATCGTGACTCGCATCCTTATCGCCGATGACCACTCGATCGTCCGCTCCGGCCTGAGGAAAGTGCTCGATGCCAAGCCGGACATGGAGGTCGTGGCCGAGGCCGAAGACGGCGCCGAGGCCGTCGAGAAGGCGCTCAACGAAGACGTCCACCTCGTCATCCTCGACGTGTCGATGCCGCGCAAGACCGGCATCCAGGCCGCAGCTGAGCTGCACAAGCGCAAGCCCGAGCTC
>CAWKNQ010000017.1:0-90336 GCA_963850995.1 uncultured Gaiellaceae bacterium | reverse complement strand
CGGGTCGCGGTGCGAACATCGTTCGGGAGCACGGACGACTCGGCCGGCACGAGCAGGACGTCGTCGAAGGTGAGGCCCTCACGGCCGAACTTCTCCTCGAACGACAGCTCCTGTCCTTCCAAGGCCGTCAGCCTAACAGCCTGCGTGGACGGGTCAGACGACCGAAGCGAGCTCGGCGAGCTCGACGCCCGCGAGCAGTCGGCCCGCCTCGCGCGGGTCGAAGCGGCCGGCGCCGACCTCGAGCGTCGCCGCGGCTCCGGCGGCGACCGCGATCCGCAGCGCGTCCTCCGAGGTCTTCCCTGCCAGCCGCGCCGCGATGAACTGTGCGAGCAATACGTCGCCGGCGCCGACCACCGAGACGGCCTCGAGGAACGGCGCCGTCGCCTTGTACCGCTTCACCTGCCGCTCCTCGCGGAACAGGGCGTAGCACCCCGACTCGTGCGTGATGTGGACATTGCGGGCGCCGAGCTCGGCGATCGAGTCGAGCGCCATCAGGTAGTCCTCCTCGTCCTCGAGCTCCTGCCCGACGACGTGCTCTGCCTCGCGCTGGTTGGGCGAGACGAGGTACGGCTCGGCCTCGGTTCCGAGGCGCAGCGGCTCTCCCTCGGTGTCGAGCACGACGGGGACGCCGCGCCGGTTGAGGTCGCGGATCGTCTCGGCGTAGAAGCTCTCGTCGACGCCGCGCGGCAGCGAGCCGGCGAAGACGACGAAGTCGGCGCCGCGCGAGAGGTAGTGGAGCTTCTCGAGCAACGTCTCGAGCTCCACCGCGTCGACCTTGGGGCCCCACTCGTTGATCTCGGTGTACGAGCCCTCGGTCGGGTCGACGACGGCCGTCGAGGTCCGCGACTCCTCGCCGATCCGCACGAAGTCGTTCAGGATCGCCTCGGCGGTCAGCTCCTCGACGATCCGCGTCCCGGTCCGGCCGCCGGTGAGCCCGGTCGCGACCACCGGCACCTCGAGCTGCTTCAGCGCGCGCGCGACGTTGATCCCCTTGCCGCCGGCGAGCGTCAACACCTGGCTCGCGCGGTGGCGGTGCTCGCGCTGGAAGTGCGGCACGGTCAGCGTGCGGTCGAGCGCGGCGTTGAGCGTGACTGTGACGATCATCCGGGGCTCACGAGAACAGGCCGCCGAGGTGATGGAGCGTGCGGCGAGCGTAGAAGCCTATGCGGTCGAGCGTGTCCGGGCGCTCGACCGACGCGGCCGCGACGAGCGGCGAGCTGGCCAGCACCTTGCCGCGGTCGAGCACCTGCACCTCGCCGAGGCGCTGGCCGCGCCGGACCGGCAGCTCGACCTCCACCGGCGCGACGACCCGCTCGACGAGCGGGCGCTCGACGTGGACGACGCGCAGAGCGGGCTTCGCCGCCACGAGGCGGACGTGCGGCTGCTCGTAGGCGGTGCGCGCGAGCCCGTACGTGCGCTCGCCGTCGATCGCCCACACGGTCCGGTAGCGCGAGAGGCCCCAGGCGAGCAGCTCCGTCAGGTCGGCGTTCCGCGCCTCGCGCGTCTCGCCGCCGAGCAGGGTCGCGTAGATGGTGACGCCGCCGCTGCGGGCCGCCGCAACCTGTGACCACCCCGCGCCGCTCGTATGACCGGTCTTGACGCCGATCAGCCTCGGGAACGTGGTGAGGAGGTCGTTCCATGTGTGCAGGCGGCGCCCGGCCGCGGTCGCGTCGACGAGCCGCACGGTCTCCCGGATGAACGGCTTGTTCATCGCGACGCGCGCGAGCTTCGTCACGTCCCGGGCGCTCGAGACGTGGCCGGGAGCGTCGAGGCCGTCCGGGTTCACGAAATGGGTGTCGGTGAGCCCGAGCTGGCGGGCGCGGGCGTTCATCAGGTCGACGAAGCGCGCCACCGAGCCGCCTCCGACGTGCGCCGCGACGACGTTCGCAGCGTCGTTGGCGCTCTGGACGAGCGCGGCGCGGAGCAGGTCGCCGATCGTGATTCGCTCACCCGGCCGCACGTTGATCGTCGACTCGCCCACGCGAGCTGCGCCGCCGCTCACCGTCGCGACCTCGTCCAGGGGCGTGCGCTCGAGCGCGACCAGGGCTGTCATCAGCTTCGTGATCGACGCGATCGGAAGGCGCTCGCGGTCGTCCTGGGAGGCGAGCACTTCTCCGGTGCCGGAGTTCTGGACGACATACGCCTCCGCGACGACCTGCGGTGGCGCGGCGGCCGCGACGACCGCAAGGGAGAGCGCCGCGGCGAGAGCAAGGACGAGGGCACTCCGCTTCACGCGGCGGCCACCCTACCTGACGCGGATCCGCTGACCGATCGTCAGCGCGACGGGATCGATGTCCGGGTTGAGCACGAGCAGCACCTCGACCGTGGTGTCGAACTGCTCGGCGACGTCGGCGAGCGTGTCGCCCGCCTCGATCACGTAGAACTGGGTGCTCGGCGTGGTCGTCGTGGCCTGCCCACCCGTCGTCGCGGGCGGGCGCTGCGCCGCGGTTGTCGTCCCCACGGTCGTCGTCGGCGCCGACGGCGCCGACCCATCGTCGGTCGAGAGCCCCGAGCGGACGATGAGCACGGCGATCGTGGCGGCAAGGAGGAAGGCGGCGGGTGCGGCGTACCGCGCGAGCGTCGTGTGGCCGCGCATCACCAGCCGGAAACCGACCAGACCTCGGCGCGGAGGCGCGCCGCCTCGACGGCCGCAGCCGATCGCCATTCCTCGCTTCCGCCTCGGTAGGCGAAGATGACCGAGCGCGAGACGGTCACGAGTGCGCTTGCCGGGCCGCTCGTGAAGGCGCGCGCGACGTCGGCGGGGCGAGCTCCCTGCGCGCCGATGCCCGGAAGCAGCAGCACCGAGCGCGGCAGCAGCTTTCGCGCCTGCGCGACGGCGCGGGGCACGGTGGCGCCGACGACGGCACCGACGCTCGAGAGGCCGCGGTCGCCGACGATGTCAGCCCCCCACTCCGCCACGAGCTCCGCGACCTGTTGCCACACCGGCCGCCCGTCGGACAGCCTCAGCTCCTGCACGTCGGCGGCGCCTGCATTCGACGTGCGCACGAGGCAGAAGATGCCGGCGCCGTGAAGCCGGCAGGCTTGCAGAAACGGCTCGATCGAGTCGCCGCCCAGGTAGGTGTTGACGGTGAGCGCATCCGCGAGCGGCGGCGTCTCCTCGTGCGGCTCGAGGTAGGCGGAGGCGTACGCGCGCGCGGTCGAGCCGATGTCGCCGCGCTTCCCGTCCAGAAGCACGAGCAGCCCCGCGTCCCGTGCGTAGCGGCACACGCGCTCGAGCGCGCCGATCCCGTCCGCGCCGAGCGCCTCGAAGAACGCGGCCTGAGGCTTGACCGCGACGACGTAGGGCGCGACCGCGTCGACGATCCCGCAACTGAAGCGGGCATAGGCGCCGGCGGCGGCCTCGCGCGCGTAGCCCTCGCCGCGCAGCTCGACCGGCAGCTGCTCGAGCCGAGGGTCGAGGCCGACGACGAGCTGGCTCCGCTTGCGCTCGACCGCCTCGGCGAGCCGGTCTGCGAACGTCGCGGTGGCGACCGAAGACATGCGGCAAGACTAGGCAGCACGTCGGAGCGTCGCCAACGGCACCACCTCCAGCTCCGGCGGCGGCCGGCGGAGGAAGGAGCCGATCAGGAGCAGCTCGTCGGCGTCGGCCGCGTCGAGCGAGTCTTCGGCCCGGGACGCCGCCGCGAGACCCGCCTCGACCTCGCCCCGGCCGGCCTCGCCGGCGAGGAGCGTCCGCGCTGCGGCGACCCGGCCGCGGGAGACGAAGAATGCGCGCCGAAACCCTTCCTCGGTCGCAGGAACGAGCAGGCAGAGCTCGAGCGCGCGCAGGCGCTCGAGCTCGGCGAGCGCCGCGACGACTTCCTCGAGCGCGGTGATCCGGTCGCGGAGCCGTGCCGCGTCCTCGAAGCGAAGGTCGGACGAGAGCCGCCGCAATCTCGCGCGGACGCGGGGAAGCGCAGCAGCCGGCTCTCCCTCCCAGTCTCCGAGCGCGCGCGCGGCGGCACCCGCGAGGCGCCGGCTCTTCAGCGGCCCGTACAGGCCCGGCGCCTCGGTCACGCACCAGCCCGAGCCGCGGCGGCGCAGATAGACGTGGCGGTCGGGTCGCACGCTGCGGGCGTTCGCCGGCGGCCGCAGCTCGCGGAGCAGGCGCAGCTCCTCGAGCGCGGCTTCGAGCTCCGACCCGAGCACGCGCCATTCGATCCGCTCGACCGCGCCGAGCGCCGCCTCGACCGCTGGGCGCTGCCGCTCGGTGCGGAAGTACGAACGCAACCGCGCGCGCAGGTCACGGGCGCGGCCGACGTAGAGCACCCGGTCTGTGCGGTCGCGGAAGAGGTAGACGCCAGGCCGGGACGGCGCCCCGGCGACGAGGAAGCGCTTGCCGGCGAGCCGGCGCGCCCGCGGCGCGGCGAGGTCGACGACGTCGGACACGGTCCTCGCACCGTGTTCCTGCGCGAGGCCGAGGAGCGCGAGCAGGATCTCCGCCGTCGCCTCGGCGTCCGGCAGAGCGCGGTGGCAGGGCCTCGTGCCGGTGCCGAAGAAGTGCGCGAGCGAAGCAAGGCCGACGCGGCGGAGCCGGCCGGCGAGCAAGCGTCGGGCGAGCCAGACGGTGTCGACAACCGGCGCCGCGATCCGCCGGCCCGTCAGCCGCTCCACCTCGCGGTCGAGGAAGCCGACGTCGAAGCGGGCGTTGTGGGCGACGAGGACTGCATCACCCGCGAAATCGAGGAAGCGACGAACCGCGAGCTCAACCGCCGGTGCGCCGCGCAGCGCCGCAGGGTCGATTCCGGTCAGCGCCGCGATCGGAGCGGGCAGGGGTCGCCGGGGATTGACGAGCGTCTCGAACCGCTCGGCGAGGTCGAGGCCGCGGACCCGAACGGCGCCGATCTCGCAGATCGCCGAGGTGCCGGGCGAGAGGCCGGTCGTCTCGAGGTCGACGACGACGTAGGTCGCCGCCTCGAGCGCAACCCCGGCGCCCGGAGGCTCGGCGAGCCCGACGCTTGCGCCGCGCCAGGCGAGGCGGGCGTCGCCGACGACGACGTCGTCGAGCAGCGAGCGGGCGAGCCCGGCGGGGACGTGGCGGAGCGCGTAGAGGGCACGCGCCGCATCCTCGGCCGGAACCGGCCCGTGGCGGGCCTGGACGAGCTCGACGAGGCGGTCGGCGGCGTCGAACGAGAGCTGCACGACCCAAGCGTAAGCGAACATACGTTCGCCTGCAAGAAAGAAACGAGCGCCGCACCGTGGACGCCCACGGGTGCGGCACTCGTGGTTTGCGGAGGAGCAGCCGGGGCTACGAGCCCTTGACGGCTGCCTTCAGCTGGCTGCCGGCCGAGAACTTCGGCACCGTCGCAGCGGGGATGTGCACCTTCTGGCTCGGGTTGCGCGGGTTGACACCCTCGCGCGCAGCGCGCTCGCTCGTCGAGAACTTGCCGAACCCGGTGAACGTGATCGTGTCGCGCCTCTTGAGCGTGTCGGTGACGGTGTCGAGGACCGCCTCCACCGCGGCGCCTGCGTCGCGACGGGACAGATTCGCCCTCGATGCGACCGCGTCAACGAACTCCTGCTTCGTCACTTTGCCACTCCTCCTGTCGTGGAAGTACGGAAACTGGCGGCCACCCTAACAGCCGCATCGGACTGCCTCAACGGTTCCGTGGCTCAACCATGCGGATTTTGGGCGATCTTTGCTGCCGGGACGAACTCTCCTGCCCGGTAGAGGGACCGCAGCCGGATCCCGCGCCGGGCGAGCTCGTCCGCCCCGCCCTCCTCCCGGTCGACGACGCAGACGGCGTTCCGGACGACCAGCCCGGCCTCGCGCAGGACCTCGACGGCCTCCGCAAGGGCACCGCCGGAGGTGACGACGTCCTCGAGCAGGCAGACGAGCTCGCCGCGCTCGAACGGCCCTTCGAGCCGGTTCGCGGTGCCGTGCTCCTTGGCGGTGTCGCGGACGATCACGAACGGCAGCCCTGACGCAAGCGAGGTCGACGCCGCGAGCGCGACGGCACCGAGCGCCGGCGCAGCGAGGCGGACCGCATCGGGCTCGTGCTCCCGCACGGCGGCTGCAAGGCGCTCTCCCAGCGGCCCCAGCAGCTCGGGCAGCGTCTCGAAGCGGTACTTGTCGAGGTACCAGCTCGAGCGCCTGCCGGAGCGGAGCAGGAAATCCCCCTCGAGCAAGGCGTGCTCGCGCAGCCGCGTGCCGAGCTCGTCCATCAGATGGTTGATCGGTGGTTGGCGTGCTCGCGGGGGCGATCCAGACCAAGCCGGGGGCCGCACTCGGACGCAGCCAAGGCTGGCTGCCTTGGCAAGGCCGAGGGTGGCTCCCGGCGCCGCGTCTGGGTCGTCATCCGCGAGTGCGCTAACCGCCGATCAACCATCTCCTAGACGACGCCGCGAGCGAGGGCGAGCAGCTCGTCCGCTGCAGGCGCACCCTGTTCCAGCGTCACCGTCGAGCCGTCGTCGAAGTGGAGCTGCACCCGCTCGCGGCCACGGCGCCGGCGGGCGGCGTAGAGGAGCGAGCCGCCGGCCGCAGCAAGGAGCACGAGCGTCCTACGCATCGGCCTTCGGCTTTCGCGTCCGGGTCCGCTTCGGCTTCGGCTCGGGCGGCGGCGCCGGGTCGTCCAGCGCGCGCAGGCACGTCCTCAGGTCGTAGAAGACGAGCCCGGAGGTGGGTCCAGCGCCGGTCGTGGCGACGATGCTGCGAGCGCCGTCGCGGACGACGAACACGCTCCCCGAGCGAAGCGCGACCTCCAGCTGCGTCAGCGCCCGCGTCCCTTCCTGGAAGTGCCGCTGTGCGGCTCCGAGCAGGTCAAGCCCCGTGCGCGCCAGCCGCTCGCTGCGCACCGGATCGTCGGGCGTCGACCCGAGCAGCGCGCCGCCGTCGTCGAGAACGACGGCCGTCTCGACCTGCGACGAGATCTCGGTCAGGTCTGCCAGCGCGGCCACGGCATCCATCGCCCGGACGATACTGCGGCTGTGCGCAGACCGCTGGCGCAACCCCTCGCGAAGTTCTTCGCCGATCGAGGCACGCACCTGGCCGCGATGATCGCCTACTTCGGGCTGCTCTCGTCCGTCTCGCTGATCTTCCTCGCGCTCGCCGTGCTCGGCTGGACGGGGCGCGCCGAGGAGTCGAGCTACTTCGTCCAGACGCTCGAGCACCTCTTCCCCTCGCAGTCGATCGACAACATCGTCAAGGTCGTTCAGGAGATCCGCGAGAACGCGACGGCGCTGGGCGTGATCGGCGCCTCGTTCCTGCTGTGGACGTCGCTGTCGCTCTTCAGCGTGCTCGAGTCGGCATTCAACATCGTCTACGGCCGGCCGAATCGCTCCTTCCTGCGCGGCAAGTATCTCGCGACGCTGTTCATGGCCGGCTCGATCGTCGTGCTCGCGATTGGGCTCGTGCTCGGGTCGTTCGGCTACGACCTGCTGAAGCGGTTCGCCGGCGGCGTGGTCGCCAACGGGGTCGTGGCTTACACCCTCTCGGCCGCCCTCTCGACTCTCTCGGTCTTCGTCTTCCTCGTGCTGGCGTACGAACGGCTGACCAACGTGAAGCTGTCGCTGCGCGAGGTCTGGCCGGGGGCAGCGCTCGCCGCCGTGCTCCTCCAGGTGACGTTCCAGGTGCTGCCGCTCTTCGTCCGCCTCTCGAGCGAGGTCGTCGCGGTGCAGGCGCTCGGCGCCTCGGCGCTCCTGCTCGTCTGGCTCTACGTGATGGCGAACGTGATCGTCTTCGGTGCGGAGGTCAACTGGTGGCACGCGCGCCGCGACGAGGAGGAGGTGGCAGGCCTGGCCTGACGGGACATGACGGGGCCAGGACCCCTCACGTCCACCTGGGACATGACGGGGCCAGGACCCCTCGTGTCCACTCAGGCCACGTCCGCAGGGTTGGCGCCCGTACGCCGCGGACATCAAGGGAGGACAGAAGGGACGTGTCGGGGCCAGGACCCCTCACGTCCACCTCGGACATGACGGGGCCAGGACCCATCGCGTCCGCTCAGGACATGGCCGCGCGGAGGGCCGCCGCTGCCCGCGCGCGGTGCGAGTTGGCCCGCTTCCACGCGTCGCCGAGCTCCGCGACCGTGCGCTCCTCGCCTGCGGGGACGAAGATCGGGTCGTAGCCGAAGCCCTCGTCGCCGCGGCGCTCGGTTGCGACCTCGCCCTCGAGCAGCCCGCTGCCGCGCCGTTCCTCGCCGTCCGGCGCCAGGGCGACGAGCTCGCAGACGTAGCGGGCGCGGCGGTCGGCAACGCCGTCGAGCTCGGCGAGGAGCTGCGCCACACCGTCCTCCGCCCAGCGAGCCGAGGCGATCCCGGGCGCGCCGCCGAGGGCCGCCACCTCGATCCCGGAGTCCTCACCGAGCACCCACGCGCCCGCGTCGCCGGCGGCGCCACGGCCGAACCGAGCCTTGCCGAGCGCGTTCTCGTAGTACGTCTCGCCGTCCTCGGGTGGATAACCGCTCGCCGGGAGGAGCTCGAGCTCCCAGCCCGGGAGCGCCGCCCGCAGCTCCTCCAGCTTGTGCCTGTTGCCCGAGGCGAGCAGCGCCCTCACGGACGCCATTGCACGCGCTCGACGTCCTCGAGCTTCGAGACACGCTCCGCCACGCGCGCCGACTCGGAGCGGCGCGACGCGCGCAGCACGACGTCGACCGTCCGCTCGTCGCCGAACTCGACCGAGTCCACCTCTCCACCGAGCTCCTCGATCAGGGCCAGCACGCGCGAGCCGTCGCCCTCGGGCGCGAGCACGATCGCGAGCTCCGCCTCCTCGGGGCGCACGCGGGATATGAGCGACTTGCTGACGAGCTTGAGCGGGCCGAGCGAGACGAGCACGAGCGCGGCCGCACCGACTGCGACCGGGTAGTAGCCGGCGCCTGCGGCCATGCCGATCGCGGCGACGACCCAGAGCGTCGCCGCCGTCGTCAGGCCGCGAACGGAAATGCCGCGGACGATGATCGCCCCGGCGCCGAGGAAACCGATCCCGGTGACGATCTGCGCAGCGATCCGCGTCGGGTCGAAAACGACGCCCTGCGCCGTCGAGAACGTCCAGTCCGTCCACGCGTACGCCGAGACGAGCGTGAAGACACAGGCGCCGAGGGAGACGAGCAGATGCGTCCTGAAGCCCGCCTCGTGGTCGCGCAGCTCGCGTTCGAGGCCGATCGCACCCCCGAGCCCGGCGGCGACGAGGAGCCGCAGCAGCGCCTCGGCTGTCGAGAGCTCAGGCAACGCGTTCTACTGCGACGGCCTCGTCCTGCGCGGCCATGATCACCTCCAGCCCGCCGGCCGCGACGTCGAGGAGCCCGTCCAGCTCCTCGCGTGTGAACGGGTCGCGCTCGGCCGTCGCCTGCACCTCCACGAGCCGCCCGTCGGCCGTCATGACGACGTTCATGTCCGTCTCCGCGCTCGAGTCCTCGGCGTAGTCGAGGTCGAGCAGCGCCCGCCCGTCGACGACGCCGACGGACACAGCCGCGACCTGGCCGGTCAGCGTCTTCGAGAGCCCGAACCGGTCGAGTGCCCGGCGCGCGGCGACGTACGCGCCCGAGATCGCAGCGCAGCGGGTGCCGCCGTCGGCCTGGATCACGTCGCAGTCGAGCCAGAGCGTCCGCTCGCCGAGCGCCTCGAGGTCGCAGACGGAGCGGAGCGCGCGCCCGATCAGCCGCTGGATCTCGACCGTGCGACCCCCCTGCTTCCCCTTCGCCGCCTCGCGGGCGACGCGGTCGCCGGTCGAGGCCGGCAGGAGCGAGTACTCGGCGGTCATCCAGCCGCGGCCGGAGCGGTAGAGCCAGCGCGGCACGCCCTCCTCGATCATCGCGGTGCAGAGCACGCGCGTCTTTCCCTGCGAGTAGAGGACGGAGCCGTGCGCCAGCTCGACGAAGTCGGGGATCAGGTCGAGCGGCCGCAGCTCGTCGTCGCGACTCCGCCCGTCGTTGCGCGTCATGCGGCCGCCTCGAGCGTCGCGAGCTCGACGTGCTCGACCTCGTCGATCGGAAGCTGGAGGAAGCGGCGGCCCATCGCGCGGAAGGCGTCGACGTCGCCGGTCGTGAGGAAGCGGTACGCGCCCTCGCGCGCGGGGTCGTTCTCGATCCGCTTCCGCGCGAGCGTCTCGGCGACCTCGCGCGCGGTCTCCTCGGCCGAGAAGACGAGCGTCACGTCCCGGCCGAAGACGCGCTGCAGGATCGGGCGGATCAGCGGGTAGTGCGTGCAGCCGAGGATGACCGTGTCGACGCCGGCCGCCTTCAGCGGCGCCGCGTACTCGCGCACCGCCGCGCTCGTCTCCTCGGAGAACGGATCGTCCGCCTCGATCAGCGGCACGAGCCGCGGGCAGGCGACCGGAGTCACCTCGACGCCCGCGTCGAGGGCGTGGACGAGCTCGGCGTAGCGGCCGCTCGAGACGGTCGCGTGCGTCGCGAGCAACCCGACCCGCCGGTTCCGCGTCGCCTGCACGGCCGCGTGCGCCTCGGGCGCGATCACGCCCACAACGGGGACGCGAAGGTCGGTCTGCAGGTCCGGCAGCGCGGCCGCAGTCGCCGAGTTGCACGCGACGACGACGAGCTTGACGCCCTGCCCCTCGAGGAAGGCGCCGATCTCGTGCGCGAAGCGGCGCAGCTCGCCGAGAGGACGCGGGCCGTACGGGAGCCGAGCACCGTCGCCGAGGTAGACGAAGTCCTCGTGCGGGAGCGTGACGAGGCACTCGTGCAGCACGGTCAAGCCGCCCACGCCAGAGTCGAAGACGCCGATGGGCCGCTGGTCCATGGGCGGGATTGTAGGGAGGGCGGGTGTCGGCTACCGTCCCTGCGTGACGGGCATGCGTGTCGTCGCCGCCACGCACGGCCCGAGCGTCGGCCCGGGCGTCTTCGCGGACGCGGTCGCGGCCGCCGGCCACGAGCTGACCGAGTGGCAGGTGCCGCTCGGGGGCGGGCCGCCCGCAGACGCCGACGCCGTGCTCGTCTTCGGCGGCGGCATGCACCCGGACGAGGAGCACCGGCACGGCTGGCTCGGCGAAGAGCTGCGCTGGCTCGAGGGGCTGCTCGAGACCGATACGCCGGTGCTCGGCGTCTGTCTCGGCTCGCAGCTGCTCGCGCGCGCGGCGGGCGCGGAGGTCTTCCGCGCGAGCGAGCCCGAGGTCGGTTGGCTGCCGGTCGCGCGCACCGAGGCGGCTGCCGCCGACCCGGTCGGCCGTGCGCTCCCGGAGCGCTTCGACGCGTTCCAGTGGCACCACTACACCCACACGCTCCCTGGAGACGCGGTCGAGCTGGCCCGGAGTCGAGTCTGCGTGCAGGCGTTCCGGCTCGGCCGAGCGTGGGGCGTCCAGTTCCACCCCGAGGTTCGGCACGAGCAGGTCGAGCTCTGGCTCACCGAGGAGCCGGACGACGTCGCCGACGCCGACGCGTTGCGGGCGGCGACGCGGGAGCGAATCGGAGCCTGGAACGAGCTCGGCCGCGGTCTCTGCGCGGCCTTCCTCGCCGCCGTCTAGGTCTCTGGACCTGTCTCGGCGGGGAGCGAGGCGTCGCGCGACCACTCGTGCCAGGAGCCGCGATAGTTTCGCGCCACGTACCCGGCGGCTCCCAGGATCTGCGCCGCGAGGTCGGAGCGCGAGCCCGAGTGGCAGTAGGTGACGAGCTCGGCGGCCTCCGGCGGGCCGAGGCGGTCGCGGATCTGCTCGGGCGTCGAGCCCAGGAGCTCCTCGATATCGACGTTCCGCGCGCCCGGAATGTGACCGGCACGCGGATCGCACGGCGCCACCGTGTCGCCGGTGTACTCGGGCGGCGTGCGCACGTCGAGGACGACGAAGCCCTCCTCGCCGAGCCGGCGCTTGACCTCGTCCTTGCTCACGTCCACCGCGCGACCGCCTCCTCGACGAGGCTTCCGAACTCGGCCGGCCGCTCGAGGCTCGGCAGGTGGCCGCAGCCCTCCAAGACGACCGTGTCCGCGTCCCATGTCCGCGCCTCCTCGACCGCGACGTAGGGATCCCGGTCGCCGACGATCGTCAGGGCGCGGTCGCCGAGGCCGAGATAGGCCTCGGTGGAGTCGGGACGGTCGCGGATCGCCTCGATCGCAGCAACGAGCTCCTCCTCGGTCCGCTCGAGCGCGAGCTCGCGGGCGCGCGCGACCACGGCCGGGTCGGCGTCCGGTGAGAAGAGCGGGTCGCGCATCGAGCGCCAGATCCCTTCCGCGCCGCGCTCGCGTGCCAGCGCGATCGTCTCCGCGCGCTTCGCACGCCGTTCGGGCGAGTCCGCGTCCGGCCGCGAGCCGACCAGCACGAGACCGTCGATCCGCTCGGGCGCGCGCCGGACGGCGGCGAGAGCGCAGTAGCCGCCCATCGAAGCTCCGACGAGGACGAGCTGCCCCGCGTAGGCCGCGAGCACGCCGTCCGCCCACTCGTCCATCGTCCGGCCGGGCCCGTACAGGCGCGGCGCCTGCGCCCCGTCGGGCCACATCCGCTCGTCGAGCGGCAGCGCGTGGAGGAAGACGACCGTCACAGCGCGGCGATGAGCTCGCGCTCCGCCGCGACGGATGGGCGCTCGCCGGCGCGCTCGACCCACGCAGCGAGGTCCGGCCAGGGCTCGAGTGGGATCCCGAGCATGTCCGCCGCGCGCACGACCCACGGAAGGAAGGCGATGTCGGCGAGGCCGAATGTCCGCCCCGACAGCCACGGGATCACCGCGAGCAGGCCGTCCAGGCGGCCGAGCTCAGCCTCGAACCGCTCGCGCGCACCCTCCTCGCCGCGCCGCAGCGCGTAGTACGGCTTCGAGAAGTCGTCGAAGCGGAAGACGAGCAGCCGTCCGGCGGCACGCTCGCCCGGGTCGTCGGGCCAGAGCGGCGGCTCCGGATAGCGCTCGTTCAGGTACTCGCCGATCACGGCCGACTCCGGGAGCAACCAGCCGTCCTCGTCGAGCACCGGCACCTTCCCGGTCGGGTTCAGGTCGTAGATCCAGGCAGGCCGGTCGGTCAGGTCGATCTCGACGGTCTCGTAGGGAACGCCCTTCTCGGCGAGCACGATCCGGGCGCGGGCGCAGTACGGGCAGCGGGCGGCGTCGTAGAGCTTGATCACGCCTCCTCTCCCTCCCAGCCGTGCTCGGTGCCCTCGAGCCCGATCGTGGCCGCGATCTCAGCAAGGAGCTCGCGCGCCGGCGGCAGCAGATCGGGCGATGTCGCAGTTCGCGCGACGGCGCGGACGGCTGCGGGCTCGGCGCCGGTGAGCCTCGCGACGACACGGGGGTTCGCGGCCAGCGAGATCGCATCCCCGGGCGGGAGCGGGCCGTAGTGCTCGGGCACGGAGAGGTACTCGTCGACGACCCGTCCGATCTCGAGCAGGACGAAGCGGACGACCTGGTCGTGCTCCACCCCGATCGCGATCGCGACCGCCCCCAGGCGGTCCGAGAGCTCGGTCGCCAGCCGCCGCAGCATTCCGGGGTCGCGGTCGCAGACGTCGTCGTACACCGTGATCCAGCCGTTGCGTGGCTCCGTGACGTGACTTCCGCGCGAGCCGCCGGGCAGGCGGGGCACGAACTGGCGCACGGCCCGCTCCACCGAGGCGAGGTCGTCGGTCTGGACGTGGATCGAGCCGAACGAGCGGCCGACGCCGACCTCGCGCACGTCGAGCGGGAGGACGACGTTGCGCGACTCCTCGCGGAAGCCGAGGCGCTCGTAAAAGTCGAGCGCCTCGAGGTTCGCGGTCAGAATCAGGTGCGTCGCCCCGCGGGCGCGCAGGTTCTCGATCACGGCGTCGACGAGCGCGCGGCCGGTGCCGTGCCTGCGACTCGCCTCAGCCACGTAGAGGTCGCCGATCCGGGCGACGTGGTCCTCGAGCCAGGCTGCGACGAAGCCGACGGGCTCACCGTCCTCCTCTGCGAGGAACAGCGCGTTCGCCGCGACCGCACGCTCGAACTCGGCCCGGTTCGCGTCCCAGCTCACGTCGGCCCACGGAGGCGGTGCGGGGCTTTCCGCATTCCAGAGCTCGCGCAGGCGCCGGACCGCCTCGAGATCGTCGTCGGTGCCGTGACGGATCGTCATGCGGGGGGCATCAGCCTAAGGCCGGTGAGGAGGTAATGAGCGCTCAGGTTCTGGAAGGGGTGGAAGCGGGCGCCGAAGGCGCGAAGGTCAGGGACGTCACCATAGAACGCGGCGACGGCCTTGCGCAGTCCCAGGTCGCCGGCAGGCCAGGCGTGCGGGCGCCCGAGATGGCGGGCGAGGAACCAGTCGGCGGTCCACTCGCCGAGCCCGCGCAGGGCGACGAGGCGCGCGGCCACCTCCTCGTCCGGAAGCGCGGCGAGCGCGTCGAGGTCGAGGTCGCTGCGCGCGAGCCCGATCACATACTCGGCCTTGCGGCCCGAGAAGCCGACCGCCACGAGCTCGGACTCGCTCGCCCGGGCGACCCGCTCCCGCTCCGGGAAGGCGTACGCGTGCGTGGCCCGCGTGCCGAAGCGCTCGACGAAGCGGCTGCGGATCGCGGCGGCGGAGAAGAGCGAGACCTGCTGCGCCGTGATCGAGATCACGAGCGCCTCGAACGGATCCGGCTCGAGCGGCGGCCGGAAGCCGGGGAGCGCGGCGACGAGCGGCGCGAGCGTCGGCTCGCCCGCCGCCCACGCCGCGAAGGCGTCGAGGTCGAACGGCGCGCCGAGCAGGCTGAGGACGTAGGCCTCGATGGCCGGGTCGTGCGGGGTCACCTCGACGCCGCCCGGGGCCGCCTCGATCCGTACCTCCCGCCCACCGATCACGCGGTGCAGGCCACCCTCCCGCCAGAGGTTCGCGCTGTCGCGTCCGTAGACCTGGAAACGGGCCGTCGAGAGCTCGAAGTCGTACGGCTGCGGCAGCGGGACGAGCACGTGCGGCAAGCTAGCGTTTCGGCATGGCGTTACCCGCAATCAGCTGCGAGGAGCTCCAGGCGAAGCTCGAGAGCGACGAGCCCCCGGTGCTCGTCGACGCGCTGCCGCCGATGTCGTACGCGCATTCGCACCTGCCCGGTGCGATCAACCTCGTGCCCGGCGACGTCGCGGAGCGCGCGGCGCGGCGGCTGCCGGACCGCGAGGCCGAGATCGTCGTCTATTGCGCCAACGCGGAGTGTGAGAGCTCGATCGAGACCGCCGAGCGGCTCGTCGCGCTCGGCTATGCGAGCGTCCGCCACTACGCGGGCGGCAAGGACGAGTGGCGTGAGCGCGGGCTTCCGCTCGAGCGCGCCGGCCGGCCGTTCGTGCCGAACGCCTAGCGGCGGACGACCGTCGGCACGACGGGCGAGACGGCGAGCGAGCCGTCGAGACCGCGTGCGATCGCAACGACGTGAACCGTCTCGCCGCGGTCGTAGTCCCGCGGGTCGAGGAAGGCGCGGAACGGCGGCGAGTCGTCGGCGGCGAGCCGGCGCCAGCCGGTCCGGGCGCGCTTGACCGCGAACGAGACGCTCGCCGTGCCCGCGGCGGCCGGAGTCGCGCTCACACGCAGGAGCTCGCTCAGGTCGTCAGCGGCGACCTGCACCGTCGGCGCAGCCGCCCGCGCCGCCGGGATCCGGCCCTGGGCCCGGAGCAGGACGGTCGAGAGCGCCGGCACCGTGAACGTCAGGTCGCCGGTGGCGGTGCTCGACACCCGCCCGCCACCCAAGAGCGGCGCCCAGGCCGAGCGCGGCGTCGAGGTGCGCAGCGTCACGCGCGCCGGCGCCGTGCCGGCGTTGAAGGCCGCGAGGTACTCCCGCCGTCCGGCCGTGTCGATCCGGCTCACCGCGAAGACGCTCCCGGCGGCGCGACGGACGACGCTCGCGCCGGTCGAGAGGGTCGGATGGGCGTCGCGCAGCGCGCCGAGCGTCCGCAGCCGCGCGATCACCGGGTGGCTGGTGACGTCGAAGGAAGACCGTGTCCCGATCGGCGGCGCGCCGACGCGCTCCTCGGTCTGCCACTCACGCACCTGGGTCGGGAAGAGATCCTGCCGCGCCGCCTTGTCGCCGCCCCGGCCGGCGAGGCCGACCTCGTCGCCGTAGAGGACGACGGGCGCGCCACGCAGCAGGTAGAGCAGGTCGTGGCCGAGCAGGACCCGGCGCAGCCAGGGCGCGCCGCCAACGCCGGCGCGCGTCCGGATCAGAGCCGCACCGCGCCCCATGTCGTGGTTGCCCAGAAACGTCGGCGGCGTGTGGGCGGCCCCGTTCGGCAGCAGGAAGTAGTCGTCGTCCTCGAGTCGCGAGGCGATCCCGCCGGCGCCGACCTGACCGGAGGCGAAGCCGACGGCGGCATCCTGGAGCGGGAAGTCGAGCACGTTCGGCAGCCCCCGGTCGCGCACGTAGGGAGCGAGGTCGACCGCGCTCGTGACGAAGGCCTCGCCGAAGAGCTCGAAGTCGCGGACACCCGCAGCGCGCGCCGCCGCCTGGATCTGAGAAACCCAGAGCGTGAAGAAGTCCCGGTTCACGTGGCGCGCGGTGTCGACTCTGAAGCCGTCGACCTTGTAGCGGCGGATCCAGCCGGCGTGGATCTCGGCGAGGCCTTGCACGACCGTCGGCTGCTCGGTGAAGAGGTCGTCGAGCCCGAAGAAGTCGCCCTGCTCGAAGCAGAGCTCGCTGCACGAGTCGAAGTTGACGTCGCCGCGGTTGTGGTAGCGGCGGACGTCGTTCAGCCACGCGGGCTTCTTGGCGGCTCGCTCGGCCGCAAGGACGAGCGGCGGCCGCGGCATCGTCGCGGCGCGAAGGCACGGGAAGAAGCGTCCGAGCGTGTACAGCGCCGGGAGGAACGGCTTCCCGCGGCAGTCGCGGTACGGCTTCTGCTCGGGCCCGAGCCACGCGGAGCCGCCCGTGGGCGTGATCACGTCCGCGGTGTGGTTGACGACCACGTCGAGGTAGACCTTCAGGCCGAGCCGGTGGGCGCAATCGACGAAGGCGGCGAAGTCGCGCTCGGCGCCGAGGTGCGGGTCGACGGTCGTGAAGTCGAGGCCCCAGTAGCCGTGGTACGCCGCACTCGACGCCTGGACGGGCTTCTGACGCACCGGCGGCGTCACCCAGACCGCCGTGAAGCCCAGCGACTTGATCCGGGCGAGGCCGCGTGCCGGTGTCGTGCAGTCGTCGGTGAGCCCGCGATAGTCGCCGCCGTGGAACCAGCCGCTGTCGGCGGGATCGAAGCCGGTGCTTCCTCTGAGCCCTGTCCGGCCGCCGCGGTCGTTCGCCGGATCGCCGTTCGCATAGCGGTCGGGGAAGACGAAGTAGACGCGCTGGGAGGCGATCGAGCTGCGCGTCGGCGCCTTCCCGAGCGTCACGAGCGCAGGCCCGCTCGGAGGGGCGGGTGCCGGCGCTGGCGCAGCGGCCGCGGGCAGTGTGGCGAGAAGCGCAGCCGCCAGGGCTGCGCTAGCGGAGCGGTGCACCCGTCTCGCGGTCGAAGGCGTGCGCCTTTGCGACGTCGACCGCCAGCACGACGTCGTCGCCCGGGCGGAGGGAGTACGCCTGCTCGGCCGGAATCGACGCGACGAGGTTCGGCCGTGAAGCGGTGACGCCCTCGCCGTCGCCCTCCTCCTCTTCCTCCTCGATGCCCTCGGCCCGAACGACCGGGGCGTCGACGTGGAAGTACGCGACCGACTCGGCGCCGAGCGCCTCGACGACGGCGAGCTTCGCGGTCAACTGCGGCAGATCCGGGTGGCTCGCAGCGAGATGGAGGTCGCCGGCGCGGATCCCGATCACGCTCGGCCGGCCCGCGGCGCCACGCAGACCCGGATAGCGTCGCAGAGCGGCATCGTCGACCCGGAGCGGCTGGTCGCCGACGTGGGCGGTCAGCCCGTCGCCTTCGACCGAGACCCCGGCCTCGAGCAGATTCATCGGCGGCGTGCCGATGAACCCCGCGACGAACAGGTTCGCGGGCTCGTCGTAGAGCCGCTGCGGCGCGTCGACCTGCTGGAGGACGCCGTCGCTCATCACGGCGACGCGGTCACCCATCGTCATCGCCTCGACCTGGTCGTGCGTGACGTAGATCGTCGTCGTGCCGATGTCGCGCTGGAGCTTCGCGATGTCGGCGCGCATCTGCACGCGCAGCTTGGCGTCGAGGTTCGAGAGCGGCTCGTCCATCAGGAAGACCTGCGGGTGGCGCACGATCGCGCGTCCCATCGCCACGCGCTGCCGCTGTCCCCCCGACAGCTGCTTCGGGCGGCGGTCGAGGTACGGCGTCAGGTCGAGCATCTTCGCCGCCCAGGTGACCCGCTCCTCGATCACCGACTTCGCCGTCTTGCGCAAGCGCAGGCCGAAGGCGATGTTGTCCGCCACGGAGAGGTGCGGGTAGAGCGCGTAGTTCTGGAACACCATTGCGATGTCGCGCTCCTTCGGCGTGAGCTTGTTCACGACCCGGCCGCCGATCGAGACGGTCCCGTCCGAGATCTCCTCGAGGCCGGCGACCATCCGCAGCGCGGTTGTCTTCCCGCAGCCGGAGGGGCCGACGAGGACGAGGAACTCGCCGTCGTGGATGTCGAGAGAGAGATCCCTGACGGCGTGGAAGCCGTTGTCGTAGAACTTGTCGACCTCGGAGAACGCGACATCTGCCATGGCTCAGGTGATCCTCCAGACGTGGAATGAGGGGCCGTCGGCGGGCAGGATCGCGCCGCCGTTCTCGACGAGGGCTTCGCCGCCGTAGAGCGTCTCGAGCCCGCCGGCGCCGAGCGCTGCGAGCGGCAGCCGGACCGGTGCGTGCGCGTCTCGGCTCGCGAGGCAGAGAAGGCGCTCGGACGCTGTCTCGCGCAGATAGGCGAGGCAGTCGGCATCGACGTAGACCCAGCGGCAGCCGCCGCTCGCGAGCGCCGGCGCCGAGCGTCGCAGCGCGATCAGGCGGCGGTACTCCTCGTAGAGCGCCGTGTCCCACGTCTCCGGCCGGTCCCAGGGCATCGTCCGGCGGGCGTCCTCGCCCCATGCCCCCTCGAGGCCGAGCTCGTCGCCGGCGAAGACCATCGGCACGCCGGGAAGCGTCATCTGCAGCCCGATCCCGACCTCGTGCAGCCCGCGCGAGCCCGAGACGGTGCGGAAGCGCGCCGTGTCGTGGCTGTCGAGCACGTTCCAGGAGTGCAGCAGCGACTGCCAGGGCACGCCGGCGCGAAACGCCTGCATCGAGTCGGCCGCGGCGCGCCCGTCGAGGCGCGGCAGCGCGACCTGCGTGCTCCAGAAGGACGTGTCCAGCTCGTCGGGGAGCTCCCCGTCGC
Source organism: uncultured Gaiellaceae bacterium (assembly GCA_963850995.1). GTDB lineage: Bacteria > Actinomycetota > Thermoleophilia > Gaiellales > Gaiellaceae > Gaiellasilicea. The sequence goes on along the minus strand of CAWKNQ010000017.1, from coordinate 71,256 downwards.
GCCGCAGCCAACCCCAGACCGGCCGCATGAAGCCGGCGTAGTTCATCGCCCCGTGCCAGCCGCCGCCGGCCAGGTCACCGCGGAAGTCGTAGCCGTGCTCCGCGACGAGCAGGTGCTCGGGCCCGAGCACGGCGCGGATCGCCGCAGCCGCCTCGCGATGCAAGTCGGCGTCGCGATACCGCCCGGCCATGTTCGCGACGTCGATCCGCCAGCCGTCGAGGCCGGCGTCGAGCCAGCGCCGCGCGACCGCCTGCATCCGCTCGCGCAGCGCCGGCGAGCCCCAGTTGAGCTTCGGCAGCGTGCGGACGCCGAACCACGAGACGTACCCGTGCGGCAGCGTCTCGTCGAAGAAGTAGAACTCCCGCTCGCGCTCGAACCACTCGTGCTCCGCGCCGCTGTGGTTCAGGGTCAGGTCGCCGACGATCCGGATGCCGCGCGCGTGTGCGGCGCGAACGAGCGAGGCGAGCGCCTCGTCGCCGCCGAGAAGCGGGTCGACCCGGTCGAACGACGACGCGTCGTAGCGGTGGGTGCTGCCGGCGGGGAAGAACGGGGTCAGGTAGAGCAGGTCGGCGCCGAGGCGCTCGATGTGATCGAGATGCGCCTCGATCCCGCGCAAGTCACCGCCGAAGAGCTCGAACGGCGTCGTCGCGTCCCGCCCGCGCGGCAGGTCGTCCCACTCGCGGCGGACGGCCCAGGCGGGCGCTTCGACGTCGAGCCCGCTGGTCGCGAACCGGTCGGGGACGATCTCGTAGGCGACCGAGCCGAGGTGCCATGCCGGCCCGCCGGGATCGGTCGTGAGGACGAAGTCGTCGGCGTCGGCGACGTCGTGGTGATGGAGGTCGAGCCCGTTCACCCAGGCGTAGCCGACGGTGCCGCCCGAGAGCAGCCAGCGGTAGCGCGTCGAGGGATTGCCCAGCGTGAAGCTCGCGCGGTACCAGACGTCCGTGTCCGTCTCCTCGTCGACGACCGCCTTGACGTGTGCCGGCTCGCCGTCGACGACGGAGCGGAGGACGACGTCGTCCACCTGCGTTCCGCGCGGCACGCGCAGGCGAACCGTTGCCCGGCCGCCGAGCTCGTCCGGCCGCTCGAGCACGTACGCGTCGGAGCCGTCGTGATGCGGCCGGTCGAGCAGCGTGGCCGGCGCGCTGACGTCGGTCACGGTCAACCTTTCACCGATCCTTGTGTCAGCCCGGAGACGATGAAGCGCTGCAGGAACTGGAAGAGGATCACCGCGGGCACGGCCGCGAGCAGCACGCCGGCCGCGAAGATCCCCCACTGCTCGGCGTACTGCTTGTCGATGAACGAGCGCATCCCGAGCGGGAGCGTGAAGTTGTCGCGTTCCTGCATCAGCACGCTCGCGATCACGTACTCGTTGATCGTGCCGACGAACGAGAAGAGGCCGACGACGGCCAGCACCGGTGCGGCGAGCGGCAACACGACGCCCCAGAAGACCTGCGCCGGGGTGGCGCCGTCGACCCGGGCGGACTCGTCCAGCTCGCGCGGGATCGTGTCGAAGAAGCCCTTCATCAGCCACACGTTCACACCCATCACGCCGCCCAGGTAGACGAGGGTGAGCGCGGTCAGGCTGTTCAGGCCGAGCACCGGGAAGACCTCGCCCGTGTTGAGGATGATCAGGTAGATCGCGACGACCGCCAGCAGCTGCGGGAACATCTGGACGAGGAGGAGCGTCAGCATCCCGAGCCGGCGCCCCCGGAAGCGGAAGCGGCTGAACGCGTACGCCGCGAGCGCACCGAGCAACACCGTCAGGATCGCCGTCGCAGTCGCGACCACCAGCGTGTTCGCGTACCAGCGGATATAGGGGATGTCGTTGTCGGCGCCGGCGATGTTGACCGTGCCCGAGAGGATCGTGCGGAAGTTGTCCAGCGTCAGCTCACTTGGGAACAGGGACGCGCCGGTGAGCGTCGGATCCGCGCTGAACGCGGCCGACGCGACGTAGGCGGCCGGGAAGAGCGCGAACAGAAGCGCCACGATCGCGATCAGGTGGCGCCACCACGTGTCGCCCAGATTGGGGCGGCGAGGAGCCTTCGCGACCGCTGCCGGCTCGGCGGCCGGGCGCGCGGCGGCGGCTTGGTCGACGGTCGTCATGCGATGTTCTCCAGCGACCCGGCACGCTTGAACGCGATCGCGGAGATCACGCCCACGATGACGAAGATGAAGATCGAGACCGCGGCCGCGAGCCCGTAGTCCTGCCCCTTCCCGGACTCGAACGCGATCTTGTACGTGTAGGTGATCAGGATGTCCGTCGCCCCGGCGACGGACTGATCCTCCGCCGGCGGGCCGCCGCCGGTGAGGAAGTAGATGTTCCCGAAGTTGTTGAAGTTGAAGGCGAACGACGCGATCAGGAGCGGCGCGACCGCGACGAGCAGGAGCGGCAGGGTCACCTTGCGGAAGATCTGCGTCGGGCCGCCGCCGTCGACCTTCGCCGCCTCGATCAGCTCGCCCGGAATCGACTGGAGCGCGCCCATCGAGACGAGGAAGAAGTAGGGGAAGGTGAGCCAGGTACTGACGATGATGATCGAGACCTTGGCCCAGTTCGGGTCGAAGAGCCACGGGACGTCGAGGCCGAAGACGTTGTTGACGACGCCGAAGTCGTCGTTCAGGAGGCCCGCCCAGACGAGCACGGAGAGGAAGCCGGGGATCGCATACGGAATCACGAGCAGCGATCGATAGAGACGCTGGAAGTGCAGACCGGGCTTGTCGAGCACGATCGCCATGAAGAGCCCGAGGGCGAACGAGAAGAGGACCGTCAGGCTCGCGAAGGCAAACGTCCAGATGAAGACGCGGATGAACGGATCGCGCACGAGCGGGTTGGTGAGGACCGCGGAGAAGTTCGCGAAACCGACGCCCGTCTTCCAGCCCGGCTCGAGCTCCTCGCCTCCCGCGGCGACGAACGAGCCCTTGTCGTTGTCGCGGAAGACGGTGCCGTCCTCGATCCGGGTGAACGTGTCCGCCACCGGGTCGTAGCGCAGCGTCGGTTGCAGCTCGAGCGCCGTGTCGAAGCCCTCCGGCCTGATCGCGCCGCCCTCGACCGGCACCGTGTAGCCGGCGAGCTCGCGGTCGAGCGCGAGCAGCTGATCGGGCGGTATGAGCGTGTACCCCTCCGGAGCGGACGAGATCTCGAAGTTCTCGTCCAGCTCGACCGCGCCTGCGGGCGCCTCCTCGAGGCCCTCCTTCGTGCCCACGAAGCCGGCCGAGGCCTCCTCGTCGTACAGGATCAGGACGAGCGAGCCGTCCTCCGCGCGTGCCGGCCTCATCACGTACTGGCCACCGTCCGGCGCCTCCGCAAGCGAGTTGCGCTGGATCCCCGCGATCGCCTCGTCCTTGGTCACGATGTGGCCCGTCGACCAGTTCGTGAAGGCGATGTTGATGTTGTAGACGATCGGCGCGATCTGGAAGGCGAGCAGGAAGACCGTGCCGGGGATGAGGAACTTGAGCGGGACCAGCCGGCCCGGAATCAGGTAGACCGCGTCGATCGCTGCCGTGGCGAGGACGAGGACGAGGAGCGAGACCCACTTCTCCTTGCCCGCGAGGATGATCGCCGCCCAGAGCGCGATCGCGTTGACGATCGCGAGGAAGCAGAGCTTGATCGCGAGCCCGACAGGGCCGGACGCGGCGGCGACGGCCCGTGACGGCAGCGCCCACGCCGCGTTCCCGGCCGGCCGGCGACGAGGAGCTTCGGAGGCTGTCGTCGTGCTCACGCGTGTCGGTGGATCGCGGCCCCGCCGGCGGCGGCGGGTGAAACGGTGGGGGCGCCTCGCGGCGCCCCCACCTTACTGCGACCGGCGGTTAGCCGATCTTGTTCGCGATGTTGCGCGCTGCGGTCGTGAACGACACGCGGGCCCGCACGGAGCCGGGGCCGCGGGTCGACTTGACCCAGGCCGCGCCCAGGTCGGACCAGACGCTCGACATCTGCGGGATGTTCGGCATCGGCACACCGCCGGTGCCGGCGGCGCCGAACTGCTTCAGCACGCTGCTCTTGACCTGCTTCGCAGCGTCGACGTTGGCCGGGTAGCGGCCGTTCGCCTGCGACAGCGCGAGCTGCGAGTCAGCCCGCATCATGTAGTCGCCGACGAGGTCCTTCGCCGCCGACTCGACGCCGTGGGTCTGGGCGAACTTCGTCACCAGGAAGCCCTGCGAGCCGAGGAACGGCACCGACTTGCACTTGTTGCCCGGGACCTGCACGACCTTGAACGGGATCTTCGCCTGCGTGATCCGGTCGGCGTTCCACGGGCCTGTGAGCCAGAACGCGGCCTGACCCTTGAGGAACGCGTTCGAGGCGGCGCCGTCGTCGACCTTGGCGTTGATCAGCCCGAGCCGGTTCCACGCGTCGATCTCGGGGGCGTTGCGGAGGAACGCGGGGCTCCGCAGGCCGATGTCGGACGGGTCGAGGTTGCCGGCGCTGTTCTTCCCGAACACGTAGCCACACAGGCCGGAGAAGAGCGGGTACATGTGGTACGCGTCGCCGTTCGCGCCCTGCTGGACGGCGATGGCGATGTTGCCGGCCTTCTTCTTCTTGAAGGCGAGCGCCTGCGCCTGCAGGTTGGCGAAGCTCGTCGGCACCTTGGCGAGCTTCGTGTTGACGACGAGGCCGATGTTCTCGATCACGACCGGGGCGCCGTAGAGCCGCTTGACGGCCGTCCCGTACGAGAACGCGTCGAGCGCGTAGCTCGGGAACTTCGCCTTCACGGCGGCACGCGGGTTGAGCGGCAGGACGAGGCCGCTGGCCGCGAGCTCGCCCGTCCAGTCGTGCGCGCCGACGATCACGTCGGGGGCCGTCTCGGGCTGGACGGTCTTGAGGTCGTCGCGGATCTTGCCGAAGTCCTTCTGGACGACCGCGACGCTCACGCCGCGCTGGCTGCCCCAGGTGGAGGCGATCTTGTCGACGGCGGCCTTGCGGTCCGCGTCGGTCCAGATCGTGACCGTCGTCGTCGGCGCCTTGGGCGCCGCGCCGACCGGGCCGGCGACGAGCAGGAGGGCGGCGACCACCAACAGCGCGCCGGGGACGACGCGCCGAACATGCTTCTTCATACGAGTCCTTCCTTCAGAGGTTGCGACTATGCGCGAAACTGGGCTCAGTTCCTTAAACGCACGCGGAATTGTGCCAGCTTTTTTTGCGGATCGCGGGAGCGCGACCAGCCCGCTCGAGCGCTCGCCTGGAGCCAAGTAACAGTCTGTTACTTGGCCAACGCGGCCGCGACGTCGCGAAGATCGTCGAAGGGCTCGTAGGCGACGCCGCGCTCGTCGAGGTAGCGGGCGAGCCCGTCACGGGCGAAGACGCGGTCGGCGGCGAGCGCCGCGCAGCGGTCGGAGTAGCCGTCCCCGACGTACGTGTACGGCTCGCCGGAGAGGCCGGCGCGCTTGCACGGCTCGCCGCAGGTAGCGCAGGCGGACTCGTCGCGGAAGTGCACGCGCCAGCCCTCCCGGCGAGCCTCGACGCGGTTCGCGATCAGCTCGAGCTGCACGCCTTCCCGGGCGAGCACGGGCTCGATCAGCTCCTCGAATCCGGCCGAGATCACGAGCGGGCGGTGGCGCTCGGCGAGCTCGTGCAGCCCGTCCCGCACCTCGATGTGCGCGACCACCCAGCTCACGACCTGCTCGAGCGGGGCGGTGATCGAGGCGAACTCGAGCGCGATCTCCTCGTGCAGCGTCAGGTCGACGCCGACTCTCGGCTCGAGCTCGGCGAGCAAGGCGGGATCGCCGAACTCGTGGATCACCCGCACGAGCGAGTCCTCGACGGTCACCGTCCCGTCCCAGTCGAGCGCGAGCCGCAAGCGCTACAAGTGCGAGGTCAGGCCCGCGTCCGACGGTGCCTCGTCGCCCGTCTCGTACCAGGAGAGCGCGTACTTGCCGTCGTCGAGGTCGCGCGCGAGCGTGGAGAGCCTGAGCGGGTTGAACGTGTCGCACATCACCGCGAGCTCGCCCGTCTCGTGCAGGCCGATCGACTTCTCCGCCAGCCCGGGCTGAGGCCCGTGCGGCAGGCCCGACGGATGCAACGTGATCGAGCCGACGTCGACCCCCTTGCGCGAGCCGAAGTTGCCGGAGACGTAATAGATCATCTCCTCGCTCTGCAGATTCGAGTGGTGGTACGGGATCGGGATCGCGAGCGGGTCGAAGTCGAGCTTGCGCGGACAGAAGGAGCAGATGACGAAGTTGCGTCCGGCGAAGGTCTGGTGTGACGGCGGCGGTTGGTGGATCCGGCCCGTGATCGGCTCGAAGTCGTGGATCGAGAACGTCCACGGATAGAGGTAGCCGTCCCAGCCGACGACGTCGAACGGGTGGTAGTCGACGAGGTAGGTCTGATAGCCGCCGCGCACGCGCACCTTGACCGGGAACTCGCCCCGCTCGCGGTGCGTGTTCAGCTCCGTCGGCGGGTGGATGTCGCGGTGGTAGTACGGCGCGCCTTCGAGGATCTGGCCGTACTGGTTCCGGTAGCGGCGCGGGATCTCGATCAGCCCGGGGGTCTCGAAGACGAGATAGCGCTGCTCGCCCTCCGGCCGGAAGCGGTAGGTGACCCCGCGTGGGACGACGACGTAGTCCCCCTCCTTGTAGGGCAGCTCGCCGAAGATCGTCTCGAGCGTGCCGGAGCCCTCGTGGACGAAGATCACCTCGTCGCCCTCGCCGTTGCGGAAGAAGTACTCCATCCGCTCCGTCGGTCGGCAGAGCGAGATCTCGACGTCGGCGTTCCACATCAGGACGCGGCGGCCGGTGATCTCGTCCCCGCCGGCCTCGACTCCCTTCGTGTGCATCATCCGGTGCTGGTGGGTGTCCGGCACCCACTCCTCGCGCTCGATCGGCTCGAACTCCCCGACCTCCTGGACGCGGCAAGGCGAGTAGAGGTGGTAGAGGATCGACTCGAGGCCGCTGAAGCCCTCGAGGCCCATCACCTCCTCGGTCAGGAGCGCGCCGTTGTCGCGGAACTGGATGTGCCGCTTGCGCGGGACCTCGCCGAGGCGCTGGTAGAAGGGCATGGGCCGAGGATACCCCCGCGCAGGGAAGAAGACGCCGCATCCAGCCGTCCCGTGGTGGAGGGCCGTTGGATACCGCACACTCATTGCCGCCGGATTCGGTCGACGTCACGCCTACTGCTGCGTCGCCGGACGCGTCGTTCTGGACCGGCGCACCGAAGCTGCTTGCGGGCCTCGCCACGGTCGTCGGCTCGTTCGTCGGGCTCGCGACCGTGCTCGTCCAGGCCGGCGTGATCGGGTCGTCCGCGACGCCTGCTCAGACCGAGCCGGCGCGCACGCAACCGGCCGTCGTGAGGTCGGCTCAGACGCCGTCGCTCGACCGAGCGTTGGGCAATCTCAACGAGCTCCTCGCCGAGTCGGCGCGCACCAAGGGCAACCTCGGCTCGCTGATCAGCCGTGTCCAGTCCAGCCCGCCGGAAATCGCACGCGCGGCGGCACTTCACGAGATCGACAGGATCGTGCAGCAGCGCGAAGGGCTGCATGCGGCGCTCGCGGCGTTCTCGACGCCGGACGAGCTCTCGGACGCCCTCGCGCTGCTGCGCGACTCGATCACCGCCTCTCTCGCCGACGACCGGCTCGTGCGGCAGTGGATCGTCGCGCGCTACGACGGCGACGCCGCGGCCGACCGGCTCTGGCAGGCCCAGCTGGAAGCGTCGCGCGAAGCGTCACGGGCGAAGAGCGCCTTCAAGGCCGAGTACGCAGACCGCCTGCGCAGTCGGGGGCTGTCGAGCTTCATTCCCGACTACTAGGCGCCGGACTTGCGCTCCGCGTGCGCTTTACCTAGAATTGCTAGGTATGAAGGCGGAGCAGCTGAAGGGCCACCTCGACCTGCTGCTGTTGTCGGTGCTCGCGGACAAGCCGCTCCACGGCTATGCCGTGATCGAAACACTGCGGCGTCGCGGCGGGTTCGAGCTGCCAGAGGGAACCGTCTATCCCGCACTGCACCGGCTCGAGGCGGCCGGCGTGGTCGCGAGCCGCTGGTCGACAGAGTCGGGTCGACGCCGCCGCGTCTACTCGCTCACGCGAAGCGGGCGGCGCGAGCTCGCCCGTAGGCGCGAGGAGTGGCTCGTGTTCGCAAACGCAGTCGGGGCGGTCGTCGCGTGATCAACAACTACCTCGCCGCCCTCGCCGCGCAGCTTCGCGTCTCCCCGTGGCGCAGGCGCCGGATCCTGGCGGAGGTGGAGGCGCACCTGCTGGACGACGGCGGCGACCAGGAGGCGATGGAGCGCTTCGGCACGACCGAGGAGGTGGCCGCGCGCTTCAACGAGCTCGCCCCGAGGCCGCACCCGCGGCTCGCCGCGCTCTTCGTTCTCTTCGGCATCGTCACGGTGTTCGGCTTCGTCCAGGGGCTCGAGCGGCATATCCCGCCCGCCCCGTGGCCGGAGGGGAAAGCGCCGGCCGGGCTCGAGACGCTCTTCACCCTTGCAACAGTCTGTTACTTGGCCGCGATCGTGCTCGCCGTCGGCGCGTTGCTCATCCGGCGTGCCGCAGTCGCGCTCGCGCGAGCTGCGCTCTCGGGATCGCCGTGCTTCTGCTCGCCGTGCACGCGTTCCGCCGCGCCGACCTGGTGGCCGGCTCGCCTCCCATGTGGCAGCTCGTGCTCGTGACGGCGGCCGCACTGACGCCGCCCATCGTGGAGCGGCGCTCGTCGCGCGCAGCCCAACCCCGTGTTCCTTTTGTCTCTACTCTCGGTGCGTCGTGCCCAGGTACGGGACTCGCCTGCTCGTGCTCCTGGCGCTCTGCGCGGTCGTCGGTGCAGTGCCGCCCGACGTCGCCGCGGACCGAGCGTTCGGCCCGCGCTTCAGCGTCAACACGCAGGGCGACATCACGATCGCCGCCAACTCGATCATGTCCTGCTTGGACGCGCTCGCCGCCTGTCCGAGTGTCCGCGACGGTGTGGGCACGGGCCTCAACAACAACGACCGGACGATGACGTGGATCGACGCCGACAGCGACCCGGCCACGTTCGACTCGAGCTCCGCGGACCTCGTGATGCCGGCGGGGGCCAAGGTGCTGTTCGCCGGGTTGTACTTCGGCGGCAAGCTGACCCCCGGCACGGGAGGGTCGCCGGCGAAGAACCCGTCCGCGAACAACACGGTCAAGTTCAAAGCCCCGGGCGACGCGACCTACACAACGCTGACCGCCCCAGCACCGGTCGACACGTCGTCGACGCAGTACCAGGGGTTCGTCGACGTCACCTCGATCGTCGCGATGCGCGGGCGCGGGAACCTACTGGACCGCCGACGTGCAGCTCGGCACCGGGAAGAGCGACGCGCAGTCCGGCGGCTGGGCGCTCGTCGTCGCCTACGGGGACCCGGCGGCGCCGAGCCGCAACCTGTCGGTGTTCGACGGGATGCAGACCGTCACGCGGCAGCGGGACGGTGACGATCCCGCTGAGCGGCTTCCAGACGCCGCTGACGGGCCCGGTGACCTCGACGGTCGGGATCGTCGCCTACGAGGGGGATCTTGGGACCAACGGCGACGGCGCGGCGATCCAGGGTGCGTCGGGGGCATTTACCGCACTGTCGAATGCCGTCAACCCGGGACCACCGGCGACCTCGGCGTCGAACTCGAACGTCTTCAACGCGACGATCTCGAATGCCGGCGTGTTGGTCACCTCGCGCAAGCCGAGCTTCCAGAACAACCTCGGCTACGACGCCGACCTGTTCAGGACGACGAACGTGCTCGGCAACGGGCAGACGAGCACGCAGGTGCGGCTCTCGACCAGCGGCGACGCCTACCAGCCGGGCGTGGTGACGATCGCGACCGACCTGTATGCGCCCAGGATCACCGCGACGAAGACCGTCGATCAACGCCACGGCGAATCTCGGCGACACGCTGACGTACACGGTGAATGTGCAGAACACGGGCCTGGACGGCGCCACCGGCACGACGTTCACCGACCTGCTCCCGGCTGGGACCGTCTTCGTCCCCGGCAGCATCACGCTCAACGGAGCAGCCGCTCACCGACGCCGCCGGCGACGATCTCGGCGAGTTCGCCGGCGGTCAGCGTGGTGGTGCGCCTCGGCACCGGCGCGTCGGCCAGCTACGGGCGGCACGCTCGCCCCGAACGCGAGCGCCACGGTGAGCTTCCAGGTCACGGTCGCCACGTCGGGGCTGGCGTTGGGAGCGACGATCGAGAACACGGCGGAGTTCGCCTTCCAGGCCGCGACGACCGGAGTTCCGAGCACGGTGGCGACAGCTCCGGCCGTCACGAACGTGCTCGTTCCCGATCTGGCGATCGGCAAGACGCACTCGCCGACGCTCTCGCCCGGGCAGCCCAGCACGTACACGATCACGGTCAGCAACGTCGGTGCGGGGCCGACGTCCGGGGCGGTGACGGTCACCGACACGATCGAGCCCCCCGGGCTGACCCTCACCGGCCCGGCCACCGGTGCCGGCTGGGCCTGCACGACCGTCGGGCACAACGGTCACGTGCACGCGCTCCGGACGCGCTCGCCGCCGGCAGCGACTATCCGCCGATCTCGATCCCCGTGCTCGTCAGCCCGAGCGCGCAGCCCGGTCGCTCAGCAACACGGCGACCCTGCAGGCGCCGAGCGACGGCAACCCCGACAACAACTCCTTCACCGACGCCGGGGCCGTCAGCGAGCCGGCGATCGACCTGCACGTCGAGAAGGTCGTGACCAGCACGCCGAACTTCACGCCGGTCGGTTACCTCCTCTTCCTCGATCCGATCACATATCGCATCGAGGTGACCAACAACGGCGTCGCCGACGCCGCCAACGTGCAGCTCACGGAGATCTTCGACGCGCCCCTCATCCTCGATTCGATCACTCCCTCGCAGGGCACGTGCTCGGTAACCGACTGCAACCTCGGCACGATCACCGCCAGGCCAGGCGCCGGTCACGATCGACGTACAGCTCTCGATTGCGAATAGCTTCGACACCCATCCGTCCGACGCGCTGCTGAACAACACCGCGACCGTGTCCGCCCCGGTCGGCACCGAGATCAACCCCAACGACAACAGCGCGTCGGCCGCGATCTCCACGGTGCCGTGGGCCGAGACCTCGATCACGAAGACCTTCGCGCCTGCGCAGCCGGTCGCGGGAGGCCCGGTCACCTACACGCTCACCCTCCACAGCGACGGGCCCGGAACGGTGGACATGGTGGTGGCCGACATCCTGCCGGACGCGCTGCAGAAGCCCCCAACTGCGATCTCGATCTCCGGAGGGACAGGCATCTGTGAGTACGACCCGACCAGGGAGAACAGCGGCTTCCCCCCGGGGTCCCCGATCGTGTTCTGCGAGATCCCCCAGCTCGGCCCCGGCGAGGACCGCGTGATCACGATCGAGAGCACGCTGGCGCCCGACAGCGCCGGCACCCAGGTCGACAACCTCGCGCTCTCGAGTAACACCCTCCCAATCACCGGCGTCTTCAGCTTCGAGCCCGACTTCGTCAACAACGACGCTCTGGTCTCGTTCACGCCGCTCGCGCCGAGCGCGGACCTGTCGCTGACCAAGACCGGACCGTCGGCGCCGGTGCAAGCGGGCACGAACGTGACGTTCCAGCTGACGGTGCGGAACGGCGGGCCGCAGGACGCCACGGCCGTGCAGGTCGTGGACACGCTGCCGGCCGGTGTCGAGTTCGTCAGCGGCAGCGCCGGCTGCACGGCCGCCGGCCAGACCGTCACCTGCGACGTCGGCACGCTGCCCCGCCGGCGAGAGCCGCGGACCTCGAGATCACCGTGCGCGCCCAGCCCAGCTTGATCGGCAGCACCGTCACGAACAGTGCGACGGCGCGGATCCTCCGTGGCCGATCCGAACCCGTCGGACAACACCGCCGCGCGCTCTCGAGGTCGTGGCGCCGCCGCTCTCGGCCGTAGCGCCCGCGCTACGCGCCGTTGCCGTTCGACCTCACGGTCTCGAAGCGCGCCACACCCGGCAGCGCCGACGGTGGGCAACCCGTTCACCTACACGATCGAGGTCTCGAACGGCGGCGGCCTCCCGGCGCCGGCGGTTCAGGTCTCCGACACCCTGCCCACCGGGTTCCTGCTCACCGGCGCCACCGCCTCGCAGGGCACCTGCCCGCTGTCCGGGCAGACCGTCACCTGCGCCCTCGGCAACCTCGCCGCCGGCGCCACCGCCCGCGTGACGATCACCGTCATCGCAGTCACAGCACCGGCAACGTACGACAACACCGCCACGGTCGCCGCCGCGACACCCGATCCGACACCGGCCGACAACCGCGCCACCGCGACCGTGCAGGTCGAGCCGCTCGTCGCCGGCAACGCGCGCTGCACGATCGTCGGCACCCCGGGCGACGACAATCTCCAGGGCACCTCCGGAACGACGTCATCTGCGGCCGCGGCGGCAACGACACGATCGACGCCCGCGGCGGCAACGACGTCATCTACGGCGGCCCCGGCAACGAGACGCTCTCCGGCGGCGCCGGCAACGACACGGTGGTCGGCGGGCCCGGGAGACGACGCGCTCTCCGGCGGGCCGGGCAACGACCTCCTCCTCGGAGACGCCGGCCGGAACACCTTCGACGCGGGGCCGGGACGCGACAAGGTGTTCACCGGCATGGGCACGAACCAGGTCGACATGGGGTCGGGTAACGACTTCGTCTGCGCCGGCCCCGGCAACGACCGCATCACGCTCGGTCTCGGTAACGACGCCGTCTGGGGCGGCGCCGGTCGGCGACACTGTCGAGGGTGGGCGCGGCAACGACAGCGTCTACGGGGCGCTCGGCGACGACACACTGACCGGCGGGCCGGGCGCTGACCGGCTCCTCGGCGGCCGCGGTGCCGACATGATCCAGGCGCGCGACCGGATCCGCGATGCCGTCGACGGCGGCCCCGGCCGCGACCGCGGCCGCACCGACGCAGGGCTCGACACCGTCACCTTGCTCGAGCGACTGCTGCCATAGTCCTACGCTAGGCGGAGCGCGCGGCAGCCGGCGCGCCGCTCAGCGCAGCCGCGGAGCTCGAGTCACGCTCAGCCAGCGTTCTAGGGCAGGGCGGAGCGGCGCACGCCGCGTGACGCTCGCGCAGGCGCTGCCCTTCGGGAAGGCGATGCCGACGCTCGCGGTGGAACGGACAGGGGCAGCGGCGCGCGCGCGAGCAGCGCGCGAAGACGACGCGCACACGTCGGAAATCAAGGGCGGAGGTGCTCACGACCGCTTCTCGTCAGTATCGTACTAGCGCGCACCGGTACTCGCTACAGAGTAAGCGAGCCGCATCGCGTCAGCACACGCGAGCCTTACGCATCAACACGCCATCAGCTATGCAAGAGTCGACGCAGCGACGCGCTCCATATCGAAAGCGCCGAGCGCGACGTACCAGTCAGACAAGCGCTCGCGACGAGGATCGAAAAAGCGGCACGTGACGAACGCACTCTCCGCAGCTAGCTACTAGCGAGAGCGCGGCCAGCTCGATCTCTAGCCCTTCGATCACAACCCGCCCTAACATCTCACTGCAAGCCCTACGCATAACGAAATGGCTCGATCGAACACAGACGCGGAGCGGCAGCGCGGCCGAGAGCGCAAGCGCTAAGAACCGGCGGTCACACAGATCATTGAGAGCTCCCCGAACTGGACGCATACCGTCAGAGCTCGTCGAACCCATTTGAAACTAGCGCAGCAAGCGCACACAAAACATAGGCCAGCAGCACCGAAACACAAGCAAAACGTGGAAAGCAAGCCGCCGACGAAGTAACAGACCACAGCAGACAGAAAAGACGCACAGAACAGAGTAAATCCTGCGGAAGACAGGTAGCGAACCGAGATTCAGCCAGCGCAACCTATCGATCTGCAACGCCGCACTCCGATCTCGATGTAGAGAAAGCTAGCATATAAGCACATCAAAAATACCTCGATCCAGTCGATCGCAGAGGATCGAGTGCACCACTAGCGCAATCATCTCGCATCCAAACCGTCACTAGCGAGCAATGACATTCTAGAACGCCAGACGGCAAAAGAGGCTCGCTCCCTGCCGTCGACAGCGTCGGCGTAGAAGAGATCAGCGAGCCGCGTGCACACAACACCTCCGCTAATCTCAGCATTCAACACCAGCAACTAACACTCAGCACACATCATCGGCATTGATAACAATAGCGACGTAGACCTAGAAGAAAAAAGAGACACACACAAAACGAAGAGCCTAAAAAAAAAAGCCGCAGGACGTCGCCGGAGCACGAGCTGTCAGCGCACCGAGCTGCACGCTCGTCCCACTCGCGAAATTCACCGAGATCGAGGAGGTCACACCGCCGCTAAACGACGGAGCAGCATTCCAGCGAGCACCTCTGTCGCTACCTCAAACATCGCTCCACCGCAGTCAGATCAGCTAATAGCACGCAGCTTAACACAGGACGAACCATAGCGCAACAGTAGACGACTTACGCCTTGGAGAAAGCGACCCTCACCGTCACCGACGAAACCTCGCCACTCCCGCAGCGACAGTGCAGCCGTGCCACCCGCCGACACCTTATCTATCGCAAAACCTATCCATCTACCCTATCTTCAGAATCACACAGTATTCTCAATTGCAGCTAACAACACCTAGCTGATTATGAGACAGCAATGGATCGACACCGCCGAGAGACTCGACGGACGAGCCGCACGTCGCTCTGGTGGCTGCTGATCGCAGATCCGTCCGATCGCTGACATCCTCGCGTTCTCGTCGTGGCGGCGCTGTCGTTCCGGCCTCGGCGATCTTCATCGTCCGCACCGCTTCGCAGCCGGAGGTCGCAGTTCGTCAGCATCTGTGATCACCGACCTTAGCCGGAATGGCCAGGTCTGACGATCCGAGCACTGCGATCACGATCGATCGCGCTCGTCGTGGGCAGCGCCATCAAGCTCTACAGCGCTTTCAGCAGCGACGACGAACAGCTCATCCAGAGCAAACAAAACGTGTGGCCGATATCTCAGCCCTGTCCTACAGATGCGACGTCGTCCTCGCGGTTCTGTTCAGCTAACGGCGGGATCAGCTTCATAACGCCGTCGAGCTGAAGCGCGCAGTAGAGACGAGCCGTGAGAGTCGGCACCTGGCCGCGTCCTGCGCCTGATCAGCGCAGTGGCCTTCCTCTCGCTCGCGGAATAGCGATCAGCGTCGCCATCGATCGCGCCGGCCGCGCCGATCCCGGAGCGTTCTACTCGGCACCCTCGCCTCTTCCCGAGGGCCTCCAGGAACGATCATCCGCCGCGAGGTCGTCGAGGGCTTCTACCCCGGCGCGACCGCCTACCGGGTGCTCTACAAGTCGACCGGCTTCGACGGCAACCCGGCGGCCGTCAGTGGGTTGATCGTCGTGCCGCACGGAGAGCCTCCCGCGGAGGGCCGGAAGGTCATCGCGTACACGCACGGCACCGTCGGCGTCGCGTCCAACTGCGCGCCCTCGCTCGTCACGAACCCGGAGCAGCAGCCGCTGCTCTTCGAGGGCGGCGCCGAGCTCCTGAAAGCCGGCTACGTCGTTGCGGCCAGCGACTACCAGGGGCTCGGCACACCCGGTCCGCACCCGTACCTCGTCGGCGACGCGGAGGCCATGAACGCATTGGACAGCGTGCGCGCCGCCCGCAACCTGACCCAGGCGAATGCGAGCGCCGACTTCGTTGTGTGGGGCCACTCCCAAGGCGGGCACGCATCGCTCTTCACCGGTCAGCTCGCCTCCGGCTACGCACCCGAGCTGACCCTCGTCGGGGTCGCGGCCGGAGCCCCGGTGCCGAATCTCGAGGAGCTCTTCGCGGTCAACATCGAGACCACCGTCGGCCGCATCTTGATCGCGATGGCGATGCAGTCCTGGGCGAGCGTCTACGACGACGCCAGCCTCGACCAGATCGTCACGCCCGTGGCACGCCCGCTCGTCGGCAGGATCGCCGAGCAACTGCCTCTACAACCAGAAGCAGATCCTCGCCTCGGTGCCGCGCCGCGCTCGCGCTCGACCTCACCTTCCTCCACACACCGCCGTGGGAAGCGGAGCCGTGGAAGACGATCCTCGATGCAGAACACGCCCGGAGGCACCCACGGACCGGTGCTCCGATCCTGATCACCCAGGGCGACTGAAGACCCGATCATCGCCGCCTGACCTGACGAAGCGGCTCGTGGACAAGCTCTGCGAGCAGGGCGAGACCGTCGCAGCTCCGCCTCTATCCCCGGCATCGCTCACCTCGCCGCCGGACACGTCGCCGTGCCGCGACGTCGTCGAGCTGGATCGCCGACCGCTTCGCCGGCAAGCCGGCACCGAGCACCTGCAGGTAGTCAAGCGACCGTCGCGCGGAGCGGGCCGAGGCCGGCGAAGACGAGCTCGACGGGGCCGCTCGGGACGTCCTCGCGCAGCTCGAGCACCGGCCCGCCGAGCAAGTCGCCCGGCCGCAGGCGCGTGTTCGCGGCCGCAAGCGAGCGCGCCGTCTCCCACTCGGGCCCGCCGTCGAGATCCGTCTCCACGACCGGGCCGAGCAGCAGGGCGAAGTCGCGGTCCTTCGGCGGCACGAGCTCCGGGGCGCGCCACTCCGCAAGACCGGTGAAGCCGGCGATCTCGCCGTCGTAGCCGATCAATGCCGCGAGCCGCATCGCGACGTCGAGCCTCCCCTCGGGACGCGCCACGACCGCTCCCGGCGACCGGATCGCGGCCGGGTTCGCAAACGAGAACTCGTCCGGGCCGTCGAAGAGCCGGACGGCCGGCGGCTCGAGCACCGGCGCCCGCAGGAGCACGTCGGCGAGCAGGTACCTGGCGTGCTCGCGCGCCGTAAAACCTCCGGTGAAGAACGCCTGCAGCGTCTGCGCAGCCAGCTGGATCACGGTGTCGCCGTCGATCCGCCCAGGCCAGCCCCGCTCGAGGGCGGCCTCGGCGGGCGTGAACATGCAGAGCCTCACGGCTCCGTGTGGACGATCACGTCGGCGACGTCGGGGCGGGCGCGGCGGAGGCGCTCCTCGACCTCGCTCGCGCGGGCGTGGGCGTCGGAGAGCGTCGACGCTGGGTCGAGCCCGAGCGTGACGAAGGCGACGACCCCTTGCTCCGTCCGCAACAGCCGCAGCGCGCGCGGTGGTCCGCCCGCGGCCCGCTCGACCGCGGCCGCGAGCTCCTCCGCCTCCACCTCCTCGCCTGGCCCCGCCTCTGCGAGCGGCTCGAGATGGGTCTGCACCGACGCGATCTCGGGAACGGCGCCGACGATCGCCCGCTCGAGCTGCTCCGCGATGTCGTGCGCCTCCTCGAGCGGCAGCTCACCGGGCAGCTTCAGGTGCAGGGAGAGCTCCGTGACGCCGTCGAGCGAGACGAGGCTGAGGTTGTGGATCTCGCGCACGCGCGGCACCGTCAGCGCGGCCGCGTGGGCACGCTCGCGCAGCGCAGCCCGGTCGATGTCGGGCTCCACGTGCACGACGACGTCGCTCTCCGGCAGCGCCCGCTCCAGCGCGGCCTCGATGCGGTCGGCCGCGGCGTGCCCCTGGCCGACGGCGGCCTCGGGAGAGACCGTGATGACGACGTCGGCGAACGTCCGGCCGGCCGCCTGGCGGAGACGGAGCCGGGAGAGCGAGACCGGCGGCTCGATCCGCGCGATCGCAGCCCGCGCGGCCGCCTCGGCGTCCGCCGGGGCCCGGTCCATGAGCACGTCCACGTTGCGCCGGATCAGGCGGCCGGCGGCGAGAAGCACGAGCGCGGCGACGAAGAGGGCCGCGAGCGAGTCCCCCTCCGGGAAGCCGGCCGCCGCCGCGACGAGACCGGCGAGCACGGCCAGCGTGCCGGCGAAGTCGCTGGCGAAGTGGAGCGCGTTCGAGCGCAGCGCCTCGCTGTTGAACCGCCGGGCGGTCCGGAGCGAGATCACCGTGCGGTAAAGGTCGATCGCGAGCACGACCACGGCGACGACGAAGACCCACCAGGCCGGGTCGAGCGAGTGCTCCGCGGCGCCCGTGAGCCGTGCGACCGCGAGCGCGGCAACGGCGACGCTGACGAGCGCGAGCACGGTCGCCTCGCCGAGCGCAGCGAGGTGCTCTGCCTTCCCGTGCCCGTACTGGTGCTGCTCGTCCGCCGGCCGCACCGCCACGCCGATCGCGAAGAACGTGAGCAGCGCGGCGACCAGGTCGGTGCCCGAGTGGAGCGCCTCGGAGACGAACCCGAGGCTGCCGCTCGCGAGGCCCGTGACGAGCTTGAGCGCGACGAGCGTCGCCGCCGCCACGATCGAGACGAGCGCGGTCCGCCGCTGCGGCGTCATGCCGCCGAAGGTTAGACCTAGAGGTTGCCGCGGAGCGCTTGTTCGCGCTCGATCGACTCGAAGAGCGCCTTGAAGTTGCCCTCGCCGAAGGTGGTCGCGCCGTGCCGCTCGATCACCTCGAAGAAGAGCGTCGGGCGGTCCTGCGCCGTCTTCGTGAAGATCTGGAGCAGGTAGCCGTCCTCGTCGCGGTCGGCGAGGATCTTCAGCCGCTGCAGGTCGCCGTAGTCCTCGTCGATCGCCCCGACGCGGCCCTCGACCTCCTCGTAGTACGCCTCGGGGGTGTCCAGGAAGAGCACGCCGCGGTCCTTCAGCGCCTCGATCGTCCCGACGATGTCCTCGCTCTGGAGCGCGATGTGCTGCACGCCGGGGCCGCCGTTGAACTCGAGGTACTCCTCGATCTGGCTCTTGCGCTTGCCCTGGGCCGGCTCGTTGATCGGGAACTTGATCTTGCCGCTGCCGTCCGCCATCACCTTGCTCATCAGCGCCGAGTACTCGGTCTGGATCTGGTCGTCGCCGAAGTGGACGATGTTCGTCATCCCGAAGACGCGCTCGTAGAACTCGACCCAGTGGTCCATGCGGCCGAGCTCGACGTTGCCGACCACGTGGTCGATCGCGACGAGCCCGACGCCCTGGGCGGGCTGCCCGTTCGGCGCGAGGGAGACGTAGCCCGGCAGGTAGGGGCCGGCGTACTCGGCGCGGTTCACGAACGTGTGCACGTTCTCGCCGTAGGTCGCGATCGTCGCGAGCTCGACCCGGCCGTGCTCGTCCTCGAACCACTCCGGCTCGCGGATCCCGCGCGCGCCGCGCTGGACGGCCTCGCGGTACGCCTGGCGCGCGTCCGGCACCCGGAGCGCGACGTCCTTCGCGCCGTCGCCGTGGGTGGCGGCGAAGCGGACGATCTCGCTGTCGGCGCGGACGCCGCTCGTGAGCACGAACCGGATCTCGCCCTGCTGGAGCACGTACGACGCGCGGTCGCGGACGCCCGTCTCGGGGCCCGCATAGGCGACGCGCTCGAACCCGAGCGCGTGCTCGTACCAGTAGGCAGCCTGCTTCGCGTTGCCCACCCAGAGCTCGACGTGGTCCCAGCCGTCGAGCGGCATGAAGTCGCGCTCGCCCATCGCGCGGATGTTACCGCGCCCCGGGCGCGGCTTCGGGCGTGCCGGAGCCTCCCTCCGGCACGCCCGCGGTCTCGTTCAGGCGGAGAGCAGCCGGTCGAAGAACGACCGGTAGCGCTGCAGGGCGACCCGCAGGTCCTCCGTCGAGGCGTCCTCCCCCGAGTCCCACTGCGACTCGAGGTTCGAGCGCTCCTGCGAGAACGTCTCGGCCAGCCGCTGCATCAGGTCGGCGACGAGGCTGTCGGCGTCCTTGACGGCCTGCTGCGGCTCGTCGACGAACCCGGCCTGCACCTCCTGCCAGCGCGAGCGGAAGCTCTCGGCGTCCTCGCCTGCGAACAGCGGCTCGCGCTCCGTGTCGTCGTCGGCGCGGGCCTCGGCGTCGTCGTCGGCCTCCTTGACCAGATCGGCGGTCGTCAGGCGATTGTCGTCGGCCATGTCAGCGCACACCTCCTTCGACCTGCTCGCCCTCGAGCAGCTCGTCGAAGAGGCGGCGGAAGTGCACCATCGCCTGGCGCAGATCCTCGGTCTCGCCGTCACCGTCGCTCGAGCGGTAGCGATGCCAGAGCCCGTGACCCTCGCGGTAGTTCTCGACGACGTCCGGATAGTCGACCGAGACGTCTGCGGCACGCCGCTCGAAGTCGTCGTCGGTCGGATACCCGCGCTCGCCCATCACTCGCTTGACGAGCCGGTCGGCGTCGCCGACCGCGCCCTCGGGGTCGTCGACGAACCGGGCCTGCACGCGCTCCCATTCGTCCGCGTAGCGGCTGCGTGACGCTGCCGTCAGCGGCGTGATGTCGAGCTCGTCGTGCCGCTGTTCGCGTTCGCGGAGCTCGTGCTCCGCCTCGCGGCGGTCGTCCAAGGTTTCGACCGTCCGGTCGTACTCGGAGCCGAATCGGTCCTGCAGGTGCGAGGTACGCCGCTTGCGGTCGACGATCCACGCGATCAGCGCGATCGCCGCCAGCACAACGACGGCAAGCACGATCCAAAGCACTGCGTCCATCCGTAGCCCCTCCTCGGTTGTGTACGAGGAGAACGGCTACTCGCCCGCCACGGGTACGGAGGTGCGCCCTCGCGCGAACAGGATTCCCGCGGCGATCAGAAACCCGCCGAGGACCTGAAGCGCCGTCATCCGCTCGGAGAGGAGCACGACGGCGAAGACCGCCGCGACGAACGGCTGCAGGTTCGCGACGAGCGTGGCCCGCGACGGACCGATCCGGTGCAGCGAGCGGAACCAGAGCACGTTCGTGAGCACCAGCGGGCCGAGCGTCGCGAACGCAAGCAGGGCCCAGACCTCCCAGCCGAGCGCGTAATCCTGTTCGAGCGTCTGCGGCCAGCCGACGAGTGCGATCAGGATCCAGGCGAGCGGAAGCACGACTGCGCTGATCCGCGACGCCGAGTACCGCTCCATCAGCGGCGCGATCGCGACCGAGTAGCCTGCCCACGTCGCCGCAGTTGCGATCCCGAGCAACGTGCCGCGCACGTCGCCGCCCAGTCCGGCCGTGGAGCCGAGCGCAACGAGGCCGACACCTGCGAACGAGATCGCGGCCGCGATCCAGAAGCGTCGCGGCAAGGCGCGCTCGAGCCCGAGCGGGAGCCCGATCAGGGCGGCGAAGATCGGGGTCGCTCCGAGGATCAGCGCGATCGTCGAGGCGCTCGTCCCCTCGAGCGCGTACACGAACGCCAGCTGGTTCAGCCAGAGGCAGAGCACAGCAGCCGCGACGAGTGCGAGGTCGGTCCGGCGGATCCGGAGCGACCGCTCGGCGATGACCGCGATGCCGACGAAGATCGCGCCCGCAGCGCCGTAGCGGACGGTCGCGTACGCGAGCGGCTCGAACCCGTGCGTGAGGATGTAGCGCGTGACGGTCAGGTTCAGCGCCCAGAGCACCACCGTCGTCAGCAGCATCAGCTCGAGAGTGCGCGGCCGCCGCATCGGCCGACCCTATTGCCAGCGCGCGAACTCGTTACGCTGCGCCTTCATGGCCGAGCCCTCGATCCGCGACATCGACGCCCTCGTCGGGCCGGCAACGCCGCACTTCGCGTATCAGCTGCGGGCGCGCGTGCGCGAGCTGATCGAGGACCTGCCGCACGACCACCCAGTGCGTCGCTACGGCGAGGAGAAGATGCAGCTCCTGGACGACCTCGGGCACGCCTCGTCCAAGGCCGAGGACGGCGCGAAGGAGTCGCGGGAGCGGCTCGGCTGGGAGGGAATCCCGAGCTCCGCTCCGGCCCAAGAGCCGCTGCCGCGACGGTCATGAGCTTCAACGGTGCCTCGGTCCTCGTGACCGGTGGCTCGCGCGGGATCGGGAAGGCGATCGCGCTCCGCTTCGCCGAGCTCGGCGCATCCCGGGTGGCGATCGGGTACCTCCGCTCCGATGCGGCCGCCGAGGCGACGGCCGAGGAGCTCCGAGCGCTGGGAGCGGAGCCCGTCCTCGTCCGCGGCAACGTCTCCTCCGACCGCGTGCTCGAGCAGGTCGCGGAGCTCGGTGCGCTCGACGTGCTCGTCCACAACGCCGCCACGGGCGTGATCCGCCCGGCGCTCGAGACCGAGGACAAGCACTGGGACTGGACGCTCGCGGCCAACGCGCGGGCGCTGCTCGCCCTCACGCGCGTCGTCGCGCCGCAGATGCAACACGGCGCGTCGATCATCGGCATCTCGAGCCTCGGCGCGCAGCGCGTGCTCGAGAACTACACGCTGGTCGGCACCTCGAAGGCGGCGCTCGAAGCGCTCGTCCGCTACCTCGCAGTCGAGCTCGCACCACGCGGAATCCGGGTCAACGCCGTCTCGGGCGGCGTCGTCGAGACGGGCGCGCTCGAGCACTTCCCGAACCGCGAGGACATGCTCCGGACCGGCGCGGACAACCCCGCCGGCCGGCTCGTGACGCCGGAGGACATCGCCGAGGCGGTCACGTTCCTCTGCTCTCCCGGCGCAGAGATGATCCGCGGCCAGACACTCGTCGTCGACGGCGGCTTTTCGTTGAGGGCCTAGCGTTTATGCCGATGGAGCCCACCGACGAGAACCGGCGCGCCTTCGACGACGCTTACAGGACCTCCGAGAACGTCCTGGCCTCGCCCGGGATGCCCGACCGCATCCGCGAGCGCCTGCACGGTGCCGAGGGCAGTCGCGTCCTCCATCTCTTCTGCGGCACCGGGCGCGAGTCGAACGACCTGGCAGAGCTAGGCGCGCTCGTCACCGGCGTCGACGACGACGCAGCCGCGATCGAGGGAGCGCGCCGGCGACGACCTGACCTCCCGTGGGTGCACGCAGACGCGCACGCGCTTCCACCCGAGCTCCTGCTCGGCCGCTGGGATCTCGTCTACCTCGGTCACGGCTCGCTCGCCCGCATCCGCGCCCTCGACTCGTGGGCCGGGGGCATCGCGGCCGCGCTTCGAGCAGGAGGCGTCCTCCTGCTCCACGACGCCCACCCGGCCGCCGCCTGCCTCGACGCCTTCGGCCGCTGGCGGGGCGACTACTTCGCCGCCGCCGGGCTCGGCGAGATCGTGAGCGCCGTCGCGCGCGCGGGGCTCGTGCTCCGCGGACTGGAGGAGTGGCCGGGCAAGGATGCGAACGTACCGGGGCACCTCGTGCTCGCCGCAGAGAAGCCCGACGCTTAGAAACCCGTGCCGCCGGGGACAGAGCGCCCATGGGTATCTCAGTCAGCCTGCTCCTGATCGCAGCCGGCGCCATCCTCACGTGGGGAGTCACGGCCGAGGCCGAGGGCCTCGACGTGAACGCGATCGGCGTCATCCTCCTGATCGTCGGCATTCTCGGCCTCGTCCTCTCACTCATCTTCTGGTCGAGCTGGGGCGGCTTCCGACGGCGTGAGACCTACGTCGAGGGCGGGCCTGCCCGCCCGACCGCGGTGCCCCGCCGCCGCGAGACCGTGGTCGAAGAGGACGTCGCTCCCGGGCCCCCGCCTCCGTAGCGCTTACCTCCGGCGGACGAGGGAGCGGGCGATGTCGCCGGCGACGTAGCCGGCGACTTTCGGGTTCTCCTGCAGCCGCCGGAGCGAGTACTCGTACCACTGGCGCCCGAACGGAACGTAGATCCGGAGCCGGTGACCGTCGGCGACGATCCTGTCGCCGAGCTCCGGTCGCACGCCGAGCAGCATCTGGAACTCGTATGCGCTCGGCTCGAGCCCTCGCTCGGCGATCATCGCCGAGGCGCGGTCGACGAGCCACTCGTCGTGCGTTGCGATCGCCGCGTAACAGCCGCCTTCGAAGAGCGTCGCCAGAGCCTGCAGGAAGCTGGCCCGCACCTGCTGGTCGTCGCGGAACTGAATCGACTCGGGCTCTATGTAGATCCCCTTGCAGAGCCGGACGCTCGCCCCGGCGAGCGACGCGGCATCGGACACCGTCCGCTTGAGCGAAGCCTGGAGCACCGGCCCGACTCGCCCGTGCCCTTCGTCGCGCAGCTCGCGGAAGAGCCGGAGGGTGTCGTCGGTCGTCGACGAGTCCTCCATGTCGATGCGGACGAAGCGGTTCGTCGGCTCCGCGGCCGCGATCACCGCCTCGACGTTGCGCTTGCAGAGCTCGTAGCCGAGCTTCAAGCCGAGCCCCGTCGGCTTGACGCTGACATTCGCGTCGAGGTCGTCGCGCTCGAAGAGATCGAGCGCGGCGATGTATTCGGCCGTGATCGCCGCGGCTTCGGCTGCACTTACGAGCTCCTCGCCCAGCACGTCTACGGTCGCCAGCTTCCCCTCCGCGTTCAGGCCCGCGACGACCCGCCGCGCGTCATCGAGCGAGGAGCCCGCGATGTAGCGGGAAGACAGCTTCCGCACGAGCCGCTTCGGGACGGCAGGGAGCAGCGTGACAACAGCGCGGTCAAGCAGGGACACGCGCTGAACCTAAACGGCTAGCGCGATTCGCGCATGAACCCCTGGCGCGCGGCGCTGACGAGCGCCACAGCCTCCGGGAAAAGCACACGCATCGCGTCGCGGAGGGCGACGGCCTGCTCGTCGACCCCGCCGCTCGGCTGAACCTGCTTCAGCGCCGCGGCGGTCAGCTCGACGGCGGTGTTGAGCGTCAGCGTCGCGAACTGCTCGCGCTGAGCTTCCTGGACCGACTCGGCCTGCTGCGCCGCGAACTCCTGGATTCCGCGCAGGAGCTCCTCGGGATCGCCGCCGAACGGGAAGCCGAAACCGCCACTACCTTCCATTTCTCAAGGCTAGCGGTTCCTGGCGCGCCGCTCGCGGTGCGTAGGCCGGTGGAACAGTACGGAGGTACGGGCCGCCGGCTCGAGCGCCACGAGCGGCGCGAGGCTGCGCCGGAGGCCGGCTCCGCCGGCCGGGAGGCGCAGCCGGCCAGGGGCCGCTAGCCCGTTAGCTGAGCTCTATCCGGTAGGAGCGCTCAACGTCCGCGAAGAGCGCCTCGACGACGTCGCCGGCGCCCTTCATGGCCTCTGCGAACGGCGACCCGTGCAGCGCACTGCCGAGCGCGAGCTCGAGCCGCTTCGTCGCCGCGCCGATCTCGTCGAGCCGGGCCGGCGTCGCGAGCGTCGGCGGGGCGCCGAGCACCCGCTGCAGCGCGAGGGCGGCCTCCTCCGCCTCCTCGATCCCCGGTGGGCTCTCCGTGATCCGCAAGGACGCGAGCTGCGCACGCAGCTCGTCCAGGTCGCCGCCGGCCGCCGTCTCCTCGGCGAGCTCGCAGAGGGCGATGATCGAGACGGCGTCCCGCACGCGAAGCCGATCCGAGACCGGCTCGCCGCCGGGGTCGTAAGCGAGCCACGTCCGGCCGCCGTCGCCTTCCTCGAACGCGCAGAGGAAGATCCGGTCGCCTCCGTGCGCCTCGGCCGCGAGGACCGCGGCTGCCCCCGACCGCGCCGCGACCCGTTCGAGCTCCGCCGCCAGCCCCACGGCGCCAGCATAGGCGCGCCACTACGATGCGGCCGTGGTCGAACGGGTCGCACTCGTGCTGGCCGTCGTCGCGGTCGCGCTGGCGCTCGCTGCACTCCTGCGCGGGCGTGGAAAGCGTCCCGAGGATCCGCTAGCGGAGACGCGGGCGCAACTCGATGCGCTCGTCGCTGAAGAGACGACCGCTGCTGCAGCCGAGTTGAAGTCGCGGGTCGCCCAGATGCGCGCGAACGCGCACTCCAGCCTCGTCGAGGAGGAGCGACGGATCGCGGACGAGCGCCGCCGCGAGTTCGTCGAGAGGGAGCGCACCGCCGGAGCCGAGCTCGCCGAGACGTTGGTGGTCACGACCCGGCGCGTCGAGGAGCGGCTGCGCGGCTGGAGCGACGATCTCGACCGCGCGCAACAGAACCTGGAGGTCGAGCTCCGCCGTCTCGATCAGCGCCAGAAGCAGCAGATCGCCGAGGCCGAGGCCCGGATCGAGTCCGAGGCGGCCGAGCTCGTGACGACCTCCGACGAGCAGCGCGCGTCGGTGCTGCGCCTGCGCGAGGAGCTCGAGCGCTCGGCGCAGGCGGCAGTCGCGGAGGCGCTCGAGGAGCTGGAGGCTCACACGGGCGAGCGCCGCCGCGTGATCGAGGAGATCGCCGACCGGCTGAGGCGCCGCGAAGAGGCGCTGGCCGAGCAGATCGAGCGCGGCGAGACGGAGGCGGCGCGACGGATCGAGGCGTCGTTCGCCGATATCGAGCGCCGCCAGGTCGAGCAGCTGCAGCGGGTGATCGCGCGCGAAGCGGAGCGTTACGCCGAGGCTGCGGCGGTTCAGTTCGACTCGACGATGCGCTCGGCGCGCGAGGAGGCGGCGGGCCGGCTCTCTCGCGAGCTCGACCGCGCCGTCGAGACGTTCGTGCGTCAGGCGGACATGGTCTTCGCCGAGCGGCTCTCGCAGACGGGCGACGCCGGCCAACAGCGGCTGGAAGCACGGCAGCGTCAGGTGCAGGCGGCCTTCGAGCGCCAGCAAGAAGAGCTCGCCGCGTCGTTCTCCGACCGCATCGCCGCCGCCGACGCCGAGCTCCGGCGTACCCTCGGCGCCTTCGTCGCCGAGGCCGAGGCCGAGCGCTCGGCGCTCGCGGACCGGCTGGGGGAGCTCTCGCGACGGGTCGACGAGGCCGCGCGGGTCCGCCGCGTCTGAGCAGGCGCGACTAACAAGACGGTGCAGGATGCGTCAACTCCAGCACGAACAGAACGCGCACCATGACCGATGCAACGGAGCTGATCGACCGGCACAGCGAGCGGGCCAAGGTCGAGTCCTGGCGCCTGCATGTCCTGATCGAGGCCGGCTACCCACTCCCGCTGGCGGAGAAGCTCGCCGTGGCGCTCGACGCCGACCTGCACGCCGCGGTCGAGCTCGTCGGCCGTGGCTGCGATCCAAGAGTCGCAGCCGAGATCCTGCTCTAGTCTGACTCCGTGAAGGTCGAGCCGCTGGAGTACGGCGACCGGAAGGTCTACACCGTCGCGGGCTTCAACCGCGGCGTCGCCGAGTGGCTGCAGCGGCTGCCGACCCTCTGGATCGAGGGCGAGGTGACGGAGCTGCGCCGGTCGGAGCGTTGGGGGAGCGTCTTCTTCACGCTCAAGGACCCGGACGACGGCGCCTGCCTGCCCGCCTCGATCCCGCGCCGCACGTTCGACGCGCTCAAGCTCGAGCTCGCCGAAGGGGAGCGGATTCACGTGCTCGGCCGGCCGGAGCTCTACACCGCCAAGGGCGAGTTCCGGTTGCGGGCGCTGTCGCTCGAGCGCTTCGGCCTCGGCGCGCACCTGGCGGCGATCGAGCGGCTGAAGCAGACACTCGCCGCCGAAGGCCTCTTCGATGCGGAGCGGAAGCGGCCGCTGCCGCGTTTCCCACGCCGGATCGCGCTCGTCACGGGGACCGACGCCGCCGCCCGGCGTGACGTCGTCACGACGGTCCAGACCCGCTTCCCCCCTGCTCGCATCCTCGTTGCCGAGACGCTCGTGCAGGGCCCGCGCGCGGCCGCCGGCATCGTCGAGGCGCTCCAGGCTGTCGCCCGCGAGCCCGGCGTCGACGTCGTCGTGCTGACCCGCGGCGGCGGGAGCTTCGACGACCTGCTCCCGTTCAGCGACGAGCGCGTCGTGCGCGCCGTCGCGGCATGCCCCGTGCCCGTCGTCTCCGCGGTCGGGCACGAGCAGGACACGCCGCTCTGCGACCTCGCCGCCGACGTTCGCGCCTCGACGCCGACGGCGGCGGGCAAGCTCGTCGTGCCCGACCTCGAGGCGCTGCGCGCCGAGCTGCTCCGCGCCGGCGGGTCGCTGGAGCGCTGCGTGCGCCGGACGATCGAGCGCGAGCGGGAGGGTGTCGCGCGCACACGTTCCGCGCTCGAGCGCGGCGCCCGCCGGGCGCTCGAGCGGGACGAGCAGCGGCTCTCGCAACTCCGCGACCGGCTCCGGCGTGGCCCGGCCCTCCTCGTCGAGCGCCGCCGGTCGGCCCTCGAGCGGGCGGGTGGCCGCCTCGCCGCCCTCTCCCCACGCGCGACGCTCGGCCGCGGCTACGCGATCGTCCGGGCCGACGACAGGGTGCTGCGCAGCGTGCGAGGGCTCGATCACGGCAAGCGCGTCGACGTCGAGCTGGCGGAGGGCGCCTTCGGCGCGACGGTCGAGGACGTGCGCCCGTGAGCGAATCGTTGAGCTTCGAGGCCGCGCAGAAGGAGCTCGAGCAGATCGTCGAGCGGCTCGAGCGCGGGCAGCCCGACCTCGACGAGGCGATCCGGCTCTGGGAGCGCGGCGAGGAGCTGCTGCGGCTCTGCCTGGCGAGGCTCGAGACCGCGGAGGGGAAGATCGAGGAACTGGCTCGCCGCGGAGAACCCGGTTAAGATCGGCGCGATGGCGAAGCCCTCGATCGAGACGATCGCACGCGTACCCCTCTTCTCCAGCCTCGAGCGCCGTGACCTGGAGCGGATCGCGGACTCGTTCAAGCAGCGCGACTACGCCGCCGGCGACACGATCGCGGGCGAGGGCCAGGGCGGCGCGGGCTTTTTCATCATCGGCGAGGGAACGGCGAAGGTGACCGTGCACGACGAGGAGCGCACCACCCTCGGCCCGGGCGACTACTTCGGCGAGATCGCCCTGATCGACGAGGGCGCACGCACCGCGTCGGTGATCGCAGACACCGACATGACCACCTACGCGATGACGTTCTGGGAGTTCCGCCCCATCGTCGAGAACGACTCCCGGATCGCGTGGAAGCTCGTCCAGCAGCTCGCGCACCGGCTGCGCGAGGCCGACGCCAGGTCGTCCTAGAGACTTAGGTCTCGGTCCGAGCGCCACCAGGTCGGCACGCGCCCGCGCCGGATCGCCCGAAAGCGCGTGCGTCTCGACGCCTGCGAGCGACTCCTCGACGACGCCGCCGAAGATCACACAACGGGTGCCGGCGGCTCGGCGCACGACTTCGCCGGGCGCCTTGCCAAGCCAGGTCGTGGCGTCGACGCGGCCCTCGCCGGTGACGACGAGGTCGTAGCCCGACGGGTCGAAGCCGACGCTGTCGAGGACGAGCGGAGCGCCCGGCTCGAGGCTCGCGCCGAGCGAGGCGAGCGCCGCGCCGAGCCCACCCGCGGCGCCGGAGCCGGGCTTGTGTTGAAACAACACAAGCTCTCCCCGGGCGGCGAACCGGCGCTCGAGCTCGAGCACCTCGGCGGGACCGGCGCCCTTTTGCGGGCCGAAGAGCCGCGGCGCCTCGAGAAGGGTGGCCCGGACGTCGCACGCGACACGCGCGGGCACGGGAAGCTCGCGCACGAGCTCGAGGAAGCCGGCGCCGGCGTCCATCGTCGCGGTGCCGCCGAGGCAGACGCAGGAGCGAGCGAGGACGCTCGGCGAGCGCCGCGAGGACGAGCTCGCCGAAGCCGCGGCTCGACGCGGCGAGCGGATCGAGCCGGGACGGGTCGAGCGGGATCGCGGCCGCCGCCTCGACCACGGCCTCACCCTCCGGCAGGAGCAGCCAGCGCGCGGCGCACGGGCGGCCGAAGGCGTCGTGCACGTCCGCCTCGCGCCACTCGCCGCCGAGCGCCGAGTGCAGGACTGCCGCGGTCCCCTCGCCGCCGTCCGCGACCGGGAGCTCGACGGCGGACGCGCCGCCTCGCCGGAGCCCTTCGCCCAGCGCTGCAGCGGCAGCGGCAGCGTCGAGGACGTTCTTGAGGCTAGCCGGACACGCCAGCGCGCGCACGTTGCTCGACCGGTCGCCGTTGGTCGGTCTCCTCGGCCAGCTCCGTCTCCTCGGGCAGCCCGCGCAGCATCGCGAACGAGAGCCCCTCGCGCGCCAGGAAGAGCAGGCCGACCCCGACGCCGACGGACATCTCGAGCATCTGGAGCACGAGCGCGTACGCGAAGCCCGTCGAGTACGCGACGCCGTACTGGACGAGCGGCAGCGCGACCGCCGCCTGGAGGAGGCCGATGTTTCCCGGCCAGAGCGGGAAGATCGTCGCGACGTTCATCAGAAGCAAGACGAGCGCAGCAGCCGAAAGCGGCGCATGGATGTCGAAAGCCCGCATCGCGACGTAGACGGCGAACAGCTGCATCAACCATCCCGCGCACTGGAACAGGATCGCTCCCAGGGCGGGCAGCGGCGAGCGAAGCACGGAGAGGCCCTGCCGGGCCATCGCCAGCAGCCGCCGCGCTGGATGAGCGTCGTCGAGGCTCGTCTGGTGACGCCGGCGGGCACCCGCGACCCCGGCCATGAAGAGCATCGTCCCCGCCGCGGAGACGATCACGAGGCTCGTCACCGCCCAGTGCGGGACCTTCGCAGTCGCGATCACGTAGGCGACGAGGATGAGTGCGGGGAAGAGATCGAAGAGCCGGTGCGCGAACACGGTTCCGACGAGCGTGCCCGTCGTCCCCGGGCCCTGCTGCACGTGCCGGCGCAGCACCGCGACACGCGCCAGCTCGCCGATCCGGCCGGGCAGGATCGCGTTCGCCAGCAGTCCGATCGAGAACGCCGAGAAGATCTTGTCGAAGCGCGGTCGCGGCGGATCGAGCGCCTGGTCGATCGTTAGCCGCCACGCGAACGACCGGAAGAGCACCGAGACGAGGTTGAGCAGGAGCGCGAACCCGATCCAGGCCCAGTTGACGAGGTCGAGCGCGTGACGGACGACGTGCCAGTCGGGGCCGCGCCACCAGAGCAGCACGACGACAGCCGCGAAGAAGGGGAGCACGAGCCCGCCGCGGATCCACGGGCTGCGCGGCACGAGGCTCACGCGACGTCCGCCAGGCCGCTCGTCGCGCCGGCGCCTGCGGCTTCGTAGATCGCCACGAGCCGGCGGGCGATGTCGGCCCAGGAGTAGCGGTCGACCGCGAGCTCCCGCGCTGCGGCGCCGAGCGCCTCACGCCGCGGCTCGTCCTCGAGCAGCCCGGAGACTGCGGCTGCGAGCGCCTCCACGTCGCCGGCAGGAACGGCCATGGCCGTGTGAGGCGTCATCACGTCACGGTAGCCGGGAATGTCGGACGCGACGACCGGGGTCGCGCAGGCGAACGCCCGCGTGAGCACCATGCCGAAGCTCTCGCCCCCGAGCGAGGGCGCGACGAGCGCCTTCGCGGACGAGAGCTCGGCGGTCAGCTCGTCCTGGCTGAGGAAGCCGAGCACCTCGATGCCCTCGTCCGGCACGCGCAGGCGGGCGAGCAGCAGCCGCACCGCGAGCGGGTCCGCGCCCGCGATCCGGAGCGTCGCGCCGGTACGTCTGCGCACGTCCGGCCAGGCGCGCAGCAGGACCTGAAGGCCCTTTCGCGGCTCCTGTCGGCCGGCAAACACGACGCGATGCTCGCGCCCGCCGGGCTCGACGCCTTCCGGGATCAGGACGCCGTTCGGCACGATCTCGTACTCGCCGGGCAGCCACCGCTGCGCCGACGCGCGCGCCTGCTCGGAGACGGCGATGCGGCGGTCGAGCCGTTGCTCGAGGAAGCCCCAGACCGGCGTCGCGAGCCGCATCCAGCCGAGGTCGCCGCTCGCGTGGTGCGTCCCCACCATCGGCCCCTCGAAGAGCGCGAGCGACGCGATGCACGGTGTCGGCGTCATCGGCTCGTGCAGGTGCAGGAGGTCGAACCGCTCCCGCTCGAGCACCCGTCGGATCCGGAAGATCGAGCGCGGGCTGAGGATGATGTTCGGCAGCGAGCCGTTCGCCGGGACGATCACGGAGCGGCCGATCGGGATCACCTCCGGCGGCGGGTCGCCGTGCCGCCCCACCCGCGGATGGAGCGCGCGCGTGAACTGTCCCGGCGGGTCGTTCCCCATCACCAGGCGCACCTCGTGCCCGAGGTCGCGCAGCGCGGCCGCCTGCAGCTCGGCGTGCTCGACGACGGCGCCCCAGAATGACCACGAGAACGGGACGACGATCCCGATCTTCATCCTCGGTGAGTCTATGCAGAGAGGGCGGCCGTGAAAGCGGCCATCCTCACGCCACGCGGTCCCAGAGGTCGACGAGCCCGGCGAGCTCGGCGTCCGAGAGGCGCGAGAGGAAGCGCTCACGGATGCCCCGGAGATGGGTGGTCCGGGCGCGCCTGAAGAGCGCCGTCCCGGCGGCTGTGGGCTCGGCGAAGAAGCCGCGTCGATCCTCGTCGCAGCGGCGGCGCTGGACGAGACCTGCCCCGACGAGCCGGTCGACCAGCCGCGTCATCCCGCTGTGGCTGAGGAGGGCCGAGTCGGCTAGCTCCGACATCCGCAGGCGCCGTCCGGGCGCCTCGTGTAGGAGGAGGAGCACCTCGTAGGCGCTCAGCGAGAGTCCGTGCTCCGCCTCCAGCTCGGCGTCGAGCCGGCGCACGATTGCCGCGTGGGCGCGGAGGAAGCCCCGCCAGGCGCCGAGCTCGACCGGGGAGAGCAGCTTGACATTTCCTTGCATCTGCAACTATTATATTTGCACACGCAAGAAAGTCAACAGGCCAAGAGATGACCCAGAAAGCGAGGGCCGATGCGGCTCGAAGGAATCCACCACATCACGCTGATCACCGGGGACGCTCCCCGGAACGTCGACTTCTACACCCGCGTGCTCGGCCTGCGCCTCGTCAAGAAGACCGTCAACCAGGACGACCCGACCGTCTACCACCTCTTCTACGCGGACGAGCAGGGGAGTGCCGGCGCCGACATCACCTTCTTCGAGTACCCGGGCGCGCGCCGCGGCCGCGCTGGAGCCGGGATGATCCACACGATCGTCTGGCGGGTCGCGAGCACCGACGCGCTCGACTTCTGGGAGGAGCGGCTCGGCGCCGAGGGCGTCGAGGTCGAGCGGCACGAGTCCGGCCTCGTCTTCACCGACTTCGAGGGGATGCGGCTCGAGCTCGCCGTCGTCGAGACCGCCGACGCGCCGCTCGTCGCGAAGCACCCCGAGATCCCGTCGGGGCTCGCGCTGCAGGGCTTCGAGGGCGTGCGCGCGTTCTCCTCCGATCCGGAGCGCAGCCGCGGCCTGCTCGAGGAGACGCTCGGCTTCACCGCGGCAGGCGACTCCACGTGGGAGGCGCGCGGCGCCCGTCGCGGCGGCTGGATCAGCTACGACGCGCCTCCGGCGGGAGCGGGAGTGCCCGGCGCGGGCACGGTGCACCACGTTGCCTGGGGGACGCAGCAAGAGGAGCACGAGGCCTGGCAGCGGCACGTCGAGGCTGCCGGCTACCGGCCCACGCCCGTGATCGACCGCTTCTACTTCAAGTCGATCTACTTCCGCGAGCCGAGCGGTGTCCTCTTCGAGCTCGCCACGCTCGGCCCCGGGTTCGCGACCGACGAGGATCCCGAGCACCTGGGCGAGCGGCTCTCGCTGCCGCCCGCGTTCGAGCACCTGCGCGAGCGGATCGAGCCGGCGCTCACGCCGCTGCCCGATCCTCGCGGCGCGTGGGCGGCGACGTGATCGAGGCGCTCGAGCGGCCCGCCGCGGCCGAGCCGGAGGGCGCGCTCGTCCTCCTGCACGGCCGCGGCGCCGACGAGCGCGACCTCTACCCCCTTCTCGACGCCCTCGACCCGGAGAGGCGACTCCTCGGCGTGACCCCGCGCGGGCCGCTCTCGCTGCCCCCGGGCGGCGCGCACTGGTATGCGCTGGGCGGCCTCCCCACCCCGGAACCGTCCACGTTCTGGCCCACCTTCGAGGCCGCGTCGGCCTGGCTCGACGCGCTCGACATCCCGCTCGAGCGCACCGTGCTCGGCGGCTTCTCTCAGGGCGCGGTGATGAGCTGGGCGCTCGGGCTCGGCCGCGGCGCCGGTACGCGGCCCGCCGGGATCGTCGCCCTCTCAGGGTTCATGCCCAGCGTCGACGGGCTCGAGCTCGACCTCGGCGGGCTCGAGGGCTACCCGGTCGCGATCGCCCACGGCTCGCTCGACGCCGTCATCCCGGCCGACTTCAGCCGCCAGGCGCGGGCCACGCTCGAGCAGGCCGGAGCCGACGTGCTCTACCGCGAAGCGCCGCTCGCGCACACGATCGACCCCCGCATCGTCCCCGAGCTCCGAGAGTTCGTCGCGAGCGCGCTCGACGCCAAGTAACAGTCTGTTACTTGGATAAGCTCGAACGCGATGCTCGACCAGGGTCTCGCCGAGCTGCACACCCACCTCGGCGGCTCGGTCGCCTCCGACATCCTTTGGTCGCTCGCGCACGAGCAGGGGATCGCGCTCCCGGTGAAGGACTACTGGGAGTTCGACGCGCTCGTCACCGTCTCCGATCCCGCGCGGCGTCGAGAACCTCGACGCGCTCGACCGGATCTACCACTGGACGGAGCTGATCCAGTCCTCCCCGCTCGCAGTCGAGCGCTCGGTGCACGGCGCAATCGGCGGCGCCTATCGCAGCCAGAGGATCACGACGCTCGAGCTGCGCTTCAACCCGATGAAGCGGAACCGGGGCGGCGAGCGCGACCTCGACCACATCATCCTCGCCGCGATCCGCGGTCTCGACATCGCCGGCCTCGAGTATCCGCAGGTTCGAGCCGGACTGATCCTGATGATGGACCGGACGTTCTCGCACCGGCAGAACGAAGTGATCGTCGAGAAGGCGATCAGCTGGGCATCACGGGGAGTCGTCGGAATCGACATCGCAGGCCCGCGGCCGGGCGGTGGCCGCTACGACTACACGCAGATCACACCCATGGTCGAGGCCGCGCGGGCGGCGGGGCTCGGCGTCACGATCCACGTCGGGGAGGAAGGCGAGACGGGCGCGGAGGAGGTCGCGAGAGGTGGTCGAGCACCTTCGCCCCGACCGGATCGGCCACGGCATCCTCGCGGCCCAGCACCCCGAGTTGATGCGCCTCCTGCAGGAGCAGGGCATCGTGCTGGAGATCTGCCCGACGTCGAACCTGCTCACGAAGGCGCTCCCGGACGAGGATGCCGTGCGCGCGACGTTCCGGGCGTTCGTCGAGAACGGCGTCGCCTTCACGATCGCGACGGACGGGCCCGAGATGATGCGCACGCACCTGCGCGACGAGCTCGAGCTGCTGGAGCGGATCGGCGCGCTCACCCGGGACGAGCTCGAGGCCGCCAACTCCCGCGGCCACGAGGCGAGCTTCATCAGGTCAGCCTGACGGTGCGACTGCTCGACGAGATCGCGCTCGCCGGCCCGGAGCACCTCGATGCCGACTACGTCGAGCGCTATGACCAGAAGGCAGCTTTCGATCCCGCCGAGGACCTGGCCGTGCTGCGGCGCCACGGCGTCGATTCCGACAGCACACTCGTCGATGTCGGTGCCGGGACCGGCACGTTCGCGCTCGCCGTCGCGCCCATGTGCCGGCGGGTATTCGCCGTCGACATCTCGCCGGCGATGGTCGCGGCGATTCGCTCGCGCGCGGCCGCGCAAGGCATCTCAAACGTGGAGTGCGTTCAGGCCGGCTTTCTCAGCTACGAGCACACCGGAGCGCCGCCCGACGCCGTTTACTCGCGAAACGCCCTCCACCACCTACCCGACTTCTGGAAAGCGCTCGCCTTGCAGCGGCTGGCGGAGCTGCTGCGACCGGGTGGCGTCCTCCGCCTGCGGGATCTCGTCTTCTCATGCGAGCCGGCCGAAACCGAGTCGTTCGTCGCGCAGTGGCTGGACGGCGCGGCCGAGGACACTGCCCACGGCTGGACACGCGCCGAGCTCGAGACGCACCTGGCCACCGAGCACAGCACCTTCAACTGGCTGCTGGAGCCGATGCTCGAGCGCGCCGGCTTTCGCATCGACCAGGCCACGTACTCCCCGAACAGAATCTACGCGGAGTACCTCTGCTCAACCCCGAGCTGACTCGGCCGAGGAATCTCACGCCTCTGGCTGGCGTTGCCTTGTAGTGGCATGGCCGCCCGCTGGAAGTTCCTGATTGCCCTCTGGACCGTCTACCTGGTCTGGGGCTCGACGTACTTGGCGATCAAGATCTCGGTACGCACGCTGCCGGCGTTTCTCTCGGCCGGCACGCGCTTCCTCCTCGCCGGGGCACTCCTCGCGCTGATCCTCGTCGCGACCGGACGCAGCCTCCGGGTCGCCCCGCGAGAGCTCGGTGCGGCCACGGTCGTCGGCACGGCGCTGCTCGCGCTCGGCGTCGGCGTCGTCACCCTCGCCGAGACTCGGATCGACTCGAGCACGGCCGCGATGATCGCCGGCACGGTGCCGCTGCAGGTGATCCTTCTGCGCACGCTCGCGCGCGAGCGGGTCGCGCTCGCGACGCGGCTCTCCGTCCTCGTGGGCCTCGGCGGGCTCGCCCTGGTCGTCATCCCGGGGGGCGAGGGCTCGTCCAGCGCGATCGGGCTTGCGCTCGCGCTCGGCGCGAGCATCTCGTGGTCGCTCGGCTCGTTCTTCGGCCACCGGTTGCCGCTCCCGCAGGACGGCTTCGTCGCGTCGACCTGGCAGATGCTGAGCGCGGGGGTCGTCCTCCTGCTCCTCGGGACTGCGCGCGGCGAGCTCGGCTCAGCCGATCCGGCCTCGTTCAGCCTCGAGTCTGTGCTCGCGTGGCTCTATCTCGGCATCTTCGGCACGCTCGTCGCCTTCACGGCGTACACATGGCTGCTCCGGAACGCACCGATCTCGAAGGTCGTCACGCACCAGTACGTGAACCCGCTCGTCGCGATCGCACTCGGCGCGCTCCTGCTCGACGAGAAGATCACGCTCGCCGTCGGCCTGGGTGCCGCCCTGATCGTCGGCTCGGTCTTCGTCGCGGTCCGGCAGGAAGGCCGGACTACGCCCCGTTCACCTGAGACCGCTGGTGCGCGAGGTACTCCAGCAGATCAGACCGCGTGAGGATCGCGGCCGGGCGGCCCGCGGCAGCGACGACGACGGCTGCGCTCGGCCCGGAGAGATCGGCGAAGACCTGGTCGAGGGTGTCGCCGACGTCGACCGCGGCGAGCGGCGGCTGCATCAGCGCCGCGACGTCCTCGTTGAGCGCGTCCGAGTTCTTGAAGACACGGTCGAGCACGCCGCGCTCCTGGAGCGAGCCGACGATGTCGGCAAGAGACTCGGCCGGCTCGTGGCGGACGACCGGGAGCTGCGAGATCGAGTAGCGCTGCATCAGGTCGATCGCGGCGCCGACCTTCGCGTGCGACGCGATCGTGACGAGGTCGGGAACCTCGTGCTCCTCGGCGCGCTTGTGCCGCAGCACCTCGTCGATCGTCGGCACGGGAGCCCGCCGCTCGAGGAAGCCGTACTGGAGCATCCAGTTGTCGTCGTAGAACTTCGACAGGTAGGAGCGGCCGGAGTCGGGGAGGACGGTGAGGATCGTCGCGTCCGGCCCGAGCTCCCGCGCGACCTCGAGCGCCGCCCAGATCGTCGTGCCCGCGGAGCCTCCCGCAAGAATCCCTTCCTCGCGGGCGAGGCGGCGCGCGGTCACGAACGAGTCGCGGTCGGAGACGCGAACCCAGCGGTCGACGACGTCGCGCGACATCGTCTCCGGCCAGGTGTCCTTGCCGATGCCCTCGACGAGGTACGGGTGCGTCTCCTCCGAGGTGAAGATGGAGCCCTCCGGATCGGCGCCGACCACGAGGATGTCCGCGTTCCGCTCCTTGAGATAGCGGCCCGCCCCGGAGATCGTCCCGCCGGTGCCGACCGAGATCACGAGCGCGTCGATCTCGCCGCCGGTCTGCTCCCAGATCTCGGGCCCCGTGGTCTCGTAGTGGGCCTGCGGGTTGGCCATGTTCGAGTACTGGTCGGGCTTGAACCCGCCCGGGATCTCCTCGGCGAGCCGGTCGGAGACGGAGTAGTAGCTCTCCGGCGAGTCGTGCTCGACCGCGGTCGGCGTGATCACGACCTCGGCGCCGTACGCCCGCAGCATCGAGATCTTCTCCTGGCTCATCTTGTCCGGCATCACGAAGATGCAGCGGTAGCCGCGAGCTGCGGCGGCGATCGCAAGTCCGACGCCCGTGTTGCCCGAGGTCGGCTCGACGATCGTGCCGCCCGGGCGCAGCTTCCCCTCGCGCTCGGCAGCCTCGATCATCGCCATCCCGATCCGGTCCTTGTTCGAGCCGCCGGGGTTCAGGTACTCGAGCTTGGCGAGCAGCTGCGGCTCGACCTCACGCCCGATCCGGTCGAGCCGGACGATCGGCGTCCGGCCGACGAGGTCGAGCAGCGTCGGATACTCCCGTGGCATCGGCGCGTAAGCCTACGTAACGGCCGGGCCGCGCCGGGGCACCGGCGAGGACTGGATGATCGACGTCGTCGTCTGGCCGTACAGGATGAACTGGTCGAGCACCTCCTCGAGGTGCTCGACGTCCCGCAGGTGCAACTTCATGAAGAAACAGTCCTCACCCGTGATCCGGTGGCACTCGACGACCTCGGGCGTCTCGCGCGCAAGCTCGGCCACCGTGTGTAGCTGCCGCGCAGACGGCCGGATCCGCATGATCGCGCCGAGCGAGTAGCCGAGCGCCTTCGGGTCGACTTCGGCCCGGTAGCCCTCGATGACGCCGTCGCGCTCGAGCCTGCGGACTCGCTCCGCGACCGCCGGCGCCGACAGGTTGACCCGGCGCCCCAGCTCCGCGTGCGTGAGGCGCGCGTCCTCCTGAAGCTCGGCGAGCAGGCGCCGGTCGGTCGCGTCGAAGGTAGAAACGCTCGATCGCCGTTGCTTCGTTGCCATCTCGCGTCGGATCCTTTCGCTCGAAGGGGTCAATCGCCGCCCTGGCCGGGGATCATACCTCGTGATCATTCGGCGGCTTCCTCCACACGCCTACTTCGTCGGCAGCGCGGTCTTCCACTACCTCGGTCCCGCCTTCGCCGTGCTGCTCTTCGCGCGCGTCGAGCCGCTGGGGGTCGCCTGGCTGCGGATCGCGGCGGCTGCGGCGGTCTTCGCGGTCTGGCGGCGACCCTGGCGGGCGTACGCGCGACTCGACGATCGCGGCCGCCGACTGCTCGTTGCCTGGGGCTCCGTGCTGGCCGTGATGAACGCGTGCTTCTACCTCGCGATCGACCGACTACCACTCGGCACGGTCGCAGCCATCGAGTTCTTGCCCGTGATCGCACTGGCTGCGCTGGGAGCGCGGACGCTGCGGAACGGCGCCGCCCTCGCGCTCGCGGTCGCCGGCGTCTACCTGCTCACCGACGTCCAGCTCGAGGGCGAGCCGATCGGCGTCGCCCTGGCGCTCGCGAACGCGCTGCTCTTCGCGGCCTACATCGTGCTCGGCCATCGGGTCGCGCAGGGCGAGGTGGTGAGCGGCATCGACGGCCTCGCCGCCTCGATGCTCGTCGCGCTCGTCGTCGTGACGCCGCTCGGCGCCTGGAATGCGGCGCCGGCGCTCACCGATCCGGTCGCGCTCGCGGCCGGGATCGGCGTCGGGATCGCGTCCTCGGTGATCCCGTACGTCTGCGACCAGCTGGCGATGGCGCGCCTCGAGCGGGCGACGTATGCGCTGTTGGTCTCGTTGCTGCCGGCGACCGCGACCGCGATCGGCGTCGTCGTGCTCGGTCAGGTGCCGACGCGGGTCGAGCTCGTCGGTGTCGTGCTCGTCGTCGGCGGCGTGGCGGTGCACCGCGAGCGGTCACGTCAGCTGCCAGAGCTCACCGGTCAGCCCGAGCTCGTCCAGGATCGCCGGTGACTCCATGGCCGTCCGCGGCCGCCATTCGGGCCTGCAGCGGGGAATTGCGATGACAGTGCTGTTCGTTGTAACTACTTCGGCCGCTTGATTTAGAGGAGACGCAGCATGGACCGATTCACCGGCGGTTGCCTGTGCGGCAACGTCCGAATTGTGGCGTCGGGACTCCCATACCGGGTCGGCGTTTGTCACTGTCTCGACTGCCGCAAGCATCATGGGGCCCTTTTTCACGCTTCCGCGGTGTTCCCTGAGGATGCGGTGACGATCGACGGCGAAACACGCGACTACGCCGGGAGGTCTTTCTGTCCCCGCTGCGGCTCGTCCGTTTTCTCACGCAGCGCAGACGAAATCGAAGTGAACCTCGGATCCCTGGATGCCCCTGACCAACTGAGGCCAACCTACGAGCTCTGGACCGTCCGTCGCGAGTCCTGGTTGCCGCCGTTTCCGCTCACGAGACGGTACGACCGCGATCGTGACGCCACGAGTCGCTTTGAGGAGTAGGTCGCACGAACGGTGCGAAGGCGCCGTTACGTGCGCACACCAGTTCGAGCGCGTCCACGGATCAGTGACGGAAGTGCCGGCGGCCGGTGAAGACCATCGCGGCGCCGGAGCTCTGGACGGCGGCAACGACGTCCTCGTCCCGCTTCGAGCCGCCGGGTTGGATCAGCGCCGTCACGCCCGCCTCGAGCGCGAGCCGCGGTCCGTCCGGGAAGGGGAAGAACGCGTCGGACGCCAGCGCAGCGCCCTCGAGCGAGTGGCCGTGCGCCCGCGCCTTCTCGAGCGCGATCCGGACGGCGTCGACGCGGCTCATCTGCCCCGCGCCGATCCCGATCGTGTGGAGGTCGTGCACGAGCACGATCGCGTTCGAGGTGACGTGCTTGCAGACGCGCCAGGCGAAGAGGAGGTCGCCCCAGGCGGCTTCGGACGGCTGCCCGGCGACGACCTCCATCCCCTCGCGGTCGGCGACGTCCCAGTCGCGCTCCTGCACGAGCAGCCCGCCCAGCACACGCCGGTAGTGACGCTCGGACGGATCCGGCGCGCGCCGCTCGCGGTCGTCGAGGATCCGCGTCGACGGCTTGCGCGTGAGCGCCTCCAGTGCGTCCTCGGCGTAGCCGGGCGCGTGGAGCACCTCCACGAACTGCTCCGCGAGCCGCTCGCCGAGCACGGCTGAGACGGGCCGGTTCAGCACGACGACGCCGCCGTAGGCGGAGAGCGGGTCGGCGGCGTGCGCGAGCTCGTACGCCTCCTCGATCGACGCGCCGACCGCGACTCCGCACGGGTTCGCATGCTTGACGATCACGCAGGCCGGCAGCGTGAACTCGCGCAGCAGCAGGCGGGCCGCGTTCAGGTCGTTCAGGTTGTTGTACGAGAGCTCCCGTCCGTGCAGCTGCTCGACGCGGGCGAGCAGGTGCGTGCGGGCGCCGCGCTCCGCGTAGTAGCCGGCGCGCTGGTGCGGGTTCTCGCCGTAAGCGAGATCGAGCTGCTTCTCGAACGCCGGCAC
Organism: uncultured Gaiellaceae bacterium; assembly: GCA_963850995.1. Lineage (GTDB taxonomy): Bacteria > Actinomycetota > Thermoleophilia > Gaiellales > Gaiellaceae > Gaiellasilicea. The sequence goes on along the minus strand of CAWKNQ010000017.1, from coordinate 30,652 downwards.
GAGCACGTCGGGGAACGACTGCCTGCCTGCGAACCAGCCCGCAATCGCCGACTCGTACGACGCCGAGGTGGAGAACGCCGTCGCGGCCAGCGCCCGGCGCGTCTCGTGCGCGAGCTCGCCGTGCTCGCGCAGCTCCGCGAGCACGGTCGGGTAGTCGGCCGGCCGGCAGAGCGGCGCGACGTGGGCGAAGTTCTTCGCGGCAGCCCGCAGCATCGCCGGCCCGCCGACGTCGATCATCTCGACCGCCTCCTCCTCGCGGACACCGTGCTCACGCGCGACCTGCTCGAACGGATAGAGGTTGACGCAGACGAGGTCGAACGGCTCGATCCCGTGCTCGGCGAGCGCGGCGACGTCCGCCTCCACCTCTCGCCGCGCGAGGATGCCGCCGTGAATGCGCGGGTGCAGGGTCTTGACGCGGCCGCCGAGCATCTCCGGAAACTCGGTCAGGCTCTCGACCCTCGTCACCTCGAGACCGAGCTCCTCGATCTGCGCCGCGGTGCCGCCGCTCGCGACGAGCTCCCAGCCGAGCTCGGCAAGTCCGGCCGCGAGCTCGTCCAGGCCCGTCTTGTCCCAAACGGAGATCAGCGCGCGCACAGCTCTCTCACCACCTCGGGCAGGAGCCGGTGCTCGACGGCGTGGATGCGCTCGACGAGCGTCTCGCGCGGCTCGACCGGAAGCGGCTCCTGGCGCAGGACAGGGCCCGTGTCGAGCCCTTCGTCGACGACGTGGACGGTCACGCCTGTCGTCTCGACACCTGCGGCAAGCGCGTCCTCGATCGGGTGCGCGCCCGGAAAGGCGGGCAGGAGCGACGGGTGCACGTTCACGATCCGACCGGGGAAGCGGTCGAGGAAGGCCGCGGTGAGCAGGTGCATGTAGCCTGCGCAGACGACGAGTTCGACACCCTCGGCGTCGAGCCAGTCGGCCATGGCGGTGTCGCGCGCCGTCCCGAGCTTGCGATAGCCGTCGAGCTCGAAGACGCGCGCCGCAACCCCTGCGCGCTCCGCGCGCTCGAGCGCGCGGACGCCGGGGTCGTTCGAGGCGACGGCGCGCACGGGAAGCCCGCTTGTCGAGCAGCGCCTGCAGGTTCGAGCCCTCCCCACTGACCAGAACACCGATCACTCCGGGACGATGCGGCCGATCACGAGCCCGTCGCCGGGCTCCGGCACGACGGCGCAGTAGCCGATCCCGAGGTTGAAGACGCGGCGCGCCTCCTCCTCGTCGACGTGACGAGCGAGCCAGTCGAACACCGGTGGGCGCTCCCAGGCGTCCCAATCGAGCTCGGCCCGGAGCCCTTCGGGCAGCACGCGGGCGAGGTTGCCCGCGATCCCGCCGCCGGTGACGTGCGCGAACGCATGCGCCGTCCCGCGGAGGCGGCGGACGTCGTCGAGGTAGAGGCGGGTCGGGGCGAGTAGGTCGGGCCCGTCGTAGTCCTCCAGCTCCAGCACGGAGCGGACGAGCGTGAAGCCGTTGGCGTGGACACCCGCCGACGGCAAGCCGACCACGTAGTCGCCGTCCCGCACGGCCGAGCCGTCGAGCACGTGCTCTCGCTCCACGATCCCCACGCAGGTCGCCGCGAAATCGAGCTCGCCCTCGCGATAGACCCCCGGCAGCTCCGCGGTCTCACCTCCGATCAGCGCGACTCCGGCCTCGCGGCAGACCTCGGCGGCGCCCTCGACCAGCTCCGCCACCTGCTCGAGGTCGAGCCGGCTCGCGGCGACGTAGTCGAGCAGGATCAGCGGGTCGGCTCCGCACGTGATCACGTCGTTGATGCAGTGCGCAGCCATATCGGCGCCGCACGACCGCAGAGCGCCGCGCGGGCGGGCGACGACGGGCTTCGTCCCGATCGAGTCGGTCGAGGCCGCGAGTAGCCGTCGCTCGTCGAGCGGGTGCAGCCCGGCGAAGGCGCCGAAGCCGCGCGCGCCCGTGGACTCGACGGCCGCGCGGAGCCGCTCGACGACGTCCGCGGCGGTCGCAAGCGAGACCCCGGCGGCGGCGTACGTCCGGTCGTCGCTCACGAGAGCGAGTCTACGACCTCCCGCGGAAGGCCTCCGGTCAGCTGAAGAGCTCGGCGTGGAGCTGCGGACGACCCTGCGGCCCGCCCGGCAGGAAGCGGACGACGGCGTCGCCCACCTCCACGCTCGTCCCGTCCCGCTCGGTCGCGAGCAGGTCGGCGAGCACTGTCGCCTTGGCGTCGGGGTCGTCCGCGAGCAGGTGCAGCTCGCTCAGCGTCAGCGTGTCGGCCGACTCGAGCAGGTCGTTCAGCCACTCGCGCGGCGGGTGCACCTCGAGCCGGTAGCCGGCGCTCGTGGAGACGAAGGTCCGCCTCCCACCGTGCGCCTGCACCCGGAGCTCGCGGTCGACGGCGCGGTCGATCACGTCACCGAACTCGTCCTCGTCCAACGCGAGCCCGAGGTGGTCGACCCGCGGCAGCTCCCACTGACCGGGCTGGACGACGACGTTGACCGCCCCATGCTCGAGCTCGGAGAGCCGCAGCTTGAAACCCAGCTCGTCGAGCTCCTCCCATGAGGTCCCGGCGGAGAAGGACTGGTAGTCCTCCCCGATCCGCCCGTGCCTCGCGACGAGCGAGAACGCGAGCTTGCCGATGTACCGCGCCTCCACCCGGCGCACGTTGGTCGTGACGAGGTGGTAGTGGAAGAGGCGCACGAGCGGCGGATTCTACGAAGGCTCGTAGAGTGAGCGCGTGCTCACCGACTGGACGATCGACCCGCTGCAGCTCGCTCCGGTCGTGCTCGCCGCGCTCGCCTACGGCCTGAGGGCGCGCACGCTCCGGCGCCGCGGGACGCCGATGGCCACCTGGCGGGTCGTTCTCTTCAGCCTCGGGATCGCCCTGCTCCTGCTCGTATTCGCCTCCCCGGTCGCCGCGATCGGCGAGGAGGAGCTCTTCAGCTTCCACATGCTCCAGCACGTCGTGATCGGGGATCTCGCACCGCTCTGCCTGCTCGCCGGCCTTTCCGGGCCGATGCTGCGGCCGCTGCTCGCGTTCCGCCCCGTCGAGCGCCTTCGTGTGCTCGCCAACCCCCTCGTGGCGCTGCCGCTCTGGGCTGCCAACCTCTATCTCTGGCACCTGCCGCTCCTGTACGAGGCGGCCGTCCGCCACTCGACCGTCCACGCGCTCGAGCACATCTGCTTCTTCACGGCCGGAGTGATCATGTGGCTGCCCGTCCTCGAGACGCTGCCCGCGCCGGAGTGGTTCGGGACCGGGCCGAAGCTGGGCTACATCGCGTGCGTCCGCGTCGTCGAGACGATTCTCGGGAACGCCTTCGTCTGGTCCGGCACCGTCTTCTACGGCGTCTACGCGGAGGGGGAGGAGCTGTGGGGCGTCTCGCCGCTCCAGGACCAGGGCCTCGCCGGCGCCGTGATGATGATCGAGGGCTCGCTCGTCACGATCGTCGCGCTTGCGTGGCTCTTCCTCCGGCTGGCGAAGGAGGGGGAGTTGCGCCAGGAGCTCCTGGAGCGCGGCCTCGACCCGCGCACGGTTCAGCGCGCCGTCCGCTACGGCCGCGCGCAGGAGCTGGCCGGGCCGCGCTGAACACCAAGTCTCAATGCGCTCGAGCGGGGTGCATCACATCGACCTGGTCGTCTCCTCGGTCGAGCGCAGCCTGCCGTTCTACCGCGATCTGCTCGGCCCGCTCGGCTACCACCGCGTCTCGGAAGTCGAGGGCGAGCGGGGCGAGACGATCTGGTACTTCGGCGGTCCCGGCAGCTCGATCGGGATCCGGCAGGCACCTGGTACTCGAACGATCCAGCGCCTCGGCGGGATCGACCGGTACGAAGTGGGGCTGCACCATCTCGCGCTCGAGGCGGGCTCCCGCGCGGTCGTCGACGAGCGACACGCCTGGCTCGTCGGCTCGGGCGCGACGATCGAGACGCCGCCGCGCGAATACGCCTACTCACCCGGCTACTACGCGGTCTTCTTCTACGACCCGGACGGCATCAAGCTCGAGATCGTCCACGTGCCCGGGCTCGCCGCGTAGGGCTCCTCGTAGCTGACCGCCGCGGCAGGGCCCTCCACCTTCAGCTCCGCCACTGCGCGCATGCATTCCCACCGGCTGGGATAGAGCCTCGAGATCGCCGCTGCACCGCCGGTGTCGCCGAGCGCCGTCCACCACCATTGACCCGCCTCGTCGTGGCGAATCACGATCTTCATGCCGAAATCATCGGGAAAGCGCCGGACGGATACGACCCCCGAAAGTCTAGGAGCGGGAGCCTGGTCGTTCGTTGCGCCGGCGCTTGCGTTCGAGGCCTGCACGGGCCCGCAGGGCGAGAGGTGAGGCGAACAGTCGCTCGAGCAGCTCGGGCGGCGGCTGTGCGTCGTACCACGCGTCCATCAGCTCGACGATCGTGGCATGGCCGTTCGACGAGTCGACGCGCTCGACCGGATCGCCGGCCGCGACCTCGCCGGGCTCGAGCACGCGCACGTAGATACCGGGGCGGCGCGCCGCGGCGAAGCGCTTCACCCACTGCGGCTCGTCCATCCGCGTCGCGAACGTCGCGCAGGGAATGCGCGGGGCCGTCGCCTCGACGAGCGCATCGCCGACACGGAAACGGTCGCCGATCCGCACCTCACCGGGGCCGAAGCTCGAGAGGGTCAGGTTCTCGCCGAAGGTGCCGGGGGCAGGCGACGCGCCGAGCTCGCCCGCCCACCAGGCGTAGTCCTCGGCGCTGTAGAGATAGAGCGCCTGGTCCGGCCCACCGTGATTCTCCTCGTCGGCGACCACGTCGCCCACGAGCCCCAGCGCGCTCACGTACCCGCGCTCGACGGGCGCCTTACGGATTCCGGTCGAGATCGTCCGCCCGCCGATGCGCATCAGCTCGGCGCGGCCGGCGTTGACGGAGACGACCTTCACCCGCGCGAGGCCGGCTCGAACCGGAGCTTCGCCAGGGTGCGCTCCGCAGGTACGCGTGTCGGGTAGGAACGGGTGAAGCAGGCGCGGCAGACAGACTGCTCGGGCAGGCGCGTGGCCGACTGCATGCCCTCGAGCGAGAGGTAGTGGAGCGAGGTCGCACCGATCAGCTCGCGCATCTGCTCGACGGAGCGGTGTGCCGCGGCGAGCTCCGCCTCGTCTGCCATGTCGATCCCGTAGAAGCAGGGAGAGACGATCGGCGGCGACGAGATGCGCACGTGCACCTCGGCCGCGCCTGCGTCGACGAGCATCGCGACCAGCTGACGCATGGTCGAGCCGCGGACGATCGAGTCGTCGACGATCACGAGCCGCTTGCCCGCGACCTCGGCGAGCGGGTTGAACTTCATCTTGATCCCCTGCCGGCGCAGGTCCTCGTCCGGCTCGATGAACGTGCGGCCGACGTAGCGGTTCTTGATCAGGCCCTCGCTGTAGGGGATCCCCGAGGCCCGGGCGTAGCCGACGGCCGCGGGCGTGCCGGAATCCGGGATCGGCATGACGAGGTCGGCCTCGACGGGCGCTTCGCCGGCGAGCCGCTCGCCCATCCGGACGCGGACGCCGTGCACCTCCGCTCCGGCGAGCGTGGAGTCGGGTCGCGCGAAGTAGACGTGCTCGAAGATGCAGAGCGCCTGCCTGCCCTCGGGCAGCGCCTGGCTCGCGTGCAGTCCCTGCTCGTCGATCACGACCAGCTCGCCGGGACGCACGTCGCGCGCGTAGTCGGCTCCGATCAGGTCGAGCGCGCACGTCTCGGAGGCGAGCACCCAGTCCTGGCCGAGCCGGCCGAGCGCGAGCGGCCTGATTCCGTGCGGGTCGCGGAAGCCGACCAGCTTGCCCTCGGTGAGCGCGACCACCGAGTAGGCCCCGTCGAGCCGCGCCATCGTTCCCGCGACGGCGAGCGGCAGCGGCGCGGGATCGTGCGCGATCAGCGCCGCGATCGCCTCGGTGTCGGACGTTGCGCCCAGCGCGATCCCCTCGGCCGCGATCTCGTCGCGGAGCGCGGTCGTGTTCGTCAGGTTGCCGTTGTGTCCGAGCGCGACCGTCCGGGCGCGCCCGTGGTGGACGAGCGGCTGCGCGTTCGCCCAGTGCGACGAGCCCGTCGTCGAGTAGCGGGTGTGCCCGATCGCGACGTCGCCCGGGAGCGCCTGCAGCTTCTCCTCGTTGAAGACCTGTGCGACGAGGCCGAGATCGCGAAGCACCGTCAACCGGCCCCGGTCGGAGACGGCGATCCCGGCCGCCTCCTGGCCGCGGTGCTGGAGCGCGAAGAGACCGAAGTACGAGACCCTGGCCACGTCGCGCTCGGCGGAGCGGATTCCGAAGACGCCGCACATCAGGAGTACGCGTCCCTGAGCGCGTCGAGCTCGTGTCCGAGCAGCCGCCCGCCGCCCACGACCCCGAGCCGCCGGAGCGGGACGCCGCCGAGCCGGTTCGCGACCTCGGGCCCGCAGGCGAGCACCGCCTGGCCGCCGCCCTCGCCGAACCAGGCGCGCGGGTCCTCCGGCAGCGCGACGTCCGCGCCCAGCTCGGAGTGAAGCGCCGACTCGGCGAGAGCGACGGCGAGGCCGCCGTGCGAGACGTCGTGCACGAGCGAGCACTGCGGCGCCGCGCGCCAGAGGAACTCGACGAGCGCCGCCTCGGCCGCCAGGTCGAGCCGCGCCGGGCGGCCGCCGACCTCGCCGTAGCGCGCCTGGTACTCGGAGCCCGCGAGCGCGACCGGCGAGGCGCCCGCGAGCAGGATCACGTCGCCCTCGCGCCAGGCGCCCGGCACCTGTCGCACGTCCGCGAGCAGGCCGACGCAGCCGACGACCGGGGTCGGGTCGATCGCGCGTCCGTCGGTCTCGTTGTAGAGCGAGACGTTGCCGGAGACGACCGGGATGCGCAGCGCCTCGCAGGCCGCTGCGATCCCCTCGATCGACTCACCGAGCTCCCAGGCGATCTCCCCCTTCTCCGGGTTGCCGAAGTTGAGGCAATCGGTCAGCCCCAGCGGCTCGGCGCCGGTGCAGGCGACGTTGCGGGCTGCCTCGAGCACGGCGAGCGCGCCGCCCGTGCGCGGGTCGAGGCGGCCCATCCGCCCCGTGCCGTCGAGCGAGACGGCGAGGCCGCGGTAGCCCGGCCGCAGCCGCAGCACCGCAGCGTCGAGGCCGGGGCGGCGAACCGTCCGGGAGCCGACGAGATGGTCGTAGCGGCGGTAGATCGGCTCGCGGCTGCGGACGTTCGGCGACGCGAGCAGCTCGAGCAGCGCGTCGGTGTGGGCCGGGCGGTCACCGTCACCAAGTAACAGACTGTTACTTGGCTCCTCGCGCGGCTTCGGCTCGACGGTGTAGCGCGGGCACTCGTCGGTGAGCAGGCGCGCCGGGATCTCGCCCACGACCTCGTCCTCCCAGAGCGCGCGCAGGAGGCCGCTGTCGGTGACCTCGCCGACGACGGCGCGGTGGAGCTCCCACCGGTCGCAGACGGCGAGGACCGCGTCGAGCATCTCGGGGCGGACGACGGCGACCATCCGTTCCTGGCTCTCGGAGATCATCACCTCCCACGGCTCCATCCCCTCCTCGCGGAGCGGCACCCGGTCGAGGCGCAGGTCGATCCCGCAGTCGCGTGCCATCTCCGAGAGCGACGAGGCAAGGCCGGCCGCGCCGCAGTCCTGGAGCGACTCGACGAGGCCCGACTCGACCAGCTCGACCGAGACCTCGATCAGCCGCTTGCCCGTGAACGGGTCGCCGACCTGGACGCTTGGGCGCTTGTCGGCGTCCTCCTCGCCCAGCTCCTGGCTCGCCAGCACCGAGGCCCCGCCGATCCCGTCGCGGCCGGTCGTCGCGCCGTAGAGGACGACGAGCCGACCGGGGCCGCTCGCAGCGGCGCGCGTCACGCGGTCGGCGGGCAGGAGGCCGACGCACATCGCGTTCACGAGCACGTTGTCGCGGTAGGTGTCGTCGAAGACCGCCTCGCCGCCGACCGTCGGCACGCCGACCGAGTTCCCGTAGGCGCCGATCCCGGCGACGGCACGGTCGAAACGCGGGTCGCCGTCGGCGAAGCGGAGCCCGTCGAGAAGCGCGATCGGCCGCGCGCCCATCGCGATCACGTCGCGCAGGATCCCTCCGACCCCGGTCGCCGCCCCCTGGAAGGGCTCGACCGCGGACGGGTGGTTGTGGCTCTCGACCTTGAAGCAGACTGCCTCGCCGTCGCCGAGATCGAGGACGCCCGCATTCTCACCGGGGCCCTGCAGCACGCGTTTCCCCGAGGAGGGAAGCCGTTTCAGCAGGAGGGCCGAGTGCTTGTAGCCGCAGTGCTCCGACCAGAGGAGCGAGAAGACCGCCAGCTCGAAGTGGTTCGGCTCGCGCCCGAGCAGTTCGACGATACGCGTCAACTCGCGGTCCGTGAGGCCCAATGCGCGATGCAGCGGCTGTTCCGCGAGCTGCGACAGGTGATTCAGTCTAGTCGGGAAGCACGACGGCGGCCGCCGCGTTGGGAGAAGGCATGAGCCGTCGCCACTGTTCTGATGCTGCTCGGGCTGGCGGCGATCTGGGGCTCGTCGTTCATGTTCATCGAGATCGCCTTGCGCGACCTCGCCCCCGCGACCGTGATCCTGCTCCGGATCGTGACGGGCGCGCTGACGCTCGCCGTCTACATCCGTCTCGCCGGCCACCGGATCGCATCCCTCCGTCCCTATGCCGGCCCGCTCGCCGTGCTCGGCGTCGTCAATACGGCGCTGCCGTTCTTCCTGATCGCGTGGGGCCAGCAGTACATCGACTCCGGCCTCGCCGCGATCCTGAACGCCTCCGCCCCGCTCTTCACGGCGGTCTTCGCCCTGTCGATCGACCGGGGCCAGCGGGTCACCGGTCTGCGGCTCGCCGGCGTCCTGCTCGGCTTCGCGGGCGTCGTGCTCCTCGTGGGCTTCGAGCTCAGCGGCGGGGAGCGCGCGGTCGTCGGCGGCCTGGCGGTCGTCGCGGCGTCGGCGTTGTACGGCATCGGCGGCCTCTATGCGGGCCGCCGCTTCAACGGCCTCTCTCCCGCCCTCGTCGCCTTCGGGACGCTCCTCTGGGCGACGCTCTTCACGCTTCCCCTCGGGGCCGCGCAGGCCGTGGTGCCCGGCTGGGAGTCACTCCTCGCAGTGCTCTACCTCGGGCTGGCCGCCACCGGCGCCGCCTACCTCCTCTACTTCGGCCTGATCGCGGGCGCGGGCGCCTCGAAGGCCGTGCTCGTGACGTACCTCGTGCCGGCGCTCGCGCTCGTCTACGGCGCGGTCCTGCTCGACGAGCAGGTGACGGGGATCGCGCTCGCCGGCCTCGCGCTCGTGCTCGCCGGGGTGGCGCTCGGCACCGGAGTAGCGCGTGGAAACGGCGCGCGCCAGGCGGCGGCCGCCGCGGCGGCGTCTCCCGCTAGCGTGGAGAGGTGAGGCGCTACTGGCCGATGCTGCTCCTGCTCGCGGGGGTCTGGGGAGCGTCGTACCTCTTCATCAAGGTTGCAGTAGACGAGATCGCGCCCGCGCCGATGATGGCTTTCCGCTGCCTTGCGGCGGGCGGCGTCCTGGCCGGCTATCTCGTCTGGCGGCTCGGGCGGGCAGGCGCGTTCGACGGCCTCCGTGCCGCCTGGCGGCACTGCCTCGTGCTCGGAGCGCTCAACGCAGCCGTCCCCTTCTGGCTGATCGCGTGGGGCGAGCAGTACATCGACTCGGGCCTCGCCGCCGTCGTCCAGGCGTCGGTGCCGATCTTCAACGCCCTCCTCGTGCTCCGGTTCCTGCCGCACGAGCGGCTGAGCGGCACGCGGCTCGTCGGGCTCGGGATTGGCATCGTCGGCGTCGCCGTCGTGACCGGCATCAACCCGGGCGGCGGCTGGTGGTCGATCGCGGGCGCGCTCGCGGTCGTCGGCTCGTCGCTCGCGTACGCGAGTGCCGGCGTCTACGGCCAGCGCGCCGTCTCCGGAACGCCCGGCCCCGTGCTCGCGGCCGGCTCGATGCTCGTGGGCGGGCTGATCCTGCTCCCGCTGGCCCTCTTCCAGCTGCCCGACCAGGTCCCGGGCTGGGAGGCGACGGCCTCGGTGCTCGCGCTCACGCTCGCCGGGACGGCGCTCGCGCAGCTCGTCCTCTTCCGGATGCTCGCGCTCTACGGCTCGGCGCGCCTGTCCCTCGTCACCTACCTGATGCCCGGGTTCGCGCTCGTCTACGGCGCAATCATCCTCGACGAGGCGATCACGGCCGCGATGCTCGTCGGTCTCGCCCTCATCCTCGGCGGCATCGCGCTCGCCTCCGGCACCGTCCGCCTCCCGCGCCGCGAGGCCGCGACCGTCCGGCCTTGACCGTCTCGATCCGCCCCGCGACGGCCGCGGACGTCGACTTCCTCGCCGAGCTCTACGCCGACGACGACGTCCGGCCCTTCCTCGCCGCGGCCGGCTCGTACGAGCGTGACGGCCTCGCCGCGAGAGTCGCGCAGGATCCTGAGACGGCCGGCCTGCTCGTGGTCGAGCTCGAGGGCGAGCCTGCGGGCGCGATGGCGTGGGAGCTCGCGAACCGGCGCAGCCGGATCGCCAAGATAAGTGGTCTCGCCGTCCACCCCCGCTTTCGCGGCCGCCGGCTCGCAGACGAGGCCGCCCGGCTCCTACAACGGCATCTGATCCTGGAGCGCGGGCTGCACCGGCTCGAGCTCGAGATCTACGGCTTCAACGAGCGCGCCCAGCGGCACGCCGAGCGCTCGGGCTTCGTCCGCGAGGGCGTGAAGCGGAAGGCGTACTCCCGCGACGGCGGCTGGGTCGACGGCGTGCTCTACGGGTTCGTCGAGGAAGACCTCGACGAACCGAGATAGGCGGAGAGCAGCTGCCCGGCCTCGGGCAGGTCGGAACGGAGGCGGAGGCTGTAGACCTTGTCGTCTTCCTCGCGGATCGAGACGAAGCCGGCATGCCGCAGGATCGCGAGGTGGTGGTGCGCCGTCGACTTGGCCAGGCCGAGCTCGGTCGCCGCCTGGCCCAACGTCAACGGCCCGTCGTTCAAGCGCTTCAGCAGCCGTAGCCGTTTCTCGTCGCCGAGCGCCTTGTAGACGCGCGCGAGCTCGGCAGGCGAACCGGCTCCTGCCTCCTCGGCGGGCGGCGCGATCGGGTAGCAGAAGAGCTTCACGCCCCGGTGCTCCCAGAGGATCACCCAGGGCCGCATCCACCAGCTGGGGAAGAAGGCGAGCGTGCGAATCTCCGGCGCAGGCGTGTACTGATAGCCGCGGGTGGCCAGCTCGACGAGCTGCTCCGGCGAGCGCTTCCGTGCCTGCTCCCGCTTCGCCTCCGCGTCCCGCTCGGCCGCCTCGCGCCACTCGGGCTCGGACGGCAGGAAGACGTGCTCGTACCACCGCGGCAGCAGGTCGAGCAGCCGCGCCTTCACCTCTTCGCCGCCCAGCTCGAGCAGCTCGCCGTAGGTCTCGTGCTTGTCCGAGAACTCTGCGAGCGACCGGAGGAACAGCTCGCGCGCCTCCGCGTCGCCGCGCGCCGCGCGCTCGATCACGTCCGGGCCGGCGAGATGGCTGAACGAGCTGCCGTAGTACCCGAACAGATGCAGCTTGAGCTCGACCGGATCGGTCGCGGCGAGGCGCTCGAGGAAGGCCGCGAATGTCCGCGGCTTTGGCGTCTCGAGGACGATCCCGAGCAGGTGTGCCGCCACCTTCAGCGAGCCGAGCCCGAGCTCGTCGACCGCCTCGAGCAGGTCGGGCGGCACCGTCTCGATCCGGTCGCGCAGCCAGTCGGCCCCGAGGTCGAACGTGTCGTAGTCGGCGACGGTCGCCGAGCGCGCAGATGCTCATCAGCACCTCGGCCGCCTCCGCCACGTCGATCTCGACCTCGATCCCGGCGGGGCGAGAGAGGTCGAGCACCGGTGAGCGCGTCGTACGTTCGACAGCCATCTAACGGCTGCAGCGTAGCGCTCAACGGCTGCTCTTGACAAGGATATGTGCGTTCTATAAATTTCGAACAGTTCACGAACGTCGAAAGCGCAGGTGACCACATGCACCCCTCCTTCACCTTCGATCTTCTCCACCAGCTCACCCACGACCGGCAGCAGGATCTGCGAGCGTCGGCAGCCGCCCGCAGGCTCGCCGCCGTCGACCCGGCCCGCAGGCGCGCCGCGCGCACTCTCCGACGCGCGGCCGACCGGCTCGACGCGGCAACCGCAGCTCCCGGCTCGGTGAGCACGCCACTCCCCGGACGCGGCTAGACCGCGTCCGGGGCGTTCAGTGCGCGGCGAGGAAGCCTTCGACGAGGGCCTTGGCCGCGCCGGACCCGGCGAGGAGGCCGACGCCGTGCAGGGGCCCGGGGAGGAGCTCGAGCTGCTTGTCCGCCGACGCCGTGGCGGCATGCATCGTCTCGGCGTCGCGCGAGAAGTCGTAGCCGGCGTTGTCGTCGTCCTCCGCGGCTAGGTAGAGCACCGGCACGCGGAGCCGCGGCGCCGTCGCGGCCGCGTCCAGGCCGCGGAAGCGCGCCGGCGACGAGATGCTGACCACCCCGTCGACCGGCGGCTTGACGTTCGCGCCGGCGACGAGCGAGGCGATCCCGCCCATGGAGGCGCCCACGAGGAAGACCTTGCGCTTGCCGAGCCGGCGCAGCTCCTTCGCGGCCGCGGCGAGGTCTGCGGCGAGCCGGTTCGCCGCCGCACCGGTCCGGCGTTGCGACAGCCCCGCGCCGCGGAAGTCGATCGGGAAGACGAAGTAGCCCTTACCGGCCAGTCGGCGCGCGTACGGCAGCCACTCGCAGAGGTCGCCGTCGGACTGGTGGGCGAGGATGACCGCGGTCGTGCCCTTGCCGAAGCGATGGCCGACGAGCTTCGTCCCGTCGGCGGCGCGGAACCGGTGCTCACCGGCCGAGATGCAGGCGTGCCGGGATCGGTCCGTCCCTGCGCCGGCCGCCGAAACGGTGGTCGCGGCCAGCAGCGCGAGGAGCAGGAGCGCGCGTCTCACGTCGCGAACGTCTAACAGGACTGCTATGACATGTCAAGGTTGACAGGTACACTCGGCCACGCTCTCCTCGCGCTGCTCGCCGAGGGTCCCCGCACCGGCTACGGGCTCGTCAAGCACTTCGAGCAGTCGCTCGCGTACGCGTGGCCCGCGAGCCACAGCCAGATCTATCCCGAGCTGGCCAGGCTGCGCGAGGCGGGGCTGATCCGCGAGGGCGAGCCGGTACCCCGCGGCGGCCGTCCGTACGAGCTCACCGAGACGGGCCTCGCCGAGGTGCGCCGCTGGCTCCGCGAGACCGACCCGTCGCGGACGGTGCGGAACGAGGCGACGCTGCGCCTCTTCTTCCTCTGGCTGCTCGAGCCGGCGGAGGCGGAGGCGTACCTCCAGGGCGAGGCGGAGCGGGCCCGCACCGTGCTGGCCGAGCTGGAGGCGATCGCCGAGCAAGAGGACCCGGACTCGCCCAAGACGCGTGCCTACCGGGTCGCGCTCGAGCTCGGCCTGCGCACGACCCGCGCGCGGCTCGAGTGGGCCGAGTGGGCCGCCGACCAGGTCAGGCGTCGGTGAGGCCGTAGTCTTCGCCGAAAGTCGCCACGTTGCAAACGGCACTTGACAAGTGCTTGACGTTGGGACACTGTTGGTGGCTCATTCCGGGGGGTGGTTGGCCATCGGTCATGCAGCGCACCTGCGGCGGAATCGAGGTTCGTTCGCGCGGCCGGCAGCCGTGCTCGTCTTTGCCGGGATTGCCTACGCCGGCGCTCTGGCCCGGCGCCGCCTCGGCGGCGACGCGTGACCGTCTGCCCGACGGGCGCGCCGCTACCGACCATCCAGTCCGGTGTGACCGCGGCCGCAGCCGGGCGACACGGATCCAGGTCTGCGCCGGCAACTTCACCGAGCAGGTCGTGGTCGACCAAGAGCGTTGACGCTCGTCGGCGCCGGCCCGGCGCAGACGACGATCGTCCTGCCGCGGACGCCGACCGGGCACCAGGACGGCGTCACGGTCGAGGGCGGCGGCGTCGTCGTCGAGATCAGCGGCTTCACGATCAAAGGCCCGGCCCTGAGCGATTGCGGCCGGCCTGCTCTCAGGCATCTTCGTCCGCGGCGGCGCGAACGCCACGATCCACGACAACGTGATCACCGGCCCAGCGAGCGAGCCGCTCGACGGCTGCCAGATGGGGATCGGGATCCGGGTCGGCCGGAACGCGTCGGCGACGTCCGGAACGGCGACGATCACCAACAACACGATCACCGACTACCAGAAGGCCGGGATCGTGGTCGACGGCGCCTGGTTCGGCGGCGACGATCACGAACAACACGTCACCGGCGCCGGCCCAACGACCGTCGTCGCGCAGAACGGCATCCAGGTGAGCCGCCAGGCGACCGCGACGGTCTCCGGCAACACGGTCTCCGCGAACATCTACACCGGAACACAGGAGCGACCTCGACCGGGATCCTGCTCTTCGGCGCTCTCGGCGAGTCACCGTCTCGAACAACACGTTCGGCGCCAACGACGGGGGCATCTCCTCGCGTCGTGTCGTCCCGCAGCCGGCGCGACGTCATCGTTGCGCGCGAACACGATCACGGGCGGCGACAGCGGGATCGTCGTCGAGCGGGACGACACGGCGACGCTGATCGAGGCGAACACGACGACCGGCGCAGCGACGATCGGGATCGACGTCGGCGTGCAACTCGAACGAGCAACACCTTCCGAGGGCAACGAGGCGAGCGGCGCCAGCGGCGACCGGCAATTTCGACTGCCGCGACGCGCTCGCTCGGAAACCGCAGCAACGGCACCGCGAACATCTGGACGGACAACACCGGCGCGATCGCGACCCCGGACGGGATCTGCTCTCCCGCGGCGGCGCCGGAGCCTCCGCCGGTCGAGATCGACACTCCGGTCGTAATCGTGCTGCCGCCGAAGAACGCCGCTCCCGGAGCTGCCGGCCCCGCCCGGAGCCCCGGAGGAGCCGGAGCAGCCGGAACAGCCGGCCCAGCCCGCCGTCCCGGGGCAACCGGCCCAGCCCGCCGGCCCGGTGGCGGAGGCCGCCGCGGACGAGATCATCACCAAGATGCAGGACGATCAGATCCAGTCGTGCCTGATCGAGCTGAGGTCGCGCGGGTCGCAGAAGGTCGTCGTCGCCCGCGGCCTCGCACGTGCCCCTGCGGGCGGCAGAGGGCAGATGGTGATCCGGGTCGGCATTCAGCCGAAGGGGGAGCAGCTCCTCTCGAAGCAGATCGGCGGGGTCATCGTCGACGTGCGCGCCGTTTGCCGGACGGCGTCGAACGAGGTGCGTGCGGGCGTGAAGTCCGCGCGCGCGGTGCTTGCAATCGAGCGGGTCGTCACCACCCCGGGCTCGTGGGTGCCCGACCAGCCGATTCTCACCCCGCTCGGCCAGAGCTTCGTCGACGACCTGCGCAAGCGCATGGTGGCGATCGTCGGCATGCGCTGCGACGGCTACACGGCCACGTGGCCGCCGAGTCCCGCCGACCCGATGACGCTTTCCTCCGCGCGCGCGCAACAGGTCTGTGCCCAGCTGAGGCGCGCCGGCGGCTTCACGGCAACTCCGCGAATCGTCCCCCATGGCCTGTCGAACCCGATCGCCACGAACGCCACCGAGGAAGGTCGAGCCGTCAACCGGCGAGTGGTGGTCACGTTCGTGCACCAGGTCTTGAAACGCTCGCGCAGCGCGCGAAGCTGAAAGCGGTCCTGCGCCTCACGAATCAGCGAGTTCGCGATCAGCTGCGCCGATCTGCCACGACACGCCGTAACGATCCGTGGCCCAGCCGAAGCACGAGCTGAATCCGTAGTCGTCCACAGGCATCTTCACGTCGCCATCGGAGGCGATCTGGTCGAAGAGGAGACGAACCTGCTCCTCGCCGTCGCAACGCACGAAGATGGACATCGACGGCGTGAAGTCGAACCCGTGCTGTGTCGGGCTATCGAATGCGATGAAGCCCCGGCCCGCCAATGTGAAGTACACGGTCGCGCCCCCTGCATCGTTGTCGATCACCCGATCCGTACTTGATCCGGGGACGAGCGAGACGTACCACTCGGCTGCCTCGCGCGCCCGACCGTCTTGAAACATGAGATGCGTGAGTACGTTCATGCTGGCTATCCGCGCTCGATGAGCTCAATGCGATAGCCGTCGGGGTCGCCGACGAAACAGAGCCGGCTGCCGCCTTCTCGGACACGGTAGGGCTCGCGCTCCGGCTCGATGCCTTGCTCCTTGAGACGCGCGAGGGTGCCGTCGAGATCCTCGACTCCGATAGCGATGTGTCCGTAGCCGGTGCCGACGTCGTAGGTGCGGCCGTCGTGGTTGAGAGTCAGCTCCAGCTCCTCCTGTTGCCCCGGGAAGCCGAAGAAGTAGTTGGTCGCCTCTCTCTCGCCGTCACGGACGATGTCCATGTCTCGACGGAACTCCATCCCGAGAGCCTCATAGAACGCCCGGCTCTGCTCCGGGTTTGTGATGCGATACATGGTGTGGAGGTAAGTGGCCATGGCGAGATCCTGCCAGGCGGGGTTCGGTTGAGCTCCGGTCAACCGCCGCTCTACGGCCCGCAGCAGTCGCGCTTCGCCCGCTACCTCGAACGGCAGGAGCGGCGTCGTCCCGACCCGGTCGCGCACGAGCTTCGACGGCGGCTGCTCGCGGGGTTGCGCGGGCGCGTGCTCGAGGTCGGTTGCGGCGACGGCCGCTCGTTCGAGCACTACCCGTCGGCGGTCGAGCACGTACTCGCCGTCGAGCCCGACGCGCTCGCACGCGCCGAGGCCGGCACGCGAGCGCGCGACGCCTCGGTTCCGATCAACGTCGTCGACGGAGTCGCCGATGCGATCCCGGCCGAAGACGGCGCCTTCGACGCAGCCGTCGTGATGGGAGTCCTCTGTACCGTGCCCGACCCCGCCCGAGCGCTCAGTGAGCTCCTGCGCGTGCTCGTTCCCGGCGGCGAGCTCCGTTTCTGGGAGCACGTCCGCTCGCAGGGGGCCGCGTTCCGCGGGCTTCAGCAAGCAGCCGACACGCTCTTCTGGACGCGAGCGCTTGGGGGCTGCCGGACGACGCGTGACACCGAGGCGTCGATTCGCGCGGCCGGATTCCGGATCGTCTCGCTCGACCGCGGGTTCCACTCTTCGTCCTTCCTCACGATCACCTCGGCGCCCTATGTGCTGGGCGTCGCGCGCCGGCCCTAGCCTGTGCCACGGCAGATCGTCCTCCTCCGCAGCATCAACCTCGCAGGCAAGCGACGGGTCGGGATGGCCGATCTGCGCGAGCTGCTCGAAGGCCACGGCTACGAGAACGTGCGCACGCACCTGCAGAGCGGCAACGTCGTCCTCTCGAGCCCCCTGTCGCCGCGACAGCTCGAGCGAGACGCTCGAGCGGCAGCTGGCCGAGCGCTTCGGCTTCGACATCTCCGTGATCGTGCGCACGCGGGCCGAGCTGGCGAAGGTGGTCGAGCGGAATCCCCTCGGGAAGGTCGCGACGGACGGATCCCGCCACCTCGTCAGCTTCCTCTCGGGGCGGCTGCCGGCCGCCGTCGCTCGCGAGCTCGAGGCCGCGGACGTCGCACCGGAGCGAGTCGCGATCAGCGGCCGCGAGATCTACGCCTGGTACGCAAACGGCATCCAGCGCTCGCCGCTCGGGAAGCTCCTCGACGACTCGCGTCTCGGAGTCGTTTCGACGGCGCGCAACTGGAACACCGTCGTCAAGCTGCTCGAGCTCGCGAGTGAGTGAAGGGGCGCCCGGAGGCGCCCCTTCAGCCACCTAGGAAACGGGAACCGTCGTCAGAGCGAACGCGGCATGGAGCGGCACCTCGAAGCGGGCGACACCGGCTGCGTCCGTCGTGACCGTGCCGGCGATCGTGTTCTCGCCGTTCCCGGTCGCGTTCCAGAGCGCGAGCGTGAACGCCGTGTTCGGCCGGGAGGCCGCCGATGCTGTACGCGACGGCGGTCTCGGCGGACGTCGTGTTCAGCGCGCGGCCGTTCGTGTCGAGGCCGAGGATGGTCAGCTCGCCGTTCGGGCTCGGCGTACGCCGCGATCTCCTGCTCGGGCGTGTCCTTGCTCGAGTGGCCCTCGATCCCGTATCATCGACAGCCTCCAGTCGCTCTCGTCCCACGGCGCGACCTGCACGACCTGCCAGCCGGGCTCGGTCGTCTGGAAGAGGAGCGCCAGCGCGTGGTACGCACGGCGAGGAGCGGCCAGCCCTCCGCCGCCGGACCGATCAGTCCAGTACACCTGCGGCAGCACAGCGTGCAGTCGTAGACGCCCCAGTACGCGTCCCACTTCGCCGCGCCGCGTAGCCGAGCTGCGCCGAGGCGATGGCGAACCAGAGCTGCTGGAAGCCGCCGATGTTCGTGCGCCAGATCTCCGGGCACGCCGGATCGCCAGCGTAGTACGGCGCGCATCGATCGGCTTGCCCGGGCACGTTCGCGATCCCGCGGACGCCGAACTCCATCATGTAGGTCGGCTTCCGCTGCTCCGGCGGGAGCACCTCGTACAGTGAGGTGCCAGGACGTCCCGGAGCCGGTACTCGAGCCGTCCCGTGTCGTTGTAGTACCAGTACGACGTGCTCGGCCCAGGCGTCGAGGACGTCGCTCATGTTCGCCGCGATCCACTGTCATCCAGACGTAGTGGTTCGGTCCGGACGCCTGCGTTCTCGACGAGGCCGCCGCCCATCAGACGGATGTGGTCGCGGAGGCCCCGCGCCCGGAGCTGCGCGTCGAGCGGCCGGACGAGCGCGTTGTACTCGCGCAGCGTCACCGACCGGTCGTGTTGGGCTCGTTCGCGACCCTCGACCCAGCGGACGTTCGTGAGGCCGTGATTGCGGACGAGATCCTCGAGCACGTCGGCGAACTTCGCCATGACGCGGCCGGGCGTCGATCTCGCGTTCCCGAGCCCTGGAAGCTGATGTTGATCGTCGCGCCGGCCTCCTGGGCGAGCTGCGACGACCTTCACGAACGAGGCGTAGTTCACGGCCACTCCGGGTAGGCGCCGTCCTGGTTCCCTCCCAGTTGTCGTTGTAGAAGATCCGGACGAGGTGCGGCTGGAGCGCCTTCGCCTTTGCCTCGAAGTCGCGTCAGCGCGCGGCCGGCGGGCCACGGCGTGATCGGGGCGTAGACGTGGTTGTTGAACTGGGCGCCGTAGCCGCCGAGGCTCGGGACGAGCACGTTCGCGCGGACGAGCTCGTGCTCGGTCACCTCGATCTGGCGCTTGCGTGAGTTGTTCGTCGCGTCGGTCTCGTACGGGTCGGCGCCGTCGATGCGCACGGTCAGCTCGGCGGACATCGCCGTCTCGAGCTTCACGCCCTCGAAGGTGACCGACTGCGTGCCGCCGGCGCCGACGGTCACCGTCTTCGGCTCCGCGAGCGGGGTCGGGCCGAGCATGAGGGTGAGCGGTGGCCTTCGCTCCCGTCTCCCCGTTCAGCTCGTCGACGTCGGCGACGACGTCGACCTGACGCGTCGTCAGCGTCTGAGGCGGTGCGTGCACCGCCGCCACCACGAGGTCCGGGCGAAGCCTCGCCGTCGCATCGCCGCGGAGGATCACCGTCCGCGGTGACTGTTCCCCGCGGACTTGCACCATCACGCCCACCGCTGCGCCGCGCTCGAGCGGCCCCAGCTCGATCGTCGCGACGCCGTTCGGCGCCGGCACGTCGTTCAGGTTCAGGATCTTGTCGTCGGCGACAGCCGACCGAAGTGACACGTGCACGTGGTCGAACGACTGCACGCCGGCGGAGCCCGCGGCAGCGTCGACGTCGATCGTCAGCTCGCCTCCCTGCGGACCTGTCAGCACGCTCACGTCGATCGCATACGGGGACGACGGCTGTGCGGCACTCTCGGCCCCACCCGAGGCTGCGAAGAGAATCGCCGCGAACACCGCTGCTACGTAGCCCTGCATCTTCATCTCCTCCTTGACGACTGAGGAGACGATGCGCTTCGTCGCTAACGCGGCGCTAATCGCGCGCTCACGCCGGCGTGATAGAACCGTTGTCGTGCTCGACACCGGCACCGACCCCACCGTCCGCCACCTCGACGCCGACGAGCTCGAGGCGGGCCTCGATGAAGTCCTTCGCTCGCCGAGCGGCGAAGGCACCGTCCAGCTGATCGCGCGACGGCCCGCGGAGGGCGAGCGGGAGGTGCTCGACGAGGCCGAGCTCGACCTGCGCGAGGGACTCGTCGGCGACAACTGGAGTGCCCGCGGCAGCAGCCGGATGCCCGACAGGTCGGCCAACCCTGCAGCGCAGCTGACGGTGATGAACGCGCGGGTGACCGATCTCGTCGCCGCCGGCGACCGGGAGCGCTGGGCGCTCGCGGGGGACCAGCTCTACGTCGACTTCGACCTGACCGCAGCCAACGTGCCTCCCGGGACGCGGCTCGCGATCGGTACGGCCGTGATCGAGGTGAGCGAGGAGCCGCACACAGGCTGCGCGAAGTTCGTTGCCCGCTTCGGCGGCGCGGCACACCGGTTCGTGAACACGAAGGCACATCGAGGCCTCAACCTGCGCGGGATCAACACGCGGATCGTCCAGCCGGGCACCGTCCGGTCGGGCGACGCGATCCGCAAGCTCTAGCTCCGAGCTAGGGTCGGCCCGATGCGGTCGCGGCGGATGATCACGGTGGTCGGCTGCCACGCGGGCGGCGAGGTCGGGAACGTGGTCGTCGGCGGCGTGCTGCCGCCTCGCGGCGACACGGTGTTCGAGCAGATGCAGACCCTGCGGTCGGAGGAGGACTGGCTGCGGCGACTCCTGCTGCGGGAGCCGCGCGGCAGCGTCGCCTGTCATGCGAACCTCGTTGTCCCGGCGACGCGAGCCGACTGCGACGCGGGCTTCATCATCATGGAGCCGACGGAGTATCCGGCCATGTCGGGGTCGAACGCGATCTGCACGACGACCGTGCTCCTCGAGACCGGGATGCTCGAGCTTCGCGAGCCGGAGACGGTCGTCCGGCTGGAGGCGCCCGGCGGGATCGTCGAGGCGCGGGCCGCCTGCCGCGACGGCCGCTGCGAGAGCGTCGAGCTCACCAACGTCCCCTCCTTCGTCGACCGGCTCGACGCCCCGCTCGAGGTCGAGGGGATCGGCACCGTCGAGGTCGACGTCGCCTACGGCGGCATGTGGTACGCGCTCGCCGACGCGCAGGCGCTCGGCTTCGCGATCGAGCCGGCCGAGGCCCGCGACCTCTCGCTCGTGGGCGAGCGGATCCGGAAAGCCGCGCGAGAGCAGCTTCCATGCGTGCATCCCGAGAACCCTGCGATCGCGGGCGTGAGCATCGTGCAGCTCGCCGCGCGCTGGCAAGGTGTCGGCGAGGTGACGCGCAACGCCGTCGTCGTCGCGCCGGGACGGCTCGACCGCTCGGCGACGGGGACCGGGCTCTCGGCGCGGATGGCCGTCCTCCACGCCCGCGGCCTGATGAAGGTCGGCGACGGGATGTCGCACGCTTCCGCGCTCGGCTCGACCTTCGACGGCCGCATCGTCGCGGAGACGACCGTGGGCGACCGGCCTGCGATCGTGCCGGCGATCCGGGGCAGCGCGTGGATCACGGGGGTCTGGCAGCTCTACGTCGACCCGGACGACCCCTTTCCGGAGGGCTATCTGCTCGCGGACACGTGGGGCGTCGGCGGGCTCGATACGCAGGGCTGAGCACGCCGATACGAGTTGCAAGCAGGATTCGTCCGTGTTACGGCAGTCCTCAGTTCGGCCGACCGAGGCCGGCGGAAAGATCCTCCCCGGTACCGACATCGGTTCGCCCACGCGGCCGATGCCCGCGTGGCCTCGGGCTCGTACGGTGCAGGAGAACCAGCCAGCCCGATCCGAGGCGGCGCCGAACGAGCCGCACCCTCGAAAGGATTGCTCATGCTTGCCAGAGTTGGAGCTCCCGCTCCCGCCGTCGTCACAGAGTGCTACGTGCGCGGCGAAGATGGGCCCCGTCGCATCGATCTCGAGGACTACCGCGCTCGCTGGATCGTGCTCTTCTTCTACCCGCGCGACTTCACGCTCGTGTGTCCGACCGAGCTGCACGCGTTCGCCGAGCTCGAGACCGCCTTTGCGGACGAGGACGCGGTCGTGATCGCCGCAAGCACCGACAGCTACCGGAGCCACAGGGCATGGTTCGAGTCGCATCCACTGCTCGCCGGGGTCGACTATCCCGTCCTCGCCGACACCGCGCACGATGTCGCCGACGCCTTCGGCGTCCTCGAGGCGGACGGATCTGCGCTTCGCGGCACGTTCGTCATCGATCCTGAAGGCATCGTCCGCCACGCGAGCGTGACCGATCAAAGCATCGGCCGCAGTCCTGACGAGACGCTCCGCGTCCTGCAGGCGTTGCGAACAGGCGCGCTCTGCCCCGTCGCGTGGACGCCGGGCCAGCCGACCCTGAAGGCCGCATGACCCAGCTCGCGCTTGTGTGGCCGAGGCTCCGGCGTCGTCGCCGCCGGCTCATCTGGCAGCCTGCCGCTTTGTGAGAAAAGCCGAGTTCGGGTTCGCAGGCACGCCGCTCCGAGATCAGCTCGTCGCAGCCGTCCTCAGCGGCGAGAAGACGGCGACGGCCGGGCTGCTCGTCGACTACGAGCGGGACGGCGATCGGCTGCCGGAGGTCGGCGAGCAGCTCGCGGTCGTCGACAACAGCGGCCGCGACGTCGCCGTGATCGAGGTCACCGAGGTCCGCGTGCTGCCCGTCGGGGACACCGACCTGCAGTTCGCGCGAGACGAGGGCGAGGGTTTCACGTCCGTGGCGGAGTGGCGGGAAGCCCACGACCGCTTCTGGCGCAGCTACGCCGACGAGATTCGAGACTTCCTCGGCGACCCGAGCTGGGACGTCGACGACGAGACGCTCTACGTCGCCGAGCGCTTCCGGCTCGTCGAGCTGCTCTAGGTCTTTGCCTTCCGCTTCCGCGTCGTCCGCGTGCGGGCTGGCGGCCGCTTGGCGCGGACGGAGCCACGGCCGCGCTTCTTGGCCGCGTCGACCGATGCCTGCAGCGCCGCGAGCAGATCAGGCGGCTCCTCCTCGGTCTCCGGCTCCGCAGCCGTGATCGTCTTTCCCTTCTCCTTCGCCTTGATGATCTTCATCAGCGCGGCGCGGTAGGTGTCCTCGTACTTCTCGGGCTTGAACGAGGTCGTGAACTTCTCGATCAGCGTCGTCGCCATCTCCAGCTCGGCCTTGGCGACCTTCGTCTTCCTCGGCGCGATCTTGCCGACCGGGCGAATCTCGTCGTGGAAGAACATCTTCTCGAGCGTGATCACGCGGTCGCGCACGCGCAGGCAGCCGACGTGCTGGCGGTCCCTCATCACGTACTTGCCGATCGCGGCGAGCTTCGTGCGCTCCATCGCCTCGCGGAGGAGGGAATACGGCTTCTCGCCGCCGTCCTGCGGGCCGAGGTAGTACGTCCGCTCGAAGTAGATCGGGTCGATCTCGTCGTACGGGACGAAGTCGGCGATCTCGATCGACTTCACGCCCTCGGACTTGGCGGCGGCGAAGTCCTCGTCGGTGAGGACGACGTGCTTGTCGTCACGGATCTCGAACGCCTTGACGATCTCGTCGTCCGAAACCGGCTTCTCCTCCTTTTTGCAGAACTTCTGGTAGCCGATTCGCCCGCTGTCCGGCTCGTGGACGAGGTGGAAGTGCAAGTCGGTCTCGTCGATCGCGCTGTACATCTTCACCGGCACGCTGACGAGCCCGAAGGAGATCGTGCCGCTCCAGATTGCTCTTGGCATGTGGAGTAAACGGTGGAGCAATCGTTTTCGATTCGGCACGATCCTGTTTCTCTTTCGTTGCAGGTCCGCGCGTAGCGTGGTGGGCATGAAGAGCGCAGAGATCCGCGCCGCCACGCCCTGGGGCTCGGCCACGCTGCTCGAGGAGCTGAAGCTGCCCCAGCAGGCTGGAGACAAGCGCTTCGCCTCGCTCGTCCAGCTGCTCGAGACCAGCAAGGGCGAGCGTCTCATCCGCTTCGCCTACGCGACCGGAGGCGTCGCCCGCCGCGGACCGGTGACGCTGCGGCCACGCGACATCGAGCGCCTCCGCGCCGCGCTGGCCGAGCACCCCGGGCTCGCGGAAGCGTTGCGGCTGTGAGAGCTCCGGGCGCCTCAGGCGGCTGCGAGGGTGCGTGTGCGGGCGGCGTCCACCACCCCGGCGAGCAGCAGCGCGCCGTCTCCGGAGCCGAGCAGCGGGTCGACCGCGTGCTCGGGGTGGGGCATCAGGCCGAGCACGTTGCGCGCCTCGTTGCACACGCCCGCGACGTCGCCGACCGAGCCGTTGCAGTCCTCGGCGTAGCGCAGCACCAGCTGGCCGGACGCTTCCAGCTCGCCGTACAGCTCGTCGTCGGCATACCAGCATCCTTCGCCATGCTTGACCGGAATCGTCAGCTCCTGGCCCTGCTCGCAGCGGGCGGTGAGAACGGTGTCCGTCCGCTCGACGCGAAGCCGGACGTCGCGGCAGACGAACTCGAGGTCCCGGTTCGGGCGCAGCACGCCCGGCAGGAGGCCCGCCTCGCACAGGATCTGGAAGCCGTTGCAGATCCCGAGCACCGGGCCGCCGGCGGCCGCGAAGGTACGCACCGCTGCCAGCACCGGGGCGAAGCGCGCGATCGCGCCACAGCGAAGGTAGTCCCCATACGAGAAGCCGCCTGGGAGCACGACCGCCTCGGTGGCGCGCGGCAGCTCCGTCTCGGCGTGCCACACCAGCTGCGCGTCCGCGCCGAGCGCCGCCAGCGCCCAGGCCGCGTCCCGGTCGTCGTTCGAGCCGGGGAAGACGAGCACGGCGATCCGTGGCGTCACGCTCAACTGTCCTCGACCTCGATCTCGAAGCTCTCGATCAGCGGGTTCGCGAGCAGCTCCTGGCACATCCGTTCGGCCTCCGACTGCGCTTCGTCCGCCGACGACGCATCGAGCTCGAGATCCACGAGCCGGCCGACGCGGGCCCCACCGACCGCGAACCCGAGCTTGCGCAGCGACTCCTGCACCGCCTCGCCCTGCGGGTCGAGAATCCCCGGCTTTGGGCGCACGAGCACGGTGACTCTCACCGCAGGACGACCTGTGGGTCGGCGAGATAGTCGTCGAACGCAAGCCCCGTCAACAATTCGAACGCCTCGACGTAGCGTGCGCGCGTCCCAGCGACGACGTCCGCGCGGGAGCTCCGGTCCGGGATCGGTCTTGCCCCAGCCGAGGCTCTCGCAGTAGTCGCGCACGTACTGCTTGTCGTAGGACGGCTGCTGCCCGAATGGGGCGTAGGCGTCCGCCGGCCAGAAGCGCGAGGAGTCCGGCGTGAGGGCCTCGTCCCCGAGCACGAGCGCGCCGTCAGGGTCGACGCCCAGCTCGAACTTCGTGTCGGCGAGGATGATCCCGCGCTCCTCGGCGTGCCCCGCCGCGAAGCCGTAGAGCGCGAGCGCTGCTGCCTCGGCCTCCGCCCATCGCTCCGCGCCGACGAGCTCGGCGGCAGTCCCGGCGTCGATGTTCTCGTCGTGGCCGGAGCGTGCCTTGGTCGCGGGCGTCACGATCGGCTCCGGGAGCCGGGACGCCTCGCCGAGCCCGGGGGGCAGCACCCGTCCGCAGACGGCACCCGTCGCGACGTAGTCCTTCCAGCCCGAACCGGCGAGGTAGCCTCGGACGACGATCTCCACCGGCAGCATCTCGAGACGCCTGCAGACGAGCGAGCGGCCGTCGGCGCGCAGCTCGAGCAGGTGGTTCGGAACGAGCTCGCTCGTCCTCGCGAACCAGAAGGCCGAGAGGCCGGTGAGAACCCTGCCCTTGTCGGGGATCTCCGTCGGCAGGACGACGTCGAAGGTGGAGATCCGGTCCGACGCGACGAGCAGCAGCCGCTCGTCGTCGAGCGCGTAGAGCTCCCGCACCTTGCCGCTGCCCAGATGCACGGCCGCGTCAGGCATGGACGTGCTCCCGGCCGAGCGCGTGCAGCCGGTCGAAGACGACGCCGGCGTGCCGCGTGTAGGCGCCGTCGTCGAAGACGGCGTCGAGGTCGATCCGCCCGGCGATCTCGGCGTCGGCCCGCACGAGCGCGGGGAAGTCGAGCCCCTCGTCCCACGCACGCATCGCCTGCCGCTGGACGAGCCGGTACGCCTCGTCCCGGGAGAGCCCCGCCTCGACGAGTGCGAGCAACAGGCGCTGGCTGAAGTAGAGGCCGTGGCTCGAGTCGAGGTTCTCGCGCATCCGCTCGACGCGGACGACGAGCCCCTCCACGAGCCACGCGAACCGGTCGAGCATGTAGTCGACGAGGAGAAACGCGTCGGGGAGCACGATCCGCTCGGCCGAAGAGTGGGAGATGTCGCGCTCGTGCCAGAGGGCGACGTTCTCGAGCCCGGTCGAGGCATGGGCGCGGACGACGCGGGCAAGCCCGCAGATCCGCTCGGAGACGATCGGATTGCGCTTGTGCGGCATCGCCGACGACCCCTTCTGGCCGCTCGCGAAAGGCTCCTCGATCTCGCGTACCTCGGTCCGGGCGAGGTGGCGGAGCTCGAGCGCGAACCGCTCCAGCGACGCGGCGAGGAGCGCGAGCGCGCTCAGCACCTCGGCGTGGCGGTCGCGCTGCAGGATCTGCGTCGAGCTCGGTGCGGGCAGCAGGCCGAGCCGCTCGCAGGCGAGGCGCTCGACTTCGGGCTCGATCGCCGCGTAGGTGCCGACCGCGCCGGACAGCTTGCCGACGCGCATCCCGTCGAGCGCGCGCTCGACCCGGACGCGGTCGCGCTCCAGCGCGAACGCCCAGCCCGCGAGCTTGAGGCCGAACGTGGTCGGCTCGGCGTGCACGCCGTGCGTCCTCCCGATCGTGAGCGTTCCGCGGTGCTCCTCCGCCCGTGTCACGACGGCGGCGAACGCGCGCTCGATCCCACCTAGGACGAGCGCACCCGCATCACGGATCTGGAGCGCGAGCGCCGTGTCGATCACGTCCGACGAGGTGAGGCCGTAGTGGAACCAGCGCCCTTCCTCACCGAGGGTCTCGGCGACCGCGTCGACGAACGCCGCGACATCGTGGTGCGTCTGCGCCTCGATCTCCGCGACGCGTTCCGGGGTGGGGGCGACTGCTCGGGACCGGATCGCGTCGACCGCCTCCCGCGGCACGTCACCGACTTCGGCCCAACCCTCGAGCGCCGCGAGCTCGACGTCGAGCCAACGCGCGAGCCGCGCCTCGTCCGACCAGATCGCCGACATGGCCGGGCGGGAGTAGCGCGCGATCACCGGAGCGAGTCTAGATGGTGGATCGGTGATCGACGTGCTCGCGGGGGCGATCCAGACCAAGACGGGGGCCGCACTCGGCCGCGGCCAAGGCTGGTTGCCTTGGCAAGGCCGAGGGTGGCTCCCGGCGCCGTGTCTGGGTCGTCATCCGCGAGTGCGGCGATTGCCGATCTACCATCGATGCTCGCCCGGCGGCTCAGCCCGCGCTCGCGGACGCGGCGAGCGCGATGTCGCGCCGGAAGCGGGCGCCCGTGAAGCTGATCAGGTCGCAGCCGGCGTAGGCGTGGTCGCGCGCGTCGGCGACCGTCGCCCCGGTTCCGGTGACGGCGAGGATCCGGCCGCCGTTCGTGACGAGCTGATCCCCGTGCAGCGCCGTCCCGGCGTGGAAGACGAGCGCACCGGTCGCCTCCGCGGCGTCGACCCCCTCGATCGCGGCGCCGCGGTCGGAGCGGTCCGGATAGTCGGCGCCGGCGAGCACGACGGTCACGGCAGCCTCGTCCGCGACGGTGAGCTCGACGCCCTCGAGCTCGCCGGCCGCGGCCGCGGCGAGCGCGTCGAGGAAGTCGCCCTCGAGGCGCGGCAGGATCGACTGGGTCTCGGGATCGCCGAAACGGCAGTTGAACTCGAGCACCTTCGGACCGTCCCCGGTCAGCATCAGCCCGGCGAAGAGCACTCCCGTAAAGGGCGAGCCACGTCGGGCGAGCTCCTCCACCACCGGCAGGTGGATCTGAGCGACGAGCTCCGCAGCGCGATCCGCGTCGATCCCGGGCACGGGAGAGAACGACCCCATGCCGCCGGTGTTGGGGCCGGCGTCGCCGTCGAGGGCGCGCTTGAAGTCCTGCGCCGGTGCGAGCGGGACGACCTTGCGTCCGTCGACGAGCGCAAACACGGACACCTCCTCACCCGCGAGGAGCTCCTCGATCACGATCGGCCCCGGGAACGCGGAGGCCGCGCGCAGCGCCTCGTCGAGCTGTGCCGTCGACTCGCAGACGAAGACGCCCTTCCCGGCCGCGAGGCCGTCGACCTTGACGACGCAGGGCGGCCTGGCGACGGCGAGCGTCCTGGCCGTCGGCACCCCTGCCGCGTCCATCACGTCCTTGGCGAAGCTCTTCGAGCCCTCGATTCGCGACGCGGCTGCTCCTGGACCGAAAACGGTCACGCCGGCCCGGCGGAGCTCGTCGGCGACCCCGGCGACGAGCGGAGCCTCGGGGCCGATCACGGCGAGATCGACATCCAGGCTGCGCGCGAGGCCGAGCAGGCTCTCGCCGTCCTCTGCCCGCACGGGGTGGCAGTCGCCGAGCCGCGCGATTCCCGGGTTGCCGGGCGCCGCATGGAGCTCCGTCAAGCCCGCCGTCTGGGCGAGCTTCCAGGCGAGCGCGTGCTCGCGCCCGCCCGAGCCGACGAGGAGCACCTTCACGGCGGCCGAGTCTACTTTCGCGGTCAGCCGGGATCAGGCGGAGGCGAGCACCTGCTCGCGCGCCGCGCCTGTCCCGACGAGGCGGACCGGGACTCCGAGCGCCCGCTCGACCAGCGCCACGTACGCGCGTGCCTGCTCGGGCAGGTCGGCGATCGTCGCACACCCGTCGAGCGGCGTGCTCCAGCCGGCAACCGTCTCCAGCACCGGCTCGGCGTGGTGAAAGTCGCTCTGGTGGGCCGGGAAGTCCGCCGTCTCCCTCCCGTCGGGCAGCCGGTAGCGGACGCAGACCTTCAGCTCGTCGAAGTCCGAGAGCACGTCGAGCTTCGTCAGCGCGATCGACGTGATCCCGTTCAGCCGGACTGCGTAGCGCAGCGCGACGAGATCGAGCCAGCCCGGCCGCCGCTCGCGACCCGTGACCGTGCCGAACTCCTGGCCGAGCTCGCGCACCCGCGCCGAGAGCTCGTCGTCCATCTCGCTCGGGAACGGCCCGGCTCCGACCCGGGTGACGTATGCCTTCGAGACCCCGACCACTTCGTCGATCCGCGTCGGCCCGATCCCGAGCCCGGTCGCGGCCGCGCCGGCGGTCGGGTTGGAGGAGGTGACGAACGGATAGGTGCCGTGATCGAGGTCGAGGAGCGTTCCCTGGGCGCCCTCGAGCAACACCCGCTTCCCCTCCTCGAGCGCCGTATCGACGAGCAGCGACGTGTCGGCGACGTACGGGCGCAGCCGTTGCGCGAACCGCTCGTGGCTGGAGGCGACATCCTCGAGCTCGAACGGCTCGTGCTCGTAGACGCGCTCGAGCCACACGTTCTTCTCCGCGAGCGCCGTCTCGATCTTCTGGCGCAGGATCTTCGCGTCGAGCAGGTCCTGGACGCGGATGCCGAGCCGGGACGCCTTGTCCGCGTATGCAGGCCCGATCCCGCGCCGCGTCGTCCCTATCTGCAGCCTGCCGAGGCGCCGCTCGCCCGCACCGTCGATTGCGATGTGCCACGGCATGATCAGGTGGGCGTTACCGGAGATCCGGAGCGGCTCCGAGGAGACGCCGCGCTCCTCGAGCTCGTCGAGCTCGTCGAGGAGGACGCCGGGGTCGACGACGCAGCCCGCCCCGAGCACGCTCACCTTGCCGGAGAGGATGCCGGAAGGCAGATGCCGGAACTTGAACGTCACGCCGTCGACGATCACGGTGTGGCCGGCATTCGGCCCGCCCTGGTAACGACAGACGAGGTCCGAGTCCTGCGCCAGCAGATCGACGATCTTGCCCTTGCCTTCGTCGCCCCACTGCGCTCCGACGATGACGGTCGCGGGCACGAGCCGATTCTGCCCGATGGCGGGCCGCCTAGTGGAAGCGCACGGCCGCCTGGTCGCGACCCGCACGCTCGACCCGGATCTCGTGGCCGCGTGGGCACGTGACAGCGCTGTGCGCGCGCTCGAGGGCCAGCCTGCCCTCCACCTGGGCGGCGTAGACCCCGTACTCGACGGCGCACTCCGCGCACACGACGACGTAGGACGTCACGCGCGGCGCCAGCCGGATCGTCTGGTCGAACATCGCTACTCCCTTCTGCCTCCGACAAGGGGTGTCGAGCTTGCAGCCCCGAGTTGCTCGAGGCGCAGCGCTCGCGGTGCCGGAGCACCGCGAGGCGGCGCCGCAGGCCGGCGTCGCCGGGTGGGAGGGGCAGCCGGCCGGGGGAAGCTCACGCGGCCGCCAGGTCGGCGAACTTGGCGTACCGCTTCAGGAACGAGAGCCTGACCGTGTCGGTCGGGCCGTTTCGGTGCTTGGCGAGGATCAGCTCTGCGATCCCCTGCGAGTCCGACTCCTCGCCGTTGTAGTACTCGTCGCGGTAGACGA
Organism: uncultured Gaiellaceae bacterium; assembly: GCA_963850995.1. GTDB lineage: Bacteria > Actinomycetota > Thermoleophilia > Gaiellales > Gaiellaceae > Gaiellasilicea. The sequence goes on along the minus strand of CAWKNQ010000017.1, from coordinate 397 downwards.
AGCCGACGAGGTCGGCGTCCTGCTCGATCGAGCCCGACTCGCGCAGGTCGGACAGGATCGGCCGCTTGTCGTGCCGCTGCTCGACCGCCCGCGAGAGCTGCGAGAGCGCGAGGATCGGCACCTCGAGGTCGCGCGCGAGCACCTTCAGCGACCGGGAGATCTGGGACACCTCCTGGACGCGGTTCTCGGCGGTCGCGCCGGAGGTCATCAGCTGCATGTAGTCGACGATGACGAGGCCGAGATTCGGCACGCGGGACTTCAACCGGCGCGCCTTCGAGCGGATCTCCATCATCGTGATCGAGCCGGTGTCGTCGACCCAGATCGGCGCCTTCATCAGCTTGTCGCACGCCGCAGTGAGGCGCGGCCAGTCCTCAGGGCGCAGCTTGCCCGTGCGGAG
>CAWKNQ010000016.1:0-275266 GCA_963850995.1 uncultured Gaiellaceae bacterium | reverse complement strand
GCCACCGCCGTGTACGTCTCGCCGTCCTCCGACAGCCGGCGGTTCGCGTTGATCCTCCCCGTGCCCAGATACACGCCGGTGGGGCTGAAGCGATGCAGCACCATCGTCGTGGCGAAGGTCCGGTCGCCGACGTATTCCCACGTGCCGATCGCCGGACTGCGGAACATCGTGTCGCTCCCGGTCTCGACCATCGACCCGTCGCCTGTGAACGTGTGGAGTGTCGTCAGCGACGGAAACGCCGGTCCCCGATCGACCGTTGCCTCCCACGACCCGACGATCGCGTTCGCCCCGTGCTTGCCGGCGTCGCCGGACGACGCGGAGATGGCTCCGGCCACGACGAGCGCCGCCAGTCCGAGGAGCACGATCGCACCGATTGCCGACCTCTTTCCGGTCATCTTTCGTCCCTTCCGACGCGTCCGCTCGAGGGCCGCGTCTTCGTCGTGCTGCGATTGACGGCGCCAGCGTGAGCGGAGGGGCTGAAATGCGGCCAAAGGAACGCCAAACTCCGTTCTTAACGAGCGAACTTCGTTTTCGGCTGCTCGGGCCGCTCGAACAGAACGCGACGGCGTCAGGCTCGAGCTCGGGCCGCGCAAGCAGCGCGCGGTGCTCGCCTTGCTCCTGCTGGAGGCGAATCGCGTCGTCGGCGACCGAGCGGCTGATCGACGAGCTCTGGGCCGGCTCGCCGCCGGAGACGGCGCGCTCGGCGCTCCAGGTGTACGTCGCCGGGCTGCGCAAGGCGTTCGGCGACCAGGGCGTTTGCCCCTCGACGAGGGCGCCGGAGTACGTCGCGCCTCACGGGCGGAGTGGAAGCTGTGTGATCCAGTACGGCGTGGTCGGAGTGGGCGGTGTCGAGAAACGCAGGTTGACGGCCCACAGCCGGCCCGCGGCGACGGTCGCGGTCGTGGGGATATCCAAGCTCGGGTCGGTCAAGTCGCCGAGGACAACACCGCTGGTCAGTCGCGGTCGGAGCGAGATCACGGTGACCCGGTTGTCGAAGGGGCGGACCACGTAGAGCTTGTGTCCGAGCAGCTCGAGCCCGTCCGGGTAGCTGAGGTCGGCCCCGCCGAGGTCGAGCTTGTCGGCAACGCCGGTGGCGGGGTCGACCCGGAAGAGCTTGCCCGTCGTGGAGTTCGCCACGAGCAGGGCGCCGTTCAGGGCCACGATCCCGTTCAGGTTGATGCCCGGGGCCTGGATCATGTCGCCGACGACGGGCAGGATCGTCACTGCCGAGGGCGGCGGGAGCGAGCCGTCCGGTCCCAGAGGGATCACGATCAGCTGCGGGAAGCCCGAGTCGGTGACGTACACCGCATCACGGGTGACCGCGACGTCGTTCAGCAACCCCACTCCCGGCGGCTGATACGTCGCGAGCAGCGCCCCGCTCCCCGAGTCGTAAACGCGCAGGTCACCCTTGCCGATGAGCAGCGGCCCGCCGCCTGCGACCCAGATCCGGTCGTGACGCGCCTCGTACGCGATGCCGGCTGCAGCGCTCCCCGGCGTGCCGGCCACGAACACCGAGCTCGACCCGGTTCGAAAGTCTCCCCGCAAGATCGTGCCGTCCAGCAGGGACCCGACGAAGAACGACGTGCCCCGCGCGTGCTCGATGCCCTCGGGAAAGAACCCGTTGGGCAGGTCGATGCGCTGCGGGAAGTTGTCGCTCCGCTCGGCCGGAGAAGCGCCGACGGCCGGAGTCAAGGCGAGGAAAGCGAGCACGAAGACCAGCGCCGCGAAGAGCGGTCTCGCAAGGATCGGATTGCCGTTCGTCGTGTGGTTGGTCGTCATCGTGAACCTCCTTGGGAACGTCGTGTCAGTCGTGGATGGCCGGTGAGAAGGCGGCGTCGGCGGCGGGTCAGCTCGGCCAACTCGCGGTTGAAGCGGTCGGAGTCCTCGAGGTGCGGAACGTGACCGACGCCGTCGTACCAGGACGCCTTGCCGGTTGGGCAGGTGGCGAGCACGTGCTCAGCCATCGCCGGAAGCACGACCCGGTCGGCTCGGCCTTGCGTGACGAGCAGCGGCACCTCGAGGGCACGTAGAACGTCGTCGTAGTCGAGCTCGCGGGCCGCGAGATGGGCGCGGATGGGCGCCGGTACGAGGACGTTCCAGCACACAGCCGTCTCGAGATCGTCGTTCGACACCGGCTTGACGAGGCAGGCCCGGACGAATGAGCGCATGGCTCCGATGCTGGTGGGCAGGTCGTCGGCGGTGGCACCGACGAAATGGTCGAGAAAGCCGGGACCGATCAGCGTGCCGAAGGCCGCCTCGCCTAGCCGAACCGCTCCCTCGACGAAATTGATCGCCGCGACACGCTCCTGCCCGTACGCCCGGATGTAGTCGCAGATGACGAAAGCCCCGTACGACCAGCCGACGAGCACCGGCCGGTCGAGGCCCAGCTCGTCGATGATCGCCGCCACGTCGTCGGCCCAGTGCCTGCCTTCGGTGTAGTGCTCCGGCTCGAGCGGCGCCTCGGACATGCCGTGGCCACGGAGGTCATAGGCGACGAGCCGGAACTCGTCGGCGAGCGCACTCTCGTACTGCTTGACCCAGCAGAGGTGGTTCTGCGACCAACCGTGGATGAACAGAATCGGCGGCCCATCCGGTTTGCCCCACTCGCGCACGTGCAGCCGCAGACCGCCGCCGCCCCGCACGGCGTGAGCCTTCATTCGCCAGGCTCCCCGCTGCGCTCCTTGTTCAACTGCCGTCATGGCTGGATCGTCGCCACGGACGAGCGGGCGCCGAATCGGGCAGAGGGCCTTATCTCTCGCCCTCGGCGTGCGTATCTTTAGTGGCAGGGGTACCTAATGCCCGAAATGGAGGCTCGCGCGAGCGAGGCATTTGTCGGACGCGCACGCGAGCTCGGGGAGCTCGAGCGCGCGCTCGCCGCGGCGGAGGCGGGAAGCGGTACGACCGTCCTCGTCGCCGGAGACGCCGGCATTGGCAAGACGCGGCTCGGCTCCGAGCTCGCGAGTCGTGCCCGCCACGCCGGGTTCGAGGTGCTCCTCGGGCGCTCGATCGATCTCGTCGGGACGGAGCTGCCCTACCAGCCGATCGCCGAGGCCCTGCGTCCGCTAGGCGAACCTTGGCTCGTCGACGGACAGACGCCTGGCTCGCAGTTGCAGGTGTTCGAGAAGACACTGGCCCTGCTCACCGAGCGCGCCGCTGCCGCACCCGTGTTGCTCGTGCTCGAGGACCTGCACTGGGCCGATACCTCGACGCTCGATCTCACCGTCTTCCTCGCGCACAACCTCGACACCCGGCCGGTTCTGCTCCTCGCCACCTACCGCGCGGACGAGCCGTCGTCGGCGGAGCGCATGAGCCGACTTGCGGATCGCATCCGGCGTTCGGGATCGGCGGTCTTGCTCGACCTCGGGCCGCTCGAGCACGAGGAGTTGAAAGCGCTGCTCGCGGCTCGTACCGACGGGTCTCTGCCTGCGACGCTGACGAACGAGATCGTCGCCCGCGCGGAGGGCAACCCCTTCTTCGCCGAGGAGCTCCTCGCCGCCGCCGGCGAACCGAGCGGGGAGCTTCCGCGCGGCCTGCGCGACCTGCTGCTGCAGCGCGTGACCCGACTCGACCGCCGGACACAAGGTCTTCTGCGTGTGGCGGCGGCCGCCGGACGAGACGTCCCGTACCCGCTGCTCCGCGCGGTCACGGCGCTCCCGGAGCGGGCCGTACGCGAGTCGTTGCGCCGGGCGGTGGAGCACGGCGTCCTCGTCGTCGAGCAGGCGACCGGCAGCTTCCGCTTCCGCCACGCGCTCCTGGCGGAGGCGATCTACGCGACGATCCTCCCCGGCGAGCGCGAGGAGCTGCACGCGAGTCTCGCCGAAGAGCTCGCGCGCGGCGGAGCCGCGTCGGCTGCGGAGCTCGCTCCGCACTGGGAGGCGGCGGGTCGCAGCACGGACGCGCTGGCCGCGTCGGTCGACGCGGCACGCGAAGCGGAGGCCGTCTTCGGGCTCGCCGAGGCGCTCGCGCACCTCGAGCGGGCGCTCGCGCTGTGGGACGTGGTACCGGACGCGGCCGAGCTCGCCGGGCTCGACCTCGCCGAGCTCTGCACCCGGACGGCCGAGCTTGCCAGCCAAATCGGTGACGCCTCGCGCGCGGTCGAGCTGGGCCGGCGAGCGATCGAGGTCGTCGGCGAGGGCGACCCGCACCGTGGGGCCCTCTTCCATGTGCGCCTCGGCGAGTACCTCGAGCAGACCGGCCGTGAAGACGCTTGCTTCGCCGCCGTCGAGCGCGCGGTCGAGCTCGTGCCGGCGGAGCCGCCCTCGCCTGAGCGGGCGTACTCGCTGGGGTCGCTCGCGGGGGTATTGATGGTGGCCTGGCGCCATGCGGAGTCGTTGCCGATCGCCGAGGAGGCGCTTGCGCTAGCTCGGCGTGTCGGCGCACCCGAGGCAGAGGTTCGAGCGCTTACAGTGCTCGCCGTGGACCTCGCCCTCCTCGGCCGCGCCGAGGAGGGTCTCGCCCAGATTCGTCCGACGCTGCAGCTCGCCGAGGAGGTCGATGATCGCATCGGCCTGGAGCGGGCGTACGGCAATTTCGCTGATGTGCTGACCAGGCTGGGCCGGCCCCGCGAGTCGGCGCGACTGGGGCGGGAGGGGCTCGAGGCGATTCGCCGGTACGGGATCACGAGCACCGTGATCATCTGCAATCAGGTCGAGGCATTGCTCGCGGTCGGCGACTGGGACGAGGCCGACAGGCTCAGCGCCGCCGCGCTCCGCGGCATCACCTCGAGCTTCCGGTCCTCGCTCCTCACCGTCCGCGCTGCCGTCGAGACCAGCCGCGGCGAGTTCGACGCCGCGCGGGCGCACCTCGAGGCGGCGGGCGCCGACCTGTTCGAGGACCGCGTGCTCGGCCTGTACGACGGCTACCGCGCAGAGCTCGCCCTCTGGGAGCGTCGCTGGACGGACGCTGCGGCGGCCATCGACGAGGGGCTGGCTCGCGCGCGCCAGCACGAGGCGGCCCAGATCCGCGTCCAGCTCTGCGCGACCGGCCTGCGCGCGCAGGCGGAGCTGGCGGCGCTCGCACGCGCCCGCCGGGACGGCGACGATCTCAGCGGCTGGCTCGATCGCGCGCGCGAGCTGATCGGAATCGCGCGCGGCGCCGCTGCCGATGCCGCGCCGATCACGCCGAACGCGGCGGGCTGGCTGGCCCTGGCGGAGGCCGAGTACGAGCGCGCCAACGGGGTCGCCCGGCCCGAGCTCTGGTCGGACGCCGCGGATACCTGGGAGCAACTCGAGCGCCCGCCCCTTGCGGCCTACTGCCGCTGGCGCGAAGCCGAGGCGCTCGTCGCGGCCGGTGCTTCCCGCACCGAGGCGGAAGCGCCGTTACAGGAGGCATACGCCGCCGCCGCTCGCATCGGAGCAAGGCCCCTCCTCCAGGAGCTCGAGCTGCTCGCCCTGCGCTCGCGGCTCGATCTCGCGCCACCGGAGAGCGAGTCAACTCCTCGCAGCTTTGAGAAGACTCTCGGCCTGACACCGCGCGAGGCGGAGGTTCTGACCCTCGTTGCTCGTGGCTACACGAACCGCGAGATCGCGGCGACACTCGTCATCAGCGTCAAGACCGCCAGTGTCCACGTCTCGCACATCCTGCGGAAGCTCGACGCACCGAACAGGCGCGAGGCGGCTGCCATCGCGCACCGCCTCGCGCCCCCGGACACGATTCAGCCCGATGCCGACGCCTGACAGGCGGCGCCGGGTCTCGAAGCGGCCGGGCGAGGACACCAACGGTGAGAATGGGGTCGCCGTGACCGCGCGCCGGATCCACGATCGTCGAGCGACGGCGCGCTCGCTCGCCGGCCTCCTGCTCGCCGTCCTCATCGCGACGGCGCTGCCGTCTCCCGCCCGGGCCATCCACCGGGGCTCCGACGCCCCCTTCGGCTCCTACCGCTTCATGGTCTCGCTGCGCCTGGCCGACGAGCCGGGCAGTCACCGCTGCGGTGGCACGCTCATCGAGCCGGACATCGTCCTGACTGCGGCGCACTGTGTCGCCCGAGTCCCGGAGCGCGGGCTCGTCGCCGTCGTCGGTGCTGACATCCCCAACTGGCCGAAAGCGCGACGGATCTCGACGTTGGGCCACCGCGTCCCCGAAACGTTCGACTTTCGCGTGGACAACCATGACGACATCGCAGTCGTACGGCTCGCCGTCCCGCAGAGCACCCCGCGGGTCCGGCTGGCCGCGAGCGAGCCGCGCATCGGCGACCGCGTGGTGACCGCGGGCTGGGGCTGCACGAATGCCCCGCCTGTCTGCAGGGTGAAGGCGTCGAGCCTCCGCGTCTCCGGACAGACCGTGCTCCCAGATGCATCCTGCGGGAGGGACGTGTTCTGGACTCGACCGACCTACAACGCCCGCACGAACATCTGCACGAGAGGCACCAGGGCCAGGTCGACTATCAACCGCGGCGACTCGGGCGGCCCGCTGCTCGTTCGAGACGGTCGGGGCGGCTTCCGCCAGGTCGGAGTGACGGCTCTTGGCGCGGACAGCACGGCCAAGCTCTACGCGGGCTTCACCTCCATTCCCGTCGAGAGGAACTGGATGGGTACCGCGATTCGGTCGTTGCGGACGGGCTGACGAGACGTGTCCGCAGGCTTGCCGCTGTCGACTCTCCTCTCCCAGGTCTTGGTGGCGTTCACGATCGAGCTCGACAACGAGTTCGAGCGCCGGTTCGTGCAGTCGGGGCATAAGGCCCGGGTCGTGTCACTCGTGATGTGGTCGAACTTCCTGCGGTTTGTCGGCGACGGGATCGCCGTCGGTGAGCTTCCGACCGCTGCCGGGCTTCCGAAAGCTCGGCTGCTCTCGACCCTGGGGGGCATGGAGCGGTGGCGGTACGTTTTCGTCGGCCCGGAACCTGCCGACATGCCACCGCAGGTGAAGCGGGACGGATGGGGAAGCGCGCGCGGGCTTCGCGGTGACTGGGTCCTTCGCCCCACGCCGGCCGGGCGGAAGGCGGAGGAGGTCTGGCGACCGTTGTTCGACGACGTCGAAGGGCGCTGGGAGGAACGGTTCGGCGCCGACGCGGTCGAGGAGCTCAGGAGCTCGTTGCGAACGATCGTCGCTCAGCTGGAGCTCGAGCTGCCGGAGTACCTGCCGATCATCGGCAGCGCGAACGGGATGACCGCAGACCTCTCGCCGCCCGAGCGAGAGCCCCCCGCGGACGTTGTCAGCCTCCACCTGTCCGCGCTTCTCGCCCAGGTGCTCCTGGCGTACACGATCGAGTTCGAGCAGCGCTCCGAGCTCTCGCTGCCGTTGTGTGCGAACTTCGTCCGTGTCCTCGACGAGAAGGGCGTCTCGGTCCGTGATCTCCCCCTCCTCGCCGGCGTCTCGAAGGAAGCGACAGCGATGGCGTTGACCTTCCTCACGAGGTCCGGTTACGTCGTGGTCGACGACGGCGTTGTCCGGCTGACGCCGACGGGACGGAGCGCGCAGGAGGGCTACGACCGGCTGCACGCCGAGGTCGAGCAAGCGCGCTTCGCCGCCGGCGACGTCCGGCGTCTGCGGTCCTCGCTGCAGCGCGTCCTCGCAGACCCGGGCTTCGCCCGCGGGCTCGAGCCGCACTCCGGCGGCTGGCGCGCCGGCAAGCCCTACATCGCGCGCACGAACGCCGTGCTCGAGGACCCGACCGGGCGGCTGCCCCACTATCCGATGGTGCTGCACCGCGGCGGCTGGCCCGACGGCAGCTGACCTAGCGGTCGCTCCGCACGCCTGCACACGTGGCTTGACATGCATCGCAATTCTGCTATATAGCATAATTGAGATATGCCGAAGAGCGCTCCAAGGGCCCGCAGTCGCGCCGCCGAGGCGCTGGAGCACGTCCGCGAGCGCCTCGCAGGCGCAGAGGACGGATGGTTCTTCGCGCAGATCGCGGAGCAGGTCACCGCGCGCCGCCGCGCATGCGGCCTCTCTCAGACCGAGCTCGCCGAGCTCTGCGGCACGACACAGTCCGCGATCGCCCGCCTCGAAAGCGGGGGACGCCCGCCCCGGATCGACACGCTGCTCCGTGTCTCGAACGCGCTCGACTGCAACCTCGTCGTCGAGCTCAGGGCCCGCACTGCACCGAAGGGAGACCAATCGTGAGCACCCATGGTTCCCGAGTCGATCTCGAGGAGATCGAGGTCACGAGGACGGAGAAGTTGCTCGCCGTCGTCCTCATCGTGTTTTTCCTGATCGGCGGTGTATGGGCGTACACGAAGCTCGACGACATCGGACGATCCGAGTACCGCCCGGCCCAGGCGTACTTCACGTCCGCCGAGCGGGCGGCGGTCGCCCGTGCAGGTCAGGCGCAGCGTCAGCTCGAGCGGGCCGCCGCAACCGAGCAGCAGGCGCGCCAGGATCTCGAGCTCGCGCGCGAGGCCTACCGGACGGCGCTCGACGCCGGCACGAAGGCGCCCGGCCTACAGGCGTCGTACCGGGCTGCGCAACGTGACTTCGCCGCAGCACAGGCGGAAGTCGCGCGAACGCGAGGTGCGGTCGCCGAGTCGCAACCGGCCGCCGACGCGGCCTACAACCGGGCTGACGAGGAGGCGCGCCAGGATTCGCGCCAGAGCGAGATCGTCACGTTCCTGCTCCGCCTGGCGCTCCTGCTCGGCACGCTCGGTTTCGCGTACTGGCTGTTGATCCGCATGCGGAGATCGGGATCGCGCTACCTGCCGGTCGCATTTGCGCTCGTCGCCTTCGGGGCGCTGCTCGCGCTCGTCATGGCGGGGGACTACGTGGCGCACCACATCGACGTCGCGCAAGTCGGGCCGCTGGTTCTCTCGCTCGCCGGGATCGCGTTCACGCTCGTTGCCTTCTGGTGGCTACAGGGCTATCTCTCGCGGCGCATCCCGCAGCGGCGCGTGCGCAAGGGCGAGTGCCCGTTCTGCGGCTATCCGGCGCGCGGCGGGGAGCATTGCGAGGGATGCGGACGCGCGGTGATCGGCGAGTGCACGACCTGCCACGAGCCGCGGCGGGTCGGTGCTTTTCACTGCGGAGCGTGTGGAGCGTCGTGAGAGAGCGCCGCAGCGTCCCGCTGCGGCGCCCTGTCTGCCCTTGCCCCAAGGCCCTAGAGCGCTGACGCCGCCGGTGGCCGCCGCCCGCGTGTCGCCGCTCTCAGGGCCTCCCGCCGTCGCCCTGTCGCCCAGTCTCCGGAGAGGCCTTAGGGTGGCATTAGGGTGGCGTTAGTGCCGCAGTCGGCACGCAGTCGTATCCTTGTGGCCGAGAAGATGCGAACTCGGGACGAGAGGGCGCTCGCGGGCGTGGCACAGGCCGCCTCGCCGACCGCAACGACGAAGCTCGTCCCCCCGGTCGCCCCGGCCTCCCTTCTCCGTCGCGAACGGCTGCTCGCGCGCCTCGACGAGGCGCTCGAGCGGCGGCTGACGATCGTCGTCGCCGACGCGGGCTTCGGAAAGTCGACGCTGCTCGCCGACTGGGCGACGCGAGTCAACTGCGCGTGGTACAGCGCCTCGCCCGAGGATGCCTCGCTCGCGACGTTCGCACGGGGTGTCGTCGACGCGCTGCGGCTGCGGGTTCCGGCGGTGCCGACGGAGATCGCCGGCGCCGTCGCGGGTGCAGGTGGCTCGGGAGCCGAGACGGACGAGCCGGCTCGGGCGCGGAGCGTCGCGGCGCTCGTCTGCGAGGCGCTTCAGACGGCGCTCCGCCGAGATCTCGTCCTCGTCGTCGACGACGCTCACGAGGTTGCAGGCGCTCCCGGCGCGGTGCAGCTGATCGAGGCGCTCTGCCGCCAGGCGCCGGCCCGGTTCCACGTCGTGCTCGCGTCACGGTCGGAGCCTTCCTTCCCGATCGAGCGCCTGCGCGGCCAGGGCCAGGTGCTCGAGCTGCACGGGCCCGACCTCGCCTTCGACGTCGAGGAGACCGCTCGTCTGCTCGACACCTTGGCGGGTGAACAGGACACCGAGGCGGCTGAGGAACTCCAGCGAGCGACGGGCGGGTGGCCCGCGGCCGTGCGGCTCGCGGTCGAGACGCTGCGCGGCGTCCCGCCGGACGGTCGCCGCGACGCGCTCGACGGCATTCGGCGTCCGGACGGCCCCCTCTTCGCCTACCTCGCTTCCGAGGTCTTCGCCAACGAGCCGCCGGAGGTCGAGGCGCTGGTGCGGATCGTCGCGCCACTCGAGCGCTTCACGCCCGAGCTCTGCGAGGCGCTCGGGGTCGAGCGGGCCGGGGAGATCCTCGGCTCGCTGGCCCGGCGCGGGCTCTTCGTCGAGCTCCACGGCCATCCGGCGAGCTGGTACTCGCTCGGCGAGCCTGTGCGTCAGTACGCCGCCGCGAGGCTCACCGACGAGGCCGAAGCCCGCGATCTGCGGTTGCGGGCGGCGCGCTGGTTCGAGGAGCACGACCAGCTCGAGGAGGCGCTGCGCTGCCTGGCCGAGGCAGGCGACTCCTCCGAGCTCGCCCGCCTGCTGCGCGCGCACGGGTCGACGCTCCTCGCGCACGGTGTCGTCGACGGCGTGCTCGGCGCCGTCGGCCTGCTGCCTGCCGACCTGCGCGACGGCGCGATCGAGCAGCTCGCCGGCGAGGCGTTTCAGATCCGCGGCGACTGGGACGAGGCCCTGCGCTGCTTCCATCGCGCCGCCGGCGACTCCGAGACACTGCCGCCTGCGCTCGCCTGGCGCATGGGCCTGCTCGAACAGCTGCGCGGCCGCCTGGACGAGGCGATGGCGACGTACGGGCGGGCGAGCGAGGACGGCGCGCCGCGAGACGTCGCGCTCGTCTTCGCTTGGCGGGCCGGGGCCCATTGGCTTCGCTCGGACGCCGAGGCGTGTCGGGCGTACGCCGAGCGTTCGTTCGAGGTCGCATCGGCTGCCGGCGACCCGCAGGCGCTCGCAGCCGCCCACACGGCCCTCGCGATGCTCGCCGCCCTCGAGGGCGACCGCAACGCGAACGACGCCCACTACCTGAGAGCGCTCGACTACGCGCAACGGGCCGGCGACGTGCTTCAGCTGATCCGCGTACGCACGAACCGGGGCTCGCGCCATCTCGAGGAAGGCGCCTACGAGGAGGCGATCGCGGAGCTCGACCTCGGCCTCCGTCTCGCCGACCTCGCAGGCTTCGCAGCATTTCGGGCGCTGGCACTGACGAATCGGGGCGAGGCACGAGCGAAGTTGAGTCGGCTCGAGGAAGCGGTCGCCGACCTCGAGGACGCACGAGAGCTCTACCAGCGGCTCGGCTCGCGGATGGTCGCCTACCCGCTCAACAAGCTCGGCGAGATCTACCGCGAGCGCGGTGACTGGGCCCTCGCCCGGGCGACGTACGAGGAGGCGATGGCGCAGGCGGAGGCATCGGCAGACGTCCAGGGCCTCGCTCCCGCGCTCTGCGGGCTCGCCCGCGTCCTCGCCGCCGACGAACCGGAGGAAGCCGCTGCGCTCGCCGAGCGCGCGCTGTCCCTCGGCCCCGGCATGAACTACGTCGACGCGCTGCTCGCCGCCGGCTGGGTCGCGCTCGCGCAGGACGACCGCGCAGGGGCGGAGGCGCGTGCGTCAGAGGCCGCGTCTACAGCAGGGGTCCGGCGCGACCGAGCCGGCCTCGCCGAGTCGATCGAGCTACGCGTGCTCGCCGCCGCCGAGCCCGCACGGGAGCTCGGCCGTCTCGAGGAGGCGGCCGCGATCTGGCGCGAGCTCCGGAGCCCGCTCGGCGAGGCGCGTGTCGCTCTGCTCGCGGCGCTGCTCGAGGACGACGCAGAGTCCGCTCGGACCGCGGAGGAGCGATTGCAGGCGCTCGGGTCGCGAGGCTACCGTACCGCTCTCTCCTCGCTCCTTCCGCGCGAGGCCGGCCAACCACTCGTCGTCCAGTCGCTGGGACGCTTCCGCGTCGTTCGCGGCGGCGAGCCGGTGCCGCTGGCGGCGTGGCAGTCGCGCAAGGCCCGCGATCTGCTCAAGATCCTCGTCGCCCGCCGGGGCCGACCGACCGCGCGCGAGTACGTGATGGAGATGCTCTGGCCCGAGCAGAGCCCGGCCCGGCTCGGCAACCGGCTCTCCGTCCTGCTGAGCACGGTGCGCACGGTGCTCGACCCGGAGAAGCGCTTCGAGGCCGACCACTTCGTCGCCGCCGACCGCGGCTCGCTCTGGCTGCAAGGCGAGAACCTCGTCGTGGACGTCGAGCGGTTTCTCTCCGCCGCCTCGGCCGCGCTCGCGTCGCTGCGGGAGGACAACCCGAGCGCGCCTGCGGAGCTGATCGCGGCCGAGGCTGCGTACTCCGGCGACTTCCTCGAGGAGGACGCCTACGAGGAGTGGGCGCTGCCGCTGCGCGAGGAAGCCCGCGTCGTGTACACGGAAGTCGCGCGGGCCCTCGCGGAAGCCTCGGCCCGGGACGGGGAGGCCGACGCTGCCACCCGCTACTACCTGCGCGTGCTCGAGCGCGATCCCTTCGACGAGCCCGCCCACCTCGGCCTCGTCGCCGCGCTCGAGGGTGCGGGGCGCCACGGCGAGGCGCGTCGCCGCTTCCGCGCCTACTGCACACGGATGGAGACGATCGGCGTCGAGTCCACCTCCTTCCCGGCCGCGCCGGCGATAACGCAGCCGTGACGACATCCGGCTGCGTCTCCGTCGCGTAGAAACTTCCGAGACGAGAATTGATACGAGGAGTGTGATGAGGCACCGGGGAGTCCGGCTGGTGGTTGTGTTGACGCTGACGGCGGCGCTCGGCGTATGCGGGTTTCTCGCGGCGGGCGCGGTGGCCGGCGACACATCCCCGGAGGCCGGTAGTGCCTCCGCGAACGCGACCGTCTCGCTCCGCACGTCGAGCCTCGGCATGATCCTCGTGAACTCGCGAGGCCGCACGCTCTACCTGTTCGCCAAGGACAAGAGCGGCAAGAGCGCGTGCAGCGGAAGCTGCGCGGCGTTCTGGCCGCCGCTGCTCAGCGCCGGCAAGCCGACCGCAGGCGCCGGCGTCAACAAGGCACTGCTCACCAGGACGCGGCGGAGCAACGGCACGATGCAGGTCGTCTACAACAAGCACCCGCTCTACACCTACGCGGCCGACAAGCAGGCGGGTCAGACCAAGGGCCAGGGCGTCGCTGCCTCCGGTGCCAGGTGGTGGGCCGTCTCGGCGAGAGGAACGGCGGTCGTCAAGGCTCCGATCGAAACGACCCCGCCGCCGACGATACCCACGATCCCCCCGTCGACAGGAGAGTGCGACTACCCGCCCTGCCCGTAGGGACAGAGCGGGCGCTCAGTAGACCGCCCTGCCGCCCGAGATGTCGTAGGTCGCGCCGGTCGAGAAGGAGCACTCCTCGCTCGCGAGCCAGCAGACGAGCGCCGCGACCTCGTCCACGCTACCGAGCCGACCCATCGGGATCCTCTCGACCATGTAGCTGATGTGCTCCTCCGACATACCGGCGAGGAGCGGCGTCTCGATCACCGCAGGCGCGACGGCGTTCACGAGCACGCCCGTCCCCGCCAGGTCCTTGCCGATCGCCTTCGTCAGCGCAATCACGGCGGCCTTCGAGGCGGAGTAGGCAGCAGCCATCGGGTTGCCTTCCTTGCCCGCGATCGAGGCGACGTTGACGATCCGCCCGTAGCCGCGCTCGGTCATCCCGGCGACGACGGCGCGGTTGCAGAAGAAGACCCCGTCGGAGTTGACGGCGAACACGCGCCGCCACTCGTCGTCGTCCACGTCCACGGTACGCAGGGAGCCGCCGGTGATCCCGGCCGAGCAGACGAGGACGTCGACCGGGCCGAGCTCCGACTCGACGCGCGCGACCGCCGCCTCGACGTCCGCGGAGCTGCTCACGTCTCCGGCGATCTCGAGCACGCCCTCGGGCGCGCCCTCCGCGAGGTCGAGCGACGCGACGCGGGCGCCTTCCTCGAGCAGCCGTCGCGCGACCGCGGCTCCGATCCCGCTCGACCCGCCCGTGACGAGGGCGACCCGCCCGTCGAAACGCTGACCGCTCAGCGTGCGCCTACCAGTCCCCGACGCTGCCGTCGGCGTAGAAGACGCGCTGCGGAAGCTCGGGCTCGAACGGGTGCGCGGCCACGACGTCGAGGTCGATCTCGACACCGAGCCCAGGCAGCTCGCTCGGATAGGCGCGCATGCCGTCCGGATCGATCCGGTGCGACTCGGTGACGACCTCGAAGCGCCAGGGCACGTCGGCCGTGACCGCCTCGCAGATCACATAGGAGGGCGTCGCGAGCCCGAGCTCGATCGAGGCGGCCGTGGAGACGGGTCCCTGCGGGTTGTGTGGTGCAAGCGCGACGCGATAGGTCTCGGCGAGCGCGGCGATCCGGCGCGCCTCGGTGAGGCCGCCGCAGTGGGTGATGTCGGGCTGGAGCACGCTGCACGCGCCCTGCTCCAGCAGCTCGCGGAACCCGTGCACGCCGACCAGGCGCTCGCCGGTGGCGATCGGGGTCGAGACGGATCGCTGGATGGCGGCGATGTCGGCGGCCCGCTCCGGCCAGCACGGCTCCTCGAGCCAGTAGAGGCCGAACGGCTCCAGCGCGGCTGCGAATTGGTGGCCCATGCGCGGGCTCGGGCGCGCGTGGCAGTCGACCATGAGGTCGATTTCGTCTCCGACCGCATCCCGCATCGCGGCGACGCAGCGCTCCGCGTGCCGGACCGGCGCCAGCCCCTCGAGCGGCATCGTCGGCGGCACCGCCATCGTCTTGAAGGCGGTGAAGCCGCTCTCGACCATCGCGCTCGCGAGCTCGGCGAAGCGCTGCGGCTCGTCGCTCTCGTAGAAGTCCTCCATCTTCCCGCCGCCGAGGTGCCCGTACAGGCGCACGTAGTCGCGGACGCGCCCTCCCCAGAGCTTGTGGCAGGGGACGCCGTGCACCTTGCCGAGGATGTCCCAGAGCGCGATGTCGATCCCGCTCATGGCGGTGCCGCGCACGATCCCGCTCGCATGCCAGAAGTGCTGGCGGAACATCATCTGCCAGAGGTGCTCGATCCGGGTCGGATCCTCGCCGACGATCAGCTCGGAGAGGTCCTCGACCGCGCCGACGACGGCGCGGGTGTGCCACTCGAGCGTCGCCTCGCCCCAGCCGTGGAGCCCCGGCTCGTCGGTGACGACGCGGACGAACACCCAGTTCCGCATCCGCGCGTGGCAGACGTGCGTCTCGACGGCGGTGATCTTCATCTGACGCCGTGCAGCAGCGCGACGCTCTCGTCGACGACTCGCTCGACCTCGCCGCGGTCCACGTTCGAGTTCGTGATCCCGTAGGCCCAGCGGTAGCGGTCCTGATCGAGCAGGTCGTCGAGCGCGACGCCGTCGAGCAGGTCGAGGTCCTCGTTCGCGGGCAGGTAGCCCGCATAGTCGTTCGTGTACCCGAGCACGAACGTCGTCTCGAACGGGCTGCCCTCTCGGATGCGGGCTCCGCACTCGTTGAACAGCTCGAACGGATTCGCGGCGATCGCCGCGTCGCCGATCCTGAGCACCTGGAGCTCGGCCGGGACCGGGTCGTCGGGCCGGCGCGCCATGTCCGCGTACATCGCGAGCGCGCTCCGCTGGTACAGCGCCGGGAAGTCCTGGGCCGAGGTTGCGGTGTGGACGTCCTCGCCCCACGCCTCCGGATACTCGGGCTCGGGCTCCTTCGCGAGCTCCGCGATCCGACTCTCGAGCTCCTCGACGTCCCACGGGATCCGGCGGCGGCTGAGCTCGACCCTGGTCGAGGCTCGCCCCGAGCTCCGCCTCGGCGGTCGTCTCGACGCCCTCCAGCGCCTCGAGCGCGGCCGCGCCGACCGCCCGGCCGAACTCGTCCCGGCTCTCGAAGCTGTGCCGGCGCGCCTCGCGGTTCCCGAACCAGTAGTCCCAGCCCGCGACGTCGCCGCCGCAGCCCTGGAGGAAGATGCACTCTGCTCCCGGCACTCCGGCCTCGACGGTCTCGCGGAGCGGCCCCGGGAAGTCCGGGTTCCAGAGCAGCGTCTCGCCTCCGATCAGCGTGGAGTGGCACGCGAAGCTCGCGACGACGGCGATCGGGCCGCCGTCCTCCGAGTCGACCCGGAGGACCGGCACGCTGTCGTCCACCGGCCGCTCACGGCGGACCCTGTTGACGCTGATCCCGGGAGCGCGGCCGCTGCCCCAGCCGACGCGTGCAGGCCGCCGCCCGCGCCACGCCGAGTAGACGGCACCCGCGAGCACGTCCGGCAGCGACTCGACGTACGGGGCGAACGATCCGGTATCGGCGAGCCCGGCGACGGTGGAGCCGCGCGAGACGCTCGGCGCGCTGTGGTTGTGCGCAGCGTTCACGAGCACCGCCTGGGGCGGGATCCCGGTCAGCTCCTGCACGCGCTCGCGCACGGCGGCCGTCATGTCCGCGCCGGCGAAGACGAGGTCGACGGCGACGATCGCGACCGGGGTGCGGCCGTCGTCGAGGACGAGCGCCTGCGCGATCATCGGGTCGTGGATCCCCTGGGCGAGGCCCGTACGGGCCGACCAGCAGCCGTGCGGAAGGCCACACGGGGGAGTGATGTCGGCGCGTGCGACGCCGGCGGTGAAGTTGCTCACGAACGGTCCTTTCTCACTCGTGGACGACCAGCTCGTCGTACGCCTCTGGACGCCGCTTCTTCAGGGCGAACCACGGGTTCTCGCGCGCCTGCTCCAGGAGTGCTGGGTCGAGCTCGACGCTGATCCACCGGTCTCCAGGCCCGAGCTCGGTCCGCGCGACCATCGACCCGTCGGGCGCGAGGACGTACGCGCCCCCGACGTGGGTGCTGTGCCCGTCGAACCCGACCATGTCCGAGAACACGGCGTAGACCCCGTTGTCGCGGGCCAGGAAGTCGTGCAGCCGCGGCGGGCTCGGCCGCTCCTCGAGCAGCTCCTCCTGGGCGACCAGGATCTCCTCCTCCGACAGCTCGCGGCCGCGGCCGTCGAAGGTGATCACGCCGCCGCCGGCCGGCATCGTCCGGTTCGCGTGCGGCAGCAGGATCACCTCGGCGCCCTTGAGGGCGAGGATCCGCCAGCTCTCGAAGAAGTCGCTGTCGTGGCAGATCGCCGTGCCGACGGTGCAGAAGCCGAGGTCGTAGACGCCCCATTCGTAGGCCTGCCGGAAGCGGAAGAACTCGTCGAAGGAGGCGTGCACCTTGCGCTGGAGCCCGATCAGGCCGTCCGGCCCTACGAGCGCGGACGTGTTGTAGTGCGTGCCGCGGTAGAGCTCGCAGAACCCGTACGAGACGACGATCCCGCACGTCCTCGCCTGCTCCTGGATCGTGCGAAAGATGCGCCCGTCGTGCGGCTCCGCGAACCGCGTCACCTCCGCGCTGCCGTTGTTGCCGGTGACCGAGGTCTCCGGGAAGACGACGAGGTCGCAGCCCGCCTCGGCCGTCTCGGCGATCAGCCGTAGGTGCGTCTCCAGGTTGTGCTCGACGTCGAGGTGGCGGACGTCGACCTGGGTCGCGGCGACGGTGCAACGTTGCACTAGTCGAGCTCCGACCGGTCGACCTCGCGGGCGACCACGACGATGTTGTCGCCCTGCTCGCAGGTGGCGACCGCGCGGACGACGCAGACGATCCCGTCGTTGCGGGCGTAGGCGGTCTCCGCCTCCCGGTCGGGCCGCTCGATGAAGTGGATCCGGCCGACCGGCTGGTCGGCTTCGACGCGGTCGCCGAGGGCGACGAGCGTCTCGAAGAGGCCGGACTCGGGCGCGAGCACGAAGTTGTCGAGCTCGGTCGCCCTCAGGAACGTCGGTGGAGACTCCCGGCCGACGACCTCGCCCTCGAGCACCCCGACGTGCCGGAGCACGTTCGCGAGGCCGCTCGCCGCGAGCCGGTGGATCTCCGCGTTGACGTGCCCGCCGCCGCCGAGCTCCGTCGAGACGACGACCTTGCCCTGACGCTCGGCCTCCCCCACGAGCAGGCCGGTGCCGCCGATGTCCATGTAGACGCAGCACCAGTCGGTGTTCCACGCGACCATCCCGTCGACCATCTTCCGCCGCTGCTCGGGATCGTCGACCCAGTGCATCTCGGACCACGGCAGGTGGAGCCCGCCGCGCCCGCCGCTGTGGATGTCGACGACGACGTCCGAGGGCGGGAAGAGCTCGGTCGAGAGGAAGTAGGCGAGCTGCTCGTCCTCCGTGCCCCACGGATCACCCGGGAACGAGCGGTTGAAGTTGATCCCCGAGGGCCAGGTTCGGGTGTAGGCGCGCGAGGCCTCGGGTGAGGCGCACGGGACGATGATCACCCGGCCCGTGACCTGCTCCGGCAGGAGCCCGCGGGCGAGATTGAGCGCGGCGACCTGGCCCTCCGGCTCGTCTCCGTGCACGCCGCCGATCACGACCACCGTCGGCCCGGCGCCGTTCGCGACGGAGACGATCGGGACGGTGAGACGCGACCACTGGTTCGACGAGCGCGGCACCCCCAGCGTGCCGAACTGCTTCCCGTCGGCGTTCAGGTCGATCGTGCACGTCACCCGAGAGTCGCTCATCGCCCGGAGGCGACTCTAGAGGATTGTTGACAATTTGGCTATGATCGACAATCGCCTCGCGCGACCTCATCGATGCCGTCGGCAGGGTGATGATCGACTTCACCCAGATGCAGGGGTTCAGCGAGGACCCGCTGATCCTGACCGAGGGGGACGGGATCCGCGTGCGGGACGTGGACGGGCGCTGGTACATCGACGGGCTCTCCGGGACGTTCTGCATGAGCCTCGGGCACGGCAACGCTCGCATCGTCGAGGCCGCGACCAGGCAGCTCTCGCGGCTCGCGCTCGCCGCACCCACGATGGCGACCAGCGACCGAAGCCTCGAGCTGGCAGGCGAGCTCCTCGCGCTCCTGCCGTCCCGGTACACCACCCTCAAGTGGGGCAGCGGCGGCTCGGAAGCGGTCGAGGCGGCGATCAAGATGGCGCGCCAGTTCCACCGCCAGGCGGGCGATCCACGCAAGTACAAGGTGCTATCCCACTACCGCGCCTATCACGGAGTGACCGGACACGCGCTGGCGGCGAGCGGCTGGCGCGCGAGCCGGAGCCCGTACGAGCCCCTCGCGGCAGGTTTCGTCCATCTCCACACGCCCGACCCGTATCGCCCGCCCTTCGACGTCGACCCGGCGGACGTCGCCGCAACCTACGTACGCCTGGTCGAGCAGGTGATCGAGCTCGAGGGCCCCGAGACGATCGCGGCGCTGATCACCGAGCCGATCCTGATGACGGCGGGTGTGGTGATCCCGCCGGAGGGCTACCTCCCGGCGCTACGGGACCTGTGCGACCGGCACGACATCGTGCTCATCTTCGACGAGATCATCACCGGGTTCGGCCGCACCGGACACCTCTTCGCGTCCGAGCTCTTCTCGACCTGGCCGGACATCCTCGTCCTCGGCAAGGGCCTGACCGGCGGCTACATGGCGCTCTCGGCAACGGTGCTCACCGACCGTCTTGCGCAGGCGTTCTGGGGGCCGGCGGGGCTGGAGTTCGCGGCCGGCCACACGTATGCCGGCAATCCCGTCGCGTGCGCTGTCGGGCTCGCGGCGCTGGAGGAGCTGAGAGAGCGCGATGCGGTGGCGAACGCCGCCGCTCGCGGCGACCAGGCGTTGGCACGGCTGCGAGAGCTGCAGGCGCGCGTCCCGGGAGTCGGCGACGTCCGCGGACAGGGCCTGCTGCTCGGCCTCGAGTTCGTGCGCGACCCCGATACGAAAGAGCCGTTCCCCGCAGCGGAGAACGTCGGTATTCGGGTGAGAGAAGCCGCCAGGCGAAAGGGCCTGCTCCTGCGGGCGAGCCACTGGATGGCCGTGCTCGCGCCGCCGCTGACGACCACGGCGGAGCAACTGGACGAGATGCTCGACATCCTCGACGAGGCGCTGACGGAGGTACTCAGCCCGCTGACCGTGACACCGCAGCCGCTCCGCGCGTGACCGGCCGGAGCGCTCGGGAGATCGTCGGCCGGGACGGGCCGATCCGGGTCGACGAGGACGGGGTGCTCTGGATCGAGGGCCGGGCTGCGCCCGAGCTGGCCGAGGAGTACGGCACCCCGCTCTACGTGACCTCCGAAGCCCAGATCAGGGCCAACGTCCGCCGGCTGCGCAGCGCGTTCGAGGCGCGCTGGCCGCGCGTGACGCTGCTCTATGCGACGAAGGCGAACGCCAATCTGGCGATCCGGCGCCTGCTCGTCGAGGAAGGCGTGGGCGGCGACTGCTTCGGGCTCGGCGAGCTGACGCTGTCGCTGCGGGCCGGTGTCGCCCCGGAGCGACTCGTGCTGAACGGGAGCAACAAGCAGCCGTCGGAGCTGCGCGCCGCGATCGAGGCGGGCGTGTCGATCAACGTCGACGATCGCAGCGAGCTCGACGCGGTCGCCGGCCTCGCCGAGGAGCTCGGTCGGCCGGCGGACGTCTGCCTGCGGGTCCTGCCCTTCAGCTACGCAGATCCTGCGACGCTCGCGCCCGAGCTCGCGGCGATCGCGGCCGACACGAGCCACGACAAGTGGGGGATGGACCGGCAGACGATCGTCGAGCTCGTGCCCGCCGCGCTCGAGTCTCCGTGGCTTCGCCTCCGCGGCCTGCATCTTCACGTCAGCAGGCTCCGCGCGACGCCCGAGGCCTTCGAGCTCGCGTCCCGACTGATCGCTACGTGCATCGCGGAGCTGCACGACCGCTTCGGGTGGCAGCCCGAGCTGCTCGACTTCGGCGGCGGCTACCCACACGAGCGGGATCCCGAGAGCGGCGCTCCGTCCGGCAGCCACGCCGTCGGCACTCCCGAGGAGTACGCGGAGGCGATCGCTGGGCCGTTGCGGGCGGCGCTGGCGGACCACTCGCTCGACGAGCCCCACCTCCTGCTGGAGCCCGGCCGGCGTCTCGTCAGCAACGCCACTGTCCTGCTCACCCGCGTCGGCGTCGTCAAGCGCCTGCCGACGGGGAGCACGACGTGGGTCAACGTCGACGCGAGCACGAACCACTGCCCGCGGGTGCCGCTCCAGGGCTACTACTACGAGATCGTCCACGCGACGAAGGGGCGCGCCGCCGGCGACACGGAGGTGAGCGTCGTCGGCCCGACGTGCGTGCCCGACGTCCTCGGTGAGCGGCGGTTGCTGCCCTCACCCGGCCCGGGCGACCTGCTCGCGGTGCTGGACGTCGGCGGCTACGCGGAGGTGCTCTCGACCCAGTTCAACCTGTTGCCGCGTCCTGCGACCGTGCTCGTCGACGGCGACGCCTGCGAGGTGATCCGGAGACGCGAGACGCTCGACGACCTCCTGGCGACGCAGGCCGTGCCGGCTCGACTCGCGTGAGATTGTTGACAATCGGGTTATGATCGACAATCCGTGAAGATCACCGATGTCGAGGCCGTCGTCTTGCGGCAACCCGCTGTCAACGAGGGGATTGCGGACGGCAGCCAGGACGATCTCGTCATCCTGATCCACACCGACGAGGGGATCACCGGCATCGGCGAGGTCGACTCGGCGCCCGAGGCCGTCGCGGCGCTCGTCAACGCCCCCGGCTCGCACGCGATCGCGCAGAGCCTGCGCGAGCTGCTGATCGGGGAGGACCCACTCGACGTCGAGCGGCTCTGGGACAAGATGTACCGCGGCGTCATCTTCATCGGCCGGCGTGGGATCGCGATCCACGCGATCAGCGGTCTCGACATCGCGCTCTGGGACGTGAAGGGCAAGGCGCTCGGCAAGCCGGTGTGCGAGCTGATCGGCACGGTCGAGCACGACCGGATCCGCGCCTATGCGTCCCGGTTGATGCCGGACACGCCCGAGGAGGTCACCGACGCCGTCACGGCGCTCCGCGAGCAAGGCTTCACCGCTGTGAAGCTCGGCTGGGGCCCGCTCGGGCAGGACCCCGAGCACGACGTGCGCCTTGCCGGCGCCGCCCGCGCAGCCGGCGGTGACGGCGTCGAGATCCTGATCGACGCCGGGCTCGGCTACGGCGCCGACGCGGCGACTGCGATCCGCGTCGCCCGAGAGCTCGAGCAGCTCGGCGTCTACTGGCTCGAGGAGCCGTTCGAGCCGGACGAGTACGAGGCCTATGCCGAGCTGGCTGACGCGGTCGAGATCACGGTCGCGGCCGGCGAGCAGGACGCAACCCGGTGGGGCTTCCGCGAGCTGATCGAGCGCGGGCACGTCGACCTGATCCAGCCGGACGTCACCCGCTGCGGCGGGATCACCGAGATGATGCGGATCGCGGCGCTCGCGGAGGAGCACGGCGTCGCGTTGGTTCCGCACGCCTGGAAGAGTGGGATCATCAAAGCCGCCTCGCTGCACGTGAACGCCGTGCTGCCCGGGGCGCTCTTCCAGGAGTACTGCGTTGCGGAGACCGAGATCAACACGAAGCTGACGCACCAGCTACTGCCGATCGAGGCCGACGGCTATGTTGCCGTCCCGACCGCGCCCGGGCTCGGAATCGATCTCGACGAGGACGTCCTCTCGTCGCTACGAGTGGAGGCACGATGACCCAGATCTCGTCCGAGGCCGCCGGCCGGCTCGCTGCCCGTGCGGCCGCCGTGATTCCCGGTGGGGTGAACAGCGGCCAGCGCCGCGTTCCCGGGCTCGAGGAGCTCGTCGTCACCGCCACGAGTGGCTCGACCTTCACCGACGCCGACGGCCGGGTCTTCACCGACTACCACTCCGCCTTCGGCCCGCCGCTCCTCGGGCACAACGACCCCGACGTCGACGCTGCCGCGGCGAACGCCGTCGGGCTGATGGGCGTCGGCGTCACCCCCGTGGAGATCGAGCTCGCCGAACGGCTCGTCGACGTCGTGCCCTCGCTCGAGAAGGTGCTCCTGACGGCGACCGGGAGCGAGGCGACGTTCCATGCGCTCCGGCTCGCGCGCACGGTCACCGGGCGCCGGCACGTGCTCAAGTTCCAGGGCTGCTACCACGGCTGGCACGACTCGGTCGCGATGAACGTGATCTCTCCCGCCGAGCGCGTGGGCGGCAAGGACCCGCTCTCCCAGGGGATCCTCCCGGAGGTCCTCGACGCGACGATCGTCTGCCCGTTCAACGACGCGGAGGCGGTCGAGCGCGCGCTCGTCGACCACGACGTCGCCGCGATCATCCTCGAGCCGATCCCGCACAACATCGGCGCCGTGCTGCCGAAGCCGGGCTTTCTCGAACGGCTGCGCGAGCTGGCGACGAAGCACGGCACCGTGCTCGTCTTCGACGAGGTGATCACCGGATTCCGCCACGGGCTCGGCGGCTACCAGGCGATCGCGGGCGTGACCCCCGACCTGACCACGCTCGGGAAGGCGATGGCGAACGGCTGGCCGGTCTCCGCGCTCGGCGGCAAGGCCGAGCTGATGGAGCTCTTCTCGACCACTCCGGGGCAGCCGGCCTTCTTCGCCGGCACGTTCAACGGCCATCCCGCAACGACCGCCGCCGCGCTCGCGACGCTCGACAAGCTCCAGCGCGAGCCGGTGCACGAGCACGTCTTCCGGCTCGGCGAGCGCACCCGCGAGGGCCTGCGTGCCCTGTACGCGCGGCTCGGCGTGCCGGTGGTCGTCGCCGGCTTCGGCTCGGTCTTCCTCACCTACTTCCTCGAGCCGCCGGTGGAGAGCTACGACGACCTCCTCCGGAACGACGTCGACCTGTTCGTCGGCTACCGGCGCGAGCTGATGCGCCACGGGATCTTCGAGCTGCCGCTGAACCTGAAGCGGAGCCACTTCTCGTACGCGCACACCGACGAGGACGTCGATCGCCTGCTCGAGGCCACCGAGACCGCCGTCGCCGCGACGCTGGCGTCTCGCGCATGACGCAAACCCAGGTTTCCTGCACGATCGACCTCTCGGCGCCGGGCAAGCAGCTCGGCCGGCTCGCGCTCCCGAAGATCACGAACACGGGCGGCTGGGCCAGCACGTTCATCCCGATCGTGACCGTCGCGAACGGCGACGGGCCGAACGTGCTCGTCCTCGCCGGGAACCACGGCGACGAGTACGAGGGCCAGGTCGCTGCGCTGCGCCTGATCCAGGAGCTCGAGCCGGAGCAGGTCTCCGGGCGGATCACGATCATCCCCGTGCTGTCGACGGCCGCCTCGAAGGCGAATACGCGGATGTGGCCGTCCGGCATCAACTTCAACCGCTCCTTCCCGGGCTCGTGGGACGGGCGGCCCGACCAGCAGCTCGCCGACTTCCTGACCCGGGTGCTGTTCCCGCCCGCGGACGTCGTCATGGACATGCACTCGGGCGGGCGCAGCGCCTGGTTCATGCCCTGCTCGCACATGCACGTCGTCGACGACCCGGAGCAGCGCCGGGCGATGCTGGCCGGGATGCAGGCGTGGAACTCCGACTACCACTTCCTCTACGTCGACATCAACGGCACCGGGCTGCTCTGCGTCGAGGCCGAGCAGCAGGGCAAGGTCGTCATCTCGACGGAGCTCGGCGGCGGCGGCCGCGTGCCGCCCGCGGTCCACGAGCTCGCGTGGAGCGGGCTCACGAACGTGCTCCGGCACCTGGGCGTGCTCGAGGGCGAGGTCGTCACGCGCGCGTCGCTCGGCCTGCCCGAGGCGGTGATCGTCGACGGCCGGGATCCCGCGAACTACGTCGTCGCGCCCGAGGACGGGATCTTCGAGGCCCTGCTCGAGCCCCCCTGTGAGGTCAAGGCGGGCGATGCGGTCGCGCGGCTGTGGTTCCCCGACACGCCCGGCCGCCCCCCGGAGGTGCTGCGCGCGCCCCTCGACGGCGTGCTCGCCGTGATCCGCGCGATCCCGGCGACCGAGGCCGGCGACGGCGTCTTCACGACCGGCCAGCCGATCGACGCGGGGGACCTCGTCTGATTCCTCGCGTGGTCACACGTTCGCAGCCTGCGCAACCACCGAACTTCCGGCTCTACTTCGTCAGCCACGTCAGTGTCGTTCGTCGGCACGTGGATTCAGCAGATCGCCGCCTACTGGCTCGTGCTCGAGCTGACCGGCTCGCCGCTCGCCGTCGGCTCGCTCGCGCTCGTGCAGCTCCTGCCCGTGACGCTCTTCGGCCTCTTCGTCGGCCCGGTCATCGATCGCTTCGACGTCCGCCGCCTGCTGCTCGTGACGGAGTCGCTGCTCGATCGCTCGCCGCGCCACGCTGGCGGTCCTCACGCTGACGGGCGCCGTCGTCCTCTGGCAGGTGTACGTCATCGCCGCCTTCCTCGGCCTCGTCCTCGTGCTCGACAACCCGGCGCGGCACACGCTCGTGTTCCGGATCGTCGGGAAGCGGGATCTCCCGAACGCGGTCGCGCTCAGCACCGCTCTCGGCACGATGGCGCGGGTCGTCGGGCCGGGGATCGGCGGGCTCATCGTCGCGCTCGCGGGGACCGGGTGGCCTTCGCCGTCGAACGCCGTCAGCTATCTCGCGGTCGTCGTGGCGCTGCTCGCGATGCGCACCGGCGATCTGCGTCCGGTACGTGCGCGCCTGCGGCGGACACCGGGTTCCGCAGAGCATCCGGGCGATGCTCTCCTTCGTTCGCCGGTCGCGCCGCGTGGCGGTCGCGTTCTTCTCCGTGCTTCGCGCTGAGCACCTTCTCGTTCAACTTCGACGTGCTCCTCCCGTTGCTGGCCGGGCAGACGCTCGACGCCGGCGCAGACGTCTTCGGCCTGATCGCGGCCGTCTTCGGCGCCGGTGCTCTCTGCGGCGCGCTCGTACTCGCCACCCTCGGCAAGACGAGCCTTCGCCTGCTCGCTCGGCGGTGCCTCCGGCTTCGGCCTGCTCGAGCTCGCGCTCGCGCCGCAGCCGTCCTCGCCGTCGTGTGCGTCCTGCTCTTCCTGACGGGCAGCTGCTATGCGCTCTGGGGCGTCGAGCGGCTCGCGTCGATGCAGCTCGCGGCACCCGAGCATCTGCGCGGGCGGCGGCGGCCTCTACTTCTTGCGTTCCAGGGCGGAGCTCCGACGGCGGCCTGCTCGCCGGCTGGCTCACGTCACGCGGCGGCACGCAGCTCGCGTTCGCGGCGGACGTCGCCCTCGTCGTCGCGGCACCGGTGCCGCAGTCATGCTCGCCGGCCGTCCGGCTCCGGCCGCGGAGGCACATCCGAGCGAATCGTTGGGGACCTGAGGAGGCGATGAACGTCACCTACAGCTACACGCGCTGCCGGTTCGGCGTCGCAAAACGGGACGTCACGCCTCCGGTCGGGATCTACGCTCGCTCCTGGGGCGCCGCGACGCACGACACCGCCGAAGGCGTCCACCGGCCGTTCGAAGCCGCCGCGGCCGTGTTCGCGCCGCTCACCGGCGACGAGCCGACGTTGGCGCTGGTCGCGGTCGACCTCGGTTGGTTCCAGCATCTGCCCGACGCGGTCGGGCTGCGCGCGACGATCCTGGAGGAGACCGGGCTGGACAGACGCGGCGCTCCTGCTCAACCTGTCCCACACCCACGCCGGCGCGAACGTCAACTCGCAGCTCGCGGACAAGCCCGGCAGCGAGCTGATCCAGCCCTATATCGAGCACCTGACCGAGCAGATCAGCGCGGCGATCCTCGAGGCGCGCGCGGGAGTGGCACCTGCCTGGGTGACGTACGGCACCGGGCGCTGCGGGCTTGCCGCGAACCGCGATCTGTGGGACGCCGAGGCGGAGCGCTTCGCAGCCGGCTACAACCCCGACGCGCCTGCCGACGACACGCTGCTCGTCGCGAGAGTGACCGGCGAGGACGGCGATGTGCACGCGACGCTGTTCAACTACGCGTGCCACCCGACGACCCTTGCCTGGGAGAACCGGCTGCTGTCGCCCGACTACATCGGCGCCGCGCGGGAGGTCCTGGAGGGCGCCTTCGGCGCCCCGGCGCTCTTCTTGCAGGGAGCCTCGGGCGAGCTCGCGCCGCGCGACGACTACGTAGGCGACCCGGCCGTCGCGGACCGGAACGGCCGCCAGCTCGGGCATGCCGCAGCGGCCGCGATCGAGAGCCTGCCGCCCCCGGGCACGCGCTTCGTCTACACCGGGATCCAGGCGTCGGGCGCCAACCTCGGCACGTGGGCGTACGAGGCGTGCGAGCCGGCCCAGGTGCAGGCCAGCGAGCGGCTGGCGGCGCGCGTGGCTACCGTCGAGCTACGCCGCAAGGACGATATCGGCGTCATCGACAGCCTCGCGGGTCCCGACTCGGTGCAGGAACAGGAGAAGGCGCTGCGGCGGCGCTTCCTCAGCGAGGCGCTCGGCGACAGTCCTGTCTACCCGATGCCGATCTGGATCTGGCGGCTCGGCGGTGCGCTGCTGGTCGCCATCCCGAACGAGCCGTACTCGGTGCTCCAGACTGAGCTTCGGAGCCGCCTCGACGGCACGCCACTGCTCGTCCTGGGCGTGACCAACAGCACGATGGGCTACCTCTGTCCGCAGGAGACCTACGGCAGCGGGCTCTACCAGGAGCAGCAGTCCCCCTTCGCGCCGGGCTGCCTCGAGCAGACGATCGAGGTCGCTGCGCGCGAGCTCTCGAGGATCGGCCTCTAGTCAGTAGTCCCCGACGCTGCCGTCGGGCCAGTAGCGCTGGGGCAGGCGGGCATCCCGCGAGGGACGCTTGCGCGCCTCCGTCTCGTCGAATTCCAGGCCGAGCCCGGGACCGGTCGGCGGCGACACGTAGCCGGCGTCGGCGCGCGGCGCGTTCGGGAAGAGCTCGTAGAGCGGCTCGAGCTCCATCCACTCCTGGATGCCGAAGTTCGGCACCGCCAGGTCGACGTGCAGGCAGGCCGTGCCGTTGATCGGCGAGCTGGCGTGGTGGAGGGCGGAGCGCTGACCCTGCATCTCGCCGGCCGCGATGATCTTCTTCGCCTCGGTGATGCCGCCGGCGTGGACCATGTCGATCCGCAGGTAGTCGACCAGCTCGTTCTCGATCAGCGGCTGGAACTCCCACTTGTGCGCGAGCTGCTCGCCCGTCGCGATCGGCAGGTTCACCTTCTCGCGGACGAGTCCGCAGCGACATGCGGGTTGAGCGGACGGATCGGGTCCTCGTAGAAGTAGAGGCGATACGGCTCGAGCGCGTGGCCGAGGTAGGCCGTCTCCGCCGGGCTGAACATCGTGTGCGCGTCGAGGAGCAGGTCGACGTCGTCGCCGACGCGCCCGCGTAGGGACTCCGTCCCCTTGATCCTCATCGACGATCGACGCCTGGGATCCCAGTGCGTGATCGAGTGGTCGTCGATCGCGGCGAGCCGGCTGAAGCGGAGCGCGGTGAATCCCTGCTCGCGCCAGCGGAGCGCGTCCTCCGATCAGCTCGTCCGCGGTGTCTCCCGCGCAGGTGGCGGTAGACGCGGACCCGCTCGCGCGTCGGGCCGCCGAGGAGGTCGTAGACCGGCGACACAGAGCCGCTTCTCCTTGAGATCCCAGAGCGCGATGTCGATCCCGGCGACCGCGCTCATGATCACCTGCCCGGTCGACCAGAACGTGCCGCGCACCATCTCGCTCCACCAGTGCTCGATCCTCGCCGGGTCCTGTCCCGACCAGCAGCTCGCCGTAGTGGTCGAGGATGCCGAGCACGCCGCGCCCGCGCCCGGCGAGGCTCGCCTCGCCGATGCCCGTCAGCCCCTCGTCGGTGCGCACGAGCACGATCGAGCACGGCGTAGTCGTAGCCCGCGCCCTACGCTCACGGGTAGGGTCTCGATCCCCGTGATCCTCATCGAGCGAGCCTAACCCCTGAGTTCTCACATGCGCATCGGCGTACTCAGCGACCTCCACTGCGAGCTCGAGCCGGCCGGGTCACGCTGGATCAACGTCTTCGAGCCCGAGCACCTCGACCGCCGCACCGACGCGGCGCTCGAGTGGTTCTCCGAGAGCCGGGTCGATCTCATCCTGCTGCTGGGCGACATCGTCCAGTTCCCGAACCCGAGCGATCTCGCGCATGTGTTCGCCCGTCTTGCGGCAGCAGAGGTCGCCCCGCTGGCGACCGTGGGCGGAAATCACGATCTCCGCCTCGGCGAGGAGTTCGCGGAGCGCGCCGGCGAGCACGGGATCCGGCTGCTGCACGCGGAGCCCGCTCGAGCTCGACGGGGTCGCCGTCACCGGTGTGGCGGTCGGCCGGGGCCCGGCGCCGCCGCAGTACGTCGGTGAGTCTGTCGAGGGCAGAAGCGCGGCCGGCCTCGTCGTCGTCGCCTCCCACTTTCCCGTCCTCTCCGAGGCGTCCCGGGTGGCCGCGGCCGGTCTCCCATATGCCGGGGACCTCGTCAACCGCGACGACCTCGAGGGCCGGCTTCGGTCCGATTCGCGACCGACGCTCGTCCTCAGCGGGCACATCCACGCACGCTGCTCCACGCACGACGGGCCGTTGCTCCAGTTCACGGTCGGCGCCATGATCGAGCCGCCGTTCGATGCGACGATCGTCGAGATCGACAAGACCACGCTCCGCGTTCGTCGGACCGCCCGGCGCTTCGGCGAAGTGGCGGTCACCGATCCCGTCTTCGCCGCCGACGAGGAGCTCTGGCAGAAGAGCGGCGACGGCTGGGAGATTCAGCCCGCGTCGAGCGCGGCGAGCACGGCTTCGGTGTCCCAGACCTGACCGAAGACCCGCGCGAAACCGCTCAGGGCAGCGCGATGGTGGTGCTCGAAGAACGTCGCCGTCGCGTCCTCTACGACGATCACGTTGAGCCCGCGATCGGCGGCGTCGCGCGCCGTCGTCTCGACGCACATGTCGGTCGCCATGCCGACCAGAACCACCGTCTCGACCTCCATGTTGCGCAGGAGCCCTTCGATGCCTGTCGAGTTGAGCGCACTCGAGGTGTTCTTGTCGATCACCAGCTCGCCGGCCGCGGGCGCGAGGGACTCGATCACCTCGTGCTCGAACGTGCCGCGATGCCACAGCGCCGGCGTGCCCGTGGCGGCGAGCGCCTCGGTGTCACGCCGCCGGCGACGCGCGATCATGTCGCTGCCGTCGGCGAGGAGCGGCCCGTGACGGGTGAAGACGACCGGGCGACCCGCCGCCCGGAAGCCCTCGAGCAAGCGTCGTGCGTTCGGGACGACGGTCTCGGTGACGCGAGGGAAGTAGTAGCGCGCGATCTCCGGATACCGCTCGGCCAGCATCGGCCCCAGGCCTGCGCCAGGGTTGCACCCGTAGTTCTGCATGTCGATGAGGACGAGCGCGGCGCGCTTCCAGTCGACCTCGAACGCCGGCCAGGGCGCGTGCCAGCCGGGGAACGTCTCCGGCGAGTCGATGGGCGGCAGGGTGCTCATGTTCTGGGCGGCCTCCATGCTAAGGAGGGCGTCGACGGCGTGCTCCTGGCCTTCCCAGCCAGACGGCGTTGCCAATTGGGGGTCATGCTCCCGCAACGGCGCTCACCGGAACCTCGCGCGACTTCACCGTCTCGGCGACGCTGAGCGGAGAAGCTCGAGGATGTCGGGCAGCAGGAGATCGTCCGCTTCGTAGAAGGCGGAGATGTGCGAGTGGCCGGCGAGCGAGACGAACCTCGCGCCGGGGATCTCCGCCGCCGCGCGCTTGGCGGCGTCGTGCATCTCGTCCGCTTCGCCGGCGCAGATGAGGCACGGCACGCGCCACGTCCTCAGGTCCTGCGAGACGGCGCCCTCGGCCCGAACGGATCGCCAGGCGGCCTCGAGCGCGGCCGGATCGTTCTTCTCGAGCGTCCACGTCCGCGCGGGCTCCGGGAAGCGATAGTCGAGCGCAACCTCGAAGGCTTCCACGAAGCCCTTCATGCCTTCCCGCCGGGAGGCGGCGATGGCGGCGGCGACCGCCTGAGCGGTAGGCGACTCGAGATTCCAGGCGTACGGCTGGTTGCCGCTGAGGACGAGCGAGTGCAGCTGCTCGGGCGCATGCGCGCCGACCGCGTAGCCGAGCCTAGCTCCCCACGAGGCGCCAACGAAGTGCGCACGCTCGACGCCGAGCGCGTCGAGGACTGCGACAGCGTCGCCAACACGAGTCGCGAGCGCATACGCGGTCGGCTCGCGCGGCTTGTCGCTTCCGCCCTGACCGCGATGATCGGCGAAGATCAGCCGGAACTCGCCGCTTAGCGCACGGGCGAGGCGCGATGCCTTCGCGACCTCGAGCGGATCGGCGAACCCGGTGTAGAAGAGAACCGGCGGGCCCGCGCCTCCCGAGTCCTCGAAGTAGGTGCGGACGCCGTCCTCGGGGTTCGTCGCGTGCGGCATGCTCTCCTTCGTTCGCGGCCTCGACCTACACGTATATCGCGGCGAGGACGATCGCCCCACCCTCGACCTCCTGGAGATCGCTCACGCAGGCTGAGTGTGCTCGGCGGCGAGCTCCGCAACGATCTCGGCGGCGCGGGAGACCTCGTCGTCGCCGATCAGGCGGTGCGTGACGAAGCGGACGCGACTCGTGTCGCGCTCCATGCCCAGGACGCCTCGCTCTGCCAGGAGCCGCAGGAACTCGTCCGGATAGAGCTCCGTGCCGCTGACGTCGAGGAGAACGATGTTCGTCTCGATCTCCGCCGGCTCGACCTCGAGACCCGGGACTCCTGGAGCAGCGCCCCCAGTTCGCGCGCCCGCCGGTGGTCGTCGGCGAGCCGGTCGACGAGCGTGTCGAGCGCGACGAGCGCCGCTGCGGCCGCGATCCCCGCCTTGTGGACGCTCGCCCCGCCGAGCCGTCGCAGCGTGCGGTGCGCCAGCTCGATCACCTGCGTTCGGCCCGCGAGGATCGCCCCCATCGGCGCACACAGGCCCTTGTTCAGGCTGACCGCGACCGTGTTCGCCGGTCCGGCGAGCTTCGAGACCGGGATGCCGAGCGCGACCGCGGCGTTGAAGAGCCGCGCTCCGTCGAGATGCACGTAGGCGCCGTGACGCTGCGCTGCCCCGGCCAGCTCGGCCGTCAGCTCCGGTGTGAGGACGGTGCCGCCCGCTCTCGTGTGCGTGTTCTCGAGCACGAGCATCGTCGCGCCCGTTTCGACGATCAGCTCCTCCACGTCGACCGGGTCGAGCCGCCCGTCCTCGGCCCAGAGCGACTGGGGCTCCAGGCCGGCTATCTCCTCGATCCCCATCTCCTCGGAGGTGAGGACGTGCGAGGAGGCTTCGAGGACGACCGAGCTCCCTCGCGGTGCGATCGTCAGGAGCGCGACAAGGTTGGCCATTCCACAGGTCGGGACCCAGAGCGCGGCCTCCTTGCCGAGCAGGCCGGCCATCCGCACCTGCAGCTCGTTGACCGAAGGATCCTCGCCGTGTGTCGCCCAGCCGAGCGGGGCGGCGCGCATCGCGTCCCACATCTGGTCTGTGGGCCCGGCGTGGAGGTCGGAGCGGAGGTCGATCGGCGGCGCGGTCACCGTCGCAGCAGGTGACGGCCGGGGCGCGCGCCCGTGTGCTCGGCGCCGTCGACGACGGCGACGCCGTTGACGAGGACGTGCTCGACTCCCCGTGCGTAGACGGTTGGACGTTCGCGCGTGGAGACGTTGTCGAGGTCTTCGTAGTCGAGCACCACGACATCCGCGCTGTAGCCCGCTCGCAGGAGGCCGCGATCCCAGAGGCCGAAGTGGGCTGCCGGCATGCTCGTCATCTTCCGGATCGCCTCCTCCAGGCGCAGCGTGCCTTGCTCGCGCACGTGGTGGGTGAGGTAGTGGACGTGGCCGGCGAATCCGAGCGGGTGCCTCATGATCTCGCTCAGCGGCCCCGTGTCCTGGACCGTGAACGTGTCGACGCCGAGGCAGAAGAGCGGGTGGCCGATCATCTCCGCCAGGTGCTCGTCGGTGAAGAGCGTCCCGACCGTAAGGATCGACTCGTAACCTGTGCCTGCGTCCGCGAGGATGTCGAGGTAGCAGTCCCACGGGTCCTTGCCCATCTTCTCCGAGATCTGGCGGAAGTTGAGGCCGCCGAGGTCAGGGTGCTCGGGCGTCGCCTGGAAGTACACGCGCTCCCATTCGCCCTTGTGGATGAAGCGCCAGTAGCGGTCGCTCTCGTTGCGCATCCGCTCGCGGAGCGCCGGGTCGCGCAGCTTCACCGCTGCGGCCTCGGGCCCGTCGGCGGCCACCCACGGCGGCAGGATCCCGGCCATCTGGCCGAGTCCCTCCCGGAACGGCGTCGTGTCGGCGAGGACGTCGAGCCCCGTCTCGCGGCTCGCCGCCATCTTCTCGACCGCACGCTCCCAGCCCCGCTCCGGCGCGTTTGTGTTGTGGCGGACGTTCAGGTGCGAGATCTCGGCTCTCGTGCCTCCCGCCCGGGCGACGGCGAGGAACTCGTCGATCGCCTCGAGCAGGCCCGAGTCGCGGTTGCGGACGTGGCTCGCGTAGATGCCGTCGTAGGCTCCGGCGACGGCGTTCAGGCGCATCAGCTCCTCGACCGTCGCCTCCCGGCCGGGGTTGAACTCGAGGCCCGTCGACAGCCCCAGCGCCCCCGACTGCATCGCCTCGTGGACGAATCCTTCCATCGTCGCCAGCTGCTCAGAGGTCGGAGTCGACCCGGACACTCCGGCAGCGAGCCGGATCGCGTTGTGGCCGACGAACCAGGCGAAGTTCGGGGTGTGGCCGACGTCCGAGAGGAACTCGAGGTGCTCGCCGAAGGTCGTCCAGGGGATGGTGGGCTTGTCGAACGCGAACGCGTGCAGCCGGCTGCGGATGACGGGCTCGGAGGCCGGCGTCACAGGCGCGTAGCTCCAGCCGCAGTTGCCGACGACCTCGGTCGTGACGCCCTGGCGGATCGTGCTCTCGGCGGTCGGGTTGGCGAGGATCGAGAAGTCGCTGTGGCTGTGCGGGTCGACGAACCCGGGGCAGACGACCTTGCCGGTCGCGTCGATCACGCGATCGGCGGTTGCCGCCGAACCGAGCCGGCCGACGCTGACGATCCTGTCGCCCTCGATCGCGACGTCGCCGCGAAACGGGGGGCTGCCGGTCCCGTCCGCGACCCAGCCGTCCCGGATCAGGACGTCCAGCATCACTCCTTCTTGACGGGAATGTCGCCGACGTGGGGGCCGAGCCGGGGATCGAGGATGTCGCGCAGCCCGTCCCCGAGCAGGTTGAAGCCCAGCACGACGATCATGATCGCGGCGCCCGGGAAGATCGACAGCCACGGAGTGATGTCGATGTAGGTGCGGCCGGTGCTCAACATGCCGCCCCACGAAGCCTCCGGCGGCTGGGTGCCGAGCCCGAGGAAGCTCAGCGCCGCCTCGGCCAGGATCGCAACCGACAGGTAGACCGTCACCAGCACGAGCAGCGGCGAGGTGATGTTGGGGATCACGTGCCGCAGCATGATCCGCCAACCGCTCGCTCCGAGCGCACGCGCCGACTCGGTGAACGGATAGCCCATCACCTCGAGCACGGCTCCCCGCACGACCCGCCCGAAGGCGGGCAGGATCACGATTCCGATTGCGATCATCGCGTTGCGGCGGCTCGGGCCGAGGAGGCCTGCGATCACGATCGCGAGGACGATCCCGGGCAGCGAGAACATGATGTCGACGATGCGCATCAGCAGCGTGTCGACGATCCCGGTGTAGTAGCCCGCCAGCATTCCGAACACGACCCCGCCGACGAAGGCAATCGACACGGAGACGGCGCCGACGTACAGCGAGACCTGCGCCCCGTGGATGATGCGCGCCAGCGTGTCGCGGCCGAGCTCGTCGGTACCCATCGGGTGGGCCCAGCTCGGGTCCTCGAATCGAAGGGCAACCAGCTCGTCCGGGTCGACCGTCCAGACGAAGGGGCCGAACAGGGCGACGAGGACGTTGAAGATGATGATGGCGGCACCGACGATGCCGATCGGGTTGCGCCACTTGCCGAGGAAGCCCAGACGCTGCTTCGGCATCGAATCCCAGACGGCGGTGACGCCACCGTGCCCCTCGGTCGCGTACGCAGGCTCGGGAGCTTGACTGCTCGGGCTCATCTCTGGCTGATCCGGGGGTCGAGGATGCCGTAGAGGATGTCCACGAGCAGGTTCGCGAAGATGAATGTGAACGCGATCATCAAGGTCATCGCCTGGATCACCGGGTAGTCCCGGCCGAAGATCGCCTGGAGGAGGACGTACCCGACGCCGGGCAGCCCGAAGATGATCTCGACGATCGCGGCGCCGCCGATCAGGACGCCGATCTCGAAGCCCACGATCGTGATCACAGGGATCAGCGCGTTCCGCAGGGCGTGCTTCGAGACGACTTTCCTCCGGCTGACGCCCTTGGCGCGGGCGGTGCGGACGTAGTCCTGGCCGAGCACCTCGAGCATCGTATTGCGCACCATGCGCATCACGATCGCCATCGTGAAGACCGAGATCGAGATCGCCGGGAGGATGAACTGACTCAGGTTTCCGATCGGATCGTCCCACGGCGAGATATAGACGAGCGGTGGGACCCAGCCGAACACGCGTGAGGTGAAGAGCAGCAGCAACGTCGCAAGCCAGAAGCTCGGAATGCTGAGCCCGATCAGGCCGCCGATGCGGGACGTGTAGTCGGCGGCGCTGTCGCGCCTGACGGCCGAGATCACGCCGAGGGGCACGCCGACGAGGGTGGCGATCAGGAGCCCGAGGACGACCAGCTCCAGCGTGATGACGAGCGCGTCGCCGATGATGTTCGAGACCGGCTCGGTGTTGCGGAGCGAGAAGCCGAAGTCACCCTGGACGACGCCGCTGATCCAGCGCCAGTACTGCTCGGCATAGGAGCCGTTCAGACCGAGTTGCTCGCGTGCCTGCTCCTTGACCTCCTCGGGAGCGCTGAGGTCGCCGCCGAAGAGGATGTCGATGATGTCGCCGGGCAGCAGCCTGACCATCAGGAAGATCCCGATCGAAACAATGATGAGCGTCGGGATTGCGAACGCAATCCGCCTGAGGATGTAGCCGGCCAAGCGCCTGCTCTACCGGGCCCCGAACGCCGGAGGGACGCCGCCGAAGCGGCGCCCCTCCAGACCGACGGGGATGCTGTCTGTCAACTGCTCAGCCAGGTCGTCCGGAGCCCCGTGTTGAAGTCGCTGAACGCGACGTACATGTTCTCCACGCGGTTACGGATGACCTGGTACTTCTTGATCGCGACGAGCGGGATCTGCACGGGGTTGAGCAGCAGTGCCCGCTGCGCAGCCTGGTAGATCGGGAGGCGCTTGGCGGGATCGAGCTGGATCCGGCCGTTACCGATCCCCCGCCAGGCGGGGACGTTGTTGTATTCCGGGTACCAGATGTTGAACACGGGAGCGGCCGGGTGGAACTCGGCCACGTACCCGTCGACGTCGCCGCGCATGCCGCGACCCGTGAGGTCCCAGTCGAAGGTGCCCTGGCCGTTCGCCGCCGCGAACGTGCCGGCCTCCTGCGCGACGATGTTGACCTCGATGTTGATCTGCTTCAGCTGCGACTGGACGACCGCGGAGATCAGCGGGTAGTCCTGCAGGGCGAACGTCGTCATCGTGACTTCGAAGCCTCTCGACTGGCCGGCGTCCCGCATCAGCTGCCGCGCCTTGGGGAGATCGAACTTCAGGTACTTCTGCTTCAACTCCGCGTCCGGCAGCGGCCAGGGGCCGTAGCCCGGCGGAACGAACCCCGAGTACTCGGCTTCGCCGCTGTACACCCGCCGGATGATGTCCGCGCGGTTGATCGCATGGTTGACGGCCAGGCGCACACGCGGGTCGTGCCACGGCCGGTCCTGGCCCTTCTTGATCGTCATCTGCAGCTCGCGGAACGCCGCGTTGGGCCCTTTCAGCACGGTGACGTTGCTGTCGTTGTTGAACGACCGGGCGACCTCGACGGTCAGGGTTGCGCCGTCGATCGCCCCGGCGCGAAGCGCCGCGACGCGGGCCTGCTCGTCGCCGAGGATCTTCAGCTGCATCGAATTCAGATACGGCTGGCCCTGCTTCCAGAAGCGCGCGTTGCGGACGTACTCGATCCGGTCGTTCGGCTCGTAGCCGAGCATCCGGAACGGGCCGGTGCCGATTGCGTTCCGAGCCACGTTGATCTGGTCGTAGAGCCCCGCCGGCACGATCGGCGCATATCGCTGCCAGGCGAAGAAGCCGATGACGCGGGCGTCGGGCTGCTTCAGGTGCAGGATGAACACGTACTTCGAGACGACCTGGACTCTGTCGATCGCCGGCACCTGAGCGACGGTGGAGATGCTGCCCGGCAGCGGCGGGTCGAGCATCTTCTCGACGGAGTACTTCACGTCGGCGGAAGTGACTTCCTTGCCGTTGTGGAACCTGATGCCGCGCTTCAGCGTCCAGCGGATCTGCGTCTTGCTGATGATCTCGAACTTCTCGGCGAGCGCGGGCCTGACGTTCAGGTTGCGGTCCCACTCGACGAGCGAGTCGTACGCGAACTCCTTTGCCCAGTGGTTTGCGGTCAGGATCCCGCCGAACGGGGCTACGTGCGCCGGGTCCGACTCGAGCCCCCAGATGAGCCTGCCGCCGCGACGGATCGGTACTGCGCGCGACCGCTTGGGTGCGGATTTCGCCGTTCCGGCGAGGGCGCCCGCCGCTACTGCGCCCGCACCGACCTGCCCCGCCTTTTTCAGCAGCTCTCGACGATCGAGCTGGCTCTCGGCCGGGCTCTCGGACGTAGGTTCGTCTGACATCGTGTACGCCCTCCTCTGCCTCGAGGTCGTCAGAGGATCTGACCGACCCTTGGTGCCGCTCCGTGAATGTCGTCATAGAAGACGGACTCACGGACTTGAAAGTTGGAAAGCCGCTGCACGGCTTCCGGATCGAGCTCGACGCCGAGCCCCGGGGAGCGGGGCACCTCGACGAGACCGTCCGACATCTGGAACGGCTCGGCGAGGATGTCGTGCGCCTGGAGCGGGTAGTGCGTGTCGCTCGCGAACGGGAAGTTGGACGACGAGGCGACGACGTGGACGTTGCCGGCCGTGGCGACGCCGAGCTCGGCCCAGCTGCCGATCGTGCACCACTTGCCGGCCGCGTCGGCGAGCGCGCCGATCTGGTGCGCCCGTCGAAGACCGCCGGCCTCCGACGGGTAGACGACGAGCACGTCGCAGGCATCAGCCTTGATCAGCTCCAGCACCGAGCGCACGTCGGTACACGCCTCGTCCGCGGCGATCGGGACGGCGACGGAACGGCGCACCTGGGCCAGGCCCTGCACGTCGAAGTCGGGCACGGGCTGCTCGACGTACTGGAGGTCGAAGCGCTCCAGGCCTCTGATCCATTTGACCGCCGCCGGGACGCTCCACATCATGTTCGCGTCGATCCGGATCTTGATCTCCGGCCCGACGCGGTCGCGGATCGCTGCGAGCGTGTTGTGATCCTGTTCGAAGTCGCGCCCGACCTTGAGCTTCAGCTCGGTGTAGCCCGCGTCGACGAATGCGCCG
This sequence comes from uncultured Gaiellaceae bacterium, assembly GCA_963850995.1. Lineage (GTDB taxonomy): Bacteria > Actinomycetota > Thermoleophilia > Gaiellales > Gaiellaceae > Gaiellasilicea. Next base: position 237,321 of record CAWKNQ010000016.1, on the reverse strand, counting down.
GCCTTCTGCGCGTTCGCCTCCGGCGTGTCGATGAAGAGGTAGCCGACGACAGGGACGCGGTCCCGGCAGAAGCCGCCGAGCAGCTCGGTGACCGGGACGCCGAGCGCCTTGCCCTTCAGGTCGAGCAGGGCCATCTCGACACCGGCGATCGCATACGCGCTCATCCGGCTCCAGTTGCGCGTGAATTCTTCCATCCGGTGCACGAGCCACTCGACTCGCAGGGGGTCCTGATCGATCAGGAACTGGCCCAGCTCTGCGTCGATGATCGTCTGGATCGTCGGCAGCGTCGGCCCGGGCGCCTCGCCCACGCCGACCAGCCCCCCGTCGGTGTGGACCTGGATGACGACGCCCGACGCCGAGTGCCTGGTGCCGCCCGGCCAGACGAGCGGCTCCCGCATCGGGGTCCGCACGGCCACGGTCTCGACCTTGGTGATCCTCACCGACACGAGTACACTACGGCGCGCGGATCGAGATTGTCAACCATTTTGAGATTGTCGACATGAGCTCTCCCACCCCGCCCGACGCGGGCGCGCCCGCCGAACCGGCAGTGGTCACCGGCGCGGGCGCAAGAGCCGGCCCGCGGGGCCAGCAGGTGATCGACGCCCTCCGCACCGCGATCATCTCCGGCCGTTTCGAGCCGGGTGACCGCCTGATCGAAACCGAGCTCTCGGCCGAGTTCGGCACGAGTCGCGGTCCCGTCCGCGAGGCGCTCGCTCAGCTCGGGAACGAGGGTCTCGTGATGTCCTTCCCCTACCGGGGGGCGGTCGTCCTCGGCGTGTCCGACGAGGAGGTCCAGGAGGTGCTGATTCCGATCCGCCTCACCCTCGAGCGGTACAGCTTCGCGCGCGCGCTCGAGACGATGACCGAGGACGACTTCGCCGAGCTCGGGAAGCAGATCTGGCTGATGGAGCGGGCCGGGAAGGCGCACGACCTGATCAAGCTGGTCGAGGCCGACCTCGGCTTTCACGAGATCGTGATCTCGGCCTCGGGGCAGCTGCACACCATGCAGATCTGGCGCACGATCTGGCCGCGGATCCGTGCCTACTTCTTCCGCTACGAGCAGCACCGCAACTTCGAGGAGACCGTGGAGGAGCATCGCGAGCTGCTCGCCGCCCTCCAGACGCGCGATCCCGCGATCGTTTGGGCACAGCTCGAACGCCACATCGACGTTCCCGCTCCGCCGGCCGCGGCGAAAGTCGGCCGCGCATGACGCCTCTGCTCGCAGTTGAGAACCTGCGCACCGCGTTCGACACGCGCGAAGGCTTCCTGCGTGCCGTCGACGGGGTCGACTTCGAGATCGCGCGGGGCGGCACGCTCGGCGTCGTCGGCGAGTCGGGCTGCGGCAAGTCCGTCACCGCCCTCTCGGTGATGCGCCTGGTCGACCGGCCCGGCCGGATCGCGGCGGACTCGCGCATCCTGCTCGACGGACGCGACCTTGCCAAGCTCGACGAAAGCGAGCTCGAGAAGGTCCGCGGCAACGACATCTCGATGATCTTCCAGGAGCCGATGACGTCGCTGAACCCGGTGTTCACTATCGGCAATCAGATCGCAGAGGCGGTGCAACTGCACCAGAACGTCGGCGCCAGGGACGCCAGGGACCGGGCGGTCGAGATGATGCAGCTCGTCGGCATTCCCTCGCCGGAGCAACGCGTCCTGGACTATCCGCACCAGCTATCCGGCGGCATGCGCCAGCGGGCAATGATCGCGATGGCGCTGAGCTGCAACCCGAAGCTCCTGATCGCGGACGAGCCGACGACGGCGCTCGACGTGACCGTGCAGGCGCAGATCCTCGAGCTGATGAGGGAGCTGCGCGAGCGCCTTGGGATGGCGATCCTGCTGATCACGCACGACCTCGGCGTCGTGTCGGAGATGGTGGACGAGGTGGCGGTGATGTACGCCGGCCGGATCGTCGAGCGCGGACCGGTCGCCGACATCTTCGAGAGTCCGCAGCATCCGTATACGGAGGCGCTGCTCGATTCGATTCCGCTGCTCGGGATGCGGTACACGCAACCGCTGAAGGCGATCCGCGGCGTCGTCCCGAGCCCGCTCGAGTGGCCCCCGGCCTGCCGCTTCGCGCCCCGCTGCGACTACGTGTTCGCCAAGTGCCTGGAGGAGGACCCGCCGCTCCTCGCCGTCCCGCCGCAGGAGTCTGCGTGCTGGCTGTGCCAGAACGGCCGCCGCGTCCCCCGGACCGACAAGGCGATCGCATGACGGTGGATCTGAGTACGACCCGGCTCGACATCGGCACCGGCGCCGAGCCGGCGGACGTCCTGCTGAAGGCGCGCGGCGTGAAGAAGCACTTTCCCGTGCACAGCGGGCTGCTGAAGCGGACCGTCGGTCAGCTCCAGGCGGTAGACGGTGTCGACCTCGACGTCTTCCGCGGCGAGACCGTGGGTCTCGTCGGCGAGTCCGGCTGCGGGAAGTCCACTCTCGGCCGCACGCTGATCCGGCTGCTGGAGCCGACCGCGGGTGAGATCGAGTTCGACGGCGTCGACATGCTGCGCCTCGGCAGCTCCGACCTGAAGGCGATGCGACGGCACATGCAGATCGTCTTCCAGGACTCCGTCGGCTCGCTCGACCCCCGCATGAGCGTGAGGGACATCGTCGGGGAGGGCCTGCGGATCCACGGGCTCGAGCGCAAGCGGCGCGACGAGGCCGTGATCGAGGTGCTCGAGCGCGTCGGCCTCAGCGCGCAGGCGGCCGGGCGCTACCCGCACCAGTTCAGCGGCGGCCAGCGCCAGCGGATCGGCCTCGCCCGGGCGCTCGTGCTGCGCCCGAAGTTCATCGTCGCGGACGAGCCGGTGTCCGCACTCGACGTCTCGATCCAGTCGCAGGTGCTCAACCTGCTCGTCGAGCTGAAGCAGGACTTCAACTTGACGTACCTCTTCGTCGCGCACGACCTCGCCGTCGTGGGCTACATCTCCGACCGCGTCGCCGTCATGTACCTCGGCAAGATCGTCGAGCTGGCGACCTCCGAAGACCTCTTCCGCCGGCCGCTGCACCCGTACACGGTGGCCCTCCTGTCGGCGAACCCGGAGCCGGTCCCCGGCCGCAAGCGCCAGCGGGTCGTGCTCCAAGGTGACGTTCCGAGCCCGATCAACCCGCCGTCGGGCTGCCGCTTCCGGACCCGCTGCCCGATCGCGCAGCCGATCTGCGCCGAGGTAGAGCCGCTGCTCGAGGACCACGGCCAGAGCCACGGCGCCGCGTGCCACTTCGCCGGGAAACCTCTGCCCGAGACGCCGCCGCTGATCGGGTGACACTCCGGGACGTCCGTCTCCTACACGACCGGCGGGTGCCGATGCGCGACGGCATCACGCTCTCGGCGGACGTCTACCTGCCGCTCTCGGGCGGGCCGCACCCGACGCTCTTCGCGTGGACGCCGTACGAGTCGACCCGGGACCGCTTCGTCGCCTGGGGCATCTGGTTCGCTCAGCGCGGCTACGCCGCCGTAGTCACGGACGTCCGCGGCCGCTACGAGTCCGAGGGCGAGTTCGAGGCCTGGAGCAGGGACGGCGTCGACGCCCACGACTCCCTCACCTGGGCGGTCGGCGAGGAGTGGTGCAACGGCCGCATCGGCACGTGGGGGCGGAGCTACGGCGCGCTCGTCCAGTGGCAGCTGCTGCACGAGGGGCATCCGAACCTCGCGTGTGTCGCGCCGCAGGTGATCCACGACGACTACTTCTGGGACGGCTACTGGACGGGCGGTGCGTTCCAGCTCGCGCTCACCCTCGGCGCGGGGGCCGTCTGGACGAGCGCGATCAGCCTCGTCACAGGCCCGGGGGCGCGCGAGCTGCTGCTGAACGACCGCGTCTGGCGCCACCTGCCCCTGATCGAGCTCGACGAGGTCGCGCTCGGCCGCAAGGTCGGCTACTGGCGCGAGTGGTGGGAGCACCAGGAGAACGACGCGTACTGGCAGCAGTTCCACCACCGGCCCGAGCGGGTGACCGTGCCGATCTTCCAGCAGGGCGGCTGGTTCGACCCCTACTCCGGCTCGCACCTGCGCTCGTTTGCCGCGATCGGCGACCGCGTCCCGAACCGCGTCCTCATGGGCCCGTGGTCGCACGAGGAGGAGGTCGAGACGTTCCGAGGTGACGTCGACCTCTCCGCCGGCGTGACCGTGATCCGCGACCATGAGCTCGCCTTCTACGACCGCTACCTCCGTGACGAGGGCAACGACTGGGACGAGCGGCCGCGGCTCGAGCTCTTCGTCCTCGGCCGGAACGAATGGCGCGGCGAGGACGAGTGGCCGCTGCCGGGCACCGAGCCGACGCCGTTCTTCCTCCGGACCGGCGCGCGGCTCGATCGCGACGCGCCGCGCTCCGACGAGCCCGCCGACCGGTACACGTACGACCCGCAGGACCCGGTGCCGACGATCGGGGGCGTCAATTCGGTGCTGACGCTGACGCAGGGGTCGGCGCAGCCGATCCGCCCCGGCCCCTGGGACCAGCGCGAGCTCGAGGCCCGTTCCGACGTGCTCTCGTACACGAGTGAGGAGCTCGGTGCCGACCTCGAGGTGATCGGTCCGGTCGAGTTCGTGCTCTTCGCGGCGTCGAGCGCGCGGGACACGGACTTCTTCGTCCGCGTCTGCGACGTCTTTCCGGACGGCCGCTCGATCTTCCTCACGGAAGGCCTCCTGCGCGCGCGTTATCGGAACTCGAACGAGGGCGACAGCACCGAGCTGCTCGAGCCGGGCGAGGTCGCCGAGTACCGGATTCGGTGTTACCCGATGGCGAACGTGTTCGAGCGAGGCCACCGGATCCGCGTCGACGTCACGAGCTCGAGCTTCCCGCGCTTCAGCCGCAACCTGAACAACGGCGAGGACGTGGGCACGAGCACGCGGATCGAGGTCGCGCGGCAAACCGTGCTGCACACGGACGTCTATCCGTCGCACGTGCTGCTTCCGGTGATCCCCGAGCTCGTGAGGTCCGACGAGATGCCGTCGATTGCGGTCGAGCGGGCGCTCGCCGGCAAGGACGTGCTGCCGCTGAAGGGAACGGTTGCGGCGCCCCTGCCGGAGCACGTCCGCGACGCAGTGCTGGCGGCGCTCGACGAGCACGGGGCCACGCCGCCCTCGCGCGGGCTCGGGGCGCTGCGCGAGGCGATCGCGCGCTCGCTGCCGGCGCCGGCCGACCCGGAGCGCGAGATCCTGGTCACGAACGGCGCCATGCACGCGCTCAGCCTCGTCTTCCGCGCCCTGCTCGAGCCGGGCGATGAGGTGATCGTCCCGACACCGTGCTACTTCTTCGCCGGCCTGATCGAGCGCGCGGGCGGCGTGTTCGCCCCCGTGCCGATCGGGGACGCGGAGGCGATCGAGCGAGCGGTGACGCCGAGGTCGAAGGCGCTCGTCTTGACGAACCCGAACAATCCGGACGGCCGCCTTCCGACGAGAGCCGAGGTCGACGAGCTGCTCGCCCTCGCGGCGCGCCACGGCCTGACCGTCCTGACCGACGAGGCGTACGAGCGCTGCATCCACGACGGCGAGCTCGCGAGCGCCTGGGGCGGCGAGCCGAACGTGGTGCTCGTCCGCAGCCTCGGCAAGAGCCTCGCCATGCCCGCGTGGCGGATCGGCTTCGTCGCGGCTGCTGCGGAAGTGATCGACGCCTGCCTCCGCGAGCTGGAGTGGGACGTGATCCGCGTCAGCCAGGTCGCCCAGCGGGCGGCGGCGGCTGCGCTCGACGGCCCGCAGGACTGGCTCGACGCGGTCGCGGCCGGCTATCGCCGCGACCGGGCTGCCGCGCACGCGGCCGTCGCCGACCATCCGACTCTGAGCGCCCTGCTGCCGTCCGCGACGCCGTTCCTCTGGCTCGACCTGGGCGGCCTCCCGGCCCAGAGCCTGCTCACGGCCGGGCTCGCCGTGGTCGACGGCGTCCACTTCGGCGCGCCCGGATACGCCCGTCTCCCGTTTGCGGGCGCGGCCGAGCACGAAGCGGAGCTCCGCCGCCGGCTCGCGCTGGTCGAGGCGGCTGCGTAGGCTCGAGCCATGGGATTGCGCCGCATCCTCGTCACCGGCGCCGAGGGCGTGATCGGCACCGCGGTCCGTGAGCACCTGGAGGGGCGGTACGAGCTGACGTCGCTGACCCTGACGGAGCAGGAGTTCCCGAGCCACGTCGCCGACATCTCCGACCTGGACGCGATCCGGCCGGCGTTCGAAGGCGTCGACGCCGTCGTCCATCTCGCCGCCTCGGCCGAGCTCGAGACGCCCTGGGACGACGTCCTCCGGAACAACATCGTCGGCACCTACAACGTTTTCGAGGCGGCCCGCCTGGCGGGGGTCTCGCGCGTCGTGTTCGCGTCCTCGAACCACGTCGTCGGCATGTTCGAGCTGGACGGAGCGCCGGCGCTGTACGACCCCGACGACGACCGGAGCTACGACCACACGGCCGAGATCCGGCCCGACTCGCTCTACGGCGTCTCGAAGGCCTACGGGGAGGCGCTCGGCCGGATGTACATGGAGCGCCACGGCCTCCGGGTCTTCTGCCTGCGGATCGGCGCGGTGCGCGCGCACGACGACCCGACGTCGCCGACGGCCAATCCCCTGATCGATCTCGACGCCGAAGGACGCCGCAACCGGCTCCGCGCCGTCTGGCTGAGCCGGCGCGACTGCGCCGAGCTGATCGCCAGCTGCCTCGACGTGGAGGACGTGTCCTGGGCGGTCGTCTACGGCGTCTCCGCGAACCCGCGGCGGTTCTGGGATCTGACCCACGGCCGCGAGCTGCTCGGCTGGGAGCCGCGGGACTCCGCCCCCATCTGAGGGTTACGCGTGTGGCTGCCGGCTGTGGAGCCGGCGGAGCTCGTTGCGTCTGATCTTCCCCGACGTCGTCAGCGGCAGCTCGTCGACGAACTCGATCTCGCGCGGGACCTCGTAGGCGGCGAGGCGCTCGCGCACCAACGCCTTCAACTCCGCTGCGAGCGCCTCTGACGGTGACGTCGCGACGACGAACGCCTTGATCGCCTCACCGCGGAGCTCGTCCGGGATCCCGATCGCCGCGGCGAGCGCGACGGACGGGTGGCGCACGAGGCAATCCTCGATCTCGCCGGGGCCGATCCGGTGGCCTGCGCTCGAGATCAGGTCGTCCGTGCGGCCGACGAAGCGGAAGTAGCCGTCCCCGTCGATTTCCGCGAGGTCGCCCGTGTGCAGCCAGCCGTCGCGCACCTTCTCGGCCGTCGCTTCCGGATTGCGCCAGTAGCCGAGGAAGGCGACCGGGTCGCCGTCCGCGCGCAGCAAGATCTCCCCGTCGGCGAGGCGCAGCTCGTGCCCCGGGTACGCCCTGCCCATCGAGCCGGGCTTCGCCGGCCACGCCGCACAGTTCCCGATCAGGAGGTTCGCCTCCGTCTGGCCGTAGAACTCGTTCAGCCTCGCGCCCAGTCGCTCGGAGCACCATGCCGCGGTCTCCTCGCCGACCATCTCGCCCCCGCTCGCGAGCGTGCGGAGCGACAGAGACGGGCCGTCGTGGGCGGCCATCATCCGGAGCGCCGTAGCGGGCATGAAGACGTTCCGCACGCGGAGCCGGGCGATCAGGTCGAACGCGCCCTCGGGGTCGAACTTCGTCGTCTGGAATGAGAGCACGGGGCGGCCGTGGTAGAGACCCGGCAGCAGGACGTCGAAGAGGCCGCCCATCCAGGCCCAGTCGGCGGGCGTCCAGATCAGGTCGTCCGGCTGCGGGAAGAAGTCGTGCGAGAGCTCGAAGCCCGGTAGGTGCCCGTGCAGGACGCGATGGGCGAGGAGCGCGCCCTTGGGCGGCCCGGTCGTGCCCGAGGTGTAGACGATCAGCGCAGGCGAGTCTGCTCCTGTTGTGACGGGGGTGAAGCTCGACGATGCGGCGGAGAGCAGCGCGGGCAGCTCGCGGTCGACGTCGATCGTCGCGACGCCCTCGAGCTCGCGGTCGGCGATCACGACTGCGGGGTCCGCGTCGCCGAGCCGCACCGCCATCGCGTCCGGGCCGAAGCGGGTCGAGAGCGGCACTGCGATCGCGCCCAGCTTGTAGACGGCGATGTGGGCGATCGCTGTCTCGGGCCGTTGCGGGAGGGCGATCCCGACGCGATCCGCCGCGCCGACCCCCTTCGCCCGCAGCGCGTTCGCGAGCCGGTTCGAGTCATCTGAGAGCTCGCCGAAGGTGACGCGGCGCGTGATCTCGCGCCCGTCCGTGGCCACGATCGCGACCGACTCGCGCGGGTGGCGCTGGCAGACGTCGACGCCCAGGTTCACGTCCGCCGGCACCTTCCAGCGGAAGCTCGCGTAGAGCTCGTCGTAGGTCAGGCCCAGAGCCGCTCCAGCAAGGCGAGATAGACCCGGGTCGCGCGCACGAGCTCCGCGACCTCGATCGACTCGACGTCCCCGTGCGCGCCGGTTCCCATCGGGCCGTGGTAGACGGTGGGGATCCCCGCCGCGTTGAAGATCGCGCCGTCGGCGACGAGCCTGACGCCGGTCAGCGTCAGCTCCTGCCCTGTGACGTCGCGGTACGCCTCGCGGAGCGCGACGACGAGCCTGTCCTCGGGATCGATCCGGTACGCGCCCCGCGAGATCTGAAGGTCGAGGTCGATCGTGCAGCCGGAGTCCGCCGCGATCGGCTCGAGAAGACCTTCGAACTCGGCCTCCGCCTGCTGCAGCGTGTTCCCCGGCGCCCAGCGGCGCGTGCCCACGAGCCGACACTCCACCGGGTGCCGGTTGTAGAAGTCGCCGCCATGCACCTCGCCGAGGAAGTACGACTCGGGCCCGACCCATTCGTGCTCGACCGCGGCCAGCTCCTCGTTGCGTGCTCGGATCGCCTCGATCACCCTGGCGGCGACGAGATTCGGGTTGGGCGTGCCGGCGACCGTCATCAGCTCGTGGGTGACCTCGCCCTCGCGGCGGATCGTGATCTCGAAGGTCGCGCAGCCCACGTGCGCGACCGGCAGCGACGACGCGCCGAGCTCGCCGACCACGCCGAGGTCGGCCGTGAAGCCGTGCTCGCCGAGGAGGTACGTGAGGTCCTCACCGCGTCCAAGGGGCGACTCGTGCAGCCCGACCGCGACGATCACGAGCTCGCCGGGGAAGGAGCCGCGCTCCCGAACTCCGCGCGCCGTCTCGGCTGCGCACGCGAGCGCCCCTTTCATGTCCGCCGTCCCGCGCCCGTAGATCGTCTCGCCGTCGAGCCGCGGCGGCTCGTGCGGGATCGGGACGGTGTCGAGATGGCCGTTGAGGACGATCGTCGGCCCCGGCCGGTCACCCCGAAGCCGCCCGACGACGATCGGGGTCTTCGGGAACCGCTCGTCGAGCAGCTCGACATCCATCCCGATCTCCTCGAGCCGCTTGCCGTAGAGCCGCGCGACCTCGGCGGTGTCCCCGGTCGGGCTCTCGACCTCGACGAGCTCGAGCGTCAGGTCGCGCAGCCGGTCCGCGTCGACGTTCATATGGCTTCTCGCTCGCGCATAGTCCTCTTCCTCTTTTAGCTTGAGCGTTAGGTCTGCAGGCGAGCGCCGTCAACGTGTCGCGCAAGTCCCTCCTCAGCGGTAGTCGCGAGGGTCGAGCGTCAGCGCGTCCCTCGCGCTTGTCGCGGCGAATGTCTTCCTCACTCGACCGCGCGTACGCAGCTCGAGCGACGTGCGATGTCGGGGTCCGGCCACCCGGGTTCGGACGGGTCGAGTCCCACCGAATCGCGAAGGACGCTGGCGCATCGCGTACAGGCGGACGGCCCGGTCGGGATGACCGCTTCGTAGCGGCCAGCCCTGCGCATACACCTCGAGGTTGGAGACCAGTCCCAGCCGCTCGCCCATGCTTGCAGCTCGATCTCGACGCTCTCCGCCAGCAGTCGTCGCGCCGTGTCGTGGTCGCGCGCTTCGTTTGCCACGAGCGCGAGGTTCGAGAGCGAGTGAGAGATGCCCCACGGCTCGTCGAGCGTGCACGTGCCGAGTGCAAGGCTCTCCTCGAGGTGTGGGCGCGCCTGTTCGTAGTCGCGCCGCGCCAGCGCGATCCACGCCGAGCGCCCTTAGCCCGTGACTCGCGACGCTGCGCGACATTTCCGGCCCTGACGAGCCCCGCTCACGCTCTCCTCGAGTGCAGCGCTCGGCCTCGTCCAGCTCCCCCTTCCATGCAAGCGCCACGCCGACGTTGTACAGCGAGCATGGCCACCAGGTAGATGTCGCCAGACCGCCGCGCAACACTCGAGCCCTTCCTCGGCGAGAGCGAGCGCCCGGTCCAGGTCACTCGTCGCGAGAGCCGAGGAGGCCAGGACGGCAAGTGAGCCCGGGACGCGCCAATCCTCCGCCAGCCTGCGATGGACGGGCAGGCTCGCCTCGCAGGAGACGGCGCACCGCCTCGTGGTCGCCCTGGGTCCATCGCTATGCGATGCGGCCGCGTGTTGGGCCGAAGCCCGTGCGGCAGCCGAGCCGGAGCCCTCCGCCAGGAGTTGTTCGAGGTGCTCCCGCCCCTCGTCGAGGCGTCCTCGCATCTGCCAGTAGCGCCAGAGCCCTGCGCCGATCCGCAGACCGGTCTCTGTCTCCTCGTTCTCCGATCGCCCAGGTCAGCGCCGCGCGGATGTTGGCGAGCTCGGCGTCGAGCCGCTCGACCCAGCTCAGTTGCTGCGGCCCGACGCAACGCGGGCTCGGCCTGCTCGACGAGCTCGACGTAGAAGCTCTGCGTAGCGGCGCTGCACCGCCTCACTGTCGCCGCGCTCGCCCAGCCGCTCGAGCGCGTACTCGCGGATCGTCTCCAGCATCCCGAAGCGCGGCTCGCCGCCGGCCATGCGGCTCGGTTCGGAGCAGGCTGATGCTCAGGAGCGACTCGACACCGGCGACGACGTCGAGCTCGAGATCGCTTGCCGACCGCCTCGGTACCGTTCAGCGTGAATCCGCCGACGAAGATTGCCGAGGCTCGTGAAGAGGGCCTGTTCCTCCGTGCCCAGCAGGTCGTAGCTCCACTCGATCGCGGCTCGCAGCGTCCGGTGCCGCTCGGGCAAGCCGGCGCCGGGCTCGGCCTTCAGAAGCTCGAGCCTTCCTGCGAGGCGCTCGAGGATCTCGCGCGGCGAGAACAGCTTGGTTCGGGCAGCGGCGAGCTCGAGCGCGAGCGGAAGCCCGTCCAGGCGCAGGCAGAGCTCGGGCGACCGCGTCGGCGTTCAGCTCCGAGAGCTCGAAGTCAGGCCGAGCGTCGCGTGCGCGAGCGACGAACAGCCGTACCGCCTCCGTCCGGCGGACGTCGGCCGACCTCGAGCGGGCGCGACGGATCGGGAAGCTGGAGCGCCGGGACCGGGTAGATCCGCTCCTCGGGGATGTCGAGCGGCGCGCGGCTGGTGACGAGGAGCGTCAGGTCAGGTGCGCCCGCGAGCAGGTCGGCTCAGCAGCGCCGCCGCGTCGAGTACCTGCTCGAAGTTGTCGAGCAGGAGCAGCGCCCGCCGGCCGCGCAGCGAGACGACGAGCGTTTCGAGCAATCCGTCCCCCAGCCTCGCAGTCAGGCCGAGCGCATTGGCGATCGTCGTGGCGACCTGGTCGGAGTCGCGGATCGGGGCGAGCTCGATGAGCACGGCGCCGTCCGGGAACTCGGCGTCCAAGCCCGCTGTCGCCTCGACCGCGAGCCGCGTCTTCCCCGTTCCGGCCGCTCCCGTGAGCGTCAGCAGACGCACGTCTCCACCGGCCAGCAGCGTGCGAATCTCTCGCTGCTCCCGACTGCGGCCGACGAAGGAGGTCGATCGCGCTGTGCGCCCTGGGTACCGTCCGGGCGCTTGAAGGCACCGAGACGACGTCCAGCGCAGGATCCTGCTCGAGGATTGCACGCTCGAGGCGGCGCAACGCCGACCCCGGCTCGATCCCGACCTGCTCGACGAGCGTGGCCCTCGCCGACCGGTAGGCGTCCACCGCCTCCGCCTGCCTGCCCGCGTGGTAGAGGGCGAGCATGAGCTGGCCGCGCAGGCGCTCCGATAGCGGGTGCTCGGCGACCAGACCCTCGATCTCGCCGACGAGCTCGCCGTCGCGGCCGAGCGCGAGATCCGCGTCGATGCGATCCTGGAGCGCGGAGAGGTGAAGCTCGTCGAGCCGACCGATCTCAGCCTGCGCCCATGACTCGTAAGCGAACTCGGCCAGCGGCGGGCCGCGCCAGAGCGAGAGGGCCTCGCGCAGGCGCTGGGCTGCGGCCGGCGGCTCGGCAGCTCGCGCCTCGCTCACAAGACGTTCGAAGCGATGCAGATCAGTTCCATCCGCCTCGACCCGGAGCTCGTAGCCCTCCGGCCGGGTAACGATCGCGTCGGTGCCGAGCGCCTTGCGGAGCTGGAAGACGTATGTCTGCAGGACCTTCGCCGCGGTGGCCGGCGGACGGCCGGCCCAGAGATCCTCGATCAGCCGATCGCTGGCCACGGGCTCACTTGCGTGCAGGAGCAGGATCGCCAGGAGCGCACGCGGCTTCGCGGCGTCCAGCGCGACGACCCGCCCGTCGGCCACCGCCTCGAGCGGCCCGAGTACGCGGAAGTCCATAACTCACTGTACTCGCCGCTCGACCGCGGCTAGACCAGCCGCAGCGAACCTTGGGGCATGACGAATCGAGGCGCTCAGGGCACCTCCCAGCAGCGGCGAAGAGCGCGCTCCTTTTACCTCGCGGCTGCAGTGATCGCCTTCGGCGTGCCCCCCGTCTGGCTGCTGACGGACGCGAGCTCGCCCGTCGCGACCACGTTCGCGTTCACGGGGTTGCCTCAGGACTTCCTCGTGCCGGCCGGTGTCTGTCGGCTCCGGATCGAGGTTGTCGGGGCGGCTGGAGGTCCGGGCGGAACCGCAGGCGCACCGGGCGCCGGCGCACAGGGGGCGGCAGAGTTCAGGGTCACACCCGGCGAGATCCTGCGAGTTCGTGTGGGCGGCTGGGGTGGCGAAGCGGTGGAGTCGACTCCGGGAGCCGGCGGCTGGAATGGGGGCGGCGACGGCGGCGCAACGCTCGACCGCCGGGGGAAGGCCGGGTCCGGCGGGGGCGGAGCAACCGACATCCGTCGAGGGGGCGATGGTCTCGCGCACCGGATCATCGTGGGCGCCGGGGGTTCGGGTGGCGCCGGCGGCGCGATCGGCGGGCCAATCGGTACCGGTGGCGGCAACGGGGGCGATCTGACCGGCCACGACGGCTTTGACGCCCTCGGGTCGGCGAATCCCGCGACCGGCGGCAAGGGCGGAACTCGGACCACGGGGGGCACCCCCGGCCGGAACGCCTCCGATCTCTCGATCACGGCGACGGCCGGCTCGCTCGGACTCGGTGGCGACGGCGCCGCTGGTCGCGCCAGCGGTGGCGGAGGCGGAGGCGGAGGGCTCTACGGCGGGGGAGGAGGCGGTTCCAGCCGCTCCTTCAGCGGCGGCCACGGCGGCGGCGGCTCGGGTCTCGGCCCCGCAGAAACGGTCTTCCGAACCGGCGTCAGCGGTGGCTTCGGGCGAGCGAAGATCACCTACGACCTCGACCGAGACGAGTGCAGCGCCTCATGAGGACTCGCTACCGGGCTTGTCTCGCGACCCGGAAACCGATGTGCGCTTGTCGCCGCACCGGGCGGCTGTGACTGCGCATCGTGCAGCGGGCCCAGGCGAGTCCCGGGCTCGCAAACGAGCCGCCGCGGAGCACGCGCTCACCCGGCGGGTATTCCGTCGACGTCCATTCCCAGACGTTTCCGGCCATGTCCAGCAGACCGTACGGGCTGGCGCCGTCGGGGTGGGAGCCGACCGGCGAGGTTGAGCCGTGCTTCAGCCCATGCCCGACCGCGGCGCGACCCTCGTCCTCCTCGTCGCCCCACGGGTACGAGCGCCCGTCGGTGCCGCGCGCGCCCTTCTCCCATTCCGCCTCGATCGGCAGCCGGCCGCCGGCCCAGGCACAGAACGCCGACGCCTCGTCCCAGTCGACGAACGTGACCGGGTGGTCGGAGCGGGGCGGGCCAGTGCGGCGGGGCGGCGGCGCCCGTCTCGGCGACGAAGCGCTCGTACTGCCCGTTCGTGACGGGTGTTCGCGTGAGCTCGAACCCGTCCACCTCGACGACCCGCTGACGTGACTCGTCCGCGTCGCGCCCGATCACGTAGTCGCCGGCCGGCACGTCGACCCAGTCGAAGCTCCGCCGCGGCTCGACGGCGACGACGCGGAAGCCGATGTAGGTGTCGCGCGCCGCGGGATGCACCGGCAGGCGCGCCGAGCAGCGCAGCTCGTCGGCCCCGCTGAGGTACGAGCCGCCGCGCACCACGCCGTCGGCCGTCCACTCGTAGACGTTGCCCGCCAGGTCCAGGGCGCCGCACGGCGCCGCACCTGCGGGATGCATGCCGGCGCGCGACGGCCCGCCGATGCCGCGGCCGAAGGTCGCGCGCGTCGTGTCGGGCGGCTCGTCGCCCCACGGCCAGAGCCGGTCGTCCCCGCCGCGTGCGGCCGCCTCCCATTCGACCTCGGTCGGGAGCCGCACGCCGTTCGCGGCGCAGAACGCCTCGGCCTCGTCGCGGGAGATGTACGTGACGGGGACGCCGTCGGCGCCCGTGACCGGCAACCGGGCGATCCGGAATCCTTCGACCCGGACGGTCCGCCTCGGCGTCTCGTCCTCGTCCGGCGGATACATCTGCGCAGGGTCGAGTCCCATCGCGAACGGGCCACCGGGGACGGCCACGAACTCGAGGGCGCTCACTGGCCAGGAATAACCGGCAGGACGACGTGCGACGGGTGCTCCGCGTCGGCGTAGACGGCCTGGTCGGCGGAGACCTCGTGCGTATGCCGGCCGATCGGCTCGCCGGTGTTGGGGTTGCGCTCGAGTCGGGGGAAGTTCGAAGACGAAACGTCGATGCGGATCCGGTGACCCGCCGCGAAAACGTTCGAGGTCGGCGGGAGCAGGATCGAGACGGGCACGATCTCGCCGGGAGTGAGAAAGACCTCACTGTCGAACCCCTCGCGGTAGCGGCAACGGATGATCGAGTCGTTGATCAGCATGTCGTACCCGTCGGGGTAGTCCTCGTTCGACGGGTACACGTCGACGAGCTTCGCGGTGAAGTCGGTGTCGGGCGCGCTCGACGAGATCCAGAGGTTGACGACCGCTCGGCCGGTCACCTCGACGGGCTCGGCGAGCGGCTCGGTCTGGTAGACGAGCACGTCGGCGCGCTCGGACAGCCGCGGGTACGGCTCCCGCGAGGTGAAGAACTCCGGCGACTCCTTCTGGTCGGCGGGGCCCGGGGTCATGATGTTGCGAAGGCGAAGCACCGGGCTCAGGAACCTCGACCACGCGGGCTCCATGGCGGCGCCTTCGGCGGGGAGCTCCCCGACCGAGCAGTAGTTGCCGCCGATCGTCGGCACGGGGTGGGTGGGGTCGTACGTGTAGCGCCGCGGCTCTGCGGGCCCGCTCGGCGCCTCGCGTGAGAGCGAACCGTCGCCGTGCAGGTAGAGAGGCGTCTCCTGTGCCCGCGCAAGCGGCCACTCGTGCTCCTCGCGCCAGCGGCCGCCGTGGTCGAGCTTCCCCAGAGCCGTCTTCCGGCCCGAGCCGCCGCCCATCACGAAGATCCGGACCGGCGCCTCGTCGGCCGGCGCGGCACCGTTCTCGCGTAGCCAACGGTCGAAGAAGGCGAGCTGCTCCTCGAAGTAGCGCCGCACGCCCCAGACCGACTCCGGCCCGAAGTCGACGTCGAGGGTGTAGGTCGCGTCGCCGCGCATGCCGACATGGCTCCACGGGCCGATGATCAGGCGCTGCGGCGTCTCGTTCTTCGCCGCCATCGCCGCGAAGTACTCGCTGTCCGCGTGCGGGAACGCGTCGAACCAGCCGGTCGAAAACGTCCCCGGGACGTCTGCGTGCCGGTCGTAGTGGGCCGTGAAGTCGTTCGACTCCTGCGCCCAGTAGTCGTCGTAGGCGCCGCGCGTCGTGTAGTCGATCAGCGCCTGCTCGAGGGTCGGCGTGTGCCGAAGCGAGAGCTGTCCGCGCTGCCACGGCGTCGCCCAGAAGAGCTCGCGCAGTCTCGCCAGGTCGCCCCAGACCTCGGCCTGCTTGTCCGGATCGTCCGCGATGTCCTGCGCGTCCTGAGCGTGGATGAAGAGCGCCCAGAACATGTGCAGCTGCATTGCTCCGCCTTCGCGTGACTGGTGCTGGAACGAGTTCGTCGGCACGACGTCCGGCCAGATCGCCGTCAGATGCGGTGGGCGCTCCAGTGCCAGCCGCACCTGCGTGATCGCCGCGTACGACGAGCCGACCGTCCCCACCCGGCCGTTCGACCACCGTTGCTCGGCGATCCACTCGACGGTGTCGTAGCCGTCCTGGCCCTGTTGTGGCGTGACGGTGTGGAAGTAGTCGCCGGTCCCCTCCGACCGGTAGCGGTCGCGGCAGTCCTGGAGCACGACGGCGTAGCCGTGCGGGACGAAGAAGTCGGCGATCTCGCTGTAGCGCTTGTCGGTCTTGTCGTAGGGCGTCCGGCAGAGGATCGTCGGGTACCGCCCCTCGACCAGCTCCCCCTCGTGGGCGGGGCGGTAGACGTCCGTCGCGAGGCGGATCCCGTCCCGCATCGGCACCATCACGTCCTTCGCGAGCGCCACTCCGAACTCGGTCACGCCGTTCCTCTCTCGATGAGAAGGTTGCCGACGCCGTCGACGAGCAGGACATAGCCGGGATGGAGAACGGTGGTCGAGTCGAGCTCCTCGACGATCGCCGGGCCTGCGAGCGTCGCCGCGGCGGGCAGGGCGTAGCGGTCGTAGATCGGGCAGTCGACGTAGCCGGCCGACTCGGCGAAGTAGACGGGCCGGTGCTCCTTCGGCTCGGCCTTCCCGCCCGTCTCGAGCGGATGCGGCGGCGGCTTCTCGATCGTCCCGACGCTCGTCAGCCGCAGGCTGACGGCTTCGACCGGCTCTTCCGGCGCGCTGAACCCGTACGTGCGCTCGTGCTCGGCGTGGAAGCGCTCGAGCAGCCCATCACCCGCAGGAACTGTGAGCTCGAAGCTCTGGCCCACGTAGCGGAGGTCGACCTTCCGGACGAAGCTCATCGCCTCGCGCGCGAGGCCCTCCGCCTCGAGCTCCTTCCGGCCGGCCTCCTCGAGCTGGGCGAACGTCGACTCGACCTCGGACGCGTCCAGATCGTCGAGGCGCTGCATCACGGTCACGGCGGCGTCTCGCGTCAGATCGGTCGAGAGCAGGCCGGTGGCGGAGAAGATGCCGGGGCTGCGCGGGATGAGCAGGGCCGGGATCTCGGCGTCGCGCGCGAGCGCGTTCGCGTGCACAGGGCCGGCGCCGCCGAAGCCGAAGAGCACGAAGTCGCGCGGGTCGTAGCCGCGCTGAACGGAGATCAGGTGGAGCGCGTTGACCATCGCGGCGTTCGCGATCTCGACGATCCCGTTGGCCGCCTCGGTGACGTCGAGCCCGAGCGGCTGGCCGCAGCGCTCCTCGATCGCGCGCCGCGCACTGTCGACATCGAGGTCGATCTCGCCGCCGAGGAAGTAGCCCGGGTTCAGCCGCCCGAGCGCGACGTTCGCATCCGTCACGGTCGGCTCGACCCCGCCGCGCCCGTAGCAGACCGGCCCGGGATCGGCGCCGGCGCTCTGCGGCCCGACGCGCAACAGCCCTCCTGAGTCGACCCAGGCAATCGAGCCTCCGCCCGCGCCGATCTCGACGAGGTCGACGACCGGCGTCCGCACCGGGTAGCCGGAGAGCGACATCCCACCGATCCCCGCGCCGGCGTGGCCGCCGACGTTGTAGTCCTTCGTCACCGACGGCCGGCCGCCCTGGATCAGGCCGACCTTGGCGGTCGTGCCGCCCATGTCGAACGAGAGGATGTCCGGGCGGCCGAGCGTCTCGCCGAGGTACGCGGAGGCGATCACGCCGGCGGCGGGGCCGGACTCGACCATATAGACGGGCCGCGTGCGCGCGGCCTCGGCGCTGAAGACGCCGCCGCTCGACTGCATCACGAGGAGCTTGGCCCGGACGCCCGCGTCTGCGAGGCGGCTCTCGATCCGCTCCAGGTATCGCTCGACGACGGGACGGATCACGGCGTTGATCACGGTCGTCGAGGCGCGCAGGTACTCGCGGAACTCGGGCGCGACCTCGGCGGACAGCGAGACCGGGACGCCGGGCAGCTCCTCGGCGAGGATCGCGCCGACCCGCTGCTCGTGCTCGGGGTTGACGTAGGCGTGGAGCAGGCACACGGCGACCGTCTCGACGCCCTCGCGCCGGAGGATCCCGGCAGCAGCGCGCACGGAGTCGTCCTCGAGCGGGAGCAGCACCTCGCCGGCGGGACCGAGTCGCTCGGCGACCGTCACGGCCCGGTCCCTGGGAACGAGTGGCTTCGCCTTCTCGAACTGGGTGTCGTAGAGCGACGGTCGCACCTGGCGGGCGATCTCGAGGAGGTCGCGAAAGCCCTCGGTCGTGACGAAGCCGCCGCGCGCGATCTTGCCCTCGATGATCGCGTTCGTGGCCACGGTCGTCGCGTGGACGACGAAGCCAACAAGCGGCGCGGTGACGCTGCCGTTCGCGAGTGCACGGTCGACGGCCTGCATGAACCCCTCGGAAGGATCCGCCGGGGTCGTCAGCACCTTCGCGATGGACACTGCGCCCGTTTCCTCGTCGATCAGCGTCGCGTCGGTGAAGGTGCCGCCGATGTCGACGGCCACGCGAACGCTCATGATCGCAGCGTTGCCGTCGCCGCCTCATCCAGACGGCGGTCGGCGATAGCAACGCGATAAACGTCGCGCGCTCGGTCGCGGCTGACCTTGTCCTCGAGCACGTCGCGCAGCACCCGCTCGGGGTCGCGCTCCTCGGGCGCGCCGTACCCGCCGCCGCCGCACGTGCGGACGCTGATCACGTCGCCGGGGACGAGGTCGAGCGTCGTCTTCGACGACAGCCGCGTCTCGACACCGTCGCGGACGTGCACGTACTCGGCGATCCGCCCGGCGTGGCCGCCGAAGGCGCCCCACGGTCCCGCCTTGTCGCGGTCGGCGAGCACGGTGAAAGTGGTGTGGAGGTCGAAGAGATAGTCCTTGCGCAGCCCGAGGCCGCCCCGGAAGCGGCCCGGCCCTTCGGAGTCCTCCACCAGCGAGAGCCGGTTGATGCGGACCGGGTAGTTGAGCTCGGTCTCCTCGATCGGCGCGTTCTCGGTGTTCTGGCTGTGTGACTGGACGGCATCGGGACCGTCGCTCGCAAACCGGCCGCCGTAGCCACCCGCGAACGTGTCGTAGAAGCACGTGTACTTCCCGGCGGCGACGTCGAGGGAGCCGAAGCCCGCCTGGCACATCATCCCCTTCGTCCCCGCCGGCAGCCGCTCGGGGGAGGCCGGCAGCAGCGCGCGGACGATCACCTCGATCAGCCGCGCATGGGTCTCCCAGCCGCCGACGACTGGGCCGGGCCAGGAGCAGTTCGTGACGGTCCCGGCCGGCGCGTGCAGGCTGACGAGCCGGTAGAAGCCGTCGTTGACGGGCAGATCCGGGTCGATCAGGCACTTGAGGGCGTACGCGCAGGCCGAGAACGACATCGCGTAGGTCGAGTTGACCGGGGCACGCCGTTGCGGGTCGGAGCCGGTCGTGTCGAAGCGGGCGCCCTGCTCGTCGAGCTCGACCCGCACCTTCAGGCGGACGGTCTCGTCGGTGTAGCCGTCCGTGTCGACGAAGCCCTCGGCCTCGTAGACGCCGTGCGCGAGCGCGGCGAGCTCGGCCCGGGTGCGCCGCTCCGTGTACTCGAGCAGCTCCTCCATCGTCGCGAGGATCGTGTCGCGCCCGTGGCGGTCGACCAGCGCCGTGACGCGTCGCACGCCGGTGGCGTTCGCGGCGATCTGAGCGCGGAAGTCGCCCGCCGTCTCGTGCTTCGAGCGGATCTGGGCCAGAATCAGCGTGAAGACGTCCTTCACGATCGCGCCGCCGTCCACCAGCTTGACCGGCGGGATGATCACGCCCTCCTGGAAGACCTCCCTGAACGCCCCGATCGAGGCCGGCGCGCCGCCGCCGACGTCGACGTGGTGCGCGAGGTTCGCGACGTAGCCGATCAGCTCGCCCTCGTGGTGGACGGGTGAGATCAGGCTGACGTCGTTCAGGTGGACGCCGCTCGGGTGCGGGTCGTTCGTCACGAGCACGTCGCCGGCCGAGAGGTTCTCCGCGCCGTAGGCGCGCACCGCGTTCGGTACCTGCTCGACCATCGAGCCGAGGTGCACGGGCTGGGCGAACCCCTGCGCGATCGAGCGCAGCTTCGCGTCGAAGAACGCGCACGAGAAGTCCGAGCGCGTCTTGATGTTCGTCGAGTACGCGCTCCGCTTCAGCGCGAGCGCCATCTCGTCGGTCGCCGCGACGAGCGCGTTCCGGATCACCTCGAACGAGATCGGGTCGACCGTCACGGTGGCCATCCGTACTCCTCTCGCGCGCCCGCGAGGCTGACCTTTCCCTCGCGCACGTCCCGCGCGACGAGCTCGCGCTCGCGCTCCTCGGGCGGGCCGTACCCGCCGCCGCCGCAGGTGCGGTAGCTGACGGTGTCGCCGGGCTCGACGTCGATCGTCGTCTTCGCGGCGAGCCGGGTCTCGACGTCGCCGCGGATCAGCACGTACTCCGCCGGCTTCCCGGGCCGGCCGCCGAACGCGCCTGCAGGTCCGGCGAGCGTGCGGTCGGCGAGTACGGTGAATGTCGTCGCACGGTCGAAGACGAAGTCCTTGCGCAACCCGAGCCCGCCGCGGAAGCGGCCCGGGCCGCCCGAGTCCTCCACGAGTGAGAGGCGCGCGACCCGCACCGGATAGTTGAGCTCGGTCTCCTCGACCGGCGCGTTCTCGGTGTTCTGGCCGTGCGTCTGCACCGCGTCCGGCCCGTCGCTCGCGAAGCGGCCGCCGTAGCCGCCGCCGAACGTCTCGAGGAAGCAGAAGTACTCGTTGGTCTGCGGGTCGACGCCGCCGAAGCCCGCGTGACACATCATCGCCTTCGTCCCCGCGGGCAGCCGTTCGGGCAGCGCGGGGAGCAGCGCGCGGAAGATCACGTCGACGAGCCGCGTCTGCGTCTCCCAGCCCCCGACGACGGGGCTCGGCCAGGTGCAGTTCGTCACCGTCCCGGCAGGCGCGTCGAGGCTGACGACGCGGTAGAAGCCGTCGTTGACCGGGAGGTCGGGGTCGATCAGGCACTTGACCGCGTAAGCGCAGGCCGAGAACGTCTGCGCGTAGGTGGAGTTGACCGGCGCGCGGCGCTGCGGGTCGGAGCCGGTCAGGTCGAAGCCGACGCCGCCGGGAGTGATCTCGATCCGCGCCTTCAGCAGCACCGGATCGTCCGTGTACCCGTCCACGTCGACCGTGCCCTCCGCTTCGTAGACGCCATGCGGCAGGGTCGCGAGCTCGGCGCGCGTGCGCCGCTCGGTGTAGTCGAGGAGCTCGCGCATGGTGCCGGCGACCGTCTCGAGCCCGTGCCGGGCGGTGAGCGCCTGGAGCCGGCGCACGCCGGTCGCGTTGGCGGCGATCTGGGCGCGGAAGTCGCCTCCGGTCTCGTGCTTCGAGCGGATCTGGGCGAGGATCAGGTCGAAGACGTCGCGCACGATCCGCCCGCCCGCGACCACCTTCACGGGCGGGATGATCACGCCCTCCTGGAATACCTCGCGGAAGGCTCCGATCGAGGCCGGCGCGCCGCCGCCGACGTCGACGTGGTGCGCGAGGTTCGCGACGTAGCCGAGCAGCTCGCCGTCCTCGTGGACGGGCGAGATCAGGCTGATGTCGTTCAGATGGACGCCGCTCGGAAAGGGGTCGTTCGTGATGATCACGTCGCCGGGCTGGAGATTCTCGGGGCCGTAGTCGAGGATCGCGCGCGGCACCTGCTCGACCATCGAGCCGAGGTGGACCGGCTGGGTGAAGCCCTGCGCGACGGCGCGGAGCTCGGTGTCGAAGAACGCGCACGAGAAGTCGGAGCGCGTCTTGATGTTGGTCGAGTAGGCGCTGCGCCGGAGCGTCAGCACCATCTCGTCGGTCGCCGCGACGAGCGCGTTGCGGATCACCTCGAAGCTGATCGGATCCATCAGTACGGCCCTTGCTTCTCGTACCGCTCGCGCGCCCGCTCGACCGCGTCCAGGTCGATCTCGAAGCCGAGCCCCGGCGCCGTCGGGACCGCGACGCGTCCGCCGGTGAGCTCGATCGGCGTCGTCACGAGCTGCTCGGTGAGCAGGTGGTGCATGACCTGGTTGCCGAGCGTCTGGTTCGGGAGCGTGGACATGACCTGGAGCGCGGCGAAGGTCGAGATCGCGCTCTCGACGCAGGCGTGCCGGTTCATCGGGATCCCGTACGCCTCCGCCAGGTACGCCAGCTGGCGCCACCGCCAGAGGCCGCCCGACTCGTGGCTGCCGAGCACGATCGCGTCCGCCGCCTCCTGTTCGAGCACCGCTCGGAGCTCCGACGTCGTGTGCACCGCCTGGTCGGCGGCGATCTTCGTCTCGACCGAGCGCCGCACCCAGGCGAGGCCGGAGACGTTGCCGGCCGGCACGGGCTGCTCGACCCAGTCGAGGTCGAACGGCTCGAGCCGACGGATCGCATCGACCGCGCCCGGCACGTCCCACGCCTCGTTCGGGTCGACGCGGAGCAGCGGCTCGGGGCCGATCGCGTCGCGCACCGCGCCGACGATCTCCGCGTCGTCGCGGTGGCCGCGACCGACCTTGAGGTAGACGACGCGATGGCCCTCGGCAGCCAGCGCGGCGGCGTCGCGTGCCAGCTCGTCGGCCGTGTCTCCCTGCGGGAAGGCCATGAAGTCGACCTCGTCGTGCACACGGCCGCCGAGGAACGTCGACGCCGGCACGCCGAGCCCCTTGCCGAGCGCGTCCCAGCACGCCGACTCGATCCCGCTCAGCACCTGGAGCGAGAAGTGGGGGACGACGCGCCAGCGTCCCTCGCGCCAGAGCTCGCCGAGGATGGCCTCGACGTCCCCGGGCGAGCGGCCGAGGAACGCACGGGCCATCAGCCGGCCGTACGACTCGACGGCGGCGGGGTCCTCGCAGATCGACTCGCCGTACCCGGTCGCGCCGGCGTCGGTCTCGACCGTGAAGAGGACGAGGTTCGCTCCCTCCTGCACGCCGGAGCGCCAGTGGAACGGCCGCGCGAGCGGGATCGCGACCGGCGTCGCGGTGACGGCGGTGATCCTCACGCGCGGTTTCCCGGCCCCCAGACGGAGCCGAACGTGCGCCCTTCGGCGAAGCGGGTTCCCGACAGGCTCGAGATGTCGATCTCCGGCTCCTCGCCTGCGATCACGGACGCGAGCGCCTCGCCGATCGCCGGGCCGAGCTTGAAGCAGTGACCGCTGCCGCCGAAGGCCGAGTAGTACCCGCCCACCTCCTCCGCCCCGACGATCGGGTACCAGTCCTCGGTGATGTCGTACACGCCCGAGTAGCCCTTGACGTAGGCGCCGCCGTAGCCGTCGCTCCCGATCGTCGCAGCGAGCGAGGGCACGCGGCGGACGAGCCTCGGCACCATCCGCGCGAGGTGCGCCTCGTCGGTGCCGTCGTCGTAGCTCTCCGGGTCGGCAGGCTCGGCCTGCTTCGGCCAGCCCTCGCCGACGAGCACCTTGCCCTCGCCGTAGCGGCGGAAGTAGAGCTGCTGCGCCGCGTCGGACATGACCGGGATCTCGCCGAAGCCCGCGGGCGCCTCGAAGACCGCCTCGTGCTCGCGGCTGAACCTGATCGGATAGTCGATCCCGACCATCCGGCCGATCCGGTCGCCCCAAGGGCCGCCGGCGTTCACGACGACGCCGGTCGCGATCGTCCCCTGAGTGGTGACGACGCCGGTCACACGGCCGTTTTCCGTCTCGATGCCCGTTGCCTCGCAGCCCTCGAGCACGTCGAGCCCTTCGCGCTCGGCGGAGCGCACGAGTGAGCGCACGGTCGCGACAGGGTCGGCGTAGCCCGACGTCTGCTCGAAGCACGCGAGGGCGATCCCCTCGACGTCGAGCTCCGGCCAGCGGTGCGACACCTCCTCGGGCGTGAGGATCTCCGTCTGCACGCCGAAGCGCTGCTGGACGGGCACGACATCCCGGATCGCCTGCTCCTGGTCCGGCGGCGCCAGCACCATGTAGCCGTGCTGGACGAAGCCCGCGGGCCCGCCCAGCTCCTCCTCGGCGTTCGCGAACATCCCGGCGCCGCGGACGGCGAGCCTGATCGCGACCTCGTTCGAGTAGTGCTGGCGGACGTGCGCGGCCGAGTACTGGGTCGAGCCGCCGCAGATCTCCGACTTCTCGACCAGCGTCACCCGGCCGTAGCGGAGCTTCGTCAGGAAGTGGGCCACGCTCGCCCCGATGATCCCGCCTCCGATCACGACCGCGTCGGCCTTCATGCGCTCCTCCTCTCCGCACTGCCGTCGTCGGCGACCACGACGCCGTAGAGCCTGCGCGCCGCCTCCGGGCTGACCTTCTCGTTCAGGACATCGTCGGCGACGGCGGCGGGGTCGCGCTCGAGCGGATCGCCCCAGCCGCCGCCGCCCGCCGTTCGGTGCTCGTAGACGTCGCCCGCCCCGATCTCGATCGAGAACATCGGCGGCAGCACCTCGTTGCTCCCGTCGGGGTGCAGGAGCAGGTTCTCGGAGAGCGCGCCGGATCCTCCGCCGGCTAGGCCGTACGGCGCATGCGTCGCCCGGTCGGAGCGGACGATCAGGGACGTCCTGGGCGTCAGGCAGCGCCAGACACGCTCGATCGCGAGGCCGCCGCGGTGCAAGCCGGCGCCACCCGAGTCGGGCACGAGCCCGTACCGCTCGATCACGATCGGGTACTCGGACTCGGCCACCTCGACCGGGATGTTCGCGGCGAGGCTCGCCGGGTTCGTGAGGCCGTCGTTGCCGTCGCCCTCCGGCGTTCCACCCCAGGTGCCGACGACCAGCTCGTAGAAGATGAAGCGGCCGCCGTCCGGGCGCTCGGCGCCGAAGATGGCGAGCGTGTTGCCGCCCTCGCCCGCGGCGGCGACGCGGTGCGGCAGGAGTTGGGCGAGCGCGCCGCTGACGGCGTCGACCACGCGGAACCCCGTCACGCCCCGCATCGACGAGGCACCGGGCATCACCACCTCTGCGATTGTCCCCGGCTTGGTGAGGACGTGGATCGGGCGAAACGCGCCGGCCGTGTTCGGCACCTCGACGGTCAGCGCGGCCCGCACCACCTGGTAAACGCAGGCCTGCACGAACGAGCGCGTGCTGTTCAGCGAGCCCTGCACCATCGGCGACGCATCGGTCAGGTCGGCCGTGATCTCGTCGCCCGCGATCGTCACGTGTGCCGTGATCGGGACGTCGCAGACGTCGACCCCGTCCGAGCCGAGGTAGTCGGTGAAGGAGGCGGTGCCGTCGGGCCAGGTCGCGATCTCCTGCCGGACGAGCCGCTCTGTGTAGTCGATCAGCGCCTCCAGCAGGTCCGCGAGCATCTCCGTCCCGTGCCGCTCGCCGAGCGCGATCAGGGCGCGCTCGGCAACCGAGCACGCGGCCACCTGCGCCCCGAGGTCGCCGAACGTCATCCGCGGGATGCGCACGTTCGCCTCGATGATCTTGAAGACGTCCTCCACCGGCTCGCCCTCCGCATAGAGGCGCAGCCAGGGCAGGCGGATGCCCTCCTGGAAGATCTCGGTGTTGTCGCAGGCGCTCGAGCCGGGCAGGCGGCCACCCACATCGCCGTGGTGCGCAGTCGTCGCCGTGAAGCCGATCAGCTCGCCGTCGAGGTGGACGGGCTTGAAGACGAAGATGTCCTGCAGGTGCATGCCGCCGTCGAAGGGGTCGTTCAGCACGAACACGTCGCCGGGCCTGAAGCGCTCGCCGTAGTGGGCGAGGAGCGTCTCCATCGCGGCGGGGATCGAGCCGAGGTGGAACGGCACGCTGACCGCCTGCGCGACCGTCCGTCCTTTCGCGTCGCAGACGACGGCCGAGAAGTCCATGCCGTCCCGGACGACGGTCGAGTGTGCGGTCCGGCAGATCGTCGTCGCCATCTCGTCTGCGATCGACGCGAGCGCGTTGCCCACGATCTGGAGCGTGACCGGGTCGACGCGTGCCTCAACCGCCATCGATGCTTCTTTCCAGCACGACCGTTCCGGTGGCCGCGTCGCGTCGGACCGACCAGCCGGGCGGCACGAGAACGGTGGTGTCGTACTCGTCGACGAGCAGCGGGCCCGGCTCGGGCTCCTCTCCGAGCGACGCTCGCGCGCGCACCGGCGCGTCGAGCTCGTCACCGCCGATGTGGATGCGGCGGCCGGAGCCGCCACCCGAAGCCGGAGCATCAGCGCCGTCGAGGTGGAACGGGCGGGCTGCTGCAGACGCACCGAGCGCGGCGAGGCGCAGCGCCCGGATCTCGACCGGCGAGCCGGCCCGGTCCCTGACGCCGTAGAGCCGCTCGTGCTCGTCCTCGAAGCGCGCCCGCAGTGCGGCGAGCACGGCAGCGTCGATCGGCCCCGCCGGGACATCGACCTCGACCTCCCAGCTCTGGCCCCCGTAACGTAGGTCCGCCGTCCGCGCCCACTCGACCTCCGGACGCCCCTCGAGCACGCGGGCGAGCGCGGCCTCCATCTCGGCGAAGAGTCCCGCGACCACATCGGGATCGATGTCGTCGACGTCGAGGTGGCACGTTCGCACCTCGTGGAACTCAGGGCGCGCGAACAGGAGGCCGACGGCGCTGAAGAGGCCCGCGATCGCCGGCACGAGGACACTCCGTATCCCGAGGTCCTCCGCGAGCCCGGCCGCGTGGATCGGTCCGGCGCCGCCGTAGGCGATCAGCGCGAAGTCGCGCGGGTCGCGCCCCTTCTCGGACGAGACCGCCCGCAGCGCCCGCGTCATTCGCGCGTTCGCGATCCGGTGGATCCCGCTCGCCGCCTCGTAGAGCGTCAGTCCGAGCGGCTCGGCGACGCGGCGCACCGCCTGCTCGGCGAGCGTTGCGGAGATCGAGATCTGTCCGTCGGCGACCGGGCCGGCGGGCATGTAGCCGAGCAGGACATTCGCGTCGGTCACCGTCGGCTCGACTCCTCCGCGCCCGTAGCAGGCCGGGCCGGGATCCGCCCCAGCGCTTCGCGGCCCGACCTGGAGGCCGCCCGCCGGATCGATCCAGGCGATGCTGCCGCCGCCGGCGCCGACCTCGGCGATGTCGATCGTCGGGATCCGCAGCAGCTCGCCGGCGCCTCGGATCAGGCGGCTTCCGGCCGACATCGAGCCGCCGACCTCGTACTCGCGCCCGCGCGAGATCGCGCCGCCCTCGATCAGCGACGCCTTCGCGGTCGTGCCGCCCATGTCGAAGGAGAGCAGGTTGTCGACGCCGAGCCGCCGGCCCATCCCGCGGGCCGCCACGACGCCGGCCGCAGGCCCCGATTCGAGCGCGAACACCGGCCGCTCCTTCGCGTCGTCCGCGGTCATCACGCCGCCCGAGGACTGCATGATCTGGAGCGGCCCGTCGATCCCGAGCTCGTCGAGGCCGGTCCGGATCCGGTCGAGGTAGGACGACATCAGCGGCCGCACGTAGGCATTGACGACGGTCGTCGCCGAGCGCTCGTACTCGCGCTGCTCGCGCAGGATCTCGCTCGAGAGCGACACGTTCACCTCCGGGAGCTCCTCGGCCAGGATCGCGCCGAAGCGTTGCTCGTGCTCGGGGTAGAGGTAGGAGTGGAGAAAGCAGACGGCCACGGACTCGACTCCCGTCGCGCGCAGGCGCGCGGCGAGCGCACGGCTCTCCTCCTCGTCGAGGCGTCGAACGACCGTGCCGTCCGCGGCGACGCGCTCGTTCAGCTCGAAGCGGAGGCGGCGTTCGACGAGCGGGGGCGGCTTGCGCCAGAAGAGGTCGTACATGTGCGGGATCCGCAGCCGCCGCAGCTCGAGCACGTCGCGGAAGCCGGCGGTCGTGACGAGCGCGGTCGGGCTACCGCGCCGCTCCAGCACGGCGTTCGTCGCCACCGTCGTTCCGTGAACGACCTCGGCGACAGGACCGGCTGCGAGGCCCGAGACCGCCGCGACGACTGCCTGGTCGTAGTGCGGCGGCGTCGAGAGCAGCTTTCGGAACGTGACGTGGCCCTCCGCGCCGTGGAGGATCACGTCGGTGAAGGTGCCGCCGACGTCGACGCCCACCCGCGCTTCTGTAGAGGTCACCGGAATGACATTTGAAACTTCATGTTGCGTCTGGAGCGAGCTTAAACGAGACTGATGCGCGATGGAAGGGACCGCAGCCGGCGTTGCGATCGAGCCGCTCGAGGAGCGGGAGTCGATCGAGCAGCGGGTCGCGCAGTCACTCCGCGCGCTGATCGTCGCCGGACAGCTGCCCGAGGGCACGCAGCTCGTCCAGCGTGACCTCGCGGCGAGGCTCGGTGTCTCGCAAACCCCCGTTCGGGCCGGCCTCAGCCGGCTCGCCCGCGAAGGCTTCGTCGTGGTCGGCTCGACAGGGCGTGCGTTCGTCAGCAGGCTGACGCGCGAGGACTTCGAGGAGATCTATGCGGCGCGGCTCGGGCTGGAGGGTCTCGCGGCTCGGCTCGGCGCGGAGGCCGTCGGCCCGGCCGAGCTCGCGAGCATGCGCCGGTCGCTGGGGAGGCTCGAGCGGGCCGCGGCCGCGCAGGACGTCGACGCGTACCTCGCGCTTCGCTGGGAGTTCTACGGCACGTGCTATCGCGCGAGCGGCAGGCGCCGGCTCGTGGAGGAGGTCGAGCGGCTCTACTGGCGCTCCGAGCGCTACAACCGCATCGTCCTCTCGACGCCGGCACGGTTCCAGGAGTCGCTCGGCCGCTACTCGGCTTTCTTCGCGGACTGCGAGGAGCACGACGGGCTCGCCGCCGAGCGCAGTGTCCAGGACAGCCTCCGCTGGGCGGTCGACAGCATCGCGGGCGGGCTGCCCTCGGAAGCCGCGGTCACGTGAGCGTCGCGGTCAACGAGCTCCGAGAGGCGCTCGTCGAGGTGCTCGGCGAGGGCGCCCGCGTCTCGGACGGCGACTCCGAGCGCGACCTGCACGCCTCGGACATCACCTTCCACCGGCCGCAACGGCCGGACCTGGTCGTCTACCCGTCCTCGACCGAGGAGGTCTCGCGCGTCCTCGCAGTCGCGAGCGAGCGTCGCGTCCCCGTGACACCGTTCGGAGCCGGTTCGAGCCTCGAGGGACATGTGATCCCGACCCGGGGCGGCATCAGCCTCGACCTCTCGCGCCTCGACCGGATCGTCGAGATCGCTCCGGACGATCTCAGCGCGACCGTCCAGGCCGGCGTGACACGCACCGCGCTCGAGCGCGCGGCGGGCGAGCACGGGCTCTTCTTCCCGGTCGACCCCGGCGCGGACGCGACGCTTGGCGGCATGGCCGCGACGAACGCGGCCGGGACGACGACGATCCGCTACGGGAAGATGCGCGCGAACGTGCTCGCGCTCGAGGCGGTGCTGGCCGACGGGACGATCGTCCGGACCGGCAGCCGGGCGCCGAAGACCTCCGCGGGCTACGACCTCACCAGCCTGCTCGTCGGCTCGGAGGGCACGCTCGCCGTGATCACCGAGGTGCGCGTCCGCCTCTACGGCATCCCGGAGCACGTCGTCGCGCAGCGCATCTCCTTCCCGACGCTCGAGGCCGCCTGCCGCACTGCCGCCGCGGCCGTTGCCGCCGGCTCGGCAGTCACCCGTCTCGAGCTGCTCGACGCCTGGACGCTCGCGGCGATCAACGCATACCGCGGCTCGGACTACCCCGAGGGCCCGTGCCTGCTCGTCGAGGCAGCCGGAACGGAGGCGACGGTCGAGGCCGACCTCGAGCTGGTGCGTGCGCTGGCCGAGGCGGAGGGCGCGACCGAGATCGTCGAAGAGCGCGACCCGACCGGCCGCGCCGCGCTCTGGGCCGCCCGGCACGACTCGGCCTACGCGGCAGCGGCGTTCCGGCCGGGGCGTCGCGAACGTGCGACCGATACGTGCGTCCCCGTCTCCGAGCTGGCCGGCGCGGTCGCGTTCGCCCGCGCCGAGGCCGAGCGCCTCGGCCTCGAAGCGGCGATCCTGGGCCACGCCGGCGACGGCAACATCCACGTCAACCTGATGGTCGACCCGGACGACTCCGTCGAGCGCGCGCTCGTCGACGAGCTCGTCGACCGGCTGGTCGCCGATGCGCTCGCGCGCGGCGGCACCTGCACGGGCGAGCACGGGATCGGCCTCGGCAAGATCGCCGCGCTCGAACGCGAGCACGGAGACCTCGTGCCGCTGATGCAAGGGATCAAGCGCGTCTTCGACCCGCTCGGGATCATGAATCCCGGCAAGGTGTTCATCTACGAGAGGAGCGTCGATGTCGGATGACGGCCTGCCGTTCGCACGCCCGGGCAAGATCGTCTGCGTCGGCCTGAACTACCGCGACCATGCGGAGGAGTCGGGGATGGAGATCCCGCAACGGCCCTTGCTCTTCGCCAAGTGGCCGAATTCACTGATCGGGCCCGGCCGGCCGATCGTGCTGCCCGAGCAGGCGAAGGAGGTCGACTACGAGGCCGAGCTCGGCGTCGTGATCGGGAAGCGCGCGCAGCGGGTGCCGGTCGCCGAAGCGCTCCAGTACGTCGGCGGCTACGTCTGCGCGAACGAGGTGAGCGCGCGGGACATCCAGTTCGCCGACGGCCAGTGGACGCGCGGGAAGTCGTTCGACACGTTCGGCCCGGTCGGGCCGATCACGCCCGCCGACCAGGTGCCCGATCCACAGGCGCTGAAGATTCGCTGTCTGCTGAACGGCGAGGTCGTCCAGGACTCCTCGACCTCGGAGATGATCTTCACGGTCGCCGAGGTGATCGCGTTCACGAGCGACGGGATCACGCTCGATCCGGGCGATCTGATCCTGACGGGGACGCCTGCGGGCGTCGGCTTCGGGCGCAAGCCGCCCGTCTACCTCGCGGACGGCGACGAGGTGACGGTCGAGATCGAAGGGGTCGGCTCCCTGACGAACCCCGTCCGGCGCGCGTGAGGGTCACCGTCCTCTCTGACCGGCGCAACGCGCTGACTCCCGAGCGCGACGCGCGGAGCGCCCGTCGCCGCGGGCAGCTCCTCATCGCCGCAGCCGCCGTGGCGTGGTCGACCGTAGGCGGGCTCCAGCGATTGCTCTCGGTCGACACGACGACCCAGCTCGCCGGGCGCGCGTTCTTCGCGTTCGTGGCGCTGGCTGTCTTCGTCGCCGTCGTGAACCGTCGCGGGACGCTCGCCGCGTTCCGCTCGATGGGGATCGCCGGTCTCGGCGTCGCCGTCTGCACGGCGATCGCGTCGGGCTCGTTCATCGTCGCGCTGAATCACGCAGCCGTCGCGAACGTCCTCTTCCTGCAGGCGGTGTCGCCGGTCGCCGCGGCGCTGCTCGCCTGGTTCGCGCTCGGTGAGAGGATCACGGCCAGGGCGGGAATGGCGATGGCGATCGCGCTGCTCGGAGTCGGCGTGATGGTCGGCGGCCCGGGCAGCGGTGGCGTGGTCGGCGTCGGCGTCTCGCTCGTGATGACGCTCGCCTTCGCCGGCAGCATCGTCATCACGCGTTATCGGCGCGACGTCTCGATGGCGCCCGCGATCTGCGTCTCGCAGCTGCTCGTCCTCCTCGTGGTCGTGCCGTTCGCCCACCCTGGGACGGTGGGCACGCACGACCTCGTCGTCCTCGTGCTCCTCGGCGTCGGCCAGATGGGTCTCGGCCTCCTGCTGTTCACGATGGGCGCGAGGTTGATCGCCGCGTCCGAGGTGGCGCTGATCACGTTGCTGGAGGTCGTGCTCGGGCCGTTCTGGGCGTGGGTGGCCGTCTCGGAGACCCCGGCGCCGTCGACCGTGCTGGGCGGCGCCGTCGTGGTCGCCGCCGTTCTCCTGCAGACGACGGAGAGCCGCGCGCCCGGGGGTCGGCGGCACGAGTCCGTGCAGGGGGAGCGTGCCGCCTAGGGGCACCGCTCGCGACGTAGCGGGCGCCGAGCGCACTCGCATCTGCTGACGGCGGTGAGTACATTGGCCGGCGATGGATCCGCGCGAGCGCCGCATGGCCGAGAACGAGGCATTCTTCCGCGAGGTCAACGAGCGCATCGCCACGAAGGCGGATCAGCTCAGCCCGGACGTTCCGGAGCTGTACCTCTGCGAGTGCGCGAACGCCGATTGCACGTTCCGGATCACGCTCGCCACCGCCGAGTACGAGGCGGTTCGGGCCGACCCGAAGCAGTTCGTCGTCCGCCCGGATCACTACACGCCCGAGATCGAGATGCTCGTGGTCAAGCACGAGACGCACTGGATCGTCCGCAAGACGGGCGAAGAGGGCGAGCTCGTCGAAGACCTCGACCCGCGCTCCCGGTAGCGGCTCAGACCGCCACGTAGCGCGCATCGAGCGTCGTTGCGAGCGTCCGGTGCGCGGGCCCGGTGCCGACGAGCGTCGAGCGCGAGGGGTCGATGCCGTGAGCGCCCGCGAACGCGAGCGGCAGGCCCGGAAGCGGCGGCCGGCACCAGCAGGTCGGCGGGCCGCCGGGGTGCGGGCAGAGCGCGCTCTCCACCGCTCCGGAGACCTCGGCCGCGAGGCGGGCGGCGATCGCCGCGAGCGCCTCGGGCGTGCCGTCCGGGCTCCAGTCGAAGACCAGGTGAGGCGCGCCCGGATCGGCCTGCTCGAGCGCGCTCTCCCAGCCGGGCCGGCTGAGCGCTGCGGCCGCGACGAAGACGCCCGCACGCCCTCCCCGAGACGGCGCGCGCACGAAGAGAAGCTGCTCGACGCCGACCAGTCCCTCGTCGGCCGACGGCGGCTCGAGCTCACGGAGCGCGCGCATCTGAGAGGTCGGCGCGAGCATGCCCGGCTCCCGCGCCAGCTCGCGCAGCTCCTCGGGGCCGGGGAGTGAGCCGAGACGCTCGAGCAGCCGCTCGACGACGTTCCTCTGCGCCTGGGCGAGCGGCGTGTCGAGCCAGACGCACCGAGTCGCGACCCGGTGCCGGCCCGCGGTCTCGATCACGTAGCTCCGCGACGCGCGCGTGAGGTAGGTGTTGTCGAGCACGACGCGCCGCACGCCTGACGCGAGCGTCTCGTCGAGCGCGCCGGCGAGCTCGCGCAGCGATCCACCCCGCTCGTCGCGGTTGAGCCGGTGATAGTCCCGGGCGACGTACTCCTCGGCGACGCGGCTCTTCCCGGCTCCCGGGATGCCCATCACGAGGACCACGTCCGCGTCGTCCTGCGCGCGCGGCCGGGTGCGGCGAGCCGGACGAGGCCGGCCGAACGCGCGCGCGAGGACGGCGCGGTCGCTCGCCTCGAGCTCGAGCTTCGCGGCGCGGGCCGCCGAGCGCGCCGTCTCGGGCCGCCGGGCGCCCGGGATCGCGACGACCGCGGGGGAGAGGTCGAGCAGCCACGCGAGCGCGACCTCGGCCGGGGTCGCGCCGCGCGCGTCTGCGATCTCGGCGAGTGCCTCGTGACGGTCGAGGCGGCCCGCCCGGCGCGGTCCCCCGAGCGGCGAGTGGGCGATCACCGCGATTCCCGCCTCGGCGCAGCGGTCGACGACTCCGCCGCGCAGCGCGGCGTCGTCGAAGGGGCTGAGTGCGACCTGGACTGCCGTGATCGGCGCGAGCTCGAGCGCCTCGTCGAGCCGGCGCCGGTTGACGTTGGCGAGCCCAACGTGCCGCACGAGGCCCTCGTCGACGAGCCGGGCCAGCGCGCGGACGGAGGTTCGCCACGGCGTCCGCTGATCGGGCGCATGGATGAGATAGAGGTCGATCGGGAGGCCGTCCAGCGCAGCGAGGCTCGCGTCGCAATCGGCGCGGATCGTCTTCGCGCGGCCGTCCGGGATCCACGCGCCTCCGGCCCGGCTCATGCCGCCCTTCGTCACGATCCGCGCGCTCGCTTCTCCACCGGAGCGGCGGAGGCCGCTGCGCGAGGAGTCGCTCGTTGTCGCCGTACGCCCGGCCCGTGTCGAAGACGGTGATGCCGGCCTCGACCGCGGCCTGGATCGTCTCGAGCCCGAGCTCCTCGTCGCGGCCCTCGTCGGTCGACAACCGCATGCAGCCGAGGCCGACGCGAAGCTCCGACGCGGAGAGCCAGCGAGTGTCGCTCATGCTCCCCTAGCGTCGCACGGAGAGCAGCTCGGCCAGAAGGGCGGCCGTGTCTCCGGCCGCTTCCTCGCCGAGCGAGTACCGGTAGGCGCGGGCATTGCCGCGAACGACGACCAGGCCCGCGGCGCGGAGCTGGGTCAGGTGGTGATGCGCCGTCGACTTCGCCAGCCCCGTCAGGTCTGTGAGCTCGCTCAGCGACGCCTCGCCGGCGGAGAGCCGGCGAAGGATCTGGACGCGCCCCTCGTCGGCGAGCGCGCGGCCCAGCAGCAGCGCCCGCTCGCGCACGTCCCGTTCCGCCTCGAGCGGCTCCGCGGCCGGGTAGCAGACGATCCTGGCGTCTCGATGCTGGCAGAGCAGCAGCCACGGGCGGGCGGCGAGCTGCGGTGCGAGGACGACCCGGGACGCCTCCGGCTCGCGCTCGTAGACGAACCCGCGCGCGGCGGCGGAGATCAGCGCGTCGGAGCTCACCCGTGCCTCGAGCGCGCGCTTCGTCTCGACGTCGGCCCGGAGAGCAGCGACGACCTCGTCCTCGTGAGCCGCGAAGACCTCGTCGGCGAAGCGCCGCAGCACCGAGACGAGGCGGCGCTTCGTCTGCGCCGCGGTCAGCGGCAGCAGCTGCTCGAGCGATTGCCGCGCGCGGCCCGCGTAGTAGCGATCGTGCTCGAGCAGGGCCGCGATCGCCTTCCCGTCTCCTCCCGCTGCCCGTTCGAGCGTCTCGGCTCCGGCGACGATGCGCCACGACGGCACGTAGAGCCCGACGACGTGCCGGCGGAGCTCTGCCGGGTCTGTGCCGGCGACCCGCTCGACGAACGCGGCGACAGTCCCGACCGGAGACTCGAGCGCGAGGCCGAGCAGGTGGAGCCACACCTCCCCGGCTTCGCGCCCGACCAGGTCGAGCGCCTGCCTGAGCCCGGACGAGCACGCAGCGAGGTCTTCGGGCAGCCAGCTCGGCCGCTCCGGCTCGCGTTCGGTCGTCAGCGTCGACAGGCCGATCAGGAGCTCGAAGGCGGGATCCGCGCGCAGCTCGACCGTGAACGCCGGACCGGGGGCGGAGGCGTCGTGAATCCTTTGTCCTTGATCAGTCGTATTCATTCGATTATTATCGGACGATACTAGCAGCGAGAGAGGACGGTCGTCATGCGCTACAAGCTCCTCGGCAGAAGCGGGCTCCGCGTCAGCGAGCTGGCCCTCGGCACGATGACCTTCGGGCCCGATTGGGGCTGGGGTGCCGACGCGGACGAGAGCCGCCGGATCTTCGAGCGGTACGACGAGGCCGGCGGCAACTTCGTCGACACCGCCAACAACTACACGGACGGGGCGAGCGAGAGCCTCGTCGGCGGGCTGACCGAGCCCGACCGGGAGCGCTGGGTGATCGCCACCAAGTACTCGCTCAGCCTCGACCCGAACGACCCGAACGCCGGCGGCAACCATCGCAAGAGCCTCGTCCGCTCGCTCGAGCAGAGCCTACGGCGCCTGCGCACCGACTACGTCGACCTGCTCTGGCTCCACATGCGCGACGCGACGACGCCGATCGAGGAGGCGGTTCGAGCCCTCGACGACCAGGTGCGGCTGGGCAAG
This sequence comes from uncultured Gaiellaceae bacterium, assembly GCA_963850995.1. Classification (GTDB taxonomy): domain Bacteria; phylum Actinomycetota; class Thermoleophilia; order Gaiellales; family Gaiellaceae; genus Gaiellasilicea. The sequence continues at coordinate 201,916 of CAWKNQ010000016.1, read as the reverse complement.
GTGCTGTACGTCGGCATCTCGGACTCGCCGGCCTGGGTCGCCGCGCAGGCGAACACGATCGCCGACCTGCGCGGCTGGTCGCCGTTCGTCGCGCTCCAGATCCCGTACAGCGTCGCGTCACGAGCGCCGGAGCGGGAGCTGCTCCCGATGGCGGCCTCGCTCGGGCTCGCGCTCGTGCCGTGGGGCGTGCTCGGGGCCGGAATCCTGACGGGCAAGCCCGCGTCCGAGCGCCGCTGGCCCGAAGACCGTGTCAGCGAGAAGACGGAGCAGGTGGTGGAGCGGCTCCGCAGCATCGCGGCCGCCCACGGCGCCACGCCCGCGCAGGTGGCGATCGCGTGGCTCCAGGGAGCCGGCAGCCCGCCCACGATCGTCCCGATCGTCGGCGCCCGGAGCGAGGCGCAGATTGTCGAGAACCTCGGTGCGCTCGAGCTCGAGCTCGACGCCGAGGAGCGGTCCGAGCTGGACGAGGCGGGCGCGCCGGAGCTCGGCTTCCCCCGCTCCTTCCTGGAGTCCGACAACGTCCGCGGCCTGATCTACGGCGACACGTGGGAGCGATTGGAGGCAGTCGCGCGCTGACCGGTCTTGCAGGTTCGTTTCCTTCGCAGGGGGTAACAGAGACGCGTCGCCGTGGAGCTGGTTCCACGGCCAAATGGATGTCAGGAGGTTCGAGATGAAACGCCGTCATCTCCTCATGACAGCCGGGGTCGCAGGACTCCTCGTGCTCGCCGCCATCGGCGTCGGCACGACGGAGGGCAAGACCGCCGCGCCCACCGCCAACAACGCAGGCGGCGGGGACCGTGACGCTCTCCGGCTGGGCCTCGTCCCCGACGGAGACGAGGCTGTTGAGGGAAGTGATCCGCGGGTTCGAGCGCACGTTCCCGCGCATCGACGTCAACTACGCGCCCATCTCGGGCGACTATCCGGCCGCAATGCTGGCGAAGTTCGCGGCACGCACTCCTGCCGACGTCTTCTACGTCGACTCGAACGTCGTGCCCGACTGGATCAAGCAGGGCGTGCTCGAGCCGCTCGACCCGTACGTCGCGAAGAGCAAGCTCAAGACGTCGGCGTTCTACCCGCGGCTACTGAACGGGTTCAAGGGTCCCGACGGCAAGACGTACGGGTTCCCGAAGGACTGGTCGCCGCTCGGCATGGAGACGAACAATCGCCTGCTCAGCGAGGCGGGGGTCAAGCCTCCGCGCACCTGGGCGCAGCTGACGGCGGCCGCTCGGAAGATCAAGATCTCGGGCGGTCGGGCGATTTGCCTCTCGCCCAGCTGGGACCGGCTGCTCGCGTTCGTCTATCAGAACAACGGCACGTTCCTGAACGCGTCGAAGACGCGGTCGACGGTGAACTCACCGGCCGTCAGGCAGGCCGCGACCTTCTATGTCGGCCTGATCCGGAGTGGTCTCGCCGGGACGCCCGCGCAGCTCGGCGTCGAGTGGTGCGGGGAGGCGCTCGGGAAGGAGAAGGCCGCGATCATCTTCGAGGGGAACTGGGTGATCCCGTACATGACGGACACCTTCCCGAACGTCCGCTACACGACGAGCATGATGACCCGCGGCAAGCAGGAGGGGAACCTCGCCTTCACGGTCTCCTACTCGATGGCCCGGGACTCGAAGAACAAGGAAGCGGCGTGGCAGCTGCTCCGCTACCTCGTCGGGCAGCCGGGCATGAAGACGTGGACGTCGAAGGGGCTCGCACTGCCCTCGCGCGTCGACGTGAAGCCGGCCGCCGGCCGCGAGGCGCTGATCGCCGCGGCTCCGGCCGCCCGTCCGTGGCAGTTCGCGCCGACGTTCACGAAGGTGATCGACATCGCGAACAACGAGCTGACCGCGGTGATCGAAGGCAAGCAGACCGTCCAGGGCATGCTCACGAAGGTCGAGCAGGCGGCGAACGACGCCCTGCGCTGAACCTTGCCTGGACTCCGCCGCGCGCCATGAGTGGGGCGCGGCGGAGTCTCGGCACGACTCGGTGAGGTGAGCATGGCAACAGTCGAGGGTGCGCCCAGGCTTCGCTCGGCGGGATCCGCCAAGCTGCGCGAGGCGCTCGTCGGCTACGCGTTCATCCTCGTGCCGATGGGCGTCTTCCTCCTTTTCTTCATCTGGCCGCTCGCCTACGCGGCCTACATCAGCCGCTACGACTGGGGTGTCTTCGGGAAGATCGAGACACTCGGGCTCGACAACTACCGGGAGCTCTTCCACGACGAGGTCTTCCACAAGGCGCTGAAGAACACGCTGCTGTACACGGCGCTCGTCGTCCCGATCCAGATGGCACTCGGCCTCTCGATGGCGGTGATCGTCAACGCCGGCATCCGCGGCCGGACGTTCTTTCGCTCCGCCTTCTACTTCCCCTCGCTCGCCTCGTCGGCGGCGATCACGGCGATCGCGATCTACATCCTCTCGGCCGACGGACTGCTGAACGCGATCATCGGCGGCAACCGGCCTTGGTTCGGCGACTCCGACACGGCCCTGTTCGCGCTGGTCGGCCTCAACGCCTGGACGACCTCGGGGACGATGATGCTCTTCTACCTCGCGGCGCTCCAGACGATCCCCACCGACGTCTACGAGGCAGCTGCGATCGACCGCGCGGGCGCGTGGCGGACGTTCTGGAAGATCACGTTCCCGCTGCTCAAGTCCGGTCACTTCTTCGTCGCCGTCGTCTCGGTCGTCGGCGCGCTCAAGGTCTTCGACCAGGCCTTCATCGTCTCGAACGGCGCCGGCGGCCCGAACTTCTCGACGATGACGGCCGTCCTCTACCTCTACCGGACGGCGTTCGGCGACGTCCGCTTCGGTTACGCCGCAGCGATCGGCCTCGCGCTCTTCGTCCTCATCTTCACGCTGACGCTGATCCAGCGCCTCCTCTTCGGCCGGCCGGACACGGCCTGATGGCGGTCGAGACTGCACCTCGGCTCGCGATCCCTGCCCGGCCGGTCTCCGTGCGGGCGCGTCGTGTGCTCGTCTACGTCCTGCTCGGGCTCGTCTCGGCGCTCTTCTTCGTCCCCTTCCTCTGGACCGTCTCGACCGCGCTGAAGACGCTGCCCGAGACGACCGGCTTCGATCTCCTGCCCGACAACCCGAGCCTGCGCGCCTTCCGCGAGGTGCTGACCGAGTTCAACTTCGCCCGCTTCGCGCTCAACAGCTTCATCCTCGCGGGGACGATCACCCTCGCGAACCTCGTCCTGGCCACCCTCGGCGGCTATGCGTTCGCGCGCCTCCGCTTCCCCGGCCGGGAAGTCCTGTTCATGCTCGTGCTCGCGACGCTGATGATCCCCGACCAGCTCCGCCTGGTGCCGGTCTTCCAGATGCTGACGAACTGGGGGCTCGTGGGCAGCTTCTTCGGCTTCATCGCGATCCACCTCGTGCTGCCGACGGAGCTCTTCCTGATGCGCCAGTTCTTCCTCACCATCCCGCGGGACTTCGAGGAGGCCGCCAAGCTCGACAACGCCGGCTACTTCAAGACCTACTGGAAGGTGATGCTGCCGCTCGCCACACCGGCGCTGGCGGCGGTCACGATCCTCACCTTCCAGGGCATGTGGAACGACTTCTTCTGGTCGCTGATCATCCTCGGCTTCGGGATCCCGACGTCTACACGATCCAGCTCGGCCTCGCCCAGTTCCGCTTCCAGTACCAGACGCTCTGGCCGCAGCTGATGGCCGCGAGCGCGCTCGCGATCCTGCCGATCGCGGTCATCTACGTCTTCTTCCAGCGCTACTTCGTCGCCGGCGTCGTCGCGAGCGGCGTCAAGGGATGATGATGTGGGCGACGCGATGCGAACGGCTCTGCGCGACTTCTACGAGCAGTCGTGGCGCCTCGTCGTGCTGAACAGCGTGCTCTCGATCGCCGTCCTGTGCGTGCTCGTCGCCGCGACGTACTCGCTCACGGCCCTCCTCCTGGCCGTCCTCCTCGGCCCGCTCGCGGCCGCGCTCATGCACTGCGCAGTGAGCGTCGTCCACACCCAGGAGCTCTCGCTGCGGGACGCGCTCGTGGGGCTGCGCCTGCAGTGGCGGCGCGGTCTCGAGCTCGCGCTGCTCGCCCTCCTCGTCCTCGCCGCCGGCGCGATCGCGCTCCGCACGTATGCGGGCTCCGGCTGGCTCGGCTGGCCGCTTGCCTTTCTCACGGCCTACGTGCTCGCGTTCTTCGGCGTCTTCCAGGTGCAGCTCTGGCCGATCGCGATCGACGAGCGCGAGCGGCCGCTGCGCGAGGTGCTGCGCAAGTCGGCCTACGCGCTCGCGCGCCGTCCCGTCGCCTCGCTCGCGCTCGCGTTCCTCCTGCTGCTCGTCAACGCGCTCGGCGCGGCGGCGGCGCTGCTGCCGCTGCTGACCCTGACCGTCGCGTACTCGTTCCTCGCCGCCGCGCGCTTCGCGCTTCCCCCTGACTCGCTCTCGGAGGCCGGGCCCTGATGGCACCCGTCACGTTCGCCGGCGTCACCAAGCGCTTCGACGAGACGGTCGCCGTCGACGATCTCTCGCTCGAGGTCGGCGACGGCGAGTTCCTCGTCCTCGTCGGCCCGTCGGGATGCGGCAAGAGCACGGCGCTGCGCATGCTCGCGGGCCTCGAGGACGTCAGCTCCGGCAGGATCATGATCGGCGACCGCGTCGTCAACAACCTCGCGCCGGGGGCTCGGGACGTGGCGATGGTGTTCCAGTCGTACGCCCTCTATCCGCACATGACGGTCTACGACAATCTCGCCTTCGGGCTCCGGAACGTGCGCACGCCCAAGGCAGAGATCGACCGCCGCGTGAAACGAGTGGCCGAGGTCCTCGACATGGCGGAGCTGATGAAGCGCAAGCCGAAGCAGCTCTCGGGCGGGCAGCGGCAGCGGGTCGCGCTCGGGCGCGCAATCGTGCGCGAGCCGGAGGCGTTCCTGATGGACGAGCCGCTCTCGAACCTCGACGCGGCGCTGCGAGTGGCCACGCGCGCCGAGATCCTGAAGCTGCAGCGCGACCTGAAGGTGACCACGATCTACGTCACGCACGACCAGGTCGAGGCGATGACGATGGGCGACCGGATCGCCGTCATGCGCCTCGGCGTGCTCCAGCAGGCCGGGACTCCCGAGCAGCTCTACACGAAGCCGGCGAACGTCTTCGTGGCGGGCTTCATCGGCTCGCCGGCGATGAACATCGTCCCGGGCGGGCTCGTGGAAGGGGCAGGCAGCTCGGGCATGCTCGCGGGCTTCAGGCCCGAGCACGTCGAGCTCGCGCGCGGTGCGGCCGACGGAGCGCGCTTCGACGCGCTCGTCGAGGTGGTGGAGTATCTCGGCGACGAGCAGCTCATCCACCTGCGCACGGGCGAGACGCCGCTGCTGGCGAAGCTGTCCGTCGACGAGCGACTCGCTGCGGGGGAGCAGCACTCGTTCACCGTCCCCCGCGAGAAGCTGCACCTGTTCGACGCGGAGACCCAGCAAGCCCTTCGCGCGTAGCGGCTCGCCTAGTATCGAATTCGTGCCGTGAGAATCCCGCGCGTCTCGGCTCCGCCCTTCGCCCGCTTTCTCCTCCGGCGCGCCGCGGCGCTCGTCCTGCTCTGTCTCGGGATCACGTTCGTCGCGTTCGCGTTCACGCAGCTCGTGCCCGGTGACCCGGTCGCCGCCAACCTCGGCGAGCAGGCGGCCGCCGACCCGGCCGCCGTCGCGGCCTTTGAGGAGCGCTACGGGCTCGACGAGCCGGTGCCGGTCCAGTACCTGCGCTACCTGACGAACCTCCTCCAGGGCGATCTCGGCGAGTCGCTCCAGGATCACCAGCCCGTCCGGCAGAACCTCGCCACGTACGTGCCGGCGACGGCGGAGCTGGCGATCTTCTCCACCCTGATCGCGATCCTCTTCGGCGTTCCCTTCGGCGTCATCGCCGCGGTTCGCTGGAACCGTCCGACCGACCACGCGCTCCGCGTCGTCTCCCTGGCGGGCATCTCGATGCCGACGTTCTGGATCGCTCTCGTCGCCCTGTACATCTTCTTCTTCCGGCTCGGTTGGTTCCCGGGCGGAGACCGGCTCGACCCGGGTGTGCTCACGCCGCCGCACAGGACGGGCGCATACACGATCGACGCCGTGCTCGCCGGGCAGTGGAGCACGGCCTGGGACGCGCTCCACCACCTGATCTTGCCGGCGCTCGTGCTCGCCGCCTTCAACGTCGGCCTGCTGACGCGCTACACACGCTCGGCGGTGCTCGAGGTGATCCGGAACGACTACGTCCGCGCGGCCCGCGCGAAGGGGCTCGCCGAGCGGACCGTGCTCGTGCGGCACGTGCTCCGCGCGGCTCTCCCCTCTGTCGTCACCGTGATCGGGCTCATCTTCGCGAACGTGCTCACCGGCACCGTCCTCGTGGAGACGATCTTCGCCTGGCCCGGGATCGGTCAGTACGCCTACCGCAGCGCGGTCACGCTCGACCTCCCTTCGATCATGGGCGTCAGCCTCTTCGTCGCGTTCGTCTACGTGATCGTCAACTTCGTCGTGGACGTGCTCTACGGCGTGATCGACCCGCGGATCCGGGTGACGTGAGCACGACCGTCGTCCCGGACGAGCCTCTGCCCGCCCGCTCGCTCTCGAGCCGGATCCGTCCGCTCGGTCGGCAGCCGCTGACGGTCGCCGGCGCGGCGATCGCGGTCGTGTGGCTGCTCGTCGCCGTCTTCGCGCCGCTCGTTGCGCCCTACGACCCTCTGGCGCAGTCGTTCACTCCCTTCGAGCCGCCGTCCACCGAGCACCTGTTCGGCACGGACGAGCTCGGTCGCGACGTCTTCTCGCGGGTCGTCTACGGAGCCCGCATCTCGCTGCCGCTCGGCCTGCTCCTCGTCGTGCTCGCCTCGACGATCGGCGGCATCCTCGGCGCGGTCGGCGGCTACTTCCGCGGCTGGGTGGACGGCGCGGTCATGCGCACCGCGGACCTCGTTTTCGCGTTCCCGGCCATCATCCTCGCGATGGTCGTGACGGCCGCGCTGGGGCGAGGGCTCACGAACGCCGTCCTCGCCCTCGTCATCGTCGCGTGGCCGTCGTACGCGCGGGTCGTGCGCAGCCTCGTGCTCTCGGTCGGGGAGTCGGAGTACGTCTGGGCGACCCGGCTCCTGGGCGCGTCGTCCAGGCGCGCGCTCGTGCGCGACGTGCTTCCGAACGTCGTCGGGCCGGTGCTCGTGCTCGCGACCCTGGACGTGGGCAACGCGATCCTCTTGCTCGCAGGGCTGTCGTTCCTGGGTCTCGGCGCCCAGCCGCCGGCGCCGGAGTGGGGGTCGATGGTGGCAACCGGCACGCAGTTCTTCCAGTTCTGGTGGATGGGGACGTTCCCCGGCCTGGCCATCTTCACGGCGGTGCTGGCGTTCAACTTCATGGGCGACAGCCTCCGCGACGTCTTCGACCCGCGGACCGCACGGGAGTCGAGGGAGCGTCTGTGACCGCGCTGCTCGAAGTCGAAGGGCTCCGGGTCCGGCTGCCCACGCCTGCGGGTCGGGTGACGGTGGTCGACGGGATCGACTACCACGTCGAGCCGGGCGAGGTCTTCGGGATCGCGGGGGAGAGCGGCAGCGGGAAGACGATGTCGGTACTGGCGCTGATGGGGCTGCTGCCGCCCGGCGCCGCAGTCGAAGGCAGTGCGGTCTTCGCCGGCCGCGATCTGCTTCGGCTGCCGCCCCGCGCGCTGCGGGAAATCTGCGGACGCGAGCTCGCGATGGTCTTCCAGGACCCGATGACGTCGCTCCACCCGATGCTGTCCGTCGGAACGCAGCTGACCGAGCATGTCCGCAGCCACCTCGGGCTGGGGCGGAAAGCTGCGGCCGTCCGCGCGGTCGAGCTTCTGCGCGAGGTGCGGATCCCCGACCCGGAGGGCTCTCTGCACGCCTATCCGCACCAGTTCTCGGGCGGCATGCGGCAGCGGATCGCGATCGCGATCGCGCTGGCGTGCGGCCCGAAGCTGCTCGTCGCCGACGAGCCCACCACGGCGCTCGACGTCACCGTCCAGGCCGGGATCATCCGGCTCCTCGATCGGCTCCGGCGCGAGTCGGGGCTCGCGATCGTCCTCATCTCCCACGATCTCGGCGTGCTCTCGGCGATCGCCGATCGTGTCGCCGTGTTCTACGCAGGCCGCATCGTCGAGGGAGGCGTCCGGGCGGACGTGCTCGCCCGGCCGCGGCACCCCTATACGCGAGGCCTTCTCGACGCGCTCCCGCATCCGGAGGCGCCTGCGGCCCCGCTCGTCGCGATCGCCGGAACGCCGCCGGCGCCGGGGCGCATCCCGTCCGGGTGCTCCTTCCATCCGCGCTGCCCGTACGCGCTCGAGTCCTGCCGCGAGTCGGTTCCCCCGCTTGCCCGCGTGAACGGCCGCACGCTCGCCTGCCCCGTCGACCCCTTGCGCTCATGACGCCCGCTCTCGCTCTCGAAGACGTCGTCGTCGAGTACGAGCGCCGCAACCTCGGGCCGGTCCGCGCCGTCGCCGGCGCCAGCCTCGAGGTCGCGCCGGGCCAGATCGTCGGGCTCGTCGGCGAGTCCGGCTGCGGCAAGTCGACGCTCGCCCGCGCCGCCGTGGGGATGGTCGCCCCGCTCGCCGGGACGATCCGCTTCGAGGGCCGGGACGTGCGACCGCTGACCCGTCGTGCCCGTCCGCGGGAGCTCTCGCGGCTGCAGATGGTGTTCCAGAACCCGTTCTCCTCGCTCAACCCACGCCGGAGGGTCGGCGAGCAGATCGGCGAGGCGCTCAGCACGCTCCGTCTCGGCACGCGCGCGGAGCGACCGGCGCGGATCGCGGAGCTGCTGAACCAGGTCGGACTCGCTGCCGGGGCGGCGCGCGGGTACCCGCACGAGTTCTCGGGCGGTCAGCGTCAGCGGATCGCGATTGCGCGGGCGCTCGCTGCGAACCCGTCCGTGATCGTCCTCGACGAGCCGCTCGCCTCGCTCGACGCGTCGGCACAGGCGCAGATCGCGAACCTCCTCGCCGGCCTCGCCCGCGAGCTCGAGCTCGGCCTCCTGCTGATCTCGCACGACCTCGCGATCGTCCGCCACGTCGCCGACGTCGTCGCGGTGATGTACCTCGGCCAGATCGTCGAGCGGGCGCCGACGAAGGAGCTCTGGGCGACGCCGCTCCATCCCTACAGCGAGGCGCTGATCGGTGCCGTGCCCCGTGCGGACGGCGCCGGCATCCTGCCCGAGGCGCTGCCGGGCGAGGTACCCGATCCGTCGCGGCCCCCCGAGGGCTGCCGCTTCCACACGCGCTGTCCCTACGCCTTCGAGCGCTGTCGTTCCGAGGAGCCGCCGCTCGTCGAGACGGCGGTGGGCCGGTCGGCCGCGTGTTGGCTGCAGCTGCCCGGCGAGCCGCCCGCGCCGCCCGCCGTCAAGGCGCAGCGGTTGGCGCAGCCTGCACCCGCGGAGTAGGCTCGAAACTCGCCACCGAGAAGGAAGGAGAGCCCATGTCACGCAGGGTTCGGAGCAAGACGGCGCTGGTCGCAGGCGTCGCGCTCGTCGCGGCGGCCGCGTACGGGGTCTCGACCGGGTCGGCGGGGCCGTCCGTCGACACCCTCGTCGTCGATCGCTCCTTCGAAATCAGGACGGCTGACCCGCAGCGGGCCTTCGAGCCGACCGCGTCGATCGTGAATCGCGGGATGTACGACACGCTCCTGACGTTCAGGGGCGGTGACGTCTCGAAGCCGGCTCTGATGGCGGCGCGGGGATACCGGGCCTCCAGGGACGCCAGGACCTACACGTTCGATCTCCGGCGCGACATTCGATTTGCCGACGGCACGCCGATGACCGCCGCGGACGTCGTCTTCTCGTTCCGCCGCCTGATCAACCTCAAGGGCAATCCAGCCTTCCTGCTCGGCGGCGTGACGGTGTCGGCGCCCGGAACGCACACCGTCGTTCTCCGCTCGAAGACACCGAACACGGCGATTCCGGCGATCGTCGCGAACACCTCGCTCGGGATCGTGAACTCGAAGCTGGCGCGTGCGAACGGCGCCACGGACCGCCCCGGTGCCGACAAGACGGACAAGGCCGAGAAGTGGTTCAACTCGGCCGCCTCGAAGGGCGCGGGGAGCGGGCCGTACGTGCTCACCGAGTACAGCACGACCTCGCGGATCGTCCTCGACCAGAACACGAGCTACTGGGGCCGGAAGCCCGCGTTCGAACGGGTCGTGGTCCGCAACATGGTCTCCGCGACGCAGTTCATCAACATCCAGCGCGGGCAGCACGAGGTCGCGATCGACCTCTCGGCCCAGCACGCTCAGTCGCTCCAGAACAACAACCGGCTCAGCGTGCGCACACAGCCGTCCACCTGGGTGTTCTGGCTGTTCGCGAACAACAACACGGCGATCTCGACGGCAACCTCGAACAAGCGCTTCCAGGCGGGCGTCCGCGCCGCGCTCGACTATCCGTCGTTCGTGCAGCTCGCCGGCGGTGGAGCGATCCAGGCGAGAGGGATCATCCCCTCGATGTTCCTCGGGTCGCTGCCGCCGCGGTCCGCGGTCAAGCGCGACCTCAACAAGGCGAAGAGCGAGATCGCCGCGTCCGGGGTGGGCAGCCAGTCGTTCACGCTCGAGTTCCCGAGCGACCTCACGATCAACGGTGTCGCGTTCACGACGCTCGCGCAGCGCGTGCAGGCGAACCTCGAGGAAGCCGGGCTCCAGATCGAGCTCGCGGGCGCTCCGGTCGGAACCTGGCTGGACAAGTACCGGAGCGGCAAGATGGCCTTCGGGCTCTCGCTCTGGGGGCCGGACTATCCCGATCCGGCCGACTACCTCGCCTTCATGCCCGGCGAGCTCGTCGGGCTCCGCGTGGGCTGGAAGAAGGGGTCCGACGCCGCGCTCGAGCGGCTCGCCGCAAGGGCGCGGGTCACCACCAGCGACGCCGCGAGGGCGCCGATGTACCGGCAGATCCAGAATCGGCTGAACCAGTCGGGGCCGTTCTTCCCCCTGATCCAGCCGACGCAGGTCTTCGCCGCCACGAGCGATCTCCAGGGCGCGGTGTTCAACCCGCTCTACTCGATCGACGTGCGCTTGCCGAGGCCGGCCGGGTAGACCGAGTCGGGGGTGGCCGCGCATGCGCGGCCACCCCCGCTCACGTATTGACGATCAGGTCGGGCGGGAACCGGTTCAGCTTCCGGCCGCCGTCCGGCTCGCAGACGACGACGTCCTCGGTGCGGACGCCGAAGCGGCCGTCCACGAGGATCGACGGCTCGTCGGTGAAGGTCATGCCGGCCTCGAGCGGCGTGTCGTCCTCCTCGGAGACGAAGGGGCGCTCGTGGACGTCGAGGCCGATCCCGTGGCCCATGCGGTGCTTGAAGCTCGCGCCGTAGCCGGCCGCTTCGATCGGCTCGCGGCAGACGCGGTTGACCTCGCTCGCGGGCACGCCCGGCCGGAGCGCGGCTCGTCCCGCCTCCTGGGCCGCGAGGACGAGCGCGTGGGCCTCGCGTACGTCCGCCTCCGGCTCCCCGACGCAGACCGTCCGGCCGAAGTCCGAGCAGTAGCCGTCTACGACCGCGCCGAAGTCGAACATGACGACGTCGCCTTCCTCCAGCGGCTTCGTGCGACTCGCGTCGGCGGAGCTCTTGCCCTCGCCGAAGCCCGTGAAGACGTGGGTCGTGAACGACGGGACCCGCGAGCCGTGGGCGCGCATCTCGTGCTCTACCTCCTCGACGAGGTCGAGCGTCGTCGCGCCCGGCAGCACCTTGGGCGCGACTGCGGCCATGGTGGCGTCGCAGACTCCGCAGGCGCGTTCCATCACGGCGAGCTCCGCCGGCGACTTCGTCCGCCGGAGCTCGTTCACGAGCGAGGAGCCGGTGACGAGCTGCTCCGGCGACACAGCTTCCCGGAGCCGGATCACGGTCTCGGCCCAGATCCGGTCGCCGACGGCGAGCGTCCTCGTCGAGCCGAGGGCGCGTGCGGCCTGCTCGAACAGCCCGGGTCCGTCGTCGCGCTCGCTCACGACGACGAGCTCGCCCGGCAGCTCGCCGGCCACGTCGAACAGCGTCATCATCCGCGGCAGCACGAAGACCGGCTCCCGGTCGGGGCGGAAGAAGCCGCCCGCGACCCAGCCGTGCGCGTACTCCGACTGGCCGAAGGTCGGGATCGTCCGCTCGACGCCGGTCAGGTACTCGAGATCCGAGGACGGCGCGAGGAAGAGCAGGTCGACGCCTGCCTCGCGCATCCGCTCGGCGAGCTTCCGCCTTCGCTCCGCGTAGTCGAGCACGGGGCCGAGCTTAGGGGATAGCGTTGGTGCGGTGGCCGGCGAGGAGATGTCGATCTACGACCTGCGCGTCACGGTGGAGCGGATCGAAGGGCGCTCGGTCTGCGGTCTCCAGGTCGGCGACTACTTCGAGCTGACCGAGTCGAGCCGCGTGCGGATCCCGCCGGGCCGCTTCTTCTGCCTCTACGCGCTGCAGTCGGTGATTCCGCTGCTTCCGGCCAAGCAGCGGCGCCTGCCTGCGTCGGACTGGCTCGAGCAGGACTCGCTCGTCTGCTGCCCCGACCCCGACGAGCGGGTGGTGATGCGGATCGAGCGGATCGGCGAGCGGACGATGCGCACCGCCGACCTCACCTAGAGCGAGTGCAGTTCGGCCTCGGGATCCAGTCGGACAAGAGCCCGGTCGAGTACGCCGCGCTCGCAGTGCAAGCGGAGGCGGCCGGCTTCGACGTCCTCTCCGTCTACCACGACCTGCTCTATCAGCCCGCGATCGCGCCGCTCCTCCTGATCGCGCAGACGACCGAGCGTGTTCGGGTCGGTCCGGCGGCCCTCAACCCCTACACGCTGCATCCGGTCGAGATCGCCGGGCAGATCGCCGCGCTCGACGCAGTCTCGAACGGGCGCGCGTATCTCGGCCTCGTCCAGGGCGCGTGGCTGGACGAGCTCGGCCTGCACGAGGAGCAGCCGCTGACGGCGCTGCGCGAGGCGGTGGCCGTGATCAGGAAGCTGTTGGCAGGTGACCGCAGCGGCTTCGCTGGGACGCGTTTCAGTCTCGCGCCCGGACAGGGGTTTCACTACGAGCCGCTCCGCCGCGAGGTGCCGCTCATGCTCGGGACGTGGGGGAGGCGCACGGCCGCGTTCGCGGGCGAGGTGGGCGCGGCGGAGCTGAAGCTCGGCGGCTCGGCGAACCCCGATCTCGTCCCCGTCATGCGCGGCTGGATCGGGTCGGACGAGGTCGGGATCGTCCTCGGCGCCGTGACGGTCGTAGACGAGGACGGCGACGCCGCCCGCGCCCGAGCCCGCGCTGCGGTCGAGCCCTATCTCCCGATCGTGGCGGGTCGCGACCCGACGCTCGAGCTCGGGCCTGACGACGAGCCACCGCTCGACCGGTTCGTCTTCGCCGGCACGCCCCGCGAGGTGATCCGGCACGCCGAACGGGCCTTCGCCGCCGGCGCGTCGCGGATCGAGTTCGGGACGCCGACGGGGCTGACGACGCCGCGCGGCGTCGAGCTGCTCGCCGAGCAGGTCTTGCCGCACTTCCGCTGACCGCGCGTTTCGCCTAGGGTCGCGCCTGACACGTCAAGTTGGTGGCAGAAGGAGGGGGGCCGTGCAACGACGACGACGACAACTCTTGTGGCTGATCGGAGTGGGCGCAACCTGTGTCGCGGCCGCCTCGGCCGGTGCCGGCACCGATCGGGGCGAGCAACAGGTCGCGTTCCAGCTCAGGATCGGCAACGTCCTGCCTTTCACCGGTGACCTGGCGGCGTACGGCGCGAATCTCGACCAGGCGGTCAAGATCGCGGTCGACCTCCAGAACGAGTCGCTGAAGCGCGTCAAGCAGACTGGTATCTCGACGCGGCTCGTCGCTTCGGAGGACGGGCAGACGCAGGCGGCGGCCTCCGTCGAGGCGGCCACGAAGCTCGTCAAGGTCAACAAGGTCAGCGTCGTGATCGGGGAGATGGCGTCCGGCGCGACGATTCCGGTCGCCCAGTCCGTGACGATCCCGAACAGGGTCGTCCAGATCACGCCGACCTCGACCGCGCCGCAGATCACCACGATCAAGGACAACGGCTACCTGTGGCGGATCCTCGCCTCGGACAGCCTCCAGGGCCGCGTGCTCGCGCAGGCGGCCGTCGGGGCGTTCGGCCGCGGAGCCACGGTGAACGTCGGTGCCCGGAACGACGCGTTCGGCGTCGCGCTGCGGAAGCTCTTCGTCGCGCAGTACACGAAGCTCGGCGGCAAGATCGGTGCGCAGGTCTCGTGGAACCCGACTCAGGCGACCTTCGACAGCGAGGCGGGCAGGCTCGTCGAGGGAAACCCGACGGGGTTCGTGATGATCGACTTCCCGGAGACGTTCGAGAAGATGGCCCCCGCGCTCGTGCGCACGGGCAAGTGGAGCCCCGCGAAGACGCTGATGACGGAGGCGATGCGGAACGCAGAGGTGCTGGAGAAGATCGGCGGGCCGGCAGTCGAAGGGCTGCGCGGGACTGCACCGACCTCCGAGGGCGCGCCCGCGCGTGCTGCGTTCGACCGGCTCTACAAGCAGCGGGCGAAGGGAGCGAAGGCGTATACCGGCTTCGAGGGCTCAGCGTTCGACGCGGCCAACCTCGCGTTCCTCGCGGCGGTGAAAGCGAGGTCGGCGAGCCCGGCGCGGATCAAGGCGCAGCTGCGCGCGGTCTCCGGCCCGCCCGGTCTCAAGGTGACCTACAGGCAGATGGACCGGGCGATCAACCTCCTGCTCTCCGGCAGGGACGTCGACTACGAGGGAGCCTGGGGCCCGGCCGACTGGGACCAGAACGGCGACCCGGGCTCGGCCGTCTTCGAGATCTGGAAGTACGGAGGCGGCAAGATCACCACCTCCAGGATCATCACCTTCCGCGGCTAGTTCAGGGACGGCGGCGGCTTCGAGGAAGCCGCCGCCTCCTCCCGCGCGGCACGGGTGCTTGCCGCGCCGCCGAGGTAGAGCTCCGCCACCTTCGGGTCGTGGAGCAGGCCGCTTCCCGTCCCCTCGTAGCGATTGCGGCCGAGCTCGAGCACGTAGCCGCGGTCGGCTAGTGCGAGCGCGCGGCGCGCGTTCTGTTCGACGATGACGATCGCGATCCCGAGCTCGCGGATGTCGGAGAGCTTGGCGAAGACCTCGTCCATCGCCCGAGGCGCCAGTCCGGCGGACGGCTCGTCGAGCAGGAGCAGACGCGGAACGGTCACAAGCGCGCGCGCGAGCGCGACGAGCTTGCGCTGGCCGCCGGAGAGGGTGCCGGCTCGCTGGCGACGCCGTTCGCGCACCAGCGGGAAGAGCTCGTGGACGCGCTTGAGCGCTACGGGCCGCTCGGCTCGGGGAAGAACGCCGGTTGCGACGGCGAGGTTCTCGGCGACCGAAAGGCTCGGGAAGACGTTGTCGGTCTGGGGCACGAAGTTGAGGCCGAGCGAAGTCAGCTCGTGCGCGCGTGTGCGCGTGACGTTGGCGCCGTCGTAGCGCACGTTGCCTGCGCTGACGCGGGCCAGACCGTAGACGGCCTTCAACAGCGTTGACTTGCCGGCGCCGTTCGGCCCGATCACGGCGACGATCTCGCCTGCTCGGGCCTCGAGCGAGACGCCGTGGAGCACGGTCACCTGCTCGTAGCCGGCCTCGAGGCGCTCGACTTTGAGAAGCGGCTCACTCATGCGTGCGAACCGAGGTAGGCGTCGACGACACGCTCGTCCCGCCGCACCTCGTCCGGAGTGCCGGTGGTGAGGATTCGCCCTTCGTTCATCACGACGACCGTGTCGCACGCGCGCATGACGACGTCGAGGTCGTGCTCGACCAACAGGAACGTGACGCCGCGCTCCTCCCGCAGGGCGAGCATGTGCTTCAGGAGCTGCGCCGCCAGCGTCGGGTTGACCCCGGCCGTCGGCTCGTCGAGCAGGATCAGTCGCGGCTCGGTCATCAGAACGCGCGCGAAGTCGAGCAGCTTGCGCTCGCCGCCGGACAGCGTTCCGGCGTACGCGTCCGCGTGACGGTCGAGCCCCACGAGTGCCAGAAGCCGTCGGGCCTCTCGCTCTGCGGCCTCCTCATGCGCGCGGACCGTGCGCGGCGTCGCGAAGACCCGCTCGAGACGCTCGCCGCTGTTGTGCGGTGCAGCGACCAGCACGTTTTCGAGCACCGACAACTTTGTAAGCGCCCGCGGCGTCTGGAACGTGCGCACAAGCCCCGCGCGTGCAATCCGGTGCGGCGGGCGGCGCTGGATCGCCTTCCCGAAGAACCGGACCGTGCCCCGCTGAGGACGGAGGAAGCCCGAGAGGATGTTGAACAGGGACGACTTGCCGGCGCCGTTCGGCCCGATCAGCGCGGTGATCGAGCCTTCGACGACGTCGAAGGATGCTGCGTCGACCGCGCGCAGGCCGCCGAAGCTCCGAGTCACATCCCGCACTTCGAGGAGCGCACTCACGTCCCTGGCCGCCTTTCGCTCCCGCCCGGCGGAGCCGGGCTCCGCGAAAGGCTGACGCCGCTCGCGCCGCTCCAGCCGGCGGCCCGTACCTCCGTACTGTTCCACCGGCCTACGCGGCGCGAGCGACGCCCCAGGAACGTGAGCAAGCTCACTCGAGCACCATCTCCTCGCGCTTCCCGAGCAGTCCTTGCGGACGGAACGCCATCAGTCCGATCAGAATCGCCCCGATCAGGGCGAGCCGGACGTACGCTCGGTCCGCGGAGTCGAAGTAGCTGAACGGGGGGAAGTCGAAGAAGCGCGTGCCGGCGAAGATGACGCCGAACACGACCGCGCCCACGGGGACAGCCCACGTCCGCGCCGTCCCGCCGAGGATGACGATCGTGTAGGCGAAGAAGGTGATCAGCGGCGCAAAGTCGTCGGGGCTGAAGAAGGAGAACTGCCAGGCGTAGAAGAGCCCCGCGATGCCTCCGAGTGCCGCCCCGACCGCAAGCGACTGCAGCTTGTAGCCGAAGACGTTCTTGCCGAGCGAGGCGGCGGCGTCCTCGTCCTCTCTGATCGAGCGCAACACACGTCCCCACGGAGAGCGGACGGCGACATGGAGCAGGAGGAGCAGGACGAGTGCCGCGCTCCAGACGATCACGAGCATCGTCACGTCCTTGGAGCCGAGTCCGAGCAGATCCTGGACCCGAGCCTGGAAGCGCTGCCAGCTCTCGTCGTACTGCGTCGCGACGCCGGCGCCGGCGAGGTTGATCGTTCCCTGCGCACCCCCGGTGAGCCGGTCCTCGTTGAGGGCGACGTAGCGGACGATCTCGCTGAAGGCGATCGTCGTGATCGCGAAGTAGTCCGCCCGCAGGCGGAGCGTCGGCAACCCGAGCAGGATCCCGGCGAGCACCGCGACGCCGATCGCGAGCACGGCGGCCGCCCACATCCCGATGCCCGTCTTCACGGTCAGGATCGCCATCGTGTAGGCGCCGATCGCCATGAAGGCGACCTGGCCGAAGTTGAGAAGGCCCGTGAAGCCGAACTGCAGCTGGACGCCGAGCCCGAAGATCGTGTAGATCCCGGCGACCACGCCGACGAACGCCCAGAATTCGCCGCTCGCGATGGTGCTCACGCGCGCCCCTCGCCGGCGCCGGCTCCCGCCCGGCAGAGCCGGGCTCCGCCGACGCCTGACGCCGCTCGCAGCACCCGGCTCTCCGGGGCCGTACCACCCGTACTGTCCCCTCCGGCCGGGCACTGCGAGCGACGCCCGAGGAACGCGCGAGCGTGGAAGGTTGACACCGGGTTTCTCATAGGAGCCGCGCCTTCCCGAAGATCCCTTGCGGCCGGACGAGCAGGATGGCGATCAGGAGCACGAACGCGACGACCGGCTTGTAGACGGGGTCGACGCCGCCCCCCAGCACGTCCCAGGTGGACAGCTCCATCGCCACGCCGAGGAGCAAGCCACCGGCGAGTGCGCCGTACGCGCTGCCGATTCCGCCGAGCACGACCGCTGCGAAGATCGGCAGCAGGAGCTGGAAGCCGGTGTTCGGCGTGAACGAAGCCAGCACGAGACCCTGGAGGACGCCCGCCAGGCCCGCCAGGGCACCCGCCAGGAGCCAGGTGTAGACGACGATGCGGTCGACGTTCACGCCCGCGACCGAGGCGAGGGCCGGGTCGTCCGCAAGCGCGCGCATCTTCCGCCCGAGTGAGCTTCGCGCCAGCAGCAGAGCCACGAGCACGATCGCGGCGGCACCGACGACGATCGCAACACCCTGGCTGCCTCCGAGCCGGACGCTGCCGACGACGTAGACCTTGAACGGGTCGATCGTGTAGCTCCGCGGCTCGGCACCGGCGACGAGGAAGAGCACGTGCCGCAAGACCAGCGCCAGCCCGATCGAGGTGATGAAGAGCGACATGAAGCCCGGCGCCTCGCCGGCGCATCGGTCGCCAGAGCACGAACTCGAGGGCCAGCGCGAGCAGCGCGGTCGCGACGATTGCGCCGATCGTGGCGACCAGCATTCGCTCGCCGTAGCGAACGTTCGCGGCGACCGCGACAAAGGCGCCGAAGGTGAGGAAGTCGCCCTGGGCGAAGTTGACGATCCGCAGGATCTCGTAGACGAGCGAGACACCTACGGCGGCGATCGCGATCACCGAGCCCGTGACCAGGCCGTTCGCGAGCAGCTGCAGGAACATCTAGACGACCTGAGGCTCGGGCAGCAGGCGCGCCTCGGCGAAGCGGCGGGCGTCGAGCATGCGCAGCGTTTCGTCCTCGCGTCCGAGCGCGATCGCTTCGGCGATGATTCGGCCGACTGCGGGAGCGAGCATGAGGCCGTGCCCGCTGAAACCGGCGGCGACCCAGATCCCCGGCCGCACCTCGCCGAGGATCGCTTGGTGGTCCGGAGTGACGTCGTAGAAGCCCTCCGCGAGCAGTGGGAACGTGACGAATTCGAGCCGGGGGAGGAGCCCTTCGATGCACCTGCGCACCTGGCGCAGCGCGTCGCTCGTACCCGCGAGGTCGCCTGCGAGCACGCGGCCGTCGGCGAGCTGCTTGGCCGCGAACTGCCACTCCAACGAGATCACGAGCGGCTCGAGCAGGCGCGCGCGGATCGGCTCGCTGAGGAAGAACGAGCGCGGCTCGCGCTCGATCGGCAGCTCCGGGAGCAACGTGCGGGACTCCCAGCCCGCGGCGACGACGACGCGCGAGGCCGTGGTCGTCGTCCCGTCCGCGAAGGCGAGCTCCCAGCCGGGCCGCTGCGGTCGAAGTTCCAGGACCTCGGCGCTGACGACGGCGGCGCGCTCGCCGAGAGCCTCGAGCACCGCCTGCGGGCGGTCGAGGAAGCCGTCTTCCGCGCACCAGGCCGCGCCGGCGAGCGAGGACGGGTCGAGCCCGGGAACGAGGCGCGCCGCCTCGTCCGGCTCGACGATTCGCGACGGCACGCCGAGCCCGTTCTGGAGCGTGACGTTCTCGGCGAGGCGGGACCGCGCCTCGACGGAGTGGGCGAGGAACAGGTAGCCGCACGCCCGGAAGCCCGGGTCGACCCGCATCTCGAGCCGCTCCTGCGCGTTGCGATAGAACGCGAGCGACTCGCGCGCCAGGACGCAGTTGACCGCCGTGCCCCACTGCTGACGGATCCCACCCGGCTGCACCCCCGATGCGCCGGCACCGATCCCGGTCCGCTCGTAGACCGTCACGTCGACTCCCAGGGTGCTCAGCTCGTGCGCGACGAAGAGGCCCGTGACTCCTGCGCCGACGACCGCGACTCGCATGCCGCATCCTTACCGACCCGGCCTGCGATAGTGCCGCCGTGGCCGTCCCGGGCGAGCTCGAGGCCTTCCAGACCTACGACGACACGTGGCGTGGCTGGCCGGTGCTGCCGTTGAAGCGCCAGCATCCGATCCGAGGCTCCTTCCTCGATCCGCGCCCGGATCCGCGGCGGGGCGCGATCTACCACACGGGCGTCGACATCGCGGTGCGCGACGACCGGCCCGAGCGGGGCGCGCCGGCCGGCCGGACGCATCGGGTGTTCGCGATCGAGGGCGGGCGCGTCCGCGAGGCGACGTCGCCCGGCCGGGTCGGGCTCGTCCGCGTCGGTCACTTCGGCTACGGGCACATCGAGCCGACCGTCCGGGCCGGCGACGTCGTCGCCGCGGGAGACCCGATCGGGTGGACGTCCCAGGGGTTCTGGCACGTGCACCTGACCGAGTTCCTGTTCGCGGCCGGGGGCAAGACGATCATGATCAACCCGCTCCGCCGAGGGGGCAAGCTGCACCCCTACGTCGACCGGCACGCGCCCGAGATCCGGGAGATCCGCTTCTACACGCCTGCGACGCCGCGCTGGGGCCGGCGGCGGCGCACCACCGTCGCGCTGCTGCCGCAGGCCGGCCGGCGGCTCGCCAAGACGGCGCTCGCCGGAAAGGTCGACGTCCGCGTCCGCGTCAGCGACCCACAGACCTTCATCGGCTGGTTCCGCGACCTGCCCCACCTGGCGGCGCCGCACCATCCGTTCCGCCTCTCGATCACGGTCGTGCGGCTCGCCACCGGTCGGGTCGTGCTGCGCCGCGAGGCGTTTCGCGCCGAGCAGCTGCTCGACCAGCCGGCGGGGCAGCACTTCGCGCCCGGCACGGAGCAGAACCTGCCCGCGAGCGCCTGCATGCTCTTCCATCGCACGACGAGCTGCGACGGGATCTACTGGTTCCGGCTCTTCCCGAGCCCGTACTGGAACACGGCCCGGCTCCCGGACGGGCGCTACCGGCTGCGCATCCGGGCGTGGGACGTGGCAGGGAACATGAGCTTCGCCGACACGGTCGTCACGCTCCGGAACCGCGGCCTCTAGACGCCCTCGAGTTCGAGCCAGCGCACGGCGCCCGGCAGCTGGAGGTTGCGGTAGCTCTCGGCGGTGTGACCCCAGGAGCCGGTGACCTTCTCGACGGGAGCGCGCGGCCGGAGCCGCTGCAGGTCGGTGTAGAGGAGCCCGGACTGGAAGCGCTGGTCGACGACGATCTCGTCGGCCTCGCTCCACCAGATTTGTAGCGGGACGCCCGACCGCGCGATCTGCTCCTTCCAGTGCGAGGGGCTGCGAAGCACGTAGCCGGTCGGGTTCGTGCGCGGCGTGCCGCCCACCTCGATCCGGGCGAGCGCCTGTTGCCGGCGCGTGCCGGGACGGAGCGCGAAGTCGAAGTAGCGCCGGTAGAAGTTCGTCACGGAGTCGAAGGCGACCGCGCCGGCGAGCAGGCTCGGATTTCGGCCGAGCAGCAGCAGCGTCTCCTGACCGCCCATGCTCCCGCCGACGGCGTAGATGCGGTTGCCGTCGACGCGCAGCCACGGCAGGGTGGCACGCGCGATCGAAGGCATCCGCGCGAGATCCGCGATCTGGCCCTGCCAGCCCCAGGAGTGGAGCGGCAGCCGCCGGCCCATGCCGCCGGGACAGATGACCGCGAAGTGGCCGCGTCCGGGAAGGTCGGCCCACATGCGGGCATTGGTCTCCGCGTTGACGCCTCGCCCGTGCGGCGAGATCACGAGCGGTAGCGGCGGCGGCCGGCGCTCCGGGCCGTACTGGGCGGGAAGGACGACGACGGCGGGCCGGGGCAGACGGTTGTGCGCGCGGTAGCGGACGCGCCAGTGCCTGACTCCGCTCATGACGCGATCGTCGCACACGCCCGTTTGCGAGACTCAGCGTCGTGGGCGAGCGTGCATTCGACGTCGTCGTGCTCGGCGCCGGGCCGGCGGGCGAGGTCGCCGCTGGGCGCCTCGGGGAAGGCGGCCTCCGCGTTGCGATCGTCGAGCAGCATCTCGTCGGCGGCGAGTGCTCCTACTACGCGTGCATGCCGTCGAAGGCGCTGCTCCGGCCTGGCGAGCTGCTCGCCGAGGTGCGCCGGGTGCCGGGCATCCGTGCGGACGGGCTCGACGTGGGAGCAGTGCTCGAGCGGCGCGACGAGGTGATCCACGACCGGGACGACTCCGGTCAGGTGCCGTGGCTCGAGGAGCGCGGCGTCACGCTCGTGCGCGGGCGCGGCCGGTTCGATGGTGCGCGGCGTGTGCGTGTCGACGACGACGTGCTCGTCGCGGAGAAGGCCGTTGTCGTCGCGACGGGGAGCGGACCGGTGCTGCCGCCGATTCCCGGGCTCGTCGAGGCGCGGCCCTGGTCGAATCGTGAGGCGACCATCGCGACCGAGGCACCCGAGAGCCTGCTCATTCTCGGCGGCGGCGTCGTCGGCGTCGAGCTGGCCCAGGCCTGGTCCTCACTTGGGACGCGAGTCGTGCTCCTCGAGGGGACGCCGCGACTGCTCGTCCGCGAAGAGCCGTTCGCGTCGGCGGAGGTCGAGTCGTCGCTGCGGGAGCAGGGCGTGGACGTGCGGACGGGGAACCTCGCTGTGTCGGTGTCGCGGGACGGTGACGTCACGGTCGAGCTCCGTGACGGCGCGACCGTCGCGGGTGCGGAGCTGCTCGTCGCGGTGGGGAGGAAGCCGGCGACCGAGAGCCTCGGGCTCGAGACGATCGGGCTCGAGCCGGGGAAGCCGGTCGAGGTCGGCTCGAACCTGCGCTCGCCGCGCCACGACTGGCTCTACGCGATCGGCGACGCCAACGGCCGCGCTCTGCTGACACACATGGGCAAGTACCAGGGGCGCCTCGCGGCGGACGCGATCCTCGGCAAGGACGTGGCGGTCGTGTCCGACGGCCCACTCTCGCCGCGCGTCGTCTTCTCCGACCCGCAGGTGGCCGCAGTAGGCCACACGCTCGCTTCTGCCGAGAGTGCCGGGCTCGTCGTCCGCGCGGTCGACGTCGAGACGGGCGGGACGGCGGGCGCGAGCTTCGTCGGGCGCGGCGCGCCCGGGACGTCGCGGCTCGTCGTCGACGAGACGCGTGGCGTGATCGTCGGCGCCACGTTCACGGGCGTCGAGGTTGCCGAGTGGCTTCATGCCGCGACGATCGCCGTCGTCTGCGAGGTGCCGCTCGAACGGCTCGTCCACGCGGTGCCCTCCTTCCCGACGCGCAGCGAGGTCTGGCTGAAGCTCCTCGAGGCTGCCGGCTACTAGGGCTAGCGCCGGCGCGTGAAGACGTAGTCGTTCGCCTTCGCCTGCGCGTGGCAGGCGGCGCAGCCCGACTCCGGGAAGCCGACTTTCGTGAACCGGGCGGACGGAGAGGTGCGCGTGAACTCCTCCCAGCGCCAGCCGCCGTTGGCGTTGGCTTTCACCCGGCGCATCGTCGCGACGAGCGAGAGCCAGCGCTTCCCCGGCGGTGTCGCCACCTTGACGACGATCGTCCCGAGTGGATAGCGCCGCCCGACCTTGCGCTTGCTCGCGTGGACGTTCTTCGTGCCCTGGTGAGCGGCCGAGCCGCCGCGGATCGGAGCGGCGTTGAGCTTCGGCCACTTCGCGTAACCCTCCACGTATGCCGGCAGTCCGTTCGCGGCTTGCTCCGCCGGCGCGGCGCTGCTCGTGGCGGCGAGGAGTAGGCCGAGGGCGGCGGCGAGCGCGAGGAGCCTCACGGCCCGACTGTGTCGCTTCGGGCGAACGGCCGCAATGAACGTTTCCTTACGAGCCTACGAACCGAGCGGGGCTGCGAGCGCCGACTCGACCGTGTCGTGCACGGACATGTGCTGGTCGAGGCCTGAGATCGTGAGCGCGCGATGCGTATCTCGTTTGGGGGAGGCGAGCAGGAACGTCTGGCGGTCCTCGAGCGTCGTCCGTGCTTCGACCAGCACGCCGAGCGCGGTCGAGTCGACGAAGTCCACCCCCGCCAGATCGACCACGATCCGCTCCGGCTGCTTCGAGCAGAGCTCGAGGAGCGCGGCGCGCATCTGCGGCGCGTTGTAGAGATCCAGCTCGCCGACCAGGTGAACGACGACCGCGCCGTTCTTGTGGTCGACGCTGCTGACGGGATGCTCGTTGAGTCTCGTCTCGTCGCTCATCCGTTCCGCTCTCGACAGCATAGACCGGTGGTCGCGGCGCAAGTGGGGCGGACGCGGGTGTGGGTGTGGGCAAGCCGATACCGCGCCAGGGCCAACCCGGGAGGCCGACGCGCGTCGCGTTCTCGTAGATGTAGAGCATGACGTTTCCGAGGTAGCGCTCGTCCTCGATCACGCGCGTCTCGAACCGGCCCTGGAAGAGGTGCCCCGTGCGGTCGTACCGCCGGTTGAAGCGCATCGCGTGCAGGCCGTTCAGGCGCTGCATCCCGCGCGAGAGCCGGGGCTGCCACGTCTCGACGAGGAGGTGGAAGTGGTTGTCGAGGAGGACCCATGCGTGGATCTTCCAGGCGAAGCGATGCTCCACATCGAGGAGGAGCTTGAACCAGGCCTCGCGATCGCGATCGTCCAGCACGATCGTCCGCTGCTCGACGCCCCGACAGATGACGTGGTACCAGGCCGGGCTCGGCAGCGACGAGCGCGGGATGCGCGGCATGCGGCGACCGTAGCCGCAGAGGGCCGCCCGCGAAACCGCCCCTTAGGGACGTGTCTTAGGGACAGTCCCTGGGACACGTCCCTCGCAGGCGCCGGTCGGGCAGACTGCCGTTCGTGCGCGAGTTACTCGACTACCGCTCCCGCTTTCCCATCCTCGAGAGCACGACGTATCTGATCAACCACTCGCTCGGGGCGATGCCGGCCGAGGCGGAGGAGCGGGTGGCGGAGTACGCGCGCACCTGGCGGGATCGCGGCATCCGCGCGTGGGCGGAGGGCTGGTGGGAGCTGCCGCTCACGGTCGGCGACCAGGTTGGCCGGATCGTCGGCGCGCCGCCAGGCTCGACGGCGATGCACCAGAACGTGGCCATCGCCGAGGCCGTCGTCCTCTCTTGCTTCCGGCCGACGCCCGGGAGGAATCGCGTCGTCTACGAGCGCGGCAACTTCCCCTCGGTCCGCTACCTCTTCCAGGCGCAGCCCGATCTCGAGGTGGTCGTCTGCGAGGACGACGGCGAGATCGTCGAGGCGATCGACGAGCGGACGCTTCTCGTTCCGACCAGCCACGTCCTCTTCAAGAACGGCGAGATCCAGGACGTCGCCGCCATCGTCCGCCGAGCGCACGAGGCGGGCGCTCACGTGATCCTCGACGCCTACCAGTCGGCGGGGATCGTGCCACTCGACGTCACCGCGCTCGGCGTCGACTTTGCGGTCGGGGGCTCGGTCAAGTGGCTCTGCGGCGGGCCGGGCAACGGCTGGCTCTACGTCCGCCCAGACCTCGCCGAGCGGCTGGAGCCGACCTTCACTGGTTGGCAGGCGCACGAGTCGCCGTTCGCGTTCGAGGAGAAGATGCGGTACGCGCAGGGCGCGGCGCGCTTTCTCACGGGCACGCCGAACGTGCCCGCCCTCTATGCCGCGACCGCGGGCTACGACCTGATCGAGGAGATCGGTGTCGCGCGGATCAGGGACAATTCGTTGCGGCAGACGACGCTGCTGATCGGGCTGGCAGAAGAGGCGGGCCTGGGGATTGCGAGCCCGCGCGACCCGGAACGCCGCGGCGGCACCGTCACCATCCACGTCGACGACTTCCCAGCCGTACACCGAGAGCTCACCGAACGGCAGATCCTGTGCGACTTTCGGCCTGGGGCCGGGATCCGGGTCGGGCCGCACTACTTCACCGCCGACGCCGAGCTGGAGCACGTGGTCGACCAGATCTGCGAGATCGTCGCAACCGGCGCCCACGTCCGCCACCTGGGCGCGGTCGCGCGGCATTAGGCTCCCCTCGTGCGCACCGAGATGCCCTCGAGTCTCGAGATCGCGCAGGCGGCGACGCTGCGCCCGATCGAGGAGATTGCGGCAGAGGCCGGGCTCGAGCCGGACGAGGTCGAGCCGTACGGCCGCACCAAGGCGAAGATCGACCTCGGCGTCCTCGACCGTCTCCGCGACACGGCTGACGGGAAGCTGATCTGCGTCACGGCGATCACGCCCACGAGGGCAGGCGAGGGCAAGACAACCACATCCGTCTCGCTCACGCAGGGACTCGGCCACATCGGTCGCAGGCCGGTGCTCTGCATCCGCGAGGCGTCGCTCGGCCCCGTGTTCGGGATCAAGGGAGGCGCGGCCGGGGGCGGCTACGCACAGGTGGTGCCGATGGAGGACCTCAATCTCCACTTCACCGGCGACATCCACGCGATCGGCGCCGCGAACAACCTGCTCGCGGCGCTGCTCGAGGCGCACATCCTGCACGGGAACGAGCTCCGGATCGATCCGCTCTCAGTCGGCTGGCGCCGCTGCGTCGACATCAACGACCGCGCCCTGCGCGACATCGCGATCGGCCTCGGCGGCCGTGCCAACGGCTACGTCCGCCAGTCGGGCTTCGACATCACCGCTGCATCCGAGGTGATGGCCATCGTCGCGGTCGCGCGCGACTTACACGACCTGCGCACGCGGCTGGGCGCGATCACGGTCGCCTACACCTTCGACGGCAAGCCCGTGCTCGCCGAGCAGCTCCGCGCGGCCGGCGCGATGACCGTCCTGCTCAAGGACGCGCTCAAGCCGAACCTCGTCCAGACGCTCGAGGGCCAGCCGGCGCTCGTCCATTGCGGGCCGTTCGCAAATATCGCGCACGGCAACAACTCGCTCGTCGCCGACCTCGTTGCGCTGAAGCTCGGCGACTACGTCGTCACCGAGTCGGGCTTCGGCGCCGACATGGGGATGGAGAAGTTCCTCAACATCGTCTGCCGCGCCGGGGATCTCAGCCCGAGCGCCGTCGTGCTCGTCGCGACGGCGAAGGCGCTGAAGCACCACGGCGGCGACCCAGACGGCGGACCCGACGCGATCGAACGAGGAGCCGACAATCTACGCCGGCATCTCGAGATCGTGGCCGGGTTCGGGCTGCGCGCCGTCGTCGCCGTGAACCGGTTTCCGGGCGACACGGACGACGAGGTCGAGCTCGTGCGCAAGCTCGCGCTCGAGCACGGGGCGCACGCTGCGGAGCTGAACGAGGCCTTCGAGCGCGGCGGCGTCGGCGCGGCTGCGCTCGCCGAGGCCGTGGTCGACGCCGCCGACCATCCGAATGCGTTCGATTTCACGTACGCGATCGAAGCAACGATCGAGGAGAAGATCGAAGCGATCGCGACCCGTGTCTACGGAGCCGGGAGCGTGGTGTTCCTCCAGACCGCGAAGAACAAGATCCGGCAGTACGCGGCAGGCGGCCTCGATCGGCTGCCGATCTGCATGGCGAAGACGCACCTCTCGCTCTCGCACGATCCCGAGCTCGTAAACGCGCCGACGGGCTTCGAGCTGACCGTGCGGGACGTACGCGCTTACACGGGGGCCGGCTGGCTGGTCGCGCTGTGCGGCACGATGCAGACGATGCCGGGGCTCGGCGCCAACCCTGCGGCCTTCAACGTCGATATCGACGAGGACGGCCTCACGGTTGGGCTCTTCTAGCTTCCTCGACCAGAGCCTGGGAGAGTTCCTCGACGCTGTACCCGCTCGGACGCCTGCGCCCGGAGGCGGTGCCGCTGCCGCTGTCGCCGCGTCCCTGGCGGCTGGGCTCACCTCGATGGCAGCGCGGTTCGCGCCCGACGGATGGGAGCGCAGATCCGAGATCGTCCGTCGCGCCGAGGAGCTCCGCGCGCGCGCCGAGCCGCTCGCCGACGCGGATGCAGCCGCATATGGCGCGTTCTTGGCCGCCCGCATCCCGGACACGGTCGAGCAGATCGTCGCGATTCCGTACGAGATCGCCATCATCGCCGCCGAGGTCGCCGAGCTGGCCGCGCTGGTCGCGGCTGAGGGCAATCCCAACCTCTTCGGCGACGCCGCGGCGAGCGCCGACCTCGCGGCTGCGGCAGCGTCGATTGCCGCCCGTCTCGTCGCAATCAACGCAGACGACGGTGACGACCGCGTCATCAAGACGCGCGAGCTGGCGGCGCGTGCGGCCGGAGCCGCAGGCGCAGTGTCTGTTCGGGACGTGTCCTAGGGACTGTCCCTGGGACACGTCCCCCTGGGACACGTCGGCGCGGCGGCCGGCGTGAACCGGCCGCCGCGAGACGCAAATCGCCTAGACGGCGAGGACGTTGAAAGCCTCGGGGCCCTTCTGGCCCTCGCGAGCCTCGAACTCGACCTTCGCACCCTCGTCGAGGGACTTGAAGCCATCGCCGGCGATGCCGGTGTGGTGGACGAAGAGGTCCTTGCCTCCGTCCTCGGGCGCGATGAAGCCGTAGCCCTTCGCGTTGTCGAACCACTTAACGGTTCCTGCTGCCATAGAAATACACCTCCTTACCAATGAGTCACGAACGGTAAGAGAGGTGCTGGGGCACCGCAGGTACGCGCTCTATCGACTGAACGCGGCGCAGTGTAGCCGTAATCTCACGACATTCGCGCCATCCACACGAGCGGGCCGATCAGGCCGGCGAACGGGAGGAGGGCGACGAGGAACGGGAGCACGGGGGACATGAGTTCACGCTACGCCGCCGCTTTCCTGCGCGCATCGGCCGGTGGATCGATCAGCGCTCCTCCGCGCGGACGAGCTCGAGCAGCCGCGCGGCGTACGTGACCGCGGTCGGCGTGTCCTCGTGGCGGAAGTACGCGAAGACCTCGGTCCCCGCGGCGAGCAGCGGGCGAATGCGTGCCGCGAGCTCGACCAGCGTCTCGTCGGTGTAGGGCGGGTCGCGAAAGCGGAGGTAGCGGAAGGGCGCGTCGCCGTCCCAGTCGCCGACGCGCACCGCGGGCGAGACGTCGACGCCGTCCCAGCTCTCGTGGCGGAGGTCGAGTGCGAGCCGCAGACCGGTCGAGCCGTGGAGCAGGGCGAGCAAGCCGTCGTCCCTGGGGCGATCGACGACCACACGCACCGGCCCGAGGCGCTCGCCGAGCCGGCGCACCCTCTCCTCGAACGTGCCGAGCGCGCGCAGCGCCTGCGGCGGCATCTTCACCGCGAACCGGAACCCCGCGGGCGCCTGTTCCGCCCAGCGGGCGAACTGCTCCTCGGACGGAAGCCGGTAGCCGGTCGAGTTCAGCTCGACCGACGGCAGCCGCTGCGCGTAGAAGGAGAGGAAGTCCTCGTTCGCGAGCCCGGCGGGATAGAAATCCGGCCGCCACGACGGATACGACCACCCTGACGAGCCGACGTAGAACTGCCCGTCCGAGATTCGCGCTAGCCTCGGTTGGGTGGCCGTCACGAGCGAAGTGATACCCGACCGCTCCATCTCCGTCCTCGACCACGGCTTCGTCCGCCTCGACGACGCAATGGCAGACGACCTCTCCGTCGTCAACGCCGCCCGGGTCAGCTTCGCGCGCCGCCGCGAGGAGGTGGACGACGCCGACGCCGGACTGATCCGCTTCCTGATGCGCGACAGGCACGGGACGCCGTTCGAGCACAACTCCTTCCGCTTCCACATCCGCTGTCCGATCTTCGTCGCGCGCGAGTGGTTCCGGCACCGGATCGGCTCGTTCAACGAGTTCTCGATGCGCTACGCGAAGGCGACCGACGACTTCTACGTCCCCGAGCTCGAGGACGTCCGCAGCCAGGTCGGCAAGCCGGGCGCGTACTCGTTCGAGCCGGTCGACCCGGAGCTCGCCGAGCGCACGCGCGAGGAGCTCCAGGCCGTCTACGACATCGCCTACGCGACCTACACGCGGCTCGTCGAGGAGGGCGTGGCGCGCGAGCTCGCCCGTTCGGTGCTGCCGGTCGGCGCCTACACCGAGTTCTACTGGACGGTCAACGCGCGGGCGTTGATGAACTTCGTCTCGCTTCGCGCCGCCGACACGGCCCAGCGCGAGATCAGGCTCTACGCGGAGGCGTGCGAGCGGTTCCTCGCCGACCGCATGCCGATCACGTACGACGCGTTCGTGGCGAACGACCGCACCGCGCCCTAGTCGACGAGAAGGTCGAGGAGCAGGAGTACAGCCGCTTCGGCTGGGCGGTCGACCCGGAGGGCAACCGCTTCGAGCTCTGGGAGCCGAAGAGCCCTACGTCGTGAGCAGCGGGCGGTCCGAGCCGGCGCGGGTGACGACCCAGCCGTCGTAGCGCCGGAACCCGTACGGCACCGTGAGCACGACGTTCGTCTCTCCGGCGCGCACCATGAAGCGCCCGCAGGAGTCGGCGAGCTCGCCATCCCTCGTCAGCCACAGCTCGTAGTAGTCCTGCCGGTTCCGGCTCGGCTCGAGCCCGCGCAGGATCACGTTCATCGGCCAGTTGCCGGCCTCGTCCTCGGGGAGCAGCTCGATCGAGGCGAACGCGTCGCTTCCCTCGCTCGTGGCCGCCATCTCGATCACCCGTATCGGGTCCTCGTCCTGGCTCCCGGCCCAGTAGCCGGTGCCGAAAGCGAAGGCGGCGAGCGTGGCCGCGAGCGCTACCAGGGCCGGGCGCCAGCGGCGTTGCGCGGGCTGCTGCACCGACTCCTCCGTCGCCGGGGCGCGGAGCGAGTGTGGGACGTCGGGCGGCGGGTCGACCGAGAGGAGCAGCTCGTGCACGCGCCGGAGCCGGTCGTGCTCGCGCGGGTCGTCCACGTCGCCGACGAGCTCGTGCAGCCGATCGTTCGCGTCGTTCACGAAAGTTCGTCCTCCAGCAGATCGGCAAGGCGGGAAAGCGCGCTCCGCGTTCTCGTCTTCACAGTCCCGAGCGGCACGTGCAGGCGCGCCGAGATCTCGCTCTGCGAGAGACCGCCCCAGTAGGCGAGCTCGATCACGGGCCGCTCGTGGGCCGGCAGCTGCTCGAGCGCGCCGTGCACACGCCAGGCGAGCCACGATGCCTCGGCGTGCTCGGCCGGTCCGTCCTCGGGCGACGGCTCGTCGGGTGCCTCCAGCGGCGGCTCGGGCCGCCGGCGGGCGCCGTCGACGATCGCGTTACGAGCGACCGTGTAGAGCCAGGCTCCGCCCTGTCCTCGCTCCGGGTCGAAGCTCGCCGCCGAACGCCAGATCGCGGCGAACGCGTCCTGGAACGCGTCCTCGGCGCGGCCGCGGTCGCCGAGCCGCCGCAGGGCGAGCCCGAACACCGGGCGCGTATAGCGCCGGTAGAGCTCCTCGAACGCGTCGCGGTCGCCGTCGCCGACGCGTTCGATCAGCTCGCTGTCCGTCGGCTCTCCGTTGGGCGCCATGCCGATGCTCGAGGCTCGGGCCGCGTGAGGCACGACGGGACGGTCGAGGGTCAACGCCGTACCCATGCACACGGACTACGCATGGATCCTCCCTGCGGATTGGAGCAGCCGTCCCCCGTCGACGGCGATCGTGGCTCCGGTGACGAAGCTCGCGCCGGCGAGGTAGAGGATCGCCCCGGCGACGTCGTCCGCCGACCCGACCCGGCCGAGCGCGGTCTCGGCGGCGCGCCGCTCTTCCTGGTCGGGGTCGACCGCGACCGGGCCGGGCGCGACGCCGCACACGCGGACGTCCGGGGCGAGGGCGCGGGCGAGCACGCGGGTAAGCATCGCCTGTGCCGCCTTCGCCGCGCAGTGGGCAGCGAACGACGGCCACGGCTGGTACGCCGCGACGTCCTCGACCATGACGACGAGGCCGCGCGTCGCGCGCAGGTGTGGCGCCGCCGCCTGGGTGACGAAGAAGCTGCCTTTCACGGTTGCGCCGAGCGCTGCGTCCACCTCCTCCTCCGACACGTGCTCGAACTGCCTGGGCGTAAAACCGGCGGACGCGGCGTTGACGACGACGTCCAGCCCGCCGAGCTCGCCGCTCGCCCGCTCGACCAGCGCGCGCGCTCCGGCCGCGCCCGTCAGGTCGCCGTCCTTCCGCCCCGCGGCGAGAACGAGCCAGCCCTCCGCCTCGAGCCGCCGCACGATGCCCGAGCCGAGCTTGCCGGTGCCGCCGGTGACGAGGGCGCGTGTACGGGACTCGTTAATTCTCTTTCGGGGGACGTAAATTCGTCGCCGCAGAGGCGTAGCACCTCAGGCGGCGTGGAATCCTTCGCGACATGAGACGTATTCTGCTGGTTCTGCCGTTGCTCACAGTATTCGCGCTCGCGCCGGAGGCGGATGCCGCGACGAGGGGGGTCCAGATCCTGCGGAGCTCGTTCTCGCCCGCGACGGTGAGCATCGTCGCCGGCGACACGATCAGATGGCGCAACGTCGACAACCGCGACCACCAGGTCGTCTCGACGACGGGGACGTTCGCCTCGCCCGTGCTCCGTCCCGGCCGGACCTACTCGTTCACGTTCACGGTCGCCGGGACGTACCGCTACCGCGACGCTCTCAACCCCCGCGTCAACGGAACGATCCGAGTCGCCGGCGCGCCGCCCGCAGTCTCGCTCGCGACCTCGCTGCCCCAGGTCTCGTACGGAGCTGCCGTCACGCTCTCCGGCCAGATCAACAGCAGGCAGGCGGGAGAGCAGGTGCAGATCGTCCATCAGCCCTACGGCCAGGCGTCGCAGATCGTGCTCGCGACCGTGCTCACCGGCGCCGACGGCACCTTCAGCCTCGTCACGCAGCCGAAGATCCTGACCACGTACCAGGCGCTCTGGAAGACCGGGCGGAGCCTCGTGATCACGACGGCCGTGGCTCCCACGATCTCGTTCGGCCGCCTCAACGGCTTCCTCACGCGCGTCTTTGCCGGCCGCTCGATGGCGACGAAGCAGGTGCAGTTGCAGCGCCTCTCGAGCTTCGGCCAGTGGGTGACGATCAAGCGTGTCTCGCTCGACCTCAACTCACGGGCGCGCTTCCGCGCGCTCGTCCCACTCGGCGCGTCCCGCCTGCGGATCGCGATGTCCGTGAACCAGGCGGGCGCCGGCTATCTCGCGGGCTTCAGCCGCGAGATCACGTACCGACGGGTGAAGTAGGGCTCAGCCGGCGGCTTCGTACCGCCTCGCCACCTCGTCCCAGTTGACGACGTCCCACCAGGCCGCCAGATAGTCGGGACGGCGGTTCTGGTAGGTGAGGTAGTAGGCGTGCTCCCAGACGTCGATGCCGAGAATCGGGGTCTTCCCCTCGGACAGCGGCGAGTCCTGGTTCGCGGTCGACGTCACGGCGAGCGAGCCGCCGTCGACGACGAGCCACGTCCAGCCGCTGCCGAAGCGCTTGACCCCGGCGTCGTTCACCTGCTCCTTGAGCGCGTCGAGGCCCCCGAACGTCGATCCGATCGCCTCCGCGAGCGCGCCCGACGGCTCGCCGCCTCCGCCCGGGCCCATGATCGTCCAGAAGAGCGAATGGTTGGCATGGCCGCCAGCGTTGTTGCGGACCGCGGCGCGCTTGTCCTCGGGAAGCGAGTCGAGCTTTGTCAGCAGCTCCTCGACCGGGGCATCTACGAGGTCGGTCCCTTCGAGCGCCTTGTTGGCGTTGTCGACGTAGGCCTGGTGGTGCTTCCCGTGGTGGATCTCCATCGTGCGCGCGTCGATCGTCGGCTCGAGCGCAGCGTGGTCGTAGGGCAGGTCCGGCAGGGTGAACGGCATCGCGACTCCTTCGTCTCGGAAACTGGACGGGAGGATATGCTCCGCGCCGTTCCCGCCGAGTCGCCGTCGAAAACTGTGGAGGTACGGATGTCGAGCTATGAGGAGATCAGGCCCCGCGAGCTGAAGCCGGCCCTGCTGGAGCTCGACGGGATCTCGCGCGCGTCGATCGAAGCCCACTACAAGCTCTACCAGGGCTACGTGACGAAGCGGAACGAGATCCTCTCGAAGCTCGGCGGCGTCGACGCAGGCGCCGCGAACCAGGTCTACTCGGAGCTCCGCGCGCTCAAGGTCGACCTTTCCTTCGCGGTCGGCGGGATCAAGAATCACGAGGTCTACTTCGAGCACCTCGGCGGCGACGGCGGCGACCCGACGGGCCCGGTCGGCGACCTGATCAGGCGCGACTTCGGCTCCGTCGACACGTGGCGCGCCGATCTCAAGGCGACCGGGATGGCCGGCCGCGGCTGGGCCTGGACCGCGTACGACTGGGACGAGGGTCGCCTCTTCAACTACGTCGGCGACGCCCAGAACACCTACCCGATCTGGAACGCCACCCCGCTCGTCGCGCTCGACGTCTACGAGCACGCCTACTTTCTCGACTTCCAGACCGACCGCGGCGCCTACATCGACGCCTTCTTCCACAACCTGGACTGGGCCGTCGTGAACGAGTGGGTCTCGAAGTACCAGATCCCGCTCAAGTAGCTGACGATGACCTCGGCCCTCGTCGTCCTCGGCGGCTACCTGCTGGGGTCGATGCCGTTCGGGTACTGGCTCGTACGGCTCGGGAAGGGCGAGGACATCCGCCGCGTCGGCAGCGGCAACATCGGCGCGACCAACGTCTGGCGGACCTACGGGCGCTCGTACGGGCTCCCGATCGTCGTGCTCGACGTGGCCAAGGGCTTCGTGCCCGCGCTCGTCGGCACGCTTCTTGTCGGCGAGCTGACCGGTGTCCTCGCCGGCGGCGCGGCGATGCTGGGCCACTGGCGGCCCCTGTTCCTCCGCTTCCAGCGCGGCGGCAAGTCGGTGGCGACCGGAGGCGGAACACTCCTCGGCGTCGCGCCGCTGCTCGGGGCGATCGCTCTCGTGATCTGGGTCGTCGTCTTTCTCGCCTCGCGGTACGCCTCTCTGGCGTCGATGGCGACGGCGGTCGCGCTCCCGTTCGTCGGGCTCGTCCTCGGCGAGCCGTGGCCCGTGATCGCGTTCGCCGCGATCGCGGCTGTCGCCGTGCTCGTCCTCCACCGCGCCAACATCGGGCGGCTCCGCGCCGGCACGGAGAGCCGTTTCTCGCTCCGCCGCCGCAGCGCGGCGGCGTAGAAGTCAAGCTGCGGCCAGCCAGGCGGAGAGCGACGTATGCCGCTCGGCGGGCGTGCCAGAGTCGAGCTCGCCGCGGAGCTCGCCGACCGTCCCTTCGCGCTCCGCGAGCACGTCGTGGGCGTGGATCGTCTCGAAGTTGACCTGACGGGCGTAGAGGAAGTCGCCGTCGGCGAGCTCCGGCATCGCCTCGAGCGCCCCCTTGAGCGAGAGCCGGACGGAGTCCTCGACGAAGCGCGGCTGGAGATGGGCGTGCTCGACGACGAAGAGCTCGTCCGGGCGCTTGAGGAGCTCGTACACCGGTGCGCTCATCGATCCCTGCACGATCGTGACGAGATCGTTCGCATCCAGCTGCCGGTCCGTGCCGACATAGAGCGTGCCCTTGCCGCGCTGGTTGTGCGTCGCGAGCGGGACGAGGTCGAGGATCCGGTCGACGTCCTCGTACCCGGCCTCCGCGAGCCGTTCGGCCGCCCGCCCGCGGACGAGCCCCTGCGCGCACGGGCAGGCGTTGATCCCGGTCGCCTCGACGCCGACGACGCGGCGCACGCGCTCGGTCGTCGCCGCGGCGATCCCGACGAGCGAGACCATCTCCTGCGTCGAGAGCTTGCTCACCGGCGTCGTCCGCCGCACCGGCCAGTGGGCCGTGATCCTGGCCTCGGCGCGGAGCGCTCGCTGCCGGCCGACGATGTGCCGGGCGATGTGCTCGGCCAGTGACTCGACGTGCAGCGCCTCGCTGCCGACGACTGCCTCGATCGCCTCCTCGAAGAGCTCCGGGAAGCGGGACATGTGGACGCCCTTCTGCTCGTGCGCAAGATCGACCGTGCACGCGATCTCGGCGGCCATCACCGTCTCGCGCCCCTCGTGCCGCACGCGCACCGCCTTCTGCACACCGGTCACGCCCGCCCGCGTCAGCGACAGCCTCACCTCCGGCATCGAGGCCTGGAGATCGTGCGTCGCGAACGGCAGCTCCGTCACGCGGTTACGCTAGCACCGCCGTGGCCTCCGACTTTGCCAGTCTGGTCTCGCTCGCGTGCCACGACCTCCGCACTCCACTCGCGACGGTGCACGGGTTCGCGAAGACGCTCGTCAGGCACGAGCAGCTCGAGCCGGAGAAGGTGTCGCGCTACCTGGGCCTGATCGACGCTGCGTCGGGGGAGCTCGTCGGCCTGCTCGACGTGCTCTCGCTCGCCGCGCGGATCGAGAACGGCCGCTACGAGCCGGTCCTGCGCGAGGTCGACTCGCTCGCGCTCGCGCGGGCGGCCGATCCGGACGCGAGCGGGGCGGGAGCGCCGGTGCAGGTGGATGCCGAGGGCGTCGAGCGGGCGCTCGCTGCGCTCGTGCGCGCGGCCTCGCGCCACGGCGGCGTCGAGCCGCGCATCGTGGTCGAGGGAACCGCGATCGTGCTCGAGCCGGTCACCGAGAGCGCCGCTCCGATCGTGCTGGGCGAGCAGCAGAAAGACCTCGGGGCCGCGGTCGCAGTCCGGCTCCTGCGCGCGCTGGGCGGCGACGTGGCGTACGCGGGGGACCGGCTGACCGTCTCGCTCGCCTGATGCCGATCCAGCCAGGCACGTACACACTCGGCCCGGAGAACGGCACTCTCTCGGTGAGGACGGGGCGTATGGGCGCCGCGGCGGCCGCAG
Organism: uncultured Gaiellaceae bacterium; assembly: GCA_963850995.1. Classification (GTDB taxonomy): domain Bacteria; phylum Actinomycetota; class Thermoleophilia; order Gaiellales; family Gaiellaceae; genus Gaiellasilicea. The sequence continues at coordinate 165,915 of CAWKNQ010000016.1, read as the reverse complement.
GACACGACCTCCTGATCCACGTCACCACCTGGCAGGCGACGCTCGAGATCGGCGACGACCCAGCGCAGACGAGCATCGTGCTCGACGCAGATGCGGCGTCCCTACGCGTGCGTGAAGGCACCGGCGGCATGCAGCCGCTCGAAGACGAGGACAAGGAGAACATCCACCAGACGATCGACGACGAGGTCCTGAAGCGTGGAGCGATCGCGTTCCGCTCGACGACGGTGGACGCGGTGGGCGCCGACGGTCGCCTCCTGCGGGTGCGAGGCGAGTTGGCGCTCCTCGACCAGACCGCTCCGGTCTCGTTCGTGCTCCAGGTCCGAGACGACGGCACGCTCGAGGGTAGCGCCGTCGTCAAGCAGTCCAACTGGGGGATCAAGCCGTACTCCGCCCTGTACGGCGCGCTTCGGGTCGCCGACAACGTCGAGGTGGCGATCGATACCGGCCTGAAGCCGAGGGTGGAGGTACCGCTGCCGGGCTACGAGCGGATCGAATCGCGTCAGCTCAAGCCCGCGCTACTCGAGCTCGAGGGGATCTCGCGGACGTCCGTGATCGCTCATCACACGCTCTACCAGGGGTACGTCGCGAAGCGCAACGAGATCCTCGCCAGGCTCGCGGGGCTCGGCCGCGCGAACGACCCCGAGCTGCGGGCGCTGAAGGTGGAGCTCTCATATGCGGTCGGGGCGATCAAGAACCACGAGGTCTACTTCGAGCACCTCGGCGGGGAAGGCGGCGAGCCGACCGGCGCGATCGGCGACCTCATCACCCGTGACTTCGGCTCGGTCGGGGCTTGGCGCGCCGATCTCCAGGCGACGGCGCTTGCAGGTCGCGGCTGGGCCTGGACGGCGTACGACTGGGAGGAGGGTCGCCTCTTCAACTCCCTCGGGGACGCCGAGAACGCCTCGCCGAGCTGGAACGCCACGCCTCTCGTCGCCCTCGACGTCCACGAGCACGCGTACTTCCTCGATTTCCAGACCGACCGGGCCGCCTACGTCGACGCGTTCTTCGACAACCTGGACTGGGCCGTCGTGAACGACTGGGTCAGCGCCTACGGGATCGATTAGAGCTCGATTCAGAATGAGCTTCGTCGCCGGGGTGCTCCGGGTGGTGCGAGCGCAAGGACGCAGGGAGCCTCGATAGCTGAAGCTATCGGGGCGACTGAGGACGCGGCGATCGTGCCGCCGGGCGGCCCGGCGATTTGAATTGAGCTCTTAGTCCCGGTAGACGGCCTGCGCGTCGAGCCCGGGCGGGAGGGGACCGCTGCCGTGTGCGTAGAGGGCGACCTGCTCGACCGTCTTGAGCTGCGTGGGATCGGAGCCGTCGCCGCTCGTCCAGGCGCCGTTGTCCCACGTGAGGTCGTCCGGCGACGTCTCCAGCGCCGCAGCTGCGAGCAAAAGGCCCTTGGCGCGAATCTTCTCGGCGGCGACGGTGACCGCGGCAGGGGTGCCGTCGGACGGGCTCGTGTTGTAGCCGTGCCCGTTCCCGAACCGGTCCGTGTCTGCGGGAACGACCTTGACGTCCAGTGCGGGGACGCCCAGCTCGTCCGCGACGAGCTGCGCGTACGCGGCCTCGTTTCCGTCCGGCTCGGTCGTGAGGCTCAGCACCATCTTGCCGGTCGGGTGGACACGCAGAAACACCGCTCGATACGCCTCGTCAGCCATTGCCCTCTTCCCTCCTGGTCGTGGGGTCGGTCGAGTTCGCAAGGCGCCGGCGCTCCTGGTGCGCGGTCAGCGCGTTGTGCTCCTCCAGGTCGCAGAAGGCCGGCTGCGGACCGCCCTGCGGGTGGGGCGGCACCGCCGGCCGCTCACAGCCGGGATAGATGCAGATCTTCGGTGCGGGAGTCTCACTCATCCGTGACCCAGCCGGGCGTGGTCTTGCCTCTGGACGGGGCGTGGCCGCTCGGCATCCCGACGGAGCTGCCCGCGACCGGGGTCGCGCTCGCCCATGCCTCCGGCTCCTCGGGGTCGGGGTCGGCCCGGCGCTCGGTGGGCGGGTTGGGGCGGCCGCCGATCGCCGCCACCACCTCGTCGAGCGCCTCGAAGCTGTGGCCGCTCACGAGCGCGTCGCAGTGCGGCAGCGCGGCCACCATGCCTCCGGAGCGGACGGAGAACGTGTCGGCGCCGACGCGCGGGTTGACCCAGACAATCCGGTGTGCCAGCCGCGCGAGCCGCGCCATCTCACGTCCCACGAGCTTCGGGTCGCCGCGCTCCCAGCCGTCGGAGAGGATCACCACGACGGCGCCGCGGGCCATGCCACGGCGTCCGTGCCGGTCGTTGAACTCCTGTAGCGCGTCGCCGATCCGGGTCCCGCTCGCCCAGTCGGGCGCGGCCTCGGCTGCGCGCTGGATCGCGCGCTCCGGGTTGCGCGACGAGAGCGCGCGCGTGAGGCGGGTCAGCCGCGTCGCGAAGACGAACGCCTCGGCGTTGGGACCTGTCCCTGCGGCGCAGGTCAGGAACTGCAGGTAGGCACGCGCGTAGGGCTCCATCGAGCCGGAGATGTCGCACAGCAGCACGAGCCGCCGCCGTGCCACTCGCCTCCGCCGGCGGGCGAGGCGCATGGGGTCGCCGCCGGTGCGCAGGCTCGCGCGCAGCGTCCGCCGCAGGTCGACGTGCTCGCCGCGGCGACCCTTCTCGTAGCGGCGCGTTCGCCGCTCCGGGGTTGCGAGCTGGAGGCTCGACATCAGGCGGTAGAGCTGCGCGAGCTCGTGGGGCTCGAGCGCGTCGAAGCGCTTGCTTCCCAGCAGCTCCTCGTCGCTGGCGAGGACGAGCGGCGCGTCCACCTCCGCCGAGTCCTCGTCTTCGCCCCGCTCGTCACCCGCACGGAGGTCGCGACGGTCTGACGCGCCCTCCTTCCCGTCCTTCGGCGGGTGCTCCTGGGACGAGGCGAGCGGCCGGGCCGTGTCGGGCTCCGGCTCCGCGTCCTCGACCCGGCCGCCGAAGACCGAGAAGAAGACCGCGTCGAAGGCCTCGACCTGTCCGGGGTCGGAGACGAAGACAGCCCGCGCGGTCCAGTACAGCCGCCGGCGCGAGACCGGCCGGACGAGCGTGAGCGCCCGTGCGAAGCCGGCCGAGCGGCCGGGGGTGATCGGCAGGCCGCGGTCGTGCAGCCGTCGGCTCAGAGCCGCCACGAGCGGCGGCAGGTCGAGCTCGATCGTCTCGACCCCGAAGTCAGTCACCGCCGCCCACGAGCTGCTCGAGACCGGCCGCGCGGATCACCTCCTGGTCCTCGCTGTACTTCAGCACCGACCCGAGTGTGCGATCGACCGCCGCAGCGTCGAGGTGCTCGACGCCGAGGAGGCTCAGCGCCGCGAGCCAGTCGATCGACTCGGCGATTCCGGGCGGCTTCTGGACGTCGCTGTCGCGCATCCGCGAGACGGCGTTCGCGACCTGCACCGCCAGCGTCTCCGACGATCCCTTGACGCGGCGGCGCACGATCTCGACCTCGCGCTGCGGCGTCGGGTAAGGGATCCAGTGATAGAGGCAGCGTCGCTTGACGGCGTCGTGCAGGTCGCGGGTCCGGTTGGACGTGAGCACGATGACCGGCGGATGGGTCGCGCGGATCGTGCCGATCTCGGGGATCGTCACGCTGGCGTCTGCAAGCAACTCGAGCAGAAACGCCTCGAAGTCGTCGTCGGCGCGGTCGATCTCGTCGACCAGGAGCACCGCCGGCCGCGGGCCGGGATGCTCGAGCGCACGCAGCAGCGGACGCCTGATCAGGTAGTCGGGACCGAAGAGCTCCTCCTCGCCGAGCTCCGAGCCGCGTGAGTCGGCGAGGCGGATGCTGAGCAGCTGGCGCGGGTAGTTCCACTCGTACAGGGCCTCGGCGACGTCGATCCCCTCGTAGCACTGGAGGCGGATCAGCGGCGTGTCGAGCACGACGGCCAGCGACTTGCCGGCCTCGGTCTTGCCGACGCCGGCCTCGCCCTCGAGCAGCAGGGGCTGCGGCAGCCGCAGGCTGAGGAACATCGACGTCGCCAGCCCCTCGTCGACGAGGTAGTCGATGTCGGCGAGTCGCCGCGCGAGCGTCTCGATGTCGGGGACGAGCCGGCGGATCTCGCCGGCGGCCTCGCCCGTGGTCTCGCTCACGGCGTCCGCGTCACTGCGGCGGCTCCGCACGTCCCTGCATCGCCGCCCAGACGCGGGCCGGCGTGCACGGCATGTCGATGTGGTCGACGCCGTGCGTCTCGTGCAGCGCGTCGATCACGGCGTTCACGATCGCGGGCGGCGAGCCGACGTTCGGCGACTCGCCGACGCCCTTCGCCCCGAGCGGGTGGTGCGGGCAGGGCGTCACGGTCTCGCCGAGCTCGAAGTCGGGACACTCGAGCGCGGTCGGGATCAGATAGTCCATGAAGGACGAGTTGAGGCAGTTGCCCTCCTCGTCGAACGTGAGCACCTCCATCAAGGCGATGCCGATCCCCTCGGCGAGGCCGCCGTGGATCTGGCCGTCGACGATCATCGGGTTGATGCGGACGCCGCAGTCGTCGACCGCGACGAAGCGGCGGACGGTGACGTGGCCCGTGTCGGGGTCGATGTCGACGACGGCGATGTAGGCGCCGTAGGGATAGGTGAGGTTGGGCGGGTCGTAGATCACCTGCGCGTCGAGCCCGCCCTCCATGCCGACGGGCATCTCCTCGCCGCTGTACGCGCGCGCCGCGATCTCCTCGATCAGCGCGCCCTTCTCGGGATCGCCCTTGACGTACCAGCGGCCCTTCTCCCAGGCGAGGTCGTCGGGATTCGCCTCGAGCATCGTCGCCGCGATCTGGCGCGCCTTGTCGCGCACCTTGCGGGAGACGACGGCGACGGCCGCGCCGGAGACCGGCGTCGAGCGGCTGCCGTAGGTGCCGAGCCCGTACGGCGTCCGGTCCGTGTCGCCGTGGCGGACCTCGACGTCCTCCGGCGGGATGCCGAGCTCCTCGGCCACGATCTGCGCGAACGTCGTCTCGTGGCCCTGCCCCTGGGTCTGGGCGCTGATGCTGACCACGGCCTTGCCCGACGGGTGGACGCGCAGGTCGGCGCCGTCGTTCATCGCCAGTCCGAGGATGTCCATGTGCTTGCGCGGCCCGGCGCCCGACGCCCTCGGTGAAGAAGGCGACGCCGATGCCCATCAGCTCGCCGCGGGCGCGCTTCTCGGCCTGCTCGCGGCGCAGGTCGTCGTAGCCGGCGATGTCCATCGCGACCCGCATCGTCTCGGCGTAGTTCCCGGAGTCGTACGTCCAGCCGGTGGTCGTCTCGTACGGGAACTGCTCGGGCGCGATGAAGCTGCGCATTCTCAGCTCGATCGGATCGGTCTTCAGCTCGAGCGCGAGCGCGTCGACCATGCGCTCGACGAGATACACGGCCTCCGTGATGCGGAACGAGCAGCGGTAGGCGACGCCGCCCGGCGCCTTGTTCGTGTACACGGCCTTGACCCGCACGTGCGAGGCCTCGAGGTCGTACGAGCCGCAGACGATGTGGAAGAAGCCCGCCGGGAACTTCGTCGGCTGGGCCGTCGAGTCGAAGGCGCCGTGGTCGGCGATCACGTCGACCCGCAGGCCGGTGATCTTGCCGTCCTTGGAGCACATCTCGGCGCGCATGACGTAGTCGCGCGCGAAGCCGGTCGAGACCAGGTTCTCGGTGCGGTTCTCGACCCACTTGACCGGGACGCCCGCGACGATCGAGCCGGCGATCGCGCACACGTACCCGGGGTAGACGGGCACCTTGTTGCCGAAGCCGCCGCCGATGTCCTGGCAGCGGATCCGGATCATGTGCTCCGCCAGGCCGGCCACGTGCGCGTAGACGGTGCGGTGGGCGTGCGGCGCCTGGTTCCCGTTGTAGATGTCGAGCTGTCCGGTCTCCGGGTTGAAGTCCGCGATGATGCCGCAGGTCTCGAGCGGCGCCGGATGGCAGCGGGGATAGAGGATGTCGCGCGAGACGACAGTGTCGGCCTCCGCGAACGCACGGTCGGTCGCCTCCTCGTCGCCGGCCTCCCAGGTCGGGCTCGCGAGGTTGTCGCGCTGGCCGGCCTTGTCGTCGCGGATCACCGGCGCGTCGGGGTCGAGCGCCTTGCGCGCGTTGACGACCGCCGGCAGCGGCTCGTACTCGACGTCGATCAGCTCGAGCGCGTCGTTGGCGGAGTACTCGTCCGTGGCGATCACGAACGCGACCTCCTGACCCTGGAAGCGGACCTTGTCGCCGGCGAGCACCGCCTGCGTGTCGTAGGAGATCGTCGGCATCCACGCGAGCCCGAGCGTCTCCAGGTCCTTGGCGGTGACGACCGCCGCCACGTTCGGATGGGCGAGCGCCCGCGAGGTGTCGATCGAGACGATCCGCGCGTGCGCGTACGGGCTGCGCAGCACGGCTCCGTGCACCATCCCCGGGAGCCTGATGTCGTCGAGATAGGTGCCCTTGCCGCGGATGAAGCGCTCGTCCTCCTTGCGCTTGAGCCGGCCGAAGCCGATCGGGCGCTCGGTGGTGGCGCTCGGGAGGTTCTCGACGGTGGTCACTGCTCTAGGCCTCCTGCTTCGCGGTCGCTTCGTACTCGGCGGCCCAGCGGACGGCGCCGACGATGTTCTTGTAGCCGGTGCAGCGGCAGATCGAACCCGAGATCGCCGTGCGGATCTCCTGGTCGGTCGGATCGGGGTTCTCGTCGAGCAGGGCGCGGGAGGTCATCAGCATCCCGGGCGTGCAGAAGCCGCACTGGAGCGCGTGCAGCTCGTGGAAGCCCTGCTGGACCGGGTCGAGCCGGCCGTCGACCTCGAGCGACTCGACCGTCCGGATCTCGTGCCCCTCGCACATCGCTGCGAGTGTCGTGCACGACTTGATCGGCTGCCCGTCCATCAGCACGACGCAGGCGCCGCAGTTCGACGTGTCGCAGCCCCAGTGAGTGCCGGTGAGGCCGGGCGTGTCGCGGATGAAGTGGACGAGCAGCAGCCGCGGCTCGATCTCGCGGGAGACCTGTTCGCCGTTGACCGTGATCGAGACGTTCATGTCAGGCCTCCTCTCCAAGGGCGCGCGCCGTCGCGCGGCGCAGGGCGCGGATCGTGAGAACTCCGGCGAGGTGGCGCTTGTAGTCGACCGGCCCGCGGCCGTCGGCGCCCGGCGAGGAGTCAGCGGCTGCGATCTCGCCGGCCTGGGCGTACAGCTCCTCCGACGGCGCCTGGCCGCGCAACAGCTCCTCGGCCCGCGCGACGTGGATCGTCGTCAGCCCGCACGCGGCGAGCGCGATCCCAGCGTCGGCGATCGTGCCGTTCTCGATCCAGACGGCCGCCGAGGCGGCGGCGATTGCCCAGTCGCCCGCGCGGCGCTCGACCTTCTCGTGTGCGCTGCCGCCGCCCGGGCGCACGGGGATCCGGACCTCGGTCAGCAGCTCGCCGTCGCCGACCGCGGTCTGGAACGGCCCGAGGCAGAAGTCGTCCATCGGACAGACCCGCTCGCCGTCGGCGCCGCGGATCACGCACGTCGCCTTGAGCGCGCTGCAGACGGCGGAGAGGTCCTCGGCCGCGTCCGCCTGGCAGAGCGAGCCGCCGATCGTGCCGCGGTTGCGCACGACCGGGTCGGCGATCACGTCCTCGGCGTCGCGGAAGACGGGCAGGTGCCGCGCGAGCAGCTCGGAGCGCTGCAGCTCGACGTGGCGGGTCAGAGCCCCGATCGCGATCTCGTCGCCCTCCTCGCGGATGTAGGAGAGCTCGGTGAGGTCGTTGATGTCGATCAGGTGCGCCGGATTCGCGAGCCGGAGCTTCATCATCGGCAGCAGGCTGTGGCCGCCGGCGATCACGCGCGCGTCCGAGCCGAGCTTCTGCAGCGACGCGATCGCGCCTTCGACGCTGGTCGCGCGCTCGTACTCGAATGGCGCAGGGGTCTGCAACGGAGCTCCTTCCTACTCAGGCGCGGTCGGGAGACGTTTGCGCGGTGCCCCGATGTCCTCGCGCTCCTCGTGCTGAACCGGGGCGTCGGTGCCGATCACCGGGGATCTGGGCATGGCGGGAGGCCGCGTCTGGCGGATCTCCGGGTAGAGCTCGCGTGCGGAGGCACTCGCGCGCTCGACGTCCCGGAGCGCCGGGCCCGCCGGGTTGCCGGCGGCGATCGGCGCTTCGCGGCCGAGCCGCGCCAGCGTGAGCGTGCCCTTCGTGTAGACCTCGCCGATGCGGGGCGCCTTGACCTCGGTGCTCTCGGGGAAGTTCCGGAGCCCGGCCGCGGCGGCCCCCGGATAGAGGCCGTCGACGAGGCCGACCGCGTCCGTAAGACCCGCCTTCTTCACGAGCAGCCCCTCGAGCAGGTCGACGCCGGCGTCGAGCTGCTGGTTGATCGTCCTCACGACGTCGTTGACGGGGGCGCTCTTCTCCACGATCCCGCTGACGCCGGCGATCGCCTCGTCCAGGCCGTTCGTGACCTTCCGCAGCTCGAGGATCACCGAGACGAGGTAGTAGACGAGCGCCAGGACGATCAGGCCGACGGCGACGATCGTCACCCAGGCTGCGCCGCTCATCGCGCCTCCACCGGTGCGTCGTCGAGGATCACGTCGAGCGAGCCGCCGTAGTTCGCGGCCGTCGCGATCGTCTGCTTCACCTGCTCCTGCGTCGTCAGCAGCAGGGCGGCCGCGTCGAGGTCCTCGACCCTGCGGCGGCGGTGCGGGCGATCTCCTGCACGCTCGGGACGATGCTCCTGGTGGCGCGAGCACGCCGTGGAGCAGGTACACGACGACCGGGAGGACGACGGCGAGCAGCACGACGTTGCCGATCCACCAGAGGGTCACTTCGGCCTCCGCTCGGCCACGATCGCGGCCTTGCTCGCGATCCCGGGCAGCGCGCTCAGGATGATGTCGAACTGCCCGTTGATCGCCTTCACGGCGCCCTCGAGGGGGCGCAGGTGCTCGGACTCGACGTCTTTCAGCGCCGCTGACAGCGTGGCGAGCCCGGTCGAGATCCGCGTGAGCCCTCGGCGCACCTCGATCAGCGCGACGGCCAGCACGACGACGACGACCGCCGCCAGGAGGACGGTCAGGAGGACGAGCGTGTCCTTTGTGCTCATCGGCCGCCGTACCCGTCGGTGAGCGCGTTCATGTAGCCGTCCTGGACAACGGCCTCGGTCACGATCAGCCCGAGCACCGGCGCGGTCGCCTGCAGCTGCGGGATGTTCGCCGTGTTCGCGCCGACGCTGCCCGCGACCTCGAGCAGGCTGTCGACCGACTGCTCGATGCTGCGGACGCTGATGATGAGCGCTGCGAGGAGGACCGCGACGACGACGGCCGCGACCGCTCCGATGACGAGCGCGATCGTCCAGTACCCGTTCGAGGAGAGAGCGAGGAGCGTCCCGGTCACTTCCCGACCGCCACCTTCCGCAGCGACCGGGCGGCGTGCAGGATCCGGACGCCCGAGTCGTTGATCCGGCCGATGCCGGCCAGCTCGTCGGTCTGCCGGCGGACGACCTCGACCGCCTCCACGGCCGTCTTGGCCTGCTTCGCGATCCGCCTCGCCAGCAGCACGATCGTGATCACAATGACCGCGGCCACCGCGATCACGGCGATACCGACCGCGATCCCCACCAGCCAGGCCGTTGTTGACGCGATCACCGCAGGCACGCCGCTCCTGTTCGAAGGCTCCGACCTCGCGCAACCTTAGTCGGCCTCAAATAAACGTGTCGAGACAGCGTACGCAGAGCAACGGGACCTACGCCGGCGCGGCATCCTCGGATTCACCGACGCGGCTACGATCATGCGCGTGACGCCGGGCGACGCACACCTGGCGTTCGCGCAGGCGGCGTCGACGGACGGGATCGAGCTGTCCGGCGGGACGTTCGACTGGCTGTGCGAGCAGGGGCACATCGGGCTCGAGCGCGTGGCGAAGCGCCGGCGCGATCCGGCGCTCGTGGCCCCGGTCAGCGCGGCGCTCGAGCAGCTCGCGGCGATCTACGCGCGCCTCGGCGGCGACGTCGCGGTCCTGGCCGCGTCGCGCGAGAACCTGCTGCTCCCGGTCGATCTGGTGCACGAGCCGACCGGCACCGTGGTCGAGGTCGACGAGGCGGCTCACTTCACCTCGTTTCGTCTGGCCGCGCTCGAGCTCTATCGCAGCGACGTGACTGTCGGGTTCGACGTCGACGAGTACAAGGAGCTGTGCCGCGCCTGGTGCTCACGCACGGACGGGCTCGCGCGGGGCCTGGCCGCGAAGGGCTTCGGCTTCGGCGGCGTCCAGCGCGAGCGCGCCTACCACGACGCGCTGCGCGACCTCGCCGTGCCGGCGATGGGCCACCCGCCGCTCGTCCGGATCGCGGCGCTCGACGGCGACGGGGCGGCCGCCTACGCGCGGAACCGGGAGACGCTGCTGACGCTCATCTAGCTCGGTTGCCCGTCGTAGCCGTCGATCACCGCGACGTTGACGGTCGAGCACCGGCCGCAGCGCACCCGGACCTTCTTCGTCATCTGCTCAGGATGCATCGCCGTGGCGAGCAGGTTCCCGCACTCGACGCAGACGTAGTCGTCCGGGCCGTTGCCGTGGAAGACCGGCCGGTCGGCTTCCTCCTGGAGTGCGGTGCCGGCGTCGAAGGGCACCTCCCCTTCCCGGATCTGCCGCATCGGGATCGTCGCCATCGGCGTCGCTCCGTCAGAGAGCCGAGAGCTTGCCGCTGAAGTCCGTGATCAGCGCATCGAGCACGCCGACCATGACTCCCTCGCCCATCGAGGCGGCCTTGCCCGTGATCTGGGCGTTCGTGTGGATCGTCCCGCCACCGTCTGCAAGCTCGAAGGCGACGTCGGCGTTCGCGTGCCCCTGCCCTCCGGCTTCCTTGGACTTGACGCGCATCAGGACGCGGTGGGCGGCGGCGTCCTGCTCGACGATCTCCACCGTGCCGGTGAAGGTCAGGGACATCGCTCCCATCTTGACCTTGATCTCCGCCCGGACGGAGTCGGGCGCCGTCGTCTCGAGCACGCTGCCGCCCTCGACGCAGGGGACGACGCGCTCGAGGTCGAGGATGGTCGCGTAGCTCTCGTCGAGCGACTTCGTCGTAGTGAAGGAATGGTCGAGGTCGACGGCCATCTTGCGGACGCGACACTATCGGAGCACTATCCTCGAGGAGTGAGTCGAGAAGATGTGTTGATCCGTGCCGGTCGGCTGGCCGAGGACGGCAAGCCCTACGTCCTCGCCACCGTCGTCCGAGTCGAGCGCCCCGCGTCGACGAGGCCCGGAGATCGGGCGCTGATACTGCCGGACGGTCGGCTCGACGGTTGGGTCGGCGGCGCCTGCTCGGAGCCGATCGTGATTCGCGAGGCCATGCGTGCTCTCGCCGACGGTGAGCCGCGGGTCGTGCGGATCGGCCCGTCTGGCTCCGGCGACGACGCACCCGACGACATCGTGATCGCGGAGAGCTCGTGCGCCTCGGAGGGAACGGTCGAGGTGCTCGTCGAGCCGCAGGTGCCCCGGCCTCTGCTCGTCGTCGTCGGCGGTAGCAAAGCCGCGCTCACGCTCGTGGACCTCGCGCGCGCGATCGAATGGCGCGTGGCGACTGAGCAGCCGGGGGAGGCGGACGCGGTGGTCGTCGCCACGATGGGCCACGCCGACGAGGAGGCGCTCGAGCTGGCTCTCGGCGGTCGAGCCGGGTACGTCGGACTCGTGGCCAGCGCCCGGCGCGCCGGGGTCGTGCTCGAGGCCCTACGTGCCCGCGGCGTCAGCGAGGACGATCTCGCGCGCGTGCGCAGCCCGGCAGGGCTCGACCTCGGGCCCGCGACGCAGCCGGAGATCGCCGTCGCGATCCTCGCCGAGCTCGTGGCGTGGCGGCACACGCGCGGCGGCGGCGAAACCGCGCTGCTCGAGGCGGTCGACCCGATCTGCGGCATGACGGTCGCGGTGGCGGCCGCCGGTGACGCGGTCGTCTTCGGAGACGTGAGCTACTACTTCTGTTCGCCGGGCTGCCGCAGCCGCTTCGAGGCAGATCCGGCCCGGTACGCGACCGCGTAGAGGCTTGATGTGGAATTGGCGCGCTGTGCTGGCGTCTCAGACCAAGCCAGAGCGGCTCGGCGTCCGCGGCGCAGGCTGGTTGCCTGCGTAAGGGCGCCGAGACGGTCTGGCGCCGTGTCTGAGGCGGCAGCACAGCCCGCTCACGTTTCACATCAAGCCTCTTGCGCTGAGCCTGCAGGCAGCGCGGATCGCTCCACGCTGCCTGCCAGGCGGACTGTCGGGCTACGACGCAGGTGGCTGTGCGGACGGGTCGTGCTGCCAGAGCCCGAAGTTGTTTCCCTCGGTGTCCGTGCAGGTCGCGAACCAGCCCATGCCGGGTACGGGCATCGCGTCGCTTGTCTCCCCGCCGAGCTCCTTCACCCGCGAAGTGCCCGCGTTGATGTCGTCCACGTCGAAGTAGACGCGGGGCCCGCGGTCGGCGCCCTCTGCCGCCATGATCGCGCCGCCGGTCGTCTCCGAGAACTGCGTCGTCAGGTACTCGCTCGGGCTGCCCTCGAACGCCTTGAATTCCCAGCCGAAGAGCGAGCCCCAGAACTCCCGAGCCTTGGCGGTGTCGCCTGCGGGAATCTCGAGATGCACCATCTGTCCGGCCATGCGTTCCTCCTTTGATCGTTGCGGTCATTCAATAGACGAACGGCGGCCGGCGTTCTCGACAGCCGTGTCCTAACGGAGCAGACGTGACATCCGCCGGTCCTTGAGGATGCGCCCGCCGGTCTGGCAGGGCGCGCAGTAGAAGACCGTGTGCTCCTCGTAGTCCACCTGCCGCAGCGGCTCGCCGCAGCGCGGACAGGGCTCGCCGAGGTGCCGGTGGACGAGGTAGACGTCCTTGTCGCCCTTGCCCTGCAGGCGTAGCTCGAGCGCGCGCGTCAGATCGTCCTCGATCGCGGCGGCGAGCCGCTCGATTTCCTCGTCGTCGAGCTTCGAAGAGAGCGCGAAGGGCGAGAGCTGCGCGCGGTGGAGGATCTCGTTCGCGTGCGCCCGCCCGATGCCGGCGAGCGCACGCTGGTCGCGCAGGAGCGAGTGCAGCCGCCGGTTGTCGCCCGCCAGGATCTCGCGCAGCCGCTCGGCTCCGAGCCCGAGCGCCTCCGGGCCGAGGTGCGCCAGCTCGGCCACCGTCTGCTCCGGGGTCTCCAGCCACACCCCCGCCCGCTTCTTCGGTCCCGCCTCGGTGAGGACGACCTCGCTGCCGTTCTCGAAGCGAAGCCGGAAGGCGGGCGACTTCGGCCCTTTCGCTCCCGGCGCGAGGTGGCGAATTCGGCCCGCGCTCATCAGGTGGACACGCAGCTGCAGCCCGCCGTCCTCCGTCGGGAAGAGCAGCCACTTGCCGCGCCGCCCGGCACCCTCGAAGCGGCGCCCCTCGAGCTCCCGCAGCGGGGGATCGAAGGTCTTCAGCGTCGCGATGTGGGCCGGCCCCGCCTCGAGCACCGGTGCCGCGGAGACGAGCGGAGCGAGCTCGCGCACCCACGCCTCGACCTCGGGCAGCTCGGGCATGGCCCGAACGCTACCGGCGCGCCGAGCTCAGTCCTGCGCAGTGCCCGGGACCGGGCCTGCCCCGGCGGGCAGCAGCCCGCCTGCGGCGTCCGCTTCGGACGGGAGCGGCTCCTCGACCGGCTCCGGCATCTCGCGCAGCGTCCGCACCGGCGATAGGAGCACCGGCAGCGCTGCGAGCGACATCCCGATCGCGCCGGCCCAGATCGCAGTCCGGAGCCCGAACCAGGTCGCAAGCGCGCCTCCGACGAGCGAGCCGAGCGGAATCACGCCCCAGACGACGAAGCGCATCACCGAGTTCATCCGCCCCTGGAGCCGCTCCGGCGTGATCGCCTGACGGAAGCTGACCTGGGTGATGTTGTAGATCGGGATGCCCATGCTCGAGATGACCAGGCCTGCGATCACGAACGGAATCGGATTCGACGGCGGCGCGGCCGCGAGCAGAAGAAGCGAGGTCGAGCCGAGAGCGCCGATGATGATCGTGGGCCCGACGCCGAACCGGCGGGAGACGCGGTTCGCGAGCAGGGCCCCGACGAGGTAGCCGATGCTGCCGACGGCGAAGATCAGTCCGATCACGCCCGGCCGGAGCTCGAGCTCCCGGACCGCGAAGACGAGGAAGACGGCGAAGAGCATGTTGCTGAAGAAGTTGAACGTCGCGGTCGAGGCGGCGATCCAGCGCAGGTACCGATTGCCGAGCACCCACGCCAGGCCTTCCTTGAGCTCTGTCTTCATGCCCGGGCCGGCCTGCCGCTCGGCACGCGTCGGCGCCTGCTCCGGCTTTCGGATCCGAACGAGGAAGATCGCCGAGGCGAGGAAGCTGATCGCGTCGACGAGCACCGCCACGGGAGCGGTCAGCACCTGCACGAGCGCGCCGCCCAATCCTGGCCCGGCCAGCTGCGCCCCCGATCGGCTGATCTCGAGCTTCGAGTTGCCGTCGATCAGCTGCTGCCGCGAGACCAGCGACGGGAGGTACGCCTGGTAGGAGACGTCGAAGAAGACGGTCAGGACGCCCACGACGAAGCCGACGACGTAGAGCTGCCAGATCGTCAGAGCGTCGAGCCAGTACGCGACCGGGATCGAAGCGAGCAGGAGCGCGCGTCCAAGGTCGGCCGTGACGAGGATCGGCTTGCGTCGAAGCCGGTCGACCCAGACGCCGGCGGGAAGGCTGATCAGGATGAACGGCGCGAACTCGATCACCCCGAGCAGCGCCACCTCGAAGGCGCTCGCCTCGAGCACGATGATCGCGACGAGCGGCAACCCGATCTGCGAGATCTGCGACCCCAGCTGGCTGACGGTCTCCGCGGTCCAGAGGTTGAGGAAGTCGCGGTGGCGCCAGAGGCCGCCGCTCGGCCAGACCTTCACCGTGTGACGCTCCCGCGTCGGATGCCCGCGACGAGCTCGTACTCCTCGCCCTCCCCGGCCGCCCGGGACTCGAAGTCGCGCCGCAGCCGCTCGAGGCGGCGGGCGAACCGCTCCGCGTCGGCGGGATCGAGCCGCACGCGCAGGCGCACGCCGCCTCCGTACTCCTCCGCGCCCATGAGGATGAAGAGCCGCGCCACCCGTCCGTAGATGCTCTCCGTGAGCGCGCGCACGCGGCGGGTCCGCACCACGCGGACGAGCCCTGCCTTCTCGAGCACCTTCAGGTGGTGCGCGATCGTGCCCTTGGCGAGACCGACCTCCTCCGCGAGCTCGGTCGTCGAGGCGGCACGCTCGCGCAGCAGCGCGACGATCTGCAGCCGCGCGTCGCCGGCGAGCGCGCGCAGCTGGTCGACCTCGGAGACGACGAGGACGTCGTCGAGCTCGTAGTCGGGAACGGGAAGCGAGAGGAAACGGTCGATAGTCGTCGGAACATACGACAACTCTCGACCGTTCGCAAGCAGGCTCTGCCGGCGGCGGCGCGATCGCCGCCGCCGGCATGAGCGTCAGCTCCTACGGTTCGAACGTCCCGCGCGGGCCTGCCGGCGCGGGCAAGGCGGTGGTCGTCCCGGGCACGGCTTTGCCCGGCACGCCGTTCACCGCTTCGGTCGAGAACGCGAACGTCAGCTGGGCGAAGGCGATCAGGTCGCTGTTGACCTCGAGCGCGTGGTCGCTGTTGTTCGCGAACGTGTCGCAGGCGAGGTGGTAGCACGGGTCGAACTGCGCGCCCGTGGTGCCGCCCCAGATCGCCTGCTGCTCCGCCGTCTTGATCTCCTCGGCGCCTGTGAAGAGGCCGCTCGAGGGGATGCCGGCGAAGATGAACGCCTCGTAGTCGCTCCGACCCGAGAACTCGGTGTCGTCGTACGGCTCGCCGACGAGCGTGTAGTACGACTCGTAGACGTCCTCGATCGCCGCGGAGCCGGCCGGGATCGGCACGCCGTCCGGAGCCGGGAACGTCGACTGGTCGGCGTCGTACACCATGAAGATGTAGTTCGGCGAGCCGACCATGTCGTAGTTCATGTAGAGGGCGATCCGGTCGCGTTCAGCCTGGCTCAGGTCGTCGACGTACGCCTGCGAGCCGAGCAGGCCCGCTTCCTCGCCGCCCCACCACGCGAACCGGAGCGTGTTCCAGAGGGGCTTGACCTTGGCCATCATCAGTGCCGTCTCGAGGAGGGCCGCCGAGCCGGAGCCGTTGTCGTTGATCCCCGGTCCTGCGGGCACCGAGTCCAGGTGGCCGCCGGCCATGACGACGTTGTCCTCTTCCCTGCCCCGCATCTCGGCGATCACGTTCGACTGCGGCTTGTTCACCACGGCGACGGTCGCGGTCGTGCCGGCCCGGGCGAGCGACTCACCGGCGGCGAAGCTCACGCCGACCACCGGGACGTTGATCGTCGTGAAGGCCGAGCCCGCCGGCGGCGCGGCGGTGATGTTGGTGAGGGTGCCGCTGCGTGTCGGGCGTGTTGCCCTGGTTGAAGAGGATGACCGCGGCGGCGCCTGCAGTCTGCGCATTTGCGACCTTGAGGGCGAAGCTGCAGCCGCCCCGCTGGACCAGCGCGATCCGGCCGGCAACGAAGCCCGCGAAGTCGTTGACGCCGCCCGGGGGAGCAGCCGTAAGGGGCGCCCCGACCGCGGCCTCGGTGAACGCTCCATTGCACCCGCTCGTGTTCGCGCGCGGAGGAACCAGGTTGATGTCGACCGGAGTCACTGCGGCGGTCACCGTTCCCAAGGCGCTGCCCGTGACGCCACCCGTCTCGTGTGTGGCGACGGTCGGCGTCAGTTGTCGGACGGGCTCCGCGACGGTGAAGTCGAACTGGTGCAGCTCGACCTGGTACCCGGCCGCCTCGAGCTTCTCGACGACGTAGTCGACGCTCGCGTCGTACCCCGGGGTCGCGGCGGCGCGCGTGCCGCCGTTTGCGTCCGCGATCGCCTGGAATGCGGCCTGGTGCGCACGCACGCCCTCGAGCGTCACGCACTCGAGCAGCTTGTCGTACGTGTTGTTCGAGCGCCTCTCGCAGGCGTTCGTCGCGGCGGCGGCCGGCGCAGGCGCGAGCGTGAGCAGCAGCGCGCCGACCGCTGCCAGCAGGGCGAGGGTCGCTATTCGTCTGGATCGTCTTGCCGGTGGTCGGTTGACCATCTGTGCGTCCTCCTTATTGGTCGTGCCACAGCGAACGATGACCGAACTAGGGTGTAGTGGCGCTGGACCCTATGGCGTTCCCCGAGTGGGTGCAAACCACTCATGACCTAGGGTGCGCGCGTGGATCCTCTCACCGTGGTCGTCCGCCGCGGCGGCGTCGAGGAGTCGCGCCACCATGTCCACGCGGTCGCCGTCCAGGATGGCGCCGTCCTGGCGGAGGCCGGTGAGCCCGATCTCGTCTCCTACCTCCGCTCCTCGGCCAAGCCCTTCCAGGCGCTGCCGCTCGTGCGCGCGCGCGACGACTTGACGAGTGAGGAGATCGCGATCGCGTCCGCGTCGCACCTTGCCTCGCCCGCGCAGCTCGCCGCGGTCCGCAGCCTGCTCGAGAAGGCGCCTGCGGCGGAGGACGAGCTCGAGTGCGGGCCCGACCCGACGCCGCTCGAGCACAACTGCTCGGGCAAGCACGCCGGCATGCTCGCCCTCTGCCGCGTCAAGGGCTGGGCGAGCGGCGGCTATCGGCTCGCGACGCATCCGGTGCAGCACGGCTGTCTCGCCGAGGTCGCGGCCGCCGCGGACGTCGACCCCGACGAGGTGCCGACGGCAGTCGACGGCTGCGGCGTCGTCACCTTCGCGCTCCCGCTCCGCCGGATGGCGGCGATGTTCGGCCGGCTCGAGCAGCTCGACGGCGGCGCCCGGGTTGCGGCGGCGATGCGCGCGCACCCTGAGCTGATTCGCGGGCCGGCCGCCGCCGACACGATGCTGATGCGGCAGCTGGACGGCTGGACGGCCAAGGGCGGAGCCGAGGGTCTGCTCTGCGCCTGCGGGCCGGCCGGGGTCGGGATCGCGCTGAAGGTCGAGGACGGCAGCATGCGCGCGATGCGCCCGGCGCTGGCCGAGCTGCTGCGGCAGCTCGGTTTCGACACGGGCGATCTCGGCGTCGAGCCGGTGGCGAGCTCGCGCGGCGAGGTCGTCGGCGAGGTCGTCGTCAAGCGGTGAAGAACGCGTAAAAAACTGGCCTTCTCACGCGTGCCCGATCCACGCTAGGATCCGGGCCGATGGTCAGAGCCGGGGGCGTGGAGCGACTCGGCTCTTCGTGTGTCTAGGTAGGTCGTTACGGCAAGTGGCAGCGCCCCGTCCACCCACGCGAGAAAGCGGAGGTCACGTGCTCACCGTCGATATCGCTCTTCCCGAGGTCGAGGAGCTCCAGAAGCTCGTCCAGCACGGACAGGAGAAGGGGTTCCTCACCTACGACGAGATCGTCGCCGGCCTCGAGGAGGTCGATCTGACGAAGGAGCAGATCGAAGACTTCTACACCTACCTGATCGACCACTCGATCGAGCTCGTCGAGGGCGAGCAGTTCAAGTCGCCGCCGCACGAGCAGCCGGCGCTCGCCGAGGACGAGAAAGCCGCGCCCAAGCTCGACCTCACGGTCGAGCCCTCGCTGGACTCGCTGCGCCTCTACCTGCGCGAGATCGGCAAGGTGCCGCTTCTCACAGCCGACCAGGAGATCTACCTCGCGAAGCGGATCGAGCGCGGCGACATGGCCGCGAAGACGCAGATGACCGAGGCGAACCTGCGCCTGGTCGTCTCGATCGCCAAGGGCTACCTCGGCCGGGGCCTCTCGTTCCTCGACCTGATCCAGGAGGGCTCGCTCGGCCTGATCCGGGCGGTCGAGAAGTTCGACTACCGCAAGGGCTTCAAGTTCTCCACCTATGCGACGTGGTGGATCCGGCAGGCGGTGACGCGGGCGATCGCCGACAAGGCGCGCACGATCCGGATCCCGGTGCACATGGTCGAGAAGCTGAACAAGGTCGTCCACATCGAGCGCCAGCTCGTGCAGCGGCTGGGCCGCGAGCCGAGGCCGGAGGAGATCGCGGAGGAGCTCGAGATCACGACGGACGAGGTGCGGGAGATCCTGCGGATGGCGCAGCTGCCCGTCTCGCTGGAGAAGCCGATCGGCGAGGAAGAGGAGAGCTCGCTCGGCGACTTCGTCCCGGACGACAGCGCCGAGTCGCCGTTCGACACCGCCTCGCTCTCGCTCCGCCGCGAGGACGTCGAGCATGCGCTGATGGCGTTACCGGAGCGCGAGCGCAGGGTGATCGAGCTCCGCTTCGGCCTCTCGGGGGCGCAGCCGTACACGCTCGAGGAGGTCGGGCGGGCCTTCGGGGTCACCCGCGAGCGGATCCGTCAGATCGAGAACAACACGCTCAAGAAGCTCGAAGGCCTACCCGAAGCTCAGGCCCTCAAGAACTGCATGTGACCTAGCCGCTCTCGCGGGTCAGCGGGGCGTCCTCGGCCCTGCTCTCGGGCACGAAGAGCTTGCAGTGCGGGCACTTGAAGCCACGGTGCCGCTCGGCGTCGCCGGCGAGCAGCTCCGCCGTGAACGGCTTGCCGCAGTGGGGGCAGGTAGCGGCCTGGACCTCGCTCGATGCTGCGTCGGCTGCCATCTGGCTTCACCGTAGCGAACCACGCCCTGTGGGCGTTCCCGTCCGATCTGCTCCGTATCTTCGCGCCGTGGAGTACGGGCCGCTCCGTCGCGCAGTCGCAGAGTTGATCGGCACCTTCACGCTCATCTTCGCGGGCGTGGCCGCAATCGGGTTCACGGCAGACGCGGGCCTGCTCGGGGTCGCGTTGGCGCACGGACTGGCGATCGCGGTCATGGTCTCCGCGGTGGGTCACATCTCCGGCGCCCACTTCAATCCCGCGATCACGCTCGGATTCCTGGTCACGCGGCGAATAGACGCACCCCTCGCGGTCGTCTACTGGATCGCGCAACTCGCAGGCGCCGTCCTCGCGGCGCTCGCGCTGCGTGCGACCTTCCCGGACACCGTCGACCTCGCTGCCGGTGTCCCGGTCCTGAGCGGAATCGACTCCGGAGCCGGCATCGCGCTCGAGGCGATCATGACCTTCCTGCTCGTCTGGGTCGTCTTCGCCAGCGCCGTAGACCCGGGCGGCACGTTCAAGTCGATCGCGGGGCTTGCGATCGGCCTCACGATCACGATCGACATCCTCGCCGCCGGCCCGCTCACCGGGGCTGCGATGAACCCGGCCCGGTCGCTCGGGCCCGAGCTCGTATTCAACGTCTGGGACGACTGGTGGGTCTACATCATCGGTCCCTGCATCGGGGGGATCGTCGCGGCGCTGCTCTACGAGTGGCTCTACCTGCGCGTGCCGCTGGAGCCCGTCGGAACGCCCAAGTCGGGCGTGCTCGAGCCGCGACCGGGCGACGCGGCCACCGACTAGGCAGCCGCGCCGCAGGTCGCTCGCGGCTAGAAGCCGCTGTAGTAGCCGCCGACCTTCTCGCGATACTTCTCGTCCTCGCGGTGCAGGTCGGGGTCGAACTCCGGCGCGTTCTTGATCTCGTCCTTCGTCCTGCTCACGAACACCGTCTCGGTGTCGTGGTCGACGCGCTCGACGACCCCGGCCGGAAGCAGGACCTTCTTGCCGAAGATCCACGGGCCGGTGTCGACGATCAGCCGGCTGCTGCCGACCTCGCCGGTCGCGTCGTCGATCTTGCCGATGCCGCCGTCGATTGCCTCGACCGAGTAGCCGACCAGGTTCGTCGCATCGAGCGACTGATCCTGGAAGGTCCACATGTCTGCGGTCGTGACCCCCGACTGCATCTTCTGGCGATCCATCTGTCCCTCCTCGGTTGGGTACAGATCGTCTACCCGGAACCGCGACGGCTAATCAACGCACCGACGATCGCCCCGTAGGTTGTGTGATCTGCCACTTGTGGCGCGATCGGCAACGCGCGGATGCGCGGGAAGGCGCGCCCAAGCAGGCCGAGGTCGAGCGCCGCGATCGCCAGCCCCGCGACGGCGCCGCGCCGCGCGCCGCGCACGCCGGCACGGTCGAGGACGACGGCCCAGCCGAGCGAGAGGCAGAGATGCACGGGGACGGCGGCGGCGAGGAGCGCCCCGCGACGTCGCTCCTGGGGCAGCAGGATCGATCCGGCTGCGAGCGCCGCCTCGAGCGGGTCGCGGCCGGTCGCGAGCGCGTGCACGGTCGACGGCGCTCCGGAGAGCAGAGCCGCGACGAGGCCCGCACGCAGCGGCCGGGACGGCGACATGGCTCCAACCATGGCCTCTAGTCTGGTCGCGTGGCTGTCCAGGCGCGCAGATGGGAGGCCGGTCAAGAGCGTGTCACGCCGCTCGAGCTCTTCTTCGACCTGATCTTCGTCTTCGCGCTCACCCAGGTGACCGGCTTCGTCGCCGACGACCCGACGTGGGCGGGGCTCGTCAAGGGGCTGCTCCTGCTCGGGGTGCTCTGGTGGTCCTGGGCCGCGTACGCCTGGCTGACGAACACGATCAACCCCGACGAGGGCGCCGTCCGTCTGGTCATGTTCGCGGCGATGGGCGCGACGCTGATTGCGTCGCGCGCCGTCCCCGACGCCTTCGGCGACGACGCGTTCCTGTTCGCGTGCGCCTATGCCTTCGTCCGCATCGCCCACCTCGTTCTGTACGCGCTGGTTGCCCGGGGCGACCGGGAGTTTCTCGTCGCGGTCGCCCGGCTGGCGGTCGGCTCGGGGATCAGCATCTCGCTGCTCTTCGTCGCGGCCGGCCTCGACGGCCGGGCGCAGGTCGCGGTGTGGGCGCTCGCGCTCGCGAGCGACCTGCTCGGCGTGTATGTGGGCGGCGGCAAGGGCTGGCGGCTCTCGGCCGGCCACTTCGCCGAGCGGCACGGCCTGATCGTGATCATCGCGCTCGGCGAGTCGATCGTGGCGATCGGGGTCGGCGCGCCCACGCTCGATGCCGGCGTCATCACCGCTTCCCTGCTCGGCCTCGCCGTCGCCGCCGCGCTCTGGTGGGCGTACTTCGACGTGGTCGCGCTGGTTGCGGAGCGGCGGCTCCGCGAGACGACGGGCGGCGCACAGCTCAGGATGGCCCGCGACTCGTACAGCTACCTCCACCTGCCGATGGTTGCCGGCGTCATCCTCTTCGCAGTCGGCGTCAAGAAGACGATGGCGCACGTCGGCGACCCGCTCGAGACGGTCCCTGCGGTCGCGCTCTGCGGCGGCGTCGCGCTCTACCTCGTCGCGCACATCCTCTTCCGGCTCCGCAACGTCGGGTCTCTCAACAGGCAGCGACTCGTCGTGAGCGCGCTGCTGCTGGCGCTCACGCCGGCGGCGGTGGCGCTCCCCGCGCTCGCAACACTGGCCATCGTGACCGCGCTCTGCGTCGGCCTGATCGCCTACGAGGCGATCCGCTTCGCCGAGGCTCGCGACCGGGTGCGTCATGCGGCGGAGCCCGCCGCTCCGTAGTCGTCCGCAACCGAGTTCAGCGGAAAGGCCGATGGCGCCGGGCGCGACGGGCGCGATTCTCCGCTCAGGTAACGGCCGACGAAAGGAGCGGGAGATGAGAAAGTGGTTCGCATACGGAGGGATTGCAGCCAGCGTCGTCCTGATCGCCTTCGGCATCGGCGCGATCGTGATCGGCGCGACGGGCTACAGCGACGTGCGCGACGAGATCGCGCAGCAGAACATCACCGCGGGCGACGATGCCGCGGAGCTCACGAACGGCGCGCTGCAGCCGGGCCAGAAGATCACGACCGGCGCGGAGGCACGCGCGTTCGCGGACATCATGGAGCACCACACCCTCGAGGCGACCGAAGGCAAGCGGTACGCCGAGATGGGCCGCTTCCTCACTCCGAGTGGCGAGGACACGAGCGACGAGGCGCTCGCGGCGAAGACGGAAGACGGCAGGCCGGTAGAGAACGGTCTCCGCAACATGTGGGTGACCGAGACCGCTCTGACGACGGCGCTGAACACGTCGTACTTCGCCGAGCGGGTCGCCTACTTCTCGATTGTCATGGGCATCGCGCTCCTGCTGACCGGGATCGGGTTCCTCGTTCTCACCGTCGGTGGGGCGCTGGGCTGGGTCGCGATTCCTCGGCGGAGCAAGGCGCTCGACACGGCGTCGGCCGCGACCTGAGCAACACCGCGGTCAGGGTGAGAGGCGGGCTCCGGCCCGCCTCTCGCCGCTTAGCGGTCTGCGAAGCGAGCGAGCGTGTCGATGATCTCGTTTCTCATCGTCTGGCTTCCGGTGTGCCCTGAGTCGGTGATGATCACCAGCCGCGCGTCACTCCAGGCGCGGGCCAGCTCCCAGGCGGTGGCAACCGGGGAGCCCAGGTCGAGGCGTCCGTGGATCAGGACGCCCGGGATACCGGTCAGGCGATCGGCGTCGCGGATCAGCGCGCCCTCGTCGAGCCAAGCGGCGTGAGAGAAGTAGTGGGCGCAGATGCGGACGAGCGCGAGTTGCGCGGCAGCCGGCCGCGAGCTGTATGCGCCCGGTGTCCCCTGTGATTCGTGTGAGATGACCGCGTCCTCCCATGCCAGCCAGTCGGCCGTCGCCTTGGCGCGGACGTCGGCGTCCGGAGACTCCGTCAGTCGCGCGTATGCGGCGACCAGGTCGCCGTCCCGCTCGTCTTCCGGAGCGCCGGCTCGAAACCGCTCCCACTCCTCGGGGAAGTAGCGGCGCACGCCCCGGTAGAGCCAGTCGGTCTCGGACCGCCGGGTCGTGGTGACGCCGGTGATGACGATCTCCGAGACGCGTTCTGGATGCCGCTCGGCGTAGGCGAGGCTGAGCGTCGAACCCCAGGAGCCCCCGCACAGCAGCCACTGCTCGATTCCGAGGTGCTCGCGCAGCCGCTCCATGTCCGAGAGCAGGTGCTCGGTGGTGTTCACGCTCATGTCGCACCTCGGATCGCTCGCGTGCGGCGTGCTCCGCCCGCACCCGCGCTGGTCAAAGAGAACGATCCGGTAACGGCCCGGATCGAACGTTCGGCCGGTACTGCGTTCGCAGCTGGATCCCGGCCCGCCGTGGACGATGAGCGCGGGCTTCCCGTCCGGATTGCCGCGCGTCTCCCAGTAGACGTGGTTGTCGTCGCCCACCTGGAGCATCCCGTGGTCGTACGGCTCGCTCGGAGGATAAGGATCGACCATGCGCGGATCAGGTTTCCACATCAAGCCTCGAGTAGCCTCAGTCCCATGACGGCCGAGCAGCTCTCGACCGACGTCATCCTCCGCGACGGGAGCACGCTCCGGCTGCGCCCGCCCCGCCGGGACGATGCGGACGCGCTGCTCGACCTCTTCCGGTCGCTCTCGGAGCGCAGCCTCTACCTCCGCTTCCACGGCTTCCCGAACCTCGGCCCACGGCTCGTCGAGCCGTTGCTCGAGCCCGACTGGGACGAGCGCGGGGCGTTGCTCGGGGCGCTCGAGGTCGACGGCGCCGAGCGCGTCGTCGCGGTCGCCAACTACGTGCGCCTCCGCGACCCTGCCGTCGCCGAGTCGGCGTTCGCGGTCGCCGACGACTACCAGGGCCGCGGGATCGGCACGCGGCTGCTCGAGCAGCTCGCCGCCCGTGCCGCCGAGCAGGGAATCGAGCGCTTCGTCGCGCAGGTGCTGCCGGACAACCGCAACATGCTGGGCGTCTTCGAGTCGGCCGGTTTCGAGCTCTCGCGCGAGCTCGAAGGCGGCGAGCTCGAGGTGCAGTTCCCGATCGCCGCGACAGAGAGCTACCGCGAGCGGGTCGACGAGCGCGACCACGAGGCGGTCCGGGCGTCGTTGCGGCCGTTTTTCGAGCCGAGCAGCGTCGCCGTGATCGGCGCGTCACGCCGGCGCGGCTCGATCGGCGGCGAGCTCTTCCGGAACATCCTCGCCGGCGACTTCCAGGGCGCCGCACACCCGGTCAACCGCGACGGCGAGGCGGTCGCGGGCGTTCGCGGCTACAGCTCGATCGCCGAGATCCCGGAGGAGGTCGACCTGGCGGTGATCAGCTTGCCGGCGGCCGCGGTGCTGGGGGCTGCCGAGGAGGCGCTCCGCAAGGGCGTGCAGGCGCTCGTGATCATCTCGGCCGGCTTCGCGGAGATCGGCAGCGAGGGCGCCCGGAGGCAGGAGGAGCTGCTGGCGCTCGTGCGCGCGCACGGGGCGCGCCTGATCGGGCCCAACTGCCTCGGCATCGCCTCGTCCGCGACGAGCCTGAACGCGACCTTCGCCGCGCGCTCGGCGCCGCGGGGCAACATCGGTTTCTCGTCGCAGAGCGGCGCGCTCGGCCTCGCCCTGCTCGAGGCGTCGGAAGCGCGCGGCCTCGGCCTCTCGGCCTTCGTCTCGATCGGGAACAAGGCCGACGTGTCGTCGAACGACCTGCTCGAGTGGTGGGAGGACGACCCCGCGACCGACGTCGTCCTGCTCTACGTCGAGTCGTTCGGCAACCCACGCCGGTTCGGGCGTCTGGCGCAGGCGCGTCGCGCGGCGGAAGCCCGTGCTCGCGCTGAAGAGCGGCACGACGGCGACCGGTCAGCGCGCCGCGAGCTCGCACACGGCGGCGCTGGCGGGCTCCGAGACGGCGGTCGACGCGCTCTTCCACCACGCGGGCGTCATCCGCGCGGCGTCGCTGGAGGAGCTCGTGGACGTCGCGGCGCTCCTCTCGAGCCAACCGGAGCCGAAGGGACGCCGCGTCGCCGTGCTCACGAATGCCGGTGGGCTCGGGATTCTCTGCGCGGACGCCTGCGAGGCGGCCGGGCTCGAGCTCCCGGAGCTCTCGCCCGCGACCGGTGAGGCGCTTGCCGCGCTGCTTTCGCCGGAGGCGAGCGCAGCGAACCCCGTCGACATGCTCGGCGGCGCGACCGCCGCGACCTACGCGGACGCGCTGCCGCCGCTCCTCGCCGATCCCCAGGTCGACGCAGCGATCGTCCTCTTCGTCCCGACCGTGACCGCCACGGCCGAGCAGGTTGCCGAAGCGGTCGAGCGCGCCGCCGCCGCGGCGGACACCGACAAGCCGGTGCTCGCGGTCGTGATGACGGCGGCGGGGATTCCTACTGCCCTTCGAAGCTCCGACGCACGCGTCGCCGCGTTCTCGTATCCCGAATCGGCGGCGCGGGCGCTCGGCCGCACGGCTGCGCGCGCGGAGTGGCTGCGGCGCCCGTTCGGCACCGTTCCGTCGCTCGACGGCGTCGATCGGAAGGCCGCCGAAGAGGTGGTCGAGCGGGCCCTTGCAACCGGGGACGACGTCTGGCTCGAGCCGGGCGATGCCCGCGCGCTGCTGGCGGCCTACGGCTTTCCGCTCGTCGAGGAGCGACTGGCCGAGAGCACGGCCGCAGCCGTCACCGCGGCGCGTGAGCTTGGTTTCCCGGCCGTCGTGAAGACGGCCGCTGCGGGTGTGCACAAGACCGACACCGGCGGCGTCGCCCTGAACCTCGTGGATGAGCAGGAGGTCGAGGCGGCGGCCGAGCGGATCGGCGCGCCTGTGCTCGTCCAGCCGATGGTGCGCGGCGGCGCCGAGCTCCTCGCCGGACTCGTGCAGGATCCGGTCTTCGGCCCACTCGTGGCCTTCGGCCCGGGTGGCGTCATGGCCGAGCTGATCGGCCAGGCCGCTTTCCGGATCGCGCCGCTGACCGACGTCGACGCGCGCGAGCTCGTCACCGGCGGCAAGGCCGGGCGGCTCGTTGCGGGCTTCCGGGGCGCTCCGCCCGCGGACGAGGAGGCGCTGGTCGACCTCGTGCTCCGGCTCGGCCGGCTCGGCGAAGACGTCGCCGCGGTCGCGGAGCTCGACCTGAACCCGGTCGTCGCACTGCCCGACCGCTGCGTCGCGGTCGACGCACGGGTGCGCGTCCGGCGGCCGGAACGCGTGGCGCGCGCCAAGTCCTGGTAGCGCGCGATCCGGGAAAACCCGCAACGACGTTCCGTGTTCGGCGCGGAGGCCGGTCACGCGTTCTCCTCCTACCTTGCTGTGCAGACACGCACTCCAGGAAGGAACGAAACGACCATGGCCAGCTATCCCGCCTCGAACACCTCACCGCCGGGCGCCGCGCACGAGCGCGAGCCGGGCTCGGACTTCTTTCTCAAGCTCGCGGCCGTCCTGCTCGTGCTCGCCGTGAGCGCGCTGGTCGTCTTCTCGGTCCTCGTCGGCCAGGGCGCCGACGACACGGCGGCGGCGACCTCGGGCTCCGCGCAGCCCGCAGCCACGCATGACCACGCCGCAGCCGCCGACTCGAACGTCTCGCTGCCGATCCAGAGCTTCGCCGGCAAGACGGGCGCGAACGCCGAGGAGCTCGCGAAGGCGCACGTCGCCTACGATGCGTCCCTCCCCGCGGCCCCGGCCGGCGACTTCGTCAAGATCCAGATGACGCTGAAGGACATGGTCGTCGAGGTGGCGCCGGGCGTGAAGTACAACACCTGGGCGTTCGACGGCCACGGCGCTCCCGGGCCCGGTCATCCACGTCCGCGAAGGGCAGACCGTCGAGATGACGCTGAAGAACGGCGGCGCGATCCCGCACTCGATCGACTTCCACGCCGCCCGGATCGCCCCGAACGTCGCCTTCAAGGACGTGGCGCCGGGTGAGGGTTCACGTTCCGCTTCAAGGCCGGCGACCCGGGCGTCTACATGTACCACTGCGGCACGAAGCCGGTGCTGGCGCACATCGCGAACGGGATGTACGGCGCGATCGTCGTCTCGCCCGGCTACGCCGCTGCCCAAGGCGGACAAGGAGTACGTGCTCGTCGCGAGCGAGTGGTACCTGAACGGCGACGGCGTCGACAAGCCGGCCTCGCTCGACATGACGAAGGCGCGGGCGATGATGCCGGACTGGACGACCTTCAACGGCTACGCGAACCAGTACGTCACGCATCCGCTCACCGCCGAAGCCGGGCGAGACCGTCCGCTTCTACGTCGTCGCCGCCGGCCCGACGCTCGACACCAACTTCCACGTCGTCGGGACGATCTTCGACCGGGCCTGGGTGAACGGCGACATGACCCGCTTCCAGCAGGGCGTCCAGACGGTCGGCGTCCCCGCCGGCGGCGGCGCGGTCTTCGACGTCAAGATCGACGAGCCGGGGCTCTACCCGTTCGTCTCGCACGCCTTCGCGCACGTCGACCTGGGCCAGGTCGGGCTGCTCAAGGTGGGCAACGTCAAGGGAACGATGACCCACTGATGGCGGGGCTCTCGCAACGCAAGCTGATTGCTCTCGCCGCCGGCGGCGCGGCGCTGCTGGCCTCGCTCCTGATCGGCGCCAGCCTTGCTCGGCGGAGCCGATTCGGACGTGTCCCAGGGACAGTCCCTGGGACACGTCCCAAAGGGCGACGGCCTGCTGCGCGGCATCCCGCAGGACGGGATCGCGCTCGGCGACCCGAAGGCGCCCGTCACGCTCGTCGAGTACGCCGACCTCCAGTGTCCGTACTGCGCGGCCTGGGCACGCGACGCTTTCCCGGCGATCGTGGACGAGTACGTCCGGACTGGGAAGGTGCGGATCGTCTTCCGCGGCCTCGCATTCGTCGGGCCTGACTCCGAGACGGCGCTCCGCGCCGCGCTTGCGGCCGGCGAGCAGGGCGCGCTCTGGAACCTCGTCCACGGGCTCTTCACCGGCCAGGGCGCCGAGAACGCCGGCTGGGTGACGGACGGCCTGCTCCGCAGCCTCGGCAACGGCGCGGCCATCGACCCCGACCGCATGCTCGAGCAGACCTACTCGCCCGCGGTCGAGCGCGAGCTCGCCGCGGCGCAGGCGGCTGCGGAGCGCGTCGGCGTTCCCGGGACGCCGTTCTTCCAGGCCGGGCCGACCGGCGGTGCGCTCAAGTCGCTGCACGTCCGGGCGCTCGACGCGGAGACGTTCAGAGCCGAGCTCGACCGACTGCTGAAGACGTGAGCGGACGACTGCTGAGCATCGCCCTGGCGGGGCTCTGCCTCGCCGGGGTCGGCGGTCACGGGCTACCTGCTCTCGGTGCGCTGGGGCGGCGGGACCGCTGTACTGCTCGACCGGCGGCTGCGAGACGGTCCAGAGCTCGTCGTACGCCGAGGTGCTGGGCCTCCCGGTCGCCTTCGCGGGTCTCCTCGCGTATCTGTTCCTCGGGTTCGAGTGCGTTCGTCGCCGCCCCGCTCGTGCGCGTCGCGGCCGCCGCTGTGGCGCTCGCGGCGCTCGCGTTCAGCGCATACCTGCTCGTGATCCAGCTGGCCGTGATCGGCGAGATCTGCCAGTGGTGCGTCGCGAGCGACGTGATCACCACGCTCGTCGCGATGGCCGCCGTGCTCCGCCTGCGCGAGGTGCTCGCCGACGTCCGTCCGGCCTAGTCCTCCTCTTCGAGCAGCCCGGCCGCGAGTGCGTAGCGAACGAGCTCGGCCCTGTTCGCCAGCTTGAGCTTCTGCATGATGTGCGCCCGGTGCGTCTCCGCAGTGCGGACGGAGATGAAGAGCATCTGCGCGATCTCCTGGTTCGTGTGCCCGAGGGCGAGTAGGCGAAGGACTTCGCGCTCCCGTTCGGAGAGCGGATCCTCCTCGGCCCGCCGGCGCTCGTCCGCCTCGGCCGCGACGAGCTTCGCGCCGAGCGACGGATGGACGTACTGCTCCCCCGCGGCGACAGCGCGGACCGCATCGACCACCTCGGTGTCGGCCGCCTCCTTGAGCACGTAGCCGCTCGCGCCCGCCTCGAAGGCCTCCCGGACGTAGTGGGGGTCGTCCTGCATCGAGAGGATCAGCACCTTCACCTCGGGAACCGCCTGCAGGAGCGCGGGCATGCCCTCGATCCCGCCCTTGCCCGGCATGACGACGTCCATGAGCACGACGTCGGGCTTGTTCTCGATCGCCTCGAAGATGGCGCGCTCCGCGTCGGCGGCCTCGCCGACCGTCTCGAGGTCCGGTTCCGCGTCGAGCACGCGGCGAAGGCCGGTGCGGACGACGGCATGATCGTCCACGACGAGGATGCGGATCGTCACGGGACGGGCACCTCGGCCACCAGTGTCGTCCCGGCACCGGACGCGACTCGATCAGGAGTCGCCCGCCGACGAGACCCACCCGCTCGCGCATGCCGGCGAGCCCGAGCGCGTCCTCACGCGTGCCGGCCGGGTCGAAACCCGACCCGTCGTCCTCGATCACGGCGACAACGGCCCCGTCTCTTGCGGCTGAGCAGGACGCTGACGTGGCCGGCGCCGGCGTGCTTGACGACGTTCGTGAGCGCCTCCTGGACGACCCGGTAGAGGGCGGTCTCGACCTCGCGCGGAAGCCGCTCGTTCCCGAGCTGCGCCTCCAGGTCGATCCGCAGCCCCGACTTCTCGCCGAACGTGGCCGTGAGCCGCTCGACCGCAGGCACGAGGCCGAAGTCGTCGAGCGCGGCCGGGCGCAGCTCGACCGCGAGCGCGCGCACGTCCTGCAGCGTCGAGACGACGAGCTCGCGCACCGACGCGACCGCGGCGCGCGCCTCGTCGCTCCCCACCGACTGCTCGAGCGGCTTCAGCCCGAGCAGGATCGAGGTGAGTGCCTGGCCGGTCTCGTCGTGGAGCTCGCGGGCGAGACGTCGCCGCTCGAGCTCCTGGGCTTCGACGACGCGCCGCATCGCGTCGCGGCTGACGCGCTCCGAGAGGTCGACGGCGATCGCGGCTCGCGCCGCGAGCGTCTCCGCGAGTCGAAGGTCGTCGTCGCTGAACGCGGGCGTCGGCCCCTGCCTGTCGTGGGCGATCAGCACCCCGATCGCCCTGCCGCGCACGACGAGCGGGACATACAGGCCCGGAGTGGACGCCGAGCCGGCGCGCCGCCGGCTGGTCGATCTCGGGGTCCTCCAGCACGGAGTCGACGCGCTCGCTCCGAGCCCGTTCGAGGACGCGTCCCGCCTTGGAGGCCGCGAACTCGAGCCGCATGCCGGTGACGCCGTAGCTCCCGTCACCCTCGGCCGCAGCGATCCGCAGTGCATCCCGCTCCGGCAGCGCGATCAAGACGAGCCGGGCGCCCACGAGCTCCCGCAGTCGTCGGGCGACGAGCGCGAGCAGCGGCTCGAGCTCGAGCTCCGAGGCGAGGGCCAGCCCGATCTCGTTCAACGACTCGAGCTGCCGCAGCCAGCGCGTCGAGCTCTCGTAGAGGCGGGCGTTCTCGATCGCCACCGCCGCCTGGGCCGCGAGCAGCTGCGTCAGCTCCTCGTCCTCGTCGCTGAAGTCCTCGCCGTCACGCCTTCTCGGTCAGGTAGAGGTTGCCGTAGGCGACGCCGCGAAGCAGGATCGGGACGCCCAGAAAGCCGCGCATCGGAGGGTGGTGGCGCGGGAAGCCGACCGAGCGCGGGTCGTCGGCGATGTCGTGCAGGCGGAGCGTGCGCGCCTCGCGGATGAGCACCCCGAGGATGCCGCGCCCGCGCGGCAGGTCGCCGATGGCCGCGTACGTCTCCTCGTCGATCCCGGTCGTGAGGAAGCGCTCCAGCGACTGCCCGGACTTGTCGATCACGCCCAGCGCGGCGTACCGCGCGCCGGTCAGCTGAGCAGCCGTCTCGACGATCCGTTGCAGGAGAGCGTCGAGCGACAGCTCGGAGCTGAGCGTGATCCCCGCGTCGACGAGGACGCGGAGTCGGTCGAGCTGCCGTGGCGGCGTCGTCACCGGTCATCTTCGCCGCTGCTGCGGTGTTCCCCGCAGCGGAGATCGGCGCGACCCACGATGCCGTCCCTTTCTCGTGCAGCGGAAGCTCTGGGCATGACCACGGACACGATCACCGACCACGGCGACCTGCACGCTGAAGGAGGCAGTCGGCGAGCACGAGCGTTGCCCGGGCGAGCCTGCCCGTTCTGGCACGGCGGTGGGTGCGTGGTCGCCGGACTGAAGGCCGACCTCGCCACCACGGCCGGGCTCGCCGAGCTCCTGCTGCGGATCCGCGACGAGCTCGGCGCGAGTTCACCGCGCTCCTACGGTCTCGTGCCGCCGGGTCTCCGGTGAAGACCGCGGTGGCCTCGCTGACCGGCGAGTAGCCTCTGAGCGTGCTCGTCATCTTCGCGAAGCGGTCCCCGTGACGGCGCTCGAGCGCCTCGACGCGTACTGGCGCGCCGCGAACTACCTCTCGGTCGGGCAGATCTACCTGCTCGACAACCCGCTCCTGCGCGAGCCGCTGCGGTCGGAGCACGTGAAGCCGCGCCTGCTCGGCCACTTCGGCACGACGCCCGGGCTCAACCTCGTCTACGCCCACCTGAACCGAGCGATCCGCGAGCGCGACCTTTCGGCTCTCTACGTCGCCGGCCCCGGCCACGGCGGCCCGGGCGTCGTCGCGAACGCCTACCTGGAGGGGACGTACAGCGAGGTCTATCCGCACGTCGGTCGGGACGAGGCCGGGTTGCGCGAGCTCTTCCGCCAGTTCTCCTTCCCGGGCGGCATCCCCAGCCACGTGGCGCCCGAGACGCCGGGCTCGATCCACGAGGGCGGCGAGCTCGGCTACGCCATCGTGCACGCGTACGGAGCCGCGTTCGACAACCCCGACCTCGTCGTCGCCTGCGTCGTCGGCGACGGCGAGGCTGAGACCGGTCCGCTGGCCGCGAGCTGGCACTCGAACAAGTTCCTCAACCCGGTCACCGACGGCGCAGTCCTGCCGATCCTGCATCTGAACGGCTACAAGATCGCGAACCCGACCGTGCTCGCCCGCATCCCCGAGCACGAGCTCGTCTCGCTCCTCGAGGGTTACGGGCACCGGCCGCTCCTCGTCACCGGCGGCTTCGACGGCGAGGAGCCGCTTGCCGTCCACGAGCGCTTCGCGGCGGCGCTCGACGAGGCGCTGGACGAGATTGGCCGGATCCAGGCCGCCGCCCGCGAGGAAGGCGTGAGCGAGCGGCCGCGCTGGCCGATGCTCGTCCTGCGGACGCCGAAGGGCTGGACGGGGCCGAAGCGCGTGGGCGGTCTCCCGGTCGAGGACAGCTGGCGCTCGCACCAGGTGCCGCTCGCCCACGTCCGCGGCGACGCGGAGCAGCTCGCGGCGCTCGAGGAGTGGCTGCGCAGCTACCGGCCGGACGAGCTCTTCGACGAGCGCGGCGCGCTCGTGCCTGAGCTCGCCGAGCTGGCGCCGGCGGGCGAGCGCCGGATGAGCGCGACGCCGCACGCGAACGGCGGCGTGCTGCTGCGCGACCTCGACCTGCCCGACTTCCGCGACTACGCCGTCGAGGTGGACGAGCCCGGCACCGGGGCGACAGAGGCGACGCGGGTGCTCGGCGCCTTCTTGCGGGACGTCGTGGCGCGGAATCCGGAGACCTTCCGCCTGTTCGGTCCCGACGAGACGGCCTCGAACCGGCTCGGCGCCGTCTTCGAGTCGACGGGCCGTGCATGGCAGGCGGAAGTCCTCCCCAGCGACGACGGGCTCGCACCCGACGGCCGGGTCCTGGAGGTCCTCTCCGAGCACCTCTGTCAGGGGTGGCTCGAGGGCTACTTGCTCACCGGCCGGCACGGGCTCTTCAACTGCTACGAGGCGTTCATCCACATTGTCGACTCGATGTTCAACCAGCACGCGAAGTGGTTGAAGACGTCGAGGGAGATCCCGTGGCGGCAGCCGGTCGCGTCGCTCAACTACCTGCTCAGCTCGCACGTCTGGCGGCAGGACCACAACGGCTTCTCGCACCAGGACCCCGGCTTCATCGACCACGTGGTCAACAAGAAGGCCGAGATCATCCGCGTCTACCTACCGCCCGACGCAAACACGCTGCTCTCCGTCGCCGACCACTGCCTGCGCAGCCGCGACTACGTGAACGTGATCGTGGCGGGCAAGCAGCCGGCGCTCGACTACCTCTCGATCGACGAGGCGATTCTCCACTGCACGCGCGGGCTCGGGATCTGGGAGTGGGCCTCGACCGACGAGGGCGGCGACCCGGACGTCGTCCTCGCGTGCGCGGGCGACACCCCGACGCTCGAGACCCTCGCGGCCGCCGCGCTCCTGCGCGAGCGCCTGCCCGAGCTCAGGGTGCGGGTCGTGAACGTCGTCGACCTGATGCGGCTGCAGCCGGAGTCGGAGCATCCGCACGGGCTCTCCGACCGCGAGTTCGACTCGATCTTCACCGTCGACCGGCCGATCGTCTTCGCCTATCACGGCTACCCGTGGTTGATCCACCGGCTCGCCTACCGGCGTAAGAACCATCACAACCTGCACGTGCGCGGGTACAAGGAGGAAGGCACGACGACGACGCCCTTCGACATGGTGATGCTCAACGACCTCGACCGTTTCCACCTCGCGCTCGACGTGATCGACCGGGTGCCGGGGCTCGACGGCGACGCCGCGCACCTGCGCCAGGAGCTCGTCGACGAGCGTCTGCGGATGCGCGCCTGGACCCGCGAGTACGGCGAGGACCACCCGGACATTCGCGGTTGGGCCTGGACGCGCTGATCCCATGGGCGACGTCCTCGTCGTCAATGCCGGCTCGACCAGCCTGAAGCTCCACCTCGTCCACGAGGACGGCAGCGCGCGGCGGCTCGACAGCCTCGACGGCGTGAGGGCCGAGGCGGCCGGCCACCGGATCGTCCACGGCGGCTCGCGCTTCGTCGAGCCTGTGCTCGCCGACGACGACGTGCTGCGGCGGCTCGAGGAGCTCTCCTCGCTCGCGCCGCTGCACAACGGGCCCGCGCTCGTCGCCCTCGCGCGCGCGAGGGCGCAACTGCCGGATGTGCCGCACGTGGCGGTCTTCGACACCGCTTTCCACGCGACGATTCCGGCCGAAGCGTCGACGTACGCCGTCCCGGAGCGTTGGCGCCAGGCCTGGGGGATCCGTCGCTACGGCTTCCACGGGCTCGCCGTCGAGTGGGTCGCCGGCTCGCTGCGGGCCGAGCGGCTCGTCGTCTGCCATCTCGGCGGCGGCTGCTCGGTCACTGCCGTCCGCGCCGGCCGCTCGGTCGACACGACGATGGGGTTCAGCCCGCTCGAGGGCGTCCCGATGGCGACCCGGTCGGGGTCGGTCGACCCGGGCGCACTCGTGCACCTCCTGCGTGAGCACGGGCTCTCGGCCAGCGAGCTCGACCGGGTGCTCGAGCACGAATCCGGGCTCGCCGCCCTCGGCGGGCCTCGACGACCCGCTCGGCTTCGGCGTCTTCACCTACCGCGTCGCCCAGGCGGCCGCGGCGATGGCGACGGCGCTCGGCGGGCTCGACGTGCTCGCGTTCTCCGGCGGCATCGGCGAGAACCGGGCCGACGTCCGCGCGGCGGTCGCCGAGCGACTCGCCTTCGCCGGCGACTTCCGCGTCGAGGTTGTGCCGGCGCGCGAGGAGCTCGTGATCGCGCGCGCCGTCAGACGGCTGCTCGCGGGCGCCTGAGTCTCACGCCGAGGCGGCCAGCCGCTCCGAGAGCTCCCGCACGCTCGCGCGCAGCTCGTCCGGCTGTCGGATCGTGAAGGAACAGCCGAGCCCGGCGAGCACGCTCGCCGTCCAGTCGAGCGAGCCTGCCCGCATCCGCAGCAGCGTTCCGTCCTCCGACTCGACGAGCTCGGCGAGCGTCGCGGGAAGGCGCGCCGCCGCCACCTCCGGCCGCAGGTCGAGCAGCACCTCGACCTCCCACCTCCACGGTGTGCGCGCGAGCGAGCGGCTGACGTGGGTCACGGCGTCGAAGTCGGCCGAAGGCTCGACGGCGGCACCTTCGCCAAGCGCCGCCCTGCGGATGCGGTCGACCCGGAACGTGCGCAGGTCGTCGCGCGTGTGGTCGTGCGCGGCCAGGTACCAGCGGCCGGAGTGCACGACCAGGCCGAGCGGGCTCAGCTCCCGCCGCGACTGCTCGCCTGAGAAGGCGGTGTAGGCGATCCGGAGCCGTCGTCGCCGGCGAATCGCGTCCGCCAGCAGCAGCACCGTGTCGCCGGCGACGGGCGCTCCCTCGGTCGCGGAAGCGGTGAAGCCGAGCGTCGCTTCGAGCGCTTCGACCTGACGTCGCAGCGTCGCCGGGAGGACTCGGTGGATCTTGGCGAGGGCGCCGTCGACCGGCTCGGCCTCGCTCTCGAGACCCTGCCGGCGCGCTGCCATCAGCCCGAAGACGACGACGACCGCCTCGGCGTCGGTCAGCATCAGCGGCGGCAGCCGGTAGCCCGGCCGGATCCGATACCCGCCGCCGACGCCGCGCTGACCCTCGACGGGGATCCCGAGCTCCTGCAGCGCAGCCACGTCGCGCCGGACCGTCCGGCGGTCGACGTCCATCGTCTCGGCGATTTCGCGCCCGGTGATCAGGGGCCGGGTCTGGAGCAGCTCCAGCAGCTCGAGCAACCGCGACGTCGGTGTCCGCACGGCGTTAGTGAAGCACGAATAGCGGGCGAAAATTGCCCTATTTACTCGCTAGGGTTTTGGAGTGAGCACCGCGCGGGACTTCGACTTCTGGCTCGGCGAGTGGGTGGTGCGGAACAGGTGGCTGCGGGAGCGGCTCGCCGGCTCGGACGAGTGGGAGGAGTTCGAGTCGACAGTCGTGGCCCGGCACATCCTGGACGGCCTCGGCAACGAGGACGAGTTCCGGACCGACCACAACGGCGGCTTCATCGGCATGTCGTTCCGCTTCTTCGATCCCGGGAAGAAGCGGTGGTCGATCTACTGGGCGGACAGCCGCCGCTGCGGCGTGCTCGACCCACCGCTCTTCGGCATCTTCTCGGACGGCGTCGGCGTCTTCGAGGGCGAGGACACGTTCGAGGGCCGTCCGATTCGCGTCCGCTTCAACTGGACGGGCGTGAGCACGCCGACGCCGCGGTGGGAGCAGGCGTTCTCCGACGACGGCGGTGCGACGTGGGAGACGAACTGGGTGATGGATTTCGTGCGACCGAAGGAGAGCGATGAGCGTCGTCGAGCGGCGTGACGGTGTCGCGCCGGACTACCGGCACGTCTACAAGCGAATTCAGTCCGGGCCCTGTCTCGAGCTCGGCGAGACGACGCTGAAGTGGTACGACCTCGCTTCGGCCGAGGCGCCCGTCCCGACCGAGATCCGCGAGCTCGCCCGCCGAGACCTGCAGCGGGCGGCTGAGGACGACGCGCTCGGCCTGTCGGAGGAGCTCGGCTTCGTGATCCTCCACCGCTGCGGCGAGAGCTTCTACTTCCTGCTCGTCTGCACGTGGCGGAACGACAACGAGCTCTGGGAGACGGTCTGGGCGAAGGACGGGGACGACGAGCCTGCCTTTCGGCCGTGGCAGATCGAGGGAACGCACCGCCCGACGTTCTGCGTCTGGGAGCTCGGCCCCGTCTGGCACGAACAGGGTGCGTGGAGCCGGTACCTGCGCTCGGGTCGTGACGCGGCGGCCCGGCAGGCCTACCTGGCCGCTTCCTGCCGCGCGGTCGTCTGAGTCCGGCCGCTTCGTACGATCTCGACATCAGGCAGCGACCGAGGGGAGTCGAGATGCTGGGTTGGGTCGACGACATCGAGCGGGCGACGCTCGACAACGAGACGTTTCGAACCGTGCTCTTCACCGGCACGCACACGCAGCTGACCGTGATGCGGCTGGGACCGGGCGAGGACATCGGCCGAGAGATGCACGACCACCTCGATCAGTTTCTCCGGATCGAGCAGGGGAGCGGCCGCGTCGAGCTCAGCTCGGCGGAGGATCGCGTCGACGAGACGCACGACGTCGAGGGCGACTGGGCCGCGATCGTGCCGGCCGGTGTCTGGCACAACGTCGTCAACACGGGCGACGGCGAGCTGAAGCTGTACTCGCTCTATTCGCCGCCCGAGCACCCGCCGGAGACCGTGCACCGCACGAAGGCCGACGCCGAGGAGGCCGAGCACGGGCACGCCGCTTGACATGTGACCAATTGGTCACGTATTCTCCAGTCCGTGGACGACGACCATGTCTTCAAGGCACTTGCCGATCCGACGCGCAGACATCTGCTCGACCGGCTCTTCGAACGTGACGGCCGCACGCTCGGCGAGCTCGAGTCCGAGCTGGAGATGACCCGCTTCGGCGTCATGAAGCACCTGCGGGTGCTCGAGGACGCGGGCCTCGTCGTCGCCCGCCGATCGGGACGGGAGAAGCACCACTTTCTCAACCCGGTCCCGATCCGGCTGATCCACGACCGCTGGATCGACAAGTACACCGAGCGCCAGGTGTCGGCGCTCGCAGACCTCAAGACGGAACTGGAGGAGTCGGCATGAGCACGACGGCAGAACGCGCGGTGGCCACCCAGGTCTACCGCGTCTACATCAAGGCGACCCCGGAGGCGATCTGGGACGCAATCACGAAGCCCGAGTGGACGCAGAAGTACGGCTACCGGGGGATCGTCGAGTTCGACGAGCTTCGGCAGGGCGGCAAGTACCGCTTCATCGCCCCCGAGGAGATGCAGAAGATGGGAATGCCCGAGGTGGTCGTCGACGGGGAGGTCATCGAGGCCGACCCGCCGCGCAAGCTGGTTCAGACCTGGCATCCCCTCTGGTCGGAGGACATCGCGGCCGAGACCACGCGTGTCACCTACGACATCGAGGAGGACGACTGGGGAGTCACGAGGCTGACCGTCACGCACGAGCTCGAAGGCGGTCCGATCACGGCTGCGCAGGTGGGTCTGACCGACGCCCGGATGCAGGAGGGCGGCGGCGGCTGGCCGATGATCCTCAGCGACCTGAAGACGCTGCTCGAGACGGGCAAGGGGCTCGACGGCTGAACGGCTGAACGTTGGACGCAACGGGGCGGGGGGTTGAAACCCGCCCCGTTGCGACTACTCTGCGCGGATGCGTCTTGCGGCCTCGCTCGTCATCGGGCTGATCGCGCTCGCGGCCACGGCCGCGGCGACCGCATCCCCGCAGTACGTGCCGTCGATCGTGACGCTCGACGGCGTCGGCGACGTCCGGCCCGGTCAGAGCGTCGCGCAGGTGGGGCGGAGCTTCGGCGTCGCTCTGCGGCCGGAGCCGGATCAGGGCCGGCTGTGCGCAGGCGCCGTTCTCGAGCGGAGCCGTACGCGGCCACGCGACCTTCGTCCGCGGCCGGCTCGGGCTCGCTCTGGTTCGACCGCGGCGTGATCGCCGGGCGCGGGATCGCCGTCGGCGCACCCTTCACCGCGCTCCGGCGCGGGTACCGGCGGCTCGAGATCCGGCAGGACCCCGGCGTGTCGGGCGCGCGGAACGCCTTCGTCCGGCGCACGGCGGCTCCGCACTGGCTCCTCCGCTTCGACGTCTCGGCCAAGGGCCGCGTCACGGGGATCGCCTTCGGCGATCGCTCGGTCTACGCCGCCGACGGCTGCGCCTGAGCCGTTCAGCCGCGGCGCATGTAGGCGAGCACGGCGTGCACGCGCCGGTTCTCGGCCGCCCCGCTCGGGAGGTCGAGCTTGGAGAAGATGTGGCGCACGTGCGTCTCGACGGTCTTCGGCGTGACGAAGAGCCGTTCACCGATCCCGCGATCCGTCAGTCCTGCCGCCATCAAGCCCGAGCACCTCGCGCTCCCGTTCGGTCAGCTCGCCCAGGTCCGTCGTCCTCGCGCGGGCGGTCGACGAGCCGTGCCACCAGCGTCGGGTCGACCACGCAGCCTCCGTCGGCCACCCGGCGGATCGCGTCGGTCAGCTGCTCGATGTCGAGCACACGGTCCTTCAGCAGATAGCCGGCGCCCCGCTCGTTCTGTTCGAGCAGGCGCAATGCGTACTCCGCCTCGACGTATTGCGAGAGGACGAGCACGCCGAGGCGCGGGTATCGCTTCCTCAACTCCTCTGCCAGCGGCGAGACCCTCGTCGGTGTGCGACGGCGGCATGCGGATGTCGACGACCGCGACATCGGGCGCCGTCTCTGCGACCGCGTCGAGCAACGCCTGCGCGTTGCCCGCCTCGGCTACCACCTCGAAGCCCTGTCCGCGCAGGATCTGGGCGAGTCCTTCGCGAAGGAGCACCGAGTCGTCTGCCAGGGCTATGCGCACGGCAGCTCGGCGCGGATCGTCGTGCCCGTGCCCGTCTCGCTCTCGATGCGGAGCGTGCCGCCGAGCGACTGCACGCGGTCGCGCAGGCCGCCGAGCCCGGAACCTGGCTCCCGTCTCCGCCCCTCCCACGCCGTCGTCCTCGACGACGACCACCGCACGGTCTCCGAGGATCCCGACTCCGACAGAGGCGCGAGTCGCGTGCGCATGCTTGGCGACGTTGGCGAGCGCCTCCGAGACGACGAAGTACGCGGCCGTCTCCACCGCCGGCGGCAGGCGGCTCTCGAGTGCAGAGACCGAGACCGGCACGGGCGCGCGCTCCGCGAGCGTCAGCAGGGCGGGCACGAGGCCGCCGTCGGTCAGGATCGCCGGGTGGATCCCGCGCGCGAGCTCGCGCAGCTCGACGAGCGCTTCCTGCAGCTCCGCTTCCGCCTCGACCGAGCAGCTCGTCCGTCGCCGACGCCTGGTCGCCGAGCTCGGACCGCGCGAGCTGCAAGGCGAGCCCGAGCGCGAGCAGGCGCTGCTGCGCGCCGTCGTGCAGGTCGCGCTCGAGCCGCCGGCGCTCCGCATCGCCGGCAGCCACGATCCGGGCGCGCGAGGCCCGAACCTCCTCGAGCTGTGCTCGCAGCTCCGCCTGCAGTCGCTGGTTCTCGAGCGCGAGCTGGGCCGTCGCCGCGACGGCCTCGACGAGCTCGGGCTCGTCGGCGAGCGAGGCATCGTGGACGAGCACCGCCACCCGGTCGCCCTCGCTGCGGACGAACGTCGCCGTCCTCTCGTCCGACTCGCTGGCGTCAACGATCGGCACCCGCCGCGTCCACGTATCGCTCCGTCGCCGCGATCCAGTAGCCGACCTCGAGCGTCGGATCGTCGAGCGCGCGGGCAAGCGCGTCGCGAACCTGAGCGGGCGCATGTGTCTGCCGCAGCTCGAGCACGAGGTCGGCCACGCCGGCCTGGGCGAGCCTGCTACGGAGCAAGCCTGCGAGGAAGCCGAGAGGGAGCGCGGCGAGCATGAGCTGCACGCCCCACGTCAGCGACTGCTGCGATTTGTAGCCGAGCACGGTAGCCGACGAGCAGCGTCCCTACCATCACGCCGCTCACGGCGAGGACGGGCACGAGCGCGCGGCGACCGTGCCGGCCAGCACGGCGCCAGTGCCGCACGAGCAATATCAGCATGGCTGCGATGAAGACGAGATCGACGAGGCTCAGCCAGCGGTCGACTGCGGTGTTCAGGTCGGGGTCGGCGCGAACGAGGAGCGGATTCCCGGGCACGTCGAACGGCCCCTCGAAGGTGGGATCGAAGTAGGCCGCCGACGGAAACGGCCGCACGATCCCGACCCAGACAAAGAAGGCGACGATGTAGATCCGATCGAGGCGCGAGCCGAGCCGCCCGGTCGGGAACGCCAGCAGCAGCCAGAAGAGCATCGCGTAGAAGAGCCCGCGCCACTCGTCCGCGAAGATGAACGTGGCCGGCGTGTCGATCCAGCCCAGGTCGGTGAGGAAGTACGCGAAGCCCGTCGCGCGTCATCAGCGCGCCGACGCGGTTTTCCGGGCGTCTCGACCACGCCAGGAGCCCGACGAGGATGAACGACATGCCGACGGCGACGTGAGCGGCGATCGCCGTCGGTTGACTTGTCGGCGTAGTCGGAGATCGGTGCGTCGCGCACGCTTACGTACGGAGCGAGTGCCGCGAGGCACCCGACGACGATCCCGGCCGCGCCGACGGCCCAGCGCAGGCGGCGGTTGGCTAGCAGCCCCTGTTCCGCGTCCTCGCAGGGTGACGGCCGCAGTGCTCACGCTGTTTCCGTGAGCGCTGCTCGGATGCGCGCCGCGCTGAGCTCGCTCTTCGCGAGGAAGCGGCGACCGCTCAGTGCGGCGCCGTAGTCCGAGGCGCTCCGGCTCGAGGTCAGGAGCACGACCGGGTGCCGGGGCGAGGCAGCGCGACTCGAGCGCATCAGCGACGGCGAATCCGCTCGCGTCGGGCAGCAAGACGTCGAGCAGCACGACGTCTGGCTCCAGAACGTCGGCTGCCGCCAGTGCCGAGGCCCCGTCGGCGGCCTCACCGACGACGAGGTAACCGGCGCGCTCCAGCAGTCTGCGAGCCAGCCGACGGAAGCTGTCGTGATCGTCGACGATCAGCACACTGACGCGCACCGCCTGATCGTGTCACCCCGTACAACGAATGGTACTCCGGGATTTCCCTGATTTCCGCACGAATCAGTGAAATCACGGACGAAATCGGCCGCCCTGCGAGCGTACCTTCGTGCCCTGATGCGGGAGGCGACGACAGCACAGGTGCTCCTGGTGCTTCTTCAGAGGGGAAACGCGCCCGAGATCCTGAGCTGTCCCGATGGGAGGAAGCCATGAGGACCGCGGTATCGATGTTCGCAGCACTGTGCTGGGTCGGCCTTGGTATGGCGACCCAACCTGCGTTGGCGGCGGATCTCTGCGTCGGCTCGGGCGCGGGTTGCCACGCGACGATCCAGGCCGCGGTGGACGCGGCCCACGACGGCGACGTCATCCAGCGTGCGCCCTGGTACGTACGCCGGCGGGATCACGATCGAGAAGAGCATCGAACTCGTCGGCGCCGCGGCCGGCGCGACCACGATCCGCGGGCGGCGGTCCGGTGCTCACGATCGGCCGAGCATCTCGCCGCCGATCCAGCCGACCGTGTCGATCGAGCGCGTCACGATCACCGGCGGCCTCAGCCGCGTCGGCTTCGCCGCAGGCGAGGACTTCGCCGGCGTCGGCGGCGGCATCTACGTCCCTCCCTCGGCGGGCTTCGCGACCGGCGCCACGGTTCGGCTCGACGACGTGGTCGTCACCGGCAACCGCGCCGAGCCGGTGACGACGTTTCCCGTTCCCGTGTACGCCCGCGATCGTCTGTCAGTTCGGCTACGCCGAGGGCGGCGGGATCTCCAACTTCGGGACGATGACTGTGCGCGATTCGCGCGTGTCGGACAACGAGGCCGGCGCGGGCGTGACGAGCTTCGCCGCCGGCGGCGGCATCTACAACCACGTCCAGGGCACGCTCACGGTCGAGCGCACCGAGGTGAGCGGCAACCGGCTGCGCTTGGGGAGGCCGAACGCGATCGTTGCCAGCGGCGGCGGGATCACGACCCACGGGCGGCTGACGGTGAGCGATTCGCTCGTGAGCGGCAACAGCGTGGCGGTCGATGCCGAGCTCTCCGACGAGGTCGCCACGGCGTCGTTCACCGGCGGGATCGAGGTGACGAACATCGCGTCGGCGACGATCGTCCGCACGACCGTGCGCGGCAACAGCGTTCGGATGACGAACGTCGGCGGAGGCGTGCTCGCCGGTGTGGGCGGGATCAGCACCGACGAGAACGTGACGCCTCGTCCTACGCGACAGCACGATCGCCCACAACAGCGTGCATGGGAGCACGTCTCTCCCGGGTGCGGGCGTGACCGCGTTCGCCGGCGGGATCGAGCTCGAGGGCGAGATCGAAGTGAGCGGGAGCCGCATCATCGGCAACGAAGTGCGCGCCGAGTCTCCCGCCGGCTTCTCGGGCGCAGGCGCAGGCGGCATCGAGGCGGAGGGCTTGCAGCCGGTACTGATCAGCGACACCGTCGTCACCGGCAACAGCGTCAGCGCGGTCACGGCCGGCGGCTTCGCGCTCGCCGATCGGCGGGGGCATCTCCAACGGCGGGCTGCTCTCCGTGCGCAGGACGGTCGTGACCGCCAACACCGTGTCTGCCTCAGGGCCGGCCGGGTCCGCCTCCGGCGGCGGGATCCAGAACTGGGTCATCCCCTTGCCCGGGGCTCCGCAGCAAGTCGAGTTGACGCTGATCGACAGCGTCGTCGCCGGCAACAGGTTGAGCTCGGACACGGGGCTGCCGCTCCAGGGCGGCGGGATCTTCGCGTCCTCGCCGATCACCCTGACCGGCACGGTCGTCGCAGGCAACAAGCCCGATCAATGCTTCGGCTGCTGAAAGCCAAACGACTCGATCCGGCGCGGTCAGTCACCTTCGGGAGGTAGTCAACATGCGTTCGCTAGTCGCACTTGTCCTGGTTCTCGCCACTGCCGGCGTGCTCGTCACGTCCGCGCTCGCGGCCGACCCAGAGCCGGAGAAGCTCGGTTTTTCCGGCACGTTCACCGATCCCGACTTCTGCGGCACCGGGCGCGCCCGTGTCCATCGACAGCAGCTTCCACGGGACGCTCTTCAATGCGCCGAACCAGTCCGGCTACGAGTTCTGGCTCACGATCCAGGCACGAGGACGTCTTCACGAATCTCGCTGACGGGACAGCAGGCGACCGTCCGAAGTGCCGGGACGCAGCGCTGGTGGTTCGTGCACGACGGCGACCCGGCGACGCCGCCGCTGTCCGTGACGCTCGACACCGGCTTGCGGGCGCAGCTCGTCGCCCCTGGAGCGGGTGGTCTGCGTACACGAGACGCCGGCTACGTCGTCCTGCAGTTCACCTTCACGATCTTCGACGGCCAGGTCGTCGTCGAGCATGGCCCGCATCCGCAGCTTGCCGGGCTGCTCGAGGCCGGCAGCGACACCTTCTGCGCGATGATGACCGAGCGCTCGACCTCTGAGGCTCAGGCTAAGTCCCGGGTTGGAGAATCCGGAAAAACGTGGGATCCTGTGTCGTAGCTCGAGAGGAAGAGGAGCGATGCGAGGAACTCTTGGTGTACTCGCCGCGATGCTCGGTGCGGCGGCGCTGGCCGGCACTGCTGCGGCCGATTCGGCCTACCACACCGAA
Organism: uncultured Gaiellaceae bacterium; assembly: GCA_963850995.1. Classification (GTDB taxonomy): domain Bacteria; phylum Actinomycetota; class Thermoleophilia; order Gaiellales; family Gaiellaceae; genus Gaiellasilicea. The sequence goes on along the minus strand of CAWKNQ010000016.1, from coordinate 121,677 downwards.
CGTTTGGAGCTCCGTGGCCTAGCGGGTGCGCCCGGCGGCGGGATGGTCGTGAACATTCACACGAACGGCCCGCAACTCTATGCGCACGAGATCTACACGCTCCGCGCTGCGGTACCGGGCACGTACCAGGTGACCCTGAACGTGTTCCCGACGAGCCTCGATTGCACAGGCCCGATTCTCGCCGTGCCGACGGCGACGCTCGAGACCAACGCGCGTGGGAACGGGCAAGCAGACGCGACGTTCACTCCCGAGGACGTCGCCGCATTTCGCGGGATGACGTTCAGCCTCAGCTGGACGATCGCCGGGCCGGCGACGTACGTCACGGGCTGCACAGTCGTCGTCCTGGACTAGCCGCCGTTCCGTGGCGAGCTTCACTTGACCTCGGACGCCGGTTGGCTTAGTCTCACGACTTAGTCGTTTGTCTAAGAAGGAGGATCGGATGTCTTCAGCGAGCTCTCCATCGTTCTACGCTTCGCCGGCCGACGCCATGCGCGCGCCGGCGGAAGAGTTCCTCTATCTGGCCTGCCTCCACGAGGGCACCGGCGTCGACGCCCCCGACTTCCTCGCGGTCGTCGACGCCGAGAGCGGCCAGATCGTCAGCGAGACGCCGATGCCGAACGTCGGCGACGAGCTGCACCACTTCGGCTGGAACCGCTGCTCGTCGGCATGCCACGGCCCCGACCGCTCCCACCTCATCGTCCCGGGGTTCCGCTCGTCTCGGGTCCACATCGTGAACGTCGCCGACGACCCGCGGAAGCCGACGATCGAGAAAGTGATCGAGCCGGAGGAGCTCCTCGCGAAGACCGGCTACACGCGCCCGCACACCACGCACTGCATGCCGGGCGAGAACGTCGTCATCAGCATGCTCGGCGACGCCGAGGGGAACGCCGCCGGCGGCTTCGCCGTCATCGACGCGACCACCTTCGAGGTGAAGGGGCGCTGGGAGAACGGCGGCGAGCTCCCGCCCTTCAACTACGACTTCTGGTACCAGCCGAGGAAGAACACGCTCGTGTCGAGCGAGTTCGGCGAGCCGAACGCCTACGAGAAGGGCTTCGACCTCGAGGACGTGGGGGCGGGCCGCTACGGCCATAGCCTCCACTTCTGGGACCTGGAGAAGCGGGAGCTCCAGCAGTCGATCGACCTGGGGGAGCAGGGACTCGTGCCGCTCGAGATCCGCTGGCTGCACGATCCCGAATCGGAGCAGGGTTTCGTCGGCGCGGCGCTCTCGAGCGCGATCTTCCGCTTCCACCGGAACGGCTCCTGGCAGGCAGACCCGGTGATCACCACCGAAGCTGTAGAGCTCGAGGGCTGGCCCTTCCCGGTCCCCGCCCTGATCACCGATCTCGTCGTCTCGATGGACGACCAGGCGCTCTACTTCTCGAACTGGCTCCACGGCGACCTGCGCCGCTACGACGTCTCCGACCCGGCCAACCCGAGGCTGACGGGGCAGCTCTGGCTCGGCGGCGTGCTCGGCAAGCCGAACGACACCGGCCGTGAGCTGAACGGCGGGCCGCAGATGCTCCAGCTCTCGCTGGACGGCCGCCGGCTCTACGTGACGAACTCGCTCTACTCGACCTGGGACAACCAGTTCTATCCGGACTTGCGCTCCTGGTTGCTCAAGGTCGACATCGGCGAGGACGGCTCGATGAGCGTCGACCCCGACTTCTTCGTCGACTTCGGCGACCGTCCCGGCGGTCCCGCCCGCGCGCACGAGGTGCGCCTCCAGGGTGGTGACTGCACGACCGAGATCTTCCCGTGATCCTCGCGCATCACGCGGGCGAGCAGCTGCTGCTCGGCGTTCTGTCGGGCGGAGCGACCGTCGCGGGCGGCATCGCGGTCATGGCCAGGGGGTACGTCGACCGGATCTACCGATGGCTCAGCCGACCCTAGCGAGGGCACGGCGGGGGAGGCGCTCCTGGACGCGGCGGAGCGCCTCCTCGTCGACGTCGCGGTCGAGGACGCGACCGAGCGCCCGGGCGTCCCGCGCGGGCGATCCCGGAACGAAGATTCGACCCCGGTTCTAGACCTCGTCGGCGGCCGAATGATCCTCGAGCTCGGGCTCCGGCTCGTCCTCCCGCATGAGCACGACGAACGGACCGCCGAGCGGGCTCTCGGCCCGCTCCCGGACGATGTCGAGGGCGACTCCGAACGGCTGCTCGTTCGTCCGGGCGAACGTCGTCCAACCGTCCCACAACACCAGGGTGCCAGTGTCGGAGCGCACGTCGCCCAGGCTGTCGGCGAGGGCGTCCCAGTTGCGCCCGAACCAGTTCGGGAAGGCAAATGCCGCGGCGGCCCGGTCGAGGAAGCCGGGCTTGTCCTCGACCCCCGAGGTGTCGAGGTGGACGAATCGCCAGCCGGCTTCCTCCACCTCCCGTCGCACGACGCCGACGTCCGCGACGGACGACCACGGGTAGACGCCTGCGCGCTCCCGGCCGGTGAGCAGGTCCCCGAGCTCGGTCAGCCGGAGATCCTCCGGAACGACTCGTAGTGGTCGTCGGTGTAGTAGAGCTCGCCCTCCGATCCGGCCACGATCCTCCGTGCGCCGCGGTCGTCCGAGCCGGGTGTCTCGACCGTGTACTCGTGGTAGTAGCCGCGGCTCTCGTCGGGCAGGATCTCCTCGCGGTTCTGGAAGACGGCTCCGTCACGGTCGTACGGGAACGGGCCGTCCGACTCGATCAGCGCGAGCGTTCCGCGCGCCTCGGGCGGCAGGTCGTCGGCTGCGATCCACGGAAGCCCGCTCTCAGGGTCGGTGCCGGTCGCCTCCGTGGCTCCGGCGACCGTGGCTGCAGTCACGTCGCTGCGCCCCGGCTGCGAGGACTCGTCGGTCGTCGCGCTGATGAGCGACAAGCCGAGCACGGCGAGGAGCAGAACAACGAGCCCGACCAACACCCGTTTCCGCCTCACGGTGGGTGACCCTAGCGTGCCTCGAATGGGCGAACCGCGGCCCGGCCTCGCTCGTAGGACGGTTGTAGGATCAGCCCTCGGATCGCCGGCCCGGCCCGAGCGATCCCAGCGTTCACCCCCCCAAGACCTGTGGAGGTCACGCGATGAGCAGCCGAATTCGGCGTTCTCTCTTCCTGACGGCCCTGGTGGCCCTCGTGCTCGGGGTCTCCGGCGCGGCGGCGCCCGGCAACCCGACACACACCAAGGTCGCCGGGATCGACGTCGACGCGACGACGATCCCGGAGCTGCAGCAGCTGATGGACCGGCACCGGCTCAGCTCCGTCAACCTGACGACGTTCTATCTCAACCGCATTCGCCAGCTCAACCCGACGCTGAACGCGGTGATCACCGTCAGCCCGACGGCGCTCGCCGACGCGCGCGCGGCCGATCAGGCGCGGCGCGACGGCGACGACCGCCCGCTGCTCGGGATCCCGATCATCGTCAAGGACAACGTCAACACGACCGGGATGCCGACGACGGCGGGCTCCTGGGCGCTCTCCGAGAGCACCCCCGGCGACGCGTTCATCGTGCGGCGGCTGAAGGCCGCCGGCGCGATCGTGATCGGCAAGGCCAACCTCTCCGAGTGGGCCAACTTCCGCTCCGGCCCGTCGTCGAGCGGCTGGAGCGGCATCGGTGGTCAGACCAACATGCCGTACGTCCTCGATCGCAACCCGTGCGGCTCGAGCTCCGGCTCCGGTGTCGTCGCGGCCGCCGATCTCGCGGTCGCGGCCGTCGGAACGGAGACGGACGGCTCGATCGTCTGCCCGTCGGGCGCGAACGGCGTCGTCGGGATCAAGCCGACGCTCGGGCTCTGGAGCCGTGCAGGCGTCGTCCCGATCAGCGCCGACCAGGACACGGCCGGCCCGATGGCACGTAACGTCACCGATGCCGCCGTGCTTCTCGGGGCCGCGACCGGCGTCGACCCGGACGACGACGCAACCGGCGCTCAGGCGGGTCACGCCTCCAGCGACTACACCCAGTTCCTCGACGACGAGGCGCTCGAGGGCGCCCGCATCGGCGTCTGGCGCGCGGGCACCTACAACGAGGACGTGGTCGGCTCGGTCGTGGAGCCGATCATCGACGACGTGAGCGAGGCGCTCGAGGCGGAGGGCGCGACCGTGATCGACGGGATGGACATCGACCTGTCGGCGACCGCCGGCGAGTTCGCCGCGCTCCTCTGCGAGTTCAAGACCGACATCGCGACGTACCTCGACACATACGCCAACGGGACGAACCCGGTGACCAGTCAGCCCTATCCGCAGACCCTCAGCGAGCTGATCGCGTTCAACCAGGCCCACCCCGAGCTCGAGGGCCCCTGGAACGACCTCGTCTTCGAGCTCGCCGAGGAGACGAACGGCCGTGACGCCGAATGCGCCGCCATTCGTGCCGGTGTCACCCCGCCGGTCCAGGACGCGATCGACGACCTCATGGCGGAGAACGATCTCGACGCGATCATCGCGCTCACGAACGGGCCCGCCTGGCCGACGAACGACGACCCGAACGAGGGCGACCTCGACGGCCGCTTCGGCGAGTTCTTCGTCGGCTCGTCGGGCGCCGCGGCGGTCTCGGGCTACGCCGACATCACCGTTCCGGCTGCGTACATCGAGGGGCTGCCGATCGGGATCACCTTTATCGGCGGCCGCTGGGCCGAGCCGGAGCTGATCGGGCTCGCCTACGACTTCGAGCAGGCGACCGAGGTCCGCGTGCCGCCAACGTTCATCCCGACGATCGGCGACGACCTGTTCCCGGGCGCCCCGAACCCGGCCCAGGCGCTGCGGCAAAGGGCGACCCAGAGTCAGAGCAGCCTCGCCATGCGGTTCCGGTAGAAGTGCCAAGGGTGGGGAGCCGGGTGTCCGGCTCTCCACCCTGCGGCTACCAGATGACCGCTCGCGCCGTCAACGCGCCGACGGGTGCAGGAGCGGAACGCAGCGCGGCTGCCAGCCGGCGTGTAACAGCGAGAGGAGGGACGGCGGTGTGACCACCACCGCTTGCTCCCCCGTCGGTCTGCGCACGCGGTCCGGGTAGCCGCCGGGCGTCCAGCGCAGCAGGCTTCGTCCCAGCACGAGCCGCGCCGCGTCTCTGTGGAGCACGAAGGCGCCATCGGGGAGCTCGTCGAACGGCACCTCGCGTCGACGCCGGGCGCGGCTCGACGGGTCGACGCGTTCCTCGTGGAGCTGCGCGTCGATCGCGTCCGCCCTGGTCTGACCCGGGTGGAGGTCGCTCCAGAGCGCGACGAAGCGGTCGTAGTCCTCGCGACGGCACTCCGCGCAGGGCCGGTGCCCGGCGGCGAGCGCGGTCGCGTCGTCGAGGAAGAAGAGCTCCGTGTAGCGGCCCGGCTGCATCAGCGGCGTGCGCCGCCGGCCGCGGAACTCGAGGCGGCAGGCGATCCAGCGCCTGCCGGCGTAGCGGCGGCGGATGCGGCCGAGCTCGTCGTGCAGGCAGCCGCGGTTGCCGTAGACGAGCCCGCGCTCGGAAGTCGCGACGAGCTCGCCGAGCGGCGTGACCCGGTTCTGGCGCGGCATCGCCGGCAACCTAGCCGCCTAGCCGTCGCTACGGCGCCGTTGCGCCTCCTGACGTGGCTCCGATGTCGCCGCAGGCGATCTCGGGATTGTCGGCGAGCCGCGAGGGTCCCGTGTGGACGTTGTAGTAGTACCCGCCGTCCAGGAGCTCCTGCTCGGACGTCAGGTCGACGCGCGTGTACGCGACTCCGTTTCCATCCGCCTGGAGATCCGGATGGACCGCCACCGGATCGGCCTTCGTCCCGCAGCTCGAGTCGGGGCCGTGGAAGTGGACGGCGTGCACGGAGCCCGGCTCGAGGCCCCAGACGACGACGAACCCCGTCATCTGCGATCCGTCCTGCTCGAAGTGCGCGACCCCCTGCGCGTCCGACCCGTTTCCCTCGATCTGGACGTCGGTGGCCTGCGGCTGACCGTCGTCGTCACCGAGCAAGACGATGCCGCCGACGATGACGACGAGGGCGGCGAGAGCGATGGCGGCGCCGAGGACGATGCGCACGTTGGTTCATACGGTCGTTCCGAGGCTGCGGATTGCCCGCCGTTGGAAAAGCGGCGTGGGCGGAGTACGCTCCTCTCAGTGCCGGCCCGGTTCGGCATGACGCTGCGGCACTCGGGCCATCGACCCGGGGGGAGACGAGGAGGGAGAAGGGATGAAAAGGCTTCGGCTGGCAGCAGTGCTGGGCCTCTGCGCGGGCGTCGTGCTCGCGCCGGGGGCCGGGCCCGCGTCGGGGGCGGCGACGAACCCCGGCCTCGCAACACTCTGCGCGAGCGTGCTCGCGCCGATCACCGGTGGAGCCTCGGCCTCGGCCGAGCCGTTTGCGGCCTGTCAGTGGGACATGCTCGCGATCGGCGCGACGGCGACGGGCTCGCACGCAGTGGCAAACGGACAGGGCGTCCGCGTGGGTGTGATCGACTCCGGGGTGGACCTCACGCATCCGGACATCGCCCCGAATCTGGACCTCGCGGCGTCGTGCTCGTTCATCTTCTCGGACACGCCGGCCTCGCTCCCCGTCGAGGTCGCGAACGGCGACTGCTCGAACAAGGCGGCGGTCCAGGACCGGAACGGGCACGGCACCCACGTCGCCTCGACGATCGCGGCGCCCGTGAACGGGATCGGGATCGCGGGGGTCGCGCCGCGGGCGACGATCGTCGCGCTCAAGGCATGCTCCGCGACCGGCTTCTGCTTTGCGAAGCCCGTCGCGGCGGCGCTGCGCAAGGCAGGCGACCTGCGTCTGGACGTCGTCAACCTCAGTCTCTTCGCCGACCCGTATCTCTACTACTGCGGTAACGAGGCGGAGCAGCGGGCTCAGTACCGTGACATGTTCGACGCGGCCAAGTACGCGCAGCAGCGCGGGGTCGTGATCGTCGCGGCGGCCGGGAACGAAGCGACCGACCTCCAGCACGTGAGCGTCGACACCATCAGCCCCGACTGGCCGCCGGGCTCGGCCGTCGAGCGGGTCGTCCACAACAACTGCCGGCAGTCGCCTGCCGAGATCCCGGGCGTCCTCGCCGTCTCGGCGACCGGACCGCTCGAGATTGCCTCGTACTCGAACGTCGGCATGAACACGGTCGGCGTCGCCGCTCCGGGCGGGGACTACTTCGCGGCGACTGGCACGGTCCAGGACGCGATCCTGGGCGCCTGGACGAGCACCGGCGAGGACGGTACAGTGGGAGTTCTTCGACACCCTTCCGTTCCCGGGGCTGACGGCGGTCGACGGCGGTGCCCGGTATATCGCGATCAACGGCACCTCGATGGCCTCGCCGCACGCGGCGGGGGTTGCCGCGCTCGTCCGTCAGCAGCATCCCGGGTTGGAGCCCCGCGGCGGTGATCGCGGCGGTCCAGCGGAGCGCAACGCCGCTTCCGTGCCCGGCGCTCGCCGCGGACGATCCGCGTGAACGGTGCTACGGGAACGGCGGGCGGACGTCGTTCTACGGTCACGGTCTCGTCGACGCGCTGGCGGCGGCGCGGACCTAGAGCGGAGCGACGGCGGTGGGCCGGCTCGGCGCCGGCCCGCCGTCGTCTACGGCCCGCGGACGGCGACCCAGAGCCGGCCGTCTGCTGCGGCGATGCCCTCGACGAGCTGACCGATCTCGATCACGCGCGCCGTCTCGCCGCTGCCGGGATCCAGCGGCGCAGTCACGCCGCCGCCTGAGTCGACCGATCGAAGACGGCGGGGCGTCCGGGCCTACCCGGGCAGCTCCGCCGTCTTTGCCGTTCTGACAACAACGGTCTTCTTGCCCAGCCCACTGCCGGGGCCGTAGGCTGACGTGATCGGTTCTGACGAGGGAGGAAGCAATGGCTCTACAGCTTGGCGATACGGCACCCGGACTTCGAGGCGGAGACGACGGAGGGCCGGATCAAGTTCCATGACTGGGCGGGGGATTCGTGGGCGGTGTTGTTCTCGCATCCCAAGGACTTCACGCCGGTCTGCACGACGGAGCTCGGCTACATGGCGAAGATCAAGCCCGAGTTCGACCGCCGCAACGTGAAGATCATCGGGCTCTCGGTCGACCCGACCGGCGATCACGAGGGCTGGGCGCGCGACATCGAGGAGACGCAGGGGCAGGCCCCGAACTACCCGATCGTCGGCGACGCCGACTTCGAGGTCTCGAAGCTCTACGGGATGCTCCCGGCCGACACGAGCGGCGATGCGAAGGCGCGCACCCCGGCCGACAACCAGACCGTCCGCAACGTCTTCGTCGTCGGTCCCGACAAGAAGATCAAGCTCATCCTCGTCTACCCGATGACCACCGGCCGCAACTTCGACGAGGTCCTGCGTGTGATCGACAGCCTGCAGCTGACCGCCAAGCACAAGGTCTCCACCCCGGTCAACTGGCAACAGGGCGAGGACGTGATCATCGCCGGCTCGGTCTCGAACGACGAGGCCAAGGAGCTGTTCCCGGAAGGCTGGAAGGAGCCGAAGCCCTACATCCGCATCGTCCCCCAGCCGACGGAGTAGCCGCGGGGCAGGTGCAGCCGACGACGACGATCGAGGTCGAGACGCCGCACGGTCCGGCGCGGGTCCACCTGCACCAGACCGCTGCGGCGCCCGCGGCTCTCGTCCTGGGTCATGGAGCCGGGGGAGGGGTGGGCTCCCGCGATCTCGTGGCGGCGACCGGCGTCGCGCTCTCCTCGGGGCTCAGCGTCGCTCTCGTCGAGCAGCCCTACCGCGTCGCCGGGAGACGCTCGCCTGCCCCCGCGCACCAGCTCGACGCTGCCTGGACCGCGGTGGTCGAGCATCTGCGCGCCGGCGAGCTGCGCGGGCTGCCGCTCGTCACGGGAGGCCGCTCCTCGGGCGCCCGCGTCGCCTGTCGCACGGCCGAGGCGACCGGGGCGGCCGGCGTGCTGTGCCTCGCGTTCCCGCTGCAGCCTCCGCGCCGATCCGGGGCGGCTCCGGCGCAGAGCCGACTGGACGAGCTCGACGCGGTCACGGTCCCGACCCTCGTGGTGCAGGGCGCACGAGACCCGTTCGGGATCCCGCCCGCGAGCGCGCGACGCACCGTCGTGCAGGTTCCGGGCGACCACAGCCTGCGGACCGACCTGCAGGCCGTGGCGGCCGCGGTCGAGGCCTGGCTGCCGAGGGTCGTACCCCGGCCGGCGCCGGTCGGGTAGCCGACTCCGTTCCGCTGTGCGAACATATGTTCGTGTCGTCGGACGCGACGATCCTGCACGCCGACCTCGATGCGTTCTTCGCGTCGGTCGAGCAGCGCGACGATCCCCGCCTGCGCGGCCGCCCGGTGATCGTGGGCGGCGGCGTCGTGCTCGCAGCGAGCTACGAGGCCAAGGCGTTCGGGATCCGCACCGCGATGGGCGGCCGGCAGGCGCGCCGCCTCTGCCCGCACGCGATCGTCGTCAAGCCGCGGTTCTCGGCCTACGTCGAGGCGAGCAAGGCGGTCTTCGAGGTGTTCGAGGACACGACCCCGCTGGTCGAGGGCCTCTCGATCGACGAGGCGTTCCTCGACGTCCGGGGGATGAGCCGGCTCGCCGGCACGCCGACCGAGATCGCGGTGCGACTGCGGAGCGACGTTCTCGAGCGGGTCGGCCTACCGATCACCGTCGGCGTCGCCGGGACGAAGTTTCTCGCCAAGGTGGCGAGCGGCGTCGCCAAGCCCGACGGCCTGCTCGTGGTGCCGCGCGGAAGCGAGCTGGCGTTTCTCCACCCGCTCGCGGTCGAGCGGCTCTGGGGCGTCGGGCCCGTGACAGCGGCCAAGCTCCGGGACCGGGGGTACAGGACCGTCGGCGACGTCGCCGAGCTCGCCGAAGGGGCGCTGGTCGCGATGCTGGGGCGCGCGTCGGGACGTCATCTCCACGCTCTCGCTCACAACCTCGATCCCAGGCCGGTGCACGTGGGCCGTCGTCGCGGCTCGATCGGCTCGCAGCGCGCGCTCGGGTGGCGACGGACGCCGCCCGGTGAGGTCGACGCGGTCCTCGTCGGGCTCGTCGACCGCGTCACGCGCCGGATGCGGTCGGCCGGGCGGGTTGGCCGCACCGTCGTGCTTCGGCTGCGCTTCGACGACCTGTCGCGGGCGACCCGCTCGCACACGCTGCCGCGGCCGACTGCCCAGACCCGGGCGATCCGCGACACGGCGAGAGCGCTCCTGGCGACGGCTCTGCCGCTGATCGAGCGGCGAGGAGTGACGCTCGTCGGCGTCTCCGTTGCCAACTTAGAGAACGACCGCGCCGTCCAGCTGCTGCTGCCTTACGATGGGCGCGACGACGACGCCGTCGACGCCGCGGTCGACGAGGTGCGCGACCGGTACGGCACGGCTGCGCTCACGAGGGCGGTCCTCGTCGGCCGCGACCAGGGCTTCTCGATGCCGATGCTTCCGGACTAGCTCGCCAGCCGCCTGGCGCGCAACTTGCACTCGGCAGCTCGTCGCAGGAGCACCTTCCGCTCACGCCCGTTGCGCGTCAGCGAGGCCGCGCGTTCGAACTCCGGAGCGGCCTCGGCATCTCGTCCGAGCTTCGCGAGCAGGTCGCCGCGCACGCCCGGCAGGAGGTGGTAACTACGGAGCTGCTCCGATTCGAGGAGCGCGTCGACGAGCTCGAGCCCCGCTTCGGGCCCGAACGCCATGCCGACCGCGACCGCACGGTTGAGGTCGACCACCGGCGAGGGCATGAGCTGCGCGAGCGCGTCGTACAGCGCCACGATTCGCTCCCAGTCGGTGTCCGCGGCAACGCGGGCGCGCGCGTGGCAGGCGGCGATCGCGGCCTGGAGCGTGTACGGCCCGGACACGCCGCCGAGCCGCTCGGCGCGTGCGAGCGCGGCGAGGCCGCGTCCGACGAGCAGCCAGTCCCAGCGCGCCCGGTCCTGGTCGACCAGTGCGACCGGCGCGCCGTCCGGCCGGGTGCGCGCGCGGAACCGTGAGGCCTGGAGCTCCATCAGGGCGACGAGCCCGTGCACCTCGGGCTCCGCGGGCATCAGCTCGGCCAGGATGCGGCCGAGGCGGAGCGCTTCCTCGCAGACCTCGGGGCGGACCCAGTCGTCGCCCGCGGTTGCCGCATAGCCCTCGTTGAAGATCAGGTAGATGACCTCGAGCACCGAGGCGAGCCGGCCCGGAAGCTCGTCACGGCCGGGGGCGTCGAACGGGACACGTGCCTCGGTGAGTGTCCGCTTGGCCCGGACGATTCGCTGGGCGACGGTCGCTTCCGAGACGAGAAACGCACGCGCGATCTCCGCGGTGGTGAGGCCGCCGAGCAGGCGCAACGTCAACGCGACGCGCGCGTCGGTCGAGAGCACCGGATGACAGGTGGTGAAGACGAGCCGGAGGAGGTCGTCCTCGAACGGATCGTCGATCGCCGCGGCGAGGTCGGTGTGCTCCGTCGCGCCGCCTTCCGACTCGAGCTGACGCGCGAGCTCGCGCGTCTTGCGCTCGTGCACCTCGGCCCGGCGGATGCGGTCGATCGCCCGGTGCTTGGCGGTGCCCATGAGCCAGGCGCCCGGATTGTCCGGGACGCCTGACTCGGGCCACTGCTCGAGCGCGGCGACGAGCGCCTCCTGCGCCAGGTCCTCGGCGACGCCGACGTCGCGGACGATCCGGGCGAGGCCGGCGATCAGCCGCGCCGACTCGATCCGCCAGACGGCGTCGATCGTGCGGTTGATCTCCGCGCGCACCGGCCTCATCGTCGCACTGGGGACGTTAGGTGCTCGACTCCACCTGCTCGCGGAGGCGCGCCTCCTGCTCGCGCAGTTCGGGGGTGAGCTCGTCGCCGAAGTCCTCTGTCTCGAAGACCTGCCGGATCTCGACCTCGCCGTCCGTCCCGTCCGTGTTCGGGATGCGCTTCACCCACTCGATCGCCTCGTCCATCGACTTCACCTGCCACACCCAGTAGCCGGCCAAGAGCTCCTTCGTCTCGGCGAAGGGGCCGTCGATCACGGTGCGCTCGTCGCCGGAGAAGCGGACGCGAACGCCCTTCGAGCTGGGGTGCAGCCCATCGCCCGCGAGCATGACGCCCGCCTTCACGAGCTCCTCGTTGAACGCGAGCATGTCGGTGAGAAGCTGCTCGCTCGGCATCTGACCGTCTTCGCTCTCGGGATTGGCCTTGATCAGGACCATCACTCGCACGTCGTTGCCTCCTTGTTCGTGGTCGTGCCCGAGCAGTTCCCTCGTCGCTCGGGTCTCTACCCATGCGTCGATCGAGCGAACGGAATTTCGACACGGGCGCTAAGAACGCGTCAGGACTCGCGCGCGGCGCGTAGGGATTTCGTCAGGGAAGCCACGAGTGCGCTTCCGGCGCTGTATCACGGTCTCCGTGCGCGACCTCGTCTTCCTGGTCGTCGTGATCGCGTTCTTCGCGCTCGCGACCGCCTTCGTCGCCGGCTGCGAGCTGCTGGTCGGCCGTCGCTCGCTGCTCGAGGAGGAGCGGCGGTCGTGAGCGCCGCGAACGTGATCGGGCTCGTGCTCGCGGTGGCCGTCCTCGTGTACCTCTTCTACGCGCTGCTCGCCCCGGAGAAGCTCGGCTGATCCGTTGAGCGGCTCGAACTGGCTTCAGCTCGTCGTGCTCGTTGCGGCGGTCCTCGCGACCACGCCGCTCCTGGGCGCGTATCTGGCGCGTGTCCTCGGCGGCGGCAGCGCGCCGGGCGACCGCGTCTTCCTCCCGGTCGAGCGCGGTGTCTACCGGCTCACCGGCGTCGATCCCGGCCGGGAGCAGCCGTGGAGCGTGTATGCGCTCTCGCTGCTTGCCTTCAGCGCCGTCTCGGTCGTCGGCCTGTATGTGCTTCAGCGCGTCCAGGGCGCCCTCTTTCTGAACCCGACGGATGTGGCAGCCGTGCCGCCGGCGCTCGCCTTCAACACCGCCGCGAGCTTCGTTACGAACACGAACTGGCAGAACTACGGCGGCGAGTCGACGATGAGCCACCTGACCCAGATGACCGGGCTCGCGGTGCAGAACTTCGTCTCGGCCGCGGTCGGCATCGCCGTCGCCGTTGCGCTGATCCGCGGAATCGTGCGGAGGCGCTCGGAGACGATCGGCAACTTCTGGGTCGACCTGACCCGGATCACGATCCGCGTGCTCGTCCCGCTGGCGGTAGTGGTCGCGCTCCTGCTCGCCAGCCAGGGCGTGGTCCAGAGCCTCAGCGGCAGCGCCGAGACGGCGACGGTCGAGGGCGCGCCGCAGTCCGTGTACCGGGGCCCAGTCGCGAGCCAGGAGGCGATCAAAGAGCTGGGGACGAACGGCGGCGGGATCGTGAACGCGAACTCGGCCCACCCGTTCGAGAACCCCACCCCCTTCACCAACCTCGTCGAGAACTGGGCCCTCCTCGCGATTCCGTTCGCGCTCACGTTCGCGTTCGGCCGGCTCGCCCGCGACCGGCGCCAGGGCTGGGTGCTCTTCGCCGCCATGTTCGCGCTCTGGATCTCCTCGGTCGGCCTCGCCACCGGCTTCGAGGTCGACGGGAACCCGCGTGTGGAGGCGCTCGGCGCGAGCGGCGAGCTGGGGAACATGGAGGGCAAGGAGGTCCGCTTCGGCGCGGCCGCATCCGGCCTCTTCGCAGCCTCCACGACCGGGACCTCGACCGGGGCCGTGATCGCAGCCCACGACAGCTTCACCCCGCTCGGCGGCGCGGTCCCGCTCGCCAACATGATGCTCGGTGAGGTGAGCCCCGGCGGCGTCGGCGCCGGTCTCTACGGGATGCTGATCTTCGCCCTTCTGGCCGTCTTCATCGCCGGCCTGATGGTGGGCCGGACGCCGGAGTACCTGGGCAAGAAGATCCAGGCGACCGAGATGAAGCTCGTCGCGCTCTACCTGCTCGTCGTGCCGATGCTCGTCCTCGGCTTTGCGTCCGTCTCGGTGCTGCTCGACCAGGCGAAGGCCTCGATCCTCAACCCGGGCGCCCACGGCCTCTCGGAGGTCGTGTACGCGTTCACGTCGGCGGCAAACAACAACGGCTCCGCGTTCGGCGGCCTAACTGGGAACATCGACTGGTACAACACGACGCTCGGCCTGGCGATGCTCGCCGGTCGTTTCCTCCCGATCGTCCTCGTGCTCGCGATCGCCGGCTCGTTGGCGCGCAAGCAGCCCGTCCCCGTCACGGCCGGCACGTTCCCGACCGGGACGCCGCTCTTCGTCGGCCTGCTCGTCGGCGTCGTCCTGATCGTCGTCGCGCTCACCTACTTCCCGGTGCTCGCGCTCGGCCCGGTGCTGGAGCACCTGAGCTTGTGACGCTCCGGAACGAGCCCCGCTCGCTCTTCGACTCGGCGATCCTCCGCCGGGCCGCGCGCGACAGCCTGCTCAAGCTCGACCCGCGGCGCATGGCCGGGAATCCGGTCATGTTCGTGGTCGAGATCGGGAGCGTGCTCGTGACGGGCCTCGCGGTGGCCGACCCGAGCCTGTTTGCCTGGCTGATCGCCGCGTGGCTCTGGTTCACGATCCTGTTCGCGAACTTCGCCGAGGCGATCGCCGAGGGGCGGGGCAAGGCGCAGGCGGACGAGCTCCGGCGCACGCGCGAGGAGACAGTCGCGCACCGGCGTATTCAAGGCGGGCAACTCGAGGACGTGCCTGGCTCAGCTCTGCGCGTCGGCGACGAGGTCGTCGTGGCCGCCGGCGAGGTCATCCCGGCCGACGGTGAGGTGACCGAGGGGATCGCGAGCGTCGACGAGTCGGCGATCACCGGCGAGTCGGCGCCGGTCATCCGCGAGTCTGGCGGCGACCGCTCGGCCGTCACCGGCGGCACCCGCGTGCTCTCCGACCGGATCGTCGTCCGCGTCACGGCCCGGCCCGGCGAGAGCTTCCTCGACCGGATGATCGCGCTCGTCGAAGGCGCCGAGCGCCAGAAGACGCCGAACGAGATCGCCCTCAACATCCTGCTCGCCGGGCTGACGATCGTCTTCGTCGTCGCCGTGGTCACGCTCCAGGCGTTCGCCGTCTACTCCGGCGACGAGCAGGACGTGGTCATCCTCGTCGCGCTACTGGTCACGCTGATCCCGACGACGATCGGCGGGCTGCTGTCGGCAATCGGGATCGCAGGAATGGACCGGCTCGTGCGCCGGAACGTACTCGCCCTCTCGGGTCGCGCGGTCGAGGCGGCCGGCGACTGCTCGACGCTCCTCCTCGACAAGACGGGCACGATCACGCTCGGCAACCGTCAGGCGGCCGAGCTGCTGCCGCTGCCCGGGGTCGAGGAACGGGAGCTCGCCGATGCAGCCCAGCTCTCGAGCCTCGCCGACGAGACGCCCGAGGGACGCTCGATCGTCGTGCTCGCGAAGGAGCGCTACGGCCTCCGCGAGCGGCACATCGGCGAAGGCACGCTCGTCCCGTTCACGGCCGAGACCCGCATGAGCGGCGTCGATTTCGACGGACGCTCGATCCGCAAGGGCGCGGCCGACGCGATCCGGCGGCTGATCGAAGACGGCGGCGGGACGGTGCCAGGCGAGCTCGACGAGATCGTCGCGAGGATCGCGACCTCGGGCGGGACGCCGCTCGTCGTCGCGAGCAATGCACGCCCGCTCGGCGTCGTCCATCTCAAGGACGTCGTCAAGGAAGGGATGAGCGAGCGCTTCGCCGAGCTGCGGGCGATGGGGATCCGCACGGTGATGATCACCGGCGACAATCCGCTCACCGCCCGCGCGATCGCGGACGAGGCCGGCGTCGACGACTTCCTCGCCGAGGCGACGCCCGAGGACAAGATGGCGCTGATCCGGCGCGAGCAGGAAGGCGGCAACCTCGTTGCCATGACCGGCGACGGCACCAACGATGCGCCCGCGCTGGCCGCCGCCGACGTCGGCGTCGCGATGAATACCGGGACCCAGGCCGCGCGCGAGGCCGGGAACATGGTCGACCTCGACTCGAACCCGACGAAGCTGATCGAGATCGTCGAGATCGGCAAGCAACTGCTGATCACGCGGGGCTCCCTGACCACGTTCTCGATCGCGAACGACGTCGCCAAGTACTTCGCGATCATCCCGGCGATGTTCGCAGGCACGTTTCCCGTGCTCGAGAAGCTGAACGTGATGCGGCTCGACAGCCCGGAGTCGGCGATCGCCTCGGCCGTCATCTTCAACGCGCTGATCATCGTCGCCCTGATCCCGCTCGCGCTTCGCGGCGTCCGCTTCCGCGCGCGCTCGGCGGTCGCGGTCCTCCGCCGTAACCTGCTCGTCTACGGGCTCGGCGGCCTCGTCGTGCCGTTCGTCGGGATCAAGCTGATCGACCTCTTCGTCGGCGGGCTGGGGATCCTGTGAGGCGCCAGCTCGTTCCGGCGGTCGTGGCGTTTCTCCTCTTCACCGCCCTGTGCGGGATCGTGTACCCGCTCGCCGTCACCGGGATCGCGCAGGTCGCGTTCCCGGGCCGTGCCGACGGCTCTCTCGTCGAACGCGACGGCGTCGCGGTCGGCTCGCGCCTGATCGGCCAGCAGTTCTCCGAGTCGAGGCTACTTCCACCCGCGCCCCTCGGCGGCGGGTGAAGGCTACGACGGGATGGCGAGCTCGGCCTCGAACCTCGGGCCGACCAACGAGGAGTTCCTCGCCGAGGTGGAGAACCGGATCGAGGCATACCGCGAGGACAACGACCTTGCCGAGGATGCCGACGTGCCCGCGGACGCGGTCACCGCCTCGGGCTCGGGGCTCGACCCGCACATCTCGCCCGCGAACGCGCGCATCCAGGCAACCCGGGTCGCGCGTGCGCGGGGCGTCGAGCTCGCCGAGTTGCTGGCGCTCGTCGAGGAGCACACCGAGGGCCGCTCGCTCGGCTTCCTCGGGGAACCGGGCGTGAACGTGCTCGAGCTCAACCTCGCCCTCGACGAGCAGGCGTAGCCTTCAGGCATGAGCAGAGGTGAGCTCCGCGTTCATCTCGGCGCGGCGGCCGGCGTGGGGAAGACCTACGCGATGCTGAACGAGGGCCGGCGCCGGCGCCAGTACGGCGAGGACGTCGTCGTCGGCTACGTCGAGCCGCACCGCCGCCCCAAGACGACGGCGCAGGTGGGCGACCTCGAGGTCGTGCCGCGCAGGCCGATCGAGTACCGAGGTCAGGCCTTCGACGAGATGGACGTAGACGCGATCCTGGCGCGGCGTCCGCAGGTGGCGCTCGTCGACGAGCTCGCGCACACGAACGTCACGGGCTCCCGGAACGAGAAGCGCTGGCAGGACGTCGAGGAGCTGCTCGAGGCCGGGATCACGGTGATCACGACGCTGAACATCCAGCACCTCGAGTCGCTGAACGACGTGGTCGAGCGGATCACCACCGTCAAGCAGCTGGAGACGATTCCGGACGCGGTCGTGCGCCGCGCCGACGAGCTCCAGCTCGTCGACCTGACGCCGCTCGCGCTCCGGAACCGGCTGGCCCGCGGCGACATCTACCCGGCCGAGCGGATCGACACCGCGCTCGCCAACTACTTCCGGCCCGGCAATCTCTCCGCTCTGCGCGAGCTGGCGCTGCTCTGGCTCGCCGACCGCGTCGACGAGGGGCTGGCCGAGTACCGCAGCCGGCACGGGATCGACCGGCCCTGGGAGACCCGGGAGCGGGTGCTCGTCGCGCTCACCGGCTCCTCGGACGGCGAGCGGCTGGTCCGGCGGGCGGCCCGGATCGCGCAGCGGACGAAGGGGGATCTCGTTGCTGTGCACGTGCGCCCCCAGGACGGGCTCGCCGCTCCTTCAGCAGCGTTGCTCGACCGGCAGCGCGACCTGCTCGAGGAGCTCGGGGGTACGTATCACGAGGTTGTCTCCGAGGACGCCGGCCAGGCGCTCGTCGAGGCGGCCCGCTCGCTGAACGCGACGCAGATCGTCATGGGAGCGAGCAGGCGCTCGCGCTGGCAGCGGCTGACGCGCGGCTCCGTGATCGGCAGGGTGATCCGCGAATCGGGTGTCGGCATCGACGTGCACGTGATCAGCCACGCCGAGGGAACCGAGGACCATCAGCTCGCCCTGCCCCAGCGCCGGCGGCCGGCGACGCTGCCGCGACGCCGCCTGCTGATCGGTTTCGGGCTCGCCGCGGTCGGCCCGCCGGCGCTCGCCGTGCTGCTCGCCCAGCTCCGCGACGAGCTCGGGCTGCCAAGCGTGCTGCTCCTTTTCCTGCTGCTCGTCGTCGGCGTCTCCGCGGTCGGCGGGCTCTGGCCGGCGCTCGCCGCGGCCGTCAGCGGCTTCCTGCTCGTCAACTGGTACTTCACCCCGCCGCTCTACACGTTCACGATCAGCGAGGGCGAGAACATCCTCGCCCTCGTCGTCTTCCTCCTCGTCGCGGCGATCGTGAGCGGCTTCGTGGCCCTCGCGGCCCGACGCGCGGCCGAGGCTGCTCGCACGCGTACCGAGGCCGAGGCGCTCGCGCGGCTGGCCGGCTCCGCACCCGTCTCGGCGGTGCTGGAGGGCCTCGTCGGTGTGCTCGCGCTCGAAGGCGCCGCCGTCCTCCACCGCGAGGGCACCGGTTGGCGCATCGACTCGGCCAGCGGCGACCGTGCGCCCGAGAGCCCGGATGCCGCTTCGTCGACGATCGACCTCGACGCCGAGCACGTCCTCGCCCTCGCCGGTCACGTGCGCAGCGAGGACGAGCGTGTGCTGGAGGCATTTGCGAAAGAGATCGCCGCCTCGGTGGAGCTCGGCGAGCTCGAGGCGGAGGTCGAGGCCGCCGGCGCGGTGTCGGCGGCGAACGAGCTGCGCGCGGCGATCCTCTCGGCCGTCTCGCACGACCTGAGGACACCGATCGCGGCGATCAAGGCGTCGGTCACGAGCCTGCTGCAGGACGACGTCGAGTGGACACCGGAGGCGCGGCGCGAGTTTCTCGACACGATCGACGAGGAGACCGACCGCCTGAACGCGCTGGTCGGAAATCTGCTCGACATGAGCCGCCTCCAGGCGGGCGCGCTCCAGATCAGCGCGACGCCCGTCGGCCTCGAGGAGGTCGTCCCCGCGGCCCTCCACAGCCTTGGGCTCGCCGACGGCGCCGTCGACCTCGACGTGCCCGAGACGCTGCCCCGCGTCCTCGCCGATCCTGGTCTGCTCGAGCGGGCGCTCGCGAACGTGATCCAGAACGCCGTCCGCTTCTCGCCGGCCGGCCGGCCGGCGCGTATCAGCGCAGGCGTGGTCGACGGCGTCATCGACGTGCGCGTCGTCGACCGCGGCCCGGGTGTGCCGCGCGAGCAGCGGGACCGGCTGTTCGTCCCCTTCCAGCGCCTCGGGGACTCCGCGCAGGACGAGGGTGTCGGGCTCGGCCTGGCCGTCGCGAAGGGCTTCGTCGAGGCGATGGGCGGCGAGCTCGAGGTCGAAGACACGCCGGGCGGCGGCCTCACCGTTGTGGCGCGACTGCGAACTGCCCGATGACCCGGATCCTCGTCGTCGACGACGAGCCGCAGATCCTCCGGGCGATGGCCACCAACCTCCGCGCTCGCGGCTACGACGTCGAGCTGGCGCCCACCGGCGAGGCGGCGCTGACGATCGCCGCCCGCAAGCACCCCGACCTGGTCGTGCTCGACCTCGGCCTGCCCGGGATCGACGGTGTCGAGGTGATCCAGGGCCTGCGCGGCTGGACGACCGTGCCGATCATCGTCCTCTCCGTCCGCGAGGCGGAGTCGGACAAGGTCGCCGCCCTGGACGCGGGCGCCGACGACTACGTCACGAAGCCCTTCGGCATGGACGAGCTCCTGGCTCGGCTGCGGGCCGCGTTGCGACGGGCCGCGCCCGCCGAGGAGGAGGCGGTTGTCGAGACCGCGGACTTCAGCGTCGATCTGGCCGCGAAGCGCGTCACCACGGGAGCGGGGGAAGTGCGACTGACGCCGACCGAGTGGAACGTCGTCGAGGTGCTCGTCCGCAATGCCGGCAGGCTCGTCACCCAGCGACGGCTCCTGCAGGAGGTCTGGGGGCCGCAGTACGAGAAGGAGACGAACTACCTGCGCGTCTACCTGGCGCAGATCCGCGCCAAGCTCGAGCCCGACCCGTCCCGGCCCCGCTACTTCGTCACCGAGGCGGGAATGGGATATCGGTTCGAGCCGGACCGCCGCCACTGACCGGCCATCCGAGCGTTCACCGGATCGTCACGTACGGGTGCGGCTAACCGCACCTCCGGACGCCTGGCTGCCGCACGGCCCACGGAGACAGGGGATGCGACGCTCGCCGCATCGCCCATTCCGAGGAGGACAAGGTGTCAGAACGGCTTGCAGCTCACGAACGTCTCTCGACCGGCACGCTCGCAGCTTGGGCCCGCTGGTGCGCAACCCATCCGTGGCGCGTGGTCGTCGGTTGGGTCGGCATCGTCGCGGTGCTGATCGGCCTCGTGGCGACGGTCGGCGGCGAGCTGAGGGACGAGTTCTCGATCCCGGGCTCGGAGACCCAGAAGGCAACCGATCTGATCGAGTCCGAGTTCGCGTCCGAGCAGGGCGGCGTCCTGAACGTCGTCTTCGCCGCGCCCGAGGGCGAGCGGCTCGACACGCCGGAGCGTGAGGCTGCGATCGGCGAGGCGATCGCACGGCTCAAGTCCGCGGAGTTCAAGCCGACCGCCGACGACGCCGGACTGACGAGCGTCGGCGACCCGTTCAGCGACCAGACGTTCTCGGACGACGGCCGCATCGCGTACGCGGAGGCGCAGTTCAGCGAGACGATCGAGGACAAGGACCGCGACACCGTTGTCGCTGTGCAGGACGCGGTCCGCGAGACGGTCGAGCCCGCGGGCGTGACCGTCGAGTACAACGGCGAGGCCGAGTTCCCGCCGGTCGAGCAGGGCACGTCGGAGATGCTCGGCCTGCTCGCGGCGATCCTCGTCCTGCTCTTCGTCTTCCGAACCTTCGTCGCGATGATCATCCCGATCGCGCTCGCGATCGTGGCGCTGGCGACCGCGTTCCTGCTCCTCTTCATCCTCGCCGGCATGACCGACATCAACACGATCACGCCGATCCTGGTCTCGATGATCGGACTGGGGGTGGGGATCGACTACTCGCTCTTCATCGTCACGCGGTTCAGGCAGCTGCTGCACGAGGGGCTCTCGCCGCGCGACGCCGCGGCTGAGGCAGGCGCCTCGGCCGGGCGCGCGGTGCTCTTCGCGGGCCTGACCGTCGCGATCTCGGTGACCGGGCTCGCGTTCTTCGGCCTGGACTTCGTGACCAAGCTCGGGATCGGCTCTGCGCTCGGCGTCCTGACGACCGTGCTGATCGCGAACTCGCTGCTGATCGCGGTGCTCGCGAAGCTCGGCCACAAGATCGACCGGCTCAAGGTGCCGTTCCTGCGGCCGATCGACGACTCCGAGGCAGCCCGCGACAAGACGCTCGTCGCCCGTTGGGGCCGGTTCGTGACCAGGCGCGCGAAGATCGTCTTCCCGGTGGTGCTGCTGGTCGTCCTCGGGCTCGCAGCGACGTCGGGGCTGGTGCGCCTCGGCGCCGCCGACCAGGGCACGCAGCCGACGGCGCAGACCAGTCGCCGGGCGTACGACCTCCTCGCCGAGGGCTTCGGGCCCGGCTTCAACGGTCCGATCCCGATCGTCGTCGACCTGAACGGCGACGACGAAGCGCCGCAGAGGATCCACGACGGCATCCAGGGGCTGCCGGGCGTCGCCTCGGTCGCCGAGCCGCAGCTGAACGACGAGAAGACCGTCGGGATCGTCTTCGTGACGCCGGAGTCGGCGCCGCAGGACGAGGCGACCGACACGCTCGTCGACCGGCTCCGGGACAATGTCGTGCCTGCTGCCACTTCGGGCGGCACCGCCGCCGCGTACGTCTCCGGCCAGACTGCCGCCTTCAAGGACATCGGCGACCGGATCATGGAGCGGCTGCCGCTGTTCCTGCTCTACATCATCGGGGTCACGTTCATCGTGCTCGCGATGGCGTTCCGGTCGATCGTGATCTCGCTCACCGCCGCGATCACGACGATCATGTCCGCGTTCGTCGGCTTCGGGGTGCTCACGCTCGTGGTGCAGGAGGGCCACCTGCTCGGGCTGACCGGGCTCGACCGGACCGGGCCGATCGAGACCTTCGTGCCACCGATCGCCTTCGCGATCCTGTTCGGCCTCTCGATGGACTACATGGTGTTCATCGGCAGCCGGATCCGTGAGGAGCACGTCCACGGACTGAAGACGAAGGACGCGGTCGAGCACGGGATCGCGGCGATCGGACGGGTCGTCGTCGCGGCGGCCGTGATCATGGCCACCGTCTTCGCGGCCTTCATCCTCAGCGCGGACCGGATCCCGAAGGAGTTCGGTCTCCTGCTCGCGGTCGCGATCCTCACCGACGCGCTGGTCGTGCGGATGACGCTCGTGCCCGCCTTCCTCACCCTCATGGGCGAGAAGTCCTGGTACATGCCGAAGTGGCTCGACCGGCTCCTGCCGGGAATCACGATCGAGGCGCCCCACGACGGCGAGGCACGGGAGCGCTACGAGGGCGAGACCGCACCCGAGGCCGCCTGAACAAGTTGCAGCAAGGCGAGGGCGCTCCTCCGTCTTCCGGGAGCGCCCTCGCCGGGGGCTTCGCCCTGCGTACGATGGATTGATCTGGAGCGTTCGGCGCAGAACGAGGTCTCGGTGACTGAGCTCAGCCGTCGAGACCTGCTTGCCCGCGCCGGGCTCGTGGCAGGGGCGGTCGCGCTCGGCCGGGCGGAGCAGGCCGAGTCGGCGCCCGATCTCCGTGACTGGCCGGGAGTGCGCGCCGAGTTCGCGCTCGACCCGAACCGAGTGCACCTTTCCTCGTTCCTGCTCGCCGCGCATCCGCGATCGGTGCGGAATGCGATCGAGCGGCACCGGCGTGGGCTCGACCGGAACCCGGTCGAGTATCTGCACGCGAATGAAGCGCGGTTGACCGGCGAGGTGCGCGCCGCCGCCGGTCGCCATCTGGGTGTGCCCGCCGCCGAGATCGCGCTCACCGACTCGACGACGATGGGACTCGCCCTCCTCTACACGCGACTCTCGCTCCCGGCGGGCGACGAGGTCCTGACGACCGAGCACGACTTCTACGCGACGCACGAGGCGCTTCGGCTTTCCGGTGCGCCTGTCCGGCGCGTGCGGCTCTATGACGACCCGCGGCGGGCTTCTGCGAGCGAGATCGTCTCTCGGCTCCGTCGAGCCGTGACCAACAAGACTCGCGTCGTCGCGCTCACGTGGGTGCACTCGAGCACGGGTGTCAAGCTGCCGCTTCGTGCGATCAGGGAGGCCTTGCCGGAGGGCGTGCTCGTCTTCGTCGACGGCGTCCACGGCCTCGGCGCCGAGGCGGCGACCGTCCGTGAGCTCCGCTGCGACGCGTTCGCCTCCGGCTGCCACAAATGGCTCTACGGGCCTCGTGGGACCGGCGTGCTCTGGGCCAACGAACGCACCCGCGAGCTGTTGCGGCCGACGATCCCGTCTTTCGACGATGGTGCGAGCTACGGCGCCTGGCTTGCGGGCGGCGAGCCTGCCGGCTTGCCCGACGGCGCCCGCCTGACGCCCGGCGGGTTCCACTCGTTCGAGCACCGCTGGGCGCTCGCCGACGCGTTCCGCTTCCACGACGCCGTCGGCAGGAGGCGCGTGCAGGCGCGTGTCCGGTCGCTGGCAGCCCGGCTCAAGACCGGGCTCGGGGAGGTGCGCGGGGTGCGTCTGCGGACGCCGGGAGGCGCCGGCGTCTCAGCGGGGCTCGTCTGCTTCGAGGTGGAAGGGCTCGATCCGGACGAGGTCGTGCGGCGCCTGGCAGCGCGGCGGATCGTCGCCAGCGTGACGCCGTACGCCAACCGCTACGTCCGGCTCGGCCCCGGGATCGTCAACTCCACTGCGGACGTCGACGCGGCCGTGCGCGCCGTCGCGACCCTTCGAGCTCGGCGGTGACCCTGCTCGCGGACGTCGTCACCGCCTCGCGAGAGGTAACCGGTACGAGCTCGCGCTCGCGCAAGATCGAGCTCCTCGCCGAGCTCCTGCGCGGGCTCGACGCGCATGAGGTTCCGATCGCGGTCGGCTTCCTCACCGGCGTGCCCCGGCAGGGGCGGGTCGGGATCGGCTACTCGACGGTCTACGGCCTCGAAGAGACGCCCGCCCTGGAGGCGTCCCTCTCGATCGACGAGGTCGACCGCGCGATCGCGGAGGTGGAGGCGACGAGAGGGAGCGGCTCGGCCGCGGTCCGAAGGCGGATCCTCGGGAACCTCCTCGCCCGCGCGACGGACGAGGAGGCGGACTTCGTCAAGCGGCTCTTCACGGGCGAGCTGCGGCAGGGGGCGCTCGCCGGCCTGATGGTCGACGCGGTCGCGAAGGCCGCCGGCGTTCCGGCCGAGCTCGCGCGCCGCGCGTTCATGCTCTCGGGCGACCTCACGCGCACCGCCGAGACTGCGCTGACGCAGGGCGAGGAGGGACTGCGCGCGGTCGGCTTCGAGCTCTTCAGGCCGATCCTGCCGATGCTCGCCTCCACGGCGGGAGGCGTGGCAGAGGGAATGGAGAGCTTCGCGCGCTCGTCGGTGGAGTGGAAGCTCGACGGAATCCGGATCCAGATCCATCGCCGTGGCGACGAGGTGCGCGTCTACACGCGCAACCTGAACGAGATCACGCCTGCGCTGCCGGGGATCGTCGAGGCGGTCCGACGCCTGCGGCTGCGGGAGGCGGTGCTCGACGGGGAGGCGCTCTGGATGGGCGCGGACGGCCCGGCCGCCTTTCAGGACACCGTTGCGCAGATCGACAGCGGAGCCCCGCCCGAGGGAGTCGTGACGTTCCTCTTCGACCTGCTGCACCTGGACGGCGAAGACCTGCTCGACACGCCGCTCGAGCAGCGCGTCGCGAAGCTCGAGGAGGTGGCGCCGCAGCTGAAGGTCCCGGCGCTCCTCACCTCCGATCCGAGCGACGGCGAGCGCGTGCTGGAGGAGGCGCTTCGCGCGGGTCACGAAGGTGTCGTCGTCAAGGACGCCGGGTCCGTCTACGCCGCCGGCCGGCGCGGCAAGGCCTGGCGGAAGGTGAAGCCGGTGCTCACGTACGACCTGGTCGTGCTCGGGGCGGAGTGGGGGCATGGGCGCCGGAAGGGCTGGCTCTCGAACCTCCATCTCGGCGCGCGCGATCCCGAGTCGGCGGAGTTCGTGATGGTCGGGAAGTGCTTCAAGGGGCTGACGGACGAGCTACTCGAGTGGCAGACGAAGCAGATGCTCGAGCGGGAGACCGGCCGGAAGGGGATCGCGGTGCTCGTCCGTCCTGAGCTGGTGGTCGAGATCGCGCTCGACGGCGTCCAGTCCTCGACGCGCTACCCGGGAGGCGTCGCCCTGCGCTTCGCGCGCGTGAAGCGCTACCGGCCGGACAAGGACGCCGCCGAGGCGGACACGATCGACGCGCTGCAGGCGTTGCTCCGAAGCTAAGCCCGTGCAACGTCGGCGATCTCGCCGACCGGAGGACCCATTGAATTCTCCACTGTGACGCGCTAAGCATTGCCCTGGGGCAGCGGCTCGTCCGGGCTGCTGAGGAGAGAGGAGAGCACGGCGATGGTGGGGTCTGCTTGAGTTCGCACGCGAACCGTTTCCGGGCGCTCGTGATCCTCGCTCTGGCGCTCGCACTTCCCGCTGCCGCACCTGCGGCGAATGACGAGTGGGACAACCGCTGCTGCAGGCTGGACTGGGCGCTCGACCCGTCCGGAGCCCGCGATGGCCTACCTGGGATAGCGCATCTGCACGGAGAGGTGAAGACCGCCGGAAAGGCGTACGGCTGGCACCTCACCGACGAGCG
Organism: uncultured Gaiellaceae bacterium; assembly: GCA_963850995.1. Taxonomy (GTDB): domain Bacteria; phylum Actinomycetota; class Thermoleophilia; order Gaiellales; family Gaiellaceae; genus Gaiellasilicea. The sequence goes on along the minus strand of CAWKNQ010000016.1, from coordinate 96,159 downwards.
CGGCAATGCGATCTCGAGGAAGACCTGGGTGTGCCGGGGCAACAGCATCGAGGCCGGCGGGACGTACTTCAACGCGTATCTCGACACCAGGCGTCTCAAGCGAGGCGGCCTCTACTACTGGGTCGTCGAATCGAAGCTGGGACGAGCGAGTCACCGTTATGCCCATCCCTTCCGGATGCCGTCCACGACGATCAACGCCTATGTCGGCGGCAAGAGCTTCGCGTCTCGGCTTCGGACTCGGGAGCTGCCGTGGGGTCAACCGGTCAAGGACGCGCTGGCCGGCAAGCCCTGGACGGGAGGCGGGGTCGGCTCTGGCGGCGGGTCCGGCTCGGGCGGTTCTCCCACGCCTCCCCCAGTCGGCACGCTGAAGCCTCCGTCGGCGTTCACGGCGAGCTACGACCCCTCGGGTGACGGTACACCCCTGCTGGTCACCTTCCGGAACGCCACGTCGTCCGGGCTCGGTTCGGTCCGGGTCTACTGGAATCGTGGCGCCTGCCCGAAGATCTCGGCTGTCTCAGATCTCGGCGGCGCCCGCGTCATCGACCCGGCCACGCCCGGTCAGAGCATCCGGATCGACGATCAGCTTCCGGCCGCGGTGGAGGGCGGTAGCCGGCGCGTCTGCGTCGCGGCCTGGAGCCTCGGCAAGGACAACTCCGCGTCCGCCGCCGTGACGGTGACGTTCGAGCCGCCGGCCGGCGCATGAGCGGTCGACGGGCAAGGCGGCGTCACCCGCGCTAGAGAGCGGCCACTACGCCGACGCTCGCGTCCGGTCGAGGCGCTGCAGCAGCTCGTGGGCGGCAAGCTCGACCTCTTTGTGCCGCCACTCCGCCGCCCGGTACTGACAGGCGATCAGGCCCATCCTGTGGACACGCCGGAAGTCGCCGTACACGAAGGCGTAGCGTGCCTTGGTCTCGTCGGCCGCACCGTCTGTGAGCCCGAGATGCCACTCGGCGTACTCGTCCCACGAATGCGCCTTCAGGAAGGCGTTCTCGTCGGCCGCGCTCGGCTGAACGTCGCCCCACACGCTTTCGAGCACGTACTGGTGCGCGTCGATGAGCCGCTTGGCGTGCGCGACGGCGCGCTTGTTGACGGTGTAGGAGGCCACGGTTCTCTTCTCTCACGCGACGCGCTTCGCTCAAACTCTGCCCAGGCGGTGAGCAGAGCACTCGTAACCACGGTCGTCGGCAGCTATCCCCAGCCCGACTGGTTGATCGACCGCGAGCGGCTGCTCGAGCGGCTGCCGCCGCGCGTGCGGGCGCGGGAGCTCTGGCGCGTTCCCGAGCCCTTCCTCGAGGAGGCTCAGGACGACGCGACCCGGGCCGCCGTCCAGGACATGGAGCGCGCCGGCGTCGACGTGATCACCGACGGGGAGATGCGCCGGGAGAGCTACTCGAACCGCTTCGCAACCGCGCTCGACGGCGTCGACCTGGACGACCCCGGAGTCGCGCTCGACCGGACCGGCCACGAGAATCCCGTGCCGAGGGTCGTCGGCCCGGTCCGGCGCACACGGCCGGTCGAGGTCCGTGACGTCGAGTTCCTCCGCTCGCTCACCGACCGGAGGATCAAGATCACCGTCCCGGGCCCGTTCACGATGACCCAGCAGGCCCAGGACGACCACTACGGAGACGAGCGGAGCCTCGCGCTCGCGTACGCGGAAGCCGTCAACGAGGAGCTGCGGGACCTGAAGGCGGCCGGCGCCGACGTCGTCCAGATCGACGAGCCCTACCTGCAGGCGCGCCCGGAGCCGGCGCGCCGGTACGCCGTCGAGGCGATCAACCGCGCCCTCGACGGGATCGAGGGCGAGACGGTCCTTCACACCTGCTTCGGCTACGCGCACGTCGTTCACGACCGGCTCCCCGGCTACCCGTTCCTGCGCGAGCTCGACGACTGCCTCGCGACGCACGTCTCGCTCGAGGCGGCCCAGCCGGACCTCGATCCGGAGGTATTGCGTGACCTGCCCAGCAAGACGATCGTCCTGGGCGTCCTCGACCTGGGCTCGAGCGAGGTGGAGACGCCGGAGGTCGTGGCAGAGCGGATCCGGAGGGCCCTTGAGGTCGTGCCGGTCGAGCGGCTCATGGTCGCGCCGGATTGCGGGATGAAGTACCTGCCGCGCGAGCGCGCGTTCGGGAAGCTGCAGGCGCTCGTGGAGGGAGCGCGGCGTGTCTGAGCGGGTAACGCGGATCGCGCAGGCCTACCCGGACCGGGTAGAGGTGCGCGGACGGGACCTCGCCGGCGACCTGATGGGGAGGCTGACCTTCACCGAGTACTTCCACCTGCTGCTCACCGGCAAGGAGCCGACCGAGGAGCAGCGCTTCTTCCTCGATCTCCTTCTCGTCTCGATTGCCGAGCACGGGCTGATGCCGACCAACGTCGCCGCCCGGATGACGCTCGCCGCCGACCCGCGCTCGCTGCAAGGCGCCGTCGCGGCGGGGATCCTCGGTGCCGGCCCGGTCGTGCTCGGAACGACGGAGGAGTGCGCACGGCTACTCGAGGCGGGCGGAGACCCGAAGGAAGTCGTTGCCCGGATACGCGCGGAGGGTGGCAGGGTGCCCGGGTTCGGCCACCCCGTCCACAAGCCGCTCGACCCGCGCGCGGAGCGGATCCTCGAGCTCGCAGACGAGCGCGGTGTGAGCGGACCGCATGTCGCGTTCGCGCGCGCCCTCCGCGACGAGGTTGGGCTGACGATGAACGTCTCGCTGCCGATTGCCGCCGTGCTGCTCGACCTCGGCTTCCCGGCCTCGTCGGCGAAGGCGGTGCCGATCCTCGCGCGCGTCGCGAGCTTGCTCGCGCACCTGGCCGAGGAGCGGGAGCAGCCGGTCGGCTTCGAGCTCGCGCGGGCGGCAGAGGAGGCGGTGGAGTATCGCCGCGAGTGACGCAGAGCGGCTCCCCTGGGAGGAGCAGCTCGGCCTCGACGACGCGAGCTTTCGTGCACAGCTCGCGTACCTGCGTGAGCGGTCGACGTTCTATCGCGAGAAACTCGAGGCGTTCGAGGGCGGCCTCGCGGACGTCGCCGAGCTGCCGCTGACCGAGAAGGACGAGCTCCGGGCGACGCGCACGCGCGAGAACCCGTTCGGCTCGCACCTGTGCGTGTCGCCGAGCGAGCTCGTCCGGATCTACTCGACGAGCGGCACGACCGGCGAGCCGAGCTACATCCCGCTCACGGCAGGCGACCTCGACAACTGGGTGACCGCGTCGGCGCGCAGCTATGCGGCCTCCGGCGTCGTCGCGGGCCAGCGAATCGTCTCGACCTACAACGCCGGCCCGTTCGTCGCGGGGGCCGCGCTCGGCGCCTTCGAGCGCCTCGGGCTCACGCACATCCCCGTCGGCACGGGGAACACCGAGCGGCTGGTGCGCGCGATCGAGCTGCTTCGACCCGAGGCTGTGGTGCTGACTCCGTCCTACGCGGCGTATCTCGCCGAAAGCTTCGACCTCCGCGACTCGAGCGTCGAGCGCGTGCTCGTGGCGGGCGAGCCGGGCGGCGGCGAGCCGGCGTTCCGGGAGATGGTCGAAGCGGGCTGGGGCGCCAAGCTGACGGAGGCGATGGGGATCGGCGACATCGGCGTCTCGCTCTGGGGGGAGTGCGAGGAGCAGGACGGGATGCACCTCGGTGCGCGCGGCTTCGTCCACTCAGAGCTGATCGAGCCGGAGACGGGCGCTGCGCTCGAGCTGAACGACGGCGCCACCGGCGAGCTCGTGCTGACCCACCTGCAGCAGCGCGCGGCACCGCTCCTCCGGTTCCGCACGCGTGACCACGTCCGGGTTCGGACGAGCCCGTGCCCCTGCGGCCGCACCGGCCCGCGGATCCGCTGCATCGGGCGAACGGACGACATGCTGATCGTCCGCGGCGTGAACGTCTTTCCCTCGGCCGTGCGCGAGGTGGTGAGCGCATTCGCGCCGGACGTCAGCGGCCACATCCTCGTCCGGCCGGCCGCGGCGGGCGTGAAGCAGGAGCCGCCTCTGCCGGTGACCGTCGAGCTCGCGCTGGGCGCAACCGCTCAGGACGCGCTCGCAGACGCGATCCGTGACCGGCTGCGCAGCGTCCTCGTCGTCCAGACCCGCGTGGAGCTCGTTCCCTGGGGAAGCTTGCAGCGGAGCGAGTACAAGTCCAAACTCGTCGAGCACTGATGCGGAAGCTCCAGACCCAGGGCGTCCACCACATCACCCTCGTCGGGGCCGACCGGCAGACGTCGATCGACTTCTGGGAGGGGGTGCTCGGCATGCCCTTCGTCTTCGAGCAGCCGAACCTCGACAACGAGTCGGAGAGCCATCTCTACTTCGACCCGGGCGACGGGCGCCTGATCACGGTCTTCACGAACGAGGAGCGTGAGGCCGACCCGCAGCGCACGTCGACCGACATCGGCTGCGTCCACCACATCGCGTTCTCGCTCTCGCAGGCCACCTTCCACCAGGCGGTCGAGCGGCTGGACGAGCGCGGGATCCGGCACAGCGGCGTCAAGGACCGCGGCTTCATGGACTCGATCTACTTCGAGGACGCGCTCGGGCTCCTGATCGAGCTCGCGTCGTATCGCTTCGAGCCGCCGTTCGGCTTCATGCACGCCGACGTCCTGCTCGAGGCGCACAAGCTGCGGGTCGAGCGCGGCGACTACAACATCGCCCAGGACCATCTCGCCGATGCGATCGAGACGCTCGTCACGCGATCGCGGGCGTCCCTTTCGCAGGACCGATCACCGCAGGACCCCTACGACTAGAGGAGGAAACGCATGGCTGCGAACACGCTGAACATCCTCAAGCCGAGCGTCAACAACTTGACCGTTCGGATCTTCGTGCGCGCCGCGGGGCTCGACTTCGAGGAGCAGGACGTGTGGGGGAAGACGGCGGAGCCGGAGTACCTGCAGAAGTACCCGGCCCACCTGACGCCGATGCTGGAGGAGGAGGGGCTGCCGCGGGGCACGCTCGGAGAGAGCTGCGCGATCATGGCCTACCTGTGCAACAAGCACGGGCTCGACCAGTTCTACCCGACCGAGCCGGGCAAACGGGCGATGGTCGACAACGCGATGTTCTACTTGATCGGCACCTTCTATCCGCTGCTCACGCGTGCCACCTACCCGGCCCTCGGCTTCGCCCAGTACCCGGGCGAGGTCGCGACCTCGGATGCCGACGACGAGATGAAGGCGAAGGCGCAGCAGGACGCCGAGGCGGCGCTCGCCGAGCCGCTCGAGGTCTACAACACGTTCTTCCTCGACGGCAAGCCGTTCATCGGCGGCGACAATCCCTCGATCGCCGACATGCGCTTCGCCGCGACGCTCGAGTTCCTGCGCGCGATCGACTACGAGTTCCCGGCGTGGGCCGAGGAGTACATGTCCCGGATGGAGGAGACCCTCGGTGATGCCTACTCGGAGCCGGTCGCGGACGTGCGGGGCTACATCGACTATGTGAAGTCGCAGGCCTAGAGCTGCCGCTTCGGGGTGGGGCGCATGCGCCACGCGATCCTCGGTGCGGGCGGGGTCGGCAGCCTCGTCGGCGGCGCGCTCGCGCGGGCCGGCGACGACGTCGTGCTCCTGCTCCGGCCGGAGACGCTTGCGCGCCACCCCGGCCGGCTGCGCGTCGAGAGCGTCGTCCTCGGCGACTTCGAAGTGGAGGTCGCGACGGCGTCGGCGCTCGACCGGGAGGTCGACGTCTGCTGGGTGACGCCGAAGGCGACGCAGCTCGAGGCGGCGCTCGAGCTCGCGCCGGCGGAGCGTGTCGGAGACGCCGTCCTCGTGCCGCTGCTGAACGGCATCGACCACGTCGGGTTGCTGCGAGACCGCTACCAGCACGTGCTCGCCGCGACGTTCCGGGCCGAGTCGGAGCGCATCGAGCCGGGTCTCGTGCGCCAGAAGACGCCGTTCCTGCGCGTCGACCTCGGGCCGGGGCCGCGGCGGGAGGAGATCGCCGAGGCGCTGCGTGCGGCGGGGCTCGACGTCGTGCTCGCGCCGGACGAGCCGACCGTGCTCTGGGAGAAGCTCGCCCTTCTCGCACCGCTCGCGCTGACGACGACGGCGCTCGGTGCGCCTGTGGGACAGGTCCAGGCCGAACCGGAGTGGAATTCCCGGCTCGGCCGCTGCCACGAGGAGGCGGTGGCGGTCGGGCTCGCCGAGGGCGCGACGCTCGACCTGCCCGCGCTTCGCAGCCTGCTCGACTTCCCGCTCGGGGAGCTGCGCACGTCGATGCAGAAGGACTTCGACGCCGGCCTGCCGCTCGAGCTCGACGCGATCGCCGGCCCGATCGTGCGCGTCGGCCGGCGGCACGGGCTCCCGACTCCGGCGACGGAGGAGCTCGTCCGGCTGATCGAGGCGCGATTAGAGGCTTGATGTGGAATTGGCACAGCCCGCTCAGGTTTCACATCAAGCCTCTAGCCGAGGTTGTTTGAGGAGCGGAGGAGCGGAGAGGAGAAACGATCGGGTCCGAGCGAGGAGGTTGACGTGATGCGATTTGGGCTGGTCGTCGCCGCTGTCCTTTCCGGCGTCCTGGGGATCGGGGCTTCCGCCGCACCTCAGGCCGAGCCGCCTCCGGGCGCGCAGATCTCGTCGTCGCTCGAGTACGTCACGCGCGTGCCCGGGACGAGCCAGGTTGTCGAGGGCAAGTTCGACAAGGCTCGCGGTCGGGACGTGCTGATCATCACCGGCCGATTCGGCTTCAAGACGCTTGACGTCAGCGATCCGGCCAGCCCGCGGGTCCTCGACACGTTCCAGCCGGCCGAGATCCTCGGCGCGAACGGCTACTGGCAGGACGAGGACATGGACATCGACGTGCGCCGCAAGCTGATCATCGGCGCACTCGATCCCCGTCACGACAACGTCGACCAGGTGAGCTGCCCCGGGATCGGCACGCTCGGCTCGAAGACGCGGAACCCGGGCTGCCGCTCGGGCTTCTACATCATCTCGTACGCCGACCCCGAGAACATGGAGCAGGTCGGCGACTTCGTCGACCTGCCGGCGGGCCACACGGTCAGCTGCATCGACAAGTGCAACTACGTCTGGACCGGCGGTCCCGCGCGGCGCAACGACCAGACGGGCCTCGGTCCGTTCACACCCGGCGGCCGCGGCGACGGCAGGCCGATCTGGGTCACGGATCTGCGGAACCCGACCCGCCCGGTCGTGTTCCCCGACCCGATCGACCTCGGCCGCAACGACGGGCTGACCGACTACTCGCACGACGTGGACGTCGACGACAGAGGCATCGCCTGGGTCAGCGGCCGTGGCGGGCTGATGGGCTACGCGACGCAGGGCAGGTGGCGCGATCCGCGCACGGACGAGTTCCGCAACGCCAGGCCGTGGGATCCGATCCTCGTCGCAGGCGGCGGCATCGAGGGCGGGCCCGACGGCGTCGCCCAGCCGCAGACCGACTTCATCCACAACGCGGCGCGGCCGCTCGACGGAGAGATCAAGGCGACCGGCGTCCCGGACGGAAACGTCGTCATCATGACCGAGGAGGACTTCACCGGGCCGTGCAGTGCGAGCGGTCGCATCGTCGCGGCCGACATCACGGAGTCGCTCGGCGGCGAGGGCGCCGCCAACTCGACGCCGGCGCAGCCGTTCCGGCTCGACGCGCTGAGCGCCTTCCATCCGACCCAGGACGCCGGCGACACGACCTCGCCCAGCGGCTCCTGCTCCGCGCACTACTTCGAGGTGGAGGGCTCGACCGTCGCCGCCGCCTGGTACGGCCAGGGGCTCCGCCTGATCGACGCCTCCGACGCCCGCAACCTGCGGCAGGTGGGCTACTACTACGTCACTGGCACCGATCCCGCGACGAACCCGAGCTCGTCGTCGTGGGACGTGGCCTGGCGCGGCGACCTGATCTACCTGTTCGACATGAGCCGCGGGGTCGAGATCCTGCGCCTGAAAGGCGGACCGTCGGCGTCCGCGCGCCTCGCGACGGTCCGCGAGCCCGCGCGACGGGCGGACCCGCTTGCGCCGCAACCCGTGTCCGGGTCCGGGCTGACGCCGGGCTCGCTCGTCTGCCCGCTGTTCGAGACGCCCGGCCGGGGTTGATCCATCCGCTGAGTGGAGGTGGGCGGCCGGGAGGCCGCCCACCTCCTGGTTCGCGCTACTTGGCGCCGGCTGCGGGCGCCGAGAGCTTCTCCATCACCTGGTCGATGCTGAAGCTCGCCGGCTCCTGGCGCGGCGGGAAGTCCTTGAAGCTGGACAGCCATTGCGCGACAAAGGCCGTGGCCGGCACGAGCAGGAACAGCCGCTCGGCCCGCCAGCGCGGATAGTCCATCGACTCCTCGCCGCGCTCGAACGGATCCCCGCGCAACGTGAACACCTTGGGCGCTCGGAGCGGGACGAAGGGCTCCTGCCAGACGTCGAACCCGTGTGCCCGCTGCTCGGTGAAGACGATCTTCCACTGCTCGTAGCGCAGTGCGGCGAGGTCGCCGTCGTCCGTCCAGTAGAGGAACTCCTTGCGCGGCGAGTTGTCCGTCTCCCCGCTCAGGTAGGGCAGCAGGTTGTAGCCGTCGAGGTGGACCTTGAAGGTCTTCTCGCCCGCCGTGTACCCCTTCTTCAGCTTCTCGACGATGTCCGGCTCGCCCGCTGCGGCCATGACGGTCGGGATCATGTCCTCGTGCGCGCCGAGATCGTTGAAGACGGTGCCCGGCTCGATCACGCCCGGCCACCTGATCAAGCACGGCACGCGGTAGCCGCCCTCCCAGTTCGTGTTCTTCTCGCCTCTGAACGGCGTCGTGCCTCCGTCGGGCCAGCTCATGGTCTCCGCGCCGTTGTCGGTCGAGTACATGACGATCGTGTTGTCCGCGATCCCGAGGTCGTCGAGCTTCTTCAGGATCTGGCCGACGTGCGCATCGTGCTCGACCATCCCGTCGGGGTAGATCCCGAGGCCGGTCTTGCCCTGCGAGCGCCTCTTCAGGTGCGTGAAGATGTGCATCCGCGTCGAGTTCCACCAGAGGAAGAACGGCTTCTTGGCCTTGTGCGCCTTGTCGATGAAGCCGAGCGCTCCCTCGGTGATCTCGTCGTCGATCGTCTCCATCCGCTTCTTGGTCAGCGGCCCGGTGTCCTCGATCTTGTGGTTGCCGGTCCGTGTCCACCGCGAGCGCAGCACCCCGCGCGGGCCGAAGCGCTCCTTGAACTCCGGGTTCTTCGGATAGTCGGGGTTCTCCGGCTCCTCCTCTGCGTTCAGGTGGTAGAGGTTGCCGAAGAACTCGTCGAACCCGTGCTGGGTCGGCAGGAACTCGTCGCGGTCGCCGAGGTGGTTCTTCCCGTACTGGCCGGACATGTACCCGAGCGGCTTGAGCAGCTCGGCGAGCGTGGGATCCTCGGCTTTCAGTCCGAGGTCGGCCCCTGGCAAGCCGACCTTGGTCAGCCCGGTGCGGATCGGGGACTGGCCGGTGATGAACGCCGCGCGCCCCGCGGTACAGCTCTGCTGCCCGTACCAGTCGGTGAAGAGCCCGCCCTCACGGGCGAGGCGGTCGATGTTGGGCGTTTTGTAGCCCATGACACCGAGGTTGTAGGCGCTCGGGTTGTACCAGCCGATGTCGTCGCCCCAGATGACGACGATGTTCGGGCGCTGCTCGTCAGCCATGACTTCTCTCTTCCTCGCGGGGACGAAGGAGACCGCACGTCGCACCCGAGCCGGGTGTCCGTGTAGTCGGCGCAGCGATCGTACTCGACCGTTTTCGGTGGGGCCGAACGAACTGCCTTGCCGCTGACAACGGCGGCGCGATCGTGTATCAGCTGGCCTCGTGCCCGCCGTACACGGTTTCGTCGCCGCCGGCTTCGACCTCGTCGCAGCGGAGTTCGAGCGCAACTTCGTGGAGCGAGGGGAGCTTGGAGCGGCGTTCGCTGCGGTTCGGAACGGCGAGCCCGTCGTCGACCTCTGGGGCGGCGTCGCCGACCGCCCCGCCGGGCTGGCCTGGCGCGAGGACACGCTGCAGCTCGTCTTCTCGGGGACGAAAGGGTTCGTCGCGGTTTGCGTCCTGATCGCGATCGAGCGGGGTCTCCTCGAGCTGGAGGCGCCCGTCGCGCGCTACTGGCCCGAGTTCGGCAAGGAGGACATCCGGGTCCGAGACGTCGTCTCGCACACGGCACGTCTGCCGGGCATCGACGAGCCGGTCGGCATCGACCAGTTCGCCGATGCTGCCCTGATGACGCGGCTGCTCGAGCGGCAGGCGCCGAGCGAGGACCCTCGCGCGGGCCTCTGCTACCACGCGTTCACCTACGGCTGGCTCTGCGGCGAGCTGATCCGACGCGTCGACGGCCGGCCGATCGGCCGCTTCTTCGCCGAGGAGGTCGCGGCGCCGCTCGAGCTCGAGCTGTGGATCGGTCTTCCCGAGGAGTGCGAGACGCGCGTGTCCACGATCGAGGTCGCGTCCGATTGGCCGAACACTCCCGTGCTGAGACCCGAGACGCACAAGCGGGACTCCCTCGCGCGGTCCGTCTGGGGGAACCCACCGGTCTTCGATCCGGATGCGTTCCCGTGGAACAGCCGCGCCTATCACGCCGCGGAGATCCCCGCGGTCGGCGCGATCGGGACGGCCCGCTCGATCGCGCGGCTGTACGGCAACCTCGACCGCCTGCTGGCTCCGGCGACGCTCGAGCTCGCACGGGCTCCCCTTGCCGACGGCTGGGACGAGCTGCACGGAACCCGGCGCCGGTTCGGCGTCGGCTTCGAGCTCCAGCGGGACGCGACGAGCCTTGGTCCGCCGCCGGACGCGTTCGGCCACGGCGGCGCGGGAGGGTCGACGCACGGAGCCTGGCCCTCGCACGGCGTCGGCTTCTCGTACGCGATGAACCTGATGAGGGACGACGCGCCGGTCGACCCGCGTCCGCAGGCGCTGCTCGCGGCGCTCCACCGCTCGCTCGGCGGTTGAGGAGCGACCAACCGCTGGCATCATCCGACTCGGTGGAGAGGCGGAGGCTTCGCCCCCGCCTCTCCGCTGGCCATCGGCGCGAGGCCGATGAAGTCGGACTACTCGTCGATGTTGTCCTTGTTGTAGACGGTGAACGGCCCCATCAGCACGCGCAGGCCGTTGTCACGCGTCGGGTCCTTCTCGATCGTGTACTCGCCCATGCGGCCGGCCTCGAACTGGGCGCCCTCCTCCGCCTCGATCTGGCCGGTGGCGATGCCGTAGGTGACGTAGTAGGTGAGGTAGCCGAGGTCGACGAAGCTCCAGAGCGCGAACTCCGGTGCGCACCCGCTCGTGGTGTACGCCTTCATCTCGGCGGGGAGCCCGAGCCCGGAGACCTTGATCTTGTCGCACAGGCCCTCGTCGGTCATCGCCTTGCCCGCGGCCGCGATGCCCACGGTCGTCGGAGCCATGATCAGCTTCAGGTTCGGGTGCTTGTCGACCAGGCCGAGCGCCTCGTTGTACGACTTCTCGGATTCGTCGTTCCCGTACACAGTGTCGACGAGCTCGAGGTTGGCGTACTTCGGGTCCTTCAGCGCCTCCTCCATCGCAGCGATCCATGCGTTCTGGTTCGCGGCGTCGGGCGAGGCCGAGAGGATGGCGAACTCGCCGCCCTCCTCGCCGAGGATTTTGAGTGCCATGTCGGCCATCACGACGCCCGTCTCGTCGAAGTCCACCTGCGCGACGAAGACGCTTTCGCCCTCGCCGGAGGGGATCGGCGAGTCCCATGAGACGACCGTTCCGCCGGCGTCCGTCAGCTGCTTCACCGACGGCTCGATCTGGTCGCCGGCGTTGTTCGAGATCATCACCGCGTCGACGCCCTGTGTTGCCGCGTTGGTGACAATCTCGATCTGTCCGGAGACGCTGTTGTCGGCGGTCGGGCCGAGGAACTCCGCCGGGTCGGCCTGAAGCTCTCCCGCCGCCTCTTTTGCGCCCTCGTTCGCCTGGTCGAAGACCGCGACGCCCGTGAACTTCGGCAGCAGAATCGAGTTGAACTCCTGTCCGGTCTCGAACGTGACGGCGCCGGCCGCTTCCGTGGTCTCGGCTGTCGTCTCGGCCGCCGTCTCGCCGGCCGCCTCGTCGTCGTCGCTACCGCACCCTGCCGCGAGCGCCATCAGGGCGACGAGCAGGGCGAGCAGCAACCAGTGCCTCTTCATCCGATCTCCTTTTCTAGGGGACTACACGGGATGCAGGCCGATCCTGAGTCGCCGCATCACCTCCCCCCGGCTGGGCTCGTGGCGGCCGGCGGTGAGCCACTTTCCGGCGCGGCCTTGACGAACCGGCCGGCAAAGCGGCCGATCAGGTTCGGGACGAGCACCGACGTGATCAGGATCACGCCGATGATCCCCGTCTGCGTGTTGGCCTCGACGTTCGCGAGCCCGAGGCCGTTGCGGAGGTTCAAGACGATCAGGATCGCCAGGGCGACGCCGACGATCGTGCCGGAGCCGCCGAAGATGCTCACACCGCCGAGCAGGACCATGGTGATGATGTCCAGCTCGAACCCGAGCGCGAGGTCGCCCCGCACCGACCCAAGGCGCGCGGCAAAGAGCACGCCGGCCAGGCCGGCGACGAATCCGGAGGTCGTCAGCAGGAGGAGCTTCGTCCTCGCGACGGCGAGGCCCGAGTAGCGTGCGACCTCGGCGCTGTTGCCGATCACGTAAACGGAGCGGCCGAACGCGGTGCGGTGGAGGACGATCCCGGCGGCGACGATGCCGACGACGAACAGGATCGTGGCGAGGTAGAACCGGCCGACGAGCGGCTCCTGCCCGATCCGGTCGAACCACTCCGGGAAGCCGCCGATCGAGCGGTCCTCGACCAGGATCCGCGCCGCGCCGCGAAACCCGATCAGGCCGGCCAGCGTGACGACGAGCGACGGGAGGCCGATCAGCGCGACGAAGAGGCCCTGGAGGAGGCCGGCGGCGCCCCCGGCGAGCAGCGCTACGACCACGGCCAGCTCGAACGGCGCGCCGGCGTCGTGAAGCGCCGCCAGCACGCACGCCGAGAACGCCATCACCGAGGCGACCGAGAGGTCGATCTCGCCGTTGATGATGACGAACGTCATGATCACGACGACGATCACCTTCTCGATCGAGAGCTGGAACATGTTCGAGAAGTTGACCGTCCCGAGGTAGAACGGCGACAGCGAGATGTTGACGAGGACGACGACGACGAGGATCGCCGTCAGGAGCAGCTCCCAGCGCCAGCGCCAGAGACGGGCGCGCACTACGCCCTCACCCCCGAGATGGGCGGCGCCCCCGGCGTCGGTCGCCCGCGCGCCCGCAAGGACCACGCCTTGCGCAGCCGTTGGCCGACGGTGAAGTCGATCGTGACTGCGACGAGGATCAGCGCGCCGAGGATCGCGTCGCGCCAGAACTCGCTCACCTCCGGGACCCGCAGGAGGCTCAGCTCCAGCGTGTCGATCAGGATGGCGCCGAGGAGGGCGCCGACCACCGTGCCGGCGCCGCCGAGGATGCTGACGCCGCCCACGACTGCCGCAGCGACGGAGGCGAGCTCGAGGCCCGCGCCGGCCGCCACGGTGATGTTCCCGAACCGGGCGAGAAACAGAAATCCGGCCAGGCCCGAGAGCGCGCCGCAGAGCGCGAAGGCCCCGAGCGTGACGAGCTCGACGGGAAGGCCCGCCTGGCGTGCCGCTTGTGGGTTCGAGCCGAGCGCGTACACCCAGCGGCCCCACTTGAGCCTGCCCAGGGCGAGCTGGAGGACGAGGGCGAGGACGACCGCGACCGCGAAGACCACACGGACGTCGAGGTCGCCGATGCTGAACAGCGTGCGCCGCGGCAGCTCGACCACCCACGACGGCAGGGAGTCGGCCGTGATCGTCTGCGCGTCCGCGTGGCCGACCAGCCAGGTGCGGTAGATGGCCAGCGTCCCGAGCGTCACGATGATCGAGGGAATGCGGCCGTACGCGACGAGAACGCCGTTCACGAGCCCGAGCCCGCAGCCGATCGCCATCGCGAGTGCGATCGCCAACGCCGGCGCGGTGCCCTGGTGGCCGGCCACGAACTCGCCGGTGACGTACGCCGTGACGCCCACGATCGAGCCGACGGACAGGTCGATGTTGCGGGTGAGGATGACGATCGTCTGCGCGGCGGCGAGGACCGCCGTGATCGCGACGCTCGTCGTGACCCGGTTGAAGAAGCTCCCCGTGAAGTAGTCGTCGACCAGGAAGCTGAAGAGCAGAACGGTCGCGCCGATGATGGCCAGTAGCGAGAGCTCGCGGAGCCGCTCCGGGCGCATGCTCAGCCACCGCGTCCCGAGACTCATGCGACCCCCATCGCGGCGCCGATGACCCGTTCCTCGGTCGCCTCGGCTCTCGAGAAGACCCCGACCTGTCTGCCCTCGCGCATCACGAGGACGCGGTCGCTCATCGCGAGCACCTCGGGGAGGTCGGACGAGATCAGGACGATGCCCATTCCGGACCGCGCGAGCTCGTCCACGATCTGGTGCACCTCGGCCTTGGCGCCGACGTCGATCCCGCGGGTCGGCTCGTCGAGGATCAGCACAGTCGGCCGGGTGTTCAGCCACTTGGCGAGCATCGTCTTCTGCTGGTTGCCTCCCGAAAGGTGCTCGACGGGCGTCTCGAGCGACCGCGTCCGGATGCTCAGCCTGCGCCGGAACTGTTCGGCGACCGCCCGCTCGGCCGACGAGTCGAGCAGCCCGAGGCGGGAGACGTACCGGCGCAGGGTCGCCAGCGTCACGTTCGCCGTCACCGACTGCGGCAGCGAGAGCCCGAGCCGGCGGCGGTCCTCCGAGAGATAGGCGAGCCCGTGGCGCATCGCCTCGCGGGGCGAGCGGATCGTCAGCGCTCGGCCGTGGAGCTCGATCTCGTCCCGCATCCGCAGGCGCGATGCCGAAGAGCGCCAGGCCGACGTCCGTGCGCCCGGCGCCGACCAGGCCCGCGAAGCCGAGCACCTCTCCGCGCCGGACCTCGAAGCCGACGTCGGAGAACGCTCCGGCCCGCGAGAGCCCCTCGACCCGCAGCACGGGCTCGCCCGCCGCATGCTCCGTGCGGGCGAAGAAGTCCGAGACGTCGCGGCCGACCATGTCCCGGACCGCCGACTGCGGCGTCACGTCCGCCCTCGGCTTCGACGAGATCAGCCGGCCGTCGCGGAGCACGGTCACGCGGTCTGCGATCTGGAAGACCTCTTCGAGGCGATGGCTGATGAAGAGGATCGCGACGCCGCTCCGGGCGAGCTGCCGGACCTGCGCGAACAGGCGCTCCACCTCGTGCGCGGACAGGGCGGCCGTCGGCTCGTCCATGATCAGGACGCGGACGTCCAGCGAGATCGCCTTCGCGATCTCGACCGCCTGCTGCGAGGCGACCGTGAGGCCGCTCGCCGGCGTCCGTGGGTCCAGGCGCACGTCGAGCGTGGCGAGAATCGACTCGGCCTCGCGGTACATCTCCCGCCAGTGGACGATCGGGCCGCGCTGCCGGTGGCCGATGAAGATGTTCTCGGCGACGTTGAGGTCGGGGAAGATCGCCGGCTCCTGGTAGATCGCGGCGAGCCCGTAGCGCTGGGCGTCCGCCGAGCTGCGCAGCGTGACCGGCTCCCCGGCGACCGTGACCGTCCCCGCGTCCGGCGAGTAGATGCCCGTCACGATCTTGATCAGCGTCGACTTGCCGGCGCCGTTCTCCCCGAGGAGGGCGTGTACCTCGCCCGGGTGCAGCGTCAGCGAGACGCCGTCCAGCGCCTGCGTCGCGTCGAAGCGCTTCGAGATCCCGTGCAGCTCCAGGACGGGCGTCGGCTCGATCGCAGGTGCGGCGGCGCTCATCGCGGATACGCGGCGGTGACGCCGCCGTCGACGTTGACGACGTTGCCGGTCGACTTCCCCGACCGCGGGCCTGCGAAGAAGACGATCGCCTCCGCGACGTCCTCCGGGAAGACGTTGACGCCGAGCACGGTGCGCCGCCGGTAGAAGGCGGGAAGGTCGTCCTCGGCGACGCCGTACGTGCTCGCCCGCTCGGCCTTCCATTCGGACGACCAGATGCTCGAGCCCTCGATCACGGCGTCGGGATTGACGGTGTTGACGCGGATGCCCTGGCTGCCGCCTTCCTCGGCGAGGCAGCGGGCGAGGTGAAGGGCGGCCGCCTTGGCGGAGGAGTACGCCGAGGCGTTCGCGCCGGCGACGAGCGCGTTCTTGGAGCCGACGAAGACGATCGAGCCGCCGCGGCCCTGCTCGGAGAGGACGCGGAAGACCTCGCGGGCGGCGAGGAAGTAGCCGCGGGCGAGCACCGCGTGGTTGCGGTCCCAGTCGGCGAGCGTCGTCTCGGTGATGGGCGCGCTCGAGGCGAGCCCTGCCGACGCGACGAGGATGTCGAGCCCGCCGTAGGCCAGCACGGTCCGGCGGACCATCTCGATGACCGCCTCTTCGTCCGTGACGTCGACCGGGACGGCGAGCGCCCGCCGGGCCCCGTGGGCGGCGGCGATCTGCTCCGCGACGGTGCCGGCGCCGTCGGCGTTGAGGTCGGCGACGACGACGTGCGCTCCCCGCTCCGCGAGCAGGTGCGCGGTCGCCCGGCCGATGCCGCTCGCTCCGCCCGTGATCAGCGCGACCCGGCCGGCGAGCTCGCCCCGGGGCGGGGCCTGCGCCAGCTTGTAGCGCTCGAGCGGCCAGTACTCGATCGCGAACGCTTCGTCCTCGCCGAGCGAGCGGAAGCCGCCGACTGCCTCGGCCGCGTCCTGCACCGCGATCGCGCGGTGGTAGAGGTCGCGCGCGAGCCTCGCGCGTCCCGCGTCGCCGCCGCTCGTCACGATCCCGACCCCCGGGACGAGGACGACGCGCGGCCCCGCCGGGTCGATCGGGAAGGGGCGGCTCTCGTCGGTCAGATTGCGCTCGTAGTAGCCGCGGTACCAGGTTGCGAACTCGTCGACCCCGCGGCGGAACGCCGCGGCGAGCTCGCCCGCGACCGTCCCGGGCGGCGTCGAAGTCGACGACGAGCGGCTTGTGCTTCGTGTGGATCAGATGGTCCGGGCACGGCGCGCCGACCTGGCTGACCTCGGGCCCCCGCGCCGACGAGGCGAACGCCACTGCCGCGGGGCTTCGGTCGATCTCCAGCACGACGCCGTCGGCATCGGCGAGGAGAGCGCCGCGCAGAGCCGGGAGCGCGCCTGCGAGCAGATCGTCCGCCTCCGTATCCGCGAGGGGAACGACCTTGATCCCGCCGAGTCCGGTCTTTCCTCCAGCCGCTTTTCGGATCGCGTCGGCGGCACGGCCGACGAATTCGAGCGTGCTCCTGTAGCTCTCCTCGCCGGTATCGCCCCAGGTGACGAGCCCGTGCTTCTCGAGCAGGACGGCGCGTGCGCCCGGCTGTGCCTCCACGAGCTCGGCGATCCGGCGTGACATGTCGAAGCCGGGCCGCTCGTAGTCGAGCCACACCGCCTCGTCGCCGAACGCGTCCGCCGCGAGCCGGCGCCCGTCCGGCGAGGACGTCAGCGCGATCACGGCGTCGGGGTGCGTGTGGTCGACGTGCGGCGCGGAGACGAACGCGTGCAGAAGCGTCTCGATCGACGGTCGCGGCTGGTCGGGCCCGAGCGCTGTGCGTAGGAGGTAGTCGACCATCTCGGCGTCGTCCATCTCGGCGCGTGTCCGCAGCGGCAGGATCTCGTCGAGCCGGAGCGCGGCGAAGCCGTCGGGCGTGATCGTCGCGAGGTCCGTGCCGGAGCCCTTCACCCACAACACCCGCGTCTCGCGCCCGGCGTGGTCGGTGACGGTCCCCTTCGTCGACGTGTTGCCGCCGCCCTGGTTCGCGAGCGCGCGATCGGCGCCGAGCAGGTTGGAGCGGTAGGCGAGCCCCTCGAGCGCGCCGAGCGCCGCGGCTGCGTCGTCCCAGAGGTCGGCCGGTGCGGCGATCCCCTGCAGGGCGCTGGTCGTCTCGCTCACGTCCGTGCTCCCGCCGGCTCGATCGTCGCTGCGTCATCCACGACCAGGCCGGTCACAGCGAGGAAGCGGCCGTAGGTCTCGGGTCCCGCCCCGTCCCGGCGCGGCTCGTACTCGATCGGCCGCACCGACTCCGCGGCGACCACGCGCATGTCCGCGAGCGAGGCAAGAGTGCCCGTCGCGCGCGCCTGGACGAGGACGTTGCCGAGCGCGGTCGCCTCGATTGGCCCGGCCAGGACGGGAACGCCGCAGACGTCGGCGGTGAGCCGGCAGAGCAGTTCGTTCCGAGCTCCGCCGCCGATCACGTGGATGACCTCGACGTTGCGCCCTGTGACCCGCTGCAGCCGCTCGAGCACGAAGCGGTACTTGCACGCGAGCGAGACGAGCACGGAGCGGACGACCTCGCCGGGCGTCCCCGGCGCGGTCTGGCCTGCGGCCAGGCACGCCTCGCGAATCCTTCCGGGCATGTCGCCGGGAGCCAGGAAGACGTCGTCGTCGGGGTCGAACAGCGGGACGCCGGCCGGCGCCTCGGCGGCGAGCGCGTGGAGGTCGTCGTAGTCGTGCGGGTCGCCTGTCGCTTCCCAGTGGCGGCGGCTCTCCTGGACGAGCCACAGGCCCATCACGTTGCGGAGGAGCCGGATCGTCCCGTCGACGCCGCGCTCGTTCGTGAGGTTGAACCGGCACGCTCGTGCGTCGAGCACGGGCGCGTCGAGCTCGAGACCGAGGAGCGACCACGTGCCGGACGAGAGCACCGCCGCCGCCGGGCCGCGCAGCGGTGCGGCGGCGAACGCGGACGCGGTGTCGTGACCCGCGACGGCCCGCACCGGGACGGCCACCGCTTGACCGGCTGTGACCTCGTGACGAGCCGAGATCGGCCCGAGCAAGGTGCCCGGCTCGACAGGGTCGTGTGCGAACGGGGCCGCGGGAGCCGGAGGCGGGAGATCAGCTCCCGCGCCCAGGTGCCGGCGCGCGCGTCGAGGAGGCCGGTCGTCGATGCCGCCGTCCGCTCGTTGGCCAGCTCACCCGTGAGCCAGAAGGCGATCAGGTCGGGCACGAGCGCGATGCGGTCGGCGGCTGCGAGTGCCGGCGACCCTTCGTCCGCAAGTAGCTGGAAGACGCTGTTGATCGGCATCGTCTGGATGCCGGTCACGGCGTACATCTCCTCGCGGGGAACGCGGGCGTGGGCGCGATCGACCATGCCGTCGGTGCGGTGATCGCGGTAGTGGAACGGGGTCCCGAGCATGCGGCCGCCCTCGTCGAGCAAGGCGTAGTCGACGCCCCAGCTGTCGATTCCGACGCCGTCGAGCGGAGCTTCCTCGGCGGCCCGCCGCAGGCCCTCGAGCGTCTCCGCGAAGAGCACGAGCAGGTTCCAGTGCAGACCGTCGGGCAGCCGGACCGGCCGGTTTGCGAACCGGTGCGCCACCTCGAGATCGACGCGGCGGCCGTCGAAGCGGCCGACGACGACCCGGCCGCTCTCGGCGCCGAGGTCGACGGCCGCGAAGGTCTGCGCGCTAGTCGAGGTGGAACACCTCCTCGAGCCGGGTCAGCCCCGTGTCGGGGCGCCCCTCGTCCGGGAGCTCGAAGAACGGCGCCATCTCCGCCTGCCAGCGGGCATTGACGTCGGTCTCGTTCATTCCGCGGACCGCGGCCTCGAAGTCGTCGCACTCGAGGTAGCCGAAGAGCGTGCCGTCGTCGTGGAGAAACAGCGAGTAGTTGCGCCAGCCGGTCTCGCGGAGCGCGTCGAGCATCTCCGGCCAGACGGCGCGGTGGCGCTCGCGGTACTCCTGGAGCCGGTCTGGCCGCACCCGCAGGAGGAAGCCGACGCGCTCCATGTCACTAAGCCGCGCCCTGCTCGGCCGGAGGGACACGGCGGAGGTCGCGCGCACGCGCAGGGGCGCGTGTCCGCGGCTCGGCCTCGACGGCGACGACGTCGGTTCCGCGCGCCCTCCACGCGGCGACCGCGTCGTTCGGAGCGCTCGTATCCGTGACGATCGCGTCGACGTGATCCGGCGAGACGAACGACAGGAGCGCGCTCCGGTGCCACTTCGTCCCGTCGAGGATGCCGACGACGCGCTCGCAGGCGGCAGCCATCTCCTGCTTGAGGCGCACCTCGTCCGGGTTGAGGTCCATCAGGCCGCGCTCGAGGCTCAGCCCGCGTGCGCCGAGAAAGCCCGTGCTGATCCGCGTCGACCGGAGCACGTCGGCACCGAGCTCACCGACGAGCGACATCGCCTGGAGGCGGAGCATGCCGCCGGTGACGAGGACGTTGACGCCGGGCGCGTCTGCGAGCGCGGCCGCGATCAAGAGGCCGTTCGTGACCACGACGAGCTCGCGCTTCCGGCGCAGCTCGAGCGCCAGGTAGTACGCCGTCGTGCTCGAGTCGAGCGCGACGGCCTCGCCGTCGTCGACCATCGCGGCTGCGGCGGCGGCGATCGCCTGCTTGCGGCCGACCTCGAGCCGGAGGCGCAGGTCGAAGCCGAGCTCGGACTGTCCGCGCTCCAGCGGCCGCACGCCGCCCCGCACGCGGGCCACGAGGCCCTGGCGCGCCAGCTCGGAGAGATCGCTGCGGATGGTGACCTCGGAAACCGCAAATTCTTCCGCAAGTTCCGAAACCTGAATGGAATCCCGGCTCTCGAGCATCCGCAGCACGCGCTGCATGCGCTCGTCCGCTGACAAGCCTGGCAACCCGTCGGACATCCGGCTCCTTCCGGCACTCGAGGCGGCTCGCGGGCCGACCCTACGCCAGTTTCGTTCCGGTTGTCAAGCCTTTCGTTTCGACTTACGAATCGTCGGCAATCGAAAGCGTCACGGGCTGACGACCAGCAGCGTGAGCCGGCGCGGACCGTGGACGCCCTCGACCCGGGAGAGCTCGATGTCCGACGTGGCGGAGGGGCCTGAGATCAGCGTCAGCGGCCGGCGCGTGGTGCGCAGCCCGTCCGCGAGCCGTCGCAGCGCGGCCGGCACCCCGTCGACGACCTGGTCGGTCTCGACGACGCAGACGTGTACGTCCGGCACCAGCGTCAACGCACGCCGGCCCTGGCGCGGCCCGGCGTCGAGCACCAGCGTCCCGGTCTCGGCGATCGCGAGCGCACAGCCCGTCACGGCGGCGCCGATCGCGTCGAGCTCCTCCACGTCGAGACCGGCGTCCATGACCACCTCCACGTCGCCGGAAAGCCAGTCTCGGGGCAGGTCGGCAGGGACGACGACCCGGTCGACGCCGTGGGCGCGCAATGCGTCCGCGATCGCGCCGGCGAGCTCGCTCGCAGCGACCGTGCGGACGTCGGCGCCGTAGTCCGCGACCCGCTCGACAAGCCGCTCGACTGTGCCGGCAGGCTCGTGCTCGAGATAGGCGCGCGGGACGGCGACGTCCTCCGGTGACTCGTTCTCTGGGACGGATGCGAGCGCGCGGCGGACTCGGGCCAGCACCTCCTCGCGCGCGTCGCTCACCGCGAGCCCCACCACTCGCGGAAAGTCTGGCGCGGCACGGCGGGCAGGTCGCGGGTCTCGGTCCAGGCGCCGAGCCCGGGCAGCCGGGCGATCAGGCCGTCGCGCGCAAACGGGCGGCTCGCCGCGCGCGCGAGCCGCTGCGCCCGCTCGTAGCGGCGCTCGTCCGCGAACGTCCACGCGAGCGCGCGCATCGCCGTGTGCTCGCCCCGCGGCGCACCGCCCTCAGCGACCACCCGGCCGCGCAGGTGGACGAGGACGCGCGGGATGTCGATCTTCACCGGGCAGACCTCGTAGCAGGCGCCGCAGAGGCTCGACGCGTACGGCAGGGACGGCGCCTCGGAGACGCCGCGCAGCTGCGGCGTGAGGATCGCACCGATCGGCCCGGGATACACCGAGCCGTAGGCGTGGCCGCCTGTGCGTGCGTACACCGGGCACACGTTCAGGCACGCGCTGCAGCGGATGCACGCGAGCGTCTGTCGGCCCACCTCGTCTGCGAGGACGTTGCTGCGGCCGTTGTCTACTAGGACAACGTGGAACTCCTGTGGGCCGTCGCCCGGAGTCACGCCGGTCCAGAGGGACGTGTACGGGTTCATCCGCTCGCCGGTCGAGGAGCGCGGGAGGAGCTGCAGGAAGACCTCCAGGTCCTCGGGCGCCGGTACGAGCTTCTCGATCCCGATCACCGTGATCAGCGTCTCGGGCAGCGTCGTGCAGAAGCGGCCGTTCCCCTCCGACTCGACGACGCAGACGGTCCCCGTCTCGGCGACGGCGAAGTTGGCGCCGCTGATCGCGACGCGCGCCTCGAGGAACTTGCGTCGCAGATGGCGGCGAGCCGCCTCCGCGAGCTCGCGTGGCTCCTCCGAGAGCTCCGGCAGGCCCAGCTCGCGCCGGAAGAGGTCGCGGATCTCGACGCGGTTCTTGTGGATCGCCGGGACGAGGATGTGCGACGGCTCCTCGCCGGCGAGCTGGCAGATCAGCTCCGCGAGGTCCGTCTCGACGACGTCGATCCCTGCCGCGGCGAGCGCGTCGTTGAGCCGGAGCTCGTCCGTCGTCAGCGACTTCACCTTCACCACCTCGCGTGCTCCGGTCGCCTCGACGAGGCGCCTGACGACGGCACCCGCTTCGGCTGCGTCCCGCGCCCAGTGGACGCGGCCGCCCGCGCTCTCGACGGCCGCCTCGAACTGGACGAGGTAGTCGTCGAGGTGGCGCAGCACGCGCTCCTTCAGTGCCCGGCCGGCCTCCCGCAACTCCTCCCAATCGGGACGCTCCGCTACGGCTTGAGCGCGCCGCTCCCGGATCGTCGTCGTCGCGACGCCGAGGTTGCGCCGAAGCTGCGTGTCGCGCAACGCGATCCGGGCCGCGGTCGGGAAGTCGCTGCTCACGTGGAAGCCAGGATCTCGCCGAGGTGCGCCGGCCGGACTCCCGAACGCAATCGAGACAGGCCGCCGCCGATGTGAAGGAGGCACGAGTTGTCGGCAGCGGCACACACTTCGGCGCCGGTGTCGAGCACGCCTCGAATCTTGTCCGCGAGCATGGCCGAGGACGTGTCGGCGTTCTTGACCGCGAACGTGCCGCCGAAGCCGCAGCACTCGTCCTCGCGTGGCAGTGGTACGAGCTCGAGCCCGCGCACGGCGCGCAGGAGCCGGTACGGCGCATCACCGACCCGGAGCGTCCTCAGCGAATGGCAGGTCGGGTGGTACGTGACGCGGTGCGGAAACGAGGCGCCGACGTCCTCGAGCCCGAAGCCTGACGGTGAGCAGCTCGCTCAGCTCCAGCACGCGCGGCGCGAGCGCGGCGACCTCGCGCTCGAACGCGGGATCTCCGTCGGCGAGCCCGGGGTAGGAGTCGCGAACGGTCCCGACGCAGGACGCCGACGGAGCAACGACCACCTCCGAGTCGGCGAAGACGCGGACGAACCGGCGGGCAAGGTCACGCGCCTCTTGCGGGTAGCCGGTGTTCAGGTGCATCTGGCCGCAGCACGTCTGCGCTCGGGGGAACTCGACGGTGTGGCCCAGGCGCTCGAGCAGCCGGACGACCGCGATGCCCGTCTGCGGCGCGAGCGTGTCGGCAAGGCACGTGACGAAGAGCGTGATGCGCAACGAGTGCGTCAGACTAGCGCGCGGAGCCCATCCCCGAGCATCCTTTTGGCTTGGCCATGCGTGTTGCGGGTACCCCGCTTAAGCCGATCTGTGACCAACAGTGACACAAACCACACTTAGTGATCGGCAGCACCAGTTCGATCGACCTGCGCGTTCCTCAGCTACCCGCGCTCGTCCCCAGCAGCGCCAGACGGCTTCCGTCGAACGTCTCGGGGGCTCCTGGTCGCGGATCGTCATGAAGCCGGCGGTCAGGATGTCGAGTTCCTCCCGACTGAGCCTTTCCCCCGGCTCCTCGCCCGCCGAGGCGTCCGTCTCACCGGCGTCCACTTCGGCCTCACGGGCCATGGCGAAGCGAACGACCCACTCGCGGCTTCGCCCGGCCACGGCAAGCTGGTCGAGGACTTCCTCGGCCCGCTTGCGTCCCTCGGGCGTCAGCGCGGCGACCGCCCTAGCCAGGTATGCGCTGTGGTGGTCGGCTCCGTTCACGGCCGCATCGGCCGCGGTACTCGAGCGGGCTTGACGCAGGTCACGCCGGCCTCGTGCTCGTCACGCGCATCCCGGTCGGCGGCGAGCCCGTCGGCCACGTACGTGTTCATGTAGGTGTCTTTCAGCCCGACCTTTGTGGTCGTGCCCGGCCGGACGCTGGAGACGACCCACACGGGCACGGCGCGCAAGGTGTGAGACGCCCCGCCAGATGCGCTGAAACCGCTGAACAAGCGTAGGATCTCGGGTGCCAACCTGACGTAGGAGGAGGCTGACGTGGCCATCGCATTCCTGGTCGACAACCCCGAAGGTTCACAGGAGATCTATGAGAAAGTCCGGGCGCAGCTTGGGTTGGAAGAGCCCGCCGGCGGCATCTTCCACGCTGCTGGGCCGAGCCCGAACCGGCGGCTGGCGTGTTCTCGAAGTGTGGGAGACGGAGGAGGATGCGAGGCGATTCCGAGATGAGCGCCTGATGCCCGCCTTCGACGCCGTCGGAGTGCCGCGTCCGGCGGGGCCACCGCAGATCTGGCAACTGCACAACTATATGAAGTAAGGCCCAAGCGAGGAGTGCCACGGTACACCGCCAGGAGTGATGGCGCCGGCGTGCCGCTCCGTTTGCCGTTGCTGCCGTCGTCGCCGGCTCCGTGGCGTTAATGGCATAAACGCGCGGACGGGTCGTCGCGTCCGCGCGCCTGGCGCCACGTGTGGCGCGCTCGCGACGGTCTCCTGACCGGCAGCTTTTGGTCAGCCGGACCCTGAGGGCAGCGACGACCGACGACGCGCGTGAGCCGCGACGATCGCCGTCGTAGCCGCGTCGCTGCCCTGACGGAGTGCGCTGTAAGGATCGGCCTCTCGGCTGAGGGCGAGAAGGAAGCCGGCCGCGAACGCGTCGCCTGCGCCGAGAGTGTTGACCGGCTCGAGCGGCTGCGGGGAAGCGCGCATGGTCGTTCCCTCGAAGGCGGCGACGGCGCCGTCGCGTCCGAGCTTCACGCAGGCGATTCGGTAGCGGCGAGCGAGCGCGAGCGCGGCTTCCTCGCCGTCGAGTCCGGTGAGTGCACGTGCCTCCTCGGCGTTTGCGAGCAGGACGTCGACCGACCTCGTTGCGTCGAAGAAGCGATCGACGCCGAACGCTTCGACGAGCACCGCCGACGCGGCGTCCACGGCGAGCCAGCCCGTTCGCGCGCGCTCGAAGGCGGCGCGCGCCGCCGCCTCCGGCCCCGACTGCAGCAGCGAGTAGCCGGAGACGAGGACTGCGCCCGCCTCGAGCGTCTGCGGCAGGTCGTCCGGTAGGAGCCGCGCGCTCGCGCCGGGATCGGCGACGATCGCCGTGCCGGCGACGATGACACAACCGGTGGCGACATCGGGGTCACGGGCAAGGAGCGGCTCGACGCCCGCCTCCGCGAGCGCATCTCCGAGGAGCCGCCCCGCCGCATCGGCGCCGACACGGCCGATGACCGCCGAGCGTGCGCCGAGACGGACGGCCGCGAGTGCCACGTTCGCGGCGGAGCCCCCGGGCCGTAGTTCGATGCGTCCGTGGACACGGCGGCCGGGAACCGGCTCGGGCAGGCTCCCGTCGAGCATCACGTCGCCGACAGTGATCAGGTCACGCGGCATGAGTGGATAATCTCGGGTCGTGATCGCGAAGGGGCCGTTTGGGAACACGGGTCACGAGAGCACGCGCACGATCTTCGGCGCGGCCGCGCTCGGCTCGCTCTCACAGGCCGAGGCGGATCCGACGCTGGAGGCACTGCTGGAGTTCGGGGTCAACCACATCGACACCGCGGCCTCGTACGGTGACGCGGAGCTGCGGCTCGCGCCGTGGCTGGCACGCAACCCCGGCCGGTTCTTCCTCGCGACCAAGACGGGCAGGCGCGACTACGCGGGCGCGCGCGAGGAGATCCGCCGCTCGCTCGACCGCCTCGGCGTCGACCACGTCGATCTGCTCCAGCTGCACAACCTGGTCGACGTGATCGAGTGGGAGTTCGCGCTGCGAGACGGCGGTGCGCTCGAGGCAGCGATCGAGGCCCGAGACGAGGGGCTGGTGCGCTTCATCGGCGTCACCGGGCACGGGCTCACTGTTGCGAGGATGCACCTCCGGAGCCTCGAGCGCTTCGCGTTCGACTCGGTCCTCGCCCCCTACAGCCACGTCCAGATGCGTGACGCAACATATGCGGCCGACTTCGAGGCGCTCGCCGCTGTCTGCGTCGAGCGCGGCGTCGCGGTGCAGACGATCAAGAGCATCAGCCTCGCACCGTGGCACGGCCGCGAGCAGACATCGTCGACCTGGTACGAGCCGCTGCGCGAGCAGGCCGACATCGACCTTGCGGTGCACTGGGTCTGTGTTCCCCATCTCTTCTCAACATGGCGAACCGCCGTCGTCTGCTCCAGGTGCTCTCCAGACACCCCCGATTACCGGGTGTTCTCGTGTCTATCGGGTTGCCGGGATGCGAACGCGGAACCTCGAGTGCGTCAGACTAGTGCGCGTGGACGAGCAGCGCGTTCTCTCCGAGCTGGGCCGGCTGGAGATCGAGACGCCGTCGTGGGGCTACGGGAACTCGGGCACACGCTTCCACGTCCATCCCTGGCCGGGCGCCGCCCGGACCGTCCACGAGCGCCTCGACGACGCCGCGCTCGTCCACCGGCTGACGGGCTGCTGCCCGAGCGTTGCCATCCACGTGCCGTGGGACCGGGTCGACGACTGGGGCGAGCTGCGCCGCTATGCGGAGGAGCGCGGCATCCGGATCGGGGCCGTCAACCCGAACCTGTTCGGCGACGACGCGTACCGCCTCGGCAGCCTCTGTCATCCGGACGGAGCGGTCCGGCAGCGGGCGCTCGCGCACTGCCTCGAGTGCATCGAGATCGCGACGGAGGTCGGGTCGTCGCTCCTCAGCCTCTGGCTGGCCGACGGGACGAACTATCCAGGCCAGGACGATCTGCGCGGCCGCTACGGGCGACTGCTCTCGTCGCTCGAAGACGTCTACGCCGCGCTCCCCGAGGGGATGCGGCTTCTCGTCGAATACAAGTTCTTCGAGCCCGCCTTCTACAGCACCGACCTGCCGGACTGGGGGACGGCGGCGCTCGCGTGCCGCCGCCTCGGCCCGCAGGCGCAGGTGCTCGTCGACACCGGCCACCATCCGCAGGGGACGAACGTCGAGCAGATCGTCGCGCTCCTCCTCGTGGAGGGGCTTCTCGGCGGCTTCCACTTCAACAACCGCAAGTACGCCGACGACGACCTGATCGTCGGCTCGATCGACCCGTTCGAGCTCTTCCGGATCATGCGCGAGATCGCGACCGCTCGGGCCGATCCCGCGACGGCGCCGACCGCCGAGGCCGTCGCCTTCATGATCGACCAGTCGCACAACATCGAGGGCAAGATCGACGCGATGATCCAGTCGGTCGCCAACATCCAGACCGCGTACGCGAAGGCGCTGCTCGTCGACTCCGAGCGGCTTGCCGCGGCCCAGCAGGAGGGCGACGTGCTCGGCGCCCACCGCGTACTCGTCGAGGCGTTCGAGACCGACGTCCGGCCCCTGCTCGCCAAGCTGCGCGGTGGATTGGGTCTCGATCCCGATCCGGTCGAAGCGTTTCGCGGTGGAGGTCACGCGGAGCGGCTCGCGCGCGAGCGTGGGACGGTCGGGGTCGAAAGCGCGTACGAGCGCCTCTGAGCTGCCGACGGCTCCTCCTGGACAGAGGTCGACGAGGCTGCCATAGTCGCGGGCAATGTGCTGCCTGGCTCTCACCGCCGGATTCCTCGGCCCGCGAATCGCGCTGTTCGCGTGGTGGATCTTCGGCGACAAGGTCGACCTCGCCTTCGACACGTGGATCTGGCCGCTGCTCGGTCTGATCTTCCTCCCGTGGACGACGCTTGCGTACGTGCTCGTCTGGTCGCCGGTCGTCGAGGTCAGCGGCGGTGAGTGGTTCATCGTCGCGCTCGGCTTCGTGGCCGACGTGGCGACGTACTCGAGCCGCGCAGCTGCTTCGCGCTACCAGACCTCGCGGAGCTACTAAGCCGCCGAGAACGTCGAACTTGAGTAGACATGGGCAAGGCGCGAGCAGCGTCGCGTCGCGCGGGTGTCTATCGTGCAGAGGCGTGACGCGCGATCGAACGGTGGCCGCGCCGCCGCCGTGAGGAAGTTCTGGGACCGGCCGCTGGGGTCGAAGCTGATTCTCGTGCTGACGCCCGCGCTCCTCCTCGAGATGGTTGGGCCGTGGCAGCGCATCTGCGCGGTGACGAGTGGCGACGAGCCGCGTATCTGCGGCTACCGGACCGCCTATCAGGGATCGGACTTCGGCGTGTACGCGGCGCTTCTTGCCGGTGCGATCCTCGTCTGGGAGTTGGCCCCGATGCTGTTTCCGAAGCTCGGGATGCGCGGTTGGCCGACCGCGATCGTGACGGCGATCCTCTCGGTCGGGCTCGCTTTCTGCGTGCTCGTCAAGCTGATCAAGGACAACGAGTTCCAGACGGGCTGGGCCTGGATCGGCTTCGGCATCGCGCTGGCGATCATGGTGACGGCGCTGCTCCGGGTCGTCTTCCGGTGGCGGACCCGCCACCGACGTCCGGAGCGGGGGCCGCCCGACGAGGCCGTTCACGCCGAGTCGCCTGCAGTACCCGAGTCGCGCTAGCGCCGGCGTCCGCCGTACGAAGGGCGAAACTTGTACCTTCCCCGACGTGCGTTTCCGCAAGGGTGCTCGGCTCGACCCGTCTCAGGTCGAAGATCTTCGTGGCCGCGGCGGCATCCGCGGTGGCATGCCGATGGCGGTCGGCGGGGGCGGCCTCGTCGGCATCATCGTCCTCGTCCTCGCGCTGCTCACCGGGATCCCGGTCGGCGGCGGCGGCGGGCCGGCGGGCTTCGACGAGCTTGCGGGGCAGACCGCGGGCGCGGGCTCGCCGTCCGCGACCATCTCCGAGTGCAAGACCGGCGAGGACGCGAACGAGCGCGAGGACTGCCGGACGCTCGCCGTCGTCAACAGCGTCCAGGCCTACTGGAACAGCGCTCTGCGGAACTACGAGCCCGCCCGGACGACATTCTTCGAGGGAGGCGTCTCGACCGGGTGCGGACAGGCGTCCTCCGCGTCCGGCCCGTTCTACTGCCCGCCGGACCGCCAGGTCTACATCGACCTCGGCTTCTTCGACGAGCTCGAGTCGAGGTTCGGCGCCTCCGGTGGGCCGCTCGCGCAGGCATATGTGCTCGCCCACGAGTACGGCCATCACATCCAGAACCTGCTCGGCGTGCTCAACCGGCCGGACAGCCAGACAACCGGCCCTCAGGGCGGAGCGGTACGCGTCGAGCTGCAGGCGGACTGCCTCGCAGGGGTGTGGGTGGCGAACGCGCTGCGGACGGGAATCGTCGAGGAGCTCACCCGTGCGGACATCCAGGACGGTCTGAGCGCCGCGGCCGCTGTCGGCGACGACCGGATCCAGGAGCAGATGCAGGGTCGGGTCACGCCGGAGTCGTGGACGCACGGATCAGCCGAGCAGCGTCAACACTGGTTCGTCCGGGGCATCGAAGGCGGGAACGCCAACTCGTGCAACACGTTCGAAGGTCGCGTCTAGGACGCGGGAAGGGAGCCGCACCGTGGCAGGACTCGAAGACATTCTGGGTCAGGTGATGAAGCAGGCCGGAGGCAGTGCAGGTGTTCAGAGCGGAGCGAGCGCGGCGGCCTCGGTGACCTCCTCGGCGGTCTCATGGGCGGGTCGCGCGGCGGCAGCGGCATGGCTCGGGCATGGCGACGGCTCGCGGCGGTGCTCGCGCCGATGGTCGCCGGCTTCCTGAAGAGCGGCGGCCTCGAGAAGCTCCTCTCCGGGTTCAAGCAGGCAGGCATGGAGAAGCAGGCCGCCTCGTGGGTCGGCAAGGGACCGAACGAGCCGATCTCCGCCAAGCAGGTCGAGCAGGTTGTCGAGTCGGAGAAGATCGACCAGGTCGCGACCGAGCTCGGCGTCTCGCACGAGCAGGCCGCCGGCGTCCTCGCCGGACGTCATCCCCGGCGTCGTCGACGCAGTCACCCCCGAGGGGCACGTTCCCTCGACCGAGGAGCTCGCAGCGAAGATCGGGGGCTGAGCGCGACCGGTCGGTCAGCGCTCTTCGAGGTACTTCTTCAGCCCCAGGTAGGGGAGGATGAAGAACTGCCGGCCACCGAGGCGCCCACACGATCACCACGCCGCGAGCCACGTGCCGACGCCGTCGATCGAGAGGCCGTCGGAGATGACATCGTCAGGATCAGCCATGCCAGTGTCGCGATCAGCGCAACTCCGCCGAGCGCGCTCGAGTCCGATCCGGCGCAGCTGATCCGCCAGGAACGGCATCAGCAGCGCGATCGTGATCGTGAAGATGACCACCGCGAGCAAGAATCCGCCGGCGTGGATGTCCAAGCCGTCGAGCAGCGCTCCGGCAACGAGCAGGCCGACGGCGCTCGACGCGAGCCCGATCGCGGTGCGCACGAGGAACCTGATCATCGCGGCGACGATAATCCGTCCGCTTGACGGTGCAACGAACGTCGACCGGAAGGCTCCGGTCTCGCGCGGTCTGCTACGCCCACGAGATTGTATCCGTCCGGCCGAACCGGGTTTATCGTTGAGCCGGTGGAGCTCCTCGAGCGCGCTGAGGCATTGGCCACGCTCGCCGAGGCGCGGGACTGCGGCAGCTCTGGGCACCGGCCGGGTCGTCTTCGTCACCGGCGAGCCGGGGATCGGCAAGACATCGCTCGTGACCCAGTTTCTCGAGGATCTGGAAGCCGATGCGCGGGTGCTGCTCGGCACCTGCGACGACCTCTCGATCCCGAGGCCGCTGGGCCCGATCCGCGACCTCGTCGGGAACGTTTCGCCGGCCCTCGAGCAGGCGCTCTCCGCGGCGCGGCCCCGCACGACATCCAGACGCTTCTGATCGCGGAGCTCGAGCTGCCGCCGCGGCCGACCGTGCTCGTGCTCGAGGACGTGCACTGGGCGGACGATGCGACGTTCGACTCGATCACGGTGCTCGGGCGGCGGATCGGCTCGCTCCCGACGCTGCTCGTCCTCACCTTCCGCGCCGGCGAGGCACCGCCGGGCCATCCGCTGCTTGCGGCCATCGGCGCCATCCCCGCCGGCGACTCCGTCGTGGTCGAGCTCGCGCCCCTCTCGGAGAGCGCCGTCGCCTCGCTCGCCGGCGACGGCGCGGGCGAGCTGTACGCCGCCACCGGCGGGAATCCCTTCTACGTCACCGAGCTGCTCGCCTCCCGAACGTCGACCGAGCTGCCGCCCTCGGTCGCGAACGCCGTCGTCGGCCGTGCCTCGCGGCTCGACGACGACGCGCGCCGGCTGTTGAAGCTGGTCTCGGTCGTGCCCTCGCGGGTGCACATCTCCGTGCTGGACGTGGTCATGCCCGGCTGGGAGGCGGCGGCGGAGGAGCCGGAGCGCCGGGCGCTGCTCGAGGTCCACCCTCGCTACGTGCGCTTCCGCCACGAGCTCGCGCGCAATGCGATCCGGTCGAGCATCCCGATCGCCGCGCGGCGCGGCCTGCACGCGGAGATCCTCCAGGCCCTGCTGGCCGCGAACGCCGATCCCGCCGACATCGTCCACCACGCCGAGTCCGCCGGCGCCGAGAACGTCGTCGCCGACTACGCGCTCGTCGCTGCCAGACGGGCGGCGGCGCTCGACTCGAACCGCGAGGCCTACTCCCACTACCGACGCGCGTCGGTCTTCCTCGATCGACTCTCCGCGCCCGAGCGGGCGGCCGCGCTCGAGGAACTGGCGAGCGCCGCGTACGCCGTCTACCGGCTCGACGACGCGTTCGACGCGATCGAGCGGGCGATCGCCGAGTGGACCGCGCTGGGCGACAGGGCGGCCCTCGGCCGCTGCACGCAGATCCTGTCCCGGTTCTACTGGCACGCCGGCGACGGCGACGCCGCGCGGGCGAAGGCGCTCGAGGCGATCGAGATCCTCGAGCCGCTCGGCGAGTCGGTCGAGCTCGCACGCGCGTACAGCGGCCTCTCCCAGCTCAAGAACCTGGCCGAGTACAACGATCAGGCGCTCCTCTGGGGGGAGCGCGCGCTCGAGCTGGCGACCAAGCTCGGCGACGAGCGCACGAGGGCCCACGTGCTCGTCAACATCGCGAGCGTCAGGCTGGACGTCGACCATCGGCAGGTCGAGCCGCTCCTCGAGGCCCATGGGTTCGCGGACGAGGCGGGCGACAAGCACGAGGCGACGCGTGCGCTCGGCAACCTCGCCTACGCGCTGATGTCGTGGGCGCAGCCCGAGCCGGCGATGCGGTACGCGCGGCAGGCGCTGGCGTACGCCGAGCAGAACGAGGTCCACAACCTCGCGTCCTACATCGCCGTCACGCTTGCGTGGCTGCAGCTGCGCGCCGGCGACTGGGACGAGGCCGAGCGGGTCACCCGGGCCGAGCTGGAGAAGAGCTTCAGCGTCGCCCAGCTCGTCGCCAAGACGGTTCTCGCCGAGCTCGCCGTCCGGCGCGGCGATCCCGACGCCGCCGAGCGTCTGGCCGACCTGGAGGCGCAGGCCGTCCGCGCGAGCGAGCCCCAACGGCTGGCGCCGCTCGTCGAGCTCGAGACCGAGTGGGCGCTGACAACCGGCGCGCCGCTGCCGCTCGAGCTGCTCGAGACGCTGCTGGACGAGGAGCGGCCACCCGGCGCTCTCGTCGGCTGGGGCGCGGTTCGCGTGGCGGCATGCGCGGCTGTCGCCGGGATCCCTGTCGAGCTCGAGCCGCCCAACTCGGCACCCTATGCCGCGATGCTCCGCCGGGACTGGCTCGGCGCGGCCGATGCGTTCGGCGAAGTCGGCTGGAGCTACGACCGCGCTCTCATGCTCTCGCTCCTGGACGGCGAGGACGCAGCTCCACGAGGCGATCGGGATCGCGCGCGGGCTCGGGGCCGACCCGCTCGCACACCGCGTCGCCGAGCGCATGCGCGAGCGCGGGATCCGTGTGCCGCAGGGGCCGCGCGAATCGACGCGTGAGAATCCGGCAGGTCTCACCGCGCGTCAGCTCGAGGTGCTCACGCTCGTGGCCGAGGGGCTGACGAACGCCGAGATCGCGGAGCGGCTGGTCGTCTCGCCGCGGACCGCCGAGCACCACGTTGCGGCGGTGCTGACGAAGCTCGGCGCCGCGACGCGCCGGGACGCTGCCCGGCGCGCCGCGGAGCTCGGGCTGGGGGCCCGGGCGGCCCCTACCTCCGAGACCCCTGCCGCCTGAGTTCCGGCGGCTACCCGCGCTCGGGAAGCGCGGTCGGCGGCGGGCACGGAGCCTTGGTTGCCGCGTCCAGCCGGTCGGCCGTGCGGCGAAGGCGCTCCGCGAACCGGCTGCGCGCACGCGGGGTCTCGGCGAGCCGGTGAGCGGCTGCCTGCGCGTGGAGATCCTGCTGGCGGTCGTGGGCGATCTGGCGGATGACGTCGGCTGAGAAGGTCATCCGTCGTCTCCTCGCTCAGCCCTGATCGCGGTTGCCTCGAGGTACGTCGCCGGGATGGCGATCGCGTCGGTGCCGAGCCGGTCAGAGCGGCGGGCAAGAGCCACGAGCTCATGCTCCAGCGCCTCACGCGCGCTTGCCTCGAGTGCCGCGAACGCCTTCAGCGTCGGCCCGTACCAGAGCCGGAAGAACGCGACGAAGTCCTCGGCCGACCTGAATCGCCACGTGAACGTCCGCTCGGCAACCTCGAGCGAGGCGATGCCGTCGCCGAAGAGCTCGCGCAGGTGGCTCTCGGTGCCCCAGAGCAGCGGTGAGGCAACTCCGGCGGGCGGCGGCACGTGGGCGCCGACGGTGCGGAAGAGCTCGCCGAGGAATCCGTCCGGCGTCCAGCTGGCCAGGGCAATGGTGCCGCCGGGCCGGCAGACCCGGAGCAGCTCGGCGGCCGCGCGAGCGTGGTCGGGGGCGAACATGGAGCCGAAGACGGACGTGACCGCGTCGAAGGAGGCGTCCGGGAAGGGCAGCGCCTCGGCGTCGCCCTCCATGAGCTCCACCGACAGGCCCTCCGCGGCGGCCCGCAGGCGGCCGGCCTCGAGCAGGGCCGGCACGTAGTCGACGCCGACGGCCGTGCAGCCGAGCCGTGCAGCCGCGATGGCGGCGTTGCCGCTGCCGGTGGCGACGTCGAGGACGCGCCAGCCGGCGTGCAGGTCGGCGGTGTCGCAGAGCTGCTCGGCCACGAGCACGATCCGGGCGGCCACGACGGCGAAGTCGCCGCTCGCCCAGGTCTGCTGCTGGCGCTGCTTGACGGCGCCGAGGTCGGGCTTGGGTGCTTCCAGCGTGCTTGACATCAAGTGTCTCCTCGTGTCGATCGCACGAACTACTCGTGCGCTGAGATCGACGGTACGGCCGAGGCGCCTCGCCGTCATCGGGGGCGGCTACCCATCTTCCGAGGGCGGGTACCTACCTAGGAGATTCGCTCGACGCAGCCTTCAGGGGCGCTTCAGCACGGGCTTCACGTCGACGATCGGCGTCCCGTCCACGGCCTCGAGCGGCCGGACTCGGACTCTCCGGCCGTCGATCGAGACGACCTCGACCTCGTGCAAGCCGACCGGGTTCGGACGGTCGGAAGATCGCGTGTTGAAGACTCCCTGCAACGGATTGGAGAGGTCGTCGCGCGGGTGCACGCGCAGCACGTCGCGCCGGGCGCGGTGGAGCCACGTCAGGACGATGACCCGATCCCCGGATCGGATGCCTTCGAGACCCTCGAGTACGCCGGGGTCGAAGACCAGCCACGCATCCGGTGCACCCTCGTGGCCCTGCTTCGGTGCCGTAGCGGGGTCGGTGAGAGACGACTCGACCACGCCGATCGGCAGCACCTCGAAACGATCCTGATTCACGTCATCCTCCTTTCCGGCGCTCAGCCTCGGAGCTCCGCCAGCCTGCGCTCGAGGAGGCGGCGCTCCGCGTCCGAGTGGACGAGCTCGAGCGCGCGGTCGTAGGCCGCCCGGGCGTCCTCGACGCGATCGAGCCGCCGCAGCAGCTCCGCGCGGGTTGCGTGCAGGTAGTGGTAGCGGTCGAGCTCGAGGCCCTCGACGAGGGCGAGCGCGGTCTCGACCTCGCCCGCTTCGGCGACGGCGACGGCGCGGTTGAGCTCGACGACCGACGAGCCGGTGAGGCGGGCGAGCTCCCCGTACAGAGCCGCGAGCTGCGGCCAGTCCTGCGGCTCCTCCAGGTGCAAGACCGCGATCGCCGCCTGCAGGACGTACGGCCCTCGGCCGTGGAGCGCCAGCGCGCGATCGAGCGCAGCCCGTCCCGTCGCGATCTGGTCGACGTCCCACAGCGAGCGATCCTGATCCCGGAGGAGCACGACGGCGCCGTCGGCGAAGCGCGCGTCGCGCCGCGCGTCGTTGACGAGCATCAACGCCAGCAAGCCGTGCACCTCGGGCTCGTCCGGCATCAGCTCGGCGAGCGCGCGCCCCAGCCGGATCGCCTCGGAGGCGAGGTCGCCGCGGCCGCCGTAGCCCTCGTTGAAGATCAGGTAGACGACCGCGAGCACCGCGTCGATTCGATCCGGGAGCAGATGAGCGGCCGGCACGCGAAACGGGATCCCGGCTGCCTTGATCTTCTGCTTCGCGCGGACGAGCCGCTTGGCCATCGTCTGCTCGGGGACGAGGAAGGCGCGGGCGATCTCCTCCGTCTGGAGGCCGCCCAGCGTTCGCAGGGTGAGCGCCACCTGCGCGTCGAGCCCGAGCGCCGGGTGGCAGCAGGTGAAGACGAGCTCGAGCCGCTCGTCCGGGATCGTCGTCTCGTCCACGTCGTCCTCCATCGCTTCCGGGACTTCGAGCAGTCGGGTCTTCGCCAGGAGCGTGCGCTCGCGGCGGATGCGGTCGATCGCGCGGTTACGCGCCGTGGTGACGAGCCAGGCGCCCGGATTCGCGGGCGTCCCGTCGCGCGGCCAGCGCTCGGCTGCGACGGCGAACGCTTCCTGCGCGGCTTCCTCGGCGAGGTCGAAGTCGCCGAGGAAGCCGATCAGGCCGGCGAGGACGCGAGCCCATTCGTCGCGGAAGACCTGGTCCAGCGGCAACGATCAGTACTCCACGACCGGGCGCACCTCCACCGCACCGCCCATGCGGGCCGCGGGCACTCGCGAGGCGAGCTCGATTGCGGCGTCGAGGTCGTCGGCCTCGAGCACGAAGTAGCCGCCCAGCGCCTCCTTGATCGCGACGAACGGCCCGTCGGTCGTCAGCGTCTTGCCGTCCTCGACCCGGACGGTGGTCGCCGTCTCGGGTGGCTGCAGCTGGAGGCCGGGGCTCACACCCGGAGTCTGGTTGATCGCCTGGTAGTCGCTGAACACAGCCTTCTGCTCGTCCTCCGACAGGCGGTTCCATTCCTCCGGCGTGTACGGCGTCGGCGCGTCGACCTGGTGGATCAGCAGCATGTACTTCATCGTGCTCCCTCCTCTGTCTCGGTGTGGACGCGTTTAAGACGAACGGCGGTCGAGCGAGAGGACACCCCTCGTCATCGCGTTGGCGCGGGGGGAGGTGAGAGCGTGTCCTCGACGGCGTGGTCGAGTGTCGGCTCGACTCCTGAGCCGTGGCACGAGCCCTCGGCGCCGCAGGAGCTGCAGGGCCTGAGTGCGAGCGGACGCGAGTCGAAGCTCGATCCCGCCGGCGGCGAGCTCGTCGGCCAGGTCGGCGAGCGTGTCGAGCGTCTCGACGTCGAGGTCGGGGCTCTCCGCGAGGTCGAGGACGACCGCCGTGGGCTGCGGGCTCGCGGTGCGAGTGATGTCGAGTAGCCGCTCCTTGACGTGCATCGAGTTCGCGTAGAAGAGCGGCCCGTCGACGCGGGCGACGATGAGCCCGGGCGGCGCGGCCCAGTCCGGGTGCCGGTCCGCACGTCCCCAGGCGCCGGTGGCCGGATCGCGCGCGAGCGCCCCGACGGCGGGCCGGCTCAGTCGCTGGATCAGGACGATCAGCGAGAGCACCGCGGCGACGACGAGGCCGGGGAGGACGCCGAGCGCGAGCACCCCGACCAGCGCGACCAGCGCGAGGATGAGCGCGCTCGGGCGGAGCGTCGCGAACCGGCGCAGCTCGTCGACGCGCCAGAAGCCGGCGATCGCGACGATCACGATCGCCGCCAGCGTCGCCTCCGGTAGATCCTCGAAGAGCGGAGCGAGGAACGCGCCGGTGAGGAGGATCAGGCCGGCAGCGACGAGCGACGTCAACTGCGTCTTGCCTCCCGCCTGCTCGGCCGCCATCGTCTGGCTCGCCCCGCCCGACTGGACGAATCCCGGTGAGAAGCCGGCGAGCAGATTCGACCCGCCGAACGCGATCAGGTCGCGGTTGACGTCGAGGCTGTCTCCGTGCGAGGCGGCGATCGAGCGCGCGACGCTGACCGCCTCGGCGCTCACGATCATCACCCCGAGCGCCGCGGGGAGGAGGTCGACGACGTCGGCCCACGAGAGGTCCGGGACGGCCGGATCCGGGAAGGCGGAGGGCAGGTCGCCGACGACGTCGACGCCGCGGCCGGCCAGGTCGAGCAGAGAGGAGACGGCGATCGACAGCACGAGTACGACGAGCGAGCCTGGAACCTTCGGTGCGATCCTGCCGAGCGCGACGAGCAGGACGACGCTCGCGGTGCCGACCGCGATCGTCCAGCCGTGCGTGTCGCCGACGTCGCCGAGCAGCGTCCACAGCCGCTCGAAGAACGTCCCGCTCGCGTCGTCGAGTCCGAACATCTTCGGGAGCTGACTGACGGCGACGAACAGCCCCAGCCCGAAGAGGAAGCCGGTCATCACCGGCTTGGAGATCAGGTCCATGACGCCGCCGAGTCGAAGCAGTCCGGCTACGACCAGCACGGCGCCGGAGATGAGCGCGAGCCCGGCGGAAAGGGCAGCGAAGCGGATCGCGTCGCCGTCTGCGAGCGGGCCGATCGCCGCGGCCGACAGCGCCGAGGTCGCCGTCGTCGCGCTGACGACGAGCGTCCGCGAGGTACCGAGGAGCGCGTAGGCGAGCAACGCCCCGGGCGCCGCCACCAGCCCGGCCGAGGGTGGTAGCCCGGCGATCTGCGCGTATGCGACCGCCTGCGGCACGACGACGCTCCAGACGACGAGCCCCGCGATCAGGTCGGAACGGACCCAGGACCGCCGGTACCCGGTCAGCGAGGGAGCGAGCGCTCTCACGCCTGAGCGCGCGCGTCGAGTCGGATCGTCCAGGGCTCGATCGAGGCGATCCGGAGATGCGTCTCGCTCCATGGGTCGCCCGCGAGCGTGGCCCGGATGTCGTCTTCAGAGTCGGCCTCGACGGCGTGTACCACCCGGTGCTCGTCGGCGAGCGGCCCGCCGAGGACGATGAAGCCGTCGTCCACGAGCCCGTCCATGAAGGACGCGTGCGCGGGCCAGCCAGACTGCTCCTCTAACGGAAGCGACGGATCCCACTGAGGCCCGGACCGGTGGAGCACGACGAGAAACATCGACACGCGCCCGTTCTACCGCATGACAGCGCGGTGTCGCGAGGGGCTCGGTCAGACGTGCGCGAGCACGCGGTCGAGCGGCCGCGGCACCCTCGTGAGATCCAGGGCGTGGACGAGCGCGTCCCCGGATTGGACCTTCCGGCCGCCCTGCGTCCCGATGAAGCGGTGGAGCTGTTCTTCGATCGCCCGTCCCCGCCACGCCGGCTGCTTCTGGAAGGTGCGGAACGATCCAAGCTCACCCTGAGCGTCGATCAGCTCCTCCACGGTTGTGGCGCCGAGCGAGCGGATCAGCTCGTCCTCAAGGTCGGCGACGCAGACGTAGAAGCCGAGCCGTTCCATGTCGGCGCGAGTGAGCTCTGAGCCGAGGCCGGCTCGCTCGAGAGCGCGCTTGAAGTAACCCTCCTCCGCGACGTCACAGAGGCCGGCCAGCCTGACGCCGAGCCCCTGTGGGCCGAACCGGTCGACGAAGCGTCCAATCGCGTGCGCGCCCCCCATCGGCACGATCGCAATCCCGTCCGCGTCCAGATCTCGACCGCGCCGCTCTGCGAGCGCTTGGAGGGCGCGCCGGTCACTGTCCCCCTCGACGAGGAGAACGGTGTGGGCGGAGGAGGCGTCTGCTCCCATCACGCGCCCATTGTGGCTGTACTGGGAGCGGCGCATTGCGAGACGCAGGTCAGCGTGCCGGCGCCGCCGGGTGGACTAGAGCGCGGTGAAGTGCGTCCGGGCGACTGTCACGTTCGTCACGCAGCGCCAAGCCCTGGCCGGTCAGACCGGTTCGGGGCGGCCGCTCGCGATTGAGCGGTTCGCGGCCAGCGACACGAGCAGCGCTTCGCGCGCCTGGGCACCCGTGCCTTGTTCCGGCGGCCGGTTCTGCGCGAGGCAGGAGACGAAGTAGGCGATCTCGGGCCCCCACGGGTCTGCGGGCTCTACCCGCTCGGTGCGCATCTCGCCGCCGACCGGGTACACGCGGAGCCCGCGCGCCGACGAGGAGGCGCCGATGTTTCCCTCGCCCTCGACCGGGGTTGCCTCGAACGCGTACTCGGCGAGACCCGCCTCGGCGAGCAGGCGGATGTTGCTCGAGAACGGGTACGAGCGCGGCATGCACATGCTGCCCTCGACGATTCCTGCGGCGTCGTCGTACGTCACGAGCGCGTGGACGTGGCCCGGCTTGGGCTCGCTCGCGAAGACGCTGCGCGGTGCGCCGAGCAGCCGGTTCATCTGGTCGAAGTCGTGGATCATCAGATCCACGGCGGTTCCTCCCGACTGCTCCGGGTCGCCGAGCCAGTCGGCCCAGTCGGCCGGAGGCGAGAGCCGGCGGGCTGAGACCGCGAGCGGCCGGCCCAGTTCCCGCGCTTCGACGATGCGCGCGAGCTCGGCGTACTCCGGCCAGAACCGCAGAACGAGGCCGACCATCAGCATCCGGCCGCTCCGTTCGGCTGCCGCGAGGATCGCATCCGCGTCGTCGACCGTGAGTGCAAGCGGCTTCTCGACGAAGACGTGCTTACCCGCCGCGAAGGCGCGCTCGGCGACCTCGCGGTGCAGCGGTGTCGGCAGACAGATATCGACTGCGTCGACCCCCTGGTCGGAAAGCACCGCGTCGAGGTCTACTGCGGGCTCGGCGCCCACGGTCGCCGCCACGCGCATGGCCCGCTCGGCGCCTCGTCCGCAGACCGCCTTGACACGCACGCGGTCGCCGAGCGCGGCGTAATTGCGCGCGTGAGCCGACCCCATGAAGCCCGCGCCGACGATCGCGACGGTGACCACGTCAGCAGCGCGGGCGAGGCGTCACCCACCGGACCATCACCGGAGCGTAATCGCAGGGATGACCGTCGCCTGAGCGAGCGCCCTCTCGCCTGAGGCAACGACCATGGGTGGTCAAGGTTCGCGCCCGGACTCGCGAACCGCGTTCCGGTTCCATGCTCGCCGTTTGCGCGCGATGCGCCATACTCCGCGCGGCTCTGCGAGCGTCGTGCACATCGCCTCACGGTGCTCGGGGGGAACGAGTCAACGACAAAGGAGAGCAGATGAGCCTCAGGAGGCTTCCTGCCGTGGCCGCCGCCGTCGCGATCGTCGCGGCCGCGTCACCAGGTGTCGCGGGCGCTCAGACGCCGGGGGACGCCACGGTCGTCCCGATCCAGATCACCGGGCCGCCCGCCGAGCGGCTCAACCTCGTGATCCTGGCCGACGGCTACACCGCGGACGAGCAGCAGGAGTTCCGCGACGACGTCGAGCGGAACCTCAACGTCCAGTGGAGCATCGAGCCGTTCCGCAGCTACCGGCACTACTTCAACGTCTACCGCCTGGAGATCGTCTCGCAGGACTCGGGGATCAGCTGCGACCCCGACGACGGCAACGTCCGCCGCAACACCCCGTTGCGGTTGAACTTCGCGAACACCTGCCCCGCCCCGCCGCTCGCGCGCGGTATCACGTACGGGCCGGCGCTCACGCCCGGCACCGGCTGTCCGGCGCTGAACGCGCCCGGCTGCACGGGCACGCAGCAGCACAACCTCTTCATGTCGACGTATCTCGCCCCGCTCGGGGTGGTGGGCCAGAACGTGCAGACCCTCGCGATCGCGAACACGTTCACCTACGGCGGGATCGGAGGGACGCAGGCCACGACCTCGGGCGGCAGTCCGCAGGGGCCGCTGATCTCGACGCACGAGCTCGGGCACTCTCTCGGGCAGCTGTCCGACGAGTACCCCTACTCCTCGCGTGACGTGGTTCGCCCTTGCTACGCAGGTGGCGAGCCGGGCTCGTTCCACCACACGATCTACACGGACGTCCAGCAGATGGTGGCCGACCAGCACAAGTGGTGGCGCTGGATCGGCGAGGAGAGCTTGTCGGGCGGGATCATCGGCCTGTGGGAAGGCGGCAACACGTTCCCGTGCGGTATCCGCCGTCCGAGCCAGCACTCGATGATGCGGTGGCTCGGCAACTACTTCGACCAGGTCGGCCGCGAGCACATGACCTACCGGATCACGGGCAGGCGCAACGCGAACGCGATGGCGCTCGTGCACACGCCGCTCGGCGAGGTCGGCCCGGCGGACGTGCTGTGGGTCGAGACGCAGCATCCGAAGTTCCACGAGCTGACGGTGACCTGGCAGGTGAACGGCGTTACCGTGCCGGGTACCGGCAACTCACGGAACCTCGAGCTCGCCGAGCTCGACGTCGCAGCCGGCGACGTCGTCCAGGTGACGGTCAAGGACGAGACGGACTGGGTCCGCGACCCCGCCTTCAAGGACGGGCCGCGCCTGACGCAGACGCGGCAGTGGACGGTGGGCGCCCCGCTCGCGCCGTCGTCGCCCGCGCCTGCGTTCACGATCGCGACGCCCACCGATCACGCGGTTGCGGGCGACGAGGTCGTCTTCGTCGAGACGACGCATCCGACCGACCGCGTGCACGACGTGACGTGGCGGCTGAACGGGGCGGTCGTCCCGAACGGCAACCGGCGCAACTTCGACCTCGGCGCGCAGGGGCTCCCGCGCGGGACGCACTCGCTCAGCGCCACGGTCGGCACGCAGACGCTCAACTGGACCGTGGACAACACGCTGCCCACGGCGCCGCGGACGCTGTCGACGCCGCTGACGTCCCTCGCCGGCGACCTCGAGCACAACGTGTACTTCGGGGAGTTCGACATGGGCCTCGAGCCGCAGGACGACCAGCCGGGGTTCGTCGTCGGTGAGTTCCGCCTCAACCGCGACGGCTGGTTCAACTACTTCGGCTTCCCGGAGCAGCCCGAGGGAACGCCGTTCACGTTCTCGCACTCCGGCAAGGACGTGAAGGCGCTGACGTACGGCAACCTCGGCACGGGCGGGCTCTCGAAGGCGACGTTCGAGCAGTCGTTCACGGACGAGCACCCGAGCGGCGGCTTCGAGCCGGGCTACGGAACGCACTTCGTCGAGCACCGGGCGATCGACGCCGCCGGCAACATCGGCGAGCCGGACGCCTATCGCGCGACGGTGCTGCCGGGTGGGTCGCCGGCGTGCACGAGTGTCGTGCGCGGGACGCGCAGCGGCGGCCTTCGCCTGACGAGCGGCGTCACGTGCCTCGTCCGGCGCCACCGTGAACGGCAGCGTGACGGTGCAGTCGGGCGCGTCGCTGATCGTCCAGAACGGGTCGACGATCAACGGCGCGATTCGCGTGACCGGCGCGGCCGTCGTGCACATCTTCGGCGCCCACGTGAACGGCGACTCGCGGATCATGGGGAGCGCGGACGTCATCGTGGCCGGCTCCGACTTCAGCGAGTCGCTCACGCTCGTCGGCAACCGCTCACCGGCGGTGACGATCCCGAGCGGCGACACCCGCAACTACGGCATCGGCGTCGTCGGCAACTCGATCGGCGACGATCTCGAGTGCATCGGCAACGATCCGGGCGCGACGAGCTTCGGCGCTCCGAACGCCGTCGGCGGCGCGAGGTCGGGCCAGTGCGCGGGCCTCTGACGTAGCGAGCAGCTGGTGGGGCGGCGGCCGGCCGCCCCACCACGGCTCCGGACGGCGTTAGGCTCGCGGCATGCCGAAGATCTTCAACCTGTACGGAGACGAGTGGGACCGCGCCGAGGATCGGCCGGGCTGGCGCAGCAAGGACGCCTGGGTCGGCGCGCGGATCGGGGCGGAGCTGATCGGCGGGAGCATGTACGAGCTCGAGCCGGGCGACCGGCTCTGGCCGTACCACACCCATCACGCGAACGAGGAGTGGCTTCTCGTCGTGCGCGGGCAGCCGACGCTACGCACTCCTGAGGGCGAGCACGACTTGAAGGAGGGCGACATCGTCGCCTTTCCACGCGGCGACGAGGGCCTCCACCAGGTCAGCAACCGGACCGACGTGCCGATCCGCGTCCTGATGCTCTCGACCCTGATCGCACCGGACCTCATCCACTACGCGGACAGCGGCAAGTTCGGGGCGCGGAGCGCGAAGGGAGAGCGCGTCCTGCTCAGCCGTCCCGGCCCGATGCTCGACTACTGGGACGGCGAGGACTAAGCCCCAAGGCCCCACCGGCGTACTGGTGCTAGCCCCACCGTGAGACACCCGGCGCCGCCATTGTCCGGCGCCGTTGCCGCAGCGACCCTCGACTCATGGTGCAAACGAGTGAAGGGAAGCACCCATGAGCCGCAATCTCGCAGCCCGCATGGGGCGCTGGAGCGCCTCGCATTGGAAGACCGCCACGTTCGGCTGGCTCGCGTTCGTCGTCGCCGCAGTCGTCGTCGGGGGCGCCGTCGGCACGAAGAAGCTGGGGGACTCCGACGGGATCCCGGGTGAGTCCGGGCGGATGGAGAAGATCCTCGAGGAGGGCTTCCAGCGTCCGGCCGGAGAGACCGTCCTGATCCAGAGCCGCACGCTCACCGTGGACAGCCCGGCCTTCGAGGCAGCCGTCGAGGATCTCACCGCCAGAGTCGCAGCAGTTCCCGTCGTCGCCGACGTGCGGAGCCCGCTCGATCCGCGGAACGCGGAGCAGATCGCGGCGGATCGGCACTCGGCGCTCGTGCGCTTCGACATTCGCGGCGACCCCGAGACGGCAGTCGAGCGGATCGACCCGGTGATCGCCGCGGTCGACGAAGTGAGAGCGGAGCATCCGCAGCTCTCGTTCGGTTCCTACGGCGCGGCAACGTCCGAGCTGGAGATCGACGAGTCGGTCGGCGACGACCTCGAGCGCGCCGGATTGCTCTCGCTGCCGGTGACCATCGTCATCTTGATGATCGCCTTCGGCGCGCTCGTGGCGGCCGGTATCCCGTTGCTGCTCGCGCTCTCGGGCGTGATCGCGACGATGGGCCTGCTCGCCCTCCCAAGCCATATCTGG
The DNA here is from genome assembly GCA_963850995.1 of uncultured Gaiellaceae bacterium. GTDB lineage: Bacteria > Actinomycetota > Thermoleophilia > Gaiellales > Gaiellaceae > Gaiellasilicea. The sequence goes on along the minus strand of CAWKNQ010000016.1, from coordinate 52,219 downwards.
CCCGTCGACGACAACGTCAGCGCCGTTGTGCTCTTGATCGGGCTCGCAGTCGGCGTCGACTACTCGCTCTTCTACTTGAAGCGCGAGCGTGAGGAGCGTGCCGCGGGACGCACGGAGCGCGCGGCGCTCGAGGCGGCTGCCGCCACGTCGGGCCGCGCCGTCCTCATCTCCGGGCTCACGGTGATGATCGCGATGGCCGGGATGTTCCTCACCGGCGACAAGACCTTCAGCTCCTTCGCCATGGCGACGATCATGGTCGTCGCAATCGCGGTGCTCGGATCGCTCACGGTCCTGCCGGCCCTGCTGTCACGCCTAGGCGATCGCGTCAACAAGGCACGCGTGCCGTTCCTCTATCGCCGCCAGCGGCCGGGAGGCGGCCGCGTCTGGGGGGCGATCGTCGACCGCGTCCTGCGGCATCCGCTCGCTGCAACGGCGCTCTCGGCCGGCATCCTCGTGGCGCTTGCGCTCCCCGCACTCGGCTTGAAGGCCGTCGTCCCCGGTCCCGAGGCGCTGCCGCAGGACCTGGAGGCCGTTCAGACCTTCAACCGTCTCCAGCAGGCCTTCCCCGGCGAGGCCGATCCGGCCGTCGCGGTCGTCACGGCGCCGTCCGTCCGCGACTCGCACGTCGCAGCGTCGATCGAGCAGCTCGAGCGGCGCGCCCTTGCCAGCGGAGCGGTGCACGAGCCCGTCACGGTCGACGTGAACGACGCGGGCACCGTGGCCAGGATCGAGCTGCCGCTGGATGGGTCCGGGAGCGACGAGGTCTCCTACGCGGCGGTCTCGACGCTACGGGACGACGTCGTGCCGAGCACGGTCGGCTCGCTGCCGGGCGTCGAGGCGGGGATCACAGGCTCGACCGCGATCTCGAAGGACTTCGGCGACGGCATGTACGGCAAGGCGCCGCTCGTCTTCGCCTTCGTGCTCGCCTTCGCGTTCCTGCTCCTGCTCGTGACGTTCCGGTCGGTGGTGGTCGCTGCGACGGCGATCGTCCTCAACCTGCTCTCTGTGGCCGCCGCGTTCGGCGTCCTCGTGCTCGTGTTCCAGCACGGGCTGGCGAAGGACCTGCTCGGATTCGACTACACGGGCGGCGTGATGGCCTGGCTGCCGGTGTTCCTGTTCGTGATTCTGTTCGGGCTCTCGATGGACTACCACGTCTTCATCCTCAGCCGCATCCGCGAGGCCTACGACGGTGGCATGCGGACCGAGGACGCAATCGCCTACGGGATCAAGACCACCGCAGGCGTCGTCACGAGCGCCGCGGTCGTGATGGTGTGCGTGTTCTCGATCTTCGGGACGCTGTCGCTCATCATGCTGAAGCAGTTCGGTGTCGGTCTGGCCGTCGCAGTCCTGCTCGACGCGACGATCGTTCGCGCCGTGCTGCTACCGGCGACGATGAAGCTGCTCGGAGAGTGGAACTGGTATCTGCCACGGTGGCTCGGATGGCTACCCCGGCTCGAGCTGGAGAGCTCCGCCCGCGACGCCCGAGCGGCCGCATGATGAGACGCCTGTTTCACCCGCTCGGCAGCACCGACACGTATCGGGCGCTGCTCTTCCAGATCGTGCAGCTCGGGATCGGAGTCGTCGGCTTCACCCTGCTCGTCGCAGGGTGGACGATCACCCTCGTCTTCGCGATCACGCCGCTCGTCGTGCCGCTCTTGATCGTGCTCCGCGCGGCGGTCGGTCTGCTCGCACGGACGCAGGCCTACGTGGCGGAATACCTGCTCGGAGTCCGCACACGCCCGCCGGCCTCGGCCGAGGGGCGAGGGTTCTGGGATCGCGGCTTCGCGGTCTTCCGCGACCGGTCGTTCTGGCGGCAGCAGGCGCACCTCCTGCTCGCATGGCCGATCGCGCTCGTGCCGCTGTCGCTCCTCAGCTGGGGCCTGCAGTTGCTTACGCTGCCGGTCTGGTACCGCTGGGGTGACAGCGAGGACGTCTTCGGGTTCATGAGCGTCGACAGCGTTCTCGAGGCGCTCCCGATCTCGGCCGCCGGGCTCGTGGTGGTCGTCGGGGTCGCCCACCTGCTCGGGCCGCTGACGGCCCTTGCCCGGCGGCTGGCCACCTGGGCGCTCGCCGACGACGGCGCCGCAGTTGTCCGTTCACCCGAGTGGACGAGGGCGGCGCTCGTGCGGGCGCTGACGATCACCTCGCTGGTCGCGACGAGCATCGTCGTCCTCCTGATCGTCATCTGGGGGCTGACGCCAGGCGAGTACTTCTGGCCGATCTGGCCGCTGCTCTCGCTCGCGCTCCTGCTCGGGATCCCGGGCGTGGTCCTGCTCGTCGACGAGCATCCCGCCGCCGTCCGACTCGCGGGCGGGAGCAAGCCCCTGGCGATCCAGATCGGCGTCTCCGCAGTGCTTTTCGGCTTCCTGGTCGCCGTCTGGGCGATCACCACCCACGGCTACTTCTGGCCGATCTGGCCGGCGCTCGCGCTCGCCTTGCTGGTGGTCATCCACGCCGCGGTGGTCTACGCGTCGCACCACCACCGGATCGAGGTTCTCGAAGCGAGCCGTGCCGGCGCCGTCGACGTCCAGGAGACAGAGCTCCGGCGGATCGAACGCGACCTGCACGACGGCGCTCAGGCCCGCCTCGTCGCGCTCGGGATGAGCCTCGGGATGGCCGAGCAGCACCTCGAGACGGATCCCGAGGCCGCGCGAGCGCTGCTTGCCGAGGCTCGCGTGGGTGCGGCCGAGGCGCTCGAGGAGCTCCGCGACCTCGCGCGCGGGATCCACCCGCCGATCCTCACCGACCGCGGGCTCGAGGCTGCGCTGGCTGCCCTCGTCGCTAGGAGCCCCGTCCCCGCGTCACTCGCCGTCGACGTCGGCGAACGGCCCGCGCCCGCGGTCGAGACCGCCGCCTACTTCACCGTCGCCGAGGCGCTCGCGAACGCGACCAAGCACGCCCGCGCTGAGCACGTCGACATCCGCATCCAGCGCGCCGCCGGGCTGCTCGTTGCGGAGGTCGAGGACGACGGAGAGGGCGGAGCGGATCGATCCGGGCCTGGCCTGACCGGGCTCCGCCAGCGAGCCGAGGCGCTCGACGGAACTCTGAACGTCGTAAGCCCCGAAGGCGGCCCGACGATCGTCCGGGTGGAGTTGCCGTGCGGGTCGTGATCGCCGAGGATCTCGCGCTCCTGCGCGACGGTCTCACCCGCTTGCTCAGGGACAACGGCTTCGAAGTCGTGGCGGCCGTCGACAACGGTGACGCGCTGCATCACGCCGTGACGCTCGAACGGCCCGACATCGCAATTGTCGACATCAGGCTGCCGCCGACGTTTCGCGACGAGGGCGTGCGGGCGGCGCTCGCGCTCCGGCAGAGCGCCCCGGACACGGCGATTCTCGTCGTCTCGCAGTACGTCGAGCTGACCTACGCCGCCGAGCTGCTCTCCGACGGCCGCGGCGGCGTCGGCTACTTGCTCAAGGACCGGATCATGGACGTCGGCGACTTCGTCGACGCGGTCCGCCGTGTGGCGGAAGGAGGGACCGCGCTCGATCCGGAAGTCGTCGCGCAGCTCTTCTCCCGCCGGAGGGAAGGGCCGCTCGAGGGTCTGACTCCCCGTGAGCGAGAGGTGCTCGGCCTGATGGCCGAAGGACGGTCCAACGCGGGCATCGCGGAGGCGCTGACCTTGACGGTGGGAGCGGTCGAGAAGCACGTCGCGAACATCCTCATGAAGCTTCGGCTCCCACCCTCGGACACCGACCACCGTCGCGTGCTTGCGGTCCTCGCGTACCTACAGGAGCAGTAAGACGGGCTCTGACCGTCATGTCCGTGCCGGACGTGATGGGTCCTGGCCCCGACATGGCTCGAGCGGGGGTGGCGCTTTGGGCAGGCGTCGCGGCGTTCCTCGTGCGTCCAACAAGCGTGAGCCGCCTGCTCGCCAGCCGTAATCCGTTCAACACGTGACGGGCTCTGACGCCGTGATGTCCCGGGCGGACGTGAGGGGTCCTGGCCCCGACATGACCCGAGCGGACGCTGTGGGGCAGCGCCCTTTTGCTTTTACTCTCGGTTCGTCGCCGGATCCACCAAGGAGCACACGGATCACTCAACCGCGAGGAGTACTTGCCGCGCGTCGCGCGGCGGGTCTAAAGCCGCATGACATGAGCGTTGGGTCGGCCGCCTTGGGAAGATGCGAGGGCCGATCTGCGTCAGTAATGCATGAGGTTCAGTTGGCTCGCCGCCGCCATCGCGGCCGCCGTGCTCGTTTTCGGCGAGTCGGCAGCGGCCGCTCCAACGCGCGAGCCCGCGGGCACGCGCTCCCCATTTGCCTGCAGCGGCAAGGTCCAGGCCCGGGTGCTCGTTGCCCACATCTCGAGCGGCCGTAGCATCCTCTGCAGCCGAGCGACCGTGCAGGGTGACCTCGACCTGATGCAGGTTGGCGCCGTCAAGAACGTCCTCAGCTGCGTCAGCTGCACGTTCGAAGGCGACCTCGATCTACGGCACGTGGCGTTCGAGCGGGAGATCGACGTCAGCGGGTCGACGTTCGAGGGTGACGTCCGACTGGACGGTGCGCACTTCGAGGAGGCGGCAATCTTCGGCTTCACGGTCTCCGACGACGAGTCCGCCGCCCCAGAGGCCACCGAGTTCCGGGGTGTCGTCGACCTGTCCTTCGCGACATTCGACGATCTCGCCGCGTTCGACGGAGTCCACTTCGTCGAGCCGGTCGACTTCTCGTCGGCGCGGTTCCTCGGGGTCGCACGCTTCGCGGATGCCGGCTTCGACGCCGCCGCTCGGTTCCCCGCGACGTCCTTCGGCCGCGAGAGCAGCTTCGCGCATGCCATCTTCGGCGCGCAGGCCGACTTCGAGGGCGCGGCGTTCGAGCGGCCGAGTCGACTTCAGGCAAGCGATCTTCGCGGACTCAGGGCAGCTTCGAGGAGGCAGCGTTCGACGGGCGCGCCGACTTCAGCGAGGCTCAGGTGCCGGGCGAGACTGAGCTTCGCGGATGCGCGCTTCGGCGCCGATGCGCTGTTCCGCCAGGTACTCGTCGGTCAAGCCGACGATGCGCTCCCGGTCGTGCCCGAGCAGCGGCGGCGGAGCCGCGGCTTTCGTTCGATCACACGTCGGTCGGCGGCACACTCAACCTGACGTACGCCGAGCTGTACGGTGTCCTGCAACTCACCTAGCTCGCCGCTCCTTCGATCTCACTCGAGGGCGCCCAGTTCGGACGCGGCTCGTCCATCTCGCTGGCGGACTTCACGGCCGGCGCGCTCTCGATCAGGCCTGCGGAGCTGAAGAAGTACCTGAGCGCGAGGCAGCCCGAGCAGCGCTTGGCCGCGCTTCGCGTGGTGGAAGCGACTGCGAAGGCGAACGGCGATCTGGGCCGCGCGAACCAGGCGCACTTCCAGATGCAGGTCCTCGAGAGTGCCGACGACCCGCTGCCGCAGCGCATCGCCGACGCCGTCTTCTACCGCTCCGTCGCGGGGTACTTCGTCCAGCCGCTCCGGCCTGTTGTCTGGCTCCTGGGCTTGATCTTCGTTGCTGCGATGTTGCGCGCCGCCGCGAACGGGGAGGGCAAGCCTCCCGTGGCCGAGAAGCGCAAACGCACCGCATCCGAGCCGGACCCGCCGGCCGACGGACTGGGGACGGTCGCCCGAGCAGCCAGCCGATATGTGAAGAGGTTCGCCCTGGCTCTTGCCTATTCGGTCATGCCCGGCGACACGACGCCGCCGCTGCGGCGTCTCGAGCTCACCGTCTATGCCGTTCTGCTCGCGTGTTTCATGCTGGCACTCGCAAACACCAACCCGACCCTTCGGCAGATGGTCGACGGGCTCCTGTGACGATGCTCGGTCGAAACGTCGTCCGCTTCGTCGTCGCCGGCTTCCTGCTAGCTGCGCTTGCAGGCGCGGTCCTTGCCGACGCTCCGCAGAGTCGGGCCGCCTCGGTTTGTTCTTCCCCGGTCGGCCGCGGCGCGGTGGCCGGAGCGCTGATCCAGGTGCTGCACAGCAGCGTCTTCGTCGGGGGCAGGTATGTCGGAGCGGCGCCGTTCGACATCCGTTCCGGCGCAGGCATCTGCACTGACTCGAGAGGACAGGTCGTCTTCGAGCTCAAGTCCTCACCGGCGAGCACCTCGTGCATCGTGCTACCGCGGAGTAGCCTGGTGGTGTCCTCGGCCCTCGTGATCCACGGCGGAACCTCGTGGTGCGTCGTGCGCGGAGGCACGGCACGCTTCGGCATTCGCGGCGGCCGCACCCTCTTGGTGAGTAAAGACACGCTGTTCGGCGTCGCGGTCGACGACAAAGCAGTCGTCGTCAAGGTCGTCGCCGGGGCCGTCGACGCGGGGCGGACGCGCATCGCGGGACCGCGGCAGGCGAGGCTCATCCGTGAATGGAGCCGGGAGAAGCTCGCGCGGACAGCCGAGGACCGGGTCGCGATCGCGCAACTCAGCACGGCGATCGCAAAGCAGCCGTAGGACCTCGATAATCCTCCAGATCGGGTGATGCCGGCTCACCCGGACCACCGGCATCGTCTTGTCCAGACCCCGAGAAGAGGAGAGACCCTGTGTCAGAGCCCACACGAGAGGAGCGTGAAGCGCTCCCGATTCCCGACCGCCCCTACGAGGGACCGGTCTACGAGGATGCGAAGGATCCCAACGCGAAGTTCCCGCCGATCGTGCCGCTGCGTCCGCCGGCAGGTGCGCCGAACGTCCTCGTCGTATTGATCGACGACGCCGGCTTCGGCTCCTCGAGCGCGTTCGGCGGCCCGTGTCAGACGCCGACCGCCGAGCGCCTCGCCGGGGAAGGGCTCAAGTTCACCCGCTTTCACACGACCGCGCTCTGCTCTCCGACCCGGGCGGCGCTGCTCTCAGGCCGCAATCACCACACGGTCGGGATGGGCGGGATCACGGAGATCGCGACCTCGGCGCCCGGCTACAACTCGATCCGCCCGAACACCTGCGCCCCGCTCGCAGAGACGCTGAAGCTGAACGGCTACGCGACCGCCCAGTTCGGGAAGTGCCACGAGGTGCCGGTCTGGGAGACGAGCCCGCTCGGCCCGTTCGACTCGTGGCCCAGCGGCGGCGGCGGCTTCGAGTACTTCTACGGCTTCATCGGCGGGGAGACGAACCAGTACTACCCGGCCATCTACGAGGGGACGACGCCGATCGAGCCCGACCGGACGCCGGAAGAGGGCTACCACTTCACCGAGGACATGACCGACAAGACGATCAAGTGGATCCGGCAGCAGAAGGCGTTGATGGGGGACAAGCCGTTCTTCATCTACTTCGCCCCGGGTGCGACGCACGCGCCGCACCACGTGAGGCCGGAGTGGTCGGCGAAGTACAAGGGCAAGTTCGACCAGGGCTGGGACAAGCTGCGCGAGGAGACCTACGCCCGCCAGAAGGAGCTCGGCGTGATCCCGCCCGACGCCGAGCTGACCGCCCGCCCCGCGGAGATTCCCGCCTGGGACGACATCCCGGACGACCTGAAGCCCGTGCTCACGCGGCAGATGGAGGTGTACGCCGGCTTCCTCGAGCACACGGATCATCACATCGGGCGACTCGTCGACGCGCTCGAGGACCTCGGGATCCTGGAGGACACGCTGATCTACTACGTCAACGGCGACAACGGCGCGAGCGCCGAAGGCACTCCGAACGGCTGCTTCAACGAGCTCGTCGTCCTCAACGGGGCCTTCGGGCTCGAGACGACAGAGTTCATGGTCTCGAAGATCGACGAGTTCGGGACTTCGTCGGCCTACAACCATTACGCGGTCGGCTGGGCGCATGCGATGGACACGCCGTACCAGTGGACAAAGCAGGTCGCATCGCACTGGGGCGGGACGCGGAACGGCACGATCGTCCACTGGCCGAAGGGCATCGAGGCGAAGGGCGAGATCCGCAACCAGTTCCACCACGTGATCGACATCGCCCCCACGGTGCTCGACGTGGCGGACCTGCCCGAGCCGAAGACGGTCCGCGGAGTTCCGCAGAAGCCGATCGAGGGCGTCAGCATGCGCTACGCCTTCGATGACGCCGGCGCGGCGGAAGCGCGCGAGACGCAGTACTTCGAGATGTTCTGCAACCGCGGTATCTACGACAAGGGCTGGACCGCGGTCACGCGCCATTCGACCCCCTGGGTGCCGGAGGAGCTGCCCCCCTTCCAGGAGGACACCTGGGAGCTCTACGACACGAACACCGACTGGAGCCAGGCGCGCGACCTCGCGGCCGAGATGCCAGAGAAGCTGGAGGAGCTGAAGGCGCTCTTCATCGAGGAGGCGAAGAAGTACAACGTCCTACCGTTGGACGACCGGCGCTTCGAGCGCTTCAACTCCGACCTCGCCGGCCGACCGACGCTGATCACGGGCAACTCGCAGGTCCTGTTTGCCGGCATGGGACGACTGAGCGAGAACTCGGTCGTCAACATCAAGAACAAGTCGCACTCGGTGACCGCCGAGCTCACGGTTCCGGACGGCGGTGCGGAGGGCGTCATTGTCGCCCAGGGTGGGGAGTTCGCGGGCTGGAGCCTCTACGTCAAGGACGGCAAGCCGAAGTACTGCTACAACCTCTTCGGCCTCCAGCGCTTCTACGCCGAGGGCGACAGTGAGATTCCGCCAGGCAGGCACCAGGTGCGGATGGAGTTCGCCTACGACGGCGGCGGCCTTGCCAAGGGTGGCACCGTCTCCCTCTATGTCGACGGCGAGAAGGCCGGGGAGGGGCGCGTCGAAGGCACCGTGCCGATGGCGTTCTCGGCGGACGAGACCTGCGACGTCGGCTCCGACACCGCCTCGCCCGTCAGCGACGACTACACCCCCGAGAGCAGCCACTTCAGCGGCACCATCGACTGGGTGCAGATCGACCTCGACGAGGCTGCCGAGGACCTCGACCACCTGATCTCGGCCGAGGAGCGCCTCAGGATCGTGATGACGAAGCAGTAGCGCTCTCGGCGAGCGGCAGGCCCGTGATCGCCGCGACGAGCTCCGCCCCATGGCGTGCAGCCTGCGTCGGCGTGCGCTGACCCGTGAGCACCGACTCGAGCATCGCCTGCAGCTGCGCCGACACGCGCGGGTAGAGCGGCGTCGCCGGACGCGTGACCGCGTGCTCCAGCATCGTCGCCGTCTCCGACACGAACGGCAGCCCGGGCGCCGCGAGCTCGATCGCCGAGCGTCTGGCCGGGATGCGCCCGGTCTCGCGGGCGATCCGGGCCACGTGCTCGGGCGCGACGACGTCGCGCAGGAGCCGCATCGCCGCCTTCGGCTGCGCAGCCTGCCGGAGAATGCTGAAGACGAGCCCGCCGCTCGCAACCGCGGGGCGGCCTCTCGGCCCGCCGGGGACGGCGCCGAAGCCGGCGTGGTCCGCCACCTCGCCCAGCGGTACGCCGAGCTCCTCCGCGAGCGTCGCCGCCTCGTAGCTTCCGCCGCGTAACGGCGACGCCGCGAGAGTATTCTCACGCCGGTATGACAAGTTCTGCGGGAGACCGGGTGATCGGCAACGGCCGTGCCGCCGCGCTCCTCGACGGGAGCCTCGACGAGCGCGACTCGGAGCTCGCGCGGCGAGCGCTGGCGGTTCTCGACGGCAACTGGATCGGCCACGCGACCAAGCCGTCCCCGCAGCTCTATCCCCACCAGTGGAGCTGGGACTCCGCGTGCCACTCGATCGGCTACGCGCGCGTCGATCAGGAGCGTGCCGAGCGCGAGCTCGTGTCGCTCTTTCGCGGCCAGTGGCGGAACGGCCTCTTGCCGCACATCGTCTTCACCGAGGGCACGCAGTACTTTCCCGGCCCCGAGTTCTGGCAGGCGGAGCGCTCGCCCGACGCGCCGCGGACGCCGCAGACGTCGGGCATCGTCCAGCCGCCGATTCACGCGACTGCGGTGCTGCACGTCCTCCGTCACGGGCGAGACGGCGAGCGCGCCGCCGCGTTCGCGCGCGAGCTCCTGCCGAAGCTGGCGGCCTGGCACGAGTACATCTACCGGGAGCGTGTGCGCGACGGCGACGGCCTCGCCGAGGTCTGGCACCCGTGGGAGACCGGCATGGACAACTCGCCGCTCTGGGACGGGCCGCTCGGGCGGATCGAGCTCACGGCCGACGACGTGCCCGAGTACCGCCGAATCGACACCGAGTTCTCCGACACGTTCCAGCGGCCGACGAACGAGCACTACGACCGGTACGCGTACCTGGTCGGCCTCTTCCGGGAGCACGGCTACCGGCCGGACGAGCTCCGCGAGGTGTCGCCGTTCGTCGTCCAGGCGGCGATCTTCAACGCGCTCCTGGTGCAGGCGAACCGCGACCTCGCCGAGATCGCGCGTGCTGTGGGCGAGGATCCGGGCCGCTACGAGGAGTGGGCCGAGCACACGGCGGACGCGATGAACGAGAAGCTCTGGGACGGTGCGCACGCCGTCTACGACGACCTCGACGTCCGCGCCGGCGCGCTGATCGCCACCCGCACCGCAGCCGGCTTCACGCCGCTCTACGCGGGCGTTCCCGACGAGGCTCGCGCGGCCGCGATGGTCGCGCGGCTCGGGGAGGCGGGCGTCGCTCTTGCAGCCGACGAGTGGGCGCTCGCGAGCCTTCCGCCCGGCGACCCCCGCTTCGAGCCGATCCTCTACTGGCGCGGCCCGATCTGGCCCGTCATGAACTGGTTTCTCTACCGCGGCCTCGTCCGCTATGGCTACCTCGACCTGGCCAGGCGCGTTCGAGCCGCACTCGTCGGGCTGCCGCGGCGCTCCGGTTTCTGGGAGCACTACAGCCCCACGAACGGTCGAGGCCACGGCGGGAAGGAGTTCTCCTGGACCGCCGCCCTGGTGCTCGACGCGCTCTTCGATCAGTCTTCAACCGCGCCCCCGGAGCCGGGGCCCGACAGCTAGAAGGAGGGAGCAACACCATGGCCGACCACGACGACTTCGCCCTCGACCCGGAGCTCGCCTTCGACCGCCGCTCGCTGCTCGAGAAGGCGGCACTCGCCGGCGGTGCGCTCGCGCTCGGCGGCGTTCTGGCCGACCGGGCTTTCGGAGCACCGGCCGGCAACGTCACGTTCTTCTCCAACCAGCTCGCTCCGGTCGCCGAGTCCGAGGCGTTCCGGAACACCATGCTCAGGGGGTTCGACGGGCGCTGCACGGCCGTGTTCGCCGCGTCCGACGCCGAGTTCGACAACCGCGTCCAGGCCGAGGCGCGCGCCGGGCGCGGCACCGTCGACCTGCTCGGCGCCCTGCACGGCAACTTCTCGACGATCGAGGACAAGAACATCCTGACCGACCTGACCCCGCTCGTGCGGGAGTTCTCCTCCGGGCGGACGGCGGTCGGCAGGGACTTCATGACACTCGGGAAGCTCGGGACTCCTCGCCAGTACTACATCCCGTGGATGCAGGCGACGTACGTCTGCATCGCGAACAGGCGCGTGCTGCCGCTCCTGCCGCGCGGCGCCACCCTCAACCGCCTCACCTACGGCCAGTACAACCAGTGGGCGAAGGCGATCAGGGCCCGCTACGGCCCCCGCACCGGATTCCCCGGCGGGTCGAACGGCCTCATCCACCGCTTCTTCCAGGGGTACTCCGTGCCCGCCTACAGCGGCGGCGTCGTGACGACCTTCAAGCAGCCCCTCGCGGCCGCGAGCTGGCAGTGGATGAAGTCGATCTGGGGCCAGTCGCATCCACAGTCGCTGACGTACGGGTTCATGCAGGACCCGCTCCTTTCGGAGGAAGTCCTGCTCGCGTGGGAGCACGTGGCGCGACTGCGGAACGCGCTCATCACCCGGCCGGATGCGTTCGTCGTCTTCCCCGCGCCAATCGGCCCCAAGGGTCTCGCCTACATGCCGGTGCTGGCCGGGCTCGCGATCCCGCGCTCGGCGCCGAACCCGAACGGGGCGAGGGAGCTGATCCGGCACCTGCTGAGCGTCAGCACGCAGGCGAAGACCCTCTCGACGGTCGGGTTCTTCCCCGTCGTCGGCGGACAGCTGTCGAAGCGCCTGCCTGAGGGCCTGCGGGCGCAGTCGAACGCGGTGAAGATCATGCAGGCGTCGCCGAGGGCGCTCCCGGCGCTGCTGCCGATCGGCCTCGGCGCCGAGGGCGGCAACTTCAGCACGGTCTACCGCAACACGTTCACCCGAACCGTCGTCCGCAACGAGAACATCCGGACGGTCCTGAACGAGGAAGGAGCGAACCTCCAGGCGATCATGACCAAGACGGGCGCGCCGTGCTGGCGGCCCGACCCGCCGAGCAACGGTCCCTGCCAGGTGAAGTAGCGCGTGGAGTCGGTCGCGCAGCCGACGTCGGTCGCGCAGCGCATGAGGCGTTGGGAGGTCCTGCCGTACTGGCTGGTCCTCCCGACGCTCGCCTACCTCGCCCTCTTCTTCGGCTGGCCGATGGTCGAGGCGTTCACGCTGGCGTTCCGTGAGGACGGCGTCTGGAGCCTGACGGCCTTCGAGCGGATGCGCGACGACCTCCGCTTCGAGGAGGCGTTCAAGAACACCCTGATCCTGATCGCCGTGATCATCCCGGTCCAGTTCGCGCTCGCCCTCGCCATGGCGCTCCTCGTCAACACGAGCCTCAAGGGGCGCGGAATCTTCCTCTACATCTTCCTGCTCCCGCTCGCGATCTCCGACCTCGCCGCAGGGATCGTCTGGTCGGCGATCTTCACCGAGCGCGGGTACCTCAATACGATCCTCAGCCACCTCGGCCTGACCGACCCGACGTTCCCGCGCATCTGGCTCGACCCGACCGACCAGAGGACGCTGCTCGCCACGATCGTGGTCGCCGAGATCTGGCGCTCGACGGCGCTGATCATGATCATCCTCGTCGCCGGGCTGCAGAGCATCCCGCGTGAGTTCAACGAGGCGGCGGAGGTCTTCGGCGCAAGCTTCTGGCAGCGGCTGCGGCACGTGACGCTGCCGATGCTGAAGCCGTCGATCCAGGTGGCGCTGCTCCTGCGCGTGATCCTCGCGTTCGAGGTGTTCGCGACGGTGATCGCGATCGCGGGTGAAGGGACGACTGTGCTCGCGGCCGAGGCGTACCGCTGGGAGACGACGAACCAGGACGAGAACGTCGCGGCCGCGTACGCGGCGCTCATTCTCGTGCTCTCGGTCGTCTCTGCGATCGTGATCCTGCGCCTCCTGCGCACCCGGAAGGAGCAGCTGCTGAGATGAGAAAGGCGGCGATCGGGACGCTCAAGTACGCCGCCGCGATCTTGCTCGCGCTCTGGGTGCTCGTCCCGATCTACTTCATCACGCTCGCCGCCTTCTCGACCGAGGAGGCCGTGTACGCGTACCCGAAGCAGCTCCTGCCGCGCGACATGTCGACCGACACGATGCGCTTCTTCCTCGACTCTGAGGGGATCGTCCCCTCGCTCCAGCGCAGCGTCATCGTCGCGATCCTGACGCTCGTGATCGCGCTCGGCGTCGGGATTCCCGCCGGCTACGCGCTCGCGCGCTACGCGTTCCGCGGCGCCGATACGTTCCGACTCGCGGTCGTCGGCACGCGCGCCTTCCCGATCGTGATCCTCTCGATCCCGCTCGCTGTCATCTTCCTCCGCTGGGGGATCGACGACACGGTCTACGGCGTCGCGTTCGCGCACGCCGCGCTCGCGCTGCCCTTCGCGGTGCTCGTGACGTCGAGCGTCTTCGCGGGGATCTCCGTCGAGCTCGAGGAGGCCGCGATGACGCTCGGCTGCAGCCGGTTCTCGGCCATCGTGCGAATCGTGCTGCCGCTCGCCCTCCCCGGCCTGGCGGCGGCGGCGATCTTCGTCTTCATCATCTCGTGGAACGAGGTCTTCGCGGCCGCGATCCTGACGCTGCGGGAGCGGACGCTGCCCGCGCAGATCCTCGCGGTGCTGAACGCTTCGCCGTTGCCGTTCAAGTTCGCGGGCGGCTTCTTCCTGCTGGCGCCGTCGCTGATCGTGATCTTCTTCATCCGCAAGTACCTCTTCAACATATGGGGGAGGGTGGTCAAATAAATGGCTGACGTCCGCTTCGAACTGATCCGCAAGACGTTCGGCAAGGTCCTGGCGGTCGACGACGTCGACCTCGAGATCGCCGACGGCGAGTTCGTCGTCCTCCTCGGGCCCTCCGGCTGCGGCAAGACGACGCTCCTTCGCTGCCTCGCCGGCCTGGAGAAGGTCGACAGTGGGCGCGTGTGGATCGGCGGCCGCGACGCGACGAACCTCCAGCCGCGCCGGCGCCGGATCGCGATGGTGTTCCAGAGCTACGCCGTCTTCCCGCACATGAAGGTGTACGACAACGTCGCCTTCGGCCTCAAGATGCAGCGGGAGAGCAAGGCGAGCATCGCGGAGCGCGTCGGGTCGGCCGCCTCGCTCCTGCACATCGAGGAGCTGCTCGACCGCTACCCGTCCCAGCTCTCCGGCGGTCAGCGGCAGCGCGTCGCCGTCGCCCGCGCGATCGCGACGAGGGCCGACGTGCTGCTGATGGACGAGCCGCTCTCGAATCTCGACGCGCTCCTGCGGATGGAGATGCGCGCCGAGCTGAAGGCGCTCCTGCAGAAGCTCGACGCGACGACGATCTACGTCACGCACGACCAGGTGGAGGCGCTCAGCATGGGCGACCGGATCGCCGTCATGAACGCCGGCCACATCGTGCAGGTCGACAGCCCCCTCGCCGTCTACGACCGGCCGGCGGACGCGTTCGTGGGCGGTTTCATCGGGACGCCGCCGATGAACTTCGTCGCGGCCGAGGTCGTGACGAACGGGGTGACGCCGGTCGCTCGTCTGAGCGGCGGCACGCTCCCGCTGGGCGAGGACGCGCGCCCGCTTGCGGGCCGCCAGGTGCTGCTCGGGATCCGCGCCGAGTCGATCCAGGTGCAGACTGAGCCGAGCGACGGCGCGATCCGCGCGACCGTCGTCGTCGTCGAGCCGCTCGGCTCGCACAACCTGCTCACCGTCCGGACGGGCGAGGACATGCTCAAGGTGTCCGCGTCGCCGCAGCTCTTCCCGGAGCCCGACTCCGACGTCTGGCTGCGCATCGCGCCCGAGCGGATCCGCTGGATGAGCGCCGACGGCGCCACGGCGGTGACCGAGCCCGCCGAGCCCGCCGAGTCCGCCGAGCCCGCCGAGTCGGCCGACTAGCCCGTGGCCGAGCGGTTGGTCGCCTTCCGCGCCCCAGGCGACGTCGCGCTCGTCGAGTACGAGGAGCGGCCGCCCGGGCCCGGCGAGGCGCTCGTGCGAACGCTCTACTCCGGGATCTCCGCCGGCACGGAGCTGACCGCGTACCGGGGCACGAATCCGTACCTCGGCAAGCGTTGGGACGCCGAGACGAGGCTTTTCGTCGAGGGGGATCCGACGTTTGCCTACCCGCTCGAGGCGTGGGGCTACGAGCAGGTCGGCGCCGTCGAGGCCGTCGGCGCGGACGTGACTGCGGTCGCGACGGGGGACGTCGTGTGGGGCATCTGGGGTCACCGGAGCGCTGCCGTCCTTGCCGAAGCGCGTCTCGCCGGCCACGTCCTGCCCGCCGGCTCACGCCCACTCTGCGGCGTCTTCCCGCGCATCGGCGCCGTTGCACTGAACGCGGTGCTCGACGCGGACGTGCACGTCGGCGAGACGGTCGCCGTCTTCGGCCAGGGCGTTCCGGGGCTGATCGCGACGCAGCTTGCGCGCCTGAACGGGGGCACGGTGGTTGCGGTCGACCGGATCGCCCGCCGGCTCGAGCTGGCGCACGCGCTCGGCGCGGCCGCGGTCGTCGACGCGTCCGCGGAGCCCGTCGCCGAGACCGTGAAAGGGCTGACGGACGGCCGCGGCGCAGACGTCGTCATCGAGCTGACCGGCTCTGCCGCCGCCCTGCACGAGGCGATCCGCTCGGCTGCCTACGCGGCCCGTGTCGTCGCAGCCGGGTTCGAGCAGGGGGACGCGACCGGCCTCCGCCTCGGCGAGGAGTTTCACCACAACCGGATCGAGCTCGTCTCGTCCCAGATCTCGAACGTCGCCCCGCGGCTGTCACAGCGCTGGTCGGTCGACCGCCTCGAGCGAACCGTGCTCGACCTGCACGCGCAGGGGCGGCTGGAGCTCGAGCCGCTGATCTCGCACGTCGTCGCCGCCGAGGACGTCGCCGACGCGTTCCGCCTCCTCGACGAGCGCCCGGACGAGGCCGTGCAGGTCGTGCTCGACTTCTCGTGATCGACTATCGGCCCTCCTTCCCGCCCGGCTACCGGCCCGGCATCGGCATCGTCGGCTGCGGCCAGATCGTCAAGAACGCGCACCTGCCCGCCTACGCGCAGTACGGCTGCAACGTCGTGGGCGTCTTCGACGTCTCACCGGCCGCGACGCGCGACGTCGAGCAGCGCGTCTTTGCGACCCTGGACGAGCTGCTGGCGGAGCCCGCGGTCGAGATCGTCGACATCGCGACCCACCCGAACGTGCGCGTCGACCTGATCCGGCGCGCGATCGCGGCCGGGAAGCACGTGCTCGCACAGAAGCCGCTCGCGCCGGACCTCGCGTCCGCGCGCGCCCTGGTCGGCGAAGCCGGGCGGAGCGGCGTCAAGCTCGCCGTCAACCAGAACGGGCGCTGGGCGCCGCCGTGGCGAATCGCGACGTTGCTGATCGAGCAGGGCGCGATCGGGGAGGCCTACGCCGTGACGCACCTCCTCGACCGGGACTTCGCGTTCGTGCATCAGTTCCCGCACTTCGACGAGATCGAGCATCTCGTCGTCTACGACCACTGCGTGCACTGGATCGACATCAGCCGCTGCTGGCTGGACGGACGGACGCCCGAGAGCGTGCGCGCGCTCGAGTTTCGCTCGCCGGGCCAGCCGGCCGGGACGAAGCAGCCCTGGGGCGCCTGGATCGACGTCCACTACGCGGACGGCGCGAACGCGCTCATCCGCAGCGTCGGCGGCTCGCGCACCGCGTCACCCGGCTGCCGCTTCTGGGTCCACGGCACCGAGGGGACGATTCGCGGCAGCATCCTGCTCGGGTCGGACTTCGTCGAGTGCGAGCGCGAAGGGGAGGAGGTCGAGCGCTTCGAGCTCGAAGGCGCCTGGTACGTCGACGGCTTCGCCGGCGCGCTCGGCGAGCTCGTGACGGCGATCGCGGAGGCCCGCGAGCCGTACAACTCGGGGCGGCACAACCTGCTCTCGCTGGAGCTGACGCTGGCGGCGTGCCGCTCGGCGGAGCAGCGCGGCGCTCCGGTCACGCTCGCCTGACGAGGTCCATCGCCGCGGGGATCCGGCTCTCGTCGAGGTGCTCGAGGATCAGCGGCAGGTCCGGCCGGCGCGTCCGCAGGAACTCGAAGTACGGCCGTTGCACGAACACGCCGGTGCCGACCTCCGGCGTCGACACTTCGGCACCCTCCGGGCCGACGTCCTTGACGTGCGCCACGACGAACGCGGGCTCGAAGCGGTCGAGGAGCTCGCGCGCGACGCGCACCCGCGCCGGCAGCAACGCCTGGGAGACGTAGTTGTAGGGGTCGCAGACGAGCTGCAGGTGCGGCGACGGAAAGCGGTCGAGCAGCTCGATTGTGCGCGCGACCGTCCGGAGCACGCTCTTGACGCTTCCCTCGAGCGCGAGCACGGTGCCGGCGCTCTCGGCCGCGGGCAGCAGCTGCTCGACGCTGTCGAGCAGCGTCGCCCACGCCTCGGAGCCCGCGTTCTCGGGCACGTCGCCCCACTCCTCGGTCGGATGGAGCGTCCCGCATGCGTCGACACCGCCCAGGCGCCGATCCGCGGCGCGAGCTCGAGGCAGCGCGCGACGTAGTCGATGTTCTCGCGGCGCTCCCTCTCGTCGGGCGCGATCAGGTTCCTGTACGCGCCGACGGAGGAGACGTCGACCTCCGCGGCGAGGTCCGGGCTCGCGAGGCACTCGTCGAGCCGGTCGCGCGCGAGCTGCACCGTCTCCAGGCCGAGCTCGCGGCACCGCGCGGCGAGGCCGGGCCAGCCGGTGTCGAGGTCGTACGTGAACGCGCCGAAGACGCGGCCACGTCAGCCGCCTGCTCGAGGGCGGGGAAGTGCGTGCGCGCGTAGCTCAGGTCGCGCGCGACCAGCGCCGGTGGCGCGGCGGGCGTCTCGAGCACGAGCCACCCGTCGTAGCCGATCTCCGCGAGAGCGAGCGCGCACTCCGCGTAGTCGACGCGGCCGAGCCCCGGCCTCGTGTCTCCCCGAAGCGTCCGCGACTCCTTGAAGTGCACGCGCCGGACGATCTCGCCCAGCTCGCGCAGCTCCGTCGGCGGATCGAGGCCGGCAGCGAGTGGGTTGGCGAGGTCGAAGTAGCAACCGAAAGCGCTCGAGCCGACGCGCTCCGCCAGCCGGAGGATCTCGCGTGCCGGCAGCGTGCCCTCGTAGCACAGCGTCACGCCGGCGGAGGCGGCCTCGGCGCACAGCGGCCGGAACGACTCGGCGCAGCGGTCGAGCCCGGCCTCGCCGTCGAGCTCGCCGCGGAGGAAGAAGGGGACGAGCACGATGTCGGCGTCGAGCTCGGCTGCGAGCTCGATCGCCGCGCGGACGTCGTCGGCCGCGCGTGGCGCGGGTCGCCCCGTCGGCGTCGGCCAGGCCGCCGTCGGACGAATGGTGCGACAGGATCAGCGAGGGGAGGCTGAGCGCCGCGTCGTCCCGGGCCTGCCGGAGCGACGCGAGCCGGCCGCGTGCGTCGCCACGACGTCGTCGCGGCCGAGCGCGACCTCGACTCCCGCGAAACCGAGGCGTCGCGCGAGCGCGAAGACCGCCGCGTCCGTGTCGCCCGGGCGGCGGAGGACCGAATCGATCACACCGGGAAGCACGCGGCGTTGATACCACAGAGACGCTGTGGCCCTTCCTCCGTTTGCTTTACTTGGAGCGCAGCCGTAATCCCCAAGGAGCTGAGATGCGCGCACCTGTCATGACCATCGAGAGGGCTTTTGTGACCTATTCGGAGGGTATGACGCGTGCTTCGCAAAACGTTGAACTTGGGGATCTTGGCGCATGTAGACGCCGGTAAGACAACTCTCACCGAGCGGCTGCTGTACGTGGCCGGTGTGATCGACGAGATCGGCAGCGTCGACGCCGGAACGACGCAGACCGACTCCCTCGCGCTGGAACGGCAGCGCGGCATCACGATCAAGTCGGCGGTCGTCTCGTTTGCGATCGACGACGTCACGGTCAACCTGATCGACACGCCCGGCCACCCGGACTTCATCGCCGAGGTCGAGCGGGTGTTGACCGTGCTCGACGGCGCCGTGCTGGTGCTCTCCGCCGTCGAGGGCGTCCAGTCGCAGACCCGCGTGTTGATGCGCGCGCTGCAGCGTCTCGGCGTGCCCACGCTGGTGTTCGTGAACAAGATCGACCGCCGCGGCGCGCAGGAAGAGCTCGTGCTGCGCGCCATCGCCGAGAAGCTGACGCCCGCGATCGTCCCGATGGGAGTCACGCGCGATCTCGGCACCCGCGCGGCCGGGTTCACGCCTTCTGGCGCGCGCGACGCCGACTTCACCGCGACTCTCGCCTCCGTGCTCAGCGAGCACGACGATGCGCTCCTGGCCGCGCTCGTCGACGACGAGGCGAGCGTTCCGTATCGCCGGCTTCGCGCGGCGCTCGCTGCTCAGACGAAGCGCGCGCTCGTGCAGCCGGTGTTCTTCGGCTCGGCGATCACGGGCGCGGGCGTGGAGTCCTTGACGAGCGGCCTCGCGGAGCTGCTCCCAGCGCGCGTCGGGGACGCGGAGGGCTCCGTGTCGGGGAGCGTCTTCAAGGTCGAACGGGGCCCGGTGGGCGAGAAGATCGCGTACGTCCGCATGTTCTCGGGCACGGTGCGCACGCGTGACCGGCTCCGGTTCGGCGAGGACGGCGAGCGCAAGGTGACCGCGATCGACGTCTTCGACAACGGCGCCAGCGCTCGTCGCGGCTCGGTTTCCGCGGGAGAGATCGGAAAGCTCTGGGGTCTGAACGAGATCCAGATCGGCGACGCGATCGGCAGGCCGCGCTCGAGCGCCGAGCACCATTTCGCCCCACCGACGCTGGAGACCGTCGTCGTGCCCAGGAGCCCGGACGACAACGGTGCGCTGCGTGTCGCGCTCGGTCAGCTCGCAGAGCAGGACCCGCTGATCGGCGTCCGCCAGGACGACACGCGCCGGGAGATCTCCGTCTCGCTCTACGGCGAGGTGCAGAAGGAAGTGATCGAGGCGACGCTGGCGAACGACTTCGGCCTCGAGGTCGGCTTCCGCGAGACGACGACGATCTGCATCGAGCGACCGGTCGGCACCGGTGCTGCCGTCGAGTTCCTCCGCAAGGAGCCCAACCCGTTCCTGGCCACGGTCGGGCTGCGCGTCGAACCGGGCGCTGCCGGCTCGGGCGTGGACTTTCGGCTCGAGGTGGAGCTGGGGTCGATGCCGCCCGCGTTCTTCCGGGCGGTCGAGGACACCGTTCGCGAGACGCTGCAGCAAGGCATCTACGGCTGGCGCGTGGCCGACTGCATCGGTGACGATGACGCACGCGGGCTACCTCCCGCGGCAGAGTCACGCCCACCAGGGCTTCGCGAAGGAGATGTCGACCACCGGCGCCGACTTCCGCGGCCTGACGCCGCTCGTCGTCATGAGCGCGCTTGCAGGAGGCCGGCACGCAGGTGTACGAGCCGATTCACCGCTTCCTGCTCGAGGCCCCGGCGGACGTGCTCGGCCCGCTCTTGCCGGCACTGGCGCGGCTGCGTGCCCTCCCGCAGACTCCGTCGATCCGAGGCTCGTCGTGCACGATCGAGGGCGAGATCCCGGCCGCCCACGTGCACAAGCTGAGGCTCGAGCTGCCGGCGCTGACGCGGGGCGAAGGCGTGCTGGAGTGCGAGTTCGACAGCTACCGGGCCGTCACCGGCGCGACTCCGACGCGGCCGCGGACAGACGAGAATCCGCTCAATCGCGAGGAGTACCTGCTGCGTGTCGCGAGGCGCTTCTAGCGCCGGGCTCGGATCTGTCAGAGCAGTTCGGCGATGAGTGTGGCGGCGCGTGCGGCGCCGTCGGTTTCGACGGGTTGGTAGTTGGTGTTGCGGCCGATTTCTTCGGCGATTGCGGTGGCGATTTCGGTGGGGCCGTCGGTTTCGTAGTCCATGCAGCGGCCGGCGCCGTAGCGGTCGAGGCGGTGGCGGACGTGGAAGTTCTGCTCGAAGTGGTGGCGCAATGGGAAGTAGAGGAAGGGGCGTTGGTTTGCGGTCAGTTCCATTGAGGTTGTGAGGCCGCCTTGGACGACGGCGAGGTCGCAGGCGGCGAGGTGGCGGTAGAGGTCGTGCACGTAGGCGCGTACTTCGAGCCCGTCGTGTTGGGGGAGGCTCTCGGGGTCGATGCGGGGGCCGGCGACGACGATCATCCTGCAGGTCGGGCACGCGTTCCTTCGCTTCGGGGAATGCGTCGATGACGCGGCGGAGGAGGTGGGCGCCGACGCCGGAGCCGCCGACGGTGACGATGCAGACCTTTTCGTCGTCCTGGTAGCCGAGCTGTGGCGCGGTCGCCGAGCGTGTGCGGGTCGAAGCCGGTGACGTAGCCGGCGAAGTCGTAGTGCTGCTCGGTCCAGTCGCGGATCAGCGGCAGCTCGGGCCCGAACGCGTCGGGGACGATGTCGTCGGGGTTGCCGACGAAGACGGCGCGGTCGCGCAGGCGCGGGAAGCGGGCGATGTGCTCGATCATCTCCGCGTTGTAGTCGGCGGTCAGGAACGCCTCGCCGCTTCCGCCGTCCTCCATCGGCAGCCAGCCGACGAAGTCGGTCAGCCAGACATAGGCGGCCCGCTTCTGCTCCGGGTTTTCGTGCAGGTAGTAGTCGAGCTCCCAGGCCTCGTCCCCGATCCAGAGGTCGTAGTCCTCCTCGCGGACGAGATCGTGGAAGACCATGAAGTTCGCGAGCAGGATCTCGTCCATCCGCCGGATCGCCTGGAAACAGTGCAGATCGTGCTCGGCCGACTCGCTCTCGACATGATGCGACTCGTTCGCCAGCAACGCGCTCGCAGGATGGATCCGCTCACCGCGCGCCTCCAACACCGCCGTGACCGGATGCTGCGCAAGCCAATCGATCTCCAAATCCGGATGCAGCTTCCGCAACTCCTCCGCGATCGCCGCATCACGCTGCGCATGCCCAAGCCCAATCGGCGACGACACATACAACGCCCGCCGACGCCGCGACCTCCCACGCACCCAACTCCGAGGCCGCGGAGGCGCGACCGCATCGCGGAGGATCAGATTTACCTTCACCGGGTCGCGCACGTGCGGGAAATGGCCGGACCCCTCGAGCACGACGAGCTCACCGTCCGCCAGCTTGGCGAGGCGCGCACCCGAGGCGCAGGGGCGTACCGCGTCCTCGCTTCCGTGGATGACGAGCACCGGGCAACGGACGCGGCTCAGGAGCACCTTGACGCTCTCCTCGTCCTGCAGGCGCGGCGCGAGCTGGGTCGCGATCAGCGTCTCGGCGTCCGTGTCGAGGCCCCAGCCGAAGGCGTCCTCGCGCGGCTTCGTCGAGTGCGGCTCGGTCAAGCATTTGGAGAAGAAGAACTCGAGGAAGTCTTCGTAGTGCTCGAGCCAGTAGTGGCGGTTCCACTTCCCCCAGTCGACGTACTCGTCCTGCGGCTCGTCGAAGTCGTGCGCCGCACGCGCGCGGGACACGACGGGTGGCAGCGGCAGAGCCGGCGCGATGAAGACGAGCTTCTCGACCCGCTCCGGCTGGCCCGCGGCGAGCAGCAGCGACCGCTCGGCGCCGCGTGAGAGCGACACCACCACGGCCCGTTCGGTGGCGGTCGCGTCCATCACGGCGACCGTGTCGGCGACGAACTCCTCCTCGCGATAGGCGTCCGGCTGGGACGGCCGGTCGGACCGCCCGTTGCCGCGCCCGTCGAACGTGACCACCCGGACGTGTCGCGCGAGGTACGGAATCTGCATCTTCCAGTGGCGCGAGTGGATGATCGACCACGTCGGCATCAGGAGCACGGTCTGCTCCCCGGAGCCATAAACCTCCCAGTAGAGCTTGACGCCGTCGCGCTCCACGTAGCCTGACTCGTCCGGGTAGCGCGCTCGCGTCTGCTCGGGTGTGCCCGCAGACGTCGTTTGCACGACTCCGCTCACGTGTACCGCCACAGCGCGTTCGCGATCTTCCAGCCGTCGCGCGTGCGCACGAGGTGGACGTACTCGTGGTAGACCGCCGAGCGGACGGTGACGCTTGCGATGTCCTCGTACACGTCCTCGACCTCGACCTCGAGCCGCCGCTCGGCGCCGTCCTTCTCGCCCGCCCCCGCTGCGGTCAGCTCGAGCATCCGTGCCTTCGTCGTGACTCCCAGCGAGGCGGCCTGGTCGTCGCCGGCCCAGCGCTTGACGAGGTCCGGGTGCAGCGCGCGATCCATCCGCGCGACGTCGCCGTCGAACCAACCCTCGAAGTAGTCGAGAGCCGTTTGCGTGATCAGCTCCTGCTGCGTCGCTGTGGCCATAGGACTCCCCTCTTGGTTGCTAGAGCAGTTCGGCGATGAGTGTGGCGGCGCGTGCGGCGCCGTCGGTTTCGACGGGTTGGTAGTTGGTGTTGCGGCCGATTTCTTCGGCGATTGCGGTGGCGATTTCGGTGGGGCCGTCGGTTTCGTAGTCCATGCAGCGGCCGGCGCCGTAGCGGTCGAGGCGGTGGCGGACGTGGAAGTTCTGCTCGAAGTGGTGGCGGAATGGGAAGTAGAGGAAGGGGCGTTGGTTTGCGGTCAGTTCCATTGAGGTTGTGAGGCCGCCTTGGACGACGGCGAGGTCGCAGGCGGCGAGGTGGCGGTAGAGGTCGTGCACGTAGGCGCGTACTTCGAGCCCGTCGTGTTGGGGGAGGCTCTCGGGGTCGATGCGGGGGCCGGCGACGACGATCATCCTGCAGGTCGGGCACGCGTTCCTTCGCTTCGGGGAATGCGTCGATGACGCGGCGGAGGAGGTGGGCGCCGACGCCGGAGCCGCCGACGGTGACGATGCAGACCTTTTCGTCGTCCTGGTAGCCGAGCTGTGGCGCGGTCGCCGAGCGTGTGCGGGTCGAAGCCGGTGACGTAGCCGGCGAAGTCGTAGTGCTGCTCGGTCCAGTCGCGGATCAGCGGCAGCTCGGGCCCGAACGCGTCGGGGACGATGTCGTCGGGGTTGCCGACGAAGACGGCGCGGTCGCGCAGGCGCGGGAAGCGGGCGATGTGCTCGATCATCTCCGCGTTGTAGTCGGCGGTCAGGAACGCCTCGCCGCTTCCGCCGTCCTCCATCGGCAGCCAGCCGACGAAGTCGGTCAGCCAGACATAGGCGGCCCGCTTCTGCTCCGGGTTTTCGTGCAGGTAGTAGTCGAGCTCCCAGGCCTCGTCCCCGATCCAGAGGTCGTAGTCCTCCTCGCGGACGAGGTCGTGGAAGACCATGAAGTTCGCGAGCAGGATCTCGTCCATCCGCCGGATCGCCTGGAAACAGTGCAGATCGTGCTCGGCCGACTCGCTCTCGACATGATGCGACTCGTTCGCCAGCAACGCGCTCGCAGGATGGATCCGCTCACCGCGCGCCTCCAACACCGCCGTGACCGGATGCTGCGCAAGCCAATCGATCTCCAAATCCGGATGCAGCTTCCGCAACTCCTCCGCGATCGCCGCATCACGCTGCGCATGCCCAAGCCCAATCGGCGACGACACATACAACGCCCGCCGACGCCGCGACCTCCCACGCACCCAACTCCGCACCGGCGACGCCGGCTTCACAAACTCACGCAACAACAAATTCACCTTCACCGGATCACGGGCCTGCGGCAGGTGACCGGCCCCCTCGAGCGTCACCAATGTCCCTCCGGTCGCCTCCGCCAGTGCGGCGCCCTGAGCGTGCGGGCGGATGAGGTCGGCGTCGCCGTGGACGACGAGCACCGGGCAGCGGACGCGCGCGCAGGTGTCGCGGAAGCTCTCGAGGCCGCAGAGGGAGATCGCGCGAGTCGTGTCGGCGAGCGTCTCGGGGTCGGTCTCGAGCCCCCAGCCGACGGCATCCTCGATGTGCTTCGTCGAGTGCGGCTCGTTGAAGCACTGCTCGAAGAAGTACTCGAGGAAGGTGCGGTAGTCGCGCGACCAGAAGTGGCTGTTGTACTTCGCCCAGCCCTCGTCGGTGTCGTGCTCCTCGTCGAACGCGTAGACCTGCCGCTCCGGATGCCCGGGCGCGAGGCCGACGGCAGGCGCGATGTAGACGATCCCGTCGACCCGCTCGGGATGGTCGGCCGCGAGGAGCGTCGCCCAGAGTGCGGCGCACGAGACACCGGCGAGCGTCGCCCGCTCCGTGCCCGTCGCGTCCATCACGGCGAGCGCGTCGGCCGCGAACTCGCGCTCGAGATAGGCCTGGACGCCGTGGGGCCGGTCGGAGCGGCCGTTGCCGCGCCCGTCGAACGTGACCACGCGGACGTGGCGGGCGAGGTACGGGATCTGCATCTTCCAGTGGCGCGAGTGGACGATCGACCAGGTCGGCAGCAGCAGAATCGTGCGCTCGCCTTCGCCGTAGACCTCGTAGAAGATCCGCACCCCGTTGCGCTCGACGTACCCCTCTTCGTCCGGGTAGCAGGCGCGCGACTGCTCGCGCGCCGGCGCGGTCAGCTCGACAGCCATCGGTCGATCCAGTCGAGCAGCTCGGCGTGACCTGTTTCGACGCCGCCGAGGCGCTCGACCATGATCCCCAGGTTAAAGGCCATTACGAGCGAGACGAGCGCTTCGAGCGGCATCTCGATCCCGAGCTCGCGGTGCGGCTCTGCGAATGCCTCGGTGAGCACCGCGCGCCACTCGCCGTTGACGCGTGCGAGGTGCGCGCGCAGGCCGGCATCGTTCCAGGCGAGCGCCTGGAGCTCGAGCCAGATCTTCTCGTAGGTGGCGTCCTCGCTCACGAGGTAGCGCATCGCCGTCCGCCACTTCTCGACGAAGGGCTCGTCTGACGCATAGAGCTCGCGCTGGCGTGCGATCAGACGCTCGGTGAAGCGCTCGAGCGCGCGTACGAGCAGGTTCTCGTTCGAGCCGAAGTAGTAGTGGACGAGGCCGTGGTTGACACCCGCGGCCTCGGCGATCCCGCGCGTCGTGATCCCAGCATGGCCGAGCTCGACGAGCAGCCGCTCGGCCGCGTTGAGCAGCGCCTCCTCCGCGGCCGACCGCGCGGCCGACTTCTGCGCGAGCTCGCTCACGTCCAGCGCCAGAGCGCGTTCGCGATCTTCCAGCCCTCGCGCGTGCGCACGAGCTGCAGGTACTCGTGGTAGACGGCCGAGCGGACGGTGACGCTCGCGATGTCCAGATGGACGTCCTCGACCCGAACCTCGAGCCGCCGGTCGTCACCGTCCTTCGCCCCGGCGCCCGCGGCGGTCAGCTCGAGCATCCGCTCCTTCGTCGTGATCCAGAGCGGTGTGGCCTGGTCCTCGCCCGGGGAGCGCTTGACGAGGTCAGGGTGCAGCGCGCGATCCATGCGCTCGACGTCGCCGTCGAACCAGCCCTCGAAGTAGTCGAGCGCCGCCTGGGTGATCAGCTCGTGCTCGGTTGCCGTCGTCATTGCGCTCCCGTTTTCGACTGACTTAGTCATTTGACTAGGTCATTTGACCAGATCCATGCCGCCCCGTCAAGCTCAGAGGATGCGCCGCAGCCTTTGCGTAAGGTTTCGCGCGTGGTCGAGAACATCGACGGCATGCCTGGCGCATAGCAACTCGTGAGCGCGCCTCTCACGCAGTACTACACGGCGACCAGCCTCGACGGCTTCATCGCCGACCCGGACAACTCGCTCGAGTGGCTGTTCACCCGCAAGCGCGACGACGACGGGCCCTTGAGCTATGGAACGTTCATCGCCGAGGTCGGCGCGCTGGCGATGGGATCCACGACGTACGAATGGATCCTCGACCACGAGTTCTCCGGCAAGGATCCGGCGGAGTGGAAGTGGCCCTACGAGATTCCGTGCTGGGTCTTCACGCACCGGCAGCTTCCGATCGTTCCCGACGCTCGAATCGAGTTCACGAGCGCGGACGTCGCGGCCGTGCACAAGGAGATGGTCAGTGCCGCGGGTGGGCGGAACGTCTGGATCGTGGGCGGGGGAGACCTGGCCGGCCAGTTCGCCGACGCGGGTCTCCTGGACGAGGTGCTCGTGACGATTGCGCCGGTCACGCTGGGTGGCGGCGCCCCCTTGCTGCCCCGGCGGATCGAGCTGCGTCTCGAGGAGCAGGGACGGAACGGCGACTTCACCTGCGCCAGGTTCTCGGTCGTGCGCTCGTAGATGTCGATCGCGCTCGCGCGCGTTCGTCGTCTATACGTCAAGCGAAACGACGAGAGGAACGACGATGAAGTACATGCTGCTTGTCTGCTGGGACGCCGACAAGATGGACGGACAGACCGAGCCGGACCCGACGGAAACCCAGGAGGAGAAGGAGAGCTTCCCGTGGCTGGACGACGTCCAGGCGCGTGGCATCTGGGTCACCGGAGACCAGCTGGCTCCGCCGCGCCGGGCCCGTTCGGTCCGCGTCCGCGATGGGAAGCCGATCGTCACCGACGGCCCGTTCGCCGAGACGAAGGAGGCTGTCGGCGGGTTCGATCTGATCGAGTGCGCAAGCCTGGAGGAGGCCGTCGAGATCGCGGCCGGCCACCCGCTCGCCCAGATGGGGACGATCGAGGTCAGGCCGCTCTGGGGGAACTGAGGCTCGTCCACAACTGGACGGCGGCGTATGCACGCCATGGCCGCCATCGCCTTGCCAGGTCGGCGAGCGTGCGGACGTCGTCCGGGCGACCCAACGCCTCGAATGCGCGGCGGAGGCCGGCGTCGCCGTGCGGGAACGCATCGGGATCGTGAAAGCCTCGCATCGCGACGTACGCGGCTGTCCAGGGCCCGACCCCGGGAATCGCCAGGAGCCGGGTGAGCGCCTGCGCCGAGTCAGCGCCGGCGTCGACGCTGACTTCGCCGGTGGCGAGCCGGGCGGCGAGAGTCTGCAACGCGTCGCGGCGTCGGGCCAGCTCGTCGAGCGCAGCGTGGTCGGCTTGGGCGAGCGCGGTCGCGGACGGGAAGAGATGCGTCACCCTCCCGAGCGGCTGCTCGAGTGGCGTACCGAACCGCTCGACGAGACGGGCGGTGCGTCTGCGTGCGGCCTGCAACGACACGCCCTGACCGAGCACAGCTCGGAGGGCGAGCTCGTCGCCGTCGACACAGCCGGGCACGCGCAGCCCCGGCCGGGCGCGGACGAGGCCACCGATCACCTTGTCTCGGCCCAGCGTCCCGGCGATTGCCAGCGGGTCGGCGTCGAGGTCGAGCAAGCGCCGGCAGCGGGCGACTGCGGAGGCGAGATCCCGAAGGTCGTCGAGGCGGAGCGCGCAGCGGACGGCGTTCCTATCCGGGGTCAGCTCGACCACGCCGGTGCCGTGAGGGAGGGCGAGTGAGCGCCGATACGTACTGCCGCTGACGTCCTCGAGACCTGGCACGGCGCGCAGCTCGAGGAACCGAATCAATGCGGCCCCGTCGAATGGCTCCCGGCAGCTCAGACGAAGCTCCACGGCGCCGAGCGGCCGGGGGGTGCCACGGCTCGACCGGCGCCGCATCTCGGTTGGCGTCGAGGCGAAGACGTCTCTGATCGTGTCGTTGAACTGGCGAACGCTCCGGAACCCGGCCGCAAACGCGGCCTCAGTGAAGGGCATGGCGGTCGACTCGATCAGGAGCCGCGCAGTGCTGGCCCGCTGGGCGCGTGCGAGCGCGACCGGTGTGGCGCCGACCTGCTCGGCGAGGAGCCGTCGAAGTTGGCGCTCGCTGAAGCCCAACCGCCTGGCGAGCCCGGGGATGCCTTCGCGGTCGACTGTGCCGTCTGCGATCAAGCGCATGGCGCGCGCAGCACGGTCTGCGCGCCAGTTCCACTCGGGTGAACCGGGCACTGCGTCGGGCCGGCAGCGCTTGCAGGCGCGGAAGCCGGCCGACTGCGCGGCCGCCGCCGTCGCATAGAAGCGAACGTTCGCGCGTCTCGGTTGCCGCGCCGGGCAGCTCGGCCGGCAGTAGAGGCGCGTCGAGGTGGCGGCGACGTAGAAGATCCCGTCGTAGCGCGGATCCCGGCTGTCGCTCAACCGGTAGCAGCTCTCGAAGTCCTCGACGATGTTGCTCATCGTCGCATCCGTCGTCGAGCGTACCAGCGGTTTTCGGCCAGCTTGGTGAGAGGCCGCTGAGTCGGCCGAAAACCGCCAGTCGCCCCTGCTCAGGCGGCGTAGCGTGGGACCCATGAAGACGAGCGCGATCGACGTGGCCGGCCTCGACGGCGATCTCGTGGGACTGACGTCCGAGCATCTCGACGCGCTCGATTCGCGGTTCGAGGGACGGCTGCTGCGCGCGGGAGACGCGGGCTGGAGCGACGCGGTGCTGGTCTGGAACGGCATGGTCGCCAGGTCGCCTGCGCTCGTCCTCCAGCCGACCTCGGCCGCCGACGTCGCCGCGGCTGTGGCGTTCGCGGGTGATCACCACCTGTCGTTGAGCATCAAGGGCGGCGGTCACAACATGGCCGGCACCGCGATCGCGGAGCGCGGTCTCACGCTGGACATGTCCTGCATGCGGGCCGTCACGGTCGATCCGGACGCGAGGCTCGCGTCGGTCGGCCCCGGATGTCTGCTCCGGGACGTCGACCGGGCGACACAGGCCTACGGCCTGGCGACGCCGCTGGGCTCCTTCTCCTCCGAGGTCGGAGTGGCCGGCCTGACGCTCGGAGGCGGGTTGGGCTACCTGACACGTCGCTTCGGCTGGACGGCGGACAACCTCGAGCACGTCGAGATCGTCACCGCCGACGGCCGGATCCGGAGGGCGGACCGTGACGAGCACCCCGACCTCCACTGGGCGGTTCGGGGCGGCGGAGGCAACTTCGGCGTCGTCACGCAGTTCTCGTTCCGCCTGCACGAAGTCGGCCCGACCGTGACCGGCGGCCTCGTCGTCTGGAGTGCCGACCGGTTGGACGACGTGCTCACGACCTACCGCGAGCTCACCGAGACTGCGCCGCGCGAGCTGACCGCGGCAGTGACCGTGCGCCTTGCACCACCGGCTCCGTTCCTGCCCCAGAGGTGGCACGGCAAGCCCGTCGTGGGGCTGAGCGTGTGCCACAGCGGCGCGGACGCCGGTTCCGACCTCGCTCCGGTTCGGGCCGTCGGCGATCCGATCGCAGACCTCGTCACCGAGAGGTCGTACACCGAGCAGCAGGCGCTGCTCGACGACCTGGAGCCGAGGGGAAACCGCTACTACTGGAAGACCGAGTACCTGAACGCGCTGTCGAGCGAGCTCCTCGACGCGGTCCGTGACCATGCCCTGAACGTGACGTCACCGCTGTCGGAGTCGATCGTCATCCACCTCGCGGGTGCGCTGAACGAGCGGGCCGACGACGACGGCGCGGTCGGCAACCGCGACGCCCGGTACATGGTCGCGTTCGCCGGTCAGTGGCCGGCCGACACGCCCGACGACGAGCACGTCGCCTGGGTGCGGGAGGCCTGGAAAGGGGCCCAGCCTTTCTCGACGGGCGGCAACTACCTCAACTTCCAGACAGCCGACGAAGATGAAGAGCGCCTCCGGGCGACCTACGGCGTCAACTACGAACGGCTCGTCGAGGTCAAGGAGACGTACGACCCGGGCAACCTGTTCCGCTCGAACAGGAACATTCGTCCGCGCGTCCGAGCCGGGAAGGGAGGGCCGACGTAGCCGGTCTGCGAGTGCTGATCGTCGGTGCCGGCGTCGCCGGTCTCGCTCTCGCCCGCGCCCTGTTTCAGCGCGGCGTCGTCGCGGACCTCGTCGAGCGGGAGACCGAGTGGCACACGAGTGGCGCCGGCCTGTACCTACCGGCCAACGCCGTGCGGGCACTCGGTGAGCTCGGCATCGGGCCGGCCGTGGCCGCCCGCGCGAATCCGATCGTGCGTCAGCGTTTGCTCGACCACCGCGGCCGTGCTCTCGCCGACGTCGAGCTCGACCGCATCTGGGACGGCGTCGGGGGCTCCGTCGCGCTCGAGCGCGCGTCGCTCCACGAGGCGCTGCGCGAAGCCACCGCCGAGGTGCCGGTCCGGCTGGGCACGTCGGTAACCGGCCTGGACGCCGACTCGCCGGCCCGCGTGACCTTCTCGGACGGCTCGACCGGCGACTACGACCTCGTCGTCGGCGCCGACGGCGTCCATTCGACCATCCGCAGCCTTGCGCTCGGCGGTCGCCCAGCGACCTACGTGGGCCAGGCCTCGTGGCGGTTCCTCGTCGACGGCCTCGCCGACGTCGCCGACTGGACGGTCATGCTGGGGCGACGCCGCACATTCCTCACCGTCGCGCTCGGGCGTGGGGTCGTCTACTGCTATGCGGACGTCAACACGAGCGAGCCGGCGGCTGTTGCGGGCGAAGACTGGCGCGCGTTGTTTGCGGACTTCGCCGAGCCCGTGCCGCGCTTGCTCGAACGCGCGGATGACGCGTTCTTCGCTCCGATCGAGGAAGTCGCGCCTCCGGTCTGGAGGGCGGGCCTCGCGGTCCTCGTCGGTGACGCCGCGCACGCCAGCTCGCCGAACATGGCTCAGGGCGCGGCGATGGCGGTCGAGGACGCACTCGTGCTCGCCGAGGTGCTCACGGCAGGGCGACCCGTCGAGGACGCGCTCACCGGCTACGAACAGCGACGCCGCGGGCGGGTGGAGTTCGTCCAGGAGCAGACCCATCGCCGCGACCGGACCAGAAACCTTCCTCCCGCCTTTCGCAACGTCACCCTGCGCCTCGCCGCGGAGCGCATCTTCAGATCGAACTACGGCCCCCTGCGAGACCTTCCGTAGTCGGTCGAGCACGCCACGCGGATCGAGTGACTTCGCGGCGGTTGCGACGTCTCACCGCCGCGTGCCGACCCAGTCGATCCGCACTGCCTGAATCGCGCCTGCCTCGATTGCGGCCCGCTCCTGCGAGTCGGTCACATCGGGAAGGTCTGAGAAGAAGAACGGCCCGTTGGCAGAGAACCGACAAGCCAGCCGTTCGTCGAGAACGCGAAGAAGCTCCTCACCGCTGTGGAGTCCGTGTTCGCTTGCCCAGGATTGGAGGTACACCTCCCATTCGCGGCCAGAGGCCTGCCACTCGTCGCGATGTCGGTGGAGCCAGGTCGACCCGTGCTCTTCGAGATGCGCGAAGCACCACTGAGCCGTCGCCTCGTCGAACCTCTCCCAGGCCCACTCGACGACGACGACGCGCCCTCCACTCGCAAGCATGGTGGTGAGCCGGTCGAGCACTCTTCCGGGATCGCGTACGTGATGAAGTGACGCGGAGGCGATCGCAGCGTCGAACGGCTGCGCGGAGTCGAAGCACTCGAACTCGAGCCGCGCGTACTGCGATCCGTCAGGCGCCTCGGGATCGACGCCAAGCGCCTCGTACCCGTTCTCGAGAAGAAACGGAACGAAGCCGCCGGCTGAGCCGCATCCGATGTCGAGGACTCGTGCAGGCGCCGGCGGCAGGTGGCTGCCCACCACCGGCCACATCGCGCTGAGCCAGCGGCTCGGCGTCACCATTCCCTCGTCCACGTCCGAACACTGCCCACGCCGCGACGAGCTCGTCAAAGTCGAGCGCCGGTCCGAATGGGCCGGGCTCGAAGGGCGGTCACGGTGACCGGACCGCCCTCCACTGCCCGGATGCCCTCGTCAGAGCTTTGTGCCGACGGCGACCAGGTACTCCTTCTCGAAGCGCGCCTCGTCCGCCGTGCCGCAGTTCCATTCGTCGCAGAACGCGTCGAGGGCTTCGTCGAACTCGCTGGCCCGGCCCTCGCGCTCCGCGTTTGCCCGCGCGGCGATCGTCGGCCCGTAGTAGGCCTTGAAGTGCTCGCCGTACCCCCGCGCCTGCGGGAACGTGGTGATCTCGAGGACACCACGCTCGACGGTGTGCACGTCCACCCGGTCGCCAAGTAGGCCGCGCAGGTGCTCCTCACCGCCCCACAGA
Source organism: uncultured Gaiellaceae bacterium (assembly GCA_963850995.1). Lineage (GTDB taxonomy): Bacteria > Actinomycetota > Thermoleophilia > Gaiellales > Gaiellaceae > Gaiellasilicea. Next base: position 19,508 of record CAWKNQ010000016.1, on the reverse strand, counting down.
GGCGGCGGCTGCACACCGGGTGGGGGAGGCGGTGCGAAGGGCTTCATCGTGCGGAAGAGCGCGCCGAGCATCCCTTCGGGCGTCCAGCTGAGGAGGCCGATCGTCCCGCCGGTGCGGCAGACGCGCACGAGCTCGTCCGCCGCGGCTTGATGGTGCGGCGCGAACATGACGCCGATTGCGGACATGACGACGTCGAAGGACTCGTCCGCGAACGGGAGGTTCTCGGCGTCTGCCTCGACCCACTCGAGCTCGAGACCCTCTGACTCCGCGATCCCGCGACCTGTCTCGAGCAGCGCGGGGGTCAGGTCGCTTGCCGTGACGGTGGCGCCGCGACGGGCGGCGGGCAGCGAGGCGTTGCCCGTTCCGGCCGCGACGTCGAGCACGCGCATCCCCGGGCCGATCCCGCACGCTTCCACGAGCCGTTCGCCCACAGGCAAAAGGAACGTGTCGACCATCAAGGGATAGTTGCCGGAGCCCCACATCGCGCGATGGCGCGCCTTGAGCTCCGAATCGGCTACTTGAGTGCTCATTCTCTCCTCCTGCCCGTCGTTTCGGGCAGTCTGCCGCCCGCGCGGAACCCCGCGCATCGGGAGAACTCCCTAACTTGCTCTATCTCGTCGTCGCCCGAGCCTCGCTCCGTACGGCGACGGCCGCCGCCTCCGCGCGGTTTCGGACGCCGAGCTTGGAGAGGATGTGGCTCACGTGGTGCCCGGCCGTCTTCGAGCTGATGACGAGGGTCTCTGCGATCTGGCCGTTCGACATCCCGAGCGCGAGCAAGCCAAGCACCTCCTGCTCGCGGGCAGTGAGTTCGCCGGCCGCGCGTGGCAAGCCGCCTGTCGACCTTCCGAGCACGCGCAGGACTGCCGCGGCCTCATCCCTGCCGCGCGAGGCGCCAAGCTCGCGGAAGGTCGCGTAGGCGGCGCGCGCCTCCTCGCCGGCGAGCTCCGGGCTGTCGTACGCGAGCGCGCGGGCGAGCTCGAGCCGCGCCTCCGCCACCTCGTACGGCATCGCGAGGCGACCGAACTCGGTGAGTGACCGGCGGGCAGCGTCGGCGGCTGCATCCAGGCGGTGCGCTGCGACGTGCACGCGCGCGGCCGCGAGGTCCGCGCGCGCATCGATGACTGCAATGCCCGAGCGCTTTGCAAGCTCCGCGAGCCTCTGCGACACGGTCGCGGCCGAGTCGGTCTCACCCTCGGCGAGGCGCGCGTCGACGAGTTGGGCGAGTAGCTGGGCGGTTCGCACCGCGTCGCCCTCCGCGGCGAGCAGGCCTCGCTCCAGCAGCGCGGCGGCCACCTGGGGCCGGCCCTGAGCCAGGCGCAGGTGAGCAAGCGCGCGGAGCGACTCCGGGTGTTCCTCCCTCCCCACGAGAAGCCGCTCGGCCTCCGACAACCGTCCCTGGCGCACTCGTAGCTCCGCCAGAGCAGCCACGGTCGGCGCCGCCAGCTGGGGCACGTAGCGCGCGTGCACGTCGAGCGCGGTTTGCAGGGCGCGTTCCGCGTCCTCCCACCGGCCTTTCGCCAGCAGGACGTCAGCGTGGATCGTGCGGCACGCCCCGTAAAGCGGTGCCGTCTCGTGCTCGCGGGCGAACTCGTCGACGAGCTCGCACCATTCGGTCGCACGCTCCCAGTCGCCCGCGCTCGTGCACGCCGCGATCAGGTTGCAGTACGCCTCGGCGAGTGTGTGGACGTTGCGGACGCGGCCGGCCGATGCCGCGGCCATCGCTTCCTCGAGGAGCCTCATGCCCTGATCCCTGCGTCCTGCGCTCACCTCGGCGCGCCCGAGCAGGCTGACGGCGAACACCTCGAGGTCGTCGGCGTTCGTCTGACGCGCGATCTGCAGCGCCCGGCGTGCGTGCTCGGCACACTCCTCGACGGTTTCGGCGTGCCGCGCGCGCTCCACCGCGACCCAGCCCTGTCCGGCGCACAGGCCCGCGTCCTCCACTGCGCGCTCGGCACGCGCAAGCCAGCCGCGCGCAGCCGAGGCCCGTCCGCCGATGAAGTGCTGGTGCGAGACCCAGACCGCCAGGCGGGCAGCGTCGTCGCAGCGCCCGGTGTGCACATACCCTTCGACAGCGCGCTCGCGCGCGGCGACTCCTCCACTCACGTCGCCGAGGAACCAGAGCGCGAGACCGAGCCCGTCGAGCGCTTCAGGCGTCTCCTCGTCCCCGAGGACGGACTCGAACGCCTCCCGAGCCACATCCCACCGTGCCGCCTCGAGCGCGCGCTCGCCCGCGTCCGTCCGGGGGTCGCCCATGTCCGTGCTCATCGACTAACGATTGTAGGCGCGTACCTCCTGTGTGAAGATGACGGAGCGTGACCAGGTTCGTCGTCGACTGCGGCGCGGTACTCCACCTCGCCAGCGAGGGGATCGAGGTCCGAGCCGAGCACGAGATGCTTGCTCCGACACTCCTGCGCTCGCAGACGCTGTCGGTCCTGCACGAGTCCGTGCACAGGGGCGAGATCCCGGCGGATGTCGCGTTCGACCGGCTCACCCGCATCTGGGCCATGCCGATTCGCCTTCTCGGCGACGCCGTGCTTCGGCGTCGGGCCTGGGACCTCGCCCAGCAGCTGGGGTGGGCCGAGACCTACGACGCCGAGTACGTCGCGCTCACACAGCTGCAGGCAGACGCGTTCGTCACCCTGGACGCGGACCTAGCGCGCCGGGTTGAAGGGATCGTCCCAACGGCGCCGATCGAGGCGCTGCAAACAGCCTAGAAAGTGGCGACGCTCGCGCTGATCCACGGCGGCGGCGGAAGCGCGTGGGACTGGCATCTGGTCGTGCCCGAGTTGCAGGAGCGCGGACACGAGCCGCTGGCGGTCGATCTTCCGTGCGAGGACGCGTCGGCCGGCTGGCGGGAATACGCGGACGCCGTCGTCAACGCGGTCGGCGAACGTCGTGACGTGATCGTCGTTGGCCACTCGCTCGGCGGCTTCACCGCGCCGCTCGTGTGCGAGCGCATCCCGGTCGATCTCCTCGTCCTCGTTGCCGGGATGATCCCGTCGCCCGGAGAGGTCTTCGACGACTGGTGGGCGAACGTCGGTTACGCGGGGAGCGGGTACGAGGATGTCTTCTACCACGATGTCCCGCCGGAGCTCGCGGCCGAGGCGAAGCGGCGAGAGCGAGACGAGGCCGCGAAAGCATTGCGGGAGCCGTGGCCGCTCGGTGGATGGCCGAAGACGCCGACGAGGTACCTCCTGTGCCGCGACGACCGGATGTTCACGGCAGCCTGGGCGCGGCGCCACGCCCGCGAGCGCCTCGGGATCGAGGCCGACGAGATGGACGGTGGCCACTACGTGACCATCAGCCGTCCGGGCGAGCTGGCCGAACGCCTCGACGCATACGCCGCCGAGCTCACTAGAGCCTCTAACGCAATGAAGCTCTGAGCCGCCGGGCCGCGCTGGGCGGCGCGAGGCGGCGTCCTCAGTCGCCCGATATGCCCGCATATCGACGCTCCCTGCGTCCTTGCCTCGCACCACCCAGCACACCCCGGGTCGAGAGGCTCTAAGGTTCGTGCTCGACGTGGGGGTCGGGCAGCCACTTCAGCCAGCTCGGCAGGTACCAGTTCCAGTCGCCGAGCAGCTTCATGCTCGCCGGGACGAGGACGCAGCGAACGATCGTCGCGTCGATCAGGAGGGCGGCCCCGACTCCGAAGCCGACCTGCTGCGTCTCCGAGAGGTTGCCGCTCGCAAAGCCGGCGAACACGACGATGATGATCAAGGCGGCTCCTGTGATCACCCGCGCGGTCGTTCCGATCGCGTGCACCACCGCCTCCTCGTTGTCGCCGGTCTGCAGGTAACGCTCGCGGATCCGCGAGAGCAGGAAGACGTGGTAGTCCATGGAGAGCCCGAACAGGACCGAGAAGAGGAAGAGCGGCACCCACGTGCTTACGAGCTCGGTCTCGCGGAGCCCGAAGAGCTCGTTTCCGACCCCCTTCTGGAAGACGAGCACCATCAGGCCGTACGCCGCGCCGACTGAGAGCAGGTTGAGCACGATCGCCTTGAACGCGAGCACGATCGAGCGGAACGCGATCGTCAGCAGGATGAAGCTGAGGAGGAGGACGAACGCGATGATCCGCGGCAGCCAGGTCTCCATCAGCTCCGTGTAGTCGAGCTCTTCGGCCGTCTCGCCCGTCACGTAGACCGCCGCGTCGAGGCCGTCGAAGGCCGCGGGGACATCCTGGTCGCGCAACCGCTGCACGGCCTCGAGAGCACGCTGGTCGCGACTGTCTCCTGCGACCAGCGCCTCGATCACGGCGAGCCGCTCGTCCGGGCTGATCTCGAGCTCCGGGTTCCGGAACGACGGGTTCGCGCCGAGCGTGCCCATGAGCTCGCGAACCGCCGCGCGCAGCTCCGGTGAGCCGCCGACGTCACCCTCGACGACCACGATCGCCGAGTCGACCGTGCCGATGCCGAACTCCTCCTCGAGCGCGGCGAAGCCCTGCCGCGAGGGCGCGCTCTCCGGGAACGATCTCAGGCCCGGCTGTGAGAGCCGCAGGTCGAGGACCGGCACGGCGGCGGCGAGGAGGACTCCGACGGAGAGCACGAGGCTGAGAACCGGGCGCCGCATCACGGCTCGCGCAATCCCTGACCACAGCCGTCCCTCGCGGCCGGCGGAATCGACCACCCGACCGACGATCGGGATGCGGAGCGCGTTCACGCGATCGCCCAGGAGCCCGAGCAGTGCCGGCACCAGCGTGAGCGCTGCGAAGACTGCGACCAGCCCGACCGTGAGCGCGCCGACGCCGAGGCTGCGGAGGACCGAATCGGGAACGAGCAAGAGCCCCGACATCGCGAGCACGAACGCCAGCCCGCTGAAGAGGACGGCGCGATTGGCAGTCGCTCCGGTGGCCGCGATCGCGTCGAGCTCGTTGCGACCGGCCGCTCGCTCCTCCCGGTAGCGCGACACGATGAAGAGGCCGTAGTCGGCGGCGATCGCGAGCCCCATCACCGTCGTCATCTGGAACAGGAACACCGAGAGGTCGAATCCCTGGCTGAAGATCGCGGCGAGCCCGAGCGCGACCCCGATCGAAAAGAGGGCGACGACCAGCGGCACGATCGCCGCGACGAGCGTGCCGAAGACGAGGACGAGGATGACGAGCGCGGCGGGCAGGCCGAAGTAGAGCTCGCCGGTCTTCAGGTCCGCGTCGAGGATCTCGTTGAGGTCGTTGTCGGCGCTGCACTCGCCCGACAGGAAGACGTCGAACGCGCCTCCGTCGGCGGCTTCGACGATTCCGGCCAGCGTGGCCGCTCCCGCCTCGCAGTCGCCGCGGAGCCCGACTGGGATCAGCGTCGCGCTGCGATCTGCCGAGACGAGCGACGCGTCCTCCGACTCGTAGAAGCTCTCCGCGTTGTTGGCGACTCCGCTCGACTCGACCTCGGCGAAGATCGCGCCCACCTTGTCCCGGAAGGCCGGGTCGTCCACGGTCGAGGTCGCGGAACGCACGAGGATGAGCTCGTTGACGTATTCCTCGTTCGGATCGGGCGGGGAGTGGCGGCCGATCGCCTCGTAGCCACGCTCGGACTCCGGGTTCGACGTGAGCTCGCCCTCGCTCGTCAAGTCGAGGAGCGCACCGATCGTCGCGATTCCCAGGACGAGCGCGAGCACCCAGGCGGCGACCGTCGTCCACGGGCGGCGGGCACAGGCTCGCGCGAGACGCTCGGTCGACATCATTCGCAGCGGTTACCCAGCGCCGCTCGGCGCGATGCCCCCGGCGCGCTTCTGTCGGCGTACGTCCGATCGATGCAGGACGTGCACAGCGACCATGATGACGCCGGCGACGAGGCAGGCGGCGTCGAGCACCTAGACTGCCGTTAGCTTGGGCCGCTCTCTCAGCGCCTCGCGTAGACGTGCCAAAGCACTGAACGTCCGGCTCTTCACCGTTCCGGGCGGGATGTCGAGCGCGGTCGCGATCTCCGACTGGGTCAGACCGCCCCAGTAGGCGAGCTCGAGCACTTCGCGCTCGGCACTCGACAGCGTTGCCAGCGCGGCGTGAACCTCGCGTCGCGCCTCTCGAAGTTCGACGTCGTCGTCGGCGCTCTCGGCGACGAGCGCCGGGGGTCCCATCACCTCGAGCTGGTCGGGAAGCGCGTTGAAGCGCGCTTGGCGGCGCACGAGGTCGACAGCCCGCCGGTGCGCCAGGGTGAGAATCCAGGACGACGCCCGTCCGCGAGAGCGGTCGAACGTCGCCGCCTGCCGCCACACCGCGAGGAACGCCTCCTGGACGGCGTCTTCCGCGAGGGCGGAGTCGCGCAGGACCCGCAGCGCGAGACCGTAGGCGACCTTCCCGTACCGGTCGTAGAGCGAGCCCAACGCGCGCTCGTCACCCTCTGCGCACGCGGCGAGCAGATCGTCGTCGTCATGGCTTGAACCGGCCATACCAACGGTAGAGACGCGACCGGTTCGGGTGTTACGGGTACCGTTCGGCCGTGGTCGGGTCGCAGACCGTCGCGGCCGAACGCACGGAGGAGCAAACCCTCGCCCAGTTGCGGGACGGAAACGAGGAGGCCTTCTCCGCGCTCGTTCGCAGGCACTCGCCGTCGATGACGCGGGTCGCGATGGTGTTCGTCTCGCGCCGCGAGGTGGCCGAAGACGTGGTCCAGGAGACGTGGCTGAACGTCGTGCGAGGCCTCGACGAGTTCGAGGCGAGATCGTCGCTTCGGACGTGGATCTACGCGATTCTCGGCAACTGTGCGAGAAGGCGCGCCGAGCAGGAGCAACGGCTCGTGCCGCTGTCCGAGCTCGCGGCCGACGAGGCGTCGGGCGACGATCTGGGCGTGAGTCGCGACCGGTTCTTCGACGGAGGCCGGTGGGCCGGCATGTGGTCGAGCGCAGTGCCGCGCTGGGACGACCTTCCCGAGGAGCGCCTGCTGGCGAGCGAGGTGCGCACGGCCCTTCTCGAAGCGATCGATGCGCTGCCACGAATGCAAAGAGCAGTGATCACGCTTCGCGATGTCGAGGGCTGGGCCTCGGGAGAGGTCTGCGAGTATCTTGGCGTCGCAGACGGCAACCAGCGAGTTCTCTTGCACCGCGCGCGAGCCTCTGCACGCGCCGCGATCGAGCGGTACCTCGACGAAGGAACGGAGCGATGCTGACCTGCGCCGACATCGTCAAGCTCGTCACTGACTACAACGAAGGTCGTCTCACCCCGGCCGAGCGTCGCCGCTTCGAGGAGCATGTTTCGATCTGCCCGCCGTGCCGTTCGTTCCTCGACCAGATGAGGACGACGGTCGCGCTCGTCGGAGAGCTGCGTGAGGAGGACATCCCGCCGGCGATGGAGCAGCACCTCCTCGCCGCGTTCCGTGACTGGAAGCGGGTCGAGTGATCGCGTACAAGTTCCTCTCGGCCGATCGCGTCGGGCTCTTCAGCGGGGTCAGCTGGCCGGAGCCGGGAACCTGGCTCGAGGCGGACGCGGAGGAGGTCGAGCGGTGCCGGTCGGGGATCCACGCTCTCCACGCCGAGGGGCTCCTCGGTTGGATCGACGACGAGCTGTGGACCTGCGAGCTCGCCGGCATCGTCGAGGACGACGGTCAGGTGCTCGTCGCCCAGCGTGGCCGGCTCCTGGAGCGCGTGACGGCCTGGAACGATGCCGCGGCCCGCGACTTCTCTCGCGCGTGCGCGGCGCAGAGGGCGCGAGCACGTGGTCGAAGCGCTGCGCGTGGAGGGTTACGAGGACGAGGCGCGGAAGCTCGAGGGCCTCGACGTCGAGGGCTTCGTGAAGGCCGCACCGGGGCTCGCAGCACAGCTGCCGGCGGAGATCGGCGGTCTCGTGCTCATGGCCGCCGACACGACGGCGCTCGCCGAGGGTCGTCGCCTCGAGGCCCGCGAGCCGCAGCTGCGCTCGCACATCGAGGCCGTCGTCGCCGGTCGCCCTACGCACGGAGCGGTCGCCGCGAACGTGGCCTTCATCGTCGCCCACTCGACGGCGGGCCTCCACCCGGAGGGATACGAGGTCGGGTTCGCCGCAGAGCGCGCGTGGCAGCTCGAGCGTCTCGTCGAGCGACTCGGTCTCGTCGGTTCCGCCGCCTAGGTCAGCGGACCGCCTGTAGGAAATCGTCCTCGCCTGACCATCCTTGACATGCAGCCGCAAGGCTGCCTATAATAGGCATCCGAATGGCTGCCTATTACGAACGAGACGAGCTGGACGAGGTGTTTCGGGCGCTGGCCGATCCGAGCAGGCGCCTCCTGCTGGACCGGCTGAACGACCGCAACGGGCAGACGCTGCGTGAGCTCTGCGCCGGGCTGGAGATGGCACGGCAGTCGGTCAGCAAGCACCTGGCGCTGCTCGAGGCGGCCAATCTCGTGACCACGGTGCGGCGGGGCCGCGAGAAGCTCCACTACCTCAACGCGGCGCCCATCAACGAGATGTCCGAACGCTGGATCAACCGCTACGACCAGGGGCGGGTCCGAGTCCTGGCAGATCTGAAACGAGCACTGGAGGAGACCCCGATGCAGAAGCCCACGTTTGCCTACAGCACTTACATCAAGACGACTCCCGAACGGCTCTGGCAGGCGCTGACCGAGCCGGCCTTCACCGAGCGCTACTGGAAGACGACCTTCGAGACCGACTGGCAGGTCGGCTCGACGATCACCTGGCACAACCACGGGGTCAGGATCGCCGACCCCGAGCAGGTCGTCCTCGAATCCGACCCGTATCGCCGTCTCTCCTACACCTGGCACACCTTCACGCCCGAGCTGGCCGAAGTCCACGACGTGCTCAGCGACGAGGTGCTCGCCAAGGCGGCCGCCGAGCCCCGATCGAAGGTCACGTTCGAGATCGAACCGCTCGACGAGCTGTGCAAGCTGACCGTCGTCCACGACGGCTTCGAGCAGGGGAGCACCGTCGTCGAGCTGGTCAGCGGAGGCTGGCCGCACGTCCTCTCCGAGCTCAAGACGCTGCTCGAAACCGGCGAGACCTTCGCCACAAAGGAAAGGAGTTGACATGAGGAAGCTCATCGCCGCATTCCGAGTGTCTCTGGACGGGTTCATCGAAGGCCCGAACGGAGAGGTCGACTGGGTCGACAGCTGGGAGGACACCTTCGATCTGATGCCGCAGATCGACGCCCTGGTTCTCGGCGGCGGCATGTACCCGGACTACGAGCAGTACTGGAGCGCGGTGCACGCCGACCCGCAGAGTGCGTTGCCGTTCAGCGGAAGGCCCGCGTCCGCGGGCGAGATCGAATACGCGCGCTTCGCGCACGCCACCCCTCACGTCGTCTTGTCGACGACGCTCGACACCGTGTCGTGGAAGACGACTCGGATCGTTCGTGACGTCGAGGAGATCCGGGCTCTGAAAGAGCAGCCTGGAAAGGACATCTACGCCGTCGGGGGAGCGAGACTCATCTCGAGCCTGATGAACCGGGGCATCGTCGACGAGCTTCGACTCGACGTGCATCCGATCGTCCTCGGTGGCGGAAAGGCGCTCTTCGACGACGTGAAGGAGCGGCTGCTGCAGCTACTCGACGCGAAGCCGCTCGTGTCGGGTCAGGTTCGATTGACGTACGCGTCGTGAACCGCGGACGGGTAGCCGGGCGTGGTGCCGTACGATCGTTGCCGTGGCCTATGACGAGGAGCTCGCAGATCGCATCCGCGAACTGATCGGCACCGAGCCCGGACTGACCGAGCAGAAGATGTTCGGCGGGCTCGCGTTTCTCATCGGCGGCAACATGGCGATCGCAGCAAGCGGGCAAGGTGGAGTCCTGGTTCGCGTCGACCCGGCGCAGTCGGACACGCTCGTCGCGACGACGAACGCTCGTCTGATGGAGATGCGTGGCCGGCAGATGCAGGGATGGCTGCGCGTCGACGCGGAAGACGTGCGCACCAAGCGCGAGCTCGCCAAATGGGTCGACCTGGGCACGACCTACGCCGGCTCGCTGCCGGCGAAGTGATAGCGATCACGACCGCGATCACTCTTCGTGGCGGTGTCGAGGTCGAGAGTGCGCTCGAGTTGGCGCTCGAGTTCCTCGAGGCGTATTCGAGCTACGAGGCCCACGGCATCTCGGGCGTCGCATCGTTCGACGAGAGTGACCTGCGGCTGGCGAACCGCGGCGGTGCCCGCATCTCGGCGGCCGAGATCGCGGCGATTCTCGAACGCCGCGGCGAGATCGAACGCGCCTTGCGCACGATCCACCCCGATGCCTCGCTGACGGACGCGGCGAGCTCGATCCCGTGGATTCCTCTGACGCGGCTCTTCGACGCGTTCGCGGACATCCGCGGGATCGGCTTCTCGAAGATGACGAAGGCGCTGCATCCGAAACGGCCGGCGTTGATTCCGATGCTCGACAGCGTCGTGCAGGCGTACCTGACGAGTGACGATCCTGGGGCGGGCTCGTCAGGGTCGTTCGGCGAGCGCGCCACCGCGCTCGTCCGCAGCTACAAGCGAGACGTGGACGACAACCGGTCGGCCCTGCGAGAGATCCAGCGAGAGCTCGCGAGCCGCGGGTACCGGCTGACCGAGGTGCGGATCCTCGACCTCCTGATCTGGTCGGTGTCGGCCGCGACCTGATCGGCCGCGGAGTAGGACGCGCCGGTCGAGCGTCGAATCCGCCGTCGTGGGCAACCGCTGGGAGACCGGCCGAACCGAGGCGTTCAGCGACGGCGTGTTCGCGATCGCGATCACACTGCTCGTCCTGGACATCGACATCCCGGCGAGCGAGTTCGACGACCTCTGGAGCTCGATCTTCCACGAGTGGCCGGCCTACCTCGGTTACGCGACGAGCTTCCTCACGATCGGCGGGCTCTGGCTCGCCCACCACGGCGTCTTTCGGCGCCTGCGCTACGCGGACAACCGAGTCATGCGGGTCAACCTGCTGTTGCTGATGGTGGTTTCCTTCTTGCCCTTCCCGACCAGGCTTGTCGCCGAGGCGATCCGGGACGAGAGCGCCGCGCGCGCTGCGGCGATCTTCTACGGCGCGTGGCTGCTTGCGATTGCGCTCGTGTTCAGCGCTCTCTGGGCAGCCGTTGCGCGCGACCGCGAGCTCCTCAAATCCGAGGTGACGGACGACGAGGTCAACGCGATCCTGCTCGCGACGACGCCGCGACTCGGTTTCTACGCGGGCACGATCGCGCTCGCGATCGCGGCGCCCCGCGTTGCCGCGTTCGGCTATCTGGTGATCGCCGTCGTGTCGGTTCTGAGAGTGCGGGGCGACGAGGCAGCGGCCGAGCCCACCTGATCCCTTCCCGCGTTTGGGTTCCGCGCTAAACGCCCGGCAGCTGGCCACTAGGCCCAGGGCAGGCCATCCCAGCTCTCGGGTGGCCCCGGCTGCCACTTCGGGAAGGCTGCGTACGCCTCCCGCGCGACGCTCGTTTCCGTCTCGACGCCCGCGCCGTAGCGGAGGGCGAGCTCCGAGCGCGGGTACGTGGTGCGCTTCTCGCCCGTGCGCCCGCCGGCCATGAAGATGACGCACGGACCGTCGCCGGCGCCGACGAAGATGTGCTCCGTCTCCGGCGGGCAGTGGACGAAGTCCCACGTGCGAAGCCGGCGCTCCTCGCCCTCGATCAGCAACAGGCACTCGCCGGCCACGACGAGGAAGTCCTCCTGGTTCGACTCGCGGTGGTAGAGGGCGCTCGGCTTCCCCGGCTCCAGCACGCCGAGCGTGAACCCGACCTCCCCGAACGGCGGCGTGCCCTCGCCCTCGAAGGTGCAGGCCGAGCCAAGCACGTCGTTCGTCACCCAGGCCGCGTCCCGGACGTTGACCACGAACCAGCCTTCGGTCACCGGTGTCAGCCCTGCTTCCAGCTCTTCAAGGCGCGCTTCCTCGATCATTTTCGACTCCTCTCTCCTTGTGTGATCTCAGCCGTTCTACTGTTTGCTCGAGCCTCGCCGACGCCTGGATGATCAGCCGGCGCGCCAGGCCTGGCCGATCCGACGCAGCATCTGCGGGTACACGATCAAGTGCCGGAACGGCCTGATCGCAGCCATGTAGCCGGTTCCGAGCCGTCCGTTCGGCTTCACGTAGACGGCCAGCTGGCCGCGGTAGCCGCCCGTCCCGTCCGGGACCCAGCCGACGTGCAGGACGCCGCGCATGGTCCGATTGGCGATCTCCGCCGCCCACTCGTCGTCGAGCAGGTAGAGCGAGGTGAAGGGGAGCGAGGCGAAATCGGGGCCGGAGGGGGCGGCGCGCAGATCCGCCGGCAACGAGTCGCGGAGCGTCGGCGCCACGGAGCCGGCGTCCGGGCTGTCCCACCCGAGCAGCTCGCCGACCTTCCACCGGATCGCCCAGAGCATTCGCACCGAGCGGGGGGAGCGGTGCGACGGGTCACCCGAGGCGATCAGGTGCACGAGCCGGCGGAAGTCGTCCGCACCGCCAGGCGTCGGCAGTGCCCACACATCTTCGAGCCGGTAGTCCTGGGTGAGCTCGTGGATGCGCCAAGGGCGGGAGGTCTGCGCCGTGTTCGGAAGCCTCATGGACACCTCCATAGTCTGGCGCGTCTCCCCAGCTGCCCGAGCAAAGAGGGCGAGGCTCGCAGGTCAGCCGCTTCGCGGCGACGATCCGGGCTCGGCTCGGCGGACGCCGAGCCGAGCCTCGTTCATCGTGCGACTAGGGCTTCGGGATTGCGATTGCGTTGTACGTCGCGGTTTGAGGATCCGCTATCCCGAAGCGGGCGTTCGGCAGGTAGAGCCTGTTGCCGAACGCGGCGACGGTCGTCGGGACGTCGAAGCGGGGATCGGTCAGGAACTGCGGTGAAATCTCGCCGGACGTCCCTGCCGAGTTCAGCTCCACGACGGCGACTCGGTTGAGCCGGTTCTGCACGACGAACAGCGTGCGGCCGGAGAGAAGCAGCCCGTCGCCGTTGGTCAGCACCGTGCCTCCGAGGTCGACTTGCGTCGCAGTGCCCGTCGCCGGATCGAACCGGAAGAGCAGGCCGTTCGCGATGACCAGCAGCGCATCCCCGTCCGGGGTGCGGGCGATCCCGTTGCCGCCAGTGCCGGGGGCGAACGGAACCGCTTCGACCTCGCTCTGGCTCGGGAGTCGGCCGAAGCGGCCGAACGGAACCTTGTACAGGAACGCTCTCTGCGTATCCGTGAACCAGGCCGCGTCCGGTGTCAGCACGACGTCGTTGACGAAGGTCGGTGCGGTGGCGAACGTGTAGCTGGCGATGATCTCGCCGGTGATCGCGTTGACCACGCGCCCGTCACCGCCCGAGCCCCCGGCGACGAAGAGCCGGGCGCGGAGGAGGTCGAGCTTCAGCCCGACCGACGGCGTGCCGGGGCCCTGGCTGAACACGGAGCCGTTGCCGGTGATGAGGTTCGCACGGTAGATGTCGCCGTCGGCGCGAGAGCCGAAGAAGGCGAACGGGAGCACGTTGATGGCAATGCCCTCGGGAAGCCACCCGTTGGGCAGGGCTATCTCCGTGGGGAAGAGATCGAGGCTCTTCGCGGTCGACGTTGCAGCGCTGGAGCTTGCGGTCGGCGCAGCGCTTGCCGACATCGAGACGACGATCGCGGTCGTAGCAACCACGGCGACGGTGAGGGCGATCGTGGATCGGAGACGGCGGGTCATTCTGGACTCTCCCTTCGGTCGGGTATCCGATCGGTTCTCTTCCTGCGGTGCTACTCGATCTGGAGTACGGGAAAACCACGCGAACGGATGAGTCGACCACGCTGAGTTGACAGATAGATAGCGAGAATATATGCTCGCTATCTATGAAGGAGCTCTTCCTCGCCTTGCTCAGCGACGAGCGTGCTCATGGGTACGAGCTGAAGCAGTCGTTGGAGCAGGAGTTCGGCGACTTGCTGCCGGCGCTGAACGCCGGCCAGATCTATTCGACGCTTGCGCGGCTCGAGCGCGACGGCCTCGTCGTCGGTACGGCGGTGCCCGGCGACAGCCGCGGCAAGCGCGTGTACGAGCTGACGGATGCCGGCCGGGCCGCGCTCGCGGCCTGGATCGAGCTGCCCGTCTCGGGCAGGAGGCTCAAAGACGAGTTCTTCATGAAGTTCGTCGTCGCTGCGTCAGCTCACTTGGCGGCGCCGAAACAGCTGATCGAAGGGCAGCGACGCGAGTACTTGCAGTCGCTGCGCGACCTCAACGCGCTGCTCGAGGCCGATGGAAGAGCGCCCGCCGGTGAGCTCCTCGTCGAGGGGGCGATCCTGCATCTGAAGGCCGATCTGGAGTGGCTCGAACTGATCGAGCAGCGACTTGCGCTGAAGGAGGAAGTCTGATGGCACCGGTACTCGAGGCGAAGAATCTCGCGAAGACGTACGAAACCGGCGGCGCGAAGGTGCTCGGTCTTCGCGGCGTCGACATCTCGATCGAGCGCGGCGAGTTCGTCGCGATCATGGGGCCGAGCGGATGCGGGAAGTCGACGCTGCTGAATCTGCTTGCCGGCCTCGATCGACCCACGGCGGGTGAGGTCTGGCTCGACGGCCGGCGGATCGACGAGTTGAGCGAGACCGATCTCGCGCGTCTGCGTCGTCGCAAGGTCGGCTTCGTCTTCCAGTTCTTCAACCTGGTGCCGACGCTGTCTGCGGTCGAGAACGTCGAGCTGCCGCTTCTCCTGGTCGGCCGCCGGCGCAGAGAGGCTCGACGATCCGCGAATGAGCTGATGAGCGATCTGGGAATTCCCGAGAAGGCGGAAGCCGCTCCGGCCGAGCTGTCCGGCGGGCAGCAGCAGCGTGTCGCGCTGGCGCGCGCGCTGGCGAACGAGCCTGACGTCGTGCTCGCCGACGAGCCGACCGGCAACCTCGACTCGGCAGCGGCCCGCGACGTGCTCGGGCTCTTTCGCGAGGCCCGGAGCCGCGGGCAGACGCTCGTGCTCGTCACGCACGACGCGAGCGTCGCCTCGGCGGCGGACCGGGTGATCATGCTCCGCGACGGGCTGGTTGCCGACGAGACGGAGCTGGCTGCGGCCCGCCAGGTCGCTCCTCTACTCGAACTGCAGAGCCCGCAATGACGGCGCTGCTCTTCAGACTGGCGTTCGCGGGCATCCGTTCGCGCTTGCTTGCGAGCGCGCTCACGGTCGCGATCGCGGGGGCAGCGGCGGCGACGATCGTGCTGGCGCTGGAGGTGCGCTCGAGCGGGCGCGACCCGTGGCAGCAGACGTTCGATGCGGCCAACGGGGCACACGTGCTCGCGTTCGCTCACTCGCGAGGCCGACACGCGCGCGATCGCCGACCTCCCGGGCGTGACCGAACGCAGCGGGCCGGTTCCTCTCGTGACGGCGACCCTGGGGCTCGACCCTGGGGCCGCCTGGAAGCACCGATCGAGTGGAGCTCGCCGGCCTGAGCGGTCGCCCAGCCGTGAACATGCCCGTGCTGACCGCAGGCTCGCAGCTGCGCGAGGGGGGCGTCGTGCTCGAACGCAGCCTCGCGCGTGCACGCGGCATCGAGGTCGGCGCCACGCTGGAGCTCACGACCGAACGCGGCTCGTTCGACCTTCCGGTTCTCGGGACGGCGGTCGTGCCCAGCCAGCCGCGCTACCCTCGCCGCAACCCCGGCCTTGCCTGGATCACCCGCGCCACGCTCGAGCGAATCGAGCCGGATCGCACGCGTCTGGCGCTGGACAGAGGCGCTTCGACTCGCGAATCCCTCCGCGGCTGCGGCGTTTACCGAGCGGGCGGCGCAGTCGTTCCGGCAGCCACGTTGCAGTCCGGCGCTCTCTACCTGGAGTCCTGGCAGGACCAGCGCGCCAACGCACTGGCCGATGCACAGCCGATCGAGCTCATCGTGACGACGTACACCATCCTGCTCCTGATCGTCGCCTTCGTCGTGGTCGGGATCCTCGTCGGCGCCCGCGCCAGCGCTCAACACCGTGAGATCGGGCTGCTGAAGGTAGCCGGCTTCACCCCGCGCCAGGTCGGAGCCGTCTTCGCTCTCGAGTCCGCCGCCCTCGGTGTCGTCGCGGCGGCCCTCGGCTTCACGCTCGGGATGCTGCTCGCCCCGCGCCTTGCCGCACCCAGCGCCGAAACGCTGATCGGCTCACCGACGATCGCGGCGAACCCCTGGCACATCCTCGTCGCGAGCTGTGTCGTCATTCCCGTACTTCTGGCGGGCACACTGGTGTCGACCCGCCGCAGCACCCGCTACACCGCCCTCGAAGCGATCCGGGCCGGCAGCTCGTCTCCACCGACTTCACGTCTTGCGCGCGCCGTCACCCGATCGTTCCTGCCGTTGACGACACGGCTTGGGATCAAAGACCTACTCGCGCGACGGCGCAGGGCGCTCTTCCTGGCGGCTGCGATCGCACTGACCGGCGCCGTGGTGGCCGTCGCGCTCTCGGTCAAAGCCACGCTCGACGCTCGGACCGCCGGCGAGGTGAGCGACGTCCCGGATGAGCTGCCGCTCCTCATCTACACCCTCGACGCGGCGTTGCTGCTGATCACCGCCACCACGCTCGTCGCGGTCACCCTGCTCTCGGTCCGTGAGCGCATCCGCGACTACGGCGTGCTCAAGGCGGTCGGCCTCACACCGACGCAGATCACCTCGACCCTCGTCAGCGCCAACGCGGCGCTCGCCGTGTTCGCTTCGCTCCTCGCCATCCCGCTCGGCGTCGGCCTCTTCCTCGCCCTGGTCAAAGCCGCGAGCGGCACGACCGAGGACGCCGTCCTCGCACCGTGGTGGTCGCTCGCGCTGATCCCAGTCGGAGCCGTTGTCGTCGTCGTCGCCGCGACCAGCCTCCCGGCCCGGCTGGCCACACGAATTCGCACCGCCGACGCGCTCCGCTACGAATGATGCTGTCCGACCGATCACGAGGAGGCTCTCGATGACGAACTTGCACGATGCCCTGGCGCCGTTCGTCGGCGAGTGGAGCATGGTGGCCGCCTTCGAAAAGATCCCGCCCGTCGATGCCGGCGCCCGTGTCAGCTTCGACTGGCTGCCGGGGGAGCGGTTCCTGATCGAGCGCTGGGAGGTTCCGGTCCCCGAGGCGCCCGACGGGATCGCGATCATCGGCGCGGATCCCGAGAGCGAAGGCAACTACCTTCAGCACTACTTCGACTCGCGCGGCGTCGCGCGCGTGTACAAGATGAGCGTCGAGGACGGCGTGTGGAAGCTGTGGCGAGACGAGCCGGACTTCTCGCCGCTCGACTTCTCCCAGCGCTTCACCGGCACCTTCAGCGCGGACGGCAAGACGATTGCCGGCGCCTGGGAGATCTGCCACGACGGCACGACGTGGGAGCACGACTTCGACCTGACCTACACGAGGACATGAGAGAAGGCCGGCTGTGGGCAAGCTGATCTACATGGCGATCGCGTCGCTCGACGGCTACGTCGCAGACGAGGAGGGCAAGTTCGACTGGGGCGCAGCCGGACGAGGAGGTGCACACGTTCGTCAACGACCTCGAGCGGCCGGTCGGTACCTACCTCTATGGGCGGCGGATGTACGAGGTGATGGTCGCCTGGGAGACCTGGGACGTCGCGGACGAGCCACCGTCCATTCAGGACTTCGCTGAGATCTGGCGCGCGGCCGACAAGATCGTGTACTCGACGACGCTGGAGGCAGTCTCCAGCGCCAGGACGCGGATCGAGCGAGACTTCGACCTCGAGGCGGTCCGGGAGCTGAAGGCGGCCGCGGAGCGGGACCTCGGGGTCGGAGGTCCAGTGCTCGCCGCCCACGCGTTCAGGGCCGGACTCGTCGACGAGTGCCACTTCTTCGTGGCGCCTGTGGTGGTCGGCGGTGGTAAACGGTGCCTCCCCGACCATGTCCGCCTGGAGCTCGAGCTGCTGGACGAGCGTCGTTTCAGCAACGGCATGGTTCATCTCCGGTATCGCACTAGGCGTTACTGACACCGCGGTTGACGAGCATCGCGAAGGCTGGCGCGAGCGCGTTGGGCTGGAGCCCGGTCTCGTTCGCGGCTATCCCCGGGCGGTTCGCGCCGTCCCGCCACGCTTCCGGACTAAGCTCTGCTTCGGGCGATGGGAACGTTTCGGCAACGGCATGGTGTTTCTCCGCTATCGCGCAAGCCGCAAGTGAGTCAAGAAGGCGAGACGCTCCCGACGAGACGCAGCATCGCCTCGACGGCCTGCTTGCGCGAGAGGCCTTGCCGGCGGACGAGCGAGCGCCACGTCTCGAACTCGAGCGCGTGGCCGATAGCGGCGCGCACGGTCTTCCGTCGCGGCCAGTCGCGCGCGAGGTCGTCGGCGAGCTCACCTGTCAGCTCGGCGGTCTCCGCCATGGCTTCCGCTTGCGCCGGAACAAGGGGTGCATCGCGCAGGAGGACCTCGAAATCGGGCGCGACCTCTTCGTACCAGGCGTAGACGTCGGAGAGCACGCCGCGGAGTCGCTGCTCGGGGACGTCGAGCTCCAGCCAGCGTTCGACGTCCGGTCGTGGGTGTTGCGGCGCGCCAGTGCGTGGAGCAGGCGCGAAAGAGCGTTCGGTCGTCGGGGAAGTGGGCGTAGACCGTGTGCCGCTCGACACCTGCGCGCTCTGCGATGGCCGAGATGGTCGTGCGTGCCGGCCCGACCGATGTATGCAGCTCGACCGTTGCCTCGACGATCCGCTGCTTCGTCTCGGCCTGACGTCGTGCGCGTTCCTTCAGCTCATACCTTCGCTTCATTGCACAGCAGTGTACCTCGAACTTGACAAGCGCGCTCGACTCTTCTAGGATCGCTGCACATTAATGTGCAACGAAAGGAGCTGTCATGTTCACATTCGATCTCGATGACTTCGAGCTCGCACCGACCGGGCCGGGCCTGCGGGTGAGCTTCCCTCTCCACAGCGCGACCGGAACGGCCAGCACGGCCACCGTGCTGTTCGAGCTCGACCCCGGAGCAGAGCTTCCCGTGCACACGGACAGCGCAGAGGAGCTGCTGATCATCGTGCAAGGGACCGCCGAGGCGCGCGTCGGAGACGAGGTGGGCCGAATCGGGAAGCACGAGGTCGCGCTCGTGCCACCCATGGCGCCGCACGGCCTGCGAAACATCGGCGACGACGTGCTTCGCGTCCTCGGAACGTTCTCGAGCTCGACCGTCGTCTCGACGTTCGAGCGGCCGTTCGAGCCGGGCGCCCCGCAGGTGCTCGTGATCGGATCGCCGGTCGCGATGGCGGCTCACCTGGAGGAGGCGGTGCTCGCGTAGCCGCCACAGGCCTCGCAGGCGCATCCATTCTGTCGGCGGGGCGGTTCGCGCCGTCCCGCGACACTTCCGGACTAAGCTCTGCTTCGGGCGATGGGAGCCCGCGCGTGTCCTCTTTGGAACGGAGGTAGGGGTGTCAGCAGAAACGGGGACGGTTCGCCCGGGCCTTTCGGTCGGCCCCACGAGCGAGTTCAGCCTGTTTTTCCGTGTCAAGCCCGGCGAGGGTGAAGACATCCGAGCTGCGCTTCGGGATCTGCAGGACACGCCGGGGTACCGGCCCGGCGACTACGGCATGGCGATCGCGACGATCCACGAGGCGAGGTTCGTTCTCTTCGACGACGACAAGCGGCTCGCGTTCATCACGAGCTTCGACGGGTCCTGGGACGCCTACATGGATGACTTCTTCACGTCAGGGCCGACGCTGGCCCTCTTCGTTGCCATCTTCCAGCACGTCGAGGGCTACGAGGGCCTGCCTGATCTCCAGGCGGTGAAGGCGTTCGT